>CAWEMK010000009.1:0-272890 GCA_963810125.1 uncultured Alphaproteobacteria bacterium
GGGCAATACCATTACGCGAGTTGTTGCACTCCTGCGTTGCTTTTTACTGCGCTATACGCCCTCCCGGCACGCTGGCTCTTTAACGGGTTATGCTCGCCGAATGAGGTAACTCATTGCATACACGTGTCAATTTGTCATGGTCCAAATGCACGAGGGCCGTCCACCGAACGCCAAGTGCGACGAGGCTGGTTACACGGAAAAGGTGTCTACACGCCGAAATCAAAAGCGAACACTAAAATTCAATGTGCATAAAGCAAGCAGGTTCCATTTTACCTTTGAATTTTGCTCTAGGAAGGGTGCGTCTCCTTCCAAAAAACAGTTGCGATTTTAAGTGCGTCGATCTTACGGCGCTGCCACCAAATCTCTTCGTTTCCCGCCTGATGCAGCTGCCGATGGTGACCGCGACAGAGTGGCACTGTAAATTCATCGCTGACCTTAAGCCCAATCGCCCGCGGCTGCGCAAAGCGCAAATGATGAGGATCAGACGGGCTGCGGCCACAGACCAGGCACGGCTGTGATGCTACAAATTTCAGATGCGCCTTGTCGCGCAGCCGCTTTGGTTCGGCGATGGCGAGTTGGCTCTTGTCGATTTTGCCTAGTGTAGGAGGCGGCGCTGCGGGCGCCAAGGGCGGCGCAGTCAATACCTGTTGGTCCGGTCTTTCTCGGTCCGTGCGAAGAAGCGTATTCATCGAGCTCTGGTGACGCCGACCATAGTAATGCGATGGCCGCGGAATTGGCGTCGTATCATCAGGGTGAAAGCCAACGCGTGGCTGTGTCGATGCGCTCGTGGCCACTGGCTGAGCCGCTGTTGGATTGAGCACAGGCGAGGTTTTGTCCTTGCGATAAAGCTCAAGCCCGAACGGTTTGCCGAACGTCGCTAGGGCCCGTTTTGTGGCGTCGGTTTCTGCGGCCTTGAGCGCGATATCATGGACTTCACCCGGGGACGTGCCGCGGCCTTCGCCGGTGCCGTGGCCTTCACGGATGATCGTCGCCCCGTGGGCACTTACCGTGATACGCACTTTGGCGATGTAGACGGCGATAAAGTTGCCGCGATTTTCCCGGGCAAGCACACAGCGAGATTCCACCGTCTCGCGATTCCAGCCGTCAAAGCCAAAGATCCGGTTGGCTTCTGAGATGACGAACCAGCCTTCGATATAGGAGAGCTCGCGGCCGTCAGCTTGGCGTGCCCGCACGTGCCGGGCATCCAGGTCACGCCGCAGCGTCTGGATTTGCTTTGCTGTAAATCCCATCACCGTGTCCTCACGCTTAAAACAGGCTCAGGATTGGAGAGGGCAACGCCCTTGATTTCGGCGCCGTCCTTGAGTTCGCTCAGCAGTCCATGCCGGTTCAGACGCGGTGCGCTCGGCTGCCAATAGATGCTGGGCACTGCGGCTTCATCGAGGACGAGGAGCGCTGGCATGCCTGGCCGGATCGAGACCGTAAAATCTGGCGCTGTGATCTTCTTCAGGTCCAGTTCGACCATCACGTCCTTGGCAATCTGTCGTCGTTTTGAGGCGCGGTCCTGCAGGCGTTCGAGACGGCCTTGCATGTCGGCAATGCGGAATTTTAGCCCGGTGGCAAGAGCTTCATCGGCCAGTGCTGAACGGACGATGGCGGTCACGATCTCATGCAGGTCAGTCAGGCCTTCAACCGTATCGGCGAGGGTCTGTTCGTCGATCGTGGGGTCCTCCGCCCGGATCCGGTCGCGGACGGCGCTGTATGTAATGGCGGCAAATTCAAGGGTCATGGGTCAGCTCCAAATCGTTAAATTTGGATCGGCCGAACGGCCGTCCGATACCCCATGCCGCTTCGGGCAGCCCAGAGCGGTTCGGTTAAATGAGGTTTACTAGCTAGAGGCGCCGGATGTTTGCCCTGCTGCCGTAGTACTAACCGGGCAAAAGAGCCTCGCATAACAATCTCGGGCCGGCGGCCAGGCCTCGGGCTGACGGGAATGGGGTCGGACTATGGCCGGCAAGTTGCGACGGTCGTCGCACAATTGCAGCGTTCACTTTCGAGGCGCAATGCTCAAGTCCACGCAGCCCAGTTCACTGGCGGCTTTGGCTTGCGGATGATGCGCGATCGTTGAAAATTGCCAACCCACTCGGACAAATGCGGGTGCCGTGCTGCCCAGGCCAGCATGGCGCATGATATTCCAAGATCGTCGTGCTGCCCGGGTGGACAACTGTAGACGGTTCCACTCTCGCGCATTTCGGTCTCGAGGCCCATGAGCTGCTCATAAGCGCGTCTACTCATTGATCCATCAACAATTCGGACCTGATCGTTTTGCATTTCGGTGTGCAACAGTTCGATCAGATGAGTGCGGCCAATGGTGTAGATCCACATCGCGCGATGTTTGACTGGCCGACGCTCAAAATTCATACCATCACCATAGCGACTGATCTGAACGCCAATCACACGCGCGCCAAAGTTCTCAAATAGCACCTCGCCGTAAGTAGCGTCGTTGCTCAGATCAGCAATAATGAGAGCATTCGAATTGTAGCGGCGATCAATCGACGCGAGCGCACTGGCGCGTGCGCTTCCATAGAAGTCCTTGCGGCAACTCCTGGAGTTCCCTAATTCCGAGCAGCCTCGGTTGGAATGGACCGTTTCCGCCGATCACAGCAGTCGAACGATCACGACTGCGCGCCACATCATGCGCGATGATGAGAGGGTTGAAACACGGCCAAGTATTGGGATCATCCCGATTGAATGTCATTTGAGTTCTCCATTTGGTTTGAGACGTTGGAAGGGGTTAACGATGAGTACCGCTCGTTCCTCAACGGGCGGCCCAAAGGCTGGGCCGGGCGGCGACAGTGGTGCATGAAAGTGCGTGGCGCGTTCGTATAGTTCCCAGTTGAACGGGCTTATTTGTCCACCCGATGGAATGCCGAGATATTCGCGCTTGAAGGTATCGTGACCTAACGCGCTGTGCTCTTGCTCCAGGAACTCCACCGAAAACGTCTCAATCTCATCAGCCGTCGCTTTTAGTCGGATCCACGATTGCTCATCGCCCGCCCAAGCGCTCCAGAACGGATCGGTGCGGCTCCAAGCTGTAGACAACATGGCAAAGCGCGCCTGTGGGCGGCGGGCGCGCATCGGGCGCAACGCGGCGATCAGATCATTTGGCAGCCGAGCCGCCTCATCCGCCACGATCCAGCCATCCACCGTCAGTCCGCGGATCGAATCATCGCTACCCGGGAGCGCCAGAACCCGTGATCCGTTCTTTAACTCCAGCGCGTAGACGTTGTCGCTCTCTAGCTCAGCGTCCGCCTTGATGAGGGCCTCACGCACTCGCCGCACGGCTTCCGCACTTTGGCGTTGAGCGGGACAAGCAATCACGGATAACGACCCTGTCGTAAACAGCATAGAATGTGCAATCCCCCAGGCTGCCGTGGTGGTCTTGCCAACCTGTCGCGCCGTCAGAGCAAGAATGGATGCGCCCAGTGGCGCGCGCAAAAATGTTTCCTGCCAACTGGTAGGCGCCACGCCCAATATTTCACGCACCCATAATATTGGATCGATGCGGTATGCAATTTCACGAGCGGTGTTCATCGTCTACCTCCACTAGTGCTTGCGCGATTTGCGCTTTGAGTTGCGGTTCATGGTCAAACTTTTGAATGAGCCGTTCGGCGATTTGCTTCGCGCTAACATTGACGTTGGTCTGAACGGCAACATTCACCTGCGTACTGGCGGGTTGGAGGTGACCCGCCAGTCGAGCAAGACTATCTAGCGTTTGACGAACTGAATTTAGACCCGAGATTGCAACTTTGAGCGATCCCTGTTGCTGGGCCTGCGCAACGATCTGATCTATGCGATGCTGTAGCTCGAAATAGGCACCGCTCAGAGTTTCTTTCGATGGCAAGAGCGCCAGCGCCGCGCTGCCTCGGGCAACGTCTTTCTTGATCTGGTTGGAAGAAGCGAGTTTGAGACAGTTTGTCTTGTGTCGATGCAAGCTCGACAGGTTGATTTCATAGTCGCGCGCCACATGCGCCATCGGCTCGCCGGCTGCGAGGCGACGATCGATTTCAGGGCGCTTGAGATGCTGGCACGTGGTGCATGATCTGGTCATGCCCGCACCAAACCACACGAGCGTTATTCATTCGTTAATCTTAATGAGATGTTAAAGATTTTGTGAGCGTCCGGGCGATTCGTGGCCCATGACGGGGGTGTCGAAAAATCCCGTTATTCGCCGTCGCAGCTGACCCTTCCCGATTGCCTTTGCGAACTCTCAGTTCGATCTAAAATGTGTGTTTGTTAAATAGAAATGCGATGCGCCGATGAATGTGGGGTCCTGCTAGCGGCACCCGAAAAATTCCGATTTCGGTATAAAATTCGATCTTACCCCCGTGCATTTGGCGTCTGGGGCCAACCTCGTATTTAGTGGATTGGCTTGATCTCGCCTCACACCATTTCCTAGGCTCATATCAGGCCTCATCGCGGCAAACCCGCCAGGTGAGAAAACGACAACGCGTACAGGTGAGGGATGATGGCGCAGGCCCCGCTCAAGGCCGCGTTGATCGGCGTCGGCGCCTGGGGCCGCGTGCTGGCGAATGCCGCCAGCCAGTCCAAGAAGATCGAATTCACCTGCTGCGTTGGCCGCAATCCAGACAAGCTTGGCGCGTTTTCGCGCGATACCGGCATTCCTGTGCGCCGCTTTGACGACGTGCTCGCCGACAAGTCCGTCGCTGCAGTCGTTTTGGCGCTGCCGAATGAACTGCATTTCGAGTTCGCGGACCGCGCGGCGAGTGCCGGCAAGCACATATATATCGAAAAACCGATTGCCAACGCGATGGCGGACGCTCTTGCCGTGGCTGCGCTAGAGCCAGTCCATGGCGTGCATATCGTGGTCGGCCATTGCGCGCGTCTGCTGAGCGGCGTGCGCGCGATGCGGGCCGCAATCGATTCCGGGTCGCTTGGCAAGATCAGCCAGATCGAGACAAATTTTTCGAATGACCGCGGGCTGCGGCTTAGCCGCGACGATTGGCGGTGGTATTCGAAAAGCGCGCCCGGCGGCTCTCTGAGCCAGATCGGCGTCCATCAGTTCGACACCTTGCGCTATCTTGGCGGCGACATTGCCGCAGTCAGCGCCAGCGCGGGCCGGCATTCGCCCGTGGGTGCCGAGGTCGAAGATCAGTGGATCGTCACGGTGCATTTTTCTGACGGCAAATTGGGCACTGTCGTCTCCAGTTGGACGAGCCCGGGCACGTTCAATGTGAGGGCGACCGGGCTCGATGCACTCATGGTCTACGATATCGACCAAACCCATTGGGCCAGTCCGGAACGGCTGCACGAAAATGCAACGCTCTACCGGCAGGCGCGCGGAAAAGGGCCTGCCGAGAGGCAAGCGCTCCCTGTTCCGCCGGGAAACATGTATCGCGACGAACTGGACATGTTCGCTGACAGTGTCGCGCGTAACACGGATTGCGAATTGTCGGCTGCCAACGGCTGCCAGGCAGTCGCGGCGGTCTATGCCGCGCTTACGTCGGCAAAGGAAGGCAGCCGCGCTGTGACCTTGAACGAGATTGTTGATGCGGCACGATGAAATGCACAGGAATGAACGGGGGAAATGCCATGGGTAAAACTTTGCTCGCCGCGGTGCTCGCTTTCCTTGTTGTGACTCCGGCGATCGCCGGCGAAGTGGTGGTTTTCTGCCCGGGCGCGGTGCAATCGGTGGTGCGCGATTTGGTCAAATCGTACGAACAAAAGAGCGGCAACACGGTGAAGTTCGAATTCGCCACCGCCGGCGCAATCGCCAAACGGGTGGCCGAAGGCGCTGAAGGTGATGTGGTGCTGGCAACCAATGCCGGACTGAGCGCGCTCGCCAAGGAGGGCAAGGTCGATGGCGGCACCATCCGCGATCTCGGCAGCATGGGTGTGGGAGTTGCGGTGAAGGCCGGCGCGCCGAAACCGGATATTCACGACGTCGACGCCTTCAAGGCCTCGATGCTGGCCGCCAAGTCGATCATGTATGCCAATCCGGCCAAAGGTGGCCAGAGTGGCATTCACGTCGCCAAAATGTTTGCCAAGCTCGGCATCGACAAGCAGATCGAGCCAAAATTGCAGCTGCCTGATCGTGGGCCGGATGGATTAAAGGAAGTCGCCGCGGGAAGCATCGAGATCGGCCTCGGCCAGATCAGCGAAATCCTGGCCAACAAGGATGTGGTACTCGTTGGCCCGCTCCCGACGGAAATCCAGGGTGCGGTGACATTTTCCGCGTCTGTGCACGCCGCTTCGAAAAACAAGAAGGCGGCCGAGGATCTGATCCAGGAGTTGACGACGTCTGCAGCCAAGGAACAGTTCAAGGCGCGCGGCTTTACCGTGAGCTAAGGGAACGACATCACGCTACGTTGCGGGCAGCGATCGCCACGCGGTGGCGCCGGATGCGGTCCTCGTCGACATCGATGCCGAGTCCGGGGCGGTCGAGGCCCTCGACATGGCCTTTGGCGGTCGGGATGGGATGGGCCGTCACGTCTTCCGCAAGACCTGTATGCGTAAGCGTAAGCCCCCACGCGATGTTGGGGATGACGGAGGCGACGTGGAGTGCCGCCGCGCAAGCAATGCTTAATTCGCCGGTCTTGCAGGAAATGTTCACGTTCATACCGAGCCGGTCGCAAAGCTTTCCGGCTTCGGTGACCGCACGGATGCCGCCCAACTTGATCGCCTTCAGGCTGACGCCGCGCGCCGCCTTGTGCTCGTGATGGCGCTTGATGTCTTCAGGGGAATGGATGCCTTCGTCGGCGCCGATGGCGATATCGGTTTCCGCCGCGACTGACGCCATGCCGGCAAGGTCGGCGGCCTCGACCGGCTGCTCGAAGAAATCGAGTCCGGATCCCTTCACTGCGCGGACATAAGTGAGGGCCTGTTCGGTGGTGAAACCCTGGTTTGCATCGGCCGAAATAAGCATGCCCCTGCCCAGAACCTTGCAGATGTCGCGCGTGCGCGCGGCGTCATCTTCAGGCGCGCCGATACCGACCTTGATCTTGTAAGCAGTGAAACCAGCAGCCTTCTTTTTTTCCGCATCGCGCAGGTCGCCTTCGTAGTCGCCGCCGCCGATCACGCCGAGCAGCGGCATGCGGCTGCGTTTCTTTTCACCCAGCAGCGCGTGCACCGGTTTTCCGGCGGCGCGGCCGGCGAGGTCGTACAGCGCAATCTCGATTGCGGCCTTGGCGCCGTGGTTGCCGTACATGCGGCCATCCATGGCGATCAATGCGCCCGAAATGTCGGCGGCATCGCGGCCGCGTAGGACAGAGCTGAGATAGTGAATCGCCGAGACGATGCTTTCCAGCGTTTCGCCGGTCATTACCGGCGCGGAAGCAGCTTCACCCCATCCGACCACGTCTTTGTCGGCCTCTATACGCACCAATACATTGTCGGCTTGTCGTACCTCTTCACCCGCCATGACGACCGGCTTGAGCATCGGCAGGCTGACCGCAATCGGTTCGATTGTCTTGATTTGCACGCCGATCACCTCGGACTTGTCACAGCAGCGCCCGCCATCGGGTTGGCCAAAGGCGGGCGCTTACAGTTTTCTGTTACAGTTTAGCGATGCCGGCCTGATTGATGATATCGCGGAACAAGGTGATTTCCTTGGTCACCCGCGCCCAGGCAGCATCGGCACCCTTCGGCCGCACCTGGAAGCCGGATTTATAGAGCTTCTCTTTCATCTCATCGGTGGCAAGCACTTTCAGCGTCTCTTTCTCCAGCCACTTCACGATCTCTGTCGGCGTTTTGGACGGCGCCAGCAGCACTGTGTCGGTGGCGAACACGAAGTCCTTGTAGCCGGCCTCCTGCATGGTCGGCACATCGGGCATATCCGGCCAGCGGGTTTCGCCGGTGACAGCAAGACAACGCAGTGTGCCTGCCTTGATGTGCGGCGCGGCCGGCGGAAGCGAACCCGAACTCAGTTGCGCGGTTCCGCTCAGCAGAGCCTGGATGGCATCACCACCTCCCTTGAAGACCACGTCTTCCAGCTTGGGCAGTTTCTCCTGGAGTTTGAGAACCTCGAGCTGGATTTGCGGTGTTGTGCCGATCGGTGGTGTCGCGCAATTGAATTTTTCGGGATTGGCGCGCGCCAGCGCGACGAATTCCTTCATTGTCTTCGCCGGCAGGTCGGACTTGACGACGAACGTATTGGGTGAGGTCGCCAGTTCGCTCACGCCGACGAAGTCCTTGAGCGGGTCAAAGGGAATCTTGTTGTACAGGCTGACATTGACCGAAAGCGCATTGGTCGCGAGCAAGATCGTATAGCCGTCCGGCTCGGATCGCGCGGCGTTGCTGAATCCGATATTTCCGCCCGCACCGCCGATATTCTCGATGATGAATGTCTTGCCGGTTGATTGCTGTAGCGCCGCAGCCGTAATGCGCCCGACGATATCCGACGGTCCGCCCGGCGTGTTGGCTACGATGATTTTGACCGGTCGGTCGGGATAGGCGGCAAGGGCTGAGCTCGCGCGCAAGATCGCCGGTGCCGCAACGCCGGCAGCCAGTGCGCCCTTGATGATGCTGCGACGCGTGGGCGTCGAATGTCCGTTGGATGTCGTCATTGTCCTCCCCTGAGTTTCGGCATTATTTTCTGATTAGCGCCGTCCTGTCACTTAGGCTAAGCTTTTGCGATTATTGGAGCAATGGCTCAAAAAACAGGTACCCGCGGTTGCTCAAAGATCGCAAATTTCACGATATTCAAACTGCACCGGTCCGGCCGTTCCGCCCATGACAAACACAGCAACGCGAGCGACGACCTGGCACGAAATCGTGCTCGCAACTCTTAAAGCCAACGACGTCAGGCTGGTGGTTTACGTCCCCGACCGGGTCTTCACACCCCTGATCAAGGCCATCCACGCCGACAATTTTTTCACGACTTTCGCGGCCACCCGCGAAGAAGAGGCGCTTGGCATTGTCAGCGGCGCCTGGATGGGAGGCATGCGCGGCGCCGTGCTGATGCAGACCAGTGGCTTCGCCACAATTCCAAATGCGCTGGCCTCACTGGTTGTCCCGTCGCAAATACCGGCGCTGATTTTTGTGTCGGAACGCGGAACGCTCGGCGAGTTCAACCTCGGCCAGGCGCTGGTCTGCAAGACCATGCGGCCGGTGCTCGATTCGCTTGCCGTCGAAAATATAACAATCACGCGCCAGGACGAACTCGCATTTATCGTTGATCGTTCGATCAAGCAGGCCGTCGCCACGCAAGCGCCCGTCACCTTCATTCTCTCGCCTTTGCTTACGGGCGGCAAAGTGTTCGAGGCTTGATGTCATGACCGCCACAAAGACCGGAGCCATCGGCGCCCACAACGCGAAGGTGATGAACCGTTTCGAGCTGACCAAACGGCTGGTGAGCCATCTCAAAAACGATGAAGCGGTGATTGGCGGCATTGGCAACGCCAATTTCGATCTGTGGGCGAGTGGCCAGCGGCCGCAGAATTTCTACATGCTGGGCAGCATGGGCCTTGCCATTCCGATCGCGCTTGGCGTTGCAATTGCGCAACCGCGGCGGCACGTGATTGCGCTTGAGGGCGACGGATCGCTGCTGATGCAGCTCGGTTGCCTTGCCACTGTCGCCGAGCGGACGCCAAAGAATCTCACGATCGTCGTGTGGGACAATGGCATTTACCAAATCACCGGTTCGCAGCCCACGCCAGGCGCAGCGACGGCGGACCTCGTCGCGATTGCGCGTGGCGCCGGCATTGCCAATAGTGCGTGGGCCGCCGATGAAAGTGATTTCGACCGTCTGGTGGCATCAGCGCTTAAGGGCGGGGCGCCCAGCCTGATTGTCGTACGCATCGACGGCAAGCCTGCCGTCGGCGCCACCGATCGTGATCCGGTGCAAATTCGTGAGCGCTTCATGCGCGGGCTTGGCGTCAAAGGCGGAGCCGGCCACTAAACACTTTCAGGAATGGCGCGGCGTTTGAAGATTGCTCAGTCCCGCCTTCTATTGCGCTAATCGAGAATGCCGGCCGTCATTGCCATACGCACCAGGTCGGACAGGCTGTTGGCCGACATTTTGGTCATCAGGTTTGCGCGGTAAATCTCGACCGTGCGTGGGCTGATACCGAGGTCGAATGCAATCACCTTGTTAGCCTTGCCGGCAACCAGACCTTCGAGCACCTGTCGCTCGCGATTGGACAGCGCGGCAAGCTTGTCATGAATGTCCGCGATTTCGGCCTTGTGTCTGGCGGCGCCGGCCTCGGTGTTAAGGGCGGAGCGGACTGCTGCGAGCAGCAAGTCGTCGTCGAACGGCTTTTCCAGAAAATCGACGGCGCCGATTTTCATGGCTTCCACTGCCAGCGATATGTCGCCGTGGCCGGTAATGACGATGACCGGAATATCAAGCCCACTCTCCTTGAGATGGCGCAAGAGGTCGATGCCCGTGATCTCAGGCATCCGCACATCGGTTATGATGCACCCGGATTTGATGGCCGGCAGCACGTCCAGAAATGCCTTGGCTGAGTCAAAACCACGAACGCTGACACCGGCGGTCTTGAGCAGAAATTCAAGGGATTGCCGAACGGCGTCGTCGTCATCGATCACGTAGACGATTGGCTCAGGCTGCATCGTCGACATCTCCTTCATCTACGACTGCAAGCGTAAAATGGAAAATCGTGCCGCCGGTTGGATTCGGCTCGACCCAGATCCGTCCAGCGTGAGCCTCCACGATGGTGCGCGATATTGACAGGCCAACACCCATGCCCTGGCGCTTGGTCGTGATGAATGGCTGGAACAACTGCTCGGCGACCTCCGGCGCAATACCGGAGCCCGTGTCGGCAACGCTGATGCGAACAAATTTATCCTCGACTGGAGTGATTGAGATGACGAGATCGCGCGCTTGCGATGTCTCCATGGCGTCCATGGCATTGCGGATCAGGTTGAGGAGAACCTGCTGAATCTGAACGCGATCCGCGAGCACCAAGTCGATATTCGGATCGAACTGGAATCGAACCCGGATCCCGCGGTCCTTTACGCCCACAAGTGCAAGGGCACTGGCCTCCTCGACGAGCTTGGTGATGTTTTCCACGCGTCGCTCACTTTCGCCGCGCGAAACAAAATCGCGGAGACGGCGGATAATCTGGCCTGCGCGCATGGCCTGGTCGGCGGCTTTCTCCAGGGCATCACGCATCATGATGGATTTTTCATCGCGGTTGTCTTCGAGCAGTCGCTTTGAACCCCTGAGATAGTTTGAGATTGCCGTCAGCGGCTGGTTGAGTTCATGCGCCAGCGTTGACGCCATCTCGCCCATGGCGGTCAGTCTCGAAATATGGACAAGTTCGGATTGCAATTCCTGCAGGCGCGCTTCGGTCTGCTGCCGTTCGGTCAAATCGCGGATGAAACCGGTGAAAAAGCGCCGGTCGCCGGATTGCATTTCACCAACCGCGAGCTCCATCGGAAAGGTGGAGCCGTCCCTGCGCTGGCCGACCACGACCCGGCCAATACCGATGATGCGTCGCTCGCCTGTCGTTCGATAGCGCTGCAGGTAACCGTCATGGCCTTCACGATAGGGTTCGGGCATCAGGATCTTTACATTCTGACCGATTGCGTCGACCGCTCGTAGTCCGAACAGGCGTTCGGCGGCGCTGCTGAATGATTGCATGATGCCGCGCTCGTCGATCACGATCATCGCCTCGGGCACGGTGTCGAGAATTGATTGAAGATGTGCTTCCCGTGCCAGCGCATCCCGGCTCATGACCGTCGCACGCAAGCGGCTGCGGTGCAGGGATTCGCCACCCAACGATACGCCGATACCGATGATCGTGAATGCAATGCCATTGACTAAAATGAGATTTGAAAATGTAGCGGCATCCACCACCAAAAAAAACGCTGCCGCAAGGCTCAGTGCTGTTGCCAGCAAACCGGGCCCTAAGCCGCCGATCCCGGCCGAAATCAGCACCGGCGGGATGAAATAGAAAAAAATCGCATCGTCGTGCAGTACAGGCGTCAGCAGGGCGCGAGCTGCCAATGCCAATGCGACCGTGCTCGGGGCCACCCCGTAACGCAGCGGCCACCCCCGGTCGAAGGGGGAGGAATATCGCGTATTTTCAAGGACTTCGGCCATGCCGACTCGATCAATATCACGTTCGGTCCGCCGGGGCGACGTCCTGTAAGCGCCTCCGGTGAATCCCCTATGGAGATTATCTGAATTTCGAACGCGCGGTTCCACCGGTATCGATTGATCATCAGATTTAGCGAGGACCAGCGCCATGCTCACCCAGACGATGATCAACCGCGGAACGTCCCACCAACCTGCAGTTCGTGTTGTACGCCCGCTGCCTCCCGTTGCCGCTCTTTCGCTCACCGGCGAAATTGAGATGATGGGCGCGGCAATGCCGTTTGGACGCAACGCCGAGATTTACGGTGAGAACGAGCGAGCCGACTATCTCTACAAGGTGATCAGCGGGAGTGTACGGACTTACAAAGTATTGAACGATGGCCGTCGTCAGATCGGTGCCTTTTACTTGCCGGGCGATGTATTTGGCCTTGAAGTCGGTGATGAGCACACTTTCTCCGCCGAAGCGATCATCGAGTCCAAAGTGTTGGTGATCAAACGCAGCGTACTGGTGGCGCTTGCCGCACGCGACAATGGGGTCGCCCGCAGACTTTGGGCCATGACAGCTGGCGAATTGCAGCGTGCCCAGGGTCACATCATGCTGTTGATCAAGACCGCCCAGGAGCGCGTAGCCGGATTTTTGCTTGAGATGTCGGCGCGTGCGCCAACTGGCAACGAAGTCGACCTGCCGATGTCGCGTCAGGACATTGCCGACTATCTTGGCCTGACAATCGAAACGGTGTCGCGCACGCTGACTCAACTCGAAAACGCTGCGACCATTGCGGTGCCGAGTTCGCGCCGCATCGTCCTGCGCAATCGCGGCGCATTGAGCCGCCTGAACTCCTAAAGCCGAACGTCGTTTTCCCTGAGCTATGTTCGGTTATACTGCCCCGGCATATTCGTGCCGGGGCTTTTCCTTTCTGATGGCAAAAGACGGCCAGGACAATTTTTGCGTCGTTGTTCCTATGGTCGGGAGGAGCTAGCCTCGGCGGACGGTGCTGGTGTTGCAGAGTACGGACGGGGGCCATGGCGAATTTCGATGGCGTCGTGATAGGCGCAGGCCACAACGGGCTAACGCTCGCTGCTTATCTTTCGCGTGCTGGCATGCGGATCGCCGTTCTCGAAAAAAACGATCGTATTGGCGGCGGGTCGAGCACCGAAGAGCGCATGCTTCCCGGCTACAAGATGAATATGCACGCGAATTTCTATATGGGGCTTGGACTTTGTCCCTTGCTTGAGGACCTCGACCTTCACCGATACGGATTTTCCTATATCGAGCCGCCCGTGCAGCAGGCGGCAACCTTTCGTGATGGCACGGGCATCGTCATCTATAAGGACCTCGACAAGACTTGTGCCTCGCTCGCGCGGTTTTCCAAGCAAGATGCCGAGACCTTCCGCGAACTATGGCATACCTATTGCGAGGACATGCGTCCGTTATTGGTGTCGCTGCTGTATAACGCGCCGCTACCGCGCGAGCAGCTCGTTGACCGGTTGAGCGGGCCAAAGGCGAAAGAACTTCTTTCGCATGCGCAGCACGATCTTTTCAGTGTTGTGCGCAAGCATTTCGTCGACGAGCGCGTCCGCACGCTGTTCACATCTTATATGCATGTGATTACCACGGAGAACGTGCCGGGGGCCGGCATCGTCTTTCCGGCGATCTTTGCGAATATCGCGAGCTTTACACTACCGGTCGGA
This sequence comes from uncultured Alphaproteobacteria bacterium, assembly GCA_963810125.1. Classification (GTDB taxonomy): domain Bacteria; phylum Pseudomonadota; class Alphaproteobacteria; order Rhizobiales; family Xanthobacteraceae; genus Pseudolabrys. The sequence goes on from CAWEMK010000009.1 coordinate 13,730, forward strand.
GGTGCGGTGTCGTTGCCGCTCGCGCTGGCGCGGGTTGTGGAGGCGGGCGGTGGCGAAATCATCACCGGCGCTGATGTCAGGGAAATCACGGTCAGCAATGGCCGAGCGACCGGTGTAAAACTTGACGACGGCCGCACCTTCAATGGCGGAAAATTCGTCGCAAGCGCCATCGACTTTCCGACCACGGTGCAGATGGCCGGGGAGGAGCTATTCCCGGAGCCCGTGCGCGAAAAGGCCAAAACCTGGCATTGGGGCAATCATAGTCTGGTGACCCTGCATCTCGCGCTCAAGAATCCGCCGGCCTATCGCGCCGCTGCGTTCGATCCCGATATCGCGCGCGCTTACAATGTCTTCTTCGGTATGGACCACATCGACGACGTGGCGAGCTGTTTCGAGGACTGCGCGGCGAAGAAATTTCCCAAGGTCTTGATGGGCAACGGCGCCTGCAACAGCCAGTTCGATCCGAGTTATGCGCCGGCCGGCAAACACGTAGCGTTCTGGTGGCCATTTGCGCCCTATTCGGTCGATGGCTCGCCACAGGAATGGGAGCGCAATCGCGCCGGCTATACCCAGCGCGTGCTCGATTACTGGCGAATCTATGCGTCAAATCTTGAAGGCGACAACCTGCTCGGGACCTATCTTTTCACGCCGCTCGACGTGGAAAAACTCAACGCCAATATGCGGCAGGGCGCGGTGCGCGTGGGCGCATATGTGCCCAACCAGCTTGGTATCAACCGGCCCCATCCTTTGATGCCGGGTTCTCGCACGCCTGTGGAGGGCCTCTATCTCTGCGGCTCCTCATCCGGCAATGGCGGCGGCGTGAATGGCGCGCCTGGCTATATTGCGGCCAATGCGATCGTTGATGATTTGCGGCTGAAACGCTGCTGGGCGCCGGTCCCGGCACCCGAATGGAAGCATTAGCGCTGTTTGACCTGCGTCAAGGCGCTTCGGCAGCACTCCTGATTTCGTGGTCCCTGTAAATTGGAGGACTGCCATGAAAGCCGAAGATGTGATGACGCGCGACGTGATTTCGATCGCTCCGGATGCGACCGTATTGCAAGCCGCCCGGTTGATGCTTCAGCGCCACATCAGTGGACTGCCGGTGGTCGACAAAGACGGCAAATTGGTCGGTGTGCTGTCCGAAGGCGACTTCCTGCGCCGCCGCGAAACACGGACGGAGCACAAGCGCTCCCGTTGGCTCGAATTCCTCATGGGACCGGGACGCATGGCCGCCGAATACAGCCATTCGCACGGCAGCAAGGTCGCCGAGGTGATGACGACCGAGGTACAGACGGTCGATGAGTTGACCGCGCTCGAAGACATCGTTGATTTGATGGAGCGCAAGCGCATCAAGCGTGTACCGGTCGTGTGTGGCGGCCAGCTGGTCGGGATCGTAACACGATCAAACCTGATGCATGCGATGGTGAGCATGGCGCGGGTAGCAGAGCCTCCCGCGAAAGACGATGGGGCCATCCGCGAAAAGTTACTAGCGGAATTCCAGAAGGAGATCTGGGCGCCTGCGGCCATGACCAATGTAGTCGTGCGCGACGGTGTCGTCGAATTGTGGGGTGTCGTCATCGACGAGCGCCAACGCGAAGCAATGAAAGTGGCTGCCGAAAACATTTCCGGCGTGAAGGCAGTGAATGATCACCTTGTGTGGGTCGAGCCAACTTCGGGCATGGTCATCGAGCCGAGAGACGACGTCGTCACCCACTAGCTGCTCATCCGCCGCCTGAGTTAAGGGGCGACGAGAAGGCGCACGACCGCGGCCTCAAAGGGGCGCGGGGTGCGCCTTTGTCATTTTTCCAGTGATAACGCTGTGCTGCGCCGCAAATCGCTTGGCACTAAGGACAATTCCGTAGCCAGCGGCATTCCGGCAATTGATCTTTCTCAACGTCGTTTTTGACGCTGAGCCGATGATATCTCCGCAACAGAATTTTTATTCGTGCGGAGGAATCCCATGTCTATCGCTGCTCAACCATCAATTCGCCCAGTCGCGCAGCCTGCTGCGACGGAAAAAGGCTGGCTCGCATCGAATTGGGGCCTGCTGGCCGCAACAGCGGCGTTGATTGCCATTTTGTTGTTGCCAACGCCGGCTGGCCTGCCAATTGCCGGTCACCACATGCTCGCCATCCTCGCCTTCGCCGTCATTCTCTGGATGACGGAGGCGGTCGACTATGCCGTTTCGGCGATATTGATTGCCGTGCTCATGGCATTCCTTCTCGGTTTGGCGCCGAGCGTGGCAAACCCTAAAGTTCTGCTCGGCACCAGCGGCGCGCTGACTCTCGCCTTCGGCGGCTTCGCGAATACTGCACTGGTTCTGGTAGCCGCCGCCTTGTTCCTTGCCGCTGCCATGACGGCCACCGGCCTCGACAAGCGAATCGCGCTTACCATACTGTCGCGCGTCGGTACTCAAACAAGCCACGTCGTCATTGGCACGATCCTGGTCGGGTTTGTGATTGCGCTCATGGTGCCGTCCACCACCGCACGCGTCGCCTGCCTGGTTCCGATCACGCTCGGTATCATCGCGGCCTACGGCGTCAACAAGCGCGGCGCCTTTGCCAGCATGCTGATGATCGTCACCGTACAGACCGCCAGTATCTGGAACGTCGGTATCAAGACTGCGGCAGCGCAGAACATGGTGGCCATCGGCTTCATCGAGAAGGCCTTCAACAAGACGATTACCTGGCTCGACTGGCTGATCGCCGCCGGGCCGTTCGCCATCCTGATGTGCATCGCGCTCTATTTCGTCATGACGCGCATGATGCCGCCGGAAGTAGTGGAAGTCCCGGGTGGGCGTGAAGGCATCCGTAAATCACTCGCAGCGCTCGGACCGATGAAGGCATCAGAGATCAAGCTGTTGCTTCTGTCCCTGACCTTGATCGCCTTCTGGGCGACCGAAGGTGTCCTGCACAAATTCGATACCAGCACGACCACAATCACCGCCGTCGCGCTGATGTTCATGCCCGGCTTCGGGATTCTGACCTGGAAAGATGCGCAGAACAGGATCCCGTGGGGCACCATCATCCTGTTCGGCATCGGCATCAGCCTTGGCACCGCGCTGCTGCAGACCAATGCAGCAACCTGGCTTGCCAATATCGTGGTCGCCCAGTTCGGGCTCACGAATGCCACTGCGTTGTTTATCCTCGGTGTGATGAGCCTGTTCCTGGTCGTCATTCACCTCGGATTTGCCAGCGCGACCGCACTTGCTTCGGCGATGATCCCGATCGTGATCGCCGTGCTCAAAGGCGTCGCGACTCCGGGAATCAACATCATCGGCATGACCATGGTGCTGCAATTCGTGGTCAGCTTCGGGTTCATTCTGGTCGTGAATGCGCCACAGAACATGGTCGCCTACGGCACTGAGACATTCAACGCACGCGACTTTGTCCGCACCGGCTTTGTGCTGACAATCATCGCGTTGGCGCTGGTCATGGTGCTCGGAGCGACCTACTGGCGCTGGCTCGGCTACGTTTGATGGCGCCGCGTCTGACGGTTCTTCTGTCTTCCGTTGACCTGCGTCAAAGCGATCACCCTGCGCATGCTGCAAGGTCAGTGGCGAAAATTCCTCCATCGTGGAGACTCGCCATGAAACCATTCTTGATATCCGCCGCGGCCATAGCCATCGCCGGAGCGCTTCTGGCGACGCCCGCAGTTGCGCAACCCACCGGTCCTGGTCCTGATCCTGGTAATCCGCCGGCTGCTGGCGGTCCTGGGCCGGGTGGTGGACTTGGTGCAGGCCCGGGTTACGGCCCGCGTGGCGGCTGGGGTCCCGGCATGATGATGGGTCCGGGCATGATGGGCTGGGGCGGCGGTACAGGCGGCATGGGTGCCGTTTGCGATCCGCGTGGCGCAGGCCTTGCCGAGTGGCGAATGGAGCGCATCGAGCGCTTGATTACGCCCAATGAAGCGCAGCGTGCCGCACTCAACGATTTGCGTACCGCCTCGGCCAAAGCCGCGGAAATTGTCGCTGCAGCGTGCCCGCGCGAGTTTCCGGAGAGCGCCACGGCGCGCCTCGAGTTGATGGAAAAACGCCTCGACGCCATGCAGCAGGCGATCAAGGTCGTGCGCCCGGCGTTCGACGCCTTCTACGCGACACTCAATGACGAACAGAAAGCACGCATTAACACCGGCGGCCCGCGTCGATGGGGTTGGCACGGCTGGTGGCGCAGCGGATGACGCTAGTCATTTGACTTGTATCAAGGAAAACGCGGGGACCTCCGGCGATAAATCATCCGAAGGCCCCCGGAATTCTTCCGCCTAGCCAGAAACGGACGTAATCAGCATGGCGACCGCGCTCGCTCCTCAGAAAACCATGACCATCGGCGAAGGCGGCTCGGCCCTTGCGTTCGCCGCCTTGGCGCTCCTGTCTATCGTCGTTGCTGCCAAGGCCTACACGCCGGAATATGCGTTTCACGCCTATCTGTTTACGGCCGCAAGCATTGCGGCGGTTTTTGCCATCATCAATCGCTATTACGAACGTCCGGCTACGTTCGCGCCGCTGACGATTGATGGCAAGCCCAACTACAATATGGGGCCGGTCAAGTTCTCGACCGTCGCCGCAGTCATCTGGGGCATCGCCGGGTTTACCGTTGGTTTGTACATAGCGTGCGAGCTCGCGTTTCCGTTCCTCAATCTCGATCTGCCCTGGATCACCTTCGGCCGTCTGCGCCCGCTGCACACTTCGGCGGTCATCTTCGCATTCGGCGGCAACGTTCTGATTGCGACGTCGTTCTATGTCGTGCAGCGCACCTGCCGCGCGCGGCTGGCCGGCGCGCTCTCGCCTTGGTTTGTCGTGCTTGGCTACAATTTCTTCATCGTTATCGCAGGCACGGGCTATCTGCTCGGCATCACGCAGTCGAAGGAATATGCCGAACCGGAATGGTACTCTGACCTGTTCCTGACAGTGGTGTGGGTTGTTTATTTTCTGGTCTTTCTTGGCACCATCATGCGGCGCGCCGAGCCGCACATCTACGTCGCCAACTGGTTCTATCTTGCCTTCATTCTCACGATTGCGGTGCTGCATCTCGGCAACAACGCGTCGGTGCCGGTCTCGCTCTTTTCGCCGAAATCCTACATCGTCTGGTCGGGCGTTCAGGACGCCATGGTGCAGTGGTGGTACGGCCACAACGCCGTCGGCTTTTTCCTCACCGCCGGCTTCCTCGCAATCATGTATTATTTCATTCCCAAGCGCTGTGACCGGCCGATCTATTCCTATCGCCTGTCGATCATTCACTTCTGGGCGCTGATCTTCCTCTACATCTGGGCCGGACCGCATCACCTGCATTACACGGCGCTGCCCGACTGGGCGCAGACCCTCGGCATGACCTTCTCGATCATTCTGTGGATGCCGTCCTGGGGTGGCATGATCAACGGAATCATGACGCTGTCGGGCGCGTGGGACAAACTGCGCACCGATCCCGTGCTGCGCATGATGGTGGTGTCGGTTGCATTCTACGGCATGTCGACCTTCGAAGGTCCGATGATGTCCGTAAAAATCGTCAACTCGCTGTCGCACTACACCGATTGGACCATCGGCCACGTGCACTCCGGCGCGCTCGGCTGGGTCGGCTACATTTCGTTCGGCGCGCTCTATTGCCTCGTACCGTGGCTGTGGAACCGCCCGCTTTATTCGCTCAAGCTCGTCAACTGGCACTTCTGGATCTCGACCATCGGCATCGTGCTCTACATCAGCGCGATGTGGGTGTCCGGTATTCTGCAAGGCCTGATGTGGCGCGCCTACACCTCACTCGGCTTCCTCGAATATTCCTTCGTCGAGACGGTGGAAGCGATGCATCCCTTTTATGTCATCCGCGCGCTCGGTGGCTTTTTGTTCCTTCTCGGCGCGCTACTGATGGCCTTCAATCTCTGGAAAACCGTGAACTCGGCAGAAGCGGTCGTGCCGGCCGGCATGGCGCTGGCGCCAGCGGAATAGGCGGGAACGAAAATGTCGCTCTGGCAAAAACACGCCATTCTCGAGAAGAACTCGATCATCCTGGTGATCGGCATACTGATCGTGATCGCGATCGGCGGGCTGGTCGAGATCGTGCCTCTGTTCTACCTGAAGAACACCATCGAGAAGGTCGACGGTGTGCGTCCCTATACGCCGCTCGAGCTCGCCGGCCGAAACATCTATGTGCGTGAAGGCTGCTATCTTTGCCACTCGCAGATGATCCGTCCACTGCGCGACGAGGTCGAGCGCTATGGCCATTACTCGCTTGCGGCTGAGAGCATGTACGACAAGCCCTTTCAGTGGGGCAGCAAGCGCACAGGTCCCGATCTCGCGCGCGTGGGTGGCAAGTATTCCGATGAATGGCACCGCGACCATCTGAAGAGTCCTCGCTCGGTGGTGCCGGGTTCCGTGATGCCGGACTATTCATGGTTGGCGCAGACCGATCTCGACTTCCAGCACATCGCGCAGGACTTGAAGGTACAGGCGCTGCTCGGCGTGCCCTATACGTCGGACATGATCGCCAACGCGACCGCAGACGTCGTGACGCAGGCGACCACCGACAGTGCTGACGTTGCCGCTCTTGCCAAGCGCTATCCGAAGGTGAACGCGCGTGACTTCGATGGCAATTCGCAGCGCATCTCCGAAGCCGACGCGCTGATCGCCTATCTGCAACTGTTGGGTACGCAGGTCGACTTCAAGCTCTATGACGACAAAGCCAACATCCGGTGAGTGCGATGGACCCAACCTACCAAGCCGTGGCCGAGTTTGCGCAGACCTGGGGCCTGGCATATTTCGTCGTCATTTTCACGTTGGTGCTGCTTTATGCGCTATGGCCTTCGCGCAAGAAGCAATTTGAGGAAGCGGCGCGCATTCCGCTGCGGGAGGATTGAGCCGTGGCTGAAGATCATAAAGAAAAAGAAATTGACGCTCTTACCGGAACCGCGACCACCGGGCACGAATGGGATGGCGTGCGCGAATTAAATACACCGCTGCCGCGCTGGTGGCTGTGGCTGTTTTACATCACCATCGTCTGGGCGGTCGGCTATTGGATTCTTTATCCGGCGTGGCCTTTGCTGACCAATTCCACGCAAGGCGTGCTCGGCTATCACACCCGGACCGCCATTATCGACGACCTCGCGGAGCTGAAAGCGATGCGCGGTCCGATGATGGACAAGCTCACCACGGCGTCGGTCGCCGACATTATCGCCGATCCCCAGTTGCTGGACTTTGCCCGCGCTCAGGGGCGCGTGGCCTTCGCCGATAATTGCGCACCTTGCCACGGCGCCGGTGGTGGTGGCGGGAAGGGTTATCCGAATCTCAATGACGACGACTGGCTGTGGGGCGGTAACCTCGCGAATATCGAGCAGACCATTCGGCATGGCGCGCGCGGCAGCGACGACAAAGGCCGGACAGGCGTCATGCCGGCCTTCGGCCGCGACGGTATTCTCAAGCCCGATCAGATTTCCGCGGTTGCCGATTATGCGCGCTCGCTGTCGGGTCTGCCGCCCGAAGCCGGAGCTGACCTGGCTGCGGGAAAGAAAATCTTTGCCGACAACTGCGTGCTTTGTCATGGCGCGGACGGAAAAGGCAATCGCGAGTTGGGCTCGCCCAACCTGACCGACCGGATCTGGCTCTACGGGTCCGACAAGGAGACCATCATGGAAGGCCTGCGTAATGGCCGCGGCAACGTAATGCCGGCCTGGGGCGGCCGCCTGAGCGAGCCGACCATCAAGGCGCTGACGGTCTATGTCCACACCTTGGGCGGCGGCGAGAAATAGCCGTTGAAACACGAAAAAGCCCCGTAAACCGGGGCTTTTGTCACGTTCCGCATTGAGCCAAGTCAAGGTGCGCACTGCCGCGGCAGCCTATTCAATTGACCATGAATGCTCTCCAAGCTCTGGCCAAAGAGGCCGAAGTGCTGGCCGCGCATGGCGTGCCCGGGCTCGAACCCGACGACGAGATCCCGCTCTATGCGCCGCGCCGAAAGATCTATCCGCAAAGCGTGCACGGCAAATTCCGCACGATCAAATGGGCGGTGCTCGTCGTCACGCTTGGGATTTACTATTTGCTGCCGTTCGTGCGCTGGGATCGCGGCCCCAACGCGCCTTCGCAGGCGGTGTTGATCGACTTCCCCAATCGGCGCTTCTATTTCTTTTTCATCGAGATCTGGCCGCAAGAGATCTACTACCTCACAGGCCTGCTTATTCTGGCGGCAATTGTGCTGTTCCTGATGAACGCGGTCGCCGGCCGCATCTGGTGCGGTTATCTTTGTCCGCAGACAGTGTGGACCGATCTGTTCTTCGCCATCGAACGTTTCGTGGAGGGTGACCGTCGCGAGCACATGCAGCGCGATGGCCGTAGATGGACGGCTATCACCTGGGCCCGCAAGGGCGTGAAACATTTCCTCTGGCTGATGGTGGCGTGGTGGACCGGCGGCGCCTGGGTTCTCTATTTTGCCGACGCGCCGACGTTGGTAAAGGAACTCGCCACTGGCGAGGCGCCACTGATCGCCTATGCCTGGATCGGCATTCTTACTGTGACGACGTACTCACTTGCTGGCCACATGCGCGAGCAGGTCTGTCTTTACATGTGTCCGTGGCCGCGAATACAGGCGGCGCTGACCGACGAATACGCACTCAACGTCACCTATCGTTACGATCGCGGCGAACCGCGCTGTTCCGTAAAGAAGGCCGAGCAACTGCGCGCGCAAAGCCAGCCGGCCGGCGATTGCGTGGATTGTCTGCAGTGCGTGCATGTGTGCCCGACCGGCGTCGACATCCGCGGCGGCGCCAATTTGGGGTGCATCCAGTGCGGATTGTGCATCGACGCCTGCGACATCATCATGACCAAGCTCGGTCGCGCGACCGGGCTGATCGCCTACGACACCGATCTCAATATCAAGCAGCGGATCGAGGGCAAGAAAGCCTTCTACAAGCTGGTGCGCATGCGCACGGCTCTCTATGCTGCGATCATCGCCGTGGTCGGTGGCATCATGATCTACACGCTCGCAACCCGCGACAGCGAAGGGATCAGCATCATCCACGACCGCAATCCGATGTATGTGCGGTTGTCAGACGGCGCTTTGCGCAACGGTTACACGATCCGCATCGTAAACAAGCGGCTCAAATACCGCGACTTCATTGTCAGCGTGGATGGCTTGCCCTCGACGCTGGTGGATTTTATCGGTCTGCCGCCACGCTCCGACGGACGTCAATTGATCTCTGTCGGCCCTGACCAGACCAAGGAAGTGCGTGTGGTCGTGACGGATTACAGCGCCACTCCGCCGGCACCATCGACGTCGGTCCTGTTCAAGCTGATCGATATCGATTCCGGCGAGTCCGCCGAAATGCGCGACCATTTCTTCGGGCCGTGACGGGGAGGATTTTTATGAATGCCCATCGCAAGACGCGTGAATTGACCGGCAGGCATGTCCTGTTCTGCCTGCTCGGATTTTTCGGAGTGGTCTTCGCGGTTAATGCCGTGCTGGTGAAAGCGGCAACCTCCACCTTCGGCGGCGTCGAGACATCGAGTTCCTACAAGGCCGGCCTGATGTTTGAGCAGGACGTTGCGAGGGCGGAGCGGCAGGACGATTTGCATTGGCAGGTTGGCGGCAAGATTGCGCGCGACAAAGCCGGTGAAGCCGTTCTCGATATTTCCGCACGCGATGCCAAGGGGATACCGCTTACAGGCATAACCGCGCAGGCGCGGCTTGCACATCCGGCGGACGAACAACTCGACCATATGATTGCGCTGGACCGCACAAACACCGGTCTCTTTCATGGCGAAGCGCAGGCGCAACCTGGCCAGTGGGAGTTGATTGTCGATCTCTATCGCGACGAGATGCGCGTATTCCGTTCGCGCAGCCGTGTCACCTTGAGATGAATCTTTCTCCGTTCGTCCCTGCTTACGCGGGAATGAGCGGAAAATAGGCGTGTTACGATGGCTGAAACGCTTGATCTCTCGCTCTACGCAAAACCCGCCGGAAACGGCACGCTCGGCATGGAGCTGGCAGTTGACGGTATCGCCTGCGGTGCCTGCATTGCGCGCATTGAAGGCGCGGTGAAACGTCTGCCGGGCGTAACCGAAGCTCGCCTCAACTACACCAATCGCCGGCTGCACGTATCCTGGACCGACGGCGCGACGGAGCCCGCGCAAATCCTCCAAGCTCTGGAAGACAGCGGCTATCATGGACATCCATTCGTGCCGCAACGTGCCGAGCAGGCAGAGGCCGCCGAGGCGCGCCGGCTGACGCGCTGCCTGGCAGTTGCCGGCTTCGCCGCCATGAACATCATGCTGCTGTCGGTGTCTGTATGGTCGGGCAATGTCACCGATATCACGCCGGAAACACGCGATTTCTTCCACTGGGCTTCGGCGCTGATCGCCTTGCCGGCCGCGGCTTATGCCGGCCGGCCGTTCTTTGCGAGCGCCTGGCGCGCGCTCAAATCGCGCGCCCTGAATATGGACGTGCCGATCTCGCTCGGTGTCATCCTGGCGCTCGGCATGTCGGTGGTGGAAACCGCCAACCATGCCGAACATGCCTATTTCGACTCCGCCATTATGCTGCTGTTTTTCCTGCTGATCGGGCGCACGCTCGATCACGCGATGCGCTGCAAGACACGTGCGATCGCCGGCAATTTGGCGGCATTGAAAGCTGAAACGGCCCATCGCTTCACGGATGGCGAACTGGTGAGCGTGCCGGTGGCGGCGTTGAAGGCGGGCGACCGCCTGCTGGTCAAGCCCGGCGAGCGCATACCGGCCGACGGCACAGCGTTGGGCGGCAATTCCGAGATCGACGAAAGCCTCATCACCGGTGAGACCGCGCGCCGCAAGGTAGCATCCGGCGCAACCATCTATGCCGGCAGCTTGAACTATTCCGGCGCGTTGACTCTGAAAGTGACAGCCGCAGGCGGTGCGGCGTTGATCGACGAAATCGAAAAGCTGCTGGACAAGGCCGCGAGCGCAAAATCACGCGCGATGCGGCTTGCCGACCGAGCGTCCCGCATCTATGCGCCGCTGGTGCACGTGACCGCGGCGCTGACTTTGGCCGGCTGGCTGCTTGCGGGCGCCAGCCTGCATGATGCATTGGTGACGGCGATTGCCGTCCTCATTATTACCTGTCCATGCGCGCTGGCGCTGGCAATTCCGGCCGTCCAGGTGGTCGCCTCAGGTGCGTTGTTCCGGGCCAACGTCATTCTCAATACCGGTGATACTATCGAACGGCTGGCTGAGGTCGATACTGTCATCTTCGACAAGACCGGCACACTAACGTTACCAGAGCCGCGGGCAATCAATGTCGCGGCGATCGATCCTGAATTACTGGAGTTAGCCGCGCGCCTGGCCCTGTCGAGCCGACATCCGCTCGCGGTGGCGTTGTCGAAGGATGCGCGAATACGCTCACCCTTCGACGGCGCCGTGGAAGAGCCAGGGCAGGGTGTGCGCGCCCTCATTGACGGTGTTGAAGCACGGCTCGGAAGCGCGTCATTTTGCGGTCTTCCACATACTCCGTTCGTTCCCGCGCAAGCGGGAATCCAGGGCCAAATGCGAGAGCCTGGCGACTTAATACCCTGGGTCCCCGCTTTCGCGGGGACGAACGGAGAAAGTGTTGCCGGTACGTCGTATATTTATTTTTCACATCGCGGACACGTGATTGCCGTCGCCATCAGTCAGAAACTGCGGCCGGATGCCGTGGCAGTGATCGAAGCTCTGGCCGGTCGTGGGCTTGACCTGCGTATTCTGTCCGGCGACCGCGATGACGCTGTTGAGCCGATCGCCCGCGCCCTCGGCATTGAGTACTGGCAAGGTGGTCTAAAGCCGGCTGACAAGATTACCCTCATCGAATCGTTGAAAGCCAATGGCCGGCGCGTACTTATGGTTGGGGATGGCCTCAATGATGCGCCTGCGCTTGCCGCCGCGCACGTATCACTGTCGCCGATCAGCGCTGCCGACGTGACGCAGGCGCAAGCCGACGCGGTATTTCTGGGCGAACGGCTCAAGCCGGTGCTGGATGCCCTGGTGATCTCGCGCCGGGCGCGCGGCTTGATGACGGAAAACCTCTGGCTGGCCGCGATCTACAACGCCATCGCGGTTCCGATCGCGATCGCCGGGGCGGTCACACCTTTGATCGCGGCATTGGCGATGTCGGGGTCGTCGCTGCTGGTGACTCTCAATGCGTTGCGGGTGGGCAGGAGAAGGCCATGAACGTCCTGATCTATCTGGTTCCAATGGCGCTCGGACTAGGCCTCGCCGGCCTGTTTGCCTTCCTGTGGGCTCTCAAGAGCGGCCAATATAGCGATGTCGACGGAGCCGCCATGCGCGTGCTGTCCGATGACGACCTCGAGGACTAGCCCGCCGCCACTACGGCGCAGGTGGTGACGATGTCGTCCACGCTGGCGCCACGTGAAAGGTCGCTGATCGGCTTGGCGAAACCCTGCAGGAATGGCCCGATCGCCTGCGCGCCGCCCAGCCATTGCGTGAGCTTGTAGGCAATGTTGCCGGAATCGAGGTCTGGAAAAATGAGGACATTGGCCTGGCCGGCGACCGCGCTTTGCTCCTTCACTTTCTTTTTCGCCACATCAGGCACCAGCGCCGCGTCGCCCTGAAACTCGCCGTCAATGGCAAGATCTGGCTCGCGCCGGCGCGCGATGGCGAGCGCCTCGCGCACTTTGTCGACGCGCGCATGCTGTGCGCTGCCTTTGGTCGAAAATGAAAGCATGGCCACGCGCGGCGTCTCGCCCAGCAGCGCCTGTGCGCTGCGAGCCGACGCAACCGCGATATCGGCAAGTTCGCCGGCGCTGGGGTCGGCATTGACCGCACAATCGGCGAAAACGAAGGGCCGCGCGCCTTTGCCAAGGAAATCCGGCACGACCATGAGAAAATAGCTCGAAGGCAACGCCATACCTGGGGCCAAGCCGGCCGTCATTAGTCCAGCCTCGATCACGCGTCGGGTCGGATTGGCGCAGCCCGCAACCATGGCGTCGGCGTCGCCTTCCCGCACCATCATGCCGCCGAAATAAAGCGGCTTGGACACTAGTCGCGTTGCCATGGCCGGCGTCATCGACTCGCGCGCTTTTGCTAGGGATGCGCCATAGCCTTGCAGCCGCGTGTCGCTGCGCGGATCGAGAATTTCGATCCCCTCCAGCGAGACCTTCACCTCGCTTGCGATCTTTCCGATTGCATCCGGCGCGCCGAGCAGGATCGCCCGGGCAAGACCCAGTTGTTTGAGCCGCGCCGCAGCCGCGACGATGCGCGCATCGTCACCTTCCGGCAAAACGATTTTGCGATTGCGCTGCCGTGCGATATCAAACAATCGATCAAGCAAATCCATGCTTCTCACCGGGTGAGAATGACGCGAAAGCTGCGAGCGCGCGTATCAGGAGTAGGCATCAATGACCGAAACAGCCGAGGCGATCAAGATTCAGCGCGGCCTCAAAGGGGTCTACTTTGATCGCTCGCCCTGTACCTTTATTGACGGCAAGGCCGGCGAACTGCGCTACCGCGGCTATTCGATCCACGATCTTGCCGAACAATCGAGCTTTGAGGAAACGGCCTGGCTGCTTTTGAACGGTGAATTGCCGAACAAGCAGCAGCTCGCGGCATTCGAAAGCGAGCTCAAGGCCGCCCGTAAATTGCCGACGCCGGTGCTCGATATCATCCGCGCTATCAAGGACGCGCATCCGATGGACGTGCTGCGCACGGCAGTATCCGCGCTTTCCGCCTTTGATCCGGATGCGGCCGACAATTCGCGCGAAGCAACCTTGCGCAAGGCGGTGCGGCTGACCTCGCAGGTGCCGATGATTGTCGCCGCTCATTCGCGCATTCGCATCGGCCAGGAGCCGGTCGCAGCGGACGCGGCGCTCAGCCACGCCGCCAATCTGCTCTGGATGCTGACCGCAAAAAAGCCGAGCGCCGATGCCGCGCAGCTGATCGATCGCGATCTCATTCTGCATGCGGAGCACGGCTCCAATGCCTCGTCTTTCGCCGCGCGCGTGGTGATCGGAACCGAGGCAAATTTGCATGCTGCAATTGTTGCAGCGATCGCCGCGCTGTCGGGTCCGGCGCACGGCGGTGCGGCCGAGGACGTGATGAAAATGGCGGAGGAGATCGGCGATCCCGCGCGAGCCGCCGACTACGTAAGGGAAAAACGCAAGGCTGGCATCGCCGTCACCGGATTCGGCCATCGCGTCTATCGCGCCGAAGATCCGCGCGCCCGCCACATGCGCGCCGGCGTCGAACGCCTGTCAAAGGAAATGGGCGAACCAAAATGGTTCGAGATCCTGCAAGCCGTGGTCGCGGCCATGGCGCCTTATGCGCGTCACGGCGTGAACGTGAACGTCGATTTTTATTCCGGCGTCGTCTACCACCTGCTCGGCATCAAGCGCGATCTGTTCGTGCCGATCTTTGCCATCGGGCGTGTGCCTGGCTGGGTGGTGCAGGTGCTCGAGCAGCTGGAGAACAACATCCTGCTGCGTCCGCTCACGCTCTACAACGGCCCGGACGCGCGCACCTACGTGCCGCTGGAGAATCGGTAGAGCGGCTGACGGCGTTTGCAGGGCTTGCCGCGAGCACGGCCAGACTCCCTCTCCCCGTCGGGGAGAGGGTTGGGGTGAGGGGGTCGCGAACTTTCAATTGACTGTAACCCCTCACCCGACGCGCTTCGCGCGTCGACCTCTCCCTATGGGAGAGGTGAAAGAGCTGCGGCGCGTTTGGCTGCACGTCGAACTTGCGCTTCCCGCGCACCAAGAAAATTTCGCCGCCCCCGCGACCTTTAGAATCGAATTCCCACATTGCGGGACAGAACGGCTCGAATTCACCCTTGCAGGTGCGATGCCTTCTGTTAGCGTATTGAGAACAACAGTCTCAAATAACGAGACAATGTCGAGGCAGATAAGTCTGCCGCGGCAATAAACCGGCCATAGAAGCCGGATCAGCGTTTTGCCGGGCACGGCCGCGGGCGGGGCGCAACAAGCAAGCGGCCGACGGCAGGGAGGATCAAGTCCATGCGTTCGACCACGCGAAGTTTCGCAATGCTTGTGGCGCTGGCGCTGAGCGCCGCGTTGTTCGGCGGCCGGGCCGTCGCGGCCGGCTATCCGGAACGCCCGATCGAATTGATCGTGCCATGGGGGCCCGGTGGCGGCGCCGATCAACTTGCGCGCCTGGTCAGCAAGCTCATGGAGCCGATGCTCGGCCAGGGCATCCCGGTCGTGAACGTGCCAGGCGGCACCGGTGCAACCGGCATGGCGAAGCTGATGTCCGCGCCCGCCGACGGCTACTCGATGGCGATCTACATCGCCGACAGCCACGCCTTGCTCGCCGGCAAGACGCCACGCTGGACCATGAATGACATCGCGCCGGTGGCCGTGATGATCAAGGGTCCGTCTTTCCTCTTCGTGAAGGAGGACAGTCCGATCAAGACCTGGGATGACTTCGCCAAGGAAGCGAAGGCCAACCCCGGAAAGATGAAGGTGGCGACGCTTGGCTTCGGCAGCGTCGACGATTTTTCGCTGACCGTGCTTGATCGCGGCGGCATCAAAGTCATCCAGGTGCCGTTCGCCAAGCCGAGCGAGCGTTACGTATCGATCCTCGGCGGCCATGCTGATGCGCTCTACGAACAGGCGGGCGACGTCGCCCAGTTCCTCAACAGCAAACAGATGCGGCCGATCCTGTTGTTTGGCGAAAAGCGGCTGGCCGCGTTCAAGGACATCCCTGCGTCATTCGAGCTCGGCTACAAGGTCGCGCTACCGCAGTTCCGCGCGATTGTCGTGCGCGCTGGCACCCCGCCGGATGTCGTCAAGAAACTGTCGGATGCCTTGGCCAAAGTCTATGCCTCGCCGGAATACAAGAAATTCCTTGAGGAGCAATACGCCGACCCCAACAGTTTCGAGGACGCGTCGAAGGCATCCGCTTTCGTGAACGAGCAACTCGAAGACATGAAGAAGACGATGGCAACGAACTGACGCCGGTCAATCAACATGGACAAGGCGTTGTTCCGCTCGGTCGTGCCCTACGCGATTGGCCTGGCTTTTGCCGTTGCGCTCTACATCTATGCCGGCACGATTGACTATGCCGCACGGCCCGGCCAGCTCGGGCCCGAGGTGTGGCCGCGCCTTGCCATTCTCCTGATGGGCGGTTCGTGCGTCTTCGAGATTTCCCGGCGGCTCATTGCCGGCAATCAGGATACGAGCGGATTTTTGGAAGCCTTCGACCGCGAGCCGGAGGAGGAGGACAAGCAGCCGGTCTATCCGCGCCTTCTCATCGGCGGCATCGTACTGATGGCCATCTACACCGTGGCTGTGCCAATCCTCGGCTTCATCCTTGGCACGTTTCTGTTTCTTGCCGCCTTTATGTATGTGGGCGGCTATCGCGACCACAAGGCGATCTGGGGCACCAGTGCCGCGGTGACGATCTTCTGCGGGATCCTGTTTTTGCGCATCGCTTATGTTTCTCTGCCGCGCGGCATTGCGCCGTTCGATCGCGCGACCGATGTGTTCTTCGCGATCCCGAGCCTGTGGTAGTGGCATGATCGACATCCTCACCCAGCTCGCCGGCGGGTTCGTCCACTGCCTGACGCCGCTCAATATGGCAATGCTGGTGGTCGGCATCGTCATCGGTCTGCTGATCGGCGTGCTGCCGGGCCTGACGCTGGTGATGGGCGTCGCTCTCGCGCTGCCTTTCACATACAAAATGGAAGTCACCGCCTCGATCGTGCTGCTGACCGCGATGTACGTGTCCGGCACGTATGGTGGCGCCTTCACGGCGATTCTGTTCCGTATTCCCGGCGAGCCGATCGACGTGCCGATGCTGTGGGACGGCTACACCATGGGACGCAAGGGCAAGCCGGCGAAGGCGCTCGGCTGGACGCTTGTTGCCGCGCTCGGTGGCGGTCTTCTCTCCGCTGTGGTCATGGTCGCGTTGACCGAACCGCTTGCGAAATTCGCGCTGCGGTTTTCCTCGCCGGAATATTTCGTCATCGTGCTGTTCGGCCTGCTCAGTGTGGTGGCGATCGGCAAGGGCTCGCTTGCCAATGCCTTCATCAGCATGAGCGTAGGTATTTTAATTTCGACCGTCGGCACTGATCCGATCTACGGCGCCACTCGCTTCACCTTCGGCTCGCCGATCCTCGCCGACGGCATAGAATTCCTGGTGGTCATGGTCGGCGCTTACGGTGTCGGCGAGGTGCTCACCCGCCTTGAAACAGGCTTCGCCACCAAGCCGCTCGACAAGATTTCGAATGCGCGCACCGAATTGCCGACCCTCAAAGAACTCAATGATATCAAAGGGATGTTCATACGTTCGTCGATCGTAGGCGACCTGATCGGGCTGCTGCCGGGCGCCGGCGCGACCATCGCGTCGTTCGTGAGCTACGGCATCGAGGCGCGTTTCGGCAAACGCAGGAACCAGATGGGCACCGGCATCGCCGAGGGGATCATCGCGCCGCAAGCGGCGGCGACGGCTTCGGTCGGTGGCGCCATGGTTCATCTGCTCGCGCTCGGCATTCCCGGCAGCGGCGCCACCGCCGTTATCCTCGGCGCTTTCATGCTGCACGGCATCCAGCCTGGACCGCAGGTGCTCGTGAGCTCGGCGCCCCTGGTCTACACCGTGTTCGCTTCGTTGTTCCTCGGTCTCGTGCTGATGTGCGCCATCGGCTATTTCGCCATCCGGCCGCTGGTCAAGATCCTCGATTTTCCCGAAGCAGTCGTCTCGGCTTACGTGCTGATCCTGTGCTTCATCGGCGCCCTGTCGATCCGCAACAACATCACCGATCTGTGGCTGATCATCGGGTTCGGCGTTCTTGGTTACGGCTTTGAGCGCCTGAAATTTCCGGTCGCGCCGCTGGTGCTCGGCGTCATCCTCGGTCCGATCGCCGAGGAAGCCTTCATGAATACGATGATCAGTTTTTCCAACGACTGGACCGTGTTCTTCACGCGGCCGATTTCGGGAACGATCGTTGCACTGACCATCATCGTCCTGTTGCTGCCGTTCGTGCAGCGTTTGCTCAGAGGCCGTCTGGTGACGGCTTGAACCAAGGCTAGGTGAACCATGCGTACCAATCTTGGACTTGACGAACGAATCACCGGAACAGTGCCCGCGAGCCCGCGGCAGGCTGTGACGGAGCTCAAGTCGCGCCAGCCAAAGTCGGCGAATGCTCGCGAGCAGAAGCTCGGCGCCACCGCGCGTTCCTTCGCCATCCTCGAGCACGTGGCGGGCGCGCGCACCCCGGTCGATGTGCTCGACATCATTGCGTCGCTGAAACTGCCGAAAGCGACGGCCTATCGCCTGGTCGACTGGTTTGTCACGCAGGGTTATCTCTCGCGGGAGCCGGGCCGGCGGCGGTTGATCGTTGGCCCAAAGTTCACAAACCTCGCGTTCGGCGCGCTGTCATCCTCGATGCGCCACGACACGCCGCACGTTGTGCTCCAGCGGTTGGTCCATACGCTCAACGAGACCTGCAATATCGGCACGCTGCTCAATGGCGAAGTTGTCTATCTCGACCGCGTGGAGGCCGAACACTGGCCGCTGCGGCTGCACTATACCATTGGCTCACGCGTGCCGCTGCATTGCAGCGCCATCGGCAAATTATTCCTGGCGCTCTCCGCCTCGCCACGCCGCCGGCGCTTGCTGCAAAGCCTCGATCTGCGCCGCTTCACCGATGCCACCATTACCGATGCCACACGGCTCGATGCCGAGCTCCGCCAGATCCGCAAGGAGCAGGTTTCATTCGATCGCGAGGAATATCTCGTGGGAGTGGTCTGCATGGCGGTGCCGGTCATCGGAAAGAACGGGGAGATGCTCGCCGCGCTTGCAATCCAGGCGCCGGAGGCGCGGATGAACGTGCAAACCGCACGCCGGCATCTGCCCGCGCTGCGCAACGCCGCGTCAGAGCTTGCGGAGATCTTTCAGGACAAGAGCTGAATCGCGCATTCGGCGGCAACGTGATGACATTCAATAACGTCAGAGATGGGTAAAGGATTTGACGATGAAGATGACGACGGAAGAAGCCTTCGTGAAGGTCCTGCAAATGCACGGCATTGAGCACGCCTTTGGCATCATCGGTTCGGCGTTCATGCCGATCTCCGATCTGTTTCCCAAGGCCGGCATTACATTCTGGGACGTTGCGCACGAGACCAATGGCGGCCTCATCTGTGATGGCTATACCCGTTCAACCGGCAAGATGGGCATGGCGATTGCGCAAAACGGTCCAGGCATCACGAACTTCGTCACTGCGATCAAGACCGCGTACTGGAATCATACGCCGATGCTGCTCGTGACACCGCAGGCGGCGAACAAGACGATCGGGCAGGGCGGCTTCCAGGAAGTCGAACAGATGGCGCTGTTCCGCGACATGGTCTGCTACCAGGAAGAAGTGCGCGATGCCTCGCGCACGGCGGAAGTTCTCAACCGTGTCATCCTCAAGGCCAAGCGCCTGTCTGCGCCGGCGCAGATCAACATTCCGCGCGATTACTGGACGCAGGTCATCGACATCAACTTGCCGGCGATCGTCGAATTCGAGCGCCCGGCCGGTGGTGCCAATGCGGTCGCGGAAGCTGCAAAGCTTCTGTCGGCTGCGAAATTTCCGGTCATCCTGTCGGGCGCGGGCGTCGTTATCGGCAATGCAATTTCCGAATGCGTCGCGCTGGCGGAAAAGCTCGATGCGCCGGTCTGCAACAACTACCAGCACAACGACAGTTTCCCCGGCAGCCATCCGCTGGCGGTCGGGCCGCTCGGCTACAACGGCTCGAAGGCCGCGATGGAGCTTGTCGCCAAGGCCGACGTGGTGCTGGCGCTCGGCACCCGGCTCAACCCGTTCTCAACTTTGCCGGGCTATGGCATCGACTATTGGCCGAAGACCGCCAAGATCATTCAGGTCGATATCAATGCCGACCGCATCGGCCTTACCAAGCCGGTCACTATCGGTATCTGTGGCGACGCCAAGCTCGTTGCGCAAAGCATTCTGGCGCAGCTATCACCGTCCGCGGGAAATGCGGGCCGCGAGGATCGCAAGGCTTTGATTCATACAACCAAGTCCCGGTGGCTACAGACGCTCTCGAGCATGGATCACGAGGACGACGATCCCGGCACGACGTGGAATGCTGACGCGCGCAAGCGCGACGCGGACAGAATGTCTCCGCGCCAGGCATGGCGGGCGATCCAGGCCGGCTTGCCGAAAGATGCGATTATCTCCAGCGATATCGGCAACAACTGCGCCATCGGCAATGCCTATCCGACCTTCGACAAAGGCCGGAAATACCTGGCGCCCGGCCTGTTCGGGCCCTGCGGCTACGGCTTCCCGTCGATCATCGGCGCCAAGATCGGGAACCCCGATACGCCGTGCGTGGGCTTTGCCGGCGACGGTGCGTTCGGGATTTCCATGAACGAGATGAGCTCGATCGCCCGCGAGGAATGGCCGGGCATCACGATGGTGGTTTTCCGCAACTACCAGTGGGGCGCTGAAAAACGCAATTCGATCCTCTGGTACGACGACAACTTCGTCGGCACCGAGCTCGATCCGCATCTGAGCTATGCAAAAGTGGCTGAAGCCTGCGGCCTCAAGGGTGTCGTAGTGAAAACGCAATCCGAATTGACCGAGGCCCTGCGCAAGTCGTGCGAAGATCAGAAGAAGCGCATCACGACCTTCATCGAGGTCATTCTCAATCAGGAGCTGGGCGAGCCGTTCCGCCGCGACGCCATGAAGAAGCCCGTGGTGGTGGCCGGCATCAAGCGCGAGGACATGCGTCCGCAACCAGTGGCGTAATGGAGCTATTGCAATGACTGTCGCAGTGAAACCGTCGGCCGATCCGAAGGCGATGGCCATGGTCGACGAACTGGTGCGGCGCGGCCGCGCGGCGATGGCGGTGTTTGCAAACGCCGATCAGGCGCGCGTCGACGAAGCCGTCACTGCGCTGGCCTGGTCGCTCTACAATCCGGCGCATGCCAAAGAACTTGCCGAACTCGCGGTGAAGGATACCCAGCTCGGCAACGTACCCGACAAGATCATCAAGAAGCAGCGCAAGACGTTCGGCACCTTGCGCGACTTATTGCGCGTCAAGACGGTCGGCATCATTGAGGAAGACAAGGCGCTCGGTATCATCAAATACGCCAAGCCTGTGGGCCTTGTGTGTGCCATCACTCCCTCGACCAATCCGGGCGCGACGCCGGTCAACAAGGCGATGATGGCGATCAAGGGCCGCAATGCAATCGTCATTGCGTCGTCGCCCGCCGGCATGAAGACGACCGGCAAGACCGTCGACTACATGCGGGCAGAGCTCAAGAAAATCGGGTTGCCCGAGGATCTGGTGCAGATCCTGCCGCCGCCGGCTTCCAAAGATATGACGCAGGCGTTGATGCAGGCGGCCGATCTGGTGGTCGCCACCGGCTCGCAGGACAACGTGCGTCGCGCCTATTCCAGCGGCACACCGGCAATCGGCGTCGGCACCGGCAATGTGCCCGTGATTATTGATGAAACCGCCGATCTTGATGACGCGGCGCGGAAGATCTGCGCGTCAAAGATTTTCGACAACGCGACATCGTGTTCGTCGGAAAACTCGGTGATCATCGTTGACGCCATCTACGACAAGGCCATTGCCGCGCTTGAGCGCGCCGGTGGATATATGGCTTCCGGCGCTGAAAAAGAAAAAATCCAGGCCGCGCTGTGGCCGGATGGGAAGCTGAGCCGGACATTAATCGCACGCGACGCCGATGTTTTCGCACGTGGTTGTGGGCTGCCGGCGGCGGCAGAGTCGAAGAAGTTCTTTATGGTGGCGGAAACCGGCGTCGGCCGGACCTTTCCATTCTCCAGCGAAAAACTGTCGCTGGTGCTGACGGTCTACCGCGCCAAAGACTTCGATGATGCGGCGAAACGTGCGCGCGAAATTCTCGATCACCAGGGGCGCGGCCATTCTCTTGGTCTTCACACCAAGGATATGGCGCGTGGTCGTAAGCTGGCTGAAGACACCGACGTCGTGCGCGTGTTGATCAACCAGGCGCACACGTTCGGCAATGGCGGCGGTTTCGACAACGGCCTCAATTTCACGCTCAGCATGGGTTGCGGCACCTGGGGCGGCAACAGCATCACGGAAAACCTGAACTACAGACACTTCATCAACATTACCCATCTCGTCACCACCATTCCGGAAGACCGACCGAGCGAAGATGCATTGTTCGGCGCCTATTGGAAGAAGTACGGGAGGTAGCACCACCATTCCGTCGTCACCGGGCAACCGGGTCCGGCCGCTGGCCGGCCCGGCTGTAAACTTCTCCCGGTGATCTCGATCAGGTGGGCATTGCCTTCATAAGCGAGATGGCCGGGACATAGGCGTGCTAAAGCACGCCGTCCTTCGGACGGCTATGCCCGGCCACGACAACAAAAAAGATCACGAGTCGCTGCATGAACTTCGAGGAACACGCCGCCAAATCGCTGGTTCTGAATCCCGCCGGCATTCCGGTGCCGCGTGGTATCCTTTGCATCAGCGATGCAGAAGCCGCGATGGCGGCGGCAAAAATCGGGCCCTGCGTGGTGAAGGCGCAGGTGCCGGCCGGCAAGCGCGGCAAGGCGGGCGGTATCAAGCTCGCTGGCTCGCCGGATGAAGCCAAGAAAGTGGCCCGGCAAATCCTCGGCATGCGCATCGGGGATTACACAGTCGAGCGCCTGCTGGTCGAGGAGCAGGCCCAGATCGAGCGCGAATTCTACGCCGCCGTGCTGCACGATGTGAGCGCGCGCAAGCCGCTCATCCTCTTCTCCACCGAAGGGGGCATGGACATCGAGGAAATCGCCGCGGCAAAGCCGGCCGCGATCCGCCGCCTGCTGGCCGAGATCGACGTCCACCCGTCGCCGGCGGCCATTGCCGACATGCTCAAAGGGCTCAATCTCGGGCGCGCCGAAGCGCAGGTCACGCGTATTCTCGGGCAGCTCTATGCAGCCTTCCGTATGCGCGACGCCGAGCTGCTGGAAATCAATCCGCTGGCGCTGCTTGCCGATGGCCGCGTCGTCGCGCTCGATTGCAAATTTGTGCTCGACGATGCCGCGCTCGACCGGCAGGCCGACATCGCCAAAGGCGGCACGCCCGGTGTCATGACTGCCCTGGAAAAACGCGGCGCCGAGGCGGGTCTCAAATTGATCCAGCTTGATGGCAATGTCGGCGTTCTTGCGAACGGCGCCGGGCTCACCATGACCACCATGGATGTCATCCGTCACCACGGCGGCCGGCCGGCGAATTTCCTGGAAATCGGCGGCGAGGCCTACACGAAGTCGGAGATCGCGCTCGATCTGGTGCTGTCCAATCCGGGCGTGAAAAGCCTGGTGATCAATTTCTGCGGCGCCTTTGCGCGCACCGACGTAATGGCGGACGGTGTCGTGAAGGCTTGGGCCAAGCTCAAGCCCAAGGTGCCGGTATTTTTCTCCATTCACGGTACCGGTGAAGAAGAGGCGGTCAGGCTGGTGCGCAATGAGCTCGGCATCGAGCCCTACGATTTCATGGAAGACGCGATCCAGGCCGCGGTGAAGGCAGCGCAATGATCGTCCGCAGACAAGACCGCGTCATTGTGTTGGGTATCACCGGCAAACAGGGCACATTCTGGACCGAGAAGATGATGGCCTATGGCACCAACGTGGTGGCCGGCATCAATCCCAAGCGCGCGGGCGAAACCCACGTCGGCGTGCCGATTTTCGCCAATACCGGCGAGGCCGTGAAGGCGGTTGGCGGCGACGTCGGCGTCATGTTCATTCCGCCGCCGATGGCGAAGGATGCCGCAGTGTCGGCGGCGCAGGCTGGAATAAAGACACTGGTGGTTTTGACCGAGCACATCCCGGCGCAGGATGTGATGGCGATGCACGCGGCGGCCGCCAGGCACGGCACGCGCATCGTCGGCCCCAACACCGCGGGGCTGGTCACGCCCGGCGAATGTTTTGTCGGGATCATGCCGGCATTCGTGCCGAGCGTCTTCAAACCAGGCCGGGTCGGCGTGATCTCGCGCAGCGGCAGTCTCGGCACGTTGGTCTGCCTCAACCTCACGCGCGCCGGCATCGGCCAAAGCGCCTTCATCGGTATCGGCGGCGATCCGATGCTGGGCACCACGACACGCGATGCGCTCGAAGCGCTCGACAAGGATACCGGCACGGATGCCGTCGTTATCGTCGGCGAGATCGGCGGCGCCATGGAAGAAAACGCGGCTGAGTACGCGAAGAAAATGAACAAGCCGATGGTGGCCTTCATCGCCGGCGCCGCCGCGCCGCCCGGAAAGAAGATGGGCCATGCCGGCGCCATCGTCACCGGCGATGCCGGCAGCTACGCGTCGAAGCGCCAGGCGCTGGAAGCGGCCGGAGTTACTGTCGTCGATACGCCGTCGCAGATCGGTCCTGAGATCGCAGCCAGGCTCGGGGTTAAAGTGTTGGCCTAGTTCTATCGTCATGGCCGGGCTCGTCCCGGCCATCCGCGTCTTTCTCTCTGCATCGCCGTTAAGACGTGGATGCCCGCGACAAGCGCGGGCATGACGGAGGATTACCCTTCCAGCGTCACCGTCTCGAACTCCGCCGGCAATACGATTTCCAGCAATTCGCAATCATCGGAATAGCCGCGCACGGTGTGCTTGATCCCGGGCGGCTGGATCCAGCACGAGCCGGCATAAAACGTGTGCACGCCTTCGCCTTCGAATTCGCTCTGGAACCAGCCTTTGAGCACGTAGACCATCTGGAAGTCGACGTCGTGGTAGTGCGGAATTGCGACTTCCTCGGCGGTAAACGGCTTGGTCATGCGGATAACGTGCGCCTGCACCAGGCCGGCGGTGGCCGGCGCCAGCCCAAGATCGCGATAGGCCGAATAGGCGCGCAGGCCCTGGTCGAAATCCTCCTCACGATGATGGCTGACGGTAAAGCGCTGTGGCTTGCGCGCTTTCGCGCGCGTTTTCGCCTTCACGGCGCGCCGGGTACTGGCCTTGCTCCTGACTGACTTCCGCCGCGCATGGGCTTTCGTTCGGGCCTTCTTCCGAGCTTTGGCCATTGCTGTCTCCCACATTGCTCGCGCATGATCTTGATGCGCAGTTTCCCGAATTGGACCACGCCGGCACCGGTCATGGAAGAGCCGAAACAGCCTGCCATCCGCATCTTCGTCGACGCCGATGCCTGTCCGGTGAAGCCCGAGATCTACCGGGTCGCCGAACGCTACGGTCTCAAGGCCTATGTGGTCGCCAATGCTTTCATGGCCGTGCCGCGCAGCGATTTGATCGAACGGGTGATCGTGGCCGAAGGTCCCGATATCGCCGACAACTGGATTGCCGAACGCGCCGGCGAGACCGACATCGTTATCACCGCGGATATTCCGCTGGCCGGCCGTTGCGTGAAGAAGGGCGCCAGCGTGATCGGCCCGACCGGCAAACCGTTCACCGAGGAATTCGATCGGCATGGCGCTAGCAACGCGCGACCTGCTGACGGACTTGCGCTCGGCGGGCGCGGCGACGCGCGGGCCGGCGCCCTTGAGCCGTCAGGATCTGTCACGGTTTCTGTCGGCGCTCGATCTGGCGGTGACAAGGTTGAAGAGGAAGTTGGCGGGATAGACATTTGGCCGTCATGGCCGGGCATAGCCGTCCGAAGGACGGCGTGCTTTCGCTCGCCTATGTCCCGGCCATCTCGCTTAGGCTGGCAATGCCGTGCGCTTGTGATGACAAGCGCGGGCATGACAAGAAGGTCACTCCGCGGCTTCAGCCGCTCCCCCATGTGCCTTCGACCAGCCTGCGGGATCCTGGATGAACTTTTCCACCTCGGCCAGCATCTTCGGCTCGAATTTTCCGCTCGTTTTGGCGACCGCCAACACATCTTTCCAGGTGGTGAGCGCGTGCAGCGTCACGCCGAGATCGCTCATGATCTTCTTGCTCTGCGGATAGATGTCGTAAAAGAAAATGACGAAGCAGTGCTCGCACTTTCCTTCGGCCTCGCGGATCGCGTTGATGAAGTTGGCCTTGCTCTTGCCGTCGGTGGCGAGATCTTCCACCAGCAGCACGCGCTGGCCCGGGATCAGCAGGCCTTCGATCTGCGAACCGCGGCCGAAGCCCTTTGCTTTCTTGCGCACATATTGCATCGGCAGATGCATGCGGTCGGCCACCCAGGCGGCGAACGGGATGCCGGCGGTTTCGCCACCCGCGACCGAGTCGATCTTGTCGCGGCCGATATCGCGCTCGATGGTGTGAACCGCGAAATCCATCATCGCCGAGCGCACGTCGGGAAACGAGATCAGCCAGCGCGAGTCGTTATAGACCGGGCTCGCCCAGCCGCTGGTGAAGATGAAGGGCTTGTCGGTCATGAAGCGGACGGCGCCGGTGTCGAGGTACATCCGCGCGGTCAGCTCGGCGATGGTTTTCTTGTCGAGGAACGGGGTGGCTGTGGGCATATGAGTGCGCTCAAGCCTCTCTGTTGTCATGCCCGGGCTTGTCCCGGGCATCCCGCTTGGGTGAGCACAGTGCTTAACTAAGCGGGATGGCCGGGACAAGCCCGGCCATGACAAGGTATGTGGACTACGGCGCCTTTGGCCCGACCTTCTTGTACCAGTCGGCGATCTGGGCGCCGGTCCAGAACAGCACGTCCTTCTTCTTCCTGATCTTCTGGAAAATCTGCCGGAAATATTTCGCCCGGTGCGGCGCGCCCATGATGTAGGGGTGCACCGAGATCGCCATCACGCGCGCCGAGCCCTTGGCGTCCTTGTAGATCTGCTCGAACTGGTCCATCGCCCGCTCGTAGAATTCCGATGCCTTGTGATGTTGGATCAGCATCATGGCGACGTCGTTGCATTCCTGCGTGTAGGGAATGTTGAGGATCGGCTTGCCGCGCGTCTTCATCCACACCGGCTGGTCGTCGAGCACCCAGTCGGCGACATAGTCGTAGCCTTCCTCGGCCAGGATATCCGGCGTCTCCCAGGTCTCGGTGAGGCCGGGCCCGAGCCAGCCGCGCGGGCGTTTTCCCGTCGCCTTTTCCAGAATCTCGGCGCTCTTCCTGATGTCGGCGCGCTCGTTCTCGACCTTCTGCATGTTGCGCTGGGTATAGCCGTGGCCGACGAATTCCCAGTTGCGCTCGACGCAGGCCTTGACGATGTCGGGGAATGCCTCGACAGCCACGCCGTTGATGTTCATTACTCCGGGAATCTTGAACTCGTCGTACACCTGCAACAGCCGCCAGAAGCCGACGCGGTTGCCGTATTCGTGCCAGCACCAGTTCGGTATGTCGGGCATCGGCGAGCCGCCGGCCGGCGGCGTGATGACCTGGCGCGGCATGGTCTGCGTCGGGTCCCATTCCTCGACATTGGTGACGGTCCACACCACCATGCGCGCGCCTTTCGGCAGCTTCAGCGGCTTGCGCGTGGGGATGGCGGAATAATCGAGGCGGTCATTCGGCAGCATGCCGACGGAAGGCTTCGGGACATTCATGACGCGGGCGTTCCTCGTTTTTACAGATTGGCTGGTAGTTTTGCAGGTGGTCCGGTTATTGTACAGGCCATGAAACTTGTCCGATACCGCGCCACAACCGGCGAGAAGCCCGGCCTGCTGCTCGACGGCGAGATCTACGATCTGTCGGCGGGCTTTGCCGCGCTCAGCCATCGCGCGCCGACGTTCGAGCACGTCGAGGCGATCGCCGCCGTGCCGGTGAAGACGTTGCAGAAAGTGGGCAAGGGGCTGCCGCTTGGCCCGCCGCTACGCGGCATCGGCAAGATTATCGGCGTGGGGCTGAACTATCGCGACCACGCCGAGGAAACCGGCCTTCCGCTGCCGAAGGAGCCGACGCTGTTTCTCAAGGCCACCAGCGCGCTGTGCGGGCCGGCCGATGATCTCGTGATGCCGCGCGAGGGCAAGAGCGTTGATTGGGAGGTCGAGCTCGGCGTGGTGATCGGCAGGCCCGGCGTCTATATCGCCGAGCGTGACGCGCTCGATCATGTGCTGGGCTACTGCATCGGCATCGATTTTTCCGAGCGCGATTTCCAGTTCAATCGCGGCGGGCAGGGCTTCAAGGGCAAGAGCGCGGATACGTTCGCGCCGCTCGGCCCGTTCCTCGCTACGCGCGACGAGATCGCCGATCCGCAGGATCTGGCGCTGCGGTTGGGCGTCAACGGCAAGGCGAAGCAGAGCGGCTCGACCCGCGACATGATCTTTTCGGTGGCGGAGCTTGTGTCCTACATCAGCCGCTTCATGAGCCTGCAGCCGGGCGACGTGATCCTCACCGGCACGCCGGCGGGCGTGGGTTTGGGCCAGAAACCGCCGGTGTATCTGAACGCCGGCGATGTGGTGACCGCCTCCATCACCGGCCTCGGCGAGCAGATGCATAAGGTCGTGGGGGCAACCTGACCCACTAGGTCGTGGCGGGGGGTAGGGCACCCGCACCATCTTCCGCTCATCCCCGCGAAAGCGGGGACCCAGAGCAACAATTTCGGCGCTGCGGCTGTCGTCCTGGATTCCCGCTTTCCGCCTTCGCGCTCCGCGCTTCGGCGGACTCGAACCCGCCGAAGCTCGCGAAGCGAGCGTAGGCCGGGTCGCGGGAACGAGCGGATTGAGCGGGGAGCGCCCTGCCTCTCATTTGTCATGCCCGGGCTTGTCCCACCGCGAGCCACACACTCTAAGTCATGCCCGGGCTTGACCCGGGCATCCATGATGAATTGCAGCGACAAAAACCCTACAGCTGTCATTGCGGAGCTGCCTCATGGATGGCCGGGACAAGCCCGGCCATGACGCCGAGTGTTCGGCTGACGCTGTACGGATCATCCCCCATCGGAATGACACATGTGTTAGCGCGACGCCATTTGCAAGAAATCCGCACCCCACCGCAACACGTGCACATCTCTCATCCGATTGCACGACACACACGCGTCGTCACCGTCCTAAAATTATTTTTCGAAATCTCACCCGCACACAAAAATCTGCACGCGCTATTTAGGCGCGGTTCATGTGCGCGCATTTATTTTCCGTGCCGATCGATACGCGAACGCACTGAGCGAAGACACAACGGACCAACGGCGCGCGCGAATTGATGCCTCGAACCGAATTCGTAAAAACAAAATTGGGAAAATATGAAATGCGCAGAGCTCTCATCATCGCCCTCGGCCTCGCCAGCCTCGGTGCAATCGCGAGCGTGCAGCCGGCGGCGGCGTACGATGCCGAATGCACCAAATTAAGTATCCTAACGTGTTATCCCACGTTCGATCCGACGACGCACAAGCGAATACCGTGCACCAATGCACAAATGGATTTCATCTACAATCGATGCGTAGCCAATAAAGCGGCCAAAGCGCGCGCGGCTGGCCAATCAGGCGCCCTAACCACCGCGAAGCCCGGGGCGGATATCCAGACCGGCAAGAAGACTCACCCGAATTAAATCTGCAGCCGTTGCGGCCTCTCCGATCATCGGAGAGGCCGCGCTGCGCTCAGCCGATCGCAAGCGACTTCAACAAACGACACTCAACGCGGAAGGAAAACTGAAATGCGCAAAGCTCTCACCATCGCCCTCGGCCTCGCCAGCCTCGGTGCAATCGCCAGTGCACAGCCGGCCTTCTCCCTGGCAAGCATGCAGCCGGGAGCTGCCGCTTGCCGCACTCAAAATATCATCTGCAATGCGGGCAATCCCGGCTCCAAGTCCAAGGTTTGCTTCAATACGTACATCAACTGTCTGCACCCGACTGTGCAGAATGGGGGCGGCGCCTCAGGCCCCGGACCCTCACCGGACGTGTCGCAGCGGCGGAACATCAGGCCGAACTGATTGAGCAGTGAATGCGCGGCCTCTTCGACCATCGGAGAGGCCGCGCGACACGCGGCCAATCCACAATCACTTCCACGAACACCACTCAACCCAACAGGAAATATGAAATGCGCAAAGTTCTCATGATCGCTCTATGTTTCGCCAGCTTCGGCACTCTCGCCAGCATGCGGCCGGCCTTCGCCGAAAAGAAACAGGTCTGCAACACGACTTGGTTTGCGGGTCAGACCACGCGCCAGATGGCAAAATGCAAGACAATTGGTGGCTGCACCACCAAATATCCGGTCGCCGGGTTGTCTGCCAATACGAAGTGCTACTGGGTCGAGGTCCAGCCTGGCTCGGTGAGCGACACCGCCGGGGCAAACCCCAACACTCACTACAAGGCCAATTAGTCAGGAACGGTTCAGCGCCGGCGCGCACGTCACGTTGCCGGCGCTGACCGCAAGACATCGGCAACGCAAGCGAATCAGGAGTTTGGAATGCGCAAAGCTCTCATCATTGCGCTCGGCCTCGCCAGCCTTGGGGCTTTCACGCAGCGTGCTACGGCCGAGGCGGTCGATTGCGCGCGCCAATATGATATGTGTATCCTCGACTCGCCGTCTCCAGGTGATCTGACTGTTCGCGGCTGCGAATACACTCTCCAGCAGTGCACCAATAAGAACGCGAAGCAGGGCCGCAATATTTATGGTCTTGGCGACGGCTACTGCCCGAAAGTCACGAACGGCACAGCGAGTGGATCGGAAAAGTGCGATAGCCCGTACGGCCGTGTTGGCCACCCTCCGCTTGTGGTCTCCGAGGGCACTGGTGGCGGCAGCAGACCAAAGCCCGGCGCACATCGGACCGCCGACGGCGGCACCATCATGGTCACGCCGGAAGGCAAGGAGTGGGTGTGGAACGGCAAGACCACCACGGTCGTGCTCTACAGTCGCTCGAACTCCGCTGTGTACATCACGGTGATGCAGGGCGACCCGGACGTTTCGCTCAGGAAAACTGTGAACGGTCGAAGCTATAACGTCGCCGATCCCGCCTACGATGCAGCAATCAAGGCCGAACAAGCGAAGGCCGGTGGCTCCAAAGGCGGCGCAAAGGGCGGGCCGAAAGTCGGTTATCACCCGCCTGCCGGTCTCGTTTCAGGCGGGGTCGCGACGTTCAATGCGCCCGCGCAACCAACGCCTGTCGCAGGCTCAGGTGCGGTTGGCACCGGCGCGGGCACGAACGCCAGCGCGCAAAAAGACGCTGCGCCGAAGCGGCAAAACGCCGTCGGCAATGTGCTGGGTGGCACCGGCATTCTCGGTACCGACCGGCCGAAGCTGCACGCGAACTGACCAAAGCTCAAACGCGAATCCGGGTGCTATCGCGTTGGCATATGTCTTGAACGGTACAATTGTTGGAAATTGAAATGCGTAAATCTCTCATCATCGCCTTCGGCCTCGCACTTCTTTGTCCCCTCGCCAGCATGCGGCCGACTTTGGCGACCAACTACAACGTGCCGAAGGCCTGCATGGCCGACTACCGAAACTGTCTCCATGATGTATCGGACGAGTCGTTTTGTGTGGACTATCTGACCTCGTGCAATGAATTCAATCGAGAGCGCGGGTTCAGGGACCCTTCCGATAGCAGCTCGAATGATAATGGCGACCGCCCAAAGAAGAAGGACGGCGACCAAGGTGGCGGCAGCGCCAAAGGCGGCGGAAGCAGGCCAAAGCCCGGCGCACACCGAACTGCCGACGGCGGCACCATCATGGTCACGCCGGAAGGCAAGGAATGGGTGTGGAACGGAAAGACCACCACGGTCGTGCTCTACAGCCGGTCGAACTCGGCTGTCTACATCACGGTGATGCAGGGCGACCCGGACGTTTCGCTGCGGAAGGTGGTGAACGGTCGAAGCTATAACGTCGCGGATCCCGCCTATGCCGCGGCCATCGCAGCCGAGCAGGCGAAGGCCGGCGGCTCCAAAGGCGGCGCGAAGGGCGGGCCGAAGGTTGGTTATCACCCGCCCGCCGGTCTCGTTTCAGGCGGCGTCGCGACGTTCAATGCGCCGGCACAACCGGCGCCTGTCGCAGGCGCGGGTGCGGTTGGCACCGGTGCGGGCACGAGCGCCAACGCCAACGCGCAAAAAACGCTTGCGCCGAAGCGGCAAAACGCCGTCGGCAATGTGCTGGGCGGCACCGGCATTCTCGGTACCGACCGGCCGAAGCTGCACGCGAACTGATTGAAGCGGCGCGCGTAAACAAACTCCGGCGCAATTTCGCCCGGAGTTTTGTTTTGCGATGAGTCCGTAAGCGCGCTTTGCGGAATCGGCAGCTCTGCCCAGAAAGCTTTGAAATGTCATCCGAACGTAGGACGCGACCGATCGTGCTCACGTCTGTGCATTCTGAGTAGCGTTGCTCATCCGATCGGATAACGCAGCAAAATTATTTTCCGTGATGGTCGCGCTTGTACGCGTCCTGAACAACAAGCCGTTCAATTCCGGTTCATGCGCGCTGCTGTAAATCGGTCAGACAATTTTTTGCCCGCGCCATCCAGCGATCGTCCGTTTCACACCGATGAACAGGAGTTAGACATGCGCAAAGCTCTCATCATCGCTTTCGGCCTCGTGAGCCTCGGTGCGCTCGCCGGCGCGCTCCCGGCCTTCGCCGACAAGAAAAGAGTTTGCAATAACAGTTATCTCGGCGGCACTCCGAGGCAGGCGGTCAAATGCGAAGGGGCCGATTGGAGAAAGTACGGTTGCACGGCCAAGCTGGAAAACTGGCTTAACGTCAGGGTTTGCTACTACGTCGACGTCCAGCCCGGCGCACCGAGCGACACCGGCGGGGCGAACCCCAACACTCACTATAAGGCCAATTAGTCAGGAACGATGGTGCGAGCGCGGGCACGAACGCCAGCGCGCAAAAGGCCGCTGCGCCGTAGCGGCAAAACGCCGTCGGCAAGGTGCTGGGCCCGGCCGGTATTCTCAGTACCGACCGGCCGAGGCTGCACGCGAACTGACCGAAGCGGGCGGGCGTCTCGGCCGATCGGATGACGCGTCAGAATTATTTTCCACCACGCGCCTACACGCGTCCTGAACAACAAGCCGTTCAATTCCGGTTCATGCACGCGGATGTAGATCAATCTGACAATTTTCGATGAGTGGCGCGCGTGATCGCGCCGGATAGTTCAAGTTGAAAATATGTGATCAGAAAAGAAAATGAACGAGAGAATGTGAAATGCGCAAAGTTTTCGTCCTCAGCCTTGCTCTCATTAGTTTTGGCTCTCTTTTGCCTGCGTCGGCTGAGCCGCCAACGGTTGAAGCATTATGTACCTATGCGGCGACACGGTGCACCAACAATTGTTTGGACGACAAAAACTATAAAGTTTGTTTGTCCGATTGCGACGAAGGATTTCATGACTGCGTGCACAATCATGCCCAGATCCAGATTCGAAAGTTCACCAAAGGCAGCGCCGGTGGCAACACCAAGGATATTCCCGGTGGCGCCAGCAGTGCGGCAGCGGGCCCGAATTCGCATGCCCTTGGTGCAACCACAAAC
This sequence comes from uncultured Alphaproteobacteria bacterium, assembly GCA_963810125.1. Taxonomy (GTDB): domain Bacteria; phylum Pseudomonadota; class Alphaproteobacteria; order Rhizobiales; family Xanthobacteraceae; genus Pseudolabrys. The sequence continues at coordinate 46,926 of CAWEMK010000009.1, forward strand.
GGCATGAGCGCAAACCCGGGCGCAGCAACCGCGCCGGCCGCTGCAGCCTCCAGCACGAATGGCGGCGCTGTCACCAACAGCGGCACGATCTCGACTGCCAACAACGGGAGCGCTGTTACCAACACTGGCGTGAACTCCGGTCGCAATGGAGTCGCCGGTGGCGGCAATGGCCTGCTCTCCAGACCCGGCATGCCTAGGCTCAAGGCTCAGTAGGCGTCAATCGCGACCACGTGAGAAATGGAAATGCGTAAAGTTCTCCTCGTCTTCGCACTCATGGCCGTCGCTATGTTTTCTCTCACGACGGTCAAGGAAGCCGACGCGACGGCTCGGGGCGTAAGAAACAGCGCCAGTCAAAATGTCAGCCGGCGCGCCGGGATCTGCGCGAAAATTTTTTCTCGGTGTGGCAATTACTGTTTGACAGGTACCAATGACGAAGCCGTAAACAATTGTTGGTCTGCATGCGTCCGCGGATATGAATTGTGCGAGAAAGTTGTGAACACCTGGCCCGGTGGTCCGCGCATTGCCGCCGACGGCAATGGCGAAGGCAATATCAAGGATTTCCCCAGCGCCGGCGGGAGCAAACTGAAGGTGCATGCGAACCCGAACGCCGGCGGCATGAGCACGATGCAAGGCGGTGCAGCAACCACGACACCCGCCGCGTCCAGGTCCGTGTCGACTCCGCTCAACGCGCCATCGTCATCATCAAATTCGAAACCTGCCGGCGGCAGTGGGCTGCTCTCCAGGCCCGGAATGCCCCGACTCAAGACTCAGTAATTCACAACAGGCTCCGGCTTCCGGCGCAGGTGAAACCCCCACCTTCACCTCCCGGATCCGGGCCCAACTCCCGGCGGCCTCTCCAGCGCCGGGAGTTTTATTTTGTGGGGGGGGGGGTAGGGATGCCTCTCCGCCGTCATGCCCGGGCTTGTCCCGGGCATCCATGATGAAGTGTCGCATATAAAACCTGTACGGCCGTGATTGCAGAGCTGCCTCATGGATTGCCGGGTCAAGCCCAGCAATGACAGCGGATAGGCAGGAATGAGCGGTGAGGGTGGATGTCTCAGTCGACCCTCAACTCCCCTTCTCGCCGTAGATCTCCGGGAAGAAGTAATCCTTCCACGACGCGGCTTTCGTCTTCAGCGTGCCGACCTCCGACATGAAATCGGCATATTTCATGGTGTTTTCGGGCGTCAGTGTCCAATGCACCTGCGGCGCGGCGACGAGCTTGCTCACCATCTCAACCGGCAGCTTCGATTTCGAATCCTCGATCCACAACGCGGCGGCCGCCTTCTTGTCCTTATTGACGATGTCGGTCGCTTCTTTCAGCGCTTCCACGAGCGCCTTGTAGAGCACCGGATTATCGGTGCGGAATTTCGCCGGCGCCCACACGGCGGTGAATGTGTGCGAACCGCCCATCACGTCGAACGAATTGAGCACGGTGTGGACCGCCGGATCCTCGAGCTGCTGGTACTGGAACGGCGGCACGCTGAAAGCCGCGGAAATCTGCGCGCCGCCCTTGAGCAGCGCGACGGTGGCATCCGGCGGCGTCATTGAAACGGTGAGCGGGTCGAGCGTATTGAAGCCTTTGGTGCCGTAGGCTTTCGCCGCCGCCATCTGCAACGTGATCGCCTGCACCGAGGAGCGCACGGCCGGCACGGCGATGCGGTCACTGTCTTTGAAGTCCTTGATGGTCTTGATCGCGGGATCGCGGCTGTTGAGCAGGAATGGCTGCGAACTGAGCGCCGAAATGCCGCGCACTTCCTGCGGTGTGTCCTTGGTGCGCGACCACAACACCAGCAGGCCGGGCACGCCGCCCGAGCCGACGTCAATATTGCCGGAGATCAGCGCCTCGTTGACTGCGGTCGGCCCGTTGAAGGTGAACCATGACACCTTCACATCGTTCAAACCCAGCGCCTTGGCGTGCTTCTCGATGAGCTGTTGGTGCTCCATCACGTTGAGCTGCAGGTAGCCCATGGAAAATTGCCGCGCGAGCCGGATTTCCGCGGCGGAAACCGGAGATGCCCCGGCGAGCGCGCACGCGCCGGCGACGAGGCTCAAGAGTGCCTTGGTACGCATGTGGTTCCTCCCTGCAGCCGCCGCCTGTTTCCTGTTTTTATGGGCGGCGGCCCACACGCTAAGCGGCGGCCCCGATCTTGGCAATGCTGCGGTACCACTCGAGGATCTGCTCGCCGTTCCAGTGCAGCACGCCCTCGTGCTTGTTCACATAGTCGTAGATCTGCTCGAGATATTTGATCCGGTGCGGCTGCCCGCTGATGTAGGGGTGGATCGCCAGCGCGCAGATTTTCGCGCGCTGCGCGCTCTCGGCATAAAGCCGGTCGAACTGGTCCGTCACCAGCTTCAGCAGGTAGTCGCTGTTGTGGTGCTGGACGATCATCACCGGAATGTCGTTGCATTCGATGGTGTAGGGCAGGGTGACCAGCGGTCCCTTCGTGGTCCTGATCACCGTCGGCTCATCGTCATAGACCCAGTCGCCGATATATTTCACGCCCGCGGCGGCAAGCAAATCCGGTGTCTCCAGCGTCTGCGTCAGACCGGGTCCGAGCCAGCCAACCGGGCGTTTGCCGCAAAACTTCTCCATGATGTCCATGGTGCGGTTGATCATGCCGGCCTGGTCGGCCTCCTTGTGAATTGGGCCTTGCTCATACGCGTGGCCCATGAACTCCCAGCCGTCATCGCGCGCCTGTTTGGCGACACGCGGGTAGTCCTCGCAGATGCGCGCATTGGCCGCGAGCGTGGGCTTGATGCCGAGTTTCTTGAACAGCTCGTGAAAGCGCCAGCAGCCGACGCGCATGCCGTATTCGTGGAAGCCCCAGTGCACGACATCCGGCATCAGCGGCACGCCGGTCGGGGCGGGGAGCAGCTGCCGCGCCATCGGCTTGCCGATGTCCCAGACCTCGTAATTGACGATGGTCCAGAACACGATGCGCGCGTTGCCCGGCAGCTTGAGCGGCGGGCGATCCACGATCGCGGAATAGTCGGAACGTTCGCGCGGAATCATCGGATTGGCCATGGGTACCTCTAGTTCGATATGTATTAGTCGAGCTTTGTCGCACGCTCGCTTCACCTCTCCCATAGGGAGAGGTCGGCGCGTAGCGCCGGGTGAGGGGTTACGGCCTATCGATAGTCCTGGACCCCCTCACCCCAACCCTCTCCCCAATGGGGAGAGGGAGCGCGCCGTGCCTGCGGCAATGCTCCAATTAAGCCGCCAGCTTCTCACGCCGTTGCGGCCACGCGCAACCCGACCAACCGTTCAAGGGTGGCCGTGTCCTTGAGCAACTGCACGGAAGGTGCCCGGTGCGCCACTGCGCCGCGCTCCAGTACGATGGCTTCGGCGGTCAATTCCAGCGCAATATCGGTGTGCTGCTCGACCAGGACGATGGCGATGCTGCGATCGGACAGCATCAGCTTGATGGCGGCAACCAGCTCATCGACGATGACCGGCGCCAGACCCTCGAAAGGTTCATCGAGCAGCATCAACGCGGGGTTGGTCATCAGCGCTCGCGCGACCGCCAGCATCTGCTGCTCGCCGCCGGACAGCTGGTTACCCATGTTACGGTTGCGCTCTTTGAGCCGCGGAAAAAGCCTGAATACCGTTTCGAGCGTCCAGGCGCCCGGCCGTGCCGCGACGGTGAGATTTTCCTCGACTGACAGCGACGGAAAAATCTCGCGCTCCTGCGCCACCCAGCCGATGCCGTTGAGCGCGCGCCGATGCGGCGCCAGCCGCGAAATATCCCGTCCCCGCCAGGCGACAGCGCCGCGGCGCATCTGGGTGTAGCCCATGATGGTCAGCAGCAGCGTTGACTTGCCGACACCATTGCGGCCGAGCACGGCAAGACTGCCGTGCTCGGGCAGTTCAAGCGAAATGCCGTGCAGCACGACGGCATCGCCATAGCCGGCGGTCACATTCTCAAGTTTGAGCAGCGTGTCAGCCAAAGGAATCATCCATGTTTGCGCTTGCCCAGATAGACCTCGCGCACGCCGGGATCGGCGGCGATCTCGGCCGGCGAACCTTCGGTGAAGATCGCGCCGCCGACCAGCACGATGATGTGCGTGGCGAAGCGAAACACCACATGCATGTCGTGCTCGATGAACAGCAGCGTCAGATCGTCGGACAAGCCCGCCACTGCTTCGAAGACTTCACCACTTTCTTCTTGCGGCACCCCGGCCGCCGGTTCGTCAAGCAGCAACACCTTCGGCTTGGTGGCCAGCGCCAGCGCAATTTCCAGCAGGCGTTGCCGCCCATAGGGCAGTTCACGCGTGATCTGGTAGCAGTCATCGCCCAACTTCAACCTGCGCAAGATTTCGTAAGCCTCGTCGATCGCCTCGCTGTAGGAACCGACGCTGCGCCAGAACTGACCGGCGAGGTTGCGCCGTTCGGCCACGGCCAGCGTCACGGCTTCGAGCGCGTTGAGGCCCGCAAACAGTGTGTTGATCTGGAACGTGCGCGCGAGCCCGCGCCGCACGCGCTCCTGGGGTCCGAGCGCGGTGACGTCTTCGCCCTCGAGCAGAATTTGCCCGGAATTGGGTGTCAGCATGCCAGTCATCAAATTGATGAGCGTGGTCTTGCCGGCGCCATTTGGGCCGATCAGCGCATAGCGCGCACCGACCGGCAGGTTGATGGCGATATCGCGCGCGACCGGCAGCGAACCGAAGGCCTTCGACAGTCCGCGCGTGGCTAAAGCGATCGCGGTCATTTCGCTCTCCACCGCGTGTAGATGGCACTCAGCCCGCCCAGGATGCCGTTCGGCAACACCATGACGACGGTCACCAGCAGCACGCCAATCCAGAAATACCAGTATTGTGGAGCGATTCCGGAGAACTGGTCGCGCGCCACCATGAAAATCGTTGCGCCGATCAGCCCGCCATAGAGGCGCCCTGCGCCGCCCAGGACCAGCATGACCAGCACATCGGCGGAGCGCTGGAAGCTGATGGATTCGAGCGAGACATTCTCCGTGGTCTGCGCCAGCACCGCGCCGGCAAGGCCTGCGATTGCTGCAGCGAGGGTGAAGGCCTTCCGGATGTGCGCGCGACTGTCGGCGCCAATGGCCGGCATGCGCACCCAGTTTTCGCGGATGCCGCGCAATGCGAGGCCGAATGGCGAATTCACCAGTCGCCGCGCGCCGAGGAACACGACAAAGAGCGCCGCCAGCGAATAGGCGTAAGCGGTGTAGCCATAGAGATCGAACTTGAAGATGCCGAGCACTGGCCAGATTGAAACGCCTTGCAGACCATCGCTGCCGCCGGTGAGCCAGTGCGCGCGGTTTGCGGTCTCGAATGCAAGCAAGCCGAGCCCGAGCGTGATCATGATCAGTGTGAAATGGCGGAAGCGCGAGACAATGAAGCTCACGGCAAATCCGACAATGCCAGCGACCACGGCCGCCAAAATGAGCCCGGTCAGCGGCTCGCCCCAGATGAACTTCGAGATCAATCCCGCCGTATAGGCGCCGATGCCGAAAAAGGCCGCGTGGCCGAGCGATACGATACCGGCATAGCCGAGGATAAGGTCGAGCGAGAGCGCGAACAGCGCCGTGATGGCGATTTGACTCGCCAGCGACAGGTAATCCGGGAACAGCACGAAGGGCAGCAGCGTGGCCAGCCAGAACGCAATCTCCAGCGCGTGCCAGCGGCTCTGCGCTTGCAGGTACTGCTGCGGGGTGAGGGTGGTGGCGGACGTCATATCAACGTGCTTTCCATCGTGCTGGGTCCGCCGATCTCTCCACTGTCATTGCCGGGCTTGTCCCGGCAATCCATGATGAGGTGCAACAGAAAAAATCAGTACTGTTTGCACATTGGCATCTCATCATGGATGCGCGGGTCAAGCCCGCGCATGACGCCGATTGTGTGGCACGGAAAAACACGACCTACCGCCTCCCGAACAGGCCGGCTGGGCGCCACATCAGTACCGCCACCATGACCAGGTAAATCAGGAAGGCGCCGAGTTCAGGCGCATAATATTTGCCGGCGACATCACTGACACCGATCAGGATCGCGGCGATGAACGAGCCGGCGATGGAGCCGAGCCCGCCGACCGAAACGATGATCAGCACATAGACGAGATAAGTGAAGGCGAAATTCGGATCGAGGCCGACGATCTCGATCGCCAGCGCGCCACCGAGGCCAGCCAGCCCTGAACCGAGCGCAAAAGTCGATGCGAAGGTGCGGTCAACGTCGATGCCGAGCCCGCGCGCCATGCGCTGATTGTCGACCGCGGCGCGCACCTGGGCGCCGAAGCGGGTATATTCGAGCCCGGCAACCAGCAGCATCGTCACGGCGAGCGCGACGCCGACGAGGAACAGCCGGTACTTCCCGAGGCCAATACCGAGGACGTCGAACGAGCCGCGCAGTAATTCCGGTGTTTCGACCGGCTGTTGGGTCGTGCCGAAGATGTAAGCCGCAACGGCGACGGAGATGAAAGCGAGCCCGATGGTGAGCAGCACCTGGTCGAGATCGCTGGCGCGGTAAAGCCGGCGGTAGAGCGCGCGTTCGAGCGCGACGCTGACGATGGCCGCCGCCGCAAACGCCATCGGCAGCGTCGCCAGAAATGGCCAGTGGAAATCATTGGCCAGCGTGATGGAAACATAGCCGCCGAGCATCGCAAAGGCGCAGTGCGCGAGATTGACGAAATTCATCAGCCCCAGCGTCACCGACAGCCCGACCGACAGCACGAATAACAGCATGCCGTAGGCGAGGCCGTCGAACAGCACACCGAAAACGGGAGGAAGCATGGCGGGCCGTTGACCTTTTTCAGCCCGCGCGGGGGCTTGCTCCGTCATTCCGGGGCGCGAGCATAGCGAGCGAACCCGGAATCCAGAAACATGGCAAGGATATTGTCCACTTCTGGATTCCGGGCTCGGCGCGGAGCCTGCCATCGGGCCGCGCTTCGCGCGGACCCGTTGGCGCCGTCCCGGAATGACGGGATGTAAATGCGTCGAATGGGACGACCTTGCGGTCGCCCCATCCGGAAGTCCTTGCATCTCAGCGTGCGGACTACTTGTGCGTCGGGTCTTTCACGTTCGCGACCGTGTCGAACTCGACGTTGACGATATTATTGCCGACCTTTTCCACCCGCCGGATGTAGACATTCTGCACGACGTCGCGGGTTGCCGGGTCGATAGAGATCGGTCCGCGCGGGCTTTCCCATTTCATACCCTTGGCCGCACCGACCAGCGCGTCGCCGTCGGTCTTGCCGCCCGTCTTCTTGAGCGCCTCGTAGATGAGATGCATGCCGTCATAGCCGCCGACCGCAAAGAAGTCCGGGTTGCGCTTGAACTCGGCATTGAAGGCTTTCACGAAGTCCGCATTCATCTTGGACTTGTGATTGTAGTCGTAGTGCCAGGCGCTGATGCGGCCGAGGGCAAGATCGCCCAGGCTCTTCACCGCAGTTTCGTCCACCGCCTCGCCCGTGCTCATGATCTTGATCTTCTTGGGATCCATGCCGCGCTCGGCGAAAGCCTTGCCGAGCGCTGCCGGCTGCGCGCCGCCGGGCACGAATACGAAGATCGATTCCGGATTGAGGTCTTTCGCGCGTTGCACGAAGGCCGAGAAGTCCGGATTGGCGATCGGCATGCGGACAGACCCGACGATTTCGCCGCCCGCCGCCTTGAACGCTTTCTGGAAGGCGGTTTCGGCGTCAATGCCGGGGCCAAAGTCGGTCACCATCGTATAGGCCTTTTTGATCTTGCCCTTGGTGCCGGCCCAGGTGCCGAGCGTTTCGCCGATCTGCGGCAGCGTCAATGATACCCGCACGATATAGGGCGACTTCTCGGTCACGATCGAAGTCGCGGCGTTCATGTCGACCATCAGTTTCTTGGCTTCGGTGGCAATACCGGCGGCGCCGAGAGCTTCCGGCGTGAGCGTGAAGCCGGCGAGGATGTCGGCCTTGTCACGCACGATCAGTTCCTGCGCGAGCCGCTTGGCGACGTCCGGGTTCGGACCGCCGGTGTCCTTGCGGATGATCTCGATCTTCTTGCCGGCGACCTTGTCGCCGTGCTGCTTCATATAGAGCTTGATGCCGTTTTCGATCTGCGCGGCGGTGTCGGCAAATTGGCCGGAAAAGGCCGCGATGACGCCGATCTTGATGGTTTCCTGGGCGCTGGCGCCGACCGGCAGCAAGGCTGCCGTCAGCAAGGCGGCGCTGGCAAATAACACGCGTTTCATTATGGTCCTCCCCTGAACCTCATTTGCTTGGTTTTGTTGCCGTTAGAATGCCTGACCTTTCGCGCAAAGAAAAGCGCCGCGGAACAGGGCTCCGCGGCGCTTTTGGTTGGATGCCGGACTATTGGCGTGCAAATGCTGGCGGTCAGACCAGCGAAACGGTCGCCCGCTCGTAGGTGGCGCTGCCCATCTTGCCTTCCGGGAAGATGCCGTGGGCAGCAATCCATTCGAAGGATTCCTCATAGACTTCCTTGGTATAGGGCTCGAAAACCAGCCTTTCGCCGGGGCCCCAGCGCCGAGTGTCCATTTTGGCGTGGAAGCGGTCAGGGAATTCCTTCTTGTAATAATGAGTATAGAGCTCCGGCCGCAGGTCGATATCGCGCTGGGCCTTGCGCAGCGCCCGGAAGAACTTGCGCAGGTCTTCGGGGTCGGGATCGCCGTGGATCATGGTGCCGATCATGAAGGTGCAGTCGATCACCTTCCGGAAGCCGAGCTGCTCGGCGAAATAATAGGGCCCGCCGAACAGGTGGACGGCCGGCGCCTTGCCCTCGAACAGTTTTTCCATGCGCGCGAACAGCATGCCGTCGGCGTAGACGAGGTTGATCTGCTCGGGAGTGAGGTACTGCTCAAGCGCCTGGACCGTGGAATAATGGCTGCCTGACTGGTAGCCGACCGAGACCGGCACGCCGGCCAGACCGGACGGATCCTTGATCTTCGAACCCGGGGCGACAAAGACCCCGGCCGGCGCCACCGAATAGACATCGGTGTACATCTTGCCGTGGCCGTTGGAGGCCGCGACGTTGACCGTCCAGTGGCAGGCGCAGCTCACGTTGGATTTGCGGCCTTCCTCGAAGGACTGATAGGCGCCAACCTTGTCGCCCTTGTCGTGGATCTTGCCGTCGGTCGCGCGCATCAGCTCGCGGAATTCGTATTCAAGGCCTTCCTTGCGGAAGTAGTCCTTTTCCTCCGCCACCCATTCCTGCAGGCGGAAATGCGGTTCGATCAGAAATTTTGCCATTGTTTCGTCCTCCCTGAATTAGCAACAAGAGTCGTGAGCGTGATTGTCACCGCGCTCGGCAACGCGCCGGGCGCGGATCATCTTGACGTGGTCGTCCATCAAAGCGCGCGCGGCGCTGGCGTCGCGCAGCTCAATCAGGTCGGTGAGCTTTGTATGAATGTCGAGTATGTGTTGCGCCAGTTTTGGCGTGGCAGTGGCGTTGCGGCGCGGCCATGACACGTGCTCAAGCGAGATGAGCTGCACGACCAGCACGCGGTTGTGCGAGGCCTCGGCCACCGCGAGGTGGAAATCGCGCGACAGGCGCGTGAAGACATCGAGGTCGCCGATGACGGCCTGCGCGTCAGCGAGCAGCTGGCGCAGTTTGGCAATGTCGTCAGGCGTCGCGTTCTCGGCGGCGAGTTCGGCCCCGAGCGTCTCGATCGCGCGCTGCGCGTCCATGATCTCGGCGGCGGAGACGCCGGTAAGGTCGAGCTGCACGGCCAGCGCTTCGGCGAACAGGCGCGGGTTGCCCTGCGCGATGCGCGCGCCGCCGCCTTTACCCATGCGGATTTCGACGATGCCGAGCGCCTCCAGTGTGCGCAGCGCGTCGCGCGCAACGATGCGGCTGGCCTTGAAGCGCGCGGCCAGGTCCTTTTCGGTGCCGAGGAAATCGCCGGGCTTGAGCTTCTTGGCGAAGAGCGCGTCGCGTACCCAGGCGACGATCTGCGCCGACATCGAGGAGGAACGGCCGGCAAACATGATGCGGGCGGTGAGTTCACCGCTCATCGTCACCGGTTGCCGCAAGGTATCGGCCTTGGCCGTGCGTGGCATGTCCGCCCTCTCAGCTCAGGGCGGTAGTATGTATGTCTGGATTGAATAGTAAAGATAGTATCTTATAAATTTTTGGGGAAATTTCGTTTTATATGCAACTGGTTAGCCTGCAGGGGGCATGGCTGTTTGAAAGGTGAATCAGTAAGGCGGCCACAGCGTGCAGCAATTTCCGTTCGTCCCCGCGAAAGCGGGGATCCAGGGCAACAATCAATGCAGGGCGTTTGGCCGCTGGGTCCCCGCTTTCGCGGGGACGAACGGTTGATTTGCGGCGCCGGCAATAACGGCGGCGAGGCGGTGCGAGACCTACGCCACCTTCTTCCCCCACAACCGCGCCGAAGCAATGTCGGCGCCTTTGCGGATGGCGGCGAGCTTGAGCCACACCACCGGCTCGATCACCCATTCGCGTTTGGTGAATGTGCCGAAACCGCAATCGGTCGACGCGACCACGCGTTCGCGCTCGCCGACCGCACGCACCGCTTCCTCGATGCGGCGCGCCACGACTTCCGGGTGCTCGACGAAATTGCTGGTGGTTTCCACCACGCCCGGAATCAACAGCATGTCCTTCGGCAGCGGATGCTTCTTGAGCGCGTCATATTCATGCGCGTGGCGCGGATTTGAGAACTCGATCGACAGTGCGCCAACCTTGGCCTGGTAGAGTGCTGGCAAAATCGTTGCGAGCGGCACATCGTGAATGTGCGGGCCTTCCCAGTTGCCGTAGCAGATGTGCAATCGCACACGGTCACGCGGAATGCCGGCAATCCCGTCATTGATTGCCTGCACATGACGCTCGACGCGCTTGACGAAACCGGCATCGTCGAGATCGCGGTACATCATGGTGCGGTCCATCGCGAGATCGGGCGCGTCGATCTGCAAAATCAGTCCCGCTTTATGGATGGCCTGATATTCGTTCTTCATCTCGCGCGCGATGGCGTCGAGATAGTCATCATGCGTTTTGTAAAAGGCATTGAGCATGGTGGTCGAGATGATGCCGGGCGAGGGCGCAGTCATGAACCGCTCGGAAAACGCGCCGAGCTCGCCGGCGATCTTGTTGAAGCCCGCGATCTCCTCGTCGATCGGCTTCATGTCCTTGTACTTGATGTCGGCCTGCGCTTCCGGTGCGCCCTGCTGGCTTTTCGGCGCGGTTGGAAAGCGCCGCATCAGATAGGCGATCAAGTCGGGAAATTCCTCGAATTCGCGTCCGCGCCGGCGCTTCGACACACCGCCAAAACCGGTCATGCGCTGCGGTACGTAAGTCTGGAATCCGATACGGCGCTGCTCGCCGTCATTGCCAATGTCGATGCCGGCTTCCATCTGCTTTTTGACGACATGGCGCACTGCCGCATCCATTTCCGCGGCCATCACCTTCGGGTCGTAGTCCTTGCCTTCCTCCTGTGCCACGAGGAGGTCGGACAGTTTCTCATTGCGCGGCAGGCTGCCGACATGGGTGGTTAAGATGCGGTCCCGGCTGAAGATCATGAACAAACTCCGACTTTTATGCGTCATGGCCGGACATAGCCGTTCGAAGAACGGCGTCGCCTGGCTCGCCTATGTTCCGGCCATCTCGATCAGTGACGCAGTGCCTTCCTGATCGGGTTGCCCGGCATAAAGCCGGGCATGACAGAGTGAGGTGTGCCGCGAAAGAGGCCGCACATTAGCGGCAAATTCCGCGCGGTACAGCAATCGGGGCGAGAAGTGCGCCACAGGCCCGAAATATAATCATATTGCGGCGGCTGAGCGCGGCTCGCATAGTTCGGCCCAATGGCGAAAGGCCGTTGGGCTTTGTCCCACCGCAATGTCCGGCCGGCCCGCAGGGCCGGGAGACAATTAACTCCTTCCATACAGCAGGGGGGAAGTCATGAAACGCCGTGAATTCTTACGCGCTGCCGCTGCAGGCCTCGCGGCCTCGGCGGTCGCCGCGCCCGCGATCGCACAAACGACGCCCGAGCTGAAGTGGCGGCTCACCGCCAGTTGGCCGAAGTCACTCGACACTCTGTATGGCATGTGTGAGGACTTTTCCAAAAACGTCGCTGAAAGCACCGACAACAAATTCCAGATCCAGGTCTTTGCCGCCGGTGAAATTGTGCCGGGTTTGCAGGTTCTCGATGCCGTGCAGAACGGCACCGTCGAAATGGGCAACACCGCCGGTTACTATTATTGGGGGAAGGATCCTTCATTTGCTTTTGCGACCGCGATTCCGTTCGGGCTAAATGCGCGTCAGCAGGATGCCTGGCAATTGCGCGGCGGCGGCATGGAACTGCTTGATGGCCTGTTCGCTGATTTCGGCTGTTACGGACTGCCGATGGGCAATACCGGTTCGCAGATGGGCGGTTGGTTCCGCAAGGAAATCAACACGCTCGACGATCTCAATGGATTGAAATTTCGCATCGGCGGTTTTGCCGGGCATGTGATCAAACGGCTTGGCGTCGTGCCGCAACAGATTGCGCCGGGCGACCTTTATCCGGCGCTGGAAAAAGGCACGATCGATGCCGTTGAATGGATCGGCCCCTATGATGATGAGAAGCTCGGATTCTCCAAGATCGCCAAATATTATTACTACCCGGGCTGGTGGGAGGGTGGAGCGAATGGACATCTTCTGATCAATCGCGCGAAATGGGAAAGCCTGAGCAAGACCTATCAGACGATCGTGACCACATCGGCGCGGGAGGCGGGCCTGCGCACGACCGCCAAATACGACATCGTCAATCCGCCGGCGATGAAGCGGCTGATCACAGCCGGCACCCAGCTTCGAGCCTTCTCGCCGGAGATCATGGAGGCGTCCTTCAAGGCCGCCAATGAAACTTACGCGGAGCTGGCAAAGACAAATGCGCGGTTCAAAAGGATTCTCGACAGCATCATGGCCTACCGTCAGGACAGTTATTCGTGGTGGCAGGTTGCCGAACTGTCGTTTGATTTGTTTCAGGTGAGAATGTTGGGGCGCTCGTAAGCCATACGAAAATGTGCTGCGAATGCGGGCTATAACAGCTGCCGGCGGCCCGGAAATATAATCACATTGCGGTGGCCGCCCACGCCTCGCATAATTCCCCAAAATGAGCGGCGTTTGCCGCCTGGGAGGAAGCTATGACGGTTGCTCTCGCGGCTGGGGCGGTGGGTGCAATCCCACGTGATTACAATTTTGCCGCCGACGTCCTGCAAAGCAATCTGGCGGCTGGCCGCGCCAAAAAGCCGGCCTATATCGACGCGCGCGGCACGCACACCTATGGCCAGCTTGCCGATCGCGTGGCGCGTTTCGGTGCAGCCCTGCGCGGCCTCGGCATCAAACGCGAAGAACGCGTGCTGCTGGCGTTGCTCGACACGATTGACTGGCCGACGGCGTTCCTCGGGTGCCTCAAGGCCGGCATCGTGGCAGTGCCGGTGAATACGCTGCTCACCGAGGACGATTACAGTTTCATGCTGGCCGACAGCCGGGCGAAATGCCTGGTTGTTTCGGAGGCGCTGTTTCCGAAATTCGAAAAACTTATCGGACAGAATCCGGATCTCGAGCACGTCATCGTGTCAGGAGAGAATCCGCACGGCTATCGTCTGTTCGAGGATTTGATCGGCGCGGACGAGCCGGATTCCTATACAGCGCCGACAACCTGCGACGACATCGCGTTCTGGCTCTACACATCGGGGTCAACCGGCAAGCCAAAGGGCGCCGTGCATGTGCATGCCAGCCTGAAGCTCACGGCCGACCTTTACGGTACGCCCGTCGTCGGTTTGAAGGAGAGCGACGTCTGTTATTCGGTGGCCAAATTGTTTTTTGCCTACGGCCTCGGCAATGCAATGACGTTTCCACTGACGGTCGGTGCGACCACGGTGCTCAACGCAGAGCGACCGACGCCCGACGGTGTTGGGGCGCTCCTGCGCAAACATCCCATTACAGTGTTCTTCGCGGTGCCGACATTCTACGCGGCATTCCTGGCGAGCCCGAACGCGCCGCAAAAATCCGAGGTGAAAATCCGCCGCTGCATCTCAGCCGGCGAGGCGCTGCCGGAAGAAATCGCGAAGCGCTGGAAGGATCGCTATGGCGTCGAGATTTCAGACGGGCTCGGCACCACCGAGATGCTGCACATCTATCTCACGAACGCGCCGGGAGCGACCAGATACGGGACGACCGGAAAAGCGGTGCCCGGCTATGAGATCAAGTTGATCGGCGAAGACGGCAATCCGGTGAAAAAAGGCGACATGGGCGAGCTCTATGTACGCGGGCCGACCAGCGCGATCATGTACTGGAACAACCGCGAAAAATCGCGCTCGACTTTCCAGGGCGAATGGACGCGTTCGGGCGACAAATATATCGAGGACGCCGACGGCTACTATATCTGCTGTGGCCGGCAAGACGACATGCTGAAAGTGTCGGGCATGTATGTTTCGCCATTCGAGGTCGAGGCCGCGCTCTCATCGCATCCGGATGTACTGGAGGCCGCGGTGGTCGGCTGGAACGACGAGCAGAAATTGATCAAGCCGAAAGCTTTCGTGGTCCTGAAATCGCCTGACAAAGCCAATGATGCACTGATCCAGGCCTTGCAGGAGCACGTGAAGCAGAAGCTTGCGCCCTACAAATATCCGCGCTGGATCGAATTCCGCAAAGACCTCCCGAAAACCGCGACCGGCAAGATCCAGCGCTTTATGCTGCGCGCGGAAGGGCCGGGCCACTAACCGTCATCACCGGGCCGGCGCGAAGCGCCGAGTCCCGGTGATCCCGATAAGGTGCGCGCCGTGCCCTCCTAAGCGAGATGGCCGGGACAAGCCCGGCCATGACAATTGAGAGACCGAACCTCGCAATGACCGTCTCCGACACCGGCTTCCTCGACATCGGTGCGCAGCGGCTGGAGTACCGCTTTGTCGGTCCGCAGCCCGATGTCGCGCCCACACTGGTCTTGCTGCACGAAGGTCTCGGCTGCGTCGGTCTGTGGGGCGATTTTCCGGAAAAGCTCTCGGCCGCAACGGGACTTGGCGTTTTCGTCTATTCGCGCGCCGGTTACGGGAAATCGGGCCCGGTCGCGCTGCCGCGGCCGCTCACTTATATGCATGATGAGGCGCGCGAGGTGCTGCCCCGGCTGCTCGATGCGATCGGGTTTCGGCGTGGGTTACTGCTCGGTCACAGCGATGGCGCGTCGATTGCCGCGATTTATGCGGGCAGCCACCAGGACCACCGTGTCGGCGGTCTGGTTCTCATTGCGCCGCATTTTTTCACCGAAGATTCCGGCATCGCTTCGATCGTTGAAGCGAAGAAAGCTTATGAGACCAGCGATCTGCGCGCGCGGTTGTCGCGCTGGCACGCCGATGTCGACAACGCGTTCAAGGGCTGGAACGGCGCCTGGCTCGATCCTGAATTCCGCAAATGGGATATTACCGAATTCCTCGCCTATATCCGTGTGCCCGCGCTCATCTTGCAGGGCGAGGATGATCAATACGGCACGGTCAAGCAGATCGAGATCGCGCAGCAGGAATGTTATTCGCCGGTCGAGGTCGCGCTATTGCCGGGCACGCGCCACTCGCCACAGCGCGAAGCGCCGGAAGCGGCACTCAAGTTGATCTCGGATTTTGTGACGCGTGTGTTCGCGAGCGAATAATTGGAGCGGTGCCGCCTGACCACGCTGTCATCGCCGGGCATAGCCGTCCGGAGGACGGCGTGCTTTCGCACGCCTATGTCCCGGCGATCCCGCTTAGGTGGGTACCGTGCCTTCCTAAGCGAGATGGCCGGCACAAGGCCGGCCATGACGAGTCACTGCTAAGTTGCTTACTCCGCCGCCTGCTTGGTCGCGGCGCCGTGTGCCGAGACGAGATAATCCATCGCCGCCTGCACGCCACCTTTCTTGAACGGCACGCCCGCAAGGGAGAGCGCCATCTCGGTGATGCCGAGCGCGCCGAGCAGCATGCCGTCGTTGAGGTCGCCGAGGTGGCCGATACGGAAGTACTTGCCGGCATATGCGCCGAAGCTCGCACCGTAAGAGATATTGAAGGTCTCGAGCGCAAGCGCGCGGAACTTGTCAGCGTCATGGCCTTCCGGCAGCAGAACAGCGGTGATGGTCGGCGAAACCTGGCTGGCATTCTTGTTCAGGTTTTCAAGTCCCCAGGCCTTGACCGCGCGGCGGGTTGCTTCGGCCAGCCGGTCATGACGCGCGAACACGTTGTCGAGGCCTTCCTCGTGCAGCATCTCGATGCCGGTCGCGAGGCCGTGCAGCATCTGCGTCGCCGGCGTGTAGGGGAAGAAGCCGATCTTGTTCATCGTGATCATTTCGTCCCACGCGTAGAACGACTTAGGCATCTGGGCTGTCTTGTTGGCAGCCAGCGCCTTGTCGCTCACTGCGTTGAACGACATACCGGGCGGCAGCATCAGGCCCTTCTGCGCGCCGCCAACAGAAACGTCGACGCCCCATTCGTCGTGGCGATAGTCGGTGGAGGCGAGCGACGAAATCGTGTCGACCATATACAGCGCAGGATGACCGGCGGCGTCGATCGCTTTGCGGATTTCGGCGATCGGGGTGAGCGCGCCAGTCGAGGTCTCGTTGTGCAGAATGCAGACGGCCTTGATCTCTTTCGCCTTGTCATCGCGCAGCCTTGCTTCGATCGCTTTCGGATCGGCGCCGCTCCGCCAGTCACTGGTGATGAATTCGGTCTTGAGGCCGAGGCGATCAGCCATTTTCTTCCACAGCGTCGCGAACTGGCCGGTCTCGACCATCAGCACCTTGTCGCCGGGAGAGAGTGTGTTGACGAGCGCGGCTTCCCAGGCGCCGGTTCCGGTCGCGGTATAGATGATGACCGGATTCGTGGTCTTGAAAATGGTCTTGATGCCCTCGAGGCAGCGCTTGGCGAGTTTGGCGAACTCCGGGCCGCGGTGATCGATGATCGGCGTGTCCATCGCCCGCAGAACGCGATCCGGAAGCGGCGAGGGCCCCGGAATATGGAGAAAATGGCGACCGACCGTACGCGAGGAATTCTTAGCCATAGAAAGTCCGCTCCTGAACGGCAGCTTTGCGGGGATTTGCGTGGCCTGACCACGGGCGCGTCCCGGCCTGGGGGCGGCGCTTGTGGCGTTGAACTATGAATGTAACATTGCGGTCAAGCGGTTTTCCGCAAGGCTATCTAGTCCTTATGCATAGGCTTAGCGCAGCCCAAAAAGGATAAGAAAAGTGCCGGTAGTCATGCCCGGTCTGGAACGCCGGCTAAAGGCCGAATTGACTGGCGAGGTGCAATTCGACCGCTTCACGCGCGGGCGCTACGCCACGGATGCGTCCCACTACCAGATCATGCCGGTTGGCGTGGTTGCCCCACGCACCATCGAAGAAGCTGATCGGGCGATAGCGATAGCGCGGTCCGAGGGCGCGACCGTATTGGCACGCGGTGGCGGAACGTCGCAGGCCGGCCAGACGGTCGGTCAATCGCTGGTCGTCGACTGCTCGAAGTATCTCACGCGCGTTCTTGATCTCGACGTCAAGCGCGCCCGCTGCACGGTCGAGCCCGGCATCGTGCTCGACGATCTCAATCGGCAGCTCAAGCCGCACGGGCTGTGGTTCCCGGTCGATATCTCGACCTCGTCGCGCGCGACCATCGGCGGCATGGCGGGCAACAATTCCTGCGGCGGGCGCTCAATGCGCTACGGCACGATGCGCGACAA
Organism: uncultured Alphaproteobacteria bacterium; assembly: GCA_963810125.1. GTDB lineage: Bacteria > Pseudomonadota > Alphaproteobacteria > Rhizobiales > Xanthobacteraceae > Pseudolabrys. Next base: position 64,547 of record CAWEMK010000009.1, read on the forward strand.
TGTGATCGCGATCGAGGCGCTGCTTGCGGACGGCACGCTTGCGCATTTCGGCCGCATCGGCGGCAATCTCAAGGATGTCCCGGCACCGTTACGGCCACTCGCGAGGGACCTGCTTGCCATCGGCACACGTGAGGCGGACGAAATCACCGCGCGCTTTCCGAAAGTCCAGCGGCGCGTCGGCGGCTACAATCTCGATGCGCTCGTGCCAGGCAAGAATGACGTCAATCTCGCGCATGTACTGGTTGGCGGCGAAGGCACGCTCGCCTTTTCCACCCGCATCGAGCTAAAACTCTCGCCGCTGCTCGGCCGCCGCGCGGTCGGCGCCTGCCACTTCGGCAGTTTTTACGAGGCGATGAATTCGGCGCAGCACATTGTGCGGCTCAAGCCGATTGCGGTCGAGTTGATCGATCGTACGATGATCGGGTTGGCGCGCCAGATTCCGATTTTCCAGCCGACGCTCGACAAGTTCGTGCGCGAGGCACCCGAAGCGATCCTGCTGGTCGAATTCGGCGAGGACGACCACGAAGTCAATCTGCGCATGTTGCAGCAGCTCAAGGACCTGATGGGCGACCTCGGCTTCGGCTGGGACAAGAGCGGCGCCAAATGGGGCGGTGTCGTCGAGATACTCAATCCCGAACTGCAGGCGGCGATCACCGACGTGCGAACCTCCGGCCTCAACATCATGATGTCGATGAAGGAGGAAGGTAAGCCGGTTTCCTTTGTCGAAGACTGCGCGGTGCCGCTCGAGCACCTCGCCGACTACACCTCGCGCCTTGGCGCAATATTCGAAAAGCACGGCACGCGCGGCACCTGGTACGCGCATGCTGGCTCCGGTTGCCTGCACGTGCGGCCGATCCTGAACTTGCGACAGGAGAAAGACGTGCATGCCATGCGTGAGATTGCCGAAGAGGCTTTCGCGATGGTGCGCGAATATAAGGGCTCGCATTCAGGCGAACATGGCGACGGGCTGGTGCGGTCGGAATTCAACGAGCCGATGTTCGGTTCGCGGCTGGCGCGTGCCTTCGAGGAGGTGAAGGACCGTTTCGATCCACAAGGATTTTACAATCCAGGCAAGGTCGTGCGGCCGCCCAAATTCGACGATCGCGAGCTGTTCCGCTACGCGCCCGGCTATCACGGCGAGCCGGTCAAGATGCATCTCGACTGGTCGGCTTATCCCGGCGCCGGGGGCGGATTCCAGGGCGCCGTCGAGATGTGCAACAACAACGGCGCTTGCCGCAAACTAACAGGCGGCGTGATGTGTCCGAGCTATCGCGTGACCCGCGACGAGCGGGACGTCACGCGTGGCCGTGCCAATACGTTGCGGCTTGCCATCAGCGGGCAACTCGGATCGGCCGCGCTCATTTCCGACGAAATGGCCGAGACAATGAAGCTTTGCGTGTCCTGCAAAGCCTGCCGCCGCGAGTGCCCGACCGGCGTCGACATGGCGCGCATGAAAATCGAAGTGCAGGCCGCACGGGCCGCGAAGTTCGAACTCACGGTGCACGAAAAACTTGTTGGTTTTCTGCCGCATTATGCGCCTTACGCAGCGCGCTGGCATCACGTCTTCAATATGCGTGACCGCAGCACGATCTTGCGCAAGGCTTCGCAACTGATTGCAGGTTTTTCGTCGCGCCGCAGCCTGCCGAAATGGCGCCAGGATACGTATCGCGATCGCTCCGACTGGCACTACACCACACGGGAAGAAAACGCGCAGGCGCGGGAAGTGGTGTTGTTCGCCGACACTTTCAATCGCTATTTCGAGCGGGAAAATCTCGATGCGGCGCTCGATGTGCTGGTGGCAGGCGGCTATCGCGTCTATGCGCCGTTTCCGGCAAATCCCGACGAGCGGCCACTGTGTTGTGGTCGCACCTTTCTCTCGGTCGGCCTCGTGGATGAGGCGCGCCGTGAAATGCAGCGTACATTGGATGCGCTGGCGCCTTATGTTGCGCGCGGCATACCGGTCGTGGGCCTCGAGCCGAGTTGCCTCTTTACGTTCCGCGACGAAATGCCGGCCCTGTTCAAAGGCGAGGCGGTCGATGCGCTGGCGGCAAATGCTCTTCTGTTCGAGGAATTCATTGCGCGCGAGCACAAGCAAGGCCACCTGAATTTGCCGCTGGGACCGCTGCCAAAAAAGGCGCTCCTGCACGGCCACTGCCATCAGAAGGCATTTGACACCATGGGCGCCGTCGAGAGCGCGCTTCGACTGATTCCGCAACTTTCCGTCGAGACGATCGAATCCAGCTGTTGCGGCATGGCGGGTAACTTTGGCTACGACGCTGCCACCATCGATGTCTCGCTCAAGATGGGCGAGCTTTCGTTGCTGCCGGCCGTACGGAGGGCTGCGTCCGATACACTGATCGTGGCCGACGGCACCTCCTGCCGTCACCAGATCCAGGACGGCAGCGAGCGCGAGGCCACCCATGTTGCCCGTGTGCTGGCGATGAGCGTTGCGGCGGCTGGCCCGGTCACCGAGCATTAACTCTCATTTGTCATGCGCGGGCTTGACCCGCGCATCCCGCTTAGGAGAGCAATGTGCCATCCTAAGCGAGATGGCCGGGACAAGCCCGGCCATGACGACGGAAAGCCAGGTACATGTCGGTCAAGTTGTTTCCCACATCTCTCGTAGGCTCCTATCCGCAGCCGGATTGGCTGATCGACCGCGCGCGCCTTTCAAAGATGGTGCCGCGTGTGCGCATGGACGATCTCTGGCTGATCGAACCGAATGAGCTGGAAGCCAAACAGGACGAGGCGACGCTCCTCGCAATCCGCGATCAGGAACGCGCCGGCCTCGACATCATCACGGATGGCGAGCAACGGCGTGAAAGCTATTCCAACAAATTCGCCACCGCGCTTGAAGGTGTCGATACGGAAAATCCCGGCTCGACCCTGAACCGGAGCGGCAAGCCGATTCCCGTTCCACGCGTCACAGGAAAAATTCGCCGCAAGCATCCGGTCGAATTACGCGATTTGCAATTTCTGCGTGCCAACACAAAAAAGACCGTGAAGATGACGGTACCTGGTCCCTTCACCATGTCGAAGCAGGCGCAAAATGAATTCTATGAGTCCGAAGAATCCATGGCGCTTGACTACGCGGTCGCGGTGAACGCGGAAATCAAGGATTTGTTCGCGGCCGGCGCCGACATCGTGCAGATCGACGAGCCTTGGATGCAGCAGCATCCCGACAAGGCGCGCGCCTATGGATTGAAGGCGCTCGACCGCGCGCTCGACGGCGTTACCGGCACTGTGGCGGTGCATTTGTGCTTCGGCTATGCGGCCGTCGTCCACGACAAGCCGACGGGCTATTCGTTTCTGCCTGAGCTGGAGGGTTCGAAAACAGCGCAAGTTTCGATCGAGGCGGCCCAGCCCAAGCTCGATCTCAAGGTGCTGGAAAGGCTGCCGTCGAAGACCATCATCCTTGGTGTCATTGATCTATCCGACATGAACGTGGAAACGCCCGAGATCGTTGCCGCCCGTATCCGCAAGGCGTTGCCGCATGTGCCTGCCAGCCGCATCGTAATTGCCCCCGATTGCGGCATGAAATACCTGCCGCGCGCGGTGGCGTTCGGGAAAATGCAGGCCATGGTGCAGGGCGCCGATATTGTGCGCCAGGAACAGCGCGACAATTAGACGGACGGCGGCTTGCGCTCGGGCCCAATACCCGCAAAATGGTGCCAAATAACAAGGACAGCACGGTCCAATTCCAACGGAACCGCTGCAAGCCACCATAGGGAGGATAAGATGAAAAACTTCGTTCTAGCCGGCACAGCCGTCGCCGCCATTGCACTGGCGAACGCACCGGCCTTTGCCTGGGAGCCGACCAAGCCGGTCGAGATCGTGGTTGCTGCCGGTGCGGGTGGCGCTTCCGATCAGATGGCGCGGATGATTCAAGCCGCCATTCAAAAGAACAATCTGATGAAGCAGCCGATGGTCGTGTCGCTCAAGGGCGGCGCCTCCGGCGCGGAAGCATTGATGTACATGAAATCGAGTGACGGCGACCCCAACCGTCTGCTGCTCGCTTATTCACTGATTTACATGCTGCCGCTGTCGGCGAAGATTCCGTTCAATTGGCGCGATCTCTCTCCGATTGCCGTCACCGCGATGGACGAGTTCGTGCTGTGGGACAACACCGAACTGCCGTACAAGAACGTCAAGGAATTCGTCGACGCCGCCAAGGCCTCGCCGCAGCCGTTCAAGATGGGCGGCACCGGCTCCAAGCGCGAAGACCACATCCTGACCGTGTTCATGGAGAAGAAGACCGGCGCCAAGTTCGCCTACCTGCCGTACAAGTCGGGCGGGGAGGCGGCGACGCAATTGGTCGGCAATCACACCGCCTCCAATGTCAACAATCCGTCGGAAAATCTCGAGGTGTGGCGCGCCGGACAGGTACGCGCATTATGCGTCTTTGATAAGGAGCGCATCTCCTACAAAACCAAAGTGACCGACAAGCAGTCGTGGAACGACATCCCGACCTGCAAGGAAGAAGGGCTCGACGTGCAGTATCTGATGCTGCGCGCCTTCTTCCTGCCCGGAAAGGTGACGCCGGAGCAGTCGGCTTTTTACGTCGACTTGCTCAAGAAGGTTGCGGCCACGCCGGAGTACAAGGACTACATGGAAAAGCAGGCGCTCAAGCCGATTTTCCTCACCGGCAAGGACATGCTCAATTTCCTTGAAGAAGACGACAAGCTGAATTCAAGCCTGATGAATGAGGCCGGATTCGTCGCGAAGTAGTCTCACCTAGCGGCATCGCTCCCGATCTTCGGGCAGAAGATCGGGAGCCTTGCTACCGGCAAGCTTTCTCGTCCAGACAATGGAGAGGTGGGCCACAAGGCGCTCACCAGATGAACAAGTGCATGTCCTCTTCTGAGCCAGAAATTGCCGTCGACGACCCGACCGCGCCAGCCGAAAACTCGCCGGCGGTCACCAGCACGCGGACCGTTGAAACGATTGTCTATATTGCGCTGTTTGGGCTGGCGCTGTTGCTGGGATTCGATAATTGGCGAACCGGAATGGGCTGGGAATCGGAAGGCCCGCAGGCCGGATATTTTCCGTTTTATCTGTCGGTCGTCCTCGCCGCAGCCAGTCTTTACGGGCTGATCGGCATTTTCCTCAGCCGCGCGGCATCAAGCGAAACATTTGTCACGCGCGATCAGCTTCGCCGCGTGATGCAGGTTTTCGTGCCCACGTTGTTGTTTTGCCTGTTTACGCAATGGCTCGGGCTTTATGTCGCGAGCTTCATCCTGATTGCGGGTTTCATGTGGATGGTCGGCCGCATCGCGTTGTGGAAGTCGGTGGTCACGAGCCTGGTGTTTTCGCTTGCGATGTTCGTCACATTCGAGATTGCGTTCGACGTCATCATGCCGAAAGGGCCGATCGAAGCCCTGTTCGGTTTCTAAGGCTGGAAAAGCAGGATACTCGCAATGGAAGCTTTCGGCCTTTTGATGCACGGGTTTGCGGTCCTGCTGACGTGGAAGACGCTCGCCCTGATGATGGTCGGATTGGTGCTCGGCATATTCGTCGGCGTATTACCTGGGCTGGGTGGACCGAATGGCGTTGCGATCCTGCTACCCCTTACGTTCACGATGGATCCCACATCAGCCATCGTGATGCTGTCCTGTATCTATTGGGGCGCGCTGTTCGGCGGCGCTATTACATCGATCCTGTTCAATATTCCGGGCGAAGCCTGGTCGGTGGCCACGACCTTCGACGGCTACCCGATGGCCCAGCAGGGCAAGGCGGCGGAGGCGCTGACAGCGGCCTTTACCTCATCGTTCATTGGTTCGCTGTTTGCAGTGTTGCTCATTACCTTTCTGGCACCGGGAATTGCATCCTTTGCATTGCGGTTCGGACCGCCGGAGTTCTTCGCGGTCTATCTGCTGACCTTTTGCTCCTTCGTCGGCCTGGGCCGCGAAGCAAAACACAAGACCATAATCTCGATGGCGCTCGGCCTGCTTCTCGCCGGCGTCGGCATGGACACCGTGTCCGGTCAATTGCGAATGACGTTCGGTTTGAGCGAACTGCTGCGCGGCATCAATTTCCTGGTCGCGGTGATCGGCCTGTTCGGCATCAGCGAAATCCTGCTCACCATGGAAGAACGGCTTGCGCTGCGCGGGCATGCGGCGCGGATCAGCCTGCGTGTGTTGCTGAACGTCTGGAAAGACTTGCCGCGATACTGGGTCACGCTGTTGCGATCGTCGATCATCGGGGCCTGGCTTGGCATTACGCCCGGCGGAGCGATCGCGGCCTCGTTCATGGGCTACAATCTCGCCAAGCGTTTTTCCAAGGATCCTGAAAGCTTCGGCAAGGGACGCATCGAAGGCGTCTTCGCGCCAGAGACGGCGGCGCATGCGTCCGGCACAGCGGCGCTGCTGCCAATGCTGGCGCTGGGAATTCCAGGCTCTGGCACTGCGGCCATTCTGCTCGGTGGGCTGATGGTGTGGGGATTAAACCCCGGTCCATTGCTGTTCGTGGAGCACAAGGACTTCGTCTGGGGGCTGATCGCCTCCATGTATCTCGGCAATATCGTGGGCCTGGTGATCGTTCTCACCACAGTGCCGGTTTTTGCCGCAGTTCTCCGCGTGCCGTTTGCGGCCATTGCGCCGATGATCGTGGTTTCTTGCGCGATCGGCGCCTACGCCATCCAGAATGCGATGTTCGATATCTGGCTGATGCTGGTCTTCGGCGTCGTCGGCTACGTGTTCAAGAAAGTCGGTATCCCGCTGGCGCCGTTTACGCTGGCCCTGGTGCTCGGCAGCCGAGCGGAAGATGCATTCCGGCTATCAATGATCGGGTCGGCCGGCGACCTTCGTGTGTTCTGGTCGAACGCGCTGGTCGGATCCATCACCACATTGGCCATTGTGCTGCTGTTCTGGCCCATCATCGGCAGGGCCATCGGACATATCGGCGGTTTGATGCAGCCCGCCAAACGCACAAGCTGATTTCGTCAGTCTATTCCGCGGGTCCCGGCTGGGCTGCGGTGTCGCGGCGTGCCGGCGCCGATCGCCGTACCGTCGGCATGGCGAGCCGCGCGATTGTCGGTATCACGAGCAGGCTGCAAATCGGCGACAGCAACATGCCGCCGACGATCACGCAGGCGAGCGGCTGCTGCACCTGCGAGCCGATGCCGGTGGACAGCGCTGCGGGCACCAGGCCGATGCAGGCGGAGAAGCCGGTCATGAAGATCTGCCGCATGCGCGCCTGCGCAGCGCCGATGATGGCCTCTTCCTTGCCAAACCCCTCGTCCAGGCGGCGCCGGATGTAGGAAACGAGCAGGATGCCGTCCATGGCCGACACGCCAAACAGAGAAATGAATCCAACGGCGGCCGAGACACTGGCGTTCAATCCGAACAAATAGAGCCCGAGAATTCCGCCGCAAGCCGCGAACGGAATTCCGCACAGCGCGATCAGGCTGTCGCGCACGGAATTGAACAGGCTGTAAAGCAGCATCATGATCAGCAGCAGGCTGAGCGGCACGATGATCGCAAGCCGTTTCTTGGCTTCGACCAGCGCGCCAAATTCGCCGGACCATTCCAGCCGGTAGCCTTCCTTCAACAGGACGTTTTTGGCGATACGCGCCTGCGCGTCGGCAACGGTCGATCCCAGGTCGCGGCCACGCACGCTGTATTTGATCGGCACGAAACGCTCGGTGTTCTGCCGGTAGATGTAGGCCGCTCCGGTTTCCAGCCGCACTTCAGCGACGTCGCCGAGCGCGATGTATGTGGTTGGTGACTTCGGATCGGAATTCGGCAAGGCCACCGGGACGGAGCGTATGGCATCGATGTTGTCGCGATATTGTGCCGCGAGCCGCACTGTCAGCGGGAAGTTCATCTCGCCTTCGTAGATACGGGTGACTTCCTGGCCGCCGATCGCGGCCTGAACGACCGTGTTCATGTCGCTCACGGTGATGCCGTAGCGGGCCGCTTTGGCGCGGTCGACCTGGATCACGAGGTTCGGCTGGCCGAGCAAATTGAATGCGCCAGCGTCAGCAACGCCCGGCACTTTGGCGAGCTCATCCTGGACCGCCTTCGACAGGCGTTCGAGTTCGGCCAGATCGCGGCCGAAGATCTTCACCGAGTTTTCGCCCTTCACGCCCGAGACGGCTTCCTCGATGTTGTCCTGGATGTATTGCGAGAAGTTGAAGTCGATGCCGATGAATTCGTTCTCGAGGCGCGCCGCCATCTCCCTCACGAGTTTTGGCTTGGTCAGTCCGTCCGGCCATTCGTCGAATGGTTTGAGGGGGACAAAGAATTCGGCGACGAATGATCCGTCCGGATCGGTGGCATCCTCGCCGCGGCCTTGCTCGGAGACGACCGTGCGCACCGGCGGATAACTGGCGATGATCTTGCGGATCTTGTTGACGGTATCGCGGCCGGCATCGAGCGTAATGGTAGGCGGGAGCAAAGCGCGGATCCAGAGATTACCTTCTTCCAGCTTGGGCAGGAACTCGGTACCGAGCCGCATTCCGAGGCCACCACAGACAACAAGAAATGCCACAGCGATCATGGCGGCCATGCGTGCATTGCGCACGGCAAGCCCGAGAACGTATTGGTACACGGCGCGGAGCTTGCGCACGAGGAATGTTTCGACCTCGTCTACTTTCTCCGGGAGTAGAAGCGAAGACATCACCGGCGTGACCGTGAACGTCGCGATCACCGCGCCGATCAGCGCATAGGCGTAAGTGCGCGACATTGGCCCGAAGATCTGGCCTTCCACGCCCTGCATCGTGAACAGCGGCAGGAAGGCTGCAATGGTGATGATGACGGAGAAGAAGATCGGCTTGTCGACCTCAACGGCTGCCGCCAGAATCCGGTGCAAGCGGTCGCCACGGCTCACGTCGGATGGATGACGTGCCGCGTGATGCGCGAGATGGCGGAAGATGTTCTCCACCATGATGACGGTGCCATCGACGATAATGCCGAGATCGATGGCGCCGACCGACAGCAGATTGGCCGAATCCCCGCGCAGGACCGTGATGATAACCGCGAGGAACAGCGCGACCGGAATGGTCGCCGCCACGATCAGCGCGCAGCGCAGATTACCGAGAAATATCCACTGAATGAGGAAGATGAGCGCGATGCCGAACAGCATGTTGTGCATCACGGTGCGTACCGTGATCGCAACGAGATCGCCCCGATCGTAATAGGGCTCGATCTTGACGCCGGGCGGCAGGCTGCCATCGCTGTTAATGCGTTCGATCGCCGCACGCACGCGCGTCACGACGTCCATCGTGCGCTCGAGCTTCTGCATCAGCACGATGCCGAACAGGATGTCATCCTGGTCGTCGCGCGCCGCGATGCCCAGGCGCGGCGTAAACCCGACCTGGTTATGGGCGATATCCGATAGAATTACAGGCAGGCCGCCTTGCTGGCTCACCACGATGTTGTTGATGTCGCTGACCGAGCCCAGCACGCCGACGCCGCGCACGTTGACCGACTGTTCGCCTACCGCGATGGTGCGCCCGCCGACATTGGCATTGCTGGTGGAAATCGCGTTGATGATTTGTGGCAGCGTGAGGCCATAGGCCCGCATGCGGTCGAGGTCGATTTCGGCCTGGTATTCCTTGGTTTTACCGCCCAGCGGCGAGATGTCGGCGACGCCCGGCACGATGCGTAATTTGCGCTCGACAACCCAATCCTGAAGCGTCTTGAGCTGGGTCAGGTCCATGCCCGGCGGACCCTTGAGCTGGTAGCGCAGGATTTCGCTGATGCCGCCGGCCGGCGAAATCACCGGAGTGACGACAGTCGGCAGCGTGGCGTCCTTCAGCCGGTTGGTGACCTGCTGGCGCACAAAATTGTAGTCGCGGCCATATTCGAATTGCAGGCGGATGAAGCCGAGCGCGAACACCGTGTTCGAACGGATGTAGGTGAGACCGGGCGTGCTGGCGACCGCGATTTCCAGCGGGATGGTGACATAACGCTCGACTTCCTCGGGCGACTGGCCGGGATATTGCGCGATGATCTCGATGATCGGCGGCGCCGGGTCGGGATAGGCCTCGACATTCATCGTTAAGAAAGCGGCGTAGCCGACACCAATAAACGCCGCATAGGCGACCAGCGCCAGCGGCCGCCGCGACAGGCAGAACGACATCAGACTACGCAACATGGATCTGTCAGCTTCCGGCGGCGGCGCGGTCGACGAACAAGCTGCCCTTGCTCACGACATTCTCGCCCTGGTGCAGGCCATCGACGACTTGAATCATCGATCCGTTAGAGATCCCGGTCTTGATATCGCGCCGCTCGACCGACTGGTCGCTCCGCGCGACCCAGACATGGGCGGTCTTCCCGTCATAAACAACAGCATCGCGCGGCACCGCCGGGGACTTGTCTCCCTCGCCAGTGAGGATGGTCACGCTGGCAAACATTTCCGGACGCAGCACGCCCTCCTTGTTGTCCAGGATCGCACGCACCAGCAAACGTCGTGTGGACGCATCGAGAGACGTCGCGACATAGGTGATGTTCGCGGTGAAGATGCGATCGGGGAATGCCACGACGGAAAAATTCAGGGCCTGGCCGACATGCACATTTGGCGCTTCGGTTTCGCGCACATAGGCAACCAGCCAGACGGTGGACAGATCGCCGATGACAAACGTTGGATCACTTGCGCTGGTGTTCTGCGACGAGGTGTTGATGTATTGCCCCGGACCGACCTTGCGCTGAATGACCGTGCCGGTGATCGGAGAATAGATCGTCATGTGCGGGCTGACGGCGCCAGTTTCGCCGAACTTGGCGATTTCATCGTCGGTCATCCCCAGAATGCGCAGACGGTTGCGCGTCACCTCGAGCGATGTCTGGGCGGAACGCACATCGTTCTCGGCTGCGCGTGTCGATGCCTGCGCAGTCTGCAGATCGCGCAACGCGCCGGCTCGCGAATCGTAGAGCGTCTTGTTTTGCTGCTCGACGATCCTGGCGAGTTCCAGGGCCGAGCGGGTTTTATTCAGATTTGAGTTCGCAGTGACGAAATCATTTTGCGTCTGCACCATGTCCGGCGCTTCAACGATGAAGAGCGGCTGGCCCGCTTTCACGGAATCGCCCGGCTTGGCGAGCAGCTTGATCACGCGGCCGGAGTACGGTGAGAACACCAGCGTTGCGCGGTCTTCATCGACCGCGATCTTGCCTTCGGTCAAATGCTCGGTGCGGAAGACGACGTCGGTGATCGGCGCGATGGACAACGACGCCCATTGTTTCGGTGTCGGATAATATGCAGCACCTTCACGGTGGCCCTGCGTCACCTTTTCTTGCTCGGCGACCTTATCCGCGCCAGGCGCCCGCGTGGTCGCGTTCACCGCCAGCCAGGTGCAAAAAATCAGCGCAGCAACGGCAATTGCGCCATTGCGTGTAATTGACAGCGGCTGCGCGAACCGCGCCATCGTCGTGGTAATGAACTGCACCAAGGAATTCCAAGTCCCCTAAGTTCCCCTAATTGCGAGCGTTATAGTGAATTGGCACGGCGTTGCGGCATTACCGCGAAATAAAGATTTTAACGTCGTTAAATTGCCACGTCGTAAGGCATGCTGCTGAACTAGGCGGTCACACGCAGGCAGTAGAGGTCGGCTAGTCCGAAAGGCCGTACAGGTGGGGATTTCGCGTGTTCTTGTCGCAGGCAAAATTGCAAATGGCCCATCACCGGCTATGCTCAATGGCGTTTTGGTGCAGTGCAATATAGGCCGCGTCGGTCGGTATGAGATTACGTCTCGTTCCCATTCATTGCGCCGTGCTCGCGGGCGCTTTCATTGGCGCCGTTCCTGCGCAGGCCGAGGACACGCCAACGGCGCACGGCATTACCGAGCCTTCAATCGCCACGAGTTTGCCGCAGAATGGCGACGCGTCCGGGGCCCGCAAGCGGCTCTACGACCATGGCATTTCATACAACCTGATCTACACCAACGATATCCTGGGCAATCTGTCCGGCGGAATCCGGCGCGGCACCATCGATCAAGGCAAGCTGGAAGCGCAGCTCTATATCGATCTCGAAAAATTCGCCGGCTGGAAAGACTGGACGCTCTACGCCAACGCGTTTGGAATTTATAACACCGGTCGGATTCGGCGCGACTACGTCGGCGGCATGAACACGATCGCGGCGATCGAGGCAACGCCAACTGTGCGCCTGTCGGAATTGTGGGTTGAACGCTGGGCCGGGCCCCTCAATTTCAGAATTGGCCAGCTCGCAGCTGACGCTGAGTTCTTCTACAGCGACGTCAGCCAGATGTTCCTGCAAAGTGACTGGGCAACAATTACGGCCGTCAATCTGCCCGGCGGGGGACCGGCGTATCCGTTGTCCGCATTGGGCGCGCGGATCAAGTATGAGTTTCCCAAGGACGCATCGCTGCTCTTTGCAATATTCAATGGCGATCCAGCCGGGCCTTGTCCTGGCGACGACCCTGACACCTGCAATCTGTACGGCGTCAGTTTCCGTTTGCGCGATCCGGCCTTCGTGATCGGGGAACTGCAGTTTCGCTGGAATCGCGGCAAGGACGACACTGGGCTCGCAACGACACTCAAGTTCGGCGGCTGGAGTCACCTTGGTCAGTTCGCAGACCAACGGTTTGCCAATAATGGCATGCTGCTCGCCAGTCCGACGAGCAGTGGCATGCCTCTGATGCATCGCGGTGACTATGGTGTTTACGGTGTCATTGATCAGCAGCTCTACCGCCCAAAAGGCGGCGATGCGAACAGTGGCATTTCAATCTTCAACCGCTCCTCGATCAGTCCGTCGGACCGCAATCTGGTCAACGTCGAGATCGACAGCGGCGTCGTCTTCGCCGGGATGATTCCCCAGCGACCGAACGACAGCTTTGGCGCGAGCGTGATCTACTCGCGGTTCTCCGACAGCGTGCGTGCTTTTGACCAGGACCAGATCAATTTTGGCACGCTGGTAACGCCGCCGCGCGACTACGAGATCAATCTCGAGCTCACTTATGTTGCGCAAATTGTATCGGGGTGGACCGTACAGCCGGTCTATACGTCGATCTGGCACCCGAGCGGCACGGGCATCCGCTATCCCGATGCACAGGTCGTGGGTGTGCGGTCGGTGGTCAGATATTAAAGAAGCGACCCGCCCGGACGGGGACATGCCGGGCGGGTCTTCAAAAGATCGGCGCGAGGATGGACGAGGGGCAGGCGCCGATCTTAGCGGAGTGAAATCAGTAGTCGCACACGCGGATCAGGCGGACGTTGCCCCAGCGGTCATAGCGTTCGACCAGGCGGCAATCGCGGTAGCCGGGGGTCACGTAGACCGGGCCTGAAGAAGCGGCGGCCGCACCGATCAGCGCGCCTGCGGCGAAGCCGGCGCCGATGCCCCAGCCGAGATGCGAGTGAGCTTGTGCGCTGCCACTGGTGGCGGCGAGGGTGGCGGTCAAGGTGAGGGCGGTCAGTGCCACTGCGGTGATCCTGGACTTGGTCATGGCGGTCTCCATCCGGTTAATTTGGAGCGGCCTGCATCGGCCGCGTATCAATTGGTCGCGGCCGTTCCGGAAAAGGTTCAAAGCGAATTAACCGGTGGTTGCCCGCCCAGGCCGCCCGGTGACAGAGTGGTCAAATGACGCGAATCTCGCTGATTTCATTGAGTTTTGCGGTCCTGCTGGGGGCAGGGCCGGCACAGGCGCTGGATAAGGTCCGCTTCGGCACCAATTGGGTGGCCGAGGCCGAGCACGGCGGCTTCTATCAGGCGCTCGCCGACGGCACCTACAAGAAGTACGGCCTCGACGTCACCATCGTGCCGGGCGGGCCGAACGTGAACAACCGGATCCTGCTGCCGGTCGGCAAGCTCGACTTCTTCATGAGCGCCAATTCGCTGCAGTCCTTCGATGCGGTCGAGCACAACATCCCGACGGTCGTCGTGGCGGCGAGTTTCCAGAAGGATCCGCAGGTGTTCGTCGCGCATCCGGATGTGACAAAATTCGACGATCTGAAGACGCGCACGTTGTTTGTCTCGAAGGAGGGGATGACCAGCTACTTCCTGTGGCTGAATTCCGAATTCGGATTCAATGAGTCAAAGGTGAAGCCTTACACTTTCAATGCGCAGCCATTTCTCGCCGACAAGAATTCGGCGATGCAGGGCTATGTCACGTCGGAGCCTTTCGCGGTCGAGCGGCAAGGTGGCTTCAAGCCAGTTATATTCCTGCTCGCCGATCACGGCTTCGATGCCTATTCGACGCTGATCGAAACCCGGCGCGACCTGGTCGAGAAGCAGCCCGATCTCGTGCAACGTTTCGTCGATGCCTCGGCGATCGGCTGGTACCACTACATCTATGGCGACAGCGGGCCGGGAAACGACCTGATCAAGAAGCAGAATCCGGAAATGACCGATGCGCTGCTGTCTTATTCAATCGCGAAGATGAAGGAATACGGGGTCGTCGATTCAGGCAACTCCGTGAAGCTTGGCATCGGCGCGATGACCGACGCGCACTGGAAAAGTTTCTACGACAAGATGGCGCGCGCCGGCGTGGTGAAACCGGGTATCGACTACAAGCGTGGTTACACGCTGCAGTTCGTCAACAAGGGCGTGGGCGCCGAGTTACGGCCGAAGAACTGACGGCGCCTATCGCGAACCGTTACTCGGCCGGGATGGCGGACGAGCGAAACGCCTTCTGTGTCTGCTCGCGCCGCACCACCAGCCAGCCGAAGAGCAGCATAGCGGCCAGGACAGTAAACGAGCCTGCAGCAGCGATGGGCTCTCCGACGTCGTGGCCAGTGTGAATGAGGCCGACCCCGGTCGTTAAAATGACGGTGCCGACGATCCAAAGTCCGACTTGAACAAGAGCCGCCCGGCTGCGATCGAGCGCCGGATGCAGGTGATAGAAAATCCCGAACAGGAAGAGCGAGACCCAGCCCAGCAGATTGAGGTGGGCATGCGCCGGCATCGCCGAGTGGTCTTGCGATATCGCCATGACAATTCCCCAAACCATCCCGGCTAACACCATCACGACGGCGGCAGGGAAACTCAACGACGATGCTTTCATTTTTACCTCCGGACATGAGCTGGCCGGCCTTCGCCGGCCTTATTTTGAATGCACAGTGCTGTGTAATTAATATGTTGCGGCCTGTCAATATGGGAGTACAGTATTGTGCAATGCGTCGAAAGCGCCGCTATACGCTCAGCCGCCGGGCGGAAAATCAGGCCGATACCCGTCGCCGCATCGTTGAGGCAACGGTCGACCTGCATGCCGAATTAGGCCCCGCCCGCACCAGTATCAGCGCGATCGCGGCCCGGGCCGGCGTGCAGCGGCACACCGTCTACGCGCATTTTCCCACCGAGCGTGGGCTCTTTCTCGCCTGTTCCGGCCTCGCGCTCGAACGGGATCCATTGCCTGACGAGCGCTCCTGGCGCGCAATCGCCAATCAGAGCGAGCGGTTGCGTCGCGGGCTTACAGAACTTTACGCCTGGTATGCCCGGAACGCCGAGATTGCCGGCAATGTCATGCGTGACGCCGAGGTTGATCCGCTGATCCGCGATATCGTGCAACTGCAACTTGGCTCGCGGATGGATGCTTTTCGGGCCGCGCTGGCGCAAGGGCTGCGTCCGGGGCGCGAGTTGAATGCCGCGCTCAGGCTGGCAATCGGTTTCCACACCTGGCGCTCGCTGGTGAACGAAGGAGGCCTGAGCATTGAGGCGGCTGTCGACTTCGTGTTGCGTGCGGTAAACTGTGTGCTCGAAAAGCCAAAGCGGTCCAGCAGAGCATGAACGGCCTTTCAACCAGGCATTCCATTGCCCCCTTCGTCATCCGTTGAAACCCGGGCAGCAGGTCGTCCGGTTGTCGCCTTGCGCGGCGTCGGCAAGACGTTTGAGAGCGGCACCGTCGCGCTCAGCGGTTTTGATCTCAGCGTGCGCGCCGGCGAATTCGTTTCCCTGCTTGGGCCTTCGGGCTGCGGCAAATCGACGGCGTTGCGTATTGTCTCGGGCCTAAGTGAAGCGTCCGCAGGCACCGTCGAGTGGCCGGATGGCGCTGGAAAAATCGGCTTTGTGTTTCAGGAGCCGACGTTGATGCCTTGGGCTAATGTCCAAGACAACGTGCGATTGCCATTCAAGCTTGCCCGTGCCGACGACGCGAATTCAGTCGCAGCGGTTGTGCAGGCCTTGGAGCGCGTCGGGCTGAACGATTTTGCCGGAGCCTTCCCGCGCGAGCTTTCGGGCGGCATGAAAATGCGCGCCTCGATTGCGCGTGCGCTCGTCACCGAGCCGCAATTGTTGCTGATGGACGAGCCGTTCGCAGCGCTCGATGAAATCACGCGCTTCAAGCTCAACAACGACCTGCTGTCGGTCTGGCAGGAACTGCGGCGCACGGTGATCTTCGTCACCCATTCGGTTTTTGAGTCGGTTTACCTCTCGCAGCGCATCGTGGTGATGACGCCGCGCCCGGGCCGGGTTTTTGCAGAGATCACCATCGACGCTCCATATCCACGCGACGAGCGCTTCCGGACGTCGGCAGAATATGCGGGCTTCTGCCGCCAGGTGGCCGATGCCCTGAGCAAGGCGATGGGAGGCGCGGCATGAGCGACCGTGCATTGCGCATTGGATTGCCGGCGCTGGTGCTCGCAGCGAGCGTTTTGCTTTGGGACCTGGTCGTGCGTGTTTTCGCCATCCCGCCGTTCGTGCTTCCTGCGCCGGGGCTGGTATTGGCGACGCTGGTCGCCGACGGCGGGCTCCTGGGGAATTCGTTGCTGGTGACACTGCTCACGACATTCGAGGGCTTTGTGCTCGCGGCGGTGGGAGGCGTCGGGCTTGCAATCCTCTTTAATCAGTCCCGGCTGGTCGAATACTCGTTTTATCCTTATGCCGTTATTCTTCAGGTGACACCGATTGTTGCTATCGCGCCCCTGCTGCTGATCTACCTGCCACAGCCTTTGGCGGTGCTTGTCTGTGCATGGATCGTCGCGTTCTTCCCGGTGCTTGCCAACACAACGCTGGGCCTGAACTCGATCGACCATAATCTCCTTGCGCTGTTCGATTTGTACAAAGCCTCGCGCTGGCAGGTGCTGTGGAATCTGAAGTTGCCTTCAGCGCTGCCGCAGATGCTTGCTGGTTTGCGGATTGCGGGCGGCCTGTCGCTAATCGGCGCGGTCGTTGCCGAAATTGCCGCCGGCTCGGCCGGCGCAGGTTCTGGTCTTGCCTATCGCATTGCCGAGTCCGGCTACCGGCTCAATATCCCGCGCATGTTCGCAGCGTTGCTGCTGCTGTCGCTTGCAGGCGTGGCGATCTTCTATGTGCTGTCGGCGATCTCGTATCTGGCGCTGCGCCGCTGGCATGAGAGCGCGATCAAGCGCGAACGCTAGTTCAAAGCAAACTGCACGACCACGCCGAGGCCAGCCATCACCACGACCACCTCGATCAGGCTGCGATGCAGCCCGAACGCGAGCACGGCGGCAATTGCTGCAAGGGCTGACGCGCGCAGATCGAGCGCCAGCGGGTCGAAGGCATACCAGCGCACGGGCCCCGCATGCGTTTCGGTCAATTTTCCGAACAGCACATTCAACGCAAACCAGACCGACAGATTAAGGATGACGCCGACCACAGCAGCGGTGATGGCGGCGAGTGCGCCGGAGAGCTGGCGATTAGCGCGCAGCCGTTCAACGAACGGGGCGCCGGCAAAAATCCAGAGCATGGATGGCACGAATGTGACCCAGGTCGTCATCGCGGCTCCGATCACCCCTGCGGCAATTGGTGAAAAAGGCGCAGCGTCGCGGAACGCGGCAAGGAAGCCAACGAATTGCGTGACCAGGATGAGCGGCCCAGGCGTAGTTTCGGCGAGGCCGAGACCGTCGACCATTTCGGGCGCCGTCATCCAGCCGTAAGTTTCGACCGCCTGCTGGGCCATATATGCGAGCAGCGCGTAGGCGCCGCCGAAGCTCACCACCGCCAGCTTCGAAAAGAACATCCCGATGCTGACCAGCACGTGATGCGGGCCGAACAGCAGCGCAGCCAGCGCGACCGGTGCCCACCAGGCGATGAGGCCGACGACCGATGCGATGATAAAATGTCGCCACCGGTCTTCCGCCGGAGGCGGGACGCTCTCGACTTTTCCCGAAATGCCAAGTTGAGCAGGCGCGCGCTGCGCGACGAGGTATCCGATCAACGCTGCACCCGCGACAATCAACGGGAACGGTAGTGCCAGAAAGAAAATACAGATGAATGCGGCGCCTGCCAGCGAGAGCAGCAAAGTTGTCTTGAGTGCGCGTTTTCCGATGCGGATCAAGGCTTCGACAACGATCACCAGCACCGCTGCCTTGATGCCGAACAATGCGCCATCTACCACCGAGACACCGCGCCCGAGCGCATAAAGCAGGCTCAAGCCCAGCATCACCAGCGCGCCGGGGATAATAAACAGAATTCCGGCGCTCAGCCCGCCACGCACACCGTGCAGCAACCAGCCGAGATAAGTTGCGAGCTTTTGCGCTTCCGGACCCGGCAGCAGCATGCAGAAATTGAGCGCGTGCAGAAAACGCGCCTCGTCGACCCATTTCTTCTCGTCGACGACAATGCGATGCATCAACGCGATTTGCCCGGCCGGCCCACCGAAATTGATGCAGCCAATCTTGAGCCACACCATAAAGGCTTCGCCGAAGCTCGGCCGGGCAGTCGTTTCAGGAGTTGCCATGCTCTTTCAGGCCGCCTTGGCCGGCCAGTTATGTCTCTCTTCGGCGGCAAAGCGCAGCCAGGCGAACAGGGCATCGTAGACCATGAATCCGCGTTCGAGCAGTCCATGGTCGTCGTCGCCGGCGAGTGCCGACAGGCCGAGCGAAATCGCATGCAGCCCCGCGGCTTCCGCCGCGATGTCTGTCCGTGCGGTATCGGCGCCGCGCACGATCAGTGCGAGCCGCGCTAGCGAAGGCTCACCTTCCAGTCCGAACAGTTCGAGCATGGTATCGAACGAACACCGTTCGCCGACGTGGCTGAGCTCGACGTCCTTGATGTCGAACGGTACGCCGCCGCTTTCTCGCGCGACGGCAACGACCTGGTCTGGATCGACAAACAGGATACGCGCCTGTGGATCAAGAAAGCGCCGGATCATCCAGGGGCAGGCGATGCGGTCGATTTTCGGCCGCCGCCGCGTCACCCAGATGCTCGGCCGCTTTCGGCGCCAGGCGATCGAGTTCAGTTTTGGCAACAAACGGCAGGCCGGCTTTGGTCCAGCCCTCGTAGCCGCCTTCCAGCACGCGCGCGTCGATGCCATCGACGCGCAATTGCGCGACCACCATCTGGCTCATTTCATGGCCGGCTTTGCAGGCGGCAACCAGCGGACGCGACGCATCGAACTCGGCCACCCATTGAGCGGCTTTGGCGGGATCGCGCCAGACCGCGCCAGGCAGTAAATGCGGCGATTGTTCGAAAGCATCACGCCGCCGCACGTCGACAAGTTGCGGCGCGTCACGCGTCGCAATTGCGTTCCAGACATCTTTTGGTGAGATCGAGTAGCTCGGAGACAGCATAGGTCCCCTCCGTAAGCGAAGGAGACGGTGCTTGGGCCCGCAAGCCTTACAAGTGCGGGGCGACCGTCGCAGGCCCCGCGTGAATCTTTTAGCCCGCTGTCAAACGGGCTGCAAGGTTTCCCTACCGAAACATCGAGAACGGCACGACAAGTGACAGACCGGACACAAGCAACAGTATCAAGATGATCTTGCGAAAGAGGGCATCGTCGAGCCTGCCGTACAATTTGAGTCCGACCCACGTTCCAACCAACATGGCGGGTAGTCCGAGCAGATACAGTCTTACGGTTTCGGCGGTGACAGCGCCGGCGACGCTCAGTGATACCGTGCTGGTCAGGATGGTCGCGAGCAGCACCGGCTGGAAGACTGCGCGCTGGACATCTTTCGGCCAGTTGCGCAACTGGCACCAGATGACGACGACAATTCCGACCAGGCCGGTCAATCCAGCAAGCAGGCCATTGAGAAATCCGACACCGACCTCTGTGGAAACGTTTTCATGCGTTAGTTTGATCGCCGGGCGAACCAGGCTGTAGACGCTGTAGACAATAAGCAGCACGCCAACGCCAACGCGCATATTGGCCGGGTCGATATAAGTGAGCAGCATCGTCCCTGCCGGCACGCCGATCAATCCGCCGGCGATGAATGGCGCTGCACTGCGCCATCGCACCACGTGCCGCAACGACCAGACGCCATAGCCCTGCGTCACAAAGCCATAGCCAACGATCAGGGCGGCGGTTTGTAGCGGCGTAAGAAAGTGCAGGTAGACGCCGGATACCACAAGACCCATGGCGAAGCCGGCGAGGCCTGAGGTCACACCGCCCAAAAATGATGCGAAGAGAAAAATCGTCAGAACCAGTCCATCCATGACTTACTCCCAAGCGAAAGCTATCAGCGTTTGGATGGACGGCGTCACATCTGACGGGGCGGCTGTGAAAACCCCGAATTCGCATATTGGCGACCCGCGGCGCGCTCGGCGCCGAAATCGAAGTGTAGAATTGTCTGGTGAGTTCACTAGCGTCCAATAAGCATAGGTCCCCTTCGTGAACGAAGGAGACGGTGCTTGGGCTCGCAAGCCTTGGAAAAGCAGGGCGACCGTCGCAGGCCCCACGAAACAGTATTTACAGCACAACGCGGGGCCGTACAAGACTGTGAGCACTACACACCCGCATTTTCATCACTCGCCATAGGACAGGGCCTTCGCTAGCTTTTGCCCCGGGAGGCAACCATGCCCAACAAAATAGACCTTAGTGGCCGCAACGCGGTTGTGACCGGGGGCGCGCAAGGTATTGGCCGTGCGATCGTCGAACGGTTTCTCAACTCGGGTGCTGCGGTGGCGATCTGGGATCGCGATCTCGCGTTCGCAAAAAAGACCGCGGGTGATTTGCAAAAGCGTGGCCGTGTCGTGGCCATCGGCGTCGATGTCGGCAACTACACTGATGTCGAGCGCGCGCGCGACGAAACGATCAAAGCGCTCGGTCGCATCGATATTTTCGTCAACAATGCCGGCATTGCCGGGCCGAATGTGAAGACCTGGGAGTATCCGCTCGAGGCCTGGCGCAATGTGCTGACCGTCAATCTCGACGGCCCATTCCATTGTTGCCGCGCGATAGCGCCGGTCATGATCGCGCAGAATTACGGTCGCATTGTCAACATCGCCTCGATTGCCGGCAAGGAAGGCAATCCGAACGCGCCGGCTTATTCGGCGTCCAAGGCCGGCGTCATCGCGCTCACCAAATCGCTCGGCAAGGAGCTGGCGTCCTACGACATATCGGTCAACTGCATCACGCCTGCGGCGGCGAAGACGGCGATCTTTGACCAGATGACGCAGGAGCACATTGATTTCATGTTGTCGAAGATTCCGCGCGGTCGTTTCGTCACTGTCGATGAAATTGGCGCGCTCGTTGCCTTTTGTGCTTCGGCCGACTGTTCGTTCACGACCGGGGCAGTATTTGATATTTCCGGCGGACGGGCGACCTATTGAGCGATTCTGCCCTCCTTCGCCGCCAGCGGCTGACCGGTATTGCCCTGATGTGCGGGGCGGTGGCGTGCTTTGCTTGTCTCGATGCAACCGGCAAATACCTCAATCATCACATGGACACGATGCAGGTCGTGTGGTCGCGCTACACCGGTGCGTTCTTGTTGGCGTTGATCTTCTTAAACCCGATAAACCGTCCGGGGATGCTGGTAACGCGCCGGCCATTCCTTCAGATCGGACGCTCCGCTCTGCTTCTTTTTTCGACCGCGCTGAATTTCATCGCACTGCGCTATCTGCAGCTTGATGAAGCACTGTCAATTCTGTTTTCCACCCCATTCATTGTGGCTGTACTGTGTGGGCCGCTGCTGGGTGAGTGGGTCGGCTGGCGGCGATGGACGGCGATCGCGGTCGGATTCTTCGGCGTGCTGCTGGTGACCCGGCCGGGTTTTGGCGGCATTCATCCGGCCGCCTTGCTCTCGCTCGGCAGTGCCATTTGTTACGCGATCTACGTGATATCCACGCGCGTGTTGGCGCGCACCAATTCTAATGAGACAACCTTGTTTTATTCCAATCTGGTGGGCGCGGTGGCCATGCTGCCTGTCATTCCGTTCGTGTGGACCGCTCCGGAGAATGCCCTCATCGTTGCGCTGATGGTATTGATCGGCGCGCTCGGCAGCGCCGGGCACTATTTGCTGATCGTGGGTCACCGCCTTGCGCCAGCCTCCGTATTGGCGCCGTTCATCTATACCCAGTTGGTGTGGACCACGACGCTCGGCTTTTTAGTTTTCGGCGATGTGCCGCACCGGTGGACGATCGTGGGTGGCCTGATCGTTGTGTCGTCCGGCCTTTATTTGCTCAATCGTGAGCGCAAGGTGGGAAAGGCGGCGCCCTCCACGCCGGTTGCCTAAGCGTCGGGGGCAAGGCTAAGTTCTGGCGGAAACTGGGATTTCGACCTTTCGAGGATCATTTATGGCTACAGCAAAGGACCGCGCGCAGGCCAAGGCCGGCTCGGGGCTAAACGACGATATTGGCGAGCAAAAGCGCCTGGCGCTTTACCGCTCGCAGGTGCGCCTGCGCGAGGCGGAACAGCGCGCCTACGATTTGTTCCTCCAGAATCTCGTGAAGGGAACCAGCCATCTGTCCCTCGGGCAGGAGGCGATCGCCGCCGGGTTTGCCGAGGCCATGCAGAAGGGCGATCTCAGCTTCTGCACCTATCGTGGGCACGCCCACACGCTGGCGCGCGGCGTGCCGGTCGAGAAGGTGCTTGGCGAGCTGATGCAGCGCGACAATGGTCTGATGCGCGGCAAGGGCGGCTCCATGCATCTCACCTCGGAAGAGCATGGCGTGATGGGCTCCTACGCCATCATCGGCGCGCATCTCCCGATCGCCTGCGGTGCTGCCTGGCGCGCTCAATACAAGGGCGACAAGGACGTTTCGGTCTGCTTCTTCGGCGACGGCACCACGAATATCGGCGCGTTTCACGAAGCGCTGAATTTCGCGGCGGTCTGGAAGCTGCCGGTGATCTTCGTCTGCGAGAATAATCTTTATATGGAATACACCCCGATCTCCGACGTCACTGCGGTGCCGCATCCGGCCGCTGACCGCGCTTCGGCCTACGGCCTTGAGCGCATCGTGATTGATGGCAACGACGCCGATGAATGTTATCGAACCGCGCAAGCGGCCTTCATCAAGGCGCGGGCCGGCGAGGGGCCGTCGCTGATTGAGTGCATGACCTACCGCCACAGTGGCCATTCGCGCGCCGATCCGGCCAAGTATCGCCCCGAGGGTGAACTGGAAAAGTGGAAGCTGCGCGATCCGATCAAGATCTATCGCGAACGGCTGAAGCAGTTCGGCGTCAGTGATGCCACGATTGAGAAGATCGACGCCAGCGTGCGCAAGGAAGTCGATGACGCGACCGAGGTCTGCAAAGCTGCGCCGAATCCGCCGCTCGATATTCTGACCACCGATGTCTATGCCGATGGAGGCTGGGCATGGCGGAACTGAGTTATCGCGACGCTGTCATCCGAGGCATCGCGCAGGAAATGACGCGCGACCCCGACGTGGTATTCCTCGGCGAGGACGTGGCGAAAGCCGGCGGCGTGTTCAAGGCGACAGTGGGTTTGTACGAACAATTCGGTCCGTTGCGCGTTCGTGACACGCCGATCTCCGAGCAGGCGATCCTCGGTGCTGCTATGGGCGCGGCAATGACGGGTCTCAAGCCGATCGCGGAAATCATGTTCTCGGATTTCTTTGCGGTCTGCTTCGACTACATCGCCAACGAGTTTCCCAAGAGCCGTTACATGTCGAATGGGCAAACAAAGTGCCCGTTGGTGGTGCGTACCGGCAATGGCGCGGGCTCGCGTTTCGGCGCGCAGCACTCTCAAAGCGTCGAGAACTGGTGCATGATGATCCCCGGCCTCAAGGTCGTGGCACCCTCATCGCCGGTCGACGTCATCGGCCTTCTTGCCGCTTCGGTGCGCGATCCGGATCCGGTGATTTTTCTCGAGCACAAATCTCTCTATGCGACAAAAGGCGAGGTGCCGGACGGCGAAATTGTCGACAGACTTGGCACTGCAAAAATCCTGCGCCCCGGCAAGGACGCAACGATCTGTGCCCTGGCGTTGATGGTGCCCCGGGCGCTTCAGGCCGCCGAGAAGCTCAAGGCGGAACATGGTATCGATTGCGAAGTTGTCGATGTCCGGTCGCTGGTGCCGCTCGACACGCAAACCATTCTCGGCTCGGTCGCGAAGACGCACCGGCTGTTCACGGTCGAGGAAAATCCGCGGCTGTGCGGGTGGGGAGCCGAGATCGTGTCGATCGTCGCGGATGAATCTTTCTATGACCTCGATGGCCCGCCGGTCCGCATCACCACGCCGCATATACCGCTACCGGCGGCCGACATTCTGGAAGACATTGTATTGCCGACGCCGGATCGCATTGCAGAGACGGTGCGGCGAAGCATGGGGAGTTAGCTTCTGTCGTCACCGGGCTTGTCCCGGTGACCCTGCTTAGGAGAGCAGTGCGCTCCTAAGCGAGATGGTAACGGAAGTCGGGCTTGCCCGACTTCCGTAGTGGTTAAGCACCGCAAATCGGGTAAACCCGACTTGCGGCGACAAGCCCGGCCATGACGATCGAGAGTAAAGGACAATTGTTATGTACGAAAATCTCCTGGCCAATGTCCCCACCGACCTCTGGATCGGTGGCAAATGGCGGAAAGCATCCGACGGTAGCCGCTTCGACGTGATCGATCCGGCGACCGAGACGAAAATTGCGTCGGTCGCGAGCGCCTCGGTCGAGGACGCGAAGGCTGCGATTGACGCCGCCGAAGCGGCATTCGAAGGCTGGGCAGGCCGCAAGCCGCGTGAACGCGCCGAGATCTTGCGCAAAGCCTTTGAGCTGATCATGCGCGACGCGGAACGCTTCGCCAAACTGATCACGCTGGAAAACGGCAAGGCGCTGTCGGATTCGCGCGGCGAAGTGGCTTATGCGGCCGAGTTCTTCCGCTGGTACGCGGAAGAAGCCGTCCGCAATATCGGCCAGATTTCGACTGCGCCGGCCTCCGGCGCGCGCATCGTCGCTCAGCACAAGCCGGCGGGCATTGCCGTGCTGGTGACGCCGTGGAATTTCCCGGCTGCGATGGCAACCCGCAAGATCGGCCCTGCGCTCGCCGCCGGCTGCCCCGTGGTGTTGAAACCGGCGTCTGATACGCCGCTCACCATGC
This sequence comes from uncultured Alphaproteobacteria bacterium, assembly GCA_963810125.1. Taxonomy (GTDB): domain Bacteria; phylum Pseudomonadota; class Alphaproteobacteria; order Rhizobiales; family Xanthobacteraceae; genus Pseudolabrys. The sequence continues at coordinate 89,658 of CAWEMK010000009.1, forward strand.
TGGCGCTGATGCCGGCGCTGGAGGAGGCGGGCGTACCAGCCGGCGTGGTCAATGTGGTGCCGTCACGCCGCTCCGGCCCGGTTGTCAGTGCGATGCTGCACGATCCGCGCGTTCGCGTGCTGTCCTTCACCGGTTCGACCGAGGTCGGCCGCAAGCTGCTGCATGAGGCCGCAGATCAGGTGCTCAAGCCATCGATGGAGCTCGGCGGCAACGCGCCGTTCCTGGTGTTTGAGGATGCCGACATCGACGCCGCAATCGACGGCGCCATGATCGCCAAGATGCGCAATATGGGCGAGGCGTGCACGGCGGCCAACCGGTTCTACGTGCACGAGAAGGTGCATGACGAATTTGCCAGGAAGCTCACCGACAAGATGGAGTCGTTGAAGATGGGCAATGGCCTCGACGACGGCATCAATGTGGGACCGCTGGTCAACAAAGAAGGTCGCGACAAGGTGATCGAACTCGTCGACGATGCGATCGCCAAGGGCGCCAAAGTGCTGACCGGTGGCAAGACGCCGGACGGTCCCGGTTATTTCTACCCCGCGACCGTCATCACCAATGTGTCTGACGACGCCAAGATGCTGAACGAGGAAATCTTCGGACCCGTGGCGTCGATCCAGACCTTCAAGACCGAAGCCGAGGCGATCAAACGGGCCAATGACACCGAGTATGGCCTGGTCGCTTATTTGTTCACCAAGGATCTCAGCCGTGGCATGCGCGTTTCGGAGAAACTCGAATTTGGCATGATCGGCCTCAACCGCGGCCTCGTGTCCGATCCGGCGGCGCCGTTCGGCGGCGTCAAGCAGTCTGGCCTCGGGCGCGAAGGCGCTCAGGAAGGCATGAAGGAATTTCAAGAAACGCAATACGTGTCGGTGACGTGGTAAGTCGCACCGGGCCCTTCTGGAGAATCGCGTGGACGTTCTGATGCCGCAGCTCGGCGAAACCGTCGTCGAAGGCAAAATCACGAAATGGTTCAAGGCCGCCGGCGATGCGGTAAAGCCGGGCGACAACCTGTTCGAGATCGAGACCGACAAGACCTCGATGGAAGTGCCGTCGACGACGAGTGGCACCCTCACGGAAATCCGTTTTGGCGTGGGCGAGGTCGCGAAAGTCGGCGCGGTTGTTGCGGTGATTGGCGGGGCGGGTGCTCAGGCAAGTCCGGCGTCGGCCGGGAGCGCGCCTCCAAAAGCTCCAGTACCACCACCGCGCCCGGCATCGGCTGTCGCTGCGGCACCGATGCACTCCACACCAATGCCGCGCCCGGCTCCGCCGATGGATCCTTTCCACGCGGTTCGCACGCCCGAGCGCAATTTTGGCCCGGCGACGCTTGCAAGCGGTACTGTGGTAACTCCGCTCGCGCGCCGCCTCGCAGGCGAGCGCGGTATCGATCTTTCGCGGATCTCTGGTTCCGGTCCGCACGGCCGCATCGTCGCACGTGACGTGGAATCGGCCGCCCCGCATGCAGCGCCGGCGCAAGCGACCGCAGCGGCCAGCCCCGCGCAGGTCAAGGCGCTCTACGAAGGCGTCGCCTACGAGGAAGTTCCGCTCGATTCCATGCGCCGCACCATCGCCACGCGGTTGGTGGAGGCCAAGCAGACAATTCCGCATTTCTATCTCACGGCCGACCTCGACGCCGGCCGCCTGATTGCCATGCGTGAGGAGGCCAATGCCGCCGCGCCAAAGAGCAAGGACGGCCAGCCAGCGTTCAAGCTCTCGCTCAACGATTTCATCATCAAGGCCTGGGCGGCGGCGCTGCAGCGCATTCCCACCGCCAATGCAGTGTGGGCAGGCGATCGCATCCTGCGCTTCCACAGTTCCGATATCGGCATCGCCGTTGCGCTTGAGGGCGGGCTGATCACGCCTGTACTAAGAAATGTCGAAATGAAATCGCTAACTTCAATCTCTGCGGAAATGCGCGACCTTGCCGAGCGCGCGCGCCACAAAAAGCTCAAGCCGAACGAATATCAGGGCGGCGCCAGCGCGATTTCCAATCTCGGCATGTACGGCGTGCGCGAGTTCTCTGCCATCATCAATCCACCGCACGCCACCATTCTGGCGGTTGGCGCTACGCGGCGCGCGCCGATCGAGGCAGACGACGGTAGCGTCAAGTTCATCAGCCAGATGACCGTCACATTGTCGTGCGATCATCGCGTCGTGGATGGCGCGCTGGGCGCCGAGCTGCTTGCGGCTTTCAAGGACTTTATTGAAAAGCCGGTCACTGCCTTAGTGTAACAGGAGTCGAGACATGGCTGGCGAAAAGCCGGACGTATTGCTGGTCGGGGCCAAAAAGCCCGTGTTGATGAAGGGCCTCGAAGGCAAGGTCACGCTCCATCACTGGCTTGATGCCAAGGACAAGGACGCCTTCGTTAAAGAAGTTGGCAACAAGATCAAGGCTATTGCGATCGCCTATACCGCCAACAAGGTCGACGAGAAATTTCTCAAGCAGTTTCCTCATCTCGAACAGGTTTCCAGTTTTGGCGTCGGCTACGACCACATCGACGCCAAGTGGGCCGGCGCACACGGCATCGTCGTCACTAATACGCCCGAGGTGTTGAACGAAGAGGTTGCCGACACTGCGATCGGCCTCTTGCTGTGCACGGTTCGCGAATTTCCGCAGTCGGAGCGCTTTCTGCGTGCCGGAAAATGGCCGCAGGGACATTATCCGCTGACCAAGGCAACGCTGCGCGACCGCACCGTCGGCATGGTCGGCATGGGCCGCATCGGCAAGGCGATCGCCAAGCGGCTGGAAGCCTTCGGCGTGCCGGTCGTCTATCACAGCCGCAAACCGCAAGCGGGCGTCAACTACAAGTACTATCCGAATCTCATCGATATGGCGCGTGACGTCGATACCCTGATGGTGATCGTGCCCGGCGGCGCCTCAACCCAGAACATGATCAATGCCGACGTCCTCAAGGCGCTGGGGCCAAAAGGCATTCTTATCAATATGGCGCGCGGCTCGGTCGTCGATGAGCCTGCACTCATTGAGGCGCTCAAAAACCGTACGATTTATTCCGCGGGTCTTGATGTGTTCGCCAAGGAGCCCGAGGTTCCGAAAGAACTGATCGAGATGGACCACATTGTGTTGTTCCCGCATCTCGGTTCGTCGACCGAAGTGACGCGCGCAGCGATGGACCAACTTGTGGTCGATAACATCCTGGCCTGGGCTGCCGGCAAACCGCCGCTCACGCCTGTTCCAGAAACGCCGCCGAAACGTTAGTCGTTTGTGGTCGCGCGGCCGCATGATGGTTCGAATATGATGCGTCTTGTCATTGGACTTGCAGTTGGAGTTTCGGTCGGTGCAACAGGTCTTGCCGCCGGCGTTGCGCACGCCCAATCACCGTCCGCGCTCGGTGAATCCGCGCAGCGGATGATCGGCAACTGGGAGTTCTCCAACGCCGACCATGACAAGATCTGCACCGCGACCTTCAAGAGCGATCCTGCCAAAAACGGCTTCAAGGTCGAGTTCGACGCGAATTGCGTGAACCTGTTTCCGCTTGTCCGCGAAATCGCAACCTGGAAATTCCCTGACAACGATTTGCTCTACCTGCTCGATGCGCAGGGAAAGTCGGTCGCGGAATTCAGCGAAGTCGAGGACGGTATCTTCGAGGCGCCGACGCCCGGCGTCGGCGTGCTGTTTCTCCAGAATGCGGCGACGGCCGCCCCGCCGCCGAAACCGGCGGAGCAGGTTGCCGGAAACTGGGCCATTGTGCGCAAGGCGGGCGCGCCGGCCTGTTCGCTGACACTGGCAATGACCGCGGCGGGCGACGGTTTTGCCGTAACGGTGAAGCCGGGCTGCGATCCGGCGCTGGCGCGGCTTAACTTCGCGCAATGGCGTATTGACCGCGACCAACTGATGCTGGTGCCCGCGCGCGGCAATCCATGGCGCTTCGAGGAAATCGACAACACAACATGGCGCCGGGTGCCGGAAAGCGCGGATCAGATCACGCTGGTGCGGCAGTAATTTTCTAGATCAACCGCAGGCTTCTGAAACTCGCGTGGCCTTCTTTGCCGACGACGATGTGGTCGTGCACGGCGATTCCAAGTGGGCCGGCGACATTGATGATCGTCTGCGTCATTTCGATATCGGCATGTGACGGCGTCGGGTCACCTGACGGGTGATTGTGAACCAGGATCAGTGCGGTGGCCGAGAGTTCGAGCGCGCGTTTGACGACCTCGCGCGGATAGACCGGCGTATGATCGACGGTGCCGACCTGCTGCAATTCGTCGACGATGAGCTGGTTGCGCTTGTCGAGAAACAACACGCGAAACTGCTCCTTTTCGGCAAAGGCCATGGTCGTGCGGCAATAATCGATAACGCTCGACCATGACGACAGCACCGGCCGCTTCCGCACTTGCCCGCGTGCGAGCCGATTCGCCGCGGCCTGCACGATCCTGAGCTCGGTGATAGCGGCGTCGCCGATGCCTTTGACCTCCGCCAGCCGCGCCGGCGGTGCCGAGATCGCTTCCGCGAAGGAACCGAACTTCGCGATCAGGTCCTTGGCTAGTGGTTTGACGTCACGCTGCGGGATGGCGCGGAACAACACCAGTTCAAGCAATTCGTAGTCGCTGACCGCCTCGGCGCCGGCCTCACGAAACCGTCCGCGCAACCGCCCGCGGTGGCCATGATAATGCGCAGGCGGCTCTGAAGAGCCAGCCTTCGGTCCGCCCCTGCTGTGCTTGTCGGTCATGAAAGTGTGCTCATGGGCATGCACACGCAATAATTGTATTACAGGAAAAAGACAATCTTTGAGGGAAGCGCTATTTTCAGCTGAAGCGGAGCCTCAGCGGCGATAGGGTGGTTTGTGCAGGCCGGCGGGCGAGAAGGTGAAGACCTCGACGCCGTCATTGGTGACGCCAACGGTGTGCTCGAACTGGGCCGAAAGCGAGCGGTCGCGCGTCACGGCCGTCCAGCCGTCCGACAGCACCTTCACGTGCGGGCGGCCGAGATTGATCATCGGCTCGACCGTGAAGAACATCCCCGGCTTGAGCACGATGCCTTCGCCGGGACGGCCGACGTGCACGATGTTCGGCTCATCATGGAACAGGCGTCCGAGCCCGTGGCCACAGAAGTCGCGCACCACGCTCATATGCTGCGCCTCGACATAGGTCTGGATCGCGTGACCGACGTCACCGCTGGTAGCGCCGGGGCGGATGGCGGCAATGCCGCGCATCATCGCCTCGTGGGTTACTTCGATCAGCCGCTCGGCCCGCCGCGGAATTTCGCCGATCGTATACATGCGGCTTGAATCGCCGTGCCAGCCGTTGAGGATCAGCGTCACGTCGATATTGACGATGTCGCCATCCTTCAGCGGTTTGTCACCGGGAATGCCGTGGCAGACCACGTGATTGAGGGAGGTGCAGGTCGACTTCTTGTAGCCGCGGTACATCAGCGTGGCGGGGAGCGCGCCATGATCCATGGCGTACTCGAACACCAGCCGATCGATTTTTTCGGTCGCGACACCTGGACCGACATGGTCGGTCAGCATGTCGAGACAGTGCGCAACGAGTTGCCCGGCCTTGCGCATCGCCTCGAAGGCGGCGGGGCCGTGAATCTTGATCTGGCCGGTTTTGCGTAAGGGAGCAACGGCGGCGTCGACGTAGGTCATAGGGTTGAATGTAAGGTTTGCGGCGCGTGGTGCAAGCGCATAATCTTGTGTGCCGATAGAGTGTTACGCGATCTTTCCGCCCAGTTCGTCTTCGATATGGGCGCGGATAATCTCGTCAAATGTAGCTTCGGCTTTAAATCCCAGCTCGCGTGCCCGCGTGGCATCGAGGCGTTCAGCCCAGCCAGCGACGATCCGTTGCACGAGTTCGTCCGGTGCGTGGCGGATCCGTGCGGCGACTCGGTCGCCGGCGACACGGCGGAGCGCTTCGATTTGTTCCCCCACCGTGCAGGATATGCCCGGCATGGCGAGATTGATGCGCGGGCCAAGTTTTTCGGACGTCAGGCTCGCGGCGTGAATGAGAAAGCCGACCGCGGCCCGCGGGCTCGCGTGCGTATGCCGCACCCTCTCGGCGACCGGCAGGAGCGCCTCCTGGCCGGCGAGCGGCTCCCGGATGATTCCCGAAAAGAAACCGGACGCCGCCTTGTTGGGTTTTCCGGGCCGCACGCAGATTGTTGGTAGCCTGATGCCGATACCGTCAAGAAAACCGCGTCGCGAGTAGTCGGCGAGCAACAATTCGCAGATCGCCTTCTGTGTGCCGTACGAGGTGAGGGGGGTTAGATGAAATTCGTCGGGGATGGAGCGCGGAAAGGGCGCGCCATATACAGCTATTGACGACGTGAAAATAACTTTTGGCTTGTACGCCGCGGCGCGGATGGCTTCGAGTAGCGCGCGGGTGCCATCGAGATTGACACGGTAACCCTTCTCGAAATCGGTTTCCGCCTCGCCCGAGACCACGCCGGCGAGATGAAAGATCACGTCTGGTTTGCCGGCGACTGTTTTCGCGGCGACGCCCGAAGCGGACAGATCACTCGCGGAAAGCTCCACCGCCCCCGAAAAGCCTGCCGGCTTCTCCGGCGCGACCACGTCAACAAGCGTCAGGCGATCGATGGATTTGCCATTGAGGCCGCGGTCCTTGACCAGCCTTGCAGTCAACTTGCGGCCAATCATGCCTGCTGCGCCGGTGACCAGAATATGCATTTACGTCCCCGTTTTCTCGCGATCCGCCGGATCGTACCGATCGATGCGGCGGAGATCAGGAAATAATAGCATCCAGGTGCCCGCGACCAGCAGCGAGCCCAGCCCGCCGATAACCACCGACGGTACGGCGCCCAACCAGGCGGCGACCAGACCTGACTCGAATTCGCCAAGGGTATTCGATGATCCGACGAACAGGTAGTTGATCGCACTCACCCGTCCGCGTTTTTCGTCAGGCGTCTCGATTTGCACCAGCGAGAACCGCATTACGACGCTGACGGCATCGGAGGCGCCCAGCACCGCCAGCGCCAGCAGCGACAGCGGGAACCAGCTGGACAGCCCGAACAAGATTGTGGTCACGCCGTAGATCCCGACCACGGCAAACATCTTGCGGCCGATATGGCGCTCGACGGGATGCCGGGACAGTATAATCGAGGTGATCAGCGCGCCGACCGCCGGCGCCGAGCGCAGCAACCCAAGCCCGATCGGTCCGACCGCCAGAATGTCCCGGGCGTAGATCGGCAGCAGCGCCGTGGCGCCACCGAGAATGACGACAAAAAGGTCGAGCGTAATCACGCCGAGCAGACGGCGCCGCGTACGGATATATTCAAAGCCGGCAAAAACCGAGGCAAAAGTGGGCGGTTCGCGCGCGGGTGCAGGCCCTTTTACGCGAACAAAGGTGACCAGCGTGATCGAGCAGGCGAAAAACGCGAGACAGACGATACCGACGGCGACCGGGCTGAATGCGTAGATGAGGCCACCGAGCGCGGGGCCGCAAATCACGGCGGTCTGGTTGGCGGAGGTCCAGGCCGCGATCGCACGCGAAATAATGCCGGGCGGGACAAGCGACGGCGCCAGCGCATGCGCTGTCGGCATTTCAAATGCGCGCGCGCAGCCAATCATGAACACGGCAGCGAAAAGAAGCTCGCGCCCGAGGATGCCCATGAGGGTCGCGACGGTGATCATCACGGCCGCGAGGGCATAGGTGCCCTGCGCAGTGCGGACGATCAAGCGACGGTCGTAGCGGTCAGCCGCATGCCCGATCAACAACGTGAGTACGACCGCAGGCACGAACTGGATCAACCCCACGAGGCCGAGATCAAAGGCGCTGTTGGTCAATTCATAGATTTGCCAGCCGATGGTGAGGGCCAGCATCTGGTAGCCCATGGTCGACGCAAGCCTCGCCAGCCAGAACAACACAAATGGCCGTTGCTGCAGCAGGCTGGGTGATGACTGGGCAGAGATATTCATTTCGTAATGTTGTTCAGCGCACTCAGGCTGAGATTCTGCCGTCCATCGGCGGTGAAATTACTCGGTGCAAGCCAGCGTTCGAAGTTCGCCTTGCGTATCGGCCAATCACTGTCGAGGATCGAGAAATATGCCGTATCACGGTTGCTCCCCTTGGCAATCATGTGTTGGCGCAAGATGCCCTCGAAGGTGAAACCGTAGCGCAGCGCGGCGCGTCGCGAGGCGGCATTGAGGGCATTGCATTTCCACTCGTAGCGCCGGTAGCGCAGCGCCTCAAAGGCATAGCATCCCAAAAGGTATTGGGCCTCGGTGCCGAGCGGCGTGCGTTGCAGGGCAGGCGAATAGACAATGTGGCCGACCTCGATGACACGCATTGCCGGTTTTATTTCCATCAGGGTCGCGATGCCGAGGCATAGATCGTCGTTGTTCACGATCGCATAGGAGTAGGGATCAGCGAGTGTCGTGCGCTGGCGCACCCAACCGGTAAATTCTTCTGCTCCGGCAAACGGTCCATATTGCGACATATAGGTCCAGATTGCGTCGTGGCCGCGGACCGCGTCCCACAGCGACGCGGCGTGCTCAATGCTCAATTTTTCAATACGGCCATGGCGGCCCTTGAGTGTCACCGGTCCGGGCCGATCGGACGGCGTGCTGTCGACGGGCGTGCCAAGAGGCAGCCCTGATTTCTGATGCATACTGTCGTTCACGGCTTGGGCCGGCGCGGCAGGTCATCGTGAAAAAACTTGTTGAGTTCGGCATTCGGTACGACGCCGGCGAAACTGTCGAACTTGCCGTCTTGCGCAATCTGGCGCGCCGACTGGATGAAGGCGTGCATTGCGACACGCGAAAGCGTACCGCCAACGCTGATACGGCGTATGCCGAGTGCCGCAAGATCATCGACCGTGAAACCGAATGCGCCGCTGTTGAGAAAGTTGATCGGCTTCGGCGCGACGGCCTTGACGGTTGCCGCGATGTGTTCACGGGTTTTGATGCCGGGCGAATAGAGGCAATCGGCGCCGGCATCAGCGAAGGCTTTCAGCCGCCGGATTGTTTCGTCCAGATCCGGCCGGTTCCTGATGAAGCCTTCCGTCCGCGCAGTGAAGACAACTTCGCCGCCTTCTTTGTCGATTGCATCGCGCGCAGCGCGTACGCGTCTGACAGCGAGATCGAAGTCATAGAGAGGATTGGCGTCGTCTTCCGTATAATCCTCGATTGATATGCCGGCCACTCCGGTCGCGACGCACAATTTTACATTTTCTGCGACTTCGTCCGGATCGTCGGCGTAGCCGCCTTCGAAATCGGCATTGACGGGCACATCTGTCACTTGCGCGATCTCGCGGAAATGCGCGAGCATCATGTCGCGCGTGACGTCGCCATCCGAATAGCCTTGGGCGTGCGCGAAGCCGGCGCTTGTTGTCGCCAGCGCCTTGAACCCGAGGCCTTGCAGATAGCGGGCGCTGCCGACATTCCATGGATTGGGAATGACGAAACAGCCGCTTTGGTGTAACGCGCGGAACGCGTGGCGTTTTTCGGAGATGTCCATATTGACCTACCAGTGGCGGGACAGCTGTTTACCTGATTTTTCCGCGCGTGCGAATTGGGCAGTTGGCTGTTTGGCGGCGTGAAACACCTGCAACCCCCTCGATATTCCGACACCGAGAAGTGATCGGATTGGCGACGCATCTACTTGCACCGTACCGACGTTTCGCTATGCGAATGGTATCCACATGTCATCGAGGTATGTCATGTCACTTCCACTCAAAGCGCTCATGGCCGTCTTGATTGCCGCATTCGCATTCACGTCGCCAGCCATTGCTGAAAAGGTGCGCAAGCACAAGAAGGTCGTCACCGCATCCAGCACGGTTCAAGGCAAGTACTGGGGGACGAACCTTTTCCCCGCGGGACCGCTTTATTTCAGCGGTGTCTATCTTGGCGATGATCCGGACCCGAATATTCGCTTCCAGATCTGGCGAGATATCAGCGGCCGTTTTGGTGGTGAACCCTGATTGCTCTTGATCAGGTGAAGGCCCTGTCAATGTTTGATTTTTTCCGCCTGATCGGCTGAAGTGCGCGCCTCATAGACGAAGTGCCTTCGTGGCCATGCCGCGAAGAGCACTCGCGCCGGGAGGAGTGCATTTATGCTTCGTACAATCGCGGCCTTCGATCGAATCGGCGAGGAAAATGCGTTCGCGGTCCTCGCCCGCGCCAACGCCCTGATCGCGCAAGGCCGCGACATCATCAATCTCGGGATCGGCCAGCCTGATTTTCGCACGCCAGACTTCATCGTCGAGGCTGCGGTTAAGGCGTTGCGGGATGGCCACCATGGCTATACGCCCGCGAACGGCATCCCGCCGTTGCGCGAGGCGGTGGCAGCCGATCTTGTCAAGCGTTTCAAGGTCGAGGTTTCGCCGGACAGCGTAATGATTATGCCGGGCGGCAAGCCGACAATGTTCATGTCTATTTTGATGTTCGGCGAGCCTGGCGCGGAAATTCTCTATCCGGATCCCGGCTTTCCGATCTACCGGTCGATGATCGAATTCACCGGTGCAAAACCAGTGCCGGTGCCGATCCGCGAGGAGAACGGCTTTGCCTTTTCGGCAGACGAAACACTTAAGTTGATCACGCCGCGCACGCGTCTGCTGATTCTTAATTCGCCCGCCAACCCGACCGGTGGCGTCACCCCCAAGGCCGAAGTCGACAAGCTTATCGCCGGGCTCGAGAAATGGCCGGACGTTGCGATCATGTCAGACGAGATTTACGACCACATGGTCTATGACGGAGAGACTCATGTCTGTCTGCTGTCATATCCATCGATCCGCGACAGGCTGATCCTGCTCAACGGCTGGTCGAAAACTTACGCGATGACGGGTTGGCGGCTGGGCTACGCCGTGTGGCCAGGCAAGCTTTACGACTACGCGCGCAAGCTTGCCGTCAATCTGCACTCATGCGTCAACGCCTCGGCCCAATATGCGGGACTCGCGGCGCTCAAAGGCCCGCAGGATGAAGTCGCCAAGATGATCGCTGAATTCGACAAGCGACGGAAAGTCGTGGTCGAGGGTCTCAACAAATTGCCTGGCGTTTCCTGCGCTATTCCTAAAGGTGCGTTTTATGCTTTTCCCAATGTGAAACGCACGGGATGGAAGGCGAAGGCGCTCGCATCGTCGCTGCTGGAAGATGCCGGCGTTGCCATCATTGGCGGGCCGGATTTCGGCATACTTGGTGAAGGATATGTGCGATTGTCCTACGCCAACTCGACAGAAAACATCCTGAAGGCGCTCAACCGCATGGGTGAATTCCTGTCGAACAGGAAGGCCGCGTAAGTTTTCGTTGTATCGTGCGTGCAGGGGAAGGACATCGCCATGCTTGATCGTACCGCCGCGGACCGAGGCCTGTCCGAAGAGCTGCGCATGATGCGGCAGAGCTGCCGCGACTTCGTCGATGAAGTGGTGCTGCCGTTCATCAAGCAGAACTGGAAGCTCGAATGGTCGATGGTGCCGGAAGAGCGTCTGCCACTCCGCATCCTTGAAGAGGCCGAGAAGATTGGCATTCGTACGCTGGGTGTGCCGGAAGAATACGGCGGGGTCGAGCTCGAGAAGGGCACCGAGGTCAAGACATTTGCCGTCGTGTCCGAAGAAATTGCCCGCGGCAATTCCGGGCTTGCCGACAAGATGGTGCAGAACTGGAAAGTGTCTGTACTGCTGCGCCAGTTCGCGCCCAAACACCTCCAGGAAAAGTGGTTCAAGCGGCTGGTCGCCGAGCCGCAGTTCCTGATGGCGCATTGCCTGACCGAGCCGCGTGGCGCATCGGACCGCTGGCTGCCTTACAACGTGCCGGAAGCGGCGATGCAGACCAAGGCGGTCAAGACCAATGGCGGTTGGATCATCAATGGCCGCAAACAATTTATCTCCAATGGCTATGACGCAAGCCTTTACGTCGTCTACGCCAATACCAATCCGAAGGTCGGCATGATGCAGGGGACGTCATCGTTCCTGGTGCCGCGCGAGACGAAGGGCTTCACGGTTGCGCGCTGCAATGAGACGCTCGGCTGCCGCTTTATGAACAACGGCGAGATGGTGTTCGAGGATATGTTCATCCCCGATGATCATCTCCTGGTGCAGGACAGCGCCATGGGTTCGGCCGGCGTGTATTTCCGCCCCGGCAAGATCATCCAGGCGGCGAAGAATCTCGGCGTCGGTGTGCGCGCCTTCGAGGCGACAGCTGAATACGTGCAGAACTACGTGCAGGGCGGCCGCATCCTGATCAAGCATCAGGCGGTGGCGTTGCGGCTTGCCGAAATGGCGACCAAGATCGAAGCCGTGCGAGCGTTGCTCGATCGTGCCGCGCGCGCGGTCGATGATAATGCGCCGGAAGCGGAGACTCTGGTCAACATGGCCAAGATGTTCGCTTCCGAAGAGATCATGAAAGTTGCCCAGCACGCTGTCGAATTGCACGGCGGCAACGGAATCATGCTCGACTTTGGCATCGAAAAAGTTCTGCGCGACGCGGTGATCTTCATGCACATGGATGCCACCGTCGACATCTCGAAGTTCAAGATCGTCAAGAGCATGTTCCCGGAAACGGCCGGGAAATATGCCGGGCCGGAATGAGCCTCAGCGCAAGGCGAAGCGAAATCCGACCAGCACGATCAGCATGCCGGCCAGTTGCGCGAGGCTCGGAACCACGCCGAGAGCGAAATAACCGATAATCAGCGAGAACACCGGCACCAGTGCCGGAAATGTTGCCGCACGTCCGGCGCCGAGCAGGATCACGGCGCGCGCGAACAGATAAATCGGCAAAATGCCGGCCAATATTCCCTGTACCGCCATCTGAATCAGATTTTCAGTAAGGCCCATCCGCATGATGCCGCCGTAGCCAACGAAAGCGGCGTGCAATGGCGCGAATAGAAGAATCGAGAGTGCGCCGACCACCGCGATCGCGCGTATGCCGGACACGTGCCAATACCGCAGCAAGATGCCGAAGGTTGCCCAGAACAGCCCGGCGGTGGCGAACAGAAGGTCGCCGCCGACGCCATGCCCGCCGATGGTGGCGAGGGATTCTGCGCCGAACACCAGAAGGCCGGCGATGATCGTCGCGCCGCCGATCACACGCTGAAATGTTGGTTTTTCGTGCAGCACGAGTGAGGCCAGGATGAGCCCTGACAGCGCCGCGCACGCCGGCTGAATGGTGGTGCCGTGGCCAAGCGGCACCAGGATGAAGCCGGTATAAGCGATCATCGATTGCGGCGGCCCGGAGAGGATGCTCATCACCAGGCCGCGGCGCCAGCCAATGCCGCCGAGGTCGCGCAGGCCCTCGCGCAAGACGAGCGGTATCAGCAACAGCCCCGACCAGAAAAATCGATGCAGAGCGAGATCAGCCGGCGCGAAGCCTACGGAAATCCCGTGTTTGGCCGCGACGAAGCCGGCGGCCCAGCCGATTGACGCGCCGGCCCCGCACAACGCACCGATCAGGACGTTGGACGTTGCTGCCGCAGGTTGAGGCTTGGCGTCCAAACGGAATCCTTTTCGCGCGCGCGGGGTGACTTGGGTACGGCTGATACTCTAGGATTGCCTACGAAGTCCATTTGCCAATCAACAACACTCACTTCACCGGGATGGAAAGCTCATGGCGAAGTCGCGAAAAGTCATCATTACCTGCGCGGTTACTGGCTCGATCCACACGCCCTCGATGTCGCCGCACATCCCCATCACCGCGTCGGAGATCGCGGATGCCGCCATTGGGGCAGCCGAAGCCGGTGCGGCCATCGTCCATCTCCATGCCCGCAACCCGCAGGACGGCCGTCCGGATCAGACGCCCGAGGCATTCGCCCCCTTCCTCAAGGTCATCAAGCAGCGCTCCAATGTTGTGGTGAACATCACCACCGGCGGCGCGCCGACCATGACCGCCGAAGAGCGTGTGCGTCCGGCGGCGACGTTCAAGCCGGAGGTTGCTTCGCTCAACATGGGCACGATGAACTTCGGGCTGTATCCGATGATCCCGCGCTACAAGGGCAAGTTCAAGCACGATTGGGAAGAACCGTATCTCGAGCGCTCGAAGGCAGGCATGTTCAAGAATACGTTTGCCGACATTGAATACATTCTGACGACATGTGCCGATAACAACACCCGCTTCGAGGTGGAATGCTACGACATCGGCCATCTTTACACGCTGCGCCACTTCCTTGACCGCGGCCTGATCAAGGCACCCGTGTTCGTGCAATCGGTGTTCGGTATTCTCGGCGGCATCGGGGCGCACCCCGAAGATGTCATCATGATGAAACGGACCGCCGATCGCCTGCTCGGCGATAACTATCATTGGTCGGTGCTGGGCGCCGGCGCCAACCAGATGCGCGTCGCCGCCATGGCGGCGTCAATGGGTGGCAACGTGCGGGTCGGCATGGAGGATTCGCTATGGATCGGCGCCGGCAAGCTGGCGGAATCCAACGCGCAGCAGGTCACGCAGGTGCGAAAGATACTTGAAGGCCTCGGCCTTGAGGTCGCATCGTCCGATGAGGCGCGCGAGATCCTTTCGCTCAAGGGTGGCGACAAGGTGGCGTTTTGACCACCTGGTAAGCCGCGGCAACGTTTCCCGTTGCTCTTGCAGGCGCGAGACCTTCCAATAGCGGGAAGGAGATTCGCGCGATGGGTGCGCTCGATACCGTCAGCATTGCGATCCTGCTTGGCAGCCTGCTGGTGCTCGCCGGTATCCTGTCGAGCCTGGTCGCATTGCGTTTCGGTGCGCCGTTGCTGCTGGTGTTTTTGCTGGTCGGTATGTTGGCCGGTGAAGGCGGACCCGGCGGCATCAAGTTCGACAATGTTGGCGCTGCCTATCTGGTCGGGTCGATCGCGCTGGCGCTGATCCTGTTCGACGGAGGCCTGCGCACGCGCTTTGCCAATTTTCGCAATGTGCTCGCGCCGTCCCTGGTGCTTGCGACCGTCGGTGTACTGATCACAACTTTGCTGACTGCGCCGGTGGCCAAATACGTGCTCGGCTTAGGCTGGATTCAGGCTTTGCTGGTCGGTGCGGTGGTGGCCTCGACCGATGCGGCCGCAGTGTTCTTCCTGATCAACGCACGCGGCTTGCGGTTGCGTCCGCGCGTGCGCGGTGTTCTGGAGGTGGAGTCCGGCACCAACGATCCCTTCGCCATTTTCCTTGCACTGCTGCTGGTCGAAATCCTCCTGCTCGGTGAGCAGAGTTGGTCGCATGCGCTGATAACATTCCTGCGCGACGCCATTTTCGGCTGCGTTATTGGTTTTGTCGGCGGGCAGATTATTACCCTCGTGCTTAACCGGCTGACGCTCGCACAGGGCCTGCACGCGCCCTTTGTCGCGGTGAGCGCGCTGGTGGTGTTCGCGTTTGCAAACGCGGTACATGCGTCCGGTTTTCTGGCGGTCTATCTCGCCGGCCTTGTGGTCGGCAACGCGCAGACACGCGCACATAATTCAGTTGTCGTTTTCCTCGATGCCATCACATGGCTCGCCCAGATCGTGATGTTCGTGCTGCTCGGCTTGCTGGCGTGGCCGCACCGATTGGCCGACAGTCTGTTCGGGTCGGTGTCGGTGGCGCTCGTCTTGATGCTGATCGCGCGGCCGGTCGCGGTCTTCCTGTGTCTGGCGCCGTTCCGGTTTCAATGGCGCGAGATGCTGTTCCTCTCCTGGGTTGGTTTGCGAGGCGCGGTTGGCATTTTCCTTGCCTCGATCCCGCTGCTCGTCGGCCTGCCGGGGGCCTATCTCTATTTCGATGTAGCGTTCGTCGTCGTCCTGTCCTCGCTGCTGGTGCAAGGCTGGACGGTGGCACTTGCGGCGCGCAAGCTCGACATCTCGTTTGCGCGCGCCGATCCGCTGCCGCGCCGCGTCGAACTCGATCTGCCGGGCCAGCTTTCACGCGAGATTGTCGGCTATCCGGTGCCGGCCAATAGTCCTTTCCTGCGTCGCGGTCTGATTCCGAACTGGGCACGGCCCACGCTGGTCGTGCGCAATGAGGAAATTCTCACGCCTGCCGAAGCGGACCCCGTGCGTGAGGGCGACTATGTCTATCTGCTGGCGCCCCCGGAAAAAGCGCAGGCACTCGACCGCTTCTTTGTCAAAATGCCGCCGCCGGTGTCACCAGATCCGCGGCTGCTTGGCGATTTCTTTGTTCCGGCGACGGCGACACTCGGTGCGCTGGCCGAGATCTATGGTTTGCAGGTCGCGGCCGATCACACCGAAGTCGCGCTCGCCGATTATTTCAGCGAGCTGCTTCGGCGCAAAGTCAGAACCGGCGACGTCGTCGAGCTGGGCCCGATCGCTCTGCTCGCGCATAAGGTCAGTGGCGGCCGCGTAACTACGGTCGGGTTACGGCTGGCCGAACCAGAGGGGGCGGGCGATCTGGCCGGCCGCCTCAAGTCACTGTGGTCCAGACTTCAGAGAATATTGGGTTAGAGCGCGCGCCGCGATAGCACCGGCGTATGCTGCACCAGCCAGGCACCGCCGAAGAGCACGGCAGTCCAGAACAAATCCCCCAGCACGGTTTTGTCCAGGAAAGGCAGTGCCGCGACGTAACATTGCACCAGGCCCTGCCAGCTGTGCGGATACAGGCTGCCGAAGGCCCACACGGCAAAGTTCGTGGTTACGAAGAAGATCAGCGAGCAGGACAGCATCGCCGCAATAACCGGGATCGCGCCCTGCCAGCGCCGCACCAGCATGCCCGCGAAAGCGGGCAAAGTGATCGCAACGCAGACCACCAGCGTGATGCGCCAGTCGTCACCGGCGAGCGCGACATTGCTCAGTAGTACGGCGGCGAGCGGAACGACCACGGCTAGCGCCGGAATACGCAGCACCCGGCCGGCGAACAGCGCGCTCGCGGCAAACGGCCAGACGCCCGGCGCATGCGGCAGCAGGCGGGCGGCCACATCGAAGCCGATCAGGAACGCAACGAGAAGGATGTCCATCCAGAGGTCGGCGCGGGTCTTGTTCACGGTCATTGTGGTCAGTTCCTGTTCCTTAATTCGTGGTGTTCTTAGCACGATTGGGCCCGGATTTCCTACCCGGCTGGCGCGCCTGTTCAGCTGGCTTTACCGCATCGCGTTGGCCCAATCGGCCATGATGTCCGCGAGCTGATCCAGGCCATCGGTCAGGGCGGCAGGGCCCGGCTGGAGAATCACTGTCGACTTGATTTCCCGCAGCCAGCCGTTGGCGACGGCGGGAACTCCAGCAAAACCCGGGCGGGCGGCGACCTTGGCCGGCACGAATTTTTTCCCGCACCAGGAACCGACGATAATATCCGGGCGCGCGGTGATTACGTCATTGGGCAGCACGATACGGTCCTTGGCGTTCTTGCGGGCGGCAAGCTGCGGAAAGACCTCGACGCCGCCGGCGGCCTCGATCAGCTCCGACACCCAGCCGATACCCGAAATCATCGGTTCGTCCCATTCCTCGAAATAGACGCGCGGCCGACGCGGCAGCAGCAGCGCACGCTCGTGCACCGCATTCACGCGCGCGGCCAGCGATTTTGCCAGCGTTTCGGCTTTTTCCTCCGCGCCAACAAGCGCGCCGAGGGTGCGGACCATGTCGAGGATGCCGGCGACATCGCGCTGGTTGAACGCATGCACGGCAATGTTGTTGCGGATCAGCTCGGCAACAATGTCGGCCTGCAGATCGGAGAATGTCAGCACCAGGTCAGGCTTCAACGCGACGATCTTCGGCACGTCCGCCGAAATAAAGGCGGAAACGCGCGGCTTCTCCTTGCGTACCTGCGGAGGCCGCACGGCATAGCCTGACACGCCGACAATGCGACGGTCTTCGCCGAGGAGATACAGCGTCTCGACGGTTTCCTCGGTCAGGCAGACGATTCGTTCCGGGGGAAACATTCCCTAGGCAAGCATATCGTCGTGGGCCGCGTCGAGCAGCTCGGTGGTGCCCGTTGCAATGACCTTGCCGTCCTCGATTCTTACGACGTGACTGGCAATGCGTTTTACCTCAGCGGCATTGTGGCTGACATAGATGATCGGCACACGCGCTTCGTCACGCAGCCTTTCCAGATATGGCAGGATATCGCGTTTGCGCGCTGTATCGAGCGAGGCGAGCGGCTCGTCGAGCAGCAGCAGGCGCGGGCGCATCAACAGCGCGCGGCCAACCGCGACGCGCTGGCGCTCGCCGCCGGACAACTTGCCGGGGCGCCTTTCGAGCAAATGTCCGATATCCAGGAGCTCGACCACGCGGTTGAATGCAGCTGGGTCGGCGGCGTGGCCGCCCATCCAGCGTCCATAGTCGAGATTTCGCTGGACAGTGAAATGAGGAAACAAACGCCCTTCCTGGAACACGTAGCCGATACGCCGCCGCCAGGCTGGCACCGCGATGCGCGCGGCGCCGTCGAACAATGTCTCGCCGTCGAGCACGATGCGACCACGGTCGGGTCTGAGCAGCCCGGCAACCATATTGATGATGCTGGTCTTGCCGGCGCCGGATGGCCCGAACAACGCGGTCGCGCCGCTGTCACTGTTGAACGACACGTTTATCGAGAATTCGCCGAGCTGCTTTTCCACTTGAAAGACGAGCATGCTCAAGCTCCGTGCAGGCGCGCGGCGGCGCGGCGGGCGAACCATTCCGATGCGAGCAGCGCGGCAAAGGAAATAATGATGGATACGATGACGAGCTTGAGCGCATCAGCATCGCCGCCCGGCACTTGCGTGAGCGTATAGATCGCCGCCGAAATGGTCTGAGTCTCGCCTGGAATATTGGACACAAATGTAATGGTGGCGCCGAATTCGCCGAGCGCGCGCGCGAAAGCCAGCATCATGCCTGCGATAACGCCGGGCAGCGCCAGCGGCAGCGTCACGGTGACAAAGGTCCAGATCGGGTTGGCGCCGAGCGTTGCCGCTGCGTCCTCCAACCGACGGTCGATTGCTTCGATCGACAGGCGGATCGCCCGCACCATCAGGGGAAACGCCATCACGCCGCAGGCGAGCGCAGCACCGGTCCAGCGGAACGAAAACACGATGCCGAAATGGTCAGCCAGAAAGGCGCCGATCGGCGCCCGGCGGCCGAAGCTGATCAGCAACAGATATCCGGTCACCACCGGCGGCATTACCAGCGGCAGATGGACGATGGCGTCGAGCAGCGCTTTGCCCCAGAAGTCCTTGCGCGCCAGCAGCGTGGCAATCGCGATGCCGAACGGCAGCGCCACCAGCGTCGAGACGCGCCGCAACCCGCAGCGAGAGTTGAACCGCAGTCCAGTCCTGGGGGGAAAGTTCGAGCACGCGTTTATTGTGTCACGAGACCGGCTTGATGAGAAAACTGAATCCATAGCGTTCGAAGATAGCTTTCGCCGCCGGTGTCGCCAGGAAGCCGAGATAGCGCGCGGCCGCGGCCTTGCCGTTTGCGGTTGCGCCACCGGATAGGTTACCGCCGGATAGGAGCCGTCGGGAAACGCGCCGATGATCTTCACCTTCGGTTCGATCCTGGCGTCAGTTTCGTACACGATGCCAACGGGTGTTTCACCGCGTGCAACGAACGCAAGGGTCGCGCGGACATTTTCCGCCTGCGCGAGCTTCGGTTCCGCTGCCGTCCAGGCACCCAGCTTTTCCAGCGCGGCCTTTGCGTAGAGCCCGGCCGGTACGGCTTTGACGTCGGCGACCGCGATGCGGCCATCGCCGGCGAGTTTGGCAATATCGAAGCCGTCGCCGATCGTGACGTGATCGAGCCTGGAGTCCTTGGGCGCGATCAACACCAGCTTATTGCCAAGCAGGTTCACGCGAGTGTCCTGCTTGATCAGCTTGTGGTCGGCTCGCATAGTCCATCCAGCGCAAGTCGGCGGAGATGAAAATGTCAGCCGGCGCGCCCTGTTCAATCTGTTTGGCAAGCGCGGAGCTGGCCTCATAGCTTGCAACCACCTTGAGGCCGGTGGCCTTGGTGAAGGCCGCATTCGTTTCATCGAGCGCATTCTTGAGAGATGCAGCGGCGAATACCGTGATCTGTTCCTGCGCGATCAGCGGTTGTGGCGCGGCCGATAGCGCGACGAAGCAGCCGAGAAAAGCGAAAATCCGTGCAAACATGGCGGTTCTCCTGGAGGCGTTGCAACGACGCCGCTCCGGACTTTGAAGTCAGGATTGCTAACGATGATCGGAACCGCCGTTCCGGCTTTTATGTAGCGCACGCACAGGGCGCTGCAACTTCTGTAAGCCTAGCAAGTCCCGCCGACCGAGGTAAAGTCCGGTTGCGGGACGGTCAGGGGAAGGCAATGGCAAGCGCGACGCCTATCGAGGGTGACTTCGACTACATCGTGGTGGGCGCCGGCTCGGCCGGCTGCGTGCTGGCCAACCGGCTTTCAGCCAATCCCGCCAATCGGGTGCTGGTTCTGGAAGCCGGCGGCAATGACAACTGGATCTGGTTTCACATCCCGGTCGGCTATCTGTTTGCGATCGGCAACCCGCGTGCCGACTGGCTACTCAAAACCGAACCGGAACCGGGTTTAAACGGCCGCAGCCTAAATTATCCGCGCGGCAAGGTGATCGGCGGCTCCTCGGCGATCAACGGCATGATCTACATGCTCGGTCAGGCCGGCGACTACGATCACTGGCGCCAACTTGGCCTGCCCGGCTGGTCATGGGACGATGTGCGGCCTTACTTCCGCAAACATGTCGATCATTTCCTGAAGAGCGAACATCATGCGGCCGGCGGCGAATGGCGTGTCGAATATCCGCGCCTGACCTGGGAAATCCTCGACGCATTCCGTGCGGCGGCCAATCAATACGGCATTCCCACCGTCGAGGACTTCAATACCGGCGACAATGAGGGCATTTGCTATTTCCACGTCAACCAGAAACGCGGCCGGCGCTGGTCGGCGGCGCGCGGATTTCTCAAGCCGGTGCTGCACCGGAAAAACTTGCAGCTTGAAACCGGCTGTCTGGTGGAAGGGCTGGAGCTGAGTGGCAAGCGCGCCGCAGGCGTGCGGTGGCGGCAAAATGGCGAATTGCGGATGGCGCGATGCCGCGGCGAAGTGATTCTTGCTGCCGGCGCCATCGGTTCGCCCCACATCATGATGCTGTCCGGAATAGGCCCTGCAAATCAGCTGTCGCAATTCGGCATTCCGGTGGTGCTGGACAGAGCAGGGGTTGGCGCCAACCTGCACGATCATTTGCAGTTGCGCACGATCTATAAGGTGTCGGGCGTCAAGACGCTGAACGAAACCTATGCCTCGATGGTCAACCGGCTCGGCATGGGTCTCAACTACGCGCTACGCCGGCGCGGCCCCATGACCATGGCGCCATCTCAGTTGGGAGCCTTTACCAAATCGGATTCAACGCAAGACCGCGCCAACATCCAGTATCATGTGCAGCCGCTGTCGCTCGACAAGTTCGGCGAACCGCTGCATCCGTTTCCGGCATTTACTGCGAGCGTGACAAACGTACGCCCGACCAGCCGTGGAATGGTCGCGCTCAAATCAAGCGATCCGTCGCAGGCGCCGGCCATTAAGCCGAACTACCTGGCAACGCCGGAAGACCAGCAGGTCGCCGCCGACGCCATCCGCGTGACCCGAAAGATTGTCTCGCAGCCGGCGCTGCAAAAATACTCACCGGTCGAGTACCTGCCCGGGCCCGCCGTGCATGACGACGAGGCCAGTCTGGTCAAAGCCGCCGGCGACATCGGCACGACCATCTTCCATCCCGTCGGTACCGCGCGAATGGGCCGCGATGATGATGTGCGGGCGGTCGTGGATGCGCGCCTGCGCGTGATCGGCATCGACGCCTTGAGGGTGGCGGACGCCTCGGTCATGCCCTCGATTACGTCGGGCAATACCAATTCGCCGACCATGATGATTGCGGAAAAGGGTGCGGCGATGATTTTGGAAGACCGAAATCGGCTATAGTTGGACCGCGGATCAATGGAGGGGCTGTCATGAATCTCGTGGAGCGAGTTAAGGGTATTCTGCTGCAACCGAAGTCGGAGTGGCAGGTTATCGAGCGTGAGCCGGGCAACGCCGGCTATCTGTTTCCCAACTATGTGGCGATCGTTGCCGCCATTCCGCCGGTGTGCGCGTTCATCGGCCTGTCGATCGTCGGATACGGTCCATTCCGTCTCGGGATCGTCAGCGGGATTCTGCACGCGGTCGTCGTCTATGTGCTGTCCCTGATCAGCGTCTTCGTCGTGGCCTACGTCATCGATTTCCTCGCTGGAACGTTCGGCGCTCGGAAAAATCTCGACAATGCGATGAAGATTTCGGCCTATGCGCCGACGGCCGCCTGGGTCGCCGGCGTATTCAAGATCATTCCGGTGCTGGCATTCCTGGGGATTCTGGGACTGTACAGTCTCTATCTGCTGTACACGGGCATTGTAGCGTTGATGAAGCCGGCGGCCGATAAGGCGCTGATCTACACCATTGCCGTCATCGTCTGCGTGGTTGTGATCTGGACGATCGTTTTCGCGATTCCCGCCGCGCTATTCGGCGTCGGCATGATGTAGAGGCGGCTTAATAAGGCAACGCCTTGAGGTGACGGATCGGGCGGCCGGGCGCTATCGCCTGCGCCGCCGCAACGATGGCGTTGGTATCGATCCCATAGTGCCGGTAGAGCTCGGCGAGCGACCCTGTCTGGCCGAAGTGTTCGACCCCGAGCGCACGCGTTCGGTGGCCGGCGACGGCGCCGAGCCAGGCCAGTGTCGCCGGATGCCCGTCGAGGACGGTGACGATGCCGCAATGTATCTGCACGTCAGCAAGCAGGCGCTCGACATGTGAGCGCGCATGCACCAGGCCGCGCTCGCGCGCCCGCTGAGCCGCGGTCCAGCCTGCATTGAGACGGTCGGCGGACGTGATCGCGAGCAGACCGACGTCCCGGCGGTCTTCCGCCATCAGGCCGACAGCTTCAATGGCTTCTGGCGCTATCGCGCCCGTATAAGCAACGACGACCTGGCAATTGGGTCCGGGCTTACGTTGCCAATAGGCGCCATCGACAATCTGCTGGCGCAACTCTGGCGTCATTTCGCGTTGAATTTGCTCAATCGGGCGCGTCGAAAGCCGCAGATAGACCGAGCCGCCGGTTTCGTCGCGAAGCCAGTTGCGCTCGGACGGTGCGGCATCACTGTCCTTCTGCATGTAGGCAAAGGCCCAACTCATGATGGCCGATAATTCATCGACATATGCAGGCTCGAAACTGGCGAGGCCATCCTGCGCCAGGCCGATCAAGGGCTCGGCAATCGACTGATGCGCGCCCCCTTCGCCCGCGAGCGTAATGCCGGATGGCGTTGCCACCAGCATGAAGCGCGCGTCCTGATAGCAGGCGTAGTTCAAAGCATCGAGACCACGCGCAATGAAGGGATCGTACAGTGTGCCGATCGGCAGCAGCCGCTCGCCATTGATGCTGTGTGACAGTCCAAGAGCCGACAGCAGGATGAATAGGTTCATCTCGGCGATGCCGAGCTCGATATGCTGGCCTTTGGGCGAGAAGTCCCAATTGAATGTCGATGGGATGTGCTCGCTCTTGAATGTGTCGGCCATGGCCTGACGTGCAAACAGCCCGCGGCGGTTTACCCACGGTCCGAGATTGGTGGACACCGTGACGTCCGGCGACGTGGTCACGATGTGACGCGCGAACTCGTCCTTGCCGCGGCCAATCTCATTGAGAATGGCGCCGAAGCCGGTTTGCGTGGACATCACAGGCTGAACTGTGACCGGCAAGTTATCCGGCACATCGTGCACAGGTGCGGTCAGGCGTCGCGCGCCACCGGCCGCGAACGGCACACGATCGAGAAACGATTGCAGTTGCTCCGCCGGCAGCGGCAGTCCTTCGAACTTGTCCCATTCATGGCCCGGTCGCACATTGTTTGCCGTGCGGAAGGTCTCCATTTGCTGCGGCGTCATGAGACCGGCGTGATTGTCCTTATGGCCCGCGAAAGGCAGACCGAAGCCTTTCACTGTGTAGCAAATGAAACAGGTCGGCTTTTCGGGATCGGCGTTATGAAAAGCCTCGAGAACGGACGGCATGTCATGGCCGCCGAGATTATTCATCAGGGCGGCTAGTTCGTCGTCGCTGCGTCTGTCGATCAGTCTACTGACGTCGCCTTGGTCACCGATCTCGTCGTTGAGCCGCTTCCGCCACGCAGCGCCGCCCGCGAACACCAGCGCGGAATAGAGCTGGTTCGGACAATTGTCGATCCACCTGCGTAACGTTTCGCCGCCTGGCTCCTTGAAGGCTGCTTGCTGCAGCGAGCCGTATTTCAGAATGACGACGTTCCAGCCAAAATTCTTGAACAGCTGTTCGTAGCGGGCCCACAGACCTTCGCGCACCACAGCGTCGAGGCTCTGCCGGTTATAGTCGATGATCCACCAGCAATTCCGCAGGCCCTGCTTCCATCCCTCGAGCAACGCTTCAAAGATATTGCCTTCATCAAGTTCGGCGTCGCCGACCAGCGCCACCATGCGGCCCTCCGGCCGATCAAGACCCCAGCCGTGGGCGCGCACATAATCTTGTGTCAGCGACGAGAACAGCGTCTGCGCAACACCCAGCCCGACCGAACCGGTGGAGAAATCGACATCGTCAGTATCTTTGGTGCGCGAGGGATAGCTCTGCGCGCCTTTGTAGCCCCGGAACGCCTCCAGCCGATCGCGTGTCTGCTTGCCGAGCAGGTACTGGATGGCGTGGAAGATCGGGCTCGCATGCGGCTTGACCGCCACACGATCCTGCGGACGCAACACATCGAAATAGAGCGCGGTCATGATCGTTGCGAGCGAGGCACTCGATGCCTGATGGCCGCCAACTTTCAAGCCGTCGGAATTTTCGCGCAGATGATTGGCGTTATGGATCATCCAGCTCGCCAGCCAAAGCAGTTTGCGCTCCAGCGTGGCAAGCACCGGCAAATTGTCTCGGGTGGCTTGTTTGGACATCAGGCGCCCGCGTTCGGCAATTTCACCCGTTGATTATGGGTATTCGGCCGGGGCGGTGCCTGCCAATTCACACTATTATTCTCGTCTGGATTGGCTTATTCTATCAATTCTATGAGAAAAAAAGGTTGATTATGCCAATACCGGCGCTCGATGCGGTGGACCTGAAAATCCTGCGATTGCTGCAAGACGACGGACGCATGAGTCTGGCGGATCTGGCTGGCAAAGTAGGGCTTTCGCCGTCGCCCTGTCTGCGTCGGGTGCGACTGCTCGAAAAGTCCGGTGTGATCTCCCGTTACGTCGCAGTGCTCGATCAGCGCGCGGTTGGATTGCCAGTCAGCGTCTTCATTTCGGTCAAACTGGAAAAGCAGCGCGAGGAGTTGCTCGATCGTTTTGCCAAGACGATCGCGCGTTGGCCGGAAGTCCTTGAGTGTTATTTGATGACCGGGCCGCGCGACTACTGGCTGCGTGTGGTCGTGCCGGACCTTGCGGCCTATGAGCGTTTCCTCAAGCAAAAGCTGACGCGGCTCGAAGGCATCGCTTCGATCGAATCGAGTTTCGCGCTGGAGCAGGTCAAATATACCAACGTGCTGCCGGTCGCATGACTACTTGTTGTCGGTCGCCACGCTGGTACTTTTGTCGGGCGCTTCAAGCACGCTTTTGCAAGCCGGCGGCAACTCCGCGAGCATTGTTTGCCTGACCGGCGGGCTCGGCTTGATCTGTGGGTGTAGCACCTTGTCAGAGAACCAGTAGTCGAGTTCCTTGGCGCCGCATCCGTCGCCACCCGGGACCGGCGGCTGCGCGCGGCAGTTCGGCGAGTCCGCCGGGCATTTCAGCCGCACATGAATATGATCGTGGTGGCCGTACCACGGGCGGATCTTGGCCATCCAGCTGTCGTGTGCCTTGTCTTCGACGCGGCACAGTTCCTTTTTTATAGCGGCGTTCACCAGCACACGCTCGACTTCGGGCTGCTAGCGCAGCTGTTTTGATGAAGGCAATGTGTTGTGGTGTCCAGGTTTGCGGATTGAGGTGTTTCCAATCTGCCGACACGAGGTTGATGGCCTCGATCTTTTCACGCTCATCCTTGCTGAGAATGTGATCGGGCATCGGCATGAACCAGATGTCGACGTCGAGACCGATTTGGTGACTTGCATGATCCGATACGGTGGGTCCGCCGCGCGGCTGCGTCATATCGCCGACTAATACACCCTTCCATCCGGTGGCCTTGGCGGCCTGCGGCGCAAATTTTTCGAGGAAGTGCACCAGGCTTGGATGGCCCCAGTTGCGGTTACGCGACAGCCGCATCACTTGCCAGGTCGGACCGTTGATCGGTAATTCGACGCCACCCTGCAGGCAACCGCGCGGGTAGTAGCCAATGGCCATCGATTTCCCGACTGACGGCAGCTTCTTTTCGCCGAACAGGATTTTGGCTGGAACGGTTTTTTCGCGCGCTTGCTCGGTCGTCGCCGGCTTCGCGGGGGGCAGGGGGGCAGAGGCGGTGGCCGCCTGGGCCTGCGCCATTGCAGGGCATCCCGCCATGCAGACAACACCAGCGGCGACGAGAGCAGACAAGGCGACGATGTGCACACGTTTTCGGGCGAACATGGCGTTTCCGATCTCGCGATATCGCACCGAAAGTCTAGCACAACTCGGAGAAAATAGCGCCGGGGCGTGACCGGGTTCCAACGACTTCGCAGGCGCTGGTATTCCCGCAGAAGCCGCCGTCAGACGTCGACTTTCAGGGCCGCGATGAACGCTTCCTGCGGAATGTCGACCTTGCCGAACTGCCGCATGCGCTTTTTGCCCTTCTTCTGCTTGTCGAGCAGCTTGCGTTTGCGGGTGGCGTCGCCGCCGTAGCATTTGGCGGTGACGTCCTTGCGCAGCGCGCGCACGGTCTCGCGCGCGATGATCTTGCCGCCGATGGCGGCCTGGATCGGCACCTGGAACATGTGCGGCGGGATCAGCTCTTTGAGCTTCTCCACCATGCCGCGGCCGCGCGTCTCGGCGCGGGTGCGGTGCACCAGCATCGACAGCGCGTCGACCGGCTCCTCGTTGACCAGGATCGACATCTTGACGAGGTCAGCCTCGCGGTAATCGGTGAGGTGATAGTCGAACGAGGCGTAGCCTTTCGACACCGATTTGAGCCGGTCGTAGAAGTCGAACACGACTTCGTTGAGCGGCAGATCGTATTTCACCATGGCGCGTGAGCCCACATAGGTTAGTTCTTTTTGATTACCACGGCGGTCCTGGCACAGCTTGAGCACCGAGCCGAGATATTCGTCGGGCGTCAGAATCGTCGCCTCGATCCACGGCTCCTCGATCGACAAAATCTTCATGACGTCCGGCATGTCGACCGGATTGTGGATCTCGATCTGCGATCCGTCGCGCAGATTCATCTTGTAGATCACCGATGGTGCGGTCGCGATCAGGTCGAGATTGAATTCGCGCTCCAGCCGCTCCTGGATGATTTCGAGATGCAGCAGGCCGAGGAAGCCGCAGCGGAAGCCGAAGCCGAGCGCGGCCGAGGTTTCCATCTCGTAGGAGAAGCTGGCGTCGTTGAGCCGCAGTTTCCCCATGGCGGCGCGCAAATCCTCGAACTGCGCGGCGTCGACCGGAAACAGGCCGCAGAACACGACGGGAATGGCAGGCTGGAAGCCGGGCAGGGGCTCGTCGACCGGATTGCGCTCATCAGTGATGGTGTCACCGACGCGCGCGTCCGCAACTTCCTTGATCGACGCCGTGAGCATGCCGATTTCACCGGGGCCGAGCTCGTCGACGAGCGTGAGCTTGGGCGTGAACACGCCGGTGCGGTCGACTTCATAGGCCGCGTCGATGCCGATCATTCGGATGCGCTGGCCCTTGCTGAGCACACCGTCGACGATGCGCACCAGCACGACGACGCCGAGATAGGCGTCGTACCAGCTGTCGACCAGCAGCGCCTTGAGCGGCGCCGTGCGGTCGCCTTTCGGCGGCGGCAGGCGCGTGACGATGGCTTCCAGCACGTCGGGCACGCCCTGGCCGGTCTTGGCTGAAATTTCGATTGCGTTCGAGGCATCGAGGCCGATCACGTCCTCGATCTGTTTCTTGATCTTTTCGGGTTCCGCCGCCGGCAGATCGACCTTGTTGAGCACCGGCACGATTTCATGGCCGGCATCGAGTGCGTGATAGACGTTGGCCAGCGTCTGCGCCTCCACGCCCTGGCTCGCATCAACCACCAGCAGCGAGCCCTCGCAGGCAGCGAGCGAGCGGTTGACCTCATAGGCGAAATCGACGTGGCCGGGGGTGTCGATGAGATTGAGGATGTAGTCCTTGCCATCGCGCGCCTTGTATTTGAGGCGCACGGTCTGCGCCTTGATGGTGATGCCACGCTCGCGCTCGATGTCCATGGAATCGAGCACCTGCTCCTTCATCTCGCGCGCCTCGAGGCCGCCGGTGAGCTGAATCAGCCGGTCGGCAAGCGTCGACTTGCCGTGATCGATGTGCGCGACAATGGAGAAATTGCGGATATTCTGAATGGGAACAGACGTCATGGCCGCGAGATAACACTCAGAATCCAGCGCTTCAAGCGTTCTCGGCCTGCGTACGTGTTTTCTTACCGCTCATTCCTGCGACAACGGGAATCAGGCCCTAAACTTGCCGTTCGCTGTCGGGTGCTTTAGCTGGGGTTCGCGCGTCCGTGGGGGACCAGCGGAGAGACAAACTGCACTATGGACCTTCTTGCACCTCTGCGTGCCGCTGGCCGCTGGCGCGACGCGCTGATCGATCCTGACCGTCGCGACCGCGCCGTTCTTGCGTCTCTCGCGATCTATGTCTTGTTGTGGACCGTTTACGGCACGATCGCGAAAAGTAGCCAAGGCTTTCATCCCGACATGACCGAAGTCGTTGCGTGGTCTCGCGATCTTTCCCTCGGTCATCTCAAGCATCCGCCGTTTGCAGCCTGGCTGGTTCGGGCCTGGTTTACTGTGTTCCCGATTGCCGGTTGGTCGTATTACTTGCTGGCCATGCTGATGCCGGCCGCTACGCTGTGGATCGTCTGGCGCATGTCGGCGGATTACCTCGACGCCGACAAACGCATCGTCGGGCTCGCGCTGCTGACGTTCGTGCCGTTCTTCAACTTCCACGCGCTCAAATTCAATGTGAATACGGTGTTGCTGCCGCTGTGGGCGGCGACCACGTGGTTTTTCCTGATGTCCGTGCGCACACGTGGCACGCTTTGGGCCATTCTTGCCGGCGTCGCCGCTGCGTGCGCCATGCTTGGCAAGTACTGGTCGATCTTTCTGCTGGCAGGGTTGGCGCTGGCGGTGCTGCTCGACAAACGGCGGGCCACGTATTTCCGTTCGGCAGCACCGTGGATCACGATCGCGGTTGGGTTGATTGCACTTGCGCCGCATCTGCTTTGGCTCGTCGATAGTGACTTTGAATCGTTTTCCTATGCAATGCTCGTTCACGGCGACAAGCCATTTGCCGCCACACTCGTTGCCGCGCTCGCCTATGTTACCGGCGCATTCGGTTACATAGCCCTTCCGCTGGCCATCGCATGCGCGATCACCCGCCCTGGCATGAAGACGCTGTTCGACATCTTGCGGCCGCACGAAACAGAACGCCGGCTCGTTGCAGTTGCGTTCTGGGGGCCGCTGCTGCTGCCGGCGTTCGCCGCGGTGGCGGGCGGCGCCGAGATAACTTCGTTGTGGTCGATGCCCGCCTTTTCGCTGTTGCCGGTGCTGCTGTTGTCATCGCCTGCGATCACGATACGGGAAGTCGATACGCGGCGCATATTGCTTGGCGCTGCGGTGCTGCCAATCGTTATGCTGGTTGTGTCACCGTTGATTACGATTGCAGCGCAACGCGCGGGGCCGGCGCCGGCGTCGTCGCAGGCATCACTTCTGGCAGGCGAGGTCGAGCGGCTTTGGTACCAGTCGACGCCGCAGCCGTTACGATTTATCGGCGGTGATGCCGATCTCGCTTATGGCGTGGCCGCGTATGCCGCTGATCGTCCGCGCGCACTGACCGGTATGCCGGCGCCTCCTGCAAGCGAGCTCGCGCGGTCCGGTTTTGTGCGGCTATGCTTTGCGGAAGACGCGGTTTGCCGGAGCCGCGCTGTGGCGCACAGTGGCCCGGCAGCCAAATTGGTTGAAACCGAGATCGTGCGCAATTTCTTGAGATTTGCGGGCAAGCCACAGCGCTACACGATCTATATTGTGCCGCCGCAACCGTAAGCGCCGGCCAGCCGGAAAAGAAAACGCCCGGCACTTGGCCGGGCGCGGCTTTAGGGGATCCAATAAAGATCAGTAGCGGTAGTGGTCGCTCTTGAACGGCCCCTGCTGCGACACGCCGATATAGTCGGCCTGGTCCTTGCGCAGTTCGGTCAGCTTCACGCCGATCTTGGCGAGATGCAGGCGTGCGACCTTTTCGTCGAGCGATTTCGGCAGCACGTAGACCTTTCTTTCGTATTTATTGTTCCTGTTGTTTGCGAACAGTTCGATCTGCGCCAGCGTCTGGTTGGTGAACGAGGCCGACATCACGAAGCTTGGATGTCCCATGGCGTTGCCCAAATTCACCAGTCGGCCTTCCGACAATAATATGATGCGGTGTTTGTCCGGGAACTCAATCTCATCGACCTGCGGCTTGATGTTGGTCCACTTTAGGTTCTTCAGATGCGAGATCTGGATCTCGTTGTCGAAGTGACCGATGTTGCAGACGATGGCACGGTCCTTCATCTTGCGCATGTGCTCGATGGTGATGATGTCCTTGTTGCCGGTCGCGGTGACGAAGATGTCGGCCTGGGGCGCGGCATCTTCCATGGTCACGACCTGATAACCTTCCATCGCCGCCTGCAGCGCGCAGATCGGATCGACCTCCGACACCATCACGCGGCAGCCAGCCTGACGTAAGCTGGCAGCCGAGCCTTTGCCGACATCGCCGAAGCCCGCGACCATCGCGATCTTGCCCGACATCATGACGTCGGTACCGCGGCGGATGCCGTCAACCAGCGACTCGCGGCAGCCGTAGAGATTGTCGAACTTCGACTTGGTGACCGAGTCGTTGACGTTGATGGCGGGCCATAGCAGCGTGCCGGCCTTCTCCATGTCGTAGAGGCGGTGCACGCCGGTGGTGGTCTCTTCCGACACGCCTTGGATGTTCCTGGCAAGTTCGGCGAAATAGCCTTTCGGCTTTTCCTTCAGCGTCTTCTTGATCAGCGCGAAGAAGATTTCCTCTTCTTCCGAGTTGTGCTGGTCGAGGAAGATGGGGTCGTGGTGTTCGGCGCGGAAGCCTTGATGCACGAACATCGTGGCGTCGCCGCCGTCGTCGAGAATCATGTTCGGGGTGCCGCCGCCGTGCCATTCGAACAGCTTGGCGGTGTAATCCCAGTAATCCTTCAGGCTCTCGCCCTTGATTGCGAACACCGGAATGCCGGCTGCGGCAATCGCCGCGGCGGCGTGATCCTGCGTCGAATAGATATTACAGGAGACCCAGCGGACGTCAGCGCCAAGCGCGGTGAGCGTTTCGATCAGCACTGCGGTCTGGATGGTCATGTGCAGCGAGCCGGCAATCCGCGCGCCCTTCAAAGGCTGCTTTGGGCCGTACTCCTCGCGCGTCGCCATCAGGCCGGGCATTTCGGTTTCGGCGAGCGAGATTTCCTTGCGGCCGAATTCGGCGAGCGAGATGTCCTTGACGATATAATCGCCGGCGGGGGCTTTCTTTGCGGCAGCGGCAGTCATGGCGGTCCTTTTACAGAAGGCGAATGTGATGGTGGGCTGGTCCGTGCCTATATCAGGCCACGCGCAGCCCGGCAATGCATATATAAAGATTTCTTTATGTAAAGATTGGCCTGGCCAGCAGGCCTTTTCGGGCCGCGCAATGCCGGGCGGCCCTCGCGGCCACCCGGCATGCTTCGGTTACCGGTAAAGCTGAACTTCCGGCCGTGGGTCGGGCTCAAATCCGTCTTTATTTGGCATAGCCACCTTTGGCAGCGTCCGGGCGTCCATCGTCTCAGTCGGCTGGATTATCTTGGCCTCTGACAGGATGTAGGCAACGACACTGTAGACGTCGTCATTGCTCAGCGAGCCCGGCGCGTTGAACGGCATCGCGCGCTTGACGTAGTCGAACAGCGTCGTGGCATAGGGCCAGTAGCTCTCGACGGTTTTCAGCGGTGTCTTGGTCGCAAGCGAGCCGCGGCCACCAAGCAGTTTGTCGCCGCCAATGCCTTTCGCAGGATTTCCTTCGAGCTTGTCGCCATGACAGGCGGCACAGGCGCCAGCGTAGATCTGGGCGCCCTTGGTGGCGTTGCCGCTGCCGGGTGGAAGGCCGCGTCCGTCCGGCGGTATTGAAAAGAATTTGCTGAGTTCGTCCGGCGTTGCTGCCGTGCCGAATCCGTAACGCAGGTTCTGCACCTGGGCGGATGCGCCGAGGGGTTCAGCGACTACTGCGATGAAGATGGCGGCGATACAAAGACTACGCGTGGACATTGGTCACACTCCCGTCTTCTGCAATGCCCCAGCTCTGAATCGCATTCAGGTGATAGATCGACCCGAACGGTCCGTTGGAGCCCCGGATTGCAATCAATTGGGCGAGCGTCGGCTGGATGTAGCCTGTTTCGTCGGTGCAGCGGCTTTGCAATACCGCCGGCTTGCCGTCCCACACCCACGGCAGGCTGAAGCGGACCGTGCAAATCGGTTCTGGCACGGATTCCAGACGCGCCGGCACCCAGGTCTTGCCGGCATCGGCCGACACGTCGACCGACTGCACGCGTCCGCGTCCAGACCATGCAAGGCCGCCGACATTGTAGAAACCCGGCCCGGGCAATTTCATATCGCCGGACGGGAAGGTGATGACCGATTTGGACTCCATGTCGAAGCTGAACTGGCGCGCCTTACCGTTGGCCAGCAGGTCGGTGTATTTCGACGTTTCCTCGCGCGTCATAAATGGCTTGTCGCTCACCTCCAGCCGGCGAAGCCATTTGATGTGGGTATTGCCCTCGTATCCTGGCAGCAGCAGGCGCAGGGGGTATCCCTGTTCGGGGCGGATCGCTTCACCGTTTTGTCCGTAGGCGAGGATGGCGTCCTTGAGCATCTTTTCCATGGGGATGCTGCGTGTCATCACCGCCGCGTCGGCGCCCTCGGCCAACACCCAGCTGCCCCCGTCCTTGAGGCCGACTTCGCGCGCGATCGTCGCGAACTGGACTCCGGTCCATTCCGAGGTGCTCAGCAAACCATGGGTGCCCTGCACAGTCTTCAAGGTGGGCTTGTTCCATTCAGTCAGGCCGTTGCCTGAGCATTCGATGAAGTGTTTGCGTGTCACCGACGGAAAGCGCTTGAGTTCCGTCATGCTGAATTTGCGTGGACCGTCGACCATGCCGTGCACGTAGAGCACGTGTTTGGCCGGATCGATGGTCGGGATGCCACCGTGATGGCGCTCGAAATGCAGCCCCGAGGCCGTCGTATTGCCCAGCATCCTGTCGAGAGGCGTGAAGCTCCAGGATGTATTTTCGTTCGCTGTCGGGAAGCGCATGCGCACTTCCGTTTCGAATTGCGAGCGCGAGCCATAGCCACCATCGGCCGCGACAGCGCGCCCTTGTTCTTTCGTTGGATCGGCCGGCACGTCAAAGCGGATTGCACCGGGCGGGGCCTGTTGCGCGGCGGCCGCACCACCGAGCACCACGGCGGCGCTTGCGCTTGATCCAGCTGCGAACAGAAACTCGCGGCGGCTGCCACCGGCCCGCATTGGAAACATCCCATCCTTGCAATCGCATTCTTCATTTGCGGCGGCGCGTTGCGAAAGATGTCGCGCTTCGGCGGCGATCATGCCGTCGATCATTCGCTGGGCCTTCTCATCGAATAAGGGAGCGGGCTTGTTGCTCAAGGACTCCTCCTTGGATTCCGGGCCACAGTCCGTTGTGCCCGTGCCAGAATTTTAGGCAGGAGATGCCCACAAGGGAAACTTATTCTGTCCGAACGGAAATTCGAACGAAAATACAATTCCACACCGGACAATGACGATTTTTTTGTCGAAGTTGGCGACTGCGGCCAGGCGGCCTTTTAGTCCTCTTCGCCGAACCCGTCGGCGACAAGCTTGTACAGCGTCTCGACCGCCGCCGCGGCGTCCTTGCCCGTGGCCTTGATGGTGATGGTGATGCCCGGGCCGGCGGCCAGCATCATCAACCCCATAATCGAGGTGCCCCCGACGGTTTCGTGACCGCGCGTCACGGTGACGGCAGCGTCAAATTGTTCGGCGGTCTGCACGAATTTAGCAGAAGCACGGGCGTGCAAGCCCTTCTTGTTGACGATCTCCACCTCGCGCACGACGGGGGTGTCGTCCGCTGAAGCGCGTGGGCTCATTTCCCGTTGAGCACCCGGCTGGCGATGGTGCAGTACTTGCGCCCGGCCTCCTGGGCCGCTGCAACCGCATCCTGCAGCGGGCAGATCTCGCGGATTTTTGCGAGCTTGATCAGCATGGGTAAGTTGATACCGGCCAGGACTTCGACCTTGGGCTGGCTCATCACCGAAATTGCAAGGTTGGACGGGGTGCCACCGAACATGTCGGTGAGGATTGCGACGCCTTCGCCGCTATCCACGCGCTTCACGGCGTCGAGGATGTTCTTGCGGCATTGCTCGACGTCATCGTCGGGGCCAATCGTAATTGCCTCGATTTGACGCTGGGGCCCCACCACATGCTCCAACGCTGAGCGGAACTCGATGGCGAGCCGCCCGTGGGTTACTAATACGAGGCCGATCATCCCTAACTCCTCGCGGGCGCTTCGCTGCGCCGCACGAAAGGGCGCGTATTCACGCCCATCTGAAGCCCGGTTGCAAGGGCTTGCCTCGCTATATAAGCGCTCTGTTGCACTGCGGAAAGATGGGGCCAAAGGGGGGCTCGGATCGTGCGTTTTCGGCGGAAACGATCCTAGGCCCTGTATGGTTAATTTTTCTCGATGGGACCGAGGGCGCGGGGTAACCCAACTACCGGCCGCCGGTCAATCACCCGTCGGAAGGCTTCGTAAACGGGCTAACACCAAAGGCAGCGCTGCCATTCCCGCCGCGACGGCAAGCCGCGGCAATGTGATCCCTGCGACCTGGGCGGTTGCAGCCTTCGGTTCCGGGTGACGTCCAGCATCCTCAGCCGCCAGATCGACGATCAGGCCGACGAGGGCGACCGGCTCGAATTCGACCCGCCGGATCCCGAGACCATGGACCTCGATCATCCCGGCCAGCGCCGGCGCCGGGCGGATCAGCAACCGGCCTGAATGGCTTTCGACGTGAACGCGGTCATCCGCAACGAGCCTGACAAAGGGAAGGGTGCCTTGCGAGGCGGCAGTGATGAGGTCCCACATGAGCTGCGACTTGCCGGAACCGGCTGGCCCGCGGATCAGTGCCGCTTTCGCACCGATGAGAATCGCTGACGCGTGAATTGTCGGATCTTGCGCAGCCATCATGTCGCGGGTAGGCGCACTATGAAGCGTGCGCCGAGGACGCGTGGCTCCTCGGTGCGGCCCGCGACTGTCGTGCGGTTCTCCACTCTGATGGTGCCGC
Organism: uncultured Alphaproteobacteria bacterium; assembly: GCA_963810125.1. GTDB lineage: Bacteria > Pseudomonadota > Alphaproteobacteria > Rhizobiales > Xanthobacteraceae > Pseudolabrys. The sequence continues at coordinate 124,921 of CAWEMK010000009.1, forward strand.
CATGGGCCTCAACGATCTGCTTGGAGATTGACAAGCCCAAACCCGAATTCTGCCCGAAGCCCTGTTCCGGCCGATCGGTGTAGAAACGCTCGAATATCTTTTCGAGCGCATCCGGGCGGATTCCGGGGCCGTCGTCGTCGACCAGAATTTCAATCTCGTCTTTCAGCCGGCGGCAGGTAATGCGCACGCTGCCGCCTGGAGGCGAGAACGAGCGCGCATTGTCGATCAGATTGCTCACAACCTGTCCGAGTCGGAAGTCGTGACCCGGCGCCTTGAAATTGGATAGCGGTCCACCTTCGAACGCGAGCGTCACGTTGACATCGTCAGTGCGTATCTCGTTGGCGGCTTTCACCAGGGCGTCGAGAAGTTTTGCGAAATCGACCGGAGCTGCCTCCTGCCGCTGCAATTCGGCGTCGAGCCGGCTGGCGTCGGAAATATCGGATATCAGGCGGTCGAGCCGCCGCACGTCGTGTTCGATGACCGCAAGCAGGCGCTGGCGACTTTGATCCGTTTTGGCCAACGGCAATGTTTCGACCGCCGAACGCAGCGAGGTAAGCGGATTGCGCAGTTCGTGAGCGACATCGGCGGCAAAACTCTCGATCGCTTCGATGCGCGTGTAGAGTGCGTTGGTCATGTCGCGCAGCGCGCCCGACAAGTCGCCGATTTCATCGCGCCGCCGCGTGAAGTCGGGGATCTCGACGCGCGTGCGAATGCGGCGTCGAACCCGTTCGGCACCGTCGGCGAGGCGGCGCACCGGGCCGGCGATGGTGCCGGCGAGCAGCATCGAGAGCACAACCATCACGCCGGCTGCGACGAAGAACACTTTAACAATGGCAAGCCGTTCGGCCTCGACCATGTCGTCAATGTCGGCGCCTTGCGTTGACAGCATCAGGGCGCCACGCACGGCGCGGAAACGCTGAACCGGCACTGCGACAGAGACGATGACCTCGCCACGATCGTTGACCCGCACCATGCTGGCATGAAGACCGTTAAGTGCCTGCGTCACCTCGGAATAGCCCTTGCCGTTCTCGGGACCGAGTTCGTTGTAGAGCGGCAAGTCACCACGTCCGAACCAGCGGCGCAGCGCGATGAAAGCGCGTTCCATCAGACCGGGTTTCTCTGCGCTCGGCGGTGGCAGGTCGAAACGCAAAACGTCACCACGGCCATAGAGGTTACGGCTGTCGAGAATGAGCACGCCGTCGCGGTCGTAGATGCGCGCCCGCGTTTTGGTCGGTGAGACGAGGCGGCGCAGCAGGGGCGCGACACGCTCCGGATTGATCGGGAATTCGATTCCAGAAAGCGAGTCATCGGACGGGCCGTAGCTTTCGCCCGCCTGCAACTCGAGCAGGCGTTCCGGGTCGATCGTGATGGAATCCGTTTCCACCGTTGCCGACGCCGCGATCGCGCCTGCGATAATTTCGCTCTGCGTCAGCAAACTTTGCACGCGTGCGTCGATCAGCCCGGCGCGGAATTGCGACAGATATAGAACGCCAGTCACCAGCGCGACGAGGCCCGCAAGATTGAGAAAGACAATGCGCCGCGTAAGGCTCGAGAAACTTTGCGCGACGAAGAAGTGCCATACCGAGCGCAGCATTCGGCGCACCGCGCCGTCCTGCTTGGGCCCAGGACGCGCCGTCTCCGCGCCGGGCCGTTCGGCCTCGGCGGTCTGTGCGGCAATTTCAGTGGTCCGATCGAGCACGTCGTTCAATCCAGCCGGGTTTACCGAGGGTCTTGATTGACCCCGACATTTTACCGCAAGCCGCGACGCTCCGTCAGGCCGTCCAAGCGGCCCGTAACATTAAGAATTGGTCATTCCTTAAAGCGATAGCCAACGCCGTAGAGCGTCTCAATCATCTCAAAATCGTCGTCGACCACCTTGAACTTCTTGCGCAACCGCTTGATGTGGCTGTCGATCGTGCGGTCATCCACATAGACCTGGTCGTCGTAGGCGGCGTCCATCAGCGCGTTGCGGCTTTTAACCACACCGGGCCGAGTGGCGAGCGCCTGCAGGATGAGAAACTCGGTGACCGTCAGTGTGACTGCCTCGCCCTTCCAGGTGCAGGTATGGCGTTCAGGATCCATCCGCAGCAGACCGCGCTCCAAAACTTTGGCGGAATCGACTTCCTTCACTGGCGTGCCATCCTTGGGGGAGGCGCGGCGCAGTACGGCCTTGACGCGCTCGACCAGAAGCCGTTGCGAGAATGGTTTGCGGATGAAGTCGTCGGCCCCCATCTTGAGGCCGAACATCTCGTCGATCTCCTCGTCCTTTGAGGTGAGGAAGATCACGGGGATATCGGATTTCTGGCGGAGACGACGCAGTGTCTCCATGCCATCCATACGTGGCATCTTGATATCGAGGATGGCGAGATCAGGAGGTGACGTTTTAAAACCGTCGAGCGCGGAGGCGCCGTCGGTATACGTCATGATGCGATAGCCTTCCGCTTCCAGAGCCATCGAAACAGAGGTCAGGATGTTGCGGTCGTCGTCGACGAGAGCGATTGTCGGCATGAGCCCCTCTTGGCAAGACGTCCCGCGTGTTTTGAACCGCACAAACAGGGTCTGAAATGTGGCCTCTTTGCAACAACTATGTGATTCGGTAGCGATTTCAAGCCCAAAGGCCGAATCTTTGCGTCCGCCAGTGCTAAATCGTGAATGCATGAGTAACCGTCATGAAGCCCGATAACGCCTTCGATGCACGTCTGGCGGCCAAGAAGTTGTTGCGCGAAGGGCGTTCGGGCGCACTTGCGACATTGCTACCCGGTACGGGGGATCCGTATTGCTCGCTGGTGAACGTAGGGACTTGTGTCGATGGCGCGCCGCTCTTCCTGCTGTCGAAACTGGCGTTGCACACCAAGAACATCCTGGCGGACAAGCGTGTTTCCCTGATGCTCGACGAGCGCAAGGAGGGCGATCCGCTCGAAGGCGCACGCGTGATGCTGATGGGAACGTGCTCAGTCACCGCCGATTCGTCGGCAATGAGTACATATCTCCGGCGCCATCCGGACGCCGAGATGTTTGCAAACTTCGCCGACTTTTCCTTCTACCGGATGGAGATCACGCGCGCGCACCTGGTTGCTGGCTTCGGCCGCATAGTCGACCTCCGGCCGCAGGATGTTCTCTCCGACATCTCCGACGCACAGGCGCTGATCGACTCCGAGGCCGAGGCCATCGAGCATATGAATGGCGACCATGCCGATGCCTGTCGGCTCTATGCGACCAAATTGCTCGGCGCTCCCGACGGCGAATGGCGTTGCGTGGGGATCGATCCTGAAGGACTAGAATTGCAAAGCGGCCGCACCGCGCTGCGGTTGCCGTTTCCGCAGCGCGTCACCGCGCCGGGGCCGCTGCGCGCGATCCTCAAGCAACTCGCAGAGCAAGCCCGGGCAATCTGAACGGCCGGGGCAGCAGCCCACATTTCGCCGTCGAAGCGCACGCATCCGTGATCACGAGGCCCGGCCGGATGAGTCACACTCACGCGTCAAAAATGCTGGGGAGCGACATCATGCGCAAAATCCTGTTTTTAATTATGTGCGGCACCGCTACGGTTCTTGCGATGCATCCAACGTCAGCAGGCGAACCGATTGCGTTGCGCGACATGGGCTCTTTCCATGTCGGCGGCCGCGTCGTCGAGATTTCCGGCAAGCCGGTCAAAGAACTTGTTCTTGGCGCCGGTGGCGTCCCCGCCAAAATCGACCCGAACGGCCTCTATCAGGTCGAGCAGATGTACGTGCAGTATTTCCTGCCGCAAAACCGCAAGGGAAAATATCCGTTGCTGATGTGGCACGGCGGTGGTCTGACCGGGGTTACCTACGAGACCACGCCCGATGGCCGCGAAGGCTGGATGAACATGTTCATCCGCAAAGGCTGGGACGTTTACAACTCGGACGCAGTCGAGCGCGGCCGCTCCGGCTTTGCGCCGCCCGACGTGTGGAAGGGCGAGCCGAACTTTCTGACCAATGCTAATCCATTCGAGCGCTTCCGCATCGGGCAGGGGCCTGGTTCCTGGAACGCCGATCCCGCCCAGATGAAAGTAATTCCCGGCAATCAATTTCCGGTCGAGGGTTACGACAATTTCACCAAGCAGATCGTGCCACGTTGGACGACGACTGACGACGCCATCATCGCCGCCTACACCGCGCTGGTCGACAAAGTTTGTCCCTGCGTGTTGTTGTTCCACAGCCAGGCCGGCGGCTTCGGCTTCACGGTGGCGCAAGCGCGCCCCGACAAGATCAAGGCGATCGTCGCTGTCGAACCAGCGGTCGCCGGCGACAAGGCGCAGGCCGGCAAGCTCAAGGACATCCCGGTGCTGGTGGTCTACGGCGACAATATTCCGCTCGACAGCCGCTGGCCGAAAATGCGTCAGCTTGGCCTCGACTATGCGGAGGCGGTGCGTGCGGCCGGCGGAAAAGTAGATGTGGTTAATTTGCCCGAGGTCGGCATCAAGGGAAATTCCCACATGCTGATGATGGATAAGAATAACGGCCAGATCGCCGACCTGATCAATAAATGGCTCGCAGACAAGGGATTGTCCGACTGATCTACCGGTCGGTGATTGCTGACACATCACCTCGGGGTTTCCCTGCCTCATTGATGCAGTGCAATGCCGCCTGCCGCCAATGCATGGCATTTTGCCTTGGCATTTCGGGGCCGTTGGTGCATATGCTCGCGCGCTTTCGGGCAACGAGCTATACTTGCGTTCTATGAGCCGCAACGCGGACCTAAAAGGGCCGCGAGGGGTTTGGCACTAAGCGGCCGAGTGTGGGAGGAATTCGCGTGCAAGAGCAGGGTGTGCGGAACGGCGCCTATGGCGCCGACAAATTCGGCTTCAAAAATCTGGCCGGGGTACGCTGGAACCTCACCGAGCCGGCGCTTTATGAGCACGCGATTTCCGCGGGCGAGGCGTCCCTGGTTGCAGGCGGCGCGCTCTGCGCGGAGACCGGCCATCACACCGGCCGTAGCCCGAAGGATAAGCATACCGTCGTCGATGCACTCACCGAAAACTCGGTCTGGTGGGACGGCAACCGTAAAATGTCGAAGGAAAACTTCGACAATCTTCTCGCCGATTTCATCAAGCATGTCGAAGGCAAGAAGCTATTCGCGCAGGACCTTTACGGCGGCGCCGACCCGAAATACCGCATCAAGACCCGCATCTTCACCGAACTCGCCTGGCATTCGCTCTTCATTCGCCAGTTGCTGATTCGCCCCGAGCAATCCGATCTCGCCGGTTTCGTTCCGGAACTCACGATCGTCGATCTGCCCTCGTTCCGCCCCGACGCAAAGCGCCACGGAGGCCGCGAAGGCTCCGACACGATGGTTGCCATCGATTTCACCCGCAAGATCGTCCTGATCTGCGGTTCGTCGTATGCGGGCGAGATGAAGAAGTCGGTGTTTACGACACTCAATTTTTATCTGCCCGCGCAGAACGTCGTGCCGATGCACTGCTCGGCCAATGTCAGCCACGAGGGCGAGAGCGCGCTGTTCTTCGGCCTGTCCGGCACCGGCAAGACCACATTGTCGGCCGACCCGAGCCGAATCCTCATCGGCGACGATGAGCACGGCTGGGGTCCGGACGGGATCTTCAATTTCGAAGGCGGCTGCTACGCCAAGACCATCAAGCTCTCGCAGGAAGCGGAGCCGATGATCTGGGACGCCACCAATCGCTTCGGCGCCGTGCTGGAGAACGTCGTGTTCGATCCGGTCACGCGCGTGCCCGACTACGACGACGGCTCCAAGACTGAGAACACGCGTTCAGCCTATCCGCTTGAGTTCATTCCAAACGCGTCGCGGAGCGGACGCGCCGGTCATCCGAAGAACATCATCTTCCTGACCGCCGACGCCTATGGCGTCATGCCGCCGATTGCCAAACTCACGCCGACCCAGGCGATGTATCACTTCCTCTCCGGCTATACGGCGAAGGTCGCCGGCACCGAGAAGGGTCTGGTCGGCGTTCAGCCGGAATTCTCCACCTGTTTCGGCGCGCCATTCCTGCCGCGGCACCCGTCGGTCTATGCCGACTTGCTGCGCGACTACATCAACAAGCACAAGGTCGACGTCTGGCTGGTCAATTCCGGCTGGACCGGCGGCAAATACGGCGTTGGCCGGCGCATGCCGATCAAGGCGACCCGTACGCTGTTGACCGCTGCGCTCGACGGCTCGCTCAAGGGCGCCGATTTCCGCACCGATCCTTATTTCGGGTTCTCGGTGCCGACCTCGGTGCCGGGCGTCGAGCCGCATTTGCTCAATCCGTTCAAGACCTGGAAGGACAAGGCTGAGTTCGACAAGACCGCGCGCGATCTCGTCGACATGTTCCAGAAGAACTTCGCCAAGTTCGAGAAACACGTCACGCCGGACATCAAGGCAGCGGCGCCGGAAGTACGCATCGCGGCGGAGTAGCTTTTCACCAGGCATATAAAAAAGGGCGGCCACTGCGGCCGCCCTTTTTCATTTCATCCTGGCCACCGATCAGTTGCTCGACTGACCTGTCGTCTCCAGCTGCTGGCCGATGCGGTTGAAGCGTGCCTTTTGCTCGCTGGTCAGCGAGGCATAGAAGCTCTCAAGCGCGGGCTTCACGGTCTTGGCCGCATCGATCATGGCCTGCAGACGCTTTTCCATGACGTCGAGCCGTCCCGGCGGGGTGATCGGCGTCTCGTTCGGGCACGCCGCCTGCATGATCGAGACCGCCTGCGTGGTCGCGTCCTGCAGTCTGTTGAGCTCGGTTCCCTGCGCGTCGGTCGGATTGATCGCGTCCTCGATTTTCTCGATCGGCAGGTTGGCGAGGCCTTGCTTCGGCTGCTTGCACGCGTCGGCCGCCTTCGAGGCCTCATTTGCCTCGGCGTTGGCCGCCGTCTTCTTGGGTCCGATCTCGTTGAAGCGTTCCTTCTGCTCATCGCTGAGCGAGTCGTAGAACTTCTCCAGCGCCGGGTGCACCGTCTGCACGGCCTGCAGCGTTGCATCGAGACGCGCCGTCATTGCGGCGAGGCGGCCCGGGGGCGTGAGCGGGAAGGCGTTCTCCTGCGGACACGACACTTTGAAAGCCGCGGCCGCGTCCTCGCTCGCCTTACGCACATCGCCGAGCAATTGCCGCTGATCGCCATTCAGGCCGACCTTCTGCTCGATATCGGCAAATGGCCAGGCGGTGATGCCGCTGCCCGGTTGCCGACACAGCGTCTGCACGCTGGCATAGCTCGGACGTTGGCCCTGCGCGCCCGCATAGCCACGCCCTTGCGGGGACGGCTCACCATAGACGTAATCTTCCGGCGGGCCGGCCTCGCCCCAGAACACGCCGTCGAAAAAGTCGTCATAGGCATAGGCCCAGAAGCCATCGTCATAACCAGAGGGCCAGAATGCGTAGTCAAAGACGTCTGAGTAGGCATAAGGCCAGAACACCGGCCCGTACCACGCGACGAACGCGGCGCGCCGGCCATGCCGCCAGGCGTTGTGTGCCGACGTGCGCTCAAACTGATTGCGCCCGTTGACGCCACTATTGCGTTGCGCAAAGCCCGACGCAAAACGCCCTTGCCGTGCCGCATCCGCGGTCAGACGCGGGGCCCCGTTGCGGCGGTCCGCGCGCAACGTCCGCGCATTTGATTGCGTCTGCAAGGCATTGGGCTGCGCCAGCTGTTGCCGTGACAGTGCGCGCTGCTGGCGCGCTTGCTGAATTTGCTCCCGCTGCTGCGCACGTTGCGATGCAGGCACACGGCGCAATTGCCGGTCTTCCGTCCTGCGCAATGTGCGTTCGGCGCGTAGCTGCTGGCGCGTGTTGAGCTGGACTTGCTGCTGCGACTGCGCGTTCGGCTGTGCCTGCAGCTTGGAACGTGCCTGAACGGTTGGCTGGACGTTCTGCCGGTGCACAGCGCGCTCCTGGCGGAATTGCTGCCGCTGGACGCTGCGATTGACTGCGGGCGCTGATCGAACCTGCGGTGCCGCATGCTGTTGTGGGGTGAAGCGTGGCGTTGCGACCCGCGCGGAAGGCGCGGCGTGGGGTGTCGCCATACGGGCTGCCGGCGCAACATGCGGTACAGCCGCGCGAGGTGCAGGCGCCACATGGGGCGCGGGCGCCGGGCGGGCTGCAGGGGCTGCGGCTCGCGCTGGTGCCGCTTTCGCCGCAGGCGCTGGCTTACCCGGCGGTTGCTGTGCCACGGCCGCCATTGGCAGTGAAACTGCCAGCCCTGCCGCAAGTAATGCACCTAAAAGTCGTGTTTGGGTCGTCATATCGGTCCTCCCACCAGGCCCGGGGTAAAGTTCCATGCTTCAACTGATTAAACGGCCGTTGGTTCATATTCCCGGCGGTCAATCGTGCGGAAATGATCAAAGATGACTGTCTTTTAATCTTCACATACGCGCATTGAGATGCCGCAATGCGCAGGGTCCGAATCGGGCACTCAAATGACGAGATTTCGGCCGCCGGCCTCGGCTGCATGGGCATGTCGGGTGGCTATGGCCAAACCGACGATGCCGAAAGCATCGCCACCATCCACGCCGCACTCGATGCCGGAATTACATTTTTTGACACCGGCGATTTCTACGGGATGGGCCACAACGAGATGTTGCTGGGCGAGGCGCTGAAAGGCGGCAAACGCCGGCGCGCCTTCCTGTCTGTCAAATTCGGCAACCTGCGCGGGCCCGATGGAGGCCACTATGGCTATGACCTGCGTCCGGCAGCGGTGAAGAACTTTCTAGCCTACAGCCTGCGCCGGCTCAAAACGGACTACATCGATCTCTATATGCCCTCGCGCTACGATCGCTCGGTGGCCCTGGAAGAAACTCTTGGCGCGATTTTCGATCTCCAGACGGCGGGATATGTGCGTCACATCGGCCTGTCGGAGGTTTCGGCGCACACGCTCCGACGTGCGGCGGCCGTCTATCCTGTTTCGTCAGTGCAGATTGAATATTCGCTGTTGTCCCGTGGCATCGAAAGCGAAATTCTGCCCGCGGTGCGCGAGCTCAAAATCCCGCTGGTCGCGTATGGCGTGCTCTCGCGCGGACTGATCAGCGATGCAACGCTTGTGAACGGCGGCACCAATGGCGGCGAAATTCGCAGCCGTATGCCGCGCTTCTCGATGAGAAATATGCCGCGCAACCGCGAACTGATCGCGGCGCTGTCCAAGTCTGCGAAGGCGCGCGGTGTGTCCGTTGCGCAGCTCGCCTTTGCCTGGCTGCGTTCGCGCGGTGAGGATGTCGTGCCGCTAATCGGGGCGCGCCGCCGCGATCAGCTTGCTGAGGCGCTTGCAGGTTTGGCGATCACGCTGACACAAGACGAGCTTGCGGCGATTGAAACCGCGGCGCCGATCGGCGCCGTCGCCGGCGAGCGTTACAGCCCATTGGCTATGAAGCACCTCGACAGCGAATTACCGATTTGAGCTGCTGGTGGAGCCCCCACGCAGCTTCTCGATCAATTCGGCGGTCGGATAGGAATCGGCCGGCAGCCCGGTTTTCAGTTGCGCCTTCTTGGTAGCATTTCGCGTACCGTTGCCGACCTTTCCATCGATCTCGCCAACGCCCTCATAGCCTTGCTTGATGAGCAAGCGCTGCAGCTCCATAATTTGTTGTGCGGACAGCGGCGCGACATTTGCGGCCCCGGCGTGGTCGACATTTGGTGCGCCCGCCAGCCGGGTCGCGAAATAGGCGACGGTGGTTGAATAGACCATTGCCGAATTCCAACCGAGGAATGCCTTGAAGTTCGGGTAGGCGAGGAAAGCGGGCCCCTGCCGGCCCATCGGCAGGATCAGCGCCGCCGGCAAATCGCCCGAAGGCAGCGATCCGTGCGCTGCCTTCACACCCCATCCGACCCACTTCGATTGCGGGTGCTGGATATTAACGTCGGCCTCCTGCCACGGCAGGTTCGCCGGCACCCGCACTTCCTGTAACCAAGGTTGATCGCGCTGCCAGCCGAGACTGACTAGGAAGTTGGCGGCAGAGGCGAGCGTGTCCGGAACGCTGTGGATGAGGTCGCGCCGGCCGTCCCCGTCGAAGTCGATCGCGTTCTTGAGATAATCTGACGCGGTGAATTGCATGCCGCCGAATTCGCCGGCCCAGTCACCAATCATGTCCTCCACGCGCTGGTCGCCGCGCTCAATGATGCGGAGCGCATCCAGCAATTGTTGGCGGAAGAAATCGGGCCGCCGGCAGTCATAGGCGAGGGTCGCGAGCGCGCTGAGAATATTGTAGTTACCGAAATTGGCGCCGAAGTCGCTTTCAAGGCCCCAGAAGGCGGTGAGCACCGGCGCAGGAACGCCGTATTTCTTTTCAACCTGCGCGAACAACGCCGCATGCTGTTTGATCTTGGCAAGACCATTCGGAATGCGTGGGCCGCCGACCATCCGGTCAGAGAATTGGAGGAAAGTCTGGTTGAACACGGCCTGGCCGTGGTCACGGCGGATGATCGCCTGATCGAATGTCATGCTGGGCGAGGCAGCGGTGATGACGCGGGGCGAAATGCCTTGCGTGGCTGCTTCCTTCTTGAAATCTTCGAGCCAGCGCTCGTAACTGTTGTTGTTCTGGCAGCTGGCGGCCAAGGTCGGCACTGTCAGTGACGCGCTGACCATCAATACTGCCGCTGCCAATGCCGTCTTGCGCATCGTCCGGTCCATCTGTTGCGGGGATCAAAAGCCCTAAACTGCCACGATCGAAGGCGTAGGTTATGACAGAAAAGAGGCTAATTTTCGAGTCGCGTGCAGCAGCACTTGACGCTGTGCGCCTTGTCATTTCGAAACGTGTCGGGCAGCATCGCGCGGGCTCAAAATAAAAAACTTGGTTGCTCCGGTATTCGTTTCCCGGAATCGGGGGGAATTAAGTGCAAACGACGGCCGCCATTGAACTTGCGAAACATATTTTGCTATCCGGGGGCCTTATTTTGGCGATCGGCACAATTACAGGGCTGTTAGCGCAGAAGTTAAAGATTCCCGACGTTGCGGTCTTCCTGGTCGTCGGCATGGCGATCGGGCCGGGAGCCCTGGGGCTGATCGACATCAAGGCGGATTCGGCACTCAATCAGATCATTCTTCTCTTCGGCGCCAGCTACATTTTGTTCGACGGCGGCGCGTCGCTCCGTTTCGATGTTTTGAAGCAGGTTTGGATCACGATTGTAGTGATCGCCACGATTGGCGTTCTGATTACCGCAGCGATAACAGGTGTAGCCGCTTACTACGTTCTCGGCGTTCCGTGGATAGTGGCGCTATTGCTTGGCGCGACGCTGGCGTCCACGGACCCCGCCACGCTGGTTCCTATTTTTCGACAGGTTCACATTCGCGATCGCGTTGCGCAGACGGTGATGAGCGAGTTGGCATTCAATGACGCCATGGGCGCGATCGTCACATTCGGTGTTTTAGGCGTGGCAATGGGAACCGGCGAATTTTCGTTAACGTCATCGATACTCGATCTGATCAAGCAGTCGATCATCGGGATTGTCGCCGGAGTCGGACTCGGATACCTGGCTGCGATGCTCATCGCGCACGAACGATTGGGATTTCTCGCGAACTATGCTCCCGTCGTGACACTGGTCGCTGTTGTCGGCGCCTATTTTGCGGCCGATGGCCTGCAAGCCAGTGGTTTTATGGCGGTGTTTGTTTTCGGCATCATGATCGGAAACAAGGATTCATATGGCTTTAATATGGAGGCGGGCGAGGCGAGAAAGCTTGACGAATATGTCTCGACCACCGCGTTCATCATGCGTTTGTTCATTTTCATCCTCGTCGGGACGCAGGTCGATTTTGGTCTCATGGGGCAATATCTGACAGGCGGCGTCGTCGTCGTCATCGTCTTGATGTTGGTGGCCCGCCCGGTGACGGTTTTCGCGTGCGCGCTACCGGACCGGCGCGCGCGCTGGAGTGTCAGAGAGATGCTGTTCATGTGCTGGACCCGCGAGACTGGGGTCATTCCGGGAGCGCTAGCCGGCTTGTTGCTCGGCATGAAGGCGCCCGGCGCTCAACTGATCGCGTCGGTCACGTTCATCGCAATTCTGATGACGATTCTGATTCAAGCGCCGACGACAAAATGGCTGGGCAAAGGCCTGGGCCTCCTGGAGGAGAAAAAGTAAGTCGAACAGGCCGGGCGAAGCGATCTGTGTAGAGTTGATTCAAACGTAGGGAGTATTTCGATGGCCGCCAATATCCGCTTTTCCAATCCGAAGACGCTCGCGAAACCACCCGGGTACAGTTACGTGGTCGAGGCCACCGGGCCCAACCGATTGATTTTCATTGCCGGGCAGCTTGGGCTCGATATGGAAAACAAACTGGTGGGCGCGCCGGGCGATTTTCGCGCGCAGGCAAACCAGGCCGTCGAAAATCTCAAGCTCGCGCTTGCAGACGCGGGCGCCACGATCAAGGACGTGGTGAAGATCAACAACTATCTGGTCGACATGTCGCACATCGCGATCTTCCGCGAGGTGCGCGATCACCATTTCAATATGTCGGCGCCGCCAGCCAGCACCACCGTGGCAATCTCGCAGCTGGCGCGGCCGGGCGCATTGTTCGAAATCGAGGCGATCGCGGTCCTGCCGGCAAAAGTTGCCAAGGCTGCAAAGCCTGCGGCGCGACGCGGCAGCAAGCTCAAGGCCGCGCGGCGGAAACGAAGATAGGTCGGCGGCAAAGGACTTTTTCGAATGGCAAAAAAAGCCGAGACGCCCTGGTGGACCTGGGCATGCCCGGTAGCGGCCTGGCTCGTTCTGTTGATCGCGCTTGCGTTCGGTGTGAGCGGTCTCATGGCCGTGGTCGCGGAAATCGCATTGATGGCGACCGTGTTTGCGGCCGTTTATCACGCCGAGGTGGTTGCCCACCGCACCGGCGAACCATTTGGCACGCTGGTTCTCGCCGTCGCTGTGACGGTGATCGAGGTGGCGCTGATCGTTTCGATCATGATTTCCGCTCCTGATGGAAAGCCAGAACTGGCGCGCGATACGGTTTTTGCTGCCGTCATGATCGTGTGCAACGGGATCGTTGGCCTGTGCCTGCTGGCGGGCGGCGCGCGCCATCACGAGCAGGGGTTTCAGCTCCAGGGTGCGAGCGCGGCACTCGCGGTGCTGGCGGCCCTCACGGTCCTCACGCTGGTGCTGCCAAACGTTGCGAGCACCGCGCCCGGTCCATTCTTCAGTCCATCGCAGCTTGTTTTTGCGGCAGTTGTTTCGCTGGTGCTCTACGGCTCGTTTGTGTTCGTTCAGACCGTGCGGCATCGCGATTATTTTCTTGCGAAAGCCCGCAAGAATGAAGATGCGCACGCGCGGCCGCCGTCCAACCGGACGGCGCTTGTCAGTGCCGGACTATTGCTCGCCGCGCTCGTTGCCGTGGTCGGCCTCGCAAAAGCGCTCACCCCGACGCTCGAAACCGGTGTGGCGTGGCTTGGCGTGCCGGAGGCTTCGGTCGGGATCGTTATTGCGGGGCTGGTGCTGCTGCCTGAAGGCCTGGCGGCGCTGCGGGCGGCTCAGGCCAACCGGCTACAAACGAGCCTGAACCTGGCGTTGGGATCGGCGCTCGCGAGCATTGGCCTGACGATTCCGGCGGTTGCAGCTGTTTCGCTTGTACTCGACAAGCATCTCGAACTCGGCCTCAACGGAAAAGAACAAATCTTGCTGGCACTGACGCTTGTCGTAGGCGTGATCACATTGGGGACCGGGCGAACGACCGTACTGCAGGGCATCGTCCATTTGGCAATTTTTGCGGCGTTTTTGTTCTTCTCGATCGTGCCCTGACGGGATGGCCTCAAGTCTTTTTACGTTTGCGGGGCTTCGCTCGCGCACACCCCGGTGCTTTCTTCTTTTTCAATTTGCTCTGATTGTAGTCAATCGCGGCACGGACAAGATTTTTCAGCGCCCCCGTATTGACCTTGTCACCCTCGAAAAAATCGATCGCGCGCCACAAGTTTCCTCCGAGGCCCGCGTTGAAGAGCTTGTCAGGATTGGCGAGCTTTGCCCCGTGGGAAAAGGTAATCTTCACCTTCTTTTTGTGGGCGTTGGCGACCGCGATCATTCCGTCGCGAGACCACACCGGGCTTCCCATCCACTTCCATTCCTCGATGATCTCCCGGTCGGCCGCAAGAATGGCCTTGCGGATGCCGGCGAACGTATTGCCGCGCCAATCTTTGAGTTTTGCGATCAGCTGATCGATGCGTTGCGATGGATTCATCGGATCTTTAGGCATTGAATTGACAGGCAGCGTTTCGACAAGACCTAATGCGCCTCGTCCCAGTTACTGGCAGCGCGCGCATCTACCTGGAGCGGCACATGCAATGAGACCGCCGGATGTGGCGCATCCTGCATCACGCTTTTGACGATCGTGATGGTGTCTTTCACCTCCGCCTCCGGCACTTCGAAAATCAGTTCGTCGTGCACCTGAAGCAGCATCTGCGCTTTGAGCTTCGCCTGGTCGAGTTCCGGCTCGATGCGGATCATCGCGCGGCGGATAATGTCGGCGGCGGTGCCTTGCAGCCTTGCGTTGATGGCCGCGCGTTCGTTGAACGAGCGGATGGATGGATTGCTGTTCTTAATATCTGGGTAGTGGCATTTGCGGCCGAACAGCGTGAGCACATAGCCATGATCGCGGCAGAATTCGCGGGTTTCGTCCATGTAATCGCGTATGCCGGGGAAGCGCTCAAAATATTTTTTGATATAGGCGCCGGCTTCGTTCTTATCGATGTTCAACTGCGCCGCGAGCCCGAACGCAGATATGCCGTAGATGATGCCGAAATTGATCGCCTTGGCGCGGCGGCGCACGTCGGCCGGCATGTCCTTGACCGGCACGCCAAACATTTCCGACGCCGTCATGGCATGGATGTCGACACCGTCATGGAATGCCTTGCGCAAGGTCGGCACCTCCGCCACTTCCGACAGCAGCCGCAATTCGATTTGGGAATAGTCGGCCGAGACAAGTTTCATCCCCGGTGAGGCGACGAAAGCGCGGCGAATCTTGCGGCCGTCTTCCGTGCGGATCGGGATGTTTTGTAAATTCGGCTCGGAAGAGGAGAGCCGTCCGGTGCTGGTCGCCGCCAGTGCGTAGCTTGTGTGCACGCGCTTGGTGTCGGGGTTGACGTAATTGGGCAGCGCCTCGGTATAGGTCGAGCGCAGCTTGGAGACCTGCCGCCAATCGAGAATCTTGCGCGGCAGCGCGTGGCCTTGCTCGGCCAAGTCCTCCAGTTCGCGCGCGCCGGTTGCCCACTGTCCGGTCTTTGTTTTGGAGCCGCCGGGCAGTTTCATCTTGCCGAACAAAATGTCGCCGAGCTGCTTGGGCGATCCCGGATTGACCGGCTCGCCGGCCAAAGTCTTGATTTCGTCCTCGAGCCGCGCCTGTTCCTGCGCGAATTCGCCGGACAAGCGCGAAAGCACCTGGCGGTCGATGGAAATGCCGCGCCGCTCCATGCGCGCGAGAACCGTCGGCATCGCGCGCTCAAGCAATTCATAGACCGAAGTGACGCGTTCGGCGGCAAGCCGCGGTTTGAGTGCGTACCAGAGGCGCAAGGTGACGTCGGCGTCCTCGGCCGCATATTCGCTGGCCTTCTCGATCGATACGCAATCGAACGTGACCTGCGCTTTGCCCGAGCCGGCGACGTGATGGAAGTGGATGGTGTCGTGGTTGAGCCAGCGCTTGGCGAGATCGTCCATGCCGTGCCCGCCTTTGCCGGCGTCGAGCACGTAGGAAATCAGCATGGTGTCGTCGTAGCCGGCGACCTGGATGCCGCGTTGTGCGAACACCAGCCAGTCATATTTCATATTCTGCGCGATCTTAAGGACCCCGTTGTCCTCAAGCAGCGGTTTGAGCACGGCAAGTGCATCGCGCTCAGGGATTTGTCCCTCGCACAGCTTGGCTTCGGGCGAGAACAAATCGCCTTTGCCTTCGCCGCCACCATCGCGATGGCCGATCGGCACGTAGCATGCCTCGCTGGGTGCCAGCGCAAGCGAAAATCCGCAAAGGTGCGCCTGCATGGCGTCGAGGCTTGTGGTCTCGGTATCCACCGCAACCACGCCCAGTTCGTGCGCGCGTGCCACCCATTCCTTCAGGCGGGCGAGCGTTCGCACCGTCTCATACTTGCTGCGATCAATCTTGGCCGTGCGCGCCGCCTCGCTGCGAGCTGTCGCGAGTGCAATCGGGGTGAGGGCGCCATTTCCCTCCTTTGGCTCCGGTGTTTCTTTGGTCTGCTTGCCTCCGCCGGACAATGGCAAAGTGGGGGTAGCGCTTGCCGCGGTCGCCGGTGGAGAGGCCGCCGTTCCGGGCGAACGTGCCGAACTTGCCTCGACCTGGCTGGCGTCAATGCCGATCTTGTCGGCGACGCGCTGCGTCAACGTCTTGAATCCCATCGATTTGAGGAAAGCGATCAGCGTTTTGTAGTCGGGCTCGCGCACGCCGAGGTGTTCAACCGGGACATCGAGCGGCACTTTATCGTCAAGCGTGACAAGCTTTTTCGAAATCCGCGCAGACTCGGCGTTGTCGATGAGCGCCTGGCGGCGCTTCTCCTGCTTGATCTCGCCGGCGCGCTTGAGCAACGTTTCGACATCGCCGTACTCGCCGATGAGCTGCGCTGCGGTCTTCACGCCAATACCGGGGACGCCCGGAACGTTGTCCGATGAATCGCCGATCAGGGCCTGGACTTCGATGACTTTCTCCGGCGGGACGCCGAATTTCTCGACCACTTCGGGAATGCCGATGCGGACGTCCTTCATCGTGTCGTACATGACCACGCATTTATTCACGAGCTGCATGAGGTCCTTGTCGGACGACACGAGGGTCGCGGTCGCGCCGGCCTCACAGGCAATGCGTGCGTAAGTTGCGATTAAGTCATCGGCCTCGAAACCGGCTTGCTCCAGGCACGGAATCTCGAAGGCGCGCACAGCATCCCGGATAAGCGGGAATTGAGGAATCAGGTCGTCGGGCGGCGGCGGCCGATGCGCCTTGTATTCCTTGTACATCTCGGTGCGGAAGGTTTTCTCCGATTTGTCGAAGACGACCGCGAGGTGTGTTGGGCGCTCGTCCGGCTTCATTTCCTTGAGGAGCTTCCACAGCATGCTGCAGAAGCCGTAGACGGCATTCACATGCGTGCCGTCCGGGGTGCGCGGTTCGAACCTGATCGCGTGATAGGCGCGAAAAATGTATCCGGAACCGTCCACCAGAAATACGTGGTCACCCTTTTTGAGGGGTCGTGAGGACGCGTTCGGTGGAACGGATGCGGGTGTTGCGGCTTTAGCTTTGGATTTGGCGGGCGCTGGCATGGTGTCGAATGTGGGCCCGGACGCTGCGTTAATCAATCCGCCAGAAAATGCAGCCACAGAAAATACGCATTCTCCTGCACCTCTCGCCTCTGCCGACGGTGTCTGCTATGCAGGCGCATTCGGCCCTGACCGCACACGGTTTGTCACCTTCATGACGGATTTTCCATGCGCGTTGCCATGATAGGCACCGGCTATGTCGGCCTCGTTTCCGGCGCCTGCTTCGCCGACTTCGGTCACGAAGTGATCTGCGTCGACAAGGACAAGGCGAAAATCGCTGCTCTCACGCGCGGCGAAATGCCGATCTACGAACCGGGCCTGGCCGAAATGGTCGCCGCCAACAGCCGCGCCGGCCGGCTGAAATTCACGACAGAGCTTGCCGGCGCGGTCGCCGATGCCGATGCGGTATTCATAGCTGTCGGAACACCGTCCCGCCGCGGCGATGGCTTCGCCGACCTCAGCTTTGTCCATGATGCAGCCCGCGAGATCGCGCGGGCGCTCGACGGCTTTACCGTCGTCATCACCAAATCGACGGTACCGGTCGGAACAGGTGACGAGGTTGAGCGCATTGTCCGCGAGACGCGGCCTGACGCCGATTGCGCCGTGGTGTCCAATCCGGAATTTCTGCGCGAGGGCGCCGCCATTCAGGATTTCAAGCATCCCGACCGCATTGTGATCGGAACCTCGGATGTGCGTGCGCGCGAGGTGATGAACGAACTGTATCGGCCGCTCTATCTCAATCGCTCGCCGATCCTGTTTACCGATCGGCGCACCGCCGAGCTGATCAAATATGCAGCCAACGCCTTCCTTGCCACCAAGATCACTTTCATCAACGAAATTGCCGATCTTGCCGAAAAGGTCGGCGCCGACGTGCAGGAAATTGCGCGCGGCATTGGACTCGACAATCGTATTGGGTCGAAGTTCTTGCACGCCGGCCCCGGTTACGGCGGTTCATGCTTTCCGAAAGATACGGTCGCGCTGATCAAGACGGCGCAGGATCACGCCGCGCCGCTTCGCATCGTCGAGGCGGTTGCGGCGGTCAATGATGCGCGCAAGCGCGCAATGGCACGAAAGGTCTCCAACGCGCTCGGCGGTGAACTGCGGGGAAAAACCGTTGCTGTGCTGGGCCTCACCTTCAAGCCGAATACCGACGATATGCGAGAAGCGCCGTCGATTCCTTTGATCACTGCATTGCAGGACATGGGCGCCAAGGTGCGCGCCTATGATCCGGTCGGTATGGAGCAGGCCAAAGGCGTGCTCGGCAGCGTGACTTTCTGCAACGATACATACTCATGTGCCGAGGGCGCCTCCGCGCTGGTCATCGTTACCGAATGGGAGCAATTTCGCGCTCTCGATTTCAAGCGGCTGAAGGAAGTAATGGCGCAACCGGTCCTCGTCGACCTGCGCAATGTTTACCGGCCCGACGAAATCGCCCGCCACGGTTTTGTCTATGAAAGCATCGGGCGGGCCCGGAAGTGATTTCAGAATTTGCAGCTAATAGAAGTTGTCGTCCCCCGCGGTAGCGCGGGGGACCGGGTCGACACCGACATCGCTATTCATTGAATCCCGCGGTTACCGAATCATCCGTTTGCGCGGATGATGATGCGGAAAGTCATGCGAACATTCAAAACAGGTCTTCCGATCGACTTGGTGCTGCCACGGTTGACGGCAGCGCTCGCGGCCGCCAACTGCGCCGTGCTAGTTGCGCCGCCCGGCGCCGGCAAGACCACACGCGTGCCCTTGGTGCTGCTTGATGAAGCGTGGGCAAAGGACAAAAAAATTCTGGTCCTGGAGCCGCGCCGGCTGGCCGCGCGCGCCGCGGCGTCCCGGATGGCTGCGACGCTCGGCGAGCAGGTCGGCGAGACCGTCGGGCTGCGCGTGCGCTTCGGCTCCCGGATTTCGAAACGCACGCGTATCGAGGTGGTGACCGAAGGCGTGTTCACGCGGCTGGTGCTCGACGATCCGTCGCTCGATGGTATTGCCGCGGTATTGTTCGACGAATTTCATGAGCGGTCACTCGATGCCGATCTCGGCTTGGCGCTGGCGCGCGACGCCCAGCAAGGGCTGTGCCCGGATCTCAAGCTGCTGGTCATGTCGGCGACGCTGGACGGCGCCCGCGTCGCGGCGTTACTTGGCAATGCGCCGGTGATCGAAAGCGAGGGCCGCGCCTACCCGGTCGAGACGCGCTACCTCGGCCGCGACACCCGCGCGCCGATCGAACGCCAGGTCTCGGATGCGATCGAGCGCGCGCTGCGTGCGGAGACCGGGTCGGTGCTGGTCTTCCTGCCGGGGGCTGGGGAGATTCGCCGGACTGAAATGCTGCTCAGGGATCGCATGCGAGAGACGAATGTCGATGTCGTTGCGCTCTATGGCGCGCTCGACGCCCGCGAGCAGGATCGCGCCATTTCGCCGTCGCCTCCAGGTCACCGCAAAATCGTTCTCGCGACATCAATCGCGGAGACCTCGCTCACGATCGAGGGCGTGCGCATCGTCATCGATAGTGGATTGTCGCGGGTCCCGCGCTACGAGCCCGATGTCGGCCTGACGCGCCTTGAAACCGTGCGCGTGTCCCGCGCCGCCGCCGACCAGCGCCGCGGCCGCGCCGGCCGCACCGAGCCGGGTGTCAGCTATCGGCTGTGGGATGAACCGCAGACAAGTTCGCTGGAACCCTACACCCGGCCCGAGATTCTATCGGCGGATCTCTCATCGTTCGTGCTCGATTTGGCGCATTGGGGCACCGCGGATCCGGCCAAATTGGCATTCCTCGATGCGCCTCCACTGGCCGCACTCGCGGAAGCGCGGGCTTTGCTGAAAGAGATTGGGGCTATCGACGCAGACGGCCGCATCACGGACGAGGGCCGCAAATTGCGGTCCCTGCCGCTGCCGCCGCGTCTGGCGCGTATGGTGGTTGACGCCTCCGCGGAGGGGAGTGGTGCGCTCGCTGCAACCATTGCCGCGTTGCTCACTGAACGTGGGCTTGGCGGCGACGACGTCGATTTGCGGCATCGGCTCGATAATTTTCGTCGCGACCGCTCCCCTCGCGCGGAGGATGCGCGCGCGATGGTGAAGCGGTGGGCAGAGAGCGCGGGTGCGGGTCAGAATAATGGCGAGCATAGCGTGGGGGCGCTGCTCGCACTGGCCTATCCGGATCGCATTGCCAAGAACCGCGGCGCCGGCGGCGCATTTCTTCTCGCCAATGGCCGCGGCGGTCTGGTTGATCCGGCATCACCGCTCGCGCGCGAGCCCTTTCTTGCGGTCGCCGAACTCACCGGTGCGGCAGCGGCAAGCCGTATTGTTCTGGCTGCGCCCGTTGAGGTTGCCGAGATCGAGGCGCGCTTCGCCGGCCAGATCGAGGACCGCAGCGAAGTTGCCTTCGACACAGCGTCTGCATCACTGCGCGCGCGACGACGGGAACGACTGGGCGCACTTATATTGTCCGAGCAGACGCGGCCGGTTGCGTCCGATTCCGAAAGCGCCAGGCTGCTGGCGGAAGGTATCGCCACGCTCGGTATTGGCAAGCTGCCTTGGAACAAGGCACAGCTTCAGCTGCGCAATCGCGTGATGTTTCTCCGTCGTGCTGAAGGAGATGGGTGGCCTGATCTGTCCGACGCGACGCTGGCCATCACATCCGCCGAATGGCTCGCGCCGTTTCTCACTGGCAGGACGGCGCTGTCGCAAATCGGCGCGGATGATCTGACGGCTGCATTGGATGCGTTGATTCCGTGGAATCTGCGCAAGAAGCTCGATGCCGAGGCCCCGACCCATTTCACAGCGCCGTCGGGTTCGCACGTTCCAATCGACTATGAAGCGGAGGAAGGGCCGAAGCTTGCAATTCGCGTGCAGGAATTGTTCGGCCTTTCGGTCCATCCCACGATCGCCGGCGGACGCGTGCCGCTGCTAATCGAGCTACTGTCGCCGGCGCACCGGCCAGTACAGGTGACGCGCGATTTGCCGGGTTTCTGGCGTGGCAGCTACAGGGACGTCAAAACCGAAATGCGGGGCCGTTATCCGCGACATCCCTGGCCGGACGACCCGATGAAGGCGCCAGCGACCCGGCGGGCAAAGCCGCGCGGCCAATAGATTCAATTGTCGCGGTTGCCGTAACCGGCGGCTGACCATGGGCCAAAGCGCGACAGCCTGTCCGGCCACGTTAAGTCCCCCTTGAACCTCATGTGTCAGGGTCACGGCAATCCATGGGTTTTGCCATGCGCCAGATATTTTTCCTTGCGGCAGCCTTGCTTGCGGTTGGTGCTTTTGCCGCGCGCTTTGCAGATCGCGCTGTCGAAGAGCATTCGGAGACTCAAGCCGCGGTCGTGCAGCCGTCATATGAGCCGCGCGAGCCAACAAGCTCGGGCCGCAGCCTGATGCTGGAAAGCGACCGGCAGGGTCATTACCAGGTCGAAGCGCGCGTTGAGGGGCGATTTATCGATTTCATGGTCGATACCGGCGCATCGCTCGTTGTCCTTCGGGAATCATCGGCCGCGCAGGCCGGAATTCGTCCGCAGCCGCGCGACTACACTGCTGTTGCCGTCACCGCCAACGGCAAAATCAAGGCTGCGCCGGCTAAAATCGAGCGGATCGAGGTCGGCGGCATTACTGTCTATGATGTGCCCGCGATGGTGCTGCCTGACGAGGCATTGGCCAGGAATCTGCTTGGCGTGTCGTTTCTGTCACGACTTAAGCGCTACGAATTCGCCAATGGCCGACTGGTGCTCGAACAGTAGGCACCGTTTTCCGGTATTCCAAGGTTTGACGGAGCGCTTTGCGGCTCTCCGGCGTTAGGGTATTGAATTCGCCCAGATCGATTTTGAGGACCTGATGTTTCCCACGCCGAAGCCCGCACTGTCACCGAATACCTACGCCTATGAATCCACACCGCTGGTGAAACCGACCGGTTTCCGCGAATACGACGCGCGCTGGCTGCTCGAAAAAGAAATCAATTTGATGGGCGTGCAAGCTCTTGGTCTCGGCCTTGGCACCCTTATCCGCGAACTGAACGTGAAACCGGAAATTGTTACCGGCCACGATTTCCGAAGTTACTCGGCGTCCGTAAAGATGGCGCTGATCTCCGGCTTGATGGCGTCGGGCTGCAAGGTTCACGACATCGGTCTTGTCATTACGCCGATGGCCTATTTCGCCCAGTTTGAACTCAATGTGCCCTGCGTCGCGATGGTGACAGCCTCGCACAACGACAATGGCTGGACCGGCGTTAAGATGGGCGCCAATCGACCGCTGACGTTCGGCCCGGTCGAAATGAAACGCCTCAAGGAAATCGTGCTGGGAGCGAAGTTCGATTTCAAGGACGGCGGCAGCTACGAGTTCGTGGAGAATTTTCCGGAACGCTACATTGCCGACTTGACCAAGCGGCCGAAGATCAAGCGCAAGCTCAAGGTGGTGGCTGCCTGCGGCAACGGCACGGCCGGCGCCTTTGCGCCGCGAATATTGCAGGCCATTGGTTGCGAGGTAGTGCCGCTCGACTGCAATCTTGATCACACCTTTCCGCGCTACAATCCGAACACCGAAGACATGAAAATGCTGCACGCAATGCGCGACGCCGTGCTCGTCAATCGCGCCGATGTCGCGCTCGGCTTTGACGGCGATGGCGACCGCTGCGGCGTCGTGGATAACGAAGGCGAGGAAATTTTCGCCGACAAAGTTGGGGTGATGCTGGCGCGTGATATGTCGGCGCTGCACAGGAACGCGACTTTCGTAGTCGATGTGAAATCGACCGGATTGTTCTTGACCGATCCGGTACTGAAGGCCAATGGCGTCAAAGTCGACTATTGGAAGACTGGTCACTCATATATCAAGCGCCGCGTCAACGAACTCGGCGCAATTGCCGGTTTCGAGAAATCCGGACATTTTTTCTTCAACAAACCGTTCGGCCGCGGTTACGACGACGGCATGATCTTTGGGCTTGCGGTTTGCGACATGCTCGATCGCAATCCGGGAAAAAGCATGGCCGATCTTCGCAAGGCGCTGCCGAAGACCTGGGGTTCGCCGACGATGTCGCCGCACTGTGACGACGAGAAAAAATATGACGTCGTGGACGCGGTCATGAAACAATTTCAATCGGCCCACGCGAGCGGAGCGAAAGTCGCAGGCCAGGCGATCCGCGACCTTGTCACCGTGAATGGCGTTCGCGTCACAGTCGAGGATGGCACCTGGGGCCTGGTGCGCGCTTCGTCCAACAAGCCGGAGCTCGCGGTCGTGGTCGAGAGCCCGGTTTCCGAGGCGCGTATGCGGGAGATGTTTGCAGCCGTCGATGGTGTATTGCGCACACATCCGGAGGTCGGCGCCTACAATCAGACAATCTGACCGCGTTTTCTTGAGGTGCGTCAGCGTGTAGGCTCACCCATATGCACATCGCCATCCTCGGCGCCGGACCTGCGGGCCTCTACCTCGCGTATTTGATCAAGCGTCGCCAGCCCGGCACCGACGTCACTGTCATCGAGCAGAATCCAGCCGACGCCACCTTCGGTTTCGGCGTGGTTTTTTCCGATCGCGCACTGGAATTTCTGCGCGAAGACGATCCCGAGACTTACGGCGCGATCGTCCCGCATATGGAATCGTGGAACGATATCGCCATCGTGCACCGCGGCGAGCGCGTCGTCATCGACGGCATCGGGTTTGCTGCGATCGGCCGGCTCAAGCTTCTGGAGCTGTTGCAGGCGCGGGCGCGGTCCGTCGGCGTTGAGCCGGTTTACCGCCACACGGTGAAAAGCGTTGATGAACTGGTGGGCGCCGATCTCATCGTTGGCGCCGACGGTGTCAATTCACTGGTGCGCCGCAGTTTCGAGAAAGAGTTTGGCGCTACCGTTCGCCTTCTGACCAACCGGTTTGCCTGGTTCGGCACCACAAAACGCTTCGAAACCTTGACCCAGACTTTTATTGAAGCTGATCTCGGCTCTTTTAATGCGCACCACTACCGCTATGCGCCCGGCGAAAGCACTTTTATTGTCGAAGTGAACGCAGCCACTTTCGCGCGCGCGGGCTTCGCGCGGATGGACGAGGAGGAAACGCGCGCATTGTGCGAGCGTCTGTTTGCGCAGGCTTTGGGTGGCCATGCGCTCATCTCCAATAACTCGATCTGGCGGCAATTCCCGATTGTCCACAATGAACGGTGGTCAGTGCGCAGGACCGTGCTCGTCGGCGATGCGCTGCACACCGCACACTTCTCGATTGGATCGGGTACGCGGCTGGCGATCGAGGATGCAATCGCCCTCGATAAAGCGCTTGCAGCGCACGGCGACGATATCGATGCGGCGCTTGCCGCTTATGAAACCGGGCGCAGGCCGATCCTGGAAAAGCTGGTTGCGGGCGCCAACGGCAGCGCCCATTGGTATGAGCATTTCAGCGAGCATATGCAGCCTCGACCCAACTGACTTTGCGATGAACTACGTTACGCGTTCCGGTCGTATTGATCTTGAGCGCCTGCGCAAGTTGTCGCCCGGCTTTGTTGCGCGTTACGAGTGCGCTCATGCGAAAAACTAGTATTCCACAAGGCGCATGAGGGTTAACGGGACATAAATACCTCCTGCGTAGGGTCGTCGCAGTTCACCCACTGCGATTATGTCCATGTTTGAGGTCTATAACTGCCTCACCGTCCAACATGACTGGCGGCTCGTCGGAGTCGCCGCTGTCATTTGTCTTTTCGCGAGCCTCAGCGCGGTCAACATCTTCAACCGCGCGCGCGCGACCAGTGGTCGAACGCGCGTCATTTGGATTATTGCCGCTGGCGTAGCCGGCGGCTTTGGTATCTGGGCCACGCATTTCGTGGCGATGTTGGCCTATGAGCCCGGGATCACGGTTGCCTACGGCGTGACCCTGACGGTTTTCTCGCTCGCCGCGGCGGCCGCCACCATGAGTTTTGCGCTGTGCATTGCGGTCTACGTGCCGACGCGTTGGGCGCCGCCATTGTCCGGTGCGCTGATCGGCGGCGGCATTGCGGCGATGCACTACACCGGAATGTTTGCGGTCGAAATTCCCGGCCGCATTGTGTGGCGAATCGATTTGGTCGCGGCCTCGATCATATTGGGAATGATCTTCGGCGCGTTTGCCATGAAGGTGGCGGTCCGCTCATTCAAGAGGCGCGACGCGGCGATTGCAGCCGTATTGCTGACGCTGGCGATCGTGTCGCACCATTTCACCGCTATGGGCGCCGTCGAGATCGTGCTTGATCCAACGCGCTCGGTCGGTGGGCTCGCTATCTCGCCGGCGGTATTAGCCGCGGGGATCGCGAGCGGAGCTATGGCGGTCCTCGGTATTGCGCTTACGAGTGCCTTCGCTGGCCGAAGATTGCACGACAAAAGCGCGTATCTCGCCCTGGCGCTCAATAATATGACGCAAGGGTTCGTAATGTTCGATTCTGCGGAACGCCTTGTCGTATGCAACGACCGCTATATCGAGATGTACGGGCTTTCACCGGATATCATCAAGCCGGGCGCTACTCTCGTCGACGTCATCAGGAACCGCTTCTCATCCGGCAGTCTCGACACGGATGTCGAGAAATATCGCCAGGAGATACTCGGATCTATCAAGGACGGACGATCGTCAGGCGCAATCGTCGAAACGCCGGATGGGCGCGCGATATCGGTGGTCAACCGGCCGGTCAAAGGCGGCGACTACTGGATCGGCACACATGACGACATTACCGAGCGCATCAATGCTGAAAGAAAAGGCGCGGCACTGTCAGAACAGGAACGCCGCCGCGTGGAAATCGAAACCGAAATCCGCGCTTTTCGAGAGGGCGTTGCGGCAGTATTGCAAACGGTGAATGAAAGCACTGCGGCGCTGAAATCGATCGCTGTGACGCTATCGGACTCATCGAGCTGCACATCCGAACGGACCGCCGGCGCGGTACAGACCTCGAACGAAGCGTCTGCCAATATGACGGCGGCGGCCGGCGCCGCCGAAGAACTGATCGCTTCGATCGGCGAGATCGGTCGCCAGATCAGCCAGGCCGCCGAAGTCGCTTCACATTCTGTCGTTGAGGCACACACGACCAATGAGCAAATGACACGCCTGACCGACACCGTTCAGGAGATCGGCGAAGTCGTCAATCTGATCCGCAATATTGCCGGGCAGACCAACCTGCTCGCGCTGAACGCAACGATCGAGGCGGCGCGGGCGGGGGAAGCCGGCCGCGGCTTTGCGGTCGTCGCGTCGGAAGTCAAATCGCTCGCGGTACAGACCGCCAAGGCAACCGAGCAGATCGCCAGCCAGATCGAGGCCGTGCAAAGTTCAACGCGCGTTGCAGTCGACGCAATCCGGCGCAACACCGAGCGCATGCGCGAGATCGACGGCTACACCTCGGCGGTTGCGCTGTCGCTACAGCAGCAGGACAGCGCCACCGACGAGATCTCGCACAATGTGGCAAGCGCGGCGAAAGGCGCCATGGGCATGGTCACCGTGCTTGATGACGTCACGCGTGGCGTTGGCGATACGCGTAACGCCGCTGGCAAGGTGCTCGAAGCATCCGAGACCGTCGAGGCGGCTGCCACCGGCCTCCAGCGCCGCATTGAAGGCTTCCTCGGCCGGGTTGCCGTCTGACCCGACCTAGTCTTTCTCTTCCTTGAACGTGTCACGGAACGGATGGGCGGGGTAGACGCCAAGCACCGTGAGTTCTTTCGAAAAGAAGGCAAGTTCCTCAAGGGCAAAGACCAGCGCGCGGTCGTCGGGATGGCCTTCGACGTCGGCGTAGAACTGCGTAGCGAAGAAGTTGCCGCCAACCATGTAGCTTTCGAGCTTGGTCATGTTCACGCCGTTGGTCGCAAAGCCACCGAGCGCCTTGTAGAGCGCGGCCGGCACGTTGCGCACTCTGAAGACGAATGTCGTGACGATTTTGCCCTTGCCGGGCTGCGCCCATTTTTTCTCGCGCGAGAGCACGACGAAGCGGGTCGTCGAATGGGACTCGTCTTCGACATTCTCCTTCAGAATATCGAGGCCATAAATTTCGGACGCCAGCCGGGAAGCGATGGCTGCACGTGTCATATCCTTTGCTTCGGCAACTTCCCGCGCCGAGCCGGCGGTGTCGGCCGCCACAACGGGCTTGAGCTTCAACTCACGGATGACGTTGCGGCACTGTCCGAGTGCCATCACATGGCTCTGCACCGTCTTGATCGTTTTCAGGCTCGCGCCTTTCGGCGCCATGAGCTGATTTCGAATCGGCAGAAACCATTCGGCGATGATGTGCAGCCCGGCCGTCGGCATTAAATGGTGGATGTCGGCGACGCGGCCGGCGACCGAATTTTCAATCGGGATCATGCCCAGATCGACATCGCCGGCGACGAGTGCCGCGAAGCAGTCTTCGAATGTCGGGCAAGGTACCGGTTCGTGGTCAGGATAGGCGTCGCGGCACGCAATATGTGAATTTGCGCCCGCTTCTCCCTGAAAGATGATCTTCTTCTTGGCCATACCCATTTCCTTAGACGCGATCCGTACGCAGACCTTTAGGTACGAGTCAACCGGCGAGCATCCTGCGGGCCTTTTCCAGATCCTCCGGCGTATCGACGCCAAGCGGTACACTGTTCACCACCATCGCATCGATGCGCATTCCGGCGTCGAGCGCGCGCAGTTGCTCGAGTTTCTCGCGTTGCTCGTTGGCCGAGGGGGGCAATTTCACGAAGCGCTCCAGAGCTGCGCGACGATAGGCATAGAGCCCGACATGATGGTAATGCGGGCCAGGGCCTGTCGCGGCCTTGCGGGTGAACGTGAGCGCGTGCAGGCGGCCGCGTGAAATTTGCGGACCTGAAACCTTGACGACATTCGGATTGCCGAGTTCGACCGGGTCGGTGATAACGGCCGCGAGCGTGGCGATATCGACGGCCGGGTCGTCGAGCGGTTTGAGCGCAACGCCGATATCGGCGGGCTCGATGGTCGGCAGATCGCCCTGCACGTTGACCACGATGTCGATGCGGTGTTCGGGGTCGAGCGCCTCCACGGCCTCATAAATGCGGTCGGAGCCGGAAATGTGATCGCTGCGCGTCATGATGGCGCGGCCGCCGGCTTTTTCCACCGCTGCAGCGACGGCTTCCGAATCGGTGGCGACCACCGCTTCGCCGATTCGCGCAGCTTCGGCGCGCCGCAGCACCTGGACGATCATCGGGACGCCATGCAGATCGGCCAGTGGCTTGCCGGGCAAGCGGGTCGACGCAAGGCGGGCCGGGATGAGGATAATCGCGTTGGGCATTGAGATTGCCGGAATACCGGACGCACAGGATGGCTGTCGATAATGCCGCAGGCGCTTATACGGGTTGCCAGAGGCGAGGCAAACCGGTATCTGATCGCCGCCGCCAGGGCCCTGACGGCGACCCGCCCCGCACGATCAAGTCCCGCTTCGGGAGTCGAATTTCGATGAATTCCTTTGAACTCAACAAGATCCTTGGCGCCATTCTGGGCACCTGCCTGATTATGCTGGCGCTCAATATCGGAGCCGGCGCCATATTCGCTCCGGAAAAGCCGAGCAAGCCGGGCTTCAACATTGCGGTCAAGGAGCAGGGCGAAGGCGAGAAAGCGGGCGCGGCCAAGGAGCCGGAGCAGCCGATCGAAACGCTGCTGGCCAAGGCCTCGGTCGAAAAGGGACAAGCCACCGCCAAGCAGTGCCAGGCCTGCCATACATTTGAGAAAGGCGGCCCCAATCGTGTCGGGCCCAATCTTTGGAATATCGTGAACCGCGCGCGGGCGTCCGAGGCGGGCTTCAACTATTCCGCGGCGATGAAGGGAAAAGGCGGCAACTGGAGTTTCGACGAACTCAACAAGTTCCTCGCCAATCCGCGCAGCTATATCGCCGGGACGAACATGACCTTCGCCGGGCTATCGCGTGCCGAGCAGCGCGCCGATGTGATCGACTTCCTGCACACGCTGGCGGACAATCCTGTGCAACTGCCGAAAGCGGCTGCTGCTGCGCCGGCCGGCGGGGAGCCTGCCAAGAAATAGATGGAACAGTATTAATGCTGCGTGAGACGGCCGGGCTCATCGCCCGGCCGTTTGTTTGAGAGCCTATTGCGGCGTTTGGCCACGGAAATTTGACGGTCGGCAGGCGTGTTCGCGAGCGAACCGGCTGGCGAGGTATCGAAAAACCGACATAATCACCGGCGATTGCATCGTTGGAAGGTATTTTGTGCGCCGGAGCAACAGAATGAAATTCAGCCGCCGGTCAATTCTTCGCGCCACAGCCGCTACGTTCGCGGCCCCTGCGCTGGGGGCAATAAGCGCGGCAACGCTTGCCGACCAGGCGTCAGCTCAGACACCCGTCTGGAAACACGGGCTGTCGCTGTTCGGCCAGTTGAAATATCCCGAGGGGTTCAAGAATTTCGACTACGTCAATCCAGCCGCACCGCAGGGCGGCATGGTTCGTCAGGTTGCCTTTGGCACCTTCGACAATTTCAACACCGTGGTTGGGGGCGTAAAGGGCAACATCGCCATCGGCACAGAGCTGTTCAGAGAAACGCTGATGACGCCGGCGCTGGACGAAGTCTCGACCGAATACGGGCTGCTGGCGGAAGCCGTCAGCCATCCCGACGATCATTCATCGGTCACGTATCGCTTGAACGCGAAAGCGCGTTGGCACGACGGCAAGCCGGTGACCGTGGACGACGTCATTTACTCGTTCGACGCGTATAAAAAGAACAGCCCGTTTTACGGCGCCTACTATCGTCATGTCACCAAGGTGGAGGCGACCGGAGCGCGCGAGATCACCTTCGCATTCGACGGGCCCGGCAACCGCGAGCTGCCACAGATCGTCGGCCAGCTGCCGGTGCTGCCGAAGCATTGGTGGGAAGGCACCGACCAGAACGGCAAGAAGCGCGACGTTACCCAGACGACGCTGGAGCTGCCGCTTGGCAGCGGGCCGTATCGACTGAAGGAATTCGCGCCTGGCCGTACATTGGTCTACGAAAAAGTCGATGACTACTGGGGCAAGGATCTCAACGTCGTCGTGGGCACCCGGAATTTCCAGACGATCCGTTATGAATATTTCCGCGATTCCACGGTGACCTTGGAGGCATTCAAAGGCGACCAGGTGGATTGGCGTACCGAGAACAGCGCCAAGAACTGGGCGACCTCCTACGATTTCCCGGCGGTGCGCGACAAGCGCGTGGTGCTTGAGGAGTTCCCGGTCCGTAATGTCGGCAGCATGCAGGCTTTTGCCTTCAATGTCCGACGCGACAAGTTCAAGGACGCACGTGTTCGTCGCGCTTTCAACTTTGCCTTTGATTTTGAGGAAATGAACAAGCAGGTTTTTTTCGGTCAGTACAAACGCATTTCCAGCTATTTCGAAGGGACCGAGCTTGCATCGACCGGGCTTCCGGAAGCCAAGGAGCTGGCAATCCTGGAAACGGTGCGCGACAAGGTGCCGGTCGATCTATTCGCCAAGCCCTACACCAATCCGGTCGGCGGCAATCAACAGGCCAATCGCAACAATCTACGCGATGCGCTCGCGCTGTTGCGTGAAGCCGGCTACGAGATTCAAAATACCAGACTGGTCAACGCAAAGACCGGCGAACCCTTCAGCTTCGAATTCCTCGTGGACGATCCGGCGACTGAGCGTTTCGTGCTGTTCTACAAGCCCTCGCTCGAGCGCCTCGGGATGACAGTGAGTGTGCGCGTCGTCGATTCCGCGCAGTACGAGAACCGGCTGCGGCAATGGGACTTCGACATCATCGTCGCGTCCTGGGGCCAATCGCTGTCGCCCGGCAATGAGCAGCGCGATTTCTGGAGCACGCAAGCGGCCGACCGGCCCGGTTCGCGCAATCTCATCGGCATCAAGAATCCGGCGGTCGACGTGATGATCGAACGCGTCATCTTCAGCAAGGATCGTGACGAACTGGTTGCCGCCACCAAGGCGCTCGATCGTGTCCTGTTGTGGAATTTTTACGTTGTGCCGCAATGGACTTACGGCAAGCAGCGCACGGCGCGCTGGGACCGGTTTGGCCATCCGGAGAACATGCCGAAATACGGGGCGGCAGCGTTTCCGACCGTATGGTGGTGGGACAAGGAAAAAGCGGCCAAGGTGCCGCAACGGTCGTAAATCGATGAAGCTCAGCCGCCGCCGCGCGTTGAATCTGATTGCCGGGGCGGCAGCGGTGGGCGCCAGCCGTCGCCTGATTGTGCCGGGTTCGGCGCAAGAGGCCGAACGGCACGGGATGTCGGCCTTCGGTGACCTCGGTTATCCCGCCGATTTTGCCAATTTCAAATACGTCGAAGTCAGCGCACCCAAAGGCGGTGCATACTCTGAAATCGTGAGCAGCCGCGGCTACAACGGCTCGTTCCTCACCTTCAATTCGCTCAATGCCTACATCCTCAAGGGCGAGGGCGCATTGGGAATGGACTATACGTTTGCGCCGCTGATGGTGCGCGCGGGCGATGAACCCGACGCCATGTACGGGCTGGCGGCGCGCAGCGTTCGGATCTCCGACAATGGGCTGACTTACCGTTTCACGCTGCGGCCAGAGGCCAAATTCCACGACGGCACGCCGTTGACCGCGCATGACGTCGCCTGGTCAGTGACGACGTTGAAGGACAAAGGCCATCCGATCATCACGCAATTGCTGCGCGACTGTCAGGGCGCGCAAGCGCTCGACGAGCGAACCGTCGTGGTCCGCTTTGCCGAGAAGCGGGCGCGCGACGTGCCACTCTTTGTGGCGGGGTTGCCCATCCTATCGCGCGGCTACTATTCGAAGAAGGCCTTTGATGAATCGACACTCGACATACCGCTCGGCAGTGGGCCCTACAAAGTCGGCCGCTTCGAAGTGGGGCACTTCATCGAATTCGAGCGGGTCAAGGACTGGTGGGGCGCCGAACTGCCGGTGGCGCGCGGGCTGAACAATTTCGATACCATCCGCTACGAATATTATCGCGATCGCGAGGTCGGCTTCGAAGGTTTCACGGCCAGAAACTATCAGTTTCGTGAAGAATTCACGTCGCGCACCTGGGCGACGCGCTACGATTTTCCGGCCTTCAAGGATGGCCGCGTCAAGCGAACGGTGCTGCCGGACGCAACGCCGTCAGGCGCCCAAGGCTGGTTCATGAATATGCGGCGCGAAAAATTCAAGGACCGCCGGTTGCGTGAAGCATTGATCGATGCATTCGACTTCGAATGGACCAACCGGAACATCATGTACGGTTCCTACGATCGTACGCAGTCGATTTTTGAGAATTCTCCAATGAAGGCGAACGGAAAGCCGAGTGACGCCGAGGTCGCGCTGCTCGATCCCTTCCGCAAGGAGTTGCCGGCAGAAGTCTTCGGCGAACCTTACGTCCCGCCGGTGACTGATGGTTCAGGCCAGGACCGCCGCTGGTTGCGCCAGGGCGCGCAACTTCTCAACGAGGCAGGCTTCGCACTCAAGAATGGCAAGCGCGTGATGCCGAACGGCACGCCGATCACTATTGAATTCCTGATCGATGAGCCGACTTTTCAGCCGCACCATCTTCCGTACATCAAAAATCTGTCCACGCTCGGGATCGATGCCACCCTCCGTATCGTCGACCCGGTGCAATACCGCGCGCGCGTCGATGGGTTTGATTTCGACATCACCGTCGAGCGTTTCAGTTTTTCATCGACTCCGGCGACTCGCTCCGCACTTATCTTTCTTCGCAGGCGGCGGCGACCAAGGGCTCGCAAAATCTCGCCGGCATCGCCGATCCGGCTATCGACAAACTGATCGACGTCATCATCGCTGCCAATACGCGTGAAGAAATGATCACGGCCTGCCGGGCCCTCGATCGCGTCATTCGTGCGGGCCGGTACTGGATTCCGCATTGGTACAAAGCGTCGCACTGGATTGCCTATTGGGACGTCTTCAACCGCCCCGCAGCCCAGCCGCGCTATTTTCGCGGCATTCCGGATACCTGGTGGTACGACCGCGATAAGGCGGCCAGACTGGATAAAAAGAGCGGCTAGAACCCGTGTAAGATCGCACTCCGGGGGTTATGAATTCGCTGCGCGCTATCGCGACACGCTGGAATGACATACTGAGAGCCTCATGACCGCCTACATCATCCGCCGCCTGCTGTTCATCGTGCCGACTATGTTCGGCATCATGCTGGTGGCTTTCGTCGTGGTGCAGTTCGCGC
The DNA here is from genome assembly GCA_963810125.1 of uncultured Alphaproteobacteria bacterium. GTDB lineage: Bacteria > Pseudomonadota > Alphaproteobacteria > Rhizobiales > Xanthobacteraceae > Pseudolabrys. The sequence goes on from CAWEMK010000009.1 coordinate 158,180, forward strand.
CCGGCGGGCCGGTCGAGCAAGTTATTGCCAAACTGACCGGTGCGGATACCGGCGCCACGTCGCGTATTTCCGGTTCGCCCGGAGGGGACTTCGGCAGCCGCGGCCTGGCGCAAGGCGCGTCGCAGGTGGATGCCTCCACCTCTAAATATCGCGGGGCGCAGGGGCTGGACCCCGAATTCATCAAGAAGCTTGAGGTTCAGTTCGGCTTCGACAAGCCGGCGCCGGAACGCTTCGCATTGATGCTGTGGAATTATGCGCGGTTCGATTTCGGTAAAAGCTATTTCCGCGATGTCAGCGTCTTACAGCTGATCAAGGAAAAGCTGCCGGTGTCGATGTCGCTCGGCATCTGGATGACGCTGCTGACTTATCTAATCTCGATTCCGCTCGGCATTCGCAAGGCGATGGAAGACGGGTCGCGCTTCGATGTCTGGACGTCGACCGTGATCATCGTCGGCTACGCTATCCCCGGGTTCCTGTTTGCGATCCTTCTGATCATCCTTTTTGCCGGCGGCTCGTTCTTCGACTGGTTTCCGCTGCGCGGGCTTGTCTCCGAAAACTGGTCGCAGCTGCCCTGGTGGCAGAAAATTGCCGACTATTTCTGGCATCTGACACTGCCCATTATTTCAATGTCGCTGTCGGCCTTCGCCACGATGACGTTGCTGACCAAGAACTCGTTTCTTGAGGAAATCCGCAAACAATACGTCCTCACGGCGCGTGCCAAAGGCTGCACGACCAACCAGGTGCTTTACGGGCACGTGTTCCGGAACGCCATGCTGATCGTTATCGCGGGCTTCCCCTCCGCATTCGTTCATGCGTTTTTCACCGGTTCGCTGCTGATCGAAACCATTTTCTCGCTCGACGGCCTCGGCCTGCTCGGCTTCGAAAGCGTTCTCAACCGCGATTACCCCGTCGTATTCGCCACACTTTTCATCTTCTCGCTGATCGGCGTGGTCGTGAACCTGATCTCCGATTTGACCTACACGTGGATCGATCCTCGCATCGACTTCGAGACGAGGGAGGTCTGACGTGGACGCGCGCGCCGGGATCAAACCACCGGAGACCGCGGCCGTTTCACCGATGGGCCTTGCGGCCCCGCCGACCGGGCGAGCCATCGGGCTGTCGCCAATCAACAAGCGGCGCTGGGAGAATTTCAAGGCCAACCGGCGTGGCTATTGGGCGCTGTGGCTGTTTCTGTTCATGTTCGTGATTTCGTTGTTTGCCGAATTTATCGCCAACGACAAGCCGATCTACATTCACGTCAACGGGCAATCGTTTTTTCCGGCGGTCGTGACCTATCCCGACACGGCATTCTCGAAAACGCAGGATCCCAATCTCTTCGGTACCGCCGCCGATTATCGCGACGACTACCTGATGGGTCTTATCCAGAAAGAAGGCGGCACCGTGCTCTGGCCGCCGGTGCGTTTCTATTACAACACACAGGTCAGCAAGCCGCCGTCGCCGTTCCCATCAAAGCCAACCTGGCTGCTCAGCCAGAAAGATTGCGAGTACGCCGCGACCCACGGCTTCGCCAAATGCAGCGAGGTCGAGACAAACTGGCTGGGCACCGATGATGGCGGACGCGACGTGGTGGCACGGCTGATCTACGGCTTCCGCATCTCGGTGCTGTTCGGCCTGGCGCTGACCATCGTCTCGTCGGTGATCGGCGTCGCGGCCGGCGCGGTGCAGGGCTATTTCGGCGGCTGGACTGATCTGCTGTTCCAGCGCTTCATCGAGATCTGGACTTCGATTCCATCGCTCTATTTGCTGCTGATCATTTCCTCGGTGCTGGTGCCGGGATTTTTTGTATTGCTCGGCATCCTTTTGTTGTTCTCATGGGTATCGCTGGTCGGGCTGGTGCGCGCGGAATTTCTGCGCGGCCGCAACTTCGAATACATTCAGGCCGCGCGTGCGCTCGGCGTGTCGAACGCCGTGATCATCTTCCGCCACCTGTTGCCGAACGCCATGGTCGCGACCATGACATTCCTGCCGTTCATCCTGTCCTCGTCGGTAATGACTCTCACCGCGCTCGACTTTCTCGGTTTCGGTCTTCCGCCCGGCTCGCCATCGCTCGGTGAGTTGCTCTCGCAAGGCAAGGCGAACGTACAGGCGCCGTGGCTCGGCTTTACCGGCTTCTTCAGCATCGCGCTGATGTTATCGCTGCTGATCTTCATCGGCGAAGCGGTGCGCGATGCCTTTGATCCAAGAAAGACATTCCGATGAGCGCGCCGGAAAAACTTCTGACCATCCGCGACCTCTCCGTCGCATTCGGACAGGGCGCGCGCGAAGTGCTGGCTGTCGACCGCGTGTCGTTCGACATCGCGAAGGGAGAGACGGTTGCGCTGGTTGGCGAGTCCGGCTCCGGCAAATCGGTTACCGCGCTGTCGGTGATGAAGCTGCTGCCGTACCCGGCGGCGCATCATCCGTCAGGGTCGGTGGTATTCAATGGCCGCGAGCTCCTGACCATGGAGGAGCGCGAGATCCGCAAGGTGCGGGGCAACGACATCACCATCATTTTCCAGGAACCGATGACGTCGCTCAATCCACTGCATACGATCGAAAAACAGGTAGGCGAAATACTGCTGTTACATCAAGGGATTACGGGCGAGGCGGCGCGCGCCCGCATTCTCGAATTGCTCGAGCAGGTCGGCATTCCTGATCCGGCGGGGCGGCTCGGCAGCTATCCGCACCAGCTCTCCGGCGGCCAGCGCCAGCGCGTGATGATCGCCATGGCGCTTGCCAACGAACCGGATCTTTTGATCGCCGACGAGCCGACGACCGCGCTCGACGTCACGGTACAGGCGCAGATCCTGAAGTTATTGAAAGACATCCAGACCCGTCTCGGCATGTCGATGCTGTTCATCACCCACGATCTCGGTATCGTGCGCAAGCTCGCCGACCGAGTCTGCGTGATGCAGCGCGGCAAGATTGTCGAGCAAGGCCCAGTCGAGCGCGTGTTCACGGCTCCCGAGCATCCTTACACGCGCGCGCTCCTCGCGGCTGAGCCGAAGCCCGATCCAGCGCCGCCGCGGCCGGACGCGCCCGTCATTGTCGAAACCAAGGATTTGAAAGTCTGGTTCCCGATCAAGCGCGGCGTGCTGCGCAAGGTGGTCGGGTACATCAAGGCAGTGGATGGCATCAGCATCGAACTACGCAAGGGCGAGACGCTTGGTGTCGTCGGCGAATTCGGGTTCCGGAAAGACGACGCTCGGCCTTGCCATACTGCGCTTGATATCGTCCACCGGCCCGGTGGTCTTCATGGGGCATTCGATTCAGGGTCTCAAGTTCAAGGACATGCGGCCGTATCGTCACGACATGCAGATCGTCTTTCAGGATCCGTATGGCTCTCTGTCCCCACGCATGTCGGTGTCGGATATCATCGAGGAGGGCCTATGGGTGCATCACCCGCGCCTGTCAGCAGCCGAGCGCGAAGCGCGTGTTGTTGCCGCGCTGACCGATGTTGGGCTCGACACGCAGACGCGTGACCGCTATCCGCACGAATTTTCCGGCGGTCAGCGCCAGCGCATTGCGCTCGCGCGCGCGCTGGTGCTGGAGCCGACGTTCATTGTGCTCGACGAGCCGACCAGCGCGCTCGATATGCTGATCCAGTCGCAGATGGTTGATCTGCTGCGCGCCCTGCAAAAGCGGCGCGATCTCACCTATATGTTCATTTCACATGACCTGCGGGTCGTCGCGGCTTTGGCGAGCCGGCTGCTGGTCTTGCGCAACGGCAAGATGGTGGAGGAGGGCGCTGCTGCTGAGTTGTTCAAGGCGCCGAAGACGGATTACACGCGTGCGCTTTTTGCCGCCGCCTTCAAACTGGAAACCGCGCCCGAGGGCGTGGTTTCGCAGTAGTTTGTCATGACGAGCCGCCGCGACCTTGTCGATCTGCCGGGGGACGTCTCCGTCTCGCGACCAAAAGTCCTCGCCAAAGCTTATCGCGACTATCATCGCTACGGCGTGACATTAGCAAGCGATGGTCATCGCACCGTTACGCAAGAGCGCGACGTGCTGATGGCCGGCAAGGTGGTCGTTGTCATTCCGGTCGACGTGGCACAGAAAAAAATCGTGCTAATCCGTCAATTTCGTCTGCCGGCGCATCTCGCAAACGGCCGTGGTGATCTGGTCGAGTTCGTGGCGGGACGCGTCGAGGCCGGTGAGGCACTGGAGGAGGCAGCGCGGCGCGAATGCAAAGAGGAAATAGGCGTGCCTCCGGCGAAGATGATCGAACTATTCACGTTCTTGACTACACCGGGCGTGACCGACGAGGAAGTCACGATCTTTCTCGCGGCCGTCGATGCTGCACACGTGCGCGAAGGCCCGCTGACCTCGCCCGACGGAGAGCAGCTTTATGTCCATCTTGTGCCGATCGATGAGGCCGTTGCGGCCCTTGACCGTTACGCGATGCGCGGCAGCCCGATGATTATCGGGTTGCAGTGGCTGGCGCTCAACCGCAGCCGCATCGCTGAATTGCTCGGTTAGGATGCCCGCTTTACGGCCGTGATTTCATTTCCCGCGGCCTTGATGCGGGCGATGGCGTCCGTGGCCTGCTCGATCGCGACCATCATGTGGTGCGCATTGGCGTGAATCAGGCTTTCGGGATCGCGCGCGATGGCGACGTGGCCCTTCCAGAAAATCAGGTCGCCGCGGCGCAGGCTCGGCAGCGACGACTGTTTTCCGAGCGCCATTTCCTGCATATCGCTGTCGCGCGGGCAGGGGATGCCGGCCGCCTGCAGCGACACCTGCACCAGGCCCGAGCAGTCCAGTCCGAGCGAAGTCTTGCCGCCCCACAGATACGGCGTGCCGAGAAATTGTTCGGCGACATCAACAAAATCCGGCTGTCGCGCCTTGACCGGCGCCAGATAGGCTTCCGGGATGTGCCATCCGGATGCGGTCACAGCGAAACGCTCATCCTGTCGCGCGACTGCGATCTGCGCGCCCATCGGCAAGGCGGCCAAGGGCGGCGTCTTGATATCGGCTGCAGGGAATACCAGTGCGCGCGGCACCGCGACCTTGTGCGTGGGCGCCGCGCCGACCGGGCCGAGCGCGTTGGCCGACAGCCAGCCGACATAGCCGTCCGTTTCGATCTGGCCCCAGGCCCAGCCTTCATCGGTGGTTTCGTAAATCATCACGCGCTCGCCCAGCAGCGCTTCGGTGTGGAGCCTCGCCTGATGCGAGGGCGCGCGGCGCAACGCGGTATTCGGCTCGATCACCTGGTAGCGGGTGCCCTCGACGAAACGCGCGGCCTCGACCTGGCCTTGCAGGTATTTCGCCGCGATTTCGGGCCGAAACGGATTGATGCGGGGGTCGAGCGCGACCATGGCTACGAATAGCGCGCACAGAGCATGGCGTAGATCGCGCGCGCCGTCTGGCACTCGGCGCCTTCTGGCCGCCCTGGCTTGGCGGCGGGTGTCCACGCGAAAATGTCGAAATGCGCCCACGACTTGGTGGTCACGAAACGGCGCAGGAACAGCGCCGCTGTGATGGAGCCGGCATAGCCGCCTGTCGCGACGTTGTTAAGGTCGGCGACTTTTGAATCAAGCATGGTCTCGTAGGGCCGCCACAGCGGCATGCGCCAGAGCGGATCGTTTTCGGCGGCGCTGGCGTGCGCAAGCTCATTGGCGAGAGCGTCGTCATCGGTGAAAAAGGGCGGCATATCGGGGCCGAGCGCCACGCGGGCAGCACCGGTGAGCGTGGCGAAATCCGCAATCAGCGTCGGCTTGTCTTCGTCGGCAAGCGTAAGGGCATCGGCGAGGATCAGGCGGCCCTCAGCGTCCGTGTTGCCAATTTCGACGGAGACACCTTTGCGCGAGGTATAGATGTCGCGCGGACGGAAGCTGGTGCCGGAGATCGAGTTCTCCACGGCCGGAATAATGACGCGCAGCCGGATTTTCAGACCGCGCGCCATAATCATATGCGCAAGCGCCAATGCGGTCGCTGCGCCGCCCATATCCTTCTTCATATTGAGCATGCCGGTATCAGGCTTGATATCGAGCCCGCCGGTATCGAAGCACACGCCCTTGCCCACGAGTGTGATTTTCGGACTGTTCGGCTTGCCCCAGGTCATGTCGATCAGGCGCGGCGCGCGCGCCGAGCCGGCGCCAACCGCATGCACGAGCGGAAAATTCTTCGCGAGCGCCTTGCCGTTGGTCACCTGAATCTTCGCGCCGTGTCGTTTGGCAAGCGTGCGGGCCGCGGCCTCTAGCTCGGCCGGGCCCATGTCGTTCGATGGCGTGTTGGTGAGGTCGCGGCACAGCGTGACCGCCTCGATGATGCGGCTGAGGTCCTCGCCGTCGACGCCGGCCGGCACGACAAGCTTGATGGCGCGCGCCTCCGCCTTGCGATAGCGGGCGAATTGATATGTGCCCAGCGCAATGGCCAGCGCGGCCAGCCGCGCATCATGCGGCGCATTGGCAAAACGATAAGCGCCGGGCGGCAGCACACCGGCAAGCTGGCCAGGGCGGAACAGGTCCTTCACGGGGTCGTCGGCGTTTTCGAGACCGAAAAGAATGCACGCGAGCTTTCCGTCCGGGCCGGGAATGATCAGGTGACGGCCGGCCTTGGGCTCAAACCCGGCCGCGCGCACGAACACATGCTCGCGTTCGTCCAGGATCTTGGTCACCACGGCAAATGTCTTGGCCGTGACGAACAGGATCGGCACTGCCTGCGATTTTCCGGCGCTCACGAATATCGAATGCATGGTTACTCCGCGGCGTCTCGCATAGACGGCTTCGGGGTGTAGCCATCGCGTGTCTGCGGCAGCTTCCAGCCGAGCATTCTGGAAGCAACCAGTGTGCGCAGCACCTGGGCGGTGCCACCGCCGATGGTGAACATGCGCACGTCGCGCAACATGCGCTCCAGCGGCAACTCGCGCGAATAGCCGCGCGCGCCGAAAAATTGCAATGCGTCATTGACGATCTTGATGGCCGTCTCGGATGCAAAAATCTTTGCCTGCGCTGCCAGCATCGGCTCGGGAAACGCGCTGTTATCCGGCCCGCGCGAACGCGCTGCTGTGTAGAGCATCAGGCGCGCGGCCGTCAGCTGCGTCTGCATGTCAGCGAGCATCCATTGCAGGCCCTGGAATTCCCCGATCGGCCGGCCGAACTGTTCGCGCGTCTTGGCCCAGTCGAGCGCGTGGTCAAGCGCGCCTGCTGCGATGCCCATCGCCACGGTGCCGGCGCCGACGCGCTGGCTGTTGTAGGCATTCATCAGGTCTGCGAAGCCGCGGCGAAAGCCGGACGGCGGCAGCACGGCCATGGTTGCCGGTATTTCGAGATCCTCGAAAATCAGCTCGCCTTCCGGCATGCCGCGCAGACCCATGGTCTGTTCGCGCTTGCCGACGCGCAGACCTTTCGCCTGATCACGCACGGCGAGAAATCCGCCAATTCCCAGATCGTTGCCCCGCTCATCGAAGACCCTCGCGAAGATCAGATGCAGCCGCGACACGCCGGCGCCCGTGATCCAGTGTTTCTTGCCGTTGATGATGTAGCCGTCGCCACGTTTGTCGGCGCGGGTGGTCATCGCCAGGGCATCGGATCCGGCGTTGGGTTCGGTGATGCAGATGGCGGGCTTGTCACCTTCCAGCACGAGCTGCGCGGCCAGTTTCTTCTGCGCATCCGTGCCGTAGGCCATCACGGTGGAGATCGCGCCCATATTAGTCTCGACCACGATGCGCGCAGTTACGGAGCAGACTTTGGCCATCTCCTCGATCACCAGGACCGCGTCGAGGAACGAGCGGCCCTGACCGCCCAGTTCCGGCGGAACTGTCATGCCGCAGAAGCCGGCCTCCGCCAGAGCTTTGGCGACGTCCCAGGGGTACTGCTCGTCGCGGTCGATGGCGGCCGCGCGCGGGCCGGCAATGTCATGCGCAAAGGCGCGCGCACGCGCCTGGAGGGCGATTTCACTCTGAGAAAGCTGCAGATCCATGGTTGCGACCATAAACCCCTTCAGCCGCGCAGTTTACAAGTTAACCACTCGTTAGGGTTAACGTTTTATTGCTCGACTATGCCGCTGAAAATGTCCGTCCTCCGACTTCTCACTTCAGCCGCCGTCGCAACCGTTTTGGGCCTGTCCGCGGGCGGGTGCTCCAATATCGGCGGCCGCGACATCACGGGCTCCATTGGCCAGGCGGGCGCGGTGGCACGCACGGAGACGGAGTCGCGGAAATCCCTGGATGCCATGGCCGCCCACTACCGGGACAATCCGGGCGATACGAATGCTGCCATTGCCTATGCGAGCGCGTTGCGTGCGACCGACCAGCGCGCCCAGGCCGTTGCCGTGCTTGAACAGGCTTCCATCCGAAATCCCAACAGCATGCCGCTGCTCGGTGCGTACGGCCGTGCGCTTGCCGATGTTGGGCAGTACCAGCAGGCGCTGGTCGCGCTCGAACACGCACATACACCGGACGCTCCGGACTGGCGCATTCTCAACGTGCAGGGCGCGGTCCTCGACCAGATGGGACGCCACGCCGACGCGCAGCGTCACTACGCCTCCGCACTCAAGATCGTGCCTGATGAGCCCTCGGTGCTGTCGAATCTCGGCCTATCGTACCTGCTGACCAAGGATCTGAAAAACGCCGAAGTCACCCTGCGGCGCGCGGTTGCTCAGCCGAACGCTGGACCGAAAGTCCGGCAGAACCTTGCGCTCGTTGTCGGTTTGCGTGGCCGCTTTGCGGAAGCGGAAAAAATCGCGACCGCCGACCTGCCCGAAAACGAAGCGACAGCCAACGTCGCCTATCTGAGGCAGATGCTGGCGCAGAAGGGTGACTGGAAGAAAATGGGCCGCTCTTATGTATCGGGCGCCGACGCCGGGTCCTGAGCGCTAGCTTAAGATCAGCTGCAGGCGTCGCTGTTATAGACCGGCGCCGTGATGCGCGGGCTCATGTACATCTTGTCCGACAACGTAATTCCGGTTGCCGCGATGTGGCTCCACGCAGGAATGTAGCCTGTGACGGGCCTGTACAAATAAGTCACCTCGGCGAGCACCAGCGACGAGCTCGCAAGCGCGATCTCCGTGGGAACGACGATCGCGGATCCTTTTGACTTGGCCGTGCCGCCCACCGTCGCACTCCAGGCGACAGTTGCATTTTTTGTGGCATCGATCTTGATGCAGGTCACGGTGGTCGTGAGGTTGCCGGCGGAATATGGAGAAATAATCGCGGTCGCCGCGTTCATGATGTTGGACATGCCGGGCGTGTCGATCGTCTGAACCTGCGACGTCAGGTTGGCGAGCGCGCCGGCCGTCAGCGTGACCTTGCGGTCCGCGGCCACGCCGTCGGAAATCTCAACGCAGCCAATATAGAGACCCAGCATCAGCGGCGCGATAATGGCGAATTCGACCGCCGAGGACCCACGCCGATCGCGGGCAAGGCGGCTCAGGACGCGCGGAATGCAAAATTTCATTGCGTTCATGGCGGACTGCCTCATTTGTATGGCTCGTTGCGGAAGACCGCCGTCGCCACCAGCAACCGCTTGCCACCGTTCAGATTGGCCAGGGCATTGCCAAGTACAAACGTATAGACGGGCCATTCGTAGTAGAGTGTAACGACTTCGATGGTGCCAACATCGCCGGGGCTGTAATTCAATTGTGAATCGTCGAATACGCCGTTATTGACGGGCGGTGTGTTGGTGACCGAAGCAAAATCCGTAAAAGTCTTGACGTCGACATAAATTCCGTTGGCGCAATCAAACAGTCCGTAGATATGCGCGCATACCTGCGTCTTGAAGTCGTCCTTGCTCCAGCCTTGGGTTTGCGCCTGGCCGGTCATGATCAAACGCGCGGAGTCCTGCACCGCGGTTTCTAGGGTCTGCCCGGCAAAAAAGACCAGCGCCGTTTCCATGATCGCAAAAATCAAAGCCAGGAACGGGATCGCGACAAAAGCGAACTCAACTGCGACGGCGCCGTCCTGCTGGCGCACGAAACGGCGTGCCAGCCGGGTCGGTAGAACCCTTAAAACACAGGCCGCAATCTTGCCTTGCGCGGAAGTGGTCATGACGGGCGTCTCGATTGCTAAAAGGTGCCGAAACACCGCACTGCATAGCAAAGGCGCGTTGTCGATTTCTTGCCAATACGTATCGGAACCGCAGTAACGGCGTTAAGGGTTCGCTAACCGTGTTGAACCGGAAGCGCGGGGCTAGTGAGCCGGGGCCGTGCTTGCTTGACCGTTTCGGACGCCGCTCTCGGTGAGCGTCGCGTTGAAGTATCCAGGGGAGTTGCCAAGCGTAATCCGGCGCTCGCAGTTGGGTGCGCAGCTGTATGATTCGCGTTCGACACCCTTGTAGACCGTCACGATATCTCCGGTCCCCGCCCCCGATACTTGGACAGTCTTCTCCATGACAACGCGGCCCGAGCGATCGAGCGCCAGTAAATTGGTGGCGCCATATCCCTTGCCGGTGACAACCAGGATGCCTCCGCTTTGCAGCGTGGCATCGGCAATCAACGGGTTTCCGATGACAATCGTCGCGATTTTTTCGGGCAGATGCATGATCTGCGCCTGATCGACATTGATCGAGAGCGTGTCGGCCTTGGCCGGCGCTGCGCTGATGACCCCGACGGCGGCCAGCAAGACCAGCGGCCAGAAGCCGAACCGTTGCCTGCAACGCCCCATCAAGGCTGCCATCCTGCTCTCCAGCACGCTACGCGTGATCGCGCGCCGCCGCGGCTCGGCGGAACTCTATTGCTCAAGTTGACTGTAAATTGGTGAACGAAGTGCAAAGAAATCGTCGAACATCCTGCAGCCAAAGGCCTCATTGCCGAAACGGATACAGCATTTGGGCGCCGATACTCTCCGGAAAACTCGTGTCGTCGACACCGTAGGCGTCGGGCAGCACATTTTTCGGCATGTACCAGGTCCCGAAAAGCAGATCCCAGATCGGGAATGTGCCCGCGAAGTTCTTGGAGCCGCCGCGATCCGCCGTGGTGTGGTGCCAGCGATGAAAGACCGGCCCGGCTATGACGTATTTGAAGGGCCCGAGAGTCCAGTTCAAATTGGCATGCACAAATGCCGAAGTCGCGGTGGTGAAGGGGCCGACGATCAGCATGGCATTGGGCGAGATGCCGGCGAGCAGCAGGCCTACATCGACAAGCACGGTGCCAAGAAAGATGTTGAGCGGGTGGAATCGCGCGGCGGAAATCCAGTCCAGTTCTTTCGACGAGTGATGCACGGAGTGATATTTCCAGCCGTGCGGGCCGTGAAAGGCACGATGAATCCAGTAAGTCAGGAAGTCCGATACGACCACGAAGAATATCGCCTGCGCCCATAACGGCATCACGGCCAGCGGACCGAATCCATCGTCATAGAAATTGACCAGGTCTTCGGTACCATGAATGTTGTAGAGATAGGCCGCCCCCGCGACCATCAAGCCGATGCGCACGAAACGCGCGACCAGCGGAATCAAAAACCAGTAGCAAATGTCGGTTGCGATCTCCTGCTTGCGCCACCACGGGCGCCCGGGATTGCAGGCCGACCAGTGCGTCAAGGCTCCGAATACGATTCCGAGCGCGATCGAAATCGGAATCAGCTTAAGGAGGGTCGTGCCGGCAACCTCTACGAAGGAAAACATCTGAGCGAACATGGTCAGCAACCTACGATCAGAACCTCATCCGGTATCGGGGTGCCCGGTTAAGATGAGGTGTAGGATGTCCCGACACGGAGATTCTTCTGTTCATTTACAGTTTTCGGCCAATATTATTCTGGTCACCCAATAGTATTTGTAAGTATAAATTTGATTTACGATTTATAAACTCTGATAGTATTTCAGTAATAATTTATTAACTACAGACCATTTGTCTGTTAACACCTTATAACTACCTCCGTTTTTTCGACAATATTAACCCAGGGGCAAGACCTGGCCGCTAACGTTCCAAACAACAGGTCACGCGGGTCGGCAGCAAGCAGCTCGCCACCGTGACCAACACCCCTAAAAGGGACGGCTTGGGACTGCCCGATGAAGAACCTGTTCGTTCGTTTCTTGAATGATGAATCGGCCGCGACCGCGATTGAATATGGCCTCATCGCCGCAGGGATTTCGGTAGCGATCATCGCTGTCGTAAACGGCCTTGGCAGCAATTTGAACGCCAAGTTCAGCACAATTTCGACCCAGCTGAAGTAGCGGGGAATTTGACGAACAGTTGCAGGATATCGGCTGTCGTCGCGATCTTTGCGTGTCGCAGGGCCCCGGCGCTAACCGAACGGCAAGCTTGCGGGGCGTAGTTTGATGGCTCGTATGAGGCGTGTGCGTAAGGTTGAGTAGTCAATGACGGTAACCGACGTAATCAGGCTCCTGCTTTTTCCGGCGCTGATGGCATTTGCAGCCTCGAGCGATCTCCTGACGATGACCATCTCTAACCGGTTATCGCTTGCGCTCGCGGGCGGTTTTTTCCTGCTGACGCTGATCACAGGCATGACGCTGCACGCCTTTGCTCTGCACCTCGCCGCAGCGTCGGTGGTTCTGGTGATCGCGTTTATATTCTTTGCGCAAGGCTGGATTGGAGGCGGCGACGCCAAGCTCGTGGCCGCGACAGCCCTATGGTTCGGTTTCGATTACCTCCTGGATTATTTGATCTACGCGTCGCTGTTCGGGGGCGCATTGACGCTGACATTGCTTCAGTTTCGTAAATTGCCATTGCCGGCTGCCCTTGCCCGCCAGGGCTGGATTGTTCGTTTGCACGAGACTGGCGCTGGAGTGCCTTATGGCATCGCACTTGCCGCAGCCGCACTCGCTGTCTACCCCCACACAGGTTGGATGCCGGCTTAAAGCGTCGGACGGCGCCCGCCGTTACCGCCGCAAGACAATATTAACTCGATTTAGATACCGCTCCTTAACCATACCTTGACCTTTAGCTGTTGAAATCCCGTGTAAGCGGCCGCATGCGCGGCCATGTGGTTTTACGCGGCCGAGCCGGTCGCATTGTCATGGTGAGAGTGAGCGTATGAAAGCCGCACGAGTCGTAGTGCTGACGGTCGCCGTAGCAGCGGGTGGCGTTGCTGCGCTTCTTGCTGGCCGATCGGAAAAACCTCAGGCCCCGAGAGTCGAGGCGCCGAAGGCTGACACTGTCGACATTTTGGTCGCGAAATCTGATCTCCCCAGGGGACAAACAATCTCGCCAGCGGATGTCTTTTGGCAGGCCTGGCCGGCGAGCACTGCTGGCGGCAATTTCATCCGCAAGAACGATCAACCAAAGGCCGTCGAACAAATGACCGGCATGATCGTGCGCGCGCCCTTCGTGGCGGGCGAACCAATTCGGGAACCAAAATTGGTCAACGCCAAGGGCTCGGGGTTCATGGCCGCGATCCTTCCGTCCGGCATGCGCGCAGTTTCCACGCAGATTTCGCCGGAAACCGGCGCTGGCGGTTTCATTCTGCCGAATGATCGTGTTGACGTCATCATGACCCCACGCAACCGCGATTCCGAAAAAGGCGGCGGCACCACGGAAACCATTCTTCGCAATGTGCGCATCCTCGCGATCGATCAGACAGTCGAGGAAAAGAATGGCCAAAAGGTCGTAGTCGGCAAGACTGCGACCCTCGAGCTTTCCTCAAACCAGGCGGAAACGTTGGCGCTTTCACAGCAGCTTGGCACGTTGTCGCTGGCGCTGCGCAGCATCGCCGATGGTTCGCGCGAAGATACGAACACTGACGATTTCGATTCGCGCCGCAACATCAATGTTGTCCGATTTGGCGTGAGCACTGCGACCACACCACGTTGACCGATTGGGGGATGAAGGGGACATGGCGACCAGGACATTGACCCACACCGCTGCGCTCGGGGCACTCCTCGTCTTTAGCGGCTTGGCGCCGGCGTCTCAGGCGATTGCGGCCGAGGCTTCATCGCGTGTGCCGGTGATTCAAGTCGCGGCTAGCGAAACAACCTCACGGTCGATTCCACTTGGAATTGGCAAATCAGTCGCCATTGACCTGCCCGCAGACATTAAAGACGTGTTGGTCGCAGATCCAAAAATCGCAAATGCGGTTATTCGCTCGTCACGACGCGTCTACATGATCGGCGTTACGGTTGGTCAGACCAATATTTTCTTCTTTGACGCCGACGGAAAGCAAATTGCCGGTTTCGATATCGCCGTCACACGCGATCTCAACGGTGTGCGCGCCGCACTCAAACAGACAATGCCTGACGCCGATATTCACATTGAAGGTGTCGGTGAGGGTGTCGTGCTCTCCGGAAGCGCTGCGAGCCCCGCCGAATCCCAGCAGGCCTATGATCTCGCTTCTCGGCTTGTCGGCGACAACAACAAGGTCGTCAACAGCATTGCCGTGCGCGGCCGCGACCAGGTCATGCTCAAGGTAACGGTTGCCGAGGTGCGGCGCGATATCATCAAACAGCTCGGCATCGATTTGTCCGGAAGCTTCAACTACGGCACCGCCGTGGTGAACTTCAACACCAGCAATCCGTTCTCGGCGACTGGCCAGCCAATAAGCAACACGCTTTTGAATGGAAGGTTCAACAGCGTCAACGCAACTTTGCGTGCCATGGACCGCGCCGGCGTCATCCGGACTTCTGGCTGAACCGAATCTAACAGCAATCTCGGGCGAGACCGCAACATTTATCGCCGGCGGCGAATTCCCGATACCGAACGGACTGTCCTGCGACACGACGCGTTCACCGCCGATTTGCCAACCCCAGATCACGTTCAAGAAATTCGGCGTCAGCCTTGTTTTCACACCGGTCGTGCTGTCGGAAGGCCGCATCAGCCTGAAGGTCATGACCGAGGTGTCGGATCTTTCGACCGAAAATTCGATGACACTGGCTGTTACTGGATCATCGGACTCGCTGACTGTGCCGTCGATCCAGACACGCCGCGCCGAAACGACCGTCGAAATTCCGTCGGGTGGCGCACTGGCTTTGGCCGGAATGATTCAGGAGCAGACGAAACAGTCAATCAACGGACTTCCCGGCCTCATGTCGATTCCGATCCTCGGCACACTGTTCAGAAGCCGGGATTTCGTCAACCACCAGTCCGAATTGATGGTTCTGGTCACTCCCTACGTGGTGCGCGCGGTGTCGCAAAAGCAACTGTCGCGCCCGGATGATGGCTTCGCTGACGCGACCGACCCACAATCTGCTTTGCTTGGGCAACTGAATCGCATCTACGGCAGTGCCGGCAAACCTGAAGCGCAGCCGACCGGCGACTATCACGGCAAGTACGGATTTATCCTCGATTGAGCGGCGGAGAGAATGAATGAAGGCGATGCATAGGGCAGTGGCGCAACGCCGCACTCGATCGGCTTTGCGCCTGGTGGCGGCAGGCAGCCTCGCGACGATGTTGGCTGGCTGTTACTACCAGACCGAGGCCCAGCAAAACGCGTATCCGACCGACTACCGCGTACGTCACCCGATCACGGTGCACGAAGGCGTGAAAAGCGTCGAGGTTTTGATCGGCCGCAATCGTGGTGGACTTACGCCAAGCCAGCGGGCCGATGTCCTGGCCTTTGCGCAAGCCTGGCGGCACGAAGCAGGCAGCGGCATCATTATCGACGAGCCGAACGGCGGGCCGACCGATCACGCGGCAACTGATGCGATACGCGAAATCCGCTCAATTTTTGGTGCTATCGGCGTACCAAACGGCGCAATCTACGTGCGGCGCTACAAGCCCGCTCGATCCGCGCTCGCCACCATCAAGCTTAATTACTCGAAACTCGTAGCGGAAGCGGGTCCGTGCGGGCAGTGGCCGCGCGACATCGGACCATCCTACGAATCCGGCTTTGCGGAAAACCAGCCTTACTGGAATCTCGGCTGTGCCTCGCAACGCAATCTGGCGTCCATGGTCGATAATCCGGCCGACCTCGTTCAGCCGCGGGGAGAAATCCCGCCCTGGGCGCCGCGTCGCGACGCTGTGATCGATCATTGGCGCAAAGGCGAAAACCCGTCCGGCAATTACGTTGGCTTTGACGTCGGCAAAATCACCGATATAGGCAGATGATCAAGAACGCTCAGCAAGTTGCAGTCGCCGCTCCCGCGCCGATGCCGGCCGCGGCGACCGATGCCGCAGCCGGCACGCACATCGCGCCGGCGCCGCGGATTTCGGTACAGGCCTTTTGCGAGACGGTCGAAACCGCGGCCGCCGTCCAGGCGGCCGGCGACGACCGCCGGCTGGCGAAAGCGCATGTGAAAATTCAGATGGGCGGCATAGCTGCCGCCACTGAAGCCTACAATAACTCACCGACACCGAACGTCATCTTGATCGAGACCGATGCGCGCGCCGACGCCATTCTTGGCGGTCTCGACAAGCTGGCGGAAGTCTGTGACGCCGGCACACGCGTTATTGTTATGGGCCGTGTCAACGACGTCACACTCTATCGCGAGCTAACGCGACGCGGTGTCAGCGAATATCTGATGACACCGGTTGGGCCTCTCGATGTTGTGCGGGCCATCAGCGGCCTGTTTTCGGCGCCGGACGCCAAGCCGGTTGGCCGAATTGTCGCGGTAGTCGGCGCCAAAGGCGGCGTGGGAGCATCAACGGTTGCCCACAACATTGCCTGGGCAATCGGACGCGACCTCGCGCTTGATTCCGTCGTAGCCGATCTCGACCTGGCATTCGGAACGGCGGGCCTCGACTACAATCAGGATCCGCCGCAGGGCATCGCCGACGCCGCTTTTTCACCCGATCGCGTCGATACGGCGTTCGTCGATCGGCTGCTGTCGAAATGCACCGACCACCTTAGTCTCCTGGCCGCACCCGCAACACTTGAGCGCGTCTACGATTTCGGCGCGGAGGCCTTCGATTCGATTCTCAATTCGTTGCGCGCCTCCATTCCCTGCGTTGTGCTCGACGTTCCCCATCAATGGCTCGGATGGACGCGGCGATTGCTGATCAGCGCCGACGATATTCTGGTGGTTGCCGGGCCCGATCTCGCAAATCTGCGTAACGCGAAGAACCTGGTCGATCTGTTGCGCACGTCGCGTCCGAACGATCACCGGCCGCACTACTGCCTCAACCAGGTCGGTGTGCCGAAACGCCCCGAAATCACCCCGGCGGACTTCGCAAAGGCGCTGGAAAGCGACCCGTTGGCTGTCATTCCGTTCGAGCCGCAACTTTTCGGCTCCGCGGCCAACAACGGCCAGATGATTGCAGAAGTGTCGGCGAACCATAAGACGGCGGAGATGTTCCGCCAGATGGCGCAGGCGCTGACCGGACGCGCGGAAGCCAAGCGGACCCGCGGCGGGCTGCTGTCACCGATCCTTTCAAAGCTTATGAAACGTACGGGCTAAAAACAGTTGGGAGTGTGTCGCCTTGTTCGGTAAGCGTAGCGCAACCGCGGAAGCCCGCGCTCTAGAACCCGCACCCGTGCCGGGTCCGGCGCCGGGTCCGGCCGCTTCGCCAGCATCAGCACCCAAGTCACCAGCCTCATCCGCGGCTGCCTCGATGGAAACCGGACGCACCCCGTTCCCCTCCGACGGCCTCGGCGCGCCGCTGGTGTCGGCACCGCCAACAGCGCGTCCATCGTCGCCACCTGCCGCCGTACCGATGGCAACCGATAATCGCCGATCGGAAACCTATTACGAGACCAAAGGCACGATCTTCGGCGCACTGATCGAGGCCATTGACCTTGCACAGCTCGCGCGCCTCGACACCGATTCCGCGCGCGAGGAAATCCGCGACATCGTCAACGAGATCATCGCGATCAAGAACATCGTGATGTCGATCTCGGAGCAGGAGGATCTGCTCGATGATATCTGTAACGACGTCCTTGGCTTTGGTCCGCTCGAACCGTTGCTTGCGCGCGACGACATCGCCGACATCATGGTGAATGGCGCTGGGACCGTATACATCGAAGTTCAAGGCAAGATTCAGAAGACCGGCATCCGCTTCCGCGACAACCAGCAGCTCCTCAACATCTGCCAGCGCATCGTCAGCCAGATCGGCCGCCGCGTCGACGAATCGTCGCCGATTTGCGATGCGCGCTTGCCGGACGGCTCCCGCGTCAACGCGATCGTGCCACCGCTCGCGATCGACGGGCCTGCGCTCACCATCCGTAAATTTAAAAAGGACAAGTTGACCCTCGATCAGCTTGTCAAGTTCGGCAGTATTTCGCCGCAAGGCGCTGAAATTCTGCGCATCATTGGCCGTAGCCGCGTCAACACCCTGATCTCCGGCGGTACCGGCTCAGGCAAGACCACGCTGCTCAACTGCCTTACGCAGTTCATCGACGACGACGAACGCATCATCACATGCGAAGACGCCGCCGAGTTGCAGCTTCAGCAGCCTCATGTGGTGCGCTTGGAAACACGGCCGCCCAACCTTGAGGGCGAAGGGCAGGTCACCATGCGTGACCTGGTACGCAACTGCTTGCGTATGCGTCCCGAACGCATCATCGTCGGCGAAGTCCGCGGACCGGAAGCCTTCGACCTCTTGCAGGCCATGAATACCGGCCACGACGGCTCGATGGGCACGCTGCACGCAAACAACCCGCGCGAAGCCTTGTCGCGACTGGAATCGATGATCACGATGGGCGGCTTTTCGCTGCCATCGCGCACCATTCGCGAAATGATTTGTGCTTCGGTTGACGTGGTCGTCCAGGCCGCGCGCTTGCGCGATGGCTCGCGCAGAATCACCCATGTCTCCGAAGTCATGGGGATGGAAGGCGACGTCATCGTTACACAGGACCTGTTTGTCTACGACATGGTCGGCGAGGACGCCAAAGGCAACATTATCGGCCGGCACCGCTCAACCGGCATTGGCCATCCACGTTTCTGGGATCGCGCCCGCTACTACGGCGAAGAAAAACGCCTCGCTGCCGCGCTCGATGCCGCGGACGCCGCCAACGAAGCTATACGGACCTGACCGGAGCGAGCTGTGCAAGTTATCGCCGTCTTCTTTCTGGTTTCCGTCGCCTTTGGCGGCGTGGTCTACGTATTCCTGTATCCGATGCTGTCCGGCGAGCGCAAAGCCGAGGCGCGCCTGCAGAGCGTTGCCAAGACCGAACCGTTGGCACGCGCAGCGCGCGGACCGCAGAAATCCCGCCGTGATACCGTCGAAGCCACGCTCAAGGATCTGGAAGAACGCCACAAGAAAAGCAAAAGCGCGCCACTCTCGGTTCGAATTGCGCAAGCCGGGCTGTCCTGGTCGAAACGGCAATTTGCCTTCGTATCCGCTGGCACGGGGGTGGTGGCATTCGTCGTCAGCTCTTTCTTCGGCACAGGCCTGGTCATTGCCGCCGCTATTGGCTTTGCTGGCGCTTTCGGTGTCCCGCGCTGGCTTCTGTCTTTTTTGAAGAAGCGTCGCGAAAAGAAATTTCTGGACGGATTCCCCGACGCGGTCGACGTCATCGTCCGCGGCGTCAAGGCCGGCCTGCCGCTGCTCGATTGCATCAAAATGATCGCAACCGAGGCGCCGGACCCATTGAAATCTGA
Source organism: uncultured Alphaproteobacteria bacterium (assembly GCA_963810125.1). Lineage (GTDB taxonomy): Bacteria > Pseudomonadota > Alphaproteobacteria > Rhizobiales > Xanthobacteraceae > Pseudolabrys. The sequence continues at coordinate 177,544 of CAWEMK010000009.1, forward strand.
ATTCCGCGTGATCCTGGAAACGCAGGCGATCGGCATGCCGCTGGGCGAGGCTTGCGGCAAGCTGTACGAGCGCACGCCGCTTCCAGAGGCAAATTTCTTTGGCATTGTGGTGGCGATCCAGCAAAAAGCCGGCGGCAATCTCTCTGAAGCGCTTGGAAATCTTTCGCGCGTTCTCCGCGATCGCAAAAAAATGAAGGCCAAGATCCAGTCGATGTCGCAGGAGGCAAAGGCCTCCGCCGGCATCATCGGGGCACTGCCGATCGCCGTGATGACGCTGGTCTATCTCACCAGCCCGCAATACATCTCGCTGCTCTTCACCACCTCTGTCGGCAACATGATGCTCGCAGCCTCCGCGGTCTGGATGGCAATGGGCGTCATGGTGATGAAAAAAATGATCAACTTCGACTTCTAGGCCAGCGTCCGATGATTGACACCCTTATTCAGATCATAAACGTCAAGACGCTGACGATGGTATTCGCCGCCATAGCGGCGGCGGCGACCGTGCTGACGCTTGCGATGCCCTTCGTGTTTGTCAATCCGCTCGACAAGCGCATGCGGGCAGTGGCGCTTGAGCGCGAAAAAATCCGTCTGCGCGAACGCGAGCGGATGAATCAGGACGGCAAAGCCAAACTGAGACAATCGCCGAAACAATACGTCCAGACCATCGTCGAACGCTTCAACCTCAGCAAATGGGTCGGCCAGGAAGAGGCCCGCCTGAAACTGATACAAGCCGGTTATCGTGGCCAGGCGCCATACATAACCTATCTGTTCTTCCGCATGGTGACGCCGATCGCCTTGTTCCTGTTCGCGGTCGTATATCTGTTTGTCATTCTCAAGCTCGATCAACCGACGATGATCAAGGTCGGCGTCTGCATCGCAGCCGCCTATGTCGGCATGCAGCTGCCCCTGATGCTGCTGAAGAACAAGATCCAGCGCCGCCAGTTGTCAATCAAGCGGGCATTTCCGGACACGCTCGATCTGTTGCTGATCTGCGTTGAGTCAGGCATGTCGATCGAAGCGGCGTTCAGAAAGGTCAGCGACGAGGTCGGGTCGCAATCCGTCGCGTTGGCCGAGGAACTCACGCTCACGACGGCGGAATTGTCCTATCTGCCGGATCGCCGGCAGGCTTACGAAAATCTTGCCAAGCGCACGGATCTCGATGGCGTCAAATCCGTGTGTATGGCCTTGCAGCAGGCCGAACGTTACGGCACGCCGCTCGCGACCATGCTGCGGGTGATGGCGCAGGAAAATCGCGACATTCGCATGTCGGAGGCGGAGAAGAAGGCCGCCGGCCTCCCGCCGAAACTCACAGTCCCGATGATCCTGTTCTTTCTGCCGGTGCTGTTCGTCGTCATTCTTGGCCCGGCAGCCATCAAAGTGATGTCGCTGCACTGACGGGACGTACCCGCCGGCACGAGACCGTTAGCCAATCATTGGTTGAATGCCGCCTAGCGCCCCTCTGCGATCGGCAGAGCGGTCGTCGATTTGATTCGCTCCATGGCAAATCTCGACGTGACGTTTTTCAGTGGCACGGTTGCGATCAGCTTCTTGTAGAACGCGTCGTAACCAGCGATGTCGGTCACGACGACTCGCAGCATGTAATCGACGTCGCCGGCCATCCGGTAAAATTCCATCACTTCCGGCATGGCGCCGACGACATCGGCGAAGCTCTTGAGCCAGTCCTGCGAATGGTCGCCGGTTTCGATCGAAACGAAGACGGTAATGCCAAGGCCGACCTTTTCAGGGTCGATGATCGCCACCCTGCGCGTGATGACGCCGTCGGCCTCCAGCCGCTGCAATCGCTTCCAGCAGGGCGTCGATGACAGCCCCACGCGCTGGCCGATCTCGGCCACGGACAGCGACGCATCCTGCTGGACAACAGCGAGGATCTTCCGGTCGATGGCGTCCATTCTCTGGTTCCTAAAAATTTGGAATAAACGATCTATTTCATGCCTATATTGCGAAAGTTTATTCTTATTTATACGGCACATCTGTCTTTATAGAGAAAAATATTCTATTTCAAGAGCAATCTCTCGTGCCGCCTCGGCGGCTTTCCAACGCCAAAGTCCGTGCCATGAAAACATTATTCCAGTTCAACCCCGTCCGTGCTGTGCGGCGCCTCGGCGCCGCGATGCTGTTCAGTGCGGCGATGGCGGTTTCCGTTGCCGGCGCGCATGCCGAACCGCTGGTCAGCACACAGTGGCTCAGCGCCCATCGCGCCGATTCCAATCTGGTCGTGCTCGACATCCGCTCTGCGATCGACGGCGGCGGTGCGGCGGCCTATGCGGCTGCGCATATCCCCGGCAGCGTTCACAGCGATTATGACAAGGCTGGCTGGCGCGTCACGCGCAACAATGTGCCATTCATGGTGCCCACCGCGCCCGAACTCGAAAAACTGATCGGTGATCTCGGCATCGATGAGGACAGCCACGTCGTGGTGGTCCCGGCGGGCGTAAACGTGCTTGATTTCGGTTCGGCCGCACGAACCTACTGGACGCTGAAATATATCGGCGTAAAGGACGTCTCTATCCTCGATGGCGGCATCGCAGCCTGGCGGCAAGCAGGGCTCCCGACGGAAAGCGGAGTGAAGGCGCCGTCGCCGAAGATCTTCACAGCGGCCATCGACAAGAGCGTCCTGGCGAGCGCCGGCGAGGTTGAGGCTGCTGAAGGCAAGGGCGGCGCCACGCTCGTCGACGCGCGTCCGGCATCATTTTTCTTTGGCAAGGAAAAGGCGCCCGCTGCTCAGGCTTACGGCCACATTCCCGGCTCTGTGAATATCGACAGCGCTGAGTTCTACGATCCCAAGACCAACCGGCTGAAACCCAAAGACGAACTCGCGGCTATCGCGAACGCTGTTCCTGCCGGTCCGGTGGTGAGTTACTGCAACACCGGCCACTGGGCCTCGACCGATTGGTTCGTCATGCACGAGCTGCTCGGCAGGAAAGAAGCCAGGCTGTATGCCGGCTCGATGGTCGAGTGGACCAGCAATGCAAGCCGGGCAGTTGAATCCTCACGCACGAAATGGGACGATCTGAAAAAGGCTCTTGGCCTCGGGTCCTGATCTGCGTTCGGGAGTTTTCATGTCTACGGTGAGTTTGGCCGCGTCCGATCCGGGCGCGGCCGTTCGTATCGACCGCCTTTTCCTTGGGCTTGCACTTGGCGCTACGGTCGTCCTGATTGCGCTTGTATTGCTCGATCAGCAGCCAGCGTCGGCCGCACTTATTCTCGGCGGCTTCGGACTCGGCGTGGCGTTCCTCAGGGCTGAATTCAGTTTTACTGCCGCCTGGCGGCGGTTCCTGACACGCGGCGAGGCCGGCGGTCTGCTGGGCGGATTGATCGTGATCGCAATATGCGCGCTAGCCGTTGTGCCGGTTGCTGCATTGACGTCGAAGTATGGCGGAGCCATCGCCCCGCTCGGACCCTCGCTGGTGATCGGCGCTTTTGTGTTCGGCATCGGCATGCAGCTCGCCAACGGTTGCGGTTCCGGCACTCTCTATACGGTTGGCGGTGGCTCCGGACGCATGCTGATTGCGTTGCTGTTTTTTGTGATCGGCAGCGTGTTCGGCAGTCTTTCGCTGCCTGCATTCCTGGCGCTCGGCGGCGTGGATCCCGTGCTGGCGTCTGACTATTTTGGCGCCTGGGGCGGGCTGGCAGTTACACTCGCCAGTCTTGTCGTGGCGGCGGCGATCATCATTGCGGTCGCGCGTGCGCGTGGTGCGAATTACCTGCCGTCGCGAAATTACATCATCGGCGGTTTCACCATTGGCTTGCTGTGCATTGCCGTATTCATCGCCGGCGGCCATCCCTGGAGCGTGACCTTCGGCTACACGGTCTGGGGGGCCAAAGCCGCAACTGCGCTCGGCTTCGACCTGTCGCATGCGGCGTTCTGGCAATGGCCCGGCCCCAAGCGTGCTCTCTCGGAATCCGTCCTGTCCGATACGTCGAGCCTCACCGATTTTGGCATGCTGTTCGGCGCCATGGCCGCGGCCGCAGCCAGCAAGCCCTTCGCGGCAACTGCATGGCCGCCGGTCAAATCAATCCTGGCCGCGGGTATCGGCGGCCTGCTGATGGGCTGGGGCGCACGCCTCGGCTTCGGCTGCAACATCGGCGCCTTTGTCGGCGGTGTTGCCTCCGGCTCACTGCATGGTTGGATCTGGTTTCTCGCAGCGCTGCCAGGCTGCCTGATCGGGATTCGCCTGCGGCCGCTATTTGGTCTGTCGAGGGATTAGCGCATGATCCCGAAAAGCTTGTCCTCGACCCCGATCGGGGATGGGTACCGGTTTTCGGACCAGATCATGCGCCAAGGATAAAAGCATGCGCCGGGTTTATATCGTTGTCGTGTTGATCGGCGTCGCCGCCATTCTGGTCGATCACCTTTCGAGTCCCTCGAGCGGCCGCGCGGTGTCGCCCGAGGATTTTGCTGGCGCCTGCGCGCCCTGCGGCGCGCCTTGTCCATCGAAAAAATAAAAAAGCTTAGTTATTTTTCTTGAGGAATTCCTCGACTTCGGCGCGGGTCGGTGCGCCGGAACCACCGCCGAATTTTGTGCACTTGAGCGCAGCAGTCGCGCTCGCAAAGCGCAGCATGTCGGGAAGTGGCCGTCCTTCTGCGAGCGCCAGCGTAAAGCCGCCATGGAACGCATCGCCGGCACCGAGTGAATCGACCACCTTGATCCTGAATGCCGGAAGATGTCGCAACTCACCGCGCTCGAGCCAGTACACTCCGTTCGGGCCGTCCGTGATGGCGAGGAAGCCCGAAATGTGCTCGGCGAGCATCTTGAGAGCGTCACCATAATCCTTGCGGCCCGTGGTGGCGAACAATGCTTCAGTCGAGGAAATGATGTGCGTACCGAGGGCGAGGAGAGGGTCGTCCACCTTGGTCTCTTGATCGAGATCGATGACGATCGGAATTCCGCGCGCCTGCGCGGCGCGGCATACTTCCGTGACGAATTGCGGGAACCGGTTATCCACCAGCACCGCATCGACATCGGCCACGAGTTTGGCCGCGTCCCTGGGCAGCGTGTCGCCGAGTTTGACACCGCGTCGCGTTGCGATCGTTTTCTCACCCGTCGCGTCGAGCAGGATAAGCGATACCGATGCCGTGCCGCCGGAAACGCGGGCAACACCGCCGCAGTCGATTCCTTCTTTGGCAAGATCGGAGAGAATACGGCTGCTGACAGCGTCATCCGCGCCGCCCAGCGGTCCGGCAAAAGCGACGCGCCCGCCAAGACGCGCGGTCGTGACCGCCGCGTTGGCCGCGCAGCCGCCGCCGGTGATAATGAATTCGCTCGCGGCAACTTTCGTGCCCGGAGCCGGAAAGTTCTGCACGCGCATGACGATGTCCTGAACCGCAATGCCGGCGCACAGGATTTTCGGCGTTTTGGTCGCGTGCTCAGTCAAAGTTGATTTCGTCCTCGACCCAGGCGCGGATGATGTGATGTGCAATCGCTACCGGGGGTGGCGTCGTAAGGCCGTCCGGGTGTTTGCGCATCAGCATAGCCTCAACCTCGCCCTTGCTAAACCACCGGGCGTCTTCAAGTTCCTCACGATCGACCACAATCTCATGGGTCAGTGCCTCGGCATGGCAGCCGATCATCAATGACGCTGGGAACGGCCACGGCTGGGACGCAAAATAGAGCACGCGCCCGCAGGTAATACCTGCTTCTTCTCGGGTTTCCCGGTGAACCGCGTCCTCGATCGATTCTCCGGGCTCGATAAAGCCGGCGAGGCACGACCACATGGTCGGCACGAAGCGCGGACTGCGGCCCAGTAGGCAGCGCTCGCCATCGCTGGCCAGCATGATCACGACCGGATCAGTGCGCGGAAAGTGCTCGGCCTTACATTGCGGACAGTCGCGCTTCCAGCCGCCCTGCACCAGGCGTGTGGCGGCGCCGCAGTTCGGACAGAAACGGTGGCGCGCATGCCAGTGCAGCACGGCCTTGGCTTCCGCGATGGGTGGGAGATGCTCCTGCGCGACGAGGCCCTGCACGGCGATGGAGCGAAGGTCAGTCACAAATAAGCTATTGCTGGCCTTCAGCGCTTCCGCCGCTTGCGGTGCAAGTCCGTGGCCGAAGCGCGGCTTACCGTCGAGCAGGCCGAGAAAAATTGTTTCGGTCGGAGCGGACAGCGCCTGTGCTTCCGCCATGGTGAAGAGGGGCTCATGAAGTTGCGAACCTTTCTTCATCACGATCCAGTCGCCGCCGATCACGTAGGCTCCCGCGCGGGGGTCTTGCGACAGGGTCGCAATCGCCGTGGCATCGGGGCGCAGCTCGGCCGCCCGCGCGATGCGGCTATCGGTATATCCAAGACGGGGTTTGGGACCGAGATCTGGGCGAAATGGCATGCGTCGCGCAAATTCGCATGGAGACCCTAATCGCGCAATGCTTACTGGGCCTGCTGACTCGCGCTCGGCGTGGCTGAACGCAAGCAATCCTCAAGTAAGAGCGCGATCAACTGCGGCCATGACCTGCTCGGGCTTGAGCTCGTCGAGACATGCGCTGCGACTGCCGACATGACGCTCGCAACCTTCGAAGGTGCAGGGCAAGCAAGGCAGGGGATTCTGTACGATCCACACATTGCCGTGATTCTGGATTTTGCCACTGGCGACCCACGGCGTCGCGAGGCCGCCGACTGGCCAAGGCCCCCATACGCGCGGGTCCATGGGCCCGAACAACGCGATCGTTGGGCAACCGGAAGCGGCGGCGAGATGAGTCACCGACGTATCCGGGCCAATGTAGATTTTTGCTTTTGACAGCAATGTCACCGTCTCGGCCCAACCGACTTGATGAAAGGCGGCGACACCGCGCCAGACTTCCTCGAGATAGCGCCGCTCGGCATCGCCCGGCCCGCCAATCGCGACGACGGCAATGCCCCGTTCTTCAAGCGCGGTGGTGACGGCCCGCCAGCCATCTTTTGTCCATTCCTTGTAGGCGAACATTGGCGAGGCGTGGATTACAGCATAGTTGCCGGCCGGAGCCGCTTGCGAGGTTGACGCCGCCGCCGGGCAGACGAGATCCGGCACGCGCGGAATGTCGAGTGCGTCGGTAAGGCGCAGCATCTGCTCGACGCGATGAAGCTTTTCCACGGCGGCCACCCGTCGGTGGAGGGCGATCCGCTTTAATGTGCGCGCGAGCCACGGGTCGTCTTCGGTGGCGACGCCGACGCGCATGCGTCCGGCGGCGAATGCAAAGGCGATCGGCCGGTCACCGCTCTGGGTTGAAATGGCGACGTCGTAATGTCGCCAGAGCTTCACGAAGAGGCGTACGCTTTCCGCCAATGTCGGCCGTTGCGGCATGGCAATGACATGGTTGATGTCTGGATTACCCGCGACAATGCCCTTGGTGTTGTCGAATACCAGCACATCGATTTCCGAATCCGGCCAGGCGCGGCGCAGGCTGCGGATCAGCGGCGTCGTCAGCAGCAGATCGCCGATACGGCGAAGGGAAATGACAAGGATTCGGGGGTGCGCGGCGCGCATGAAGGTTATCGGCTGAACCAAAGCTAGTGATCCACGCAGGCATTTGCTATCAGTATCGCCGCGCGCAGTCCATCATTTGCACGAGGAACGGGAGCGTTAGGAATGTCAGTGCCGGAATCCGGGCAAAAAAATGTGCCGATGGTGGCGCTGTCGTGGGGCGAAGTCATCGATAAGATAACGATTCTCGAAATCAAGCAGGAGCGGCTGTCGTCGCCCGAAGCGATTGACAACGTCCGGCGTGAACTGGCGGCACTGAACAACGTTGCGGCAGACGCTGCCGATCATGATGGATTGGCGGCGCTCAAGCAGGCGCTGAAAACAGTCAACGAAAAGCTCTGGGACATTGAAAACAAGATTCGCGCAAAGGAATCCGAAGGCGCATTTGACCGCTCGTTCATTGAGCTTGCACGCTCTGTCTACGTCAACAATGACGAGCGGGCAAAGCTGAAGCGTGAGATCAATAAGCTACTGAAGTCAGACCTGGTCGAAGAGAAGCAATATACAGCCTACGCGCCGTCACTGACCGCCGTTTAGCGCGAGTGCGTCCCGCAACAATTTAAGCAGCGCCTCTTGCTGGCCTTGTGCATATGCAAGTGCCGGTTTCACGCCCCATACTGGTTTTGGCCATGCGACATCGCTGCGCCGGCGTGCGATGACGTGCACGTGCAGCTGCGGTACCTGATTGCCGAGCGCGGCAATGTTGAGCTTGTCGCACGCGGTGAGCTTTTTCAGGGCGCGCGCTGCCGCCGAGATTTCACCGAGCAACTGGACCTGTGCGTTTTCTTCAAGGTCTGTGAGTTCAACGAGCCCGGGCAGGCGCGGCACAAGGATCAGCCACGGGTAGTTGGCGTCGTTCGCCAACAGCACGCGCGCGAGCGGCAAGTCGCCGACCGTAACAGTGTCTTGTTCCAACTGAGGGTGGAGCGACCAGGCCGATTCCATCTTCTCCTCCAGCCGCAGACGGCCGTCTCCATGACATTTCCACAAGTAGAATCGCCTCACGGACGGGCTGGTCAAGCCCGTTGCCGACAGCCATGGCTGGGCTGCTTGCTTTCCCCGGCCGTAGGTCCGATATAAGACACGGGAGGTTGGCGGTGGACGAGCCACTCGCCAACCGGGTCAGATCCGGAAGGAAGCAGCCCTAACGAGCGCGGTTCGGGTCGCTCGTCAGCCTCCCACCAATTCATTGACTCGTTTGCAATGAGCCAACGCCTGCGTGGCGGCGAAGCGGATAGCACGATGAGCGAGCCGAAAAAATCCGCTACTTCCGGTCCTGCTGTGGCCGATATGCCGGCCGACGGCTACCGCGTGCTCGCGCGCAAATACCGGCCTGCAAGTTTTGACGACCTGATCGGCCAGGACGCCATGGTGCGTACCGTCTCCAACGCATTCGAGAGCGGTCGCATTCCGCAGGCATGGATCCTGACCGGCGTGCGTGGGGTCGGGAAGACCACGACCGCACGCATCCTTGCCCGAGCGCTCAATTACGAGCTTCCGGACGGTTCCGTGAAGGAGCCGACCATCAAGATGCCGGCCATGGGAGTGCACTGCCAGGCGATCATCGAGAGTCGTCATCCGGATGTTCTGGAAATGGATGCCGCCTCGCACAATTCGGTCGAGGATGTGCGGCAGATCAACGATGCCATCCGATACGCGCCGATGTCGGCGCGCTACAAGGTCTACATTCTCGACGAAGTTCATATGCTTTCCGGCGCCGCATTCAACGCGCTCCTGAAAACCCTGGAGGAGCCGCCGCCGCACGCCAAGTTCATCTTCGCGACGACGGAAATCCGCAAGGTGCCGGTCACGGTGCTGTCGCGCTGCCAGCGATTCGACCTACGCCGCGTCGATGCCGCCGTTCTGGTCAAGCATCTCGAAAGTATCGCCGCCAAAGAGAAGGTCGAAATCGAGCCGGCGGCGCTGGCGTTAATTGCCCGCGCGGCCGAAGGCTCGGTTCGCGACTCCCTGTCGCTGCTTGATCAAGCCATCGCACACGCCGCTGGTCCGGTGCGCGCGGAAGACGTGCGCCAGATGCTGGGCCTCGCCGATCGCGTGCGCGTGGTCGATCTGTTCGAAGCGCTGATGAAAGGCGATGTCGCCGCGGCTTTGAAGGAATTGCGCGAACAGTACGACATCGGCGCTGATCCCGCTGTTGTGCTGAGCGATCTTGCCGAGTTCACTCATTTCATTACCCGCGTCAAAGTGGTTCCGGCGGTTGCCGATGACGTCTCGCTGTCGGAAGCCGAGCGCACGCGCGGCCGCGCCTTTGCCGCGCAGCTGTCGATGCGGGTGCTGTCGCGCGCCTGGCAAATGCTTCTGAAGGGCATTGCCGAGGTGCAGTCGTCAGGTCGGCCGGTCGCCGCCGCCGAGATGGTTCTGGTTCGCATTGCTTACGCCGCCGATCTGCCGACGCCTGACGAGGTCGTGCGCTCGCTCAGCGACAGCGGTGCAGCATCCGCCCGTCCGCAGGGCAATGGTGGTTCGGCGCAGGCGCAAAGCTACGCGCCTCGTTTTGAAGCGCCGCGCGGATCGCCACGTTCGTCCGCTGCGGTTTCGCCGCGGCCGGCGGATGATCCGGTAGCGCGGCTCGATGAGCCTGCCGCCGTTGCGCCGACACTTTCAGTCGGTTCATTCGAGGAACTGATCGCGCTTGCTGTCGAAAAACGCGATATCTCCGCCAAAATGGCGCTGGAGCGCGATGTCCGGCTGGTGCGTTGCGAGGACGGTCAGCTGGAGATCGCACTCGAGGCGAGCGCGCCGAAAACGCTGGTCCACGATCTTCAGCGCAAATTGACCGGCTGGACCGGCAAGCGCTGGATTGTAGTGGTCTCCAAGGAGGAGGGCGCGCCGACAATGCGCGCGCAGGCTGAAGCGCAGCAGGCCGAGATCGAGCGCGGTGTACAAAGCGACCCACTGGTGCAGGCGGTGCTCAATCGTTTCCCTGGGGCCAAGATCGTCGGCGTGACGCAAAATGCGACCGAAGCTGGCGAGCCGGTGCCGGACGTTCTACCGGACAGTGAGGACGACTGACATGGCCGATTTTCTCGGCCTGATGAAGCAGGCCGCGCAATTGCAATCCAAGATGCAGGCCATGCAGGCCGAACTCGACCAGATCGAGGTCGAGGGCACGGCTGGTGGCGGCATGGTCACCATAACGATCACCGCGAAAGGCGACCTCAAGGCCGTCAAGATCGACGATTCACTGCTGAAGGCCTCGGAAAAGGAAATACTCGAGGACCTAATGGTGGCGGCGCACGCTGATGCGCGGCGCAAGGCCGAAGCCGTGTTGCAGGACAAGATGAAGGCTGTCACCGGCGGGTTGCCGCTGCCGCCAGGATTGAATTTGACTTAATGCCGACCGCCGTTGCCGGACCCGAAATCGAACGCCTGATCCAACTGCTGGCGCGGCTGCCGGGGCTGGGGCCCCGTTCGGCGCGCCGCGCGGCATTGCACCTCATCAAGAAGCGCGAATTGCTGATGGCGCCGCTCGGAGCGGCGCTGCAGACGGCGATGGAGAAAATCGTCATCTGCAAGGTCTGCGGCAATATCGACACGCAGAATCCTTGCACCGTCTGTACCGATGCCAGGCGCGATCAATCCATCATCGTTGTCGTTGCCGATGTCGCCGATCTCTGGGCGCTGGAGCGCGCACATGCGATCAACAGCCGCTATCACGTGCTGGGCGGCACACTGTCGCCGCTCGACGGTGTCGGGCCCAAGGATCTCGCCATCGATACGCTTATCTCGCGCGCGCACGACGAGCAGGTTAAAGAAATCATCCTGGCGCTCAATGCGACGGTCGACGGTCAGACCACGGCGCACTACATCACTGAACTATTGCAGGACGCGAATGTGAAAGTGACGCGGCTTGCGCACGGCGTTCCGGTCGGCGGCGAACTCGACTACCTCGACGAGGGGACGCTCTCTGCGGCCATCAAGCAGCGGACCTTGTTCTAGGATTTCTTAGATTCCAGCACCTTGAAATGTCCTCCGGCCTGTAACCAGGCGAGCAGAATGAAGCTCGGTATGCTGGCTGCGGTGCAAATCGCGAAATACCACGCCCAGCCTGTGGCCACGGCGACATAGCCGGAGCCGAGCGCGAACACGGTTCGCGCCAACGCGAATAAGGCCGTCAACAGGGCATACTGGGTCGCCGTGTGCAGCGGATTGCCGCAAAGTGCGGAAAGATAGGCGACAAAAATCACTGTTCCGATCCCGCTCGTGAAGTTTTCCGCGGTGATCGCGAAGGTGAGCCAGGCCACGTCCCGGCCCACGACCGCCTGCCACGAAAAGGCGAGGATAGCGACTGCTTGCAGGATTCCGCCGATCCACAAACTAGTGGCCATCGGCAAAGCGCGCGCCACAAAACCGCCGGCAAAGCCGCCGGCGATCGCTGCGGCAAATCCGACGCCTTTGATGATGGCGGCAAGCTCGACCCGGGTGAATCCCGTTTCAAGGACGAATGGTGTCGTCAGGGCGCTTGCAAGAGAGTCGGCGAATTTGAACAGTGTCACGAAGGCCAATATTGCGATCGCCATGTCGCGCGAAAGAAACTCGGAAAAGCTCGCGATCGCCGTATCCCGTACACGCTTCCAGGATTTCTCGCGGGAATGCGCAGCATGTACGGTTTCGGCCGCGGCCGATCGATCCGGTTCCTTGGCCAGTAACGTTGCAGCAATTCCTACACCGATGAGGGTCGCCATTGTGATGTAGGTCGCGTGATAGGCCGCCTGCTTGTCGAGCCCAAGCTGGATAAAACCGGTCACCAGAAAGAGTGCGCCCGCTCCGGAAATAAGCACAGCGATCCGATAGGCGGCGACATAGGATGCCATGCCGGCCGCTTGCTCGTTTTCCGGCAGGCTTTCAATGCGGAACGCGTCGATGACAATGTCCTGCGTCGCCGAAGCCGTCGTCACCAGCAGCGCCGCTCCGGCAACCAGCCAGGGCGAAATTGCCGGCTCGCAAAGTGCAAGCAGAATGACGCTGACAACCAACATCAGCTGAGTGAGAACCAGCCAGGCGCGGCGCCGGCCCAGCAGACGCGAGAGCAGTGGAATATCGAGCGCGTCGACAGCCGGCGCCCATAGCGGCTTTGCCCAATAGGGCGTTCCAACCGCAGCGAACAAGCCGATTGTCTTGATGTCGACGCCGCTTTCGGTCATCCAGGCCTGCAACGTCTGCCCGGCAAGCGAAAACGGCAACCCGGCCGAGAAACCAAGCAGCAATACGATCAACACGCGCGGCTTGAGATAAACCGCCATCGCGTCGAGCCACGACGGGCGCGCCTCGCTGTCGGGAGCGGTGGCCATGCGCTAGTCGTTGGTGCCGAGCTTGCGCGGAATCGGGGCAGGGATGATTTGCGCGCTTGGCGGATCGTCGCTGAACTCGACAGCCTGAATTTTTTCGCCGCGGCTGAGGATCTTTTCGGCCGACGTGACGATCTGCTCGATATCCTTGTTGACGTTGCCGAAGTGCTTGTCGAGATTCTCGACGCGTTCCTTGAGCCGCTGCACGTCGTCGATCATCAGCGCCACTTCTCGCAGAATTTTGTCGGCCGCCTCGCGCATGCGTGCGTCCTTCTGGATCTGCTGGACAACCTGAATGGCCAACATCAACAGCGACGGCGACACGATGATGACGCCGGCCCGATAGCCTTTCTGCAGGACGTCGTCGAAGGCGTCATAGAGTTCGGCGAACATGGACTCGGACGGGATGAACATGAAGGCGACATCTTGCGTTTCGCCTTTGATCAGATATTTCCCCGAGATGTCATCAATGTGCTTACCGAGATTCTGCCGCAGCTGGCGCATGGCCTGAATCCGCTCGTCCTCGGTTTTGGCGTTTTCAAGCGCGGTTGTCGCTTCCAGCGGAAACTTGGCATCAATGATCAGATGGCGGTTGTCCGGCATGTGGATGCAGCAATCCGGACGTGAATTGTTCGACAGCGTGAACTGAAATTCATACGCGCCCTGCGGCAGCCCGTCGGCGACGATGGCTTCCATGCGGCCCTGGCCGAAGGCGCCGCGGCGCTGTTTGTTGTCGAACACCTTTTGCAGCGACGTCACGGTCGAGGCCAGATCAGTGATGTTCTTCTGCGCCGAGTTCGATGACCGCCAGTCGCGCGTGCAGTTGCTGCAAATGTTCGGTCGTGTGCTTGGTCGTCGTCTTCATCGACTCGCCGATGTTCTGCGACACGGCGTCCAGCCGCGTATTCACCGTCTGCTGCAACTGGGTATGCGAATTTTGCAGCCAGCTGCCCATGGCATCGAGCCGTGCGTTGAGTTCCGCCAGGCGTGGATCCGGCCCACGCGGGCGCAACAACAGCACAATGATGGCGATCACCCCGACCACAATGATCGCGCCAAGAACGATGAGTGCGATTTCCAGCATGTGGGTGCTTCTAGCGTGATTCGCCGCGCCATGCGAACGAACGGCGAACGGTAGGGCGATTGTGCCGGTGGCTCAAGGGCAATGGCGCCAAAGGTACATTGACCGCGTGAGCCCTTGCCCTTACATCGCGGCCATGGCGGTGCGCGACATCCTCATCATCCCCGACAAGCGGCTGCGGCTCAAATCGGAGCCGGTAAAGGCCGTCGACAAGTCGCTGCGCGCGCTCATCGACGACATGTTCGAGACCATGTATGCGGCGCCTGGGATCGGGCTTGCCGCCATCCAGATCGGCGTCGCGTTGCGGGTCGTCACCATGGATCTCGCAAAAAAGGATGAGCCGAAGGCGCCTCTGATCTTCATCAATCCGGAAGTCATCTGGGCTTCGGACGAAAAGGCGACATATGAAGAAGGTTGCCTGTCGATTCCGGAATATTATGAAGAAGTCGAACGTCCGAAGTCCGTGAAAGTGAAATTTCTGGACGAGAACCTCAAGCCACAGGAGATCGAAGCCGAAGGGCTGCTATCGACCTGCTTGCAGCACGAGATCGACCATACCAACGGGGTTTTGTTCATCGACCATATTTCGAAGCTCAAGCGCGACATGGTGATGAAGAAGTTCAAGAAGGTCGCGAAGAAGACGGAAGGCGCAAAGCCCCTCTCCGAGGACCAGGAGCCTTCGCATCACATCGGTTGATATCGCAGGCGGTGGCTGAATGCGCCTGATCTTTATGGGCACGCCGGATTTTTCCGTGCCGACCTTGATCGAGCTCGCCGCACGCGGCCACGAGATCGTGGCGGTCTACACGCGCGCGCCCAAGCCGGCCGGTCGCGGCATGGGCCTGCAGCCAACACCGGTCGAGCGCGAGGCGCGCCGAATGGGGCTGACCGTCCATAGCCCAAAGGTGCTCAAGGACAACACCGCCGCGGACATGTTCCGTGCTCACAGCGCCGACGCGGCTGTGGTGGTTGCCTACGGTCTGATCCTTCCGAAAGCGATTCTCGACGCGCCGCGGCTCGGTTGCTTCAACGTGCATGCTTCGTTGCTGCCGCGCTGGCGCGGTGCTGCGCCGATCAATCGCGCGATCATGGCGGGTGATGCGGAGAGCGGCGTTACAATCATGCAGATGGATGAAGGCCTCGATACCGGTGCGATGGCTATGGCCGAGCGCGTACCTATCGGCGCCGATATGACAGCCGGAGAATTGCACGACGCGCTGGCGCGGGTTGGTGCCGACCTGATGTTGCGTGCGCTGGCCGCCGCCGAGCGCGGGTCACTGACATTGACGCCGCAGCCGTCAGCAGGCGTGACCTATGCGGAGAAAATTTCCAAAGGCGAGACACAGATCGACTGGACGCATCCGTGGAAGCACGTACACGACCACATTCGGGGCCTGTCGCCTTTTCCGGGCGCCTGGTTCGAGCTCGATGGCGTCCGGGTAAAAGCACTGCGATCGACCAAGGCTGAAGGATCGGGGACGCCCGGGAGGGCGCTTGATGATAAACTCAGCATTGCCTGTAGCAGCGGCGCAGTGCGTCTTACGCAGGTGCAGCGCGCTGGCAAGCAACCGATGAATGCGGACGAATTTCTGCGGGGCACGCCGGTGAAGCCGGGGACACAGGTTGGTTAATGCGATAATGTGCAATCGAATCAGGAACACCAAAAAGCCCCGTTTCCCGGGCAAGCGTTTCTTTTCCTCCTTGTCGTACATAACCGTGAGCTGTGCGCGTCGGATCCGGCGCGCGGCCGCGGGTAACTTGGAACATCGCCTTGAGCATTGGACATAACACCGACGTCTCCGTCCCCGACGCCCGTTGGACGCAAATTCTCAACCGCTACCGCGAGCCGAGCCGGGTCCGCAGTGTGATCGAACTGGCGATTACGGCTTTGCCATTGGTCGCGCTCTGGGCTGCGGCCTGGTTCATCTATTCGCTGGGCTATTGGTGGGTGTCGCTGTTGATCGCAATTCCGGCAGCAGGATTTCTGGTGCGGTTGTTCATGATCCAGCACGATTGCGGCCACGGCGCCTTCTTTCCGAACAAATGGGCAAACGATTGGGTCGGCCGCGTCATCGGTGTTCTCACCATGACGCCCTATGATTTCTGGCGCCGCACGCACGCCATTCACCACGCAACCTCCGGCAATCTCGATCGCCGCGGCATCGGCGATGTCGATACCCTGACTGTGCGCGAATATTATGCGCGCTCGCGCTGGGGCCGCCTCAAGTACCGGCTCTATCGTCATCCGTTGGTGATGTTCGGTTTCGGCCCCGCGTATCTTTTCTTGCTGCAACACCGCCTGCCGGTCGGCCTCATGCGGGGCGGCTGGCAGCCGTGGATCAGCACGCAGGCGACGAATGCCGCGATAGCGTCGATTGCCTTGGTGCTAATCTGGCTGATCGGCGTCAAAGCGTTTTTTCTCGTGCATCTGCCGATCATTCTGCTCGCCGCGGTCTTCGGCGTCTGGCTGTTCTACGTGCAGCACCAGTTCGAGGATACGTTCTGGAACGAGAGTCGTGGCTGGGATCTGCATGAAGCCGCCTTGCACGGCTCGTCGCACTACGATTTGCCGCTGCCGCTGCGCTGGTTCACCGCCAATATCGGCATCCACCACGTGCATCACCTGCACAGCCGCATTCCCTACTACCGGCTGCCGCGCGTGCTGCGCGATCATCCGGAGCTGCGCGAGATCGGCCGGCTGACGCTGCTGGAGAGTTTTCGCTGCGTACGCCTGGTGCTGTGGGACGAAGCGCAACGCCGCCTGGTGTCTTTCCGGGAAGCCCGGGCCTCAAACCGCTAGCGCGTGACTTCCGCTGAAATCCTGTTTACTGGATCGTCCGGCACCGCCGGGTGATCACAGGTAAACGCATGCCCCGCTATAAACTCACCATCGAGTATGACGGCGCGCCGTTTTGCGGCTGGCAGATCCAGGCTGACCAGATCACTGTGCAGGGCGTGCTGACGGCGGCGATCGAAGCGCTGTCGGGCGACAAGGTGCTGGTGCAGGGGGCGGGCCGAACCGATGCCGGCGTGCACGCGCGCGCGCAGGTAGCGCATGTCGATCTGACGAAAGAGTGGGACACCGACACCGTGCGCGACGCGCTCAACGCGCATTTGCGCCCTCACCCTGTTGCGGTTCTTTCTGCCGAAAAAGTGCCCCCTGAATTCAATGCCCGCACTTCAGCGGTGAAGCGTCACTATCTCTACCGGATCATCAACCGGCGCCCGGATCTCACGCTTGCGGCCGGCCGCGCCTGGCGTGTGCCGCGTCCGCTCGATGCCGCGGCGATGCATGGCGCCGCGCAACGCCTGGTCGGCAAGCACGATTTCACGACGTTCCGATCGACCGAATGCCAGGCCAAGTCGCCGGTGAAGACGCTCGATGCGCTGGATGTCGTGCGCGACAGCGATCACATCAACATAAGCGCCGTGGCGCGGTCATTTCTGCACAACCAGGTGCGTTCCATGGTGGGTTCGCTGGTCGTGGTGGGCGAGGGCAAATGGAGCGCGGATGATCTTGCGCGTGTGCTTGCCGCACGTGATCGCACAGCCTGCGGTCCGGTCGCGCCGCCGGACGGGCTGTATTTGATGAAAGTGGATTATTGAGTGGTCATCACCGGGCTTGTCACCCCAAGTCGGGTGTACCCGACTTGGGCAAATCAATCTACGGAAGTCGGGCAAGCCCGACTTCCGATGTGATCCCGCTTAGGATGGCAGTGTGCGTCCCTAAGCGAGATGGCCGGGTCAAAGGCGAGCAAAGCGACGCCGTCCTTCAGACGGCTATGCCCGGCCATGACAAATTCGCTCAGCCGAAATACCGATCGATAATCTTGCGATAGATCGTCGTGAGTGCGCGCAGGTCGGCGATCGGCACGCGCTCGTCAATCGCATGCATGGTCTGCCCGACCAGGCCAAATTCGACCACCGGACAAAAGGCCGTAATAAAACGCGCATCTGACGTGCCGCCGGTGGTGGATAGTTCCGGCTTGCGGCCGGTAACCTCGGCCACGGCATTTGCGACCATTTCGGTGAACGGGCCCGGCTTGGTCACGAACACGCCGGCGTTCGACGGCTCCCACTGGAATTTAAACGCGATCTTTCCGTCCGCTGCCTTGGTCGCGCGCTGCTCAATTAATTTTTTCAACGAATCGAGCGTGTGTTTGTCATTGAAGCGGATATTGAAGCGCGCCCGTGCTTCACCGGGAATGAGATTGACGGTCTTGTTGCCGACGTCGACCGTGGTGAACTCGAGATGCGAGGGTGCGAACTGCGCGCTGCCTTGATCGAGCGGCTCGCTTTGCAGCGCCGCGATCAAAGTCACCAGGCCGCGGATGGGATTTTCGCCGCGCTGCGGATAGGCGACATGGGCCTGCTTGCCGGTTACGATCAGATGACCGTTGAGCGAACCGCGCCGGCCGATCTTGATGGTGTCGCCAAGCTCTTCCTGGTTGCTCGGTTCGCCCAGAATACAGTGGTCGAATTTTTCGCCGCGCTCCGCCGCCCATTTCAGGAGCTTCGGCGTGCCATTGACCGCGATGCTTTCCTCGTCGCCGGTGATCAGGAAGGAAATCGAGCCCTTGGGCTTGCCGCCGTGATGACTGAGATGGTCGAGCACCGCGGCGAGGGCGCAGGCAATGCCGCCTTTCATGTCGACCGCGCCGCGGCCAAAAAGTTCGCCGTCCGCAACTTCGCCCGAAAATGGCGGATGCTTCCAGGCCTTCTCGTCGCCGGCCGGCACCACGTCGGTGTGGCCGGCGAACACGAGATGTGGCGCGGCGGTTCCGATGCGCGCGTAAAGATTCTCGACGTCGTCCGTGCCGGGTTCGCGGAACGTCATGCGATGCACGGTGAAGCCGGCACCTTTCAGCGTTTTTTCGACAAATGCGAGCGCGCCGCCTTCCGCCGGTGTGACCGACGGGCAGCGCAACAGATCGCGGGCAATGGTGACGGGATCGGCGGACATCGGCAGCGTTCGCCTCTCAATCCCTCAGCAATTCATTGATGCTGGTCTTCGATCGCGTGCGCTCGTCGACGCGCTTGACGATCACGGCACAATAAAGCCCGGGCCCGCCGCTCTTGCCGGGTAGCGTGCCAGGCACGACGACAGAGTAGGGCGGAACCTCGCCTTGCGTAATCGAGCCGGTCTCGCGATCGACGATGCGGGTGGATGCACCGAGATAGACGCCCATCGACAGCACTGCGCCAGTGCGCACGATCACGCCTTCGGCGACTTCCGAGCGTGCGCCTACGAAGCAATTGTCCTCGATGATCACCGGGCCGGCTTGCAGCGGTTCCAACACGCCCCCGATACCGGCGCCGCCGGAGATATGGCAGTTCTTGCCGATCTGCGCGCAGGAGCCGACGGTGGCCCACGTGTCGATCATGGTGCCGCTGTCGACATAAGCGCCGAGATTGACGAATGACGGCATCAGCACAACACCCGGCGCGATGAAGGCAGAGCGGCGCACGACAGCGCCAGGCACGGCACGGAAGCCTGCTTTCTTGAACTTGCCGGCGTTCCAGCCTTTGAATTTGGAATCGACCTTGTCCCACCACACGGCTTTGCCTGGCCCGCCCGGGATCACGCTCATGTCGTTGAGACGAAAGGAAAGCAGCACGGCTTTCTTCAGCCACTGGTTGACGTGCCAACGGCCGTCGGCCTGTCGCTCGGCTACACGCGCCTTGCCGGCATCGAGCAATTCGAGCGCGGAATTCACCGCCTTGCGAACAGCGCCCTTCGTCTTCGGGCCGATCTTGTCGCGCCCCTCGAAGGCCTCGTCGATAATGCTGGCAAGCTTGTCGTTGGACATAGGGACTCCGGCTATTTGGCTGCGGTTTGTCGGGGGCCGGCGAAGGGATGTCAAGCGGCGGCGGCCGGGTTAAGCTTGCGGCCCGGGAGAAACACGCATGAACCGTCAATTCGCACGCTTGGCTTCGAGCCTGATCCTGCTGGTGCTTGGCAGCGCACCGGCATTTGCGCATCACCTGATGGGCGGCCGCACGCCGGCAAGCTTAACCGATGGCCTCTTGTCGGGTCTGGGGCACCCGGTGATCGGCCTCGATCATTTCGCGGCCGTCGTGGCGGTGGGCTGTCTGGCCGCCGCGCATCGCGTGGCGCCCGCACTCGCGATCGGTTTCGTGATGGCGATGATGGCGGGTGTCGCGCTGCATTTGCATGGGGCGACGGTGCCCGGTGCGGAAATCCTGGTGGCGCTGTCCGTGATTTTCCTGGGTGTGTTCATGTTGCGTGGCCGCAATATTGCGGCCAGCGTCGCATTCGTATTGTTCGCCGTTGTGGGTCTCATCCACGGCTATGCGCTCGGCGAGTCGATTTATGGCGCGGAGCCGACGCCGCTCTATGCCTACCTGCTCGGCCTCGCGGTTATTCAAAGCGCGATTGCGCTGGCCGCTATGCAGATCGCGCGCACGATAGCCCGGCGCCCAGCCGTCATGTCGCCACTGCGTCTGGTCGGCGCCGGCATTACCGGCATCGGACTGGCGGTCCTCATGCAGCAGATCGTGCCGGGCGGCTGATCAGCGCGGTACAATGCGCTCAAGAAATCCGGTGAGATCATCGGTGAGGTGATCGACGTAGGGCGCATCGCGCCCTTCGAGCTCCCAGGCTTCGCGGAAGACCTCGCGCTGGCCTTCTGGCACGACCAACACGGTGGTCATGCCGAGCGCGTGCGGTGTCTCCAGGTTGCGCGCCAGATCCTCGAACATCGCGGCCTTCGCAGCGTCGACGCCGTGACGCGCGAGGAAACGCTTGTAGACCTGCGGCAGCGGTTTGGGGTCGAGATCGGCTGCAGCGATGTCGAATACGTCCTCGAAATGCTGGTGGATCTCGAGTTTCCGCATGACTGCATCGGCGTGCTTGCGTGTGCCATTGGTGAGAATGAGCTTGCGGCCCGGTAGCTTTTCGAGCGCGGCGCCGAGCGCGGGATTGGGCGCGAGCGGCGAATGGTCGATTTTATGAACGAAATCGAGGTAGTCGTCCGGCTTCATGCCGTGCTCGGCCATCATGCCGCGCATGGTGGTGCCGTAGCGCTTGTAGTAGTCCTTTTGCACGCGGAACGCCTCGTCCTTCGAAACCTTCAGGAAGTCGGACACATAGGCGCGAATGCGGTCGTCGACCTGCTGCCAGAGATTGAGGTGATGCGGGTAAAGCGTGTTGTCGAGATCGAACACCCAGGTTTCGACGTGGCCGAAACCGCGCGGCGCGGGACGAGGCTTTGCCGGCACGAGGTTATTGTTCCTTGAAGCGCACGATCATCGACGGCTGCGCGCCCAGATCGATGACGGCAAAGCCTGCGGAATTCAGACCGCGCGTTGCGCAATCCTTGTGGTCGGATACCTCGAAACGGCCGTCGCGCGTACAGAGCGCAACCGTGCCGCCCCAGGCCAGTGGCGCGTCACCGCGTTTGACGGTGCGGCCATTGCCATCAACGGCTTCCGCATAACTGTAGAGCCGGTGCGGATCGCCGCGCAGGTCCGGCCGCACGCATTGTCCGGCCTCAATGCGATACCAGCCGCGCGTGACAATGGCGCCCATCTCGACGATGCCGATCGACGCCATCACCGCGTATTTGGTGTCATTGCACCAGGAGAAACCGACGCCTTCCGGCTTGGCAGCGGCCTCGATCAAAGTGTCGAAGAAATTGGCGGCCGATGCCGCGTCCGCGGCCAGCTTGCGGTCGGTCAGAAATTTCGCAAGCGCAGCTTGCGTCTTTGCACCCTGCACGCCATCAATCGGATAAGCATCGTAACCGGCGATGACCAGCAACCGCTGGATACCGGCGAGCCGCGCCTGCGCGTCGTCATAGTTCGCCTCTTCCGCCAGGTTGACGACCGGTCCTTTCGGAGAATCCGCTGGCTTGGCAGCGCTGAAATGCGCCTGTTGGCTTGCCGGGCAGCCGCGCGCGCTCGCGATGTCGAAGTCGCCGTTACGGATGCAGAATTCGGCTTGCCCGTCCTGCGGCAGCGGCGCGCTGCCATACACCGGCGGCGTGCGTGAATGCACATAGGCCATGTCGACGTCGAGCGGCCCGTCGAGAACCTGCCGGCATTGCCCGGGGTCGAGGCGGAACCAGCCGCGTGTGGCGACATTGGCGCGCTTTTCGAGGCCGATTGCCGCTTCCATGCGATAGCTGGTGCGGTTGCACAGCGTAAGCTCGGCGCGTGCCGGCGCTGCGGCCAGCAGGACGATTGACGCGGCAGCCGTGATGATGAGACCGCGAATCATGCGGCCATGCTAGCGGAAGCCGGCAGCCGATGGGGAGGCGCGGGCCGCCCTACCGGTGCATCAGCGTGCCGACACCGTGGTCGGTGAGCAGTTCCAGCAGCACGGCGTGCGGGACCTTGCCGTCCATGATGACGACGCCCTCCACGCCCTGATCGAGCGCATAGATACAGGTCTCGACCTTGGGGATCATGCCGCCGGAGATAGTGCCATCGGCGATCAGCTTGCGCGCATCGGCGACCGACAGCTCGGTGATCAGATTTTTCGATTTGTCGAGCACGCCAGGCACGTCGGTCAGCAATAGCAAACGCTTGGCCTTGAGCGCGCCTGCAATCGCGCCCGCAAAGGTATCGGCGTTGACATTGAAGGTGCCGCCGTTGGCTGACGTCGCGACCGGCGCCAGCACCGGGATCATCTCGCGGCCCATCACCTGGTTGAGCACATTCACGTCGACTTTTTCCGGCTCGCCCACAAAACCGAGATCGATCACTTTTTCGATGTTGGAATCCGGATCGACCACCGTGCGGCTGACCTTGCGCGCCTGCACCATGTTGCCGTCCTTGCCACACAGCCCGATCGCCTTGCCGCCGGCCGCGTTGATGTAGCCGACAAGCTGCTTGTTGATCGATCCGGCCAGCACCATTTCAACGATTTCGACGGTCTTCGCATCCGTGATGCGCAGGCCGGCCGCGAATTCGGATTTGATGCCGAGCTTCTTGAGCATGGCCTCGATCTGCGGGCCGCCCCCGTGCACCACCACGGGATTGATCGCAGTCTGTTCGAGCAGAACGATGTCGCGGGCAAAATCGCGTGCCATCTGTTCCTGGCCCATGGCGTGTCCGCCATATTTCACCACGACGGTTTCCTCGTCGTAGCGCTGCATGTGCGGCAGCGCCTCGGACAGGATCCGGGCCTGTTCTTGCGGGTCGATCTTGGGCACTTTGCTCATTGTCTCGGCCTCGTGTGGCGAAGGGGTTCTAGCCGATGCGACCGGCTCCCGACAATGAGTTATCGCTTTCGCTCATCCAGCAGGCGGGCGATGGCGGCGCGCAATTCAGGCATGCCTGTGCCGTCGTGGGACGAGGTCGTCAGCACGCCGGGGAAGGCACCCGGCCGCTTCGCCAGCGACGCCTCGACCCCGGCAATGCGGGCCTCAAGCTCGGAGGTTTTTATGGCGTCGGCTTTGGTGAGGACGATCTGAAAGCTGACGGCGGCCTGGCGCAGTTCCTCGAAGATGAGGTCGTCGGTGTCTTTAAGACCGTGGCGGGCGTCCACCAGCACATAGACACGGGCGAGATTGGCGCGTCCGCGCAAATAGGCGCCGATCAGCGCCGTCCAGGCCGCGACCTTGGATTTTGCGGCGGCGGCATAACCGTAGCCGGGCATATCCACGATATTGAGTTCGGAGCCGCCGGTGAAGAAAATCAGTTCCTGAGTGCGGCCGGGCGTCCGTGACGTGCGTGCGAGGCTTTTACGGCCGGTCAGCGCATTGACCAGGCTTGATTTGCCGACATTGGAGCGGCCGGCAAAAGCAATCTCCACGCCGCGCATCGGCGGCAGCGACGCGGGTGTGCCGGCGGCGGCGACAAACTGCCATTCGCCGGCGAACAGGTGTCGACCGGTCTCGATTTCAGCCCGTGTGAATTCTTCGGTCTTCATGCCGACACTTGTTGCACGGCTTGTTGGATGCCGTCACGCCCGCAGCTCGCGGCCTTGCTCAGGTCGGCTGATCGGTTATTCCTGGGTTACTTTTTTTTTGGAAAAGCCGTTTAATGCTTTTCCACGTACCCTTCAGGTTGTCGAACAGTTCGATCTTGGCGCCGTGCTTGCGCATGATGATGCTTTGCTGCGCCACCGACAGCGAGTTGTTCCACGCCCAGTAGATCACCAGCCCGGCCGGGAAGTTCGCAAGCATGAAGGTGAAGATCAGCGGCATCCAGTTGAAGATCATCTGCTGCGTCGGATCCGGCGGCGCGGGATTGAGTTTCATCTGCACCCACATGGTCACGCCCATGATGAGCGGCCACGCACCGAGGTGCAGGAAATGGCCGACCAACGGCAGCATGGTCGGGTCAACCGGGATGAGTCCGAACAAGTTGAAGACGTTGGTGGGGTCCTGCGCCGAGAGATCGTGAATCCATCCGAAGAACGGCGCATGACGCATTTCGATGGTGACGAACAGCACCTTGTAGAGCGAGAAGAAGACCGGAATCTGGATGGCGATCGGCAGACAGCCCGCCAACGGGTTGATCTTTTCCCGTTTGTACAGCTCCATCAGCTCCTGCTGCTGCTTGGCCTTGTCGTCGGCATAGCGCTCGCGCAGCGCGGTCATCTGCGGCTGCACGGCCTTCATCTTCGCCATCGAGGCATAGGATTTGTTGGCCAGCGGGAAAAAGGCGGCCTTGATCAGCACGGTGACGATCAGGATCGCGAGGCCGAAATTGCCGACCAGACGGTAGAGATAGTCGATCGCGAAGAAGAGCGGCTTGGTGATGAAGTAGAACCAGCCCCAGTCGATCAGCAGATCGAAGCGGTTGAGGTCGAGCTGTTTTCCATACTCGTTGACCACGGTCACTTCCTTGGCGCCGGCGAACAGGCGCGCATTGGCGGAGCCGGTCGCGCCCGGAGCAATGGTCTGGGCATCGAGCAGGTAGTCGGTCTGATAGGTCGGCACGCTGCCGAGCGTGCCGGTGGAGAAACGCGCCTTCAGGCGCGCCGTCGTGTCCGGTACCAACACGGCCGCCCAATATTTGTCGGTGATGCCGAGCCAGCCATTGGTCACATCGAAATTGACCGCCTTTTTCTCGGCGATGTTCTTGTAGGTGTATTCCTGCAGGCCGGATTCGCCGAGCACGCCGACCAGGCCTTCATGCAGAATGTAATAGCCGGCGGTCTGTGGCGTGCCGTGACGGGAGATCAGCGCGTAAGGGTAGAGCGAGACCGGGCTTGAGCTCTTGTTGGTGACTTCATCCTTGATCGAGAACATGTATTTGTCATCGACCGTGATGGTGCGGCGGAATTCCAGGCCCTCGCCGTTGTCGTAGGTCAGGGTCACCGGGTGCGAGACACTGAGCGCACCGGATCCCGATTGCTTCCAAACCGTATCCGCGGTCGGCAATTTCACATTGGTGCCGGCCGTCCCGGTCCAGCCGAACTCGGCGTAGAACGGATCGGCGGTGCCGGACGGCGCGAGCAACACGATGGGCGGTGACTTCGGATCGACGGTCTCGCGAAACTTGACCAAAGCGAGATCGTCTATGCGCCCGCCTTTGAGCGCAATCGAACCTTGCACGCTGCCAGTCGCGATCGGCACGCGCGGGCTTGCGGCGAGAGCCGCCGCCCGGTCGATCGGTGTGGCCGCTGCAGGCGCGCTGGCCTGGCCAGGCATTTGTGCCGGCCCCGCCTGCGTCGCCGGCGCCTGGCCGGGCTGAGCGGGAGTCGGTGCGTTCTGTTTCTGCGCTTGCTGCTGCGACTGGAGTTGTTCCTGGCGCGCTTTTTCCTGCGGGACAGCAAAGAAGTATTGCCAGCCGAGCAAGACCAGCGCCGACAGCGCGATGGCGAGGATGGTATTCTTATTGTCGGTCATCGGGATTCCATTTTGCCGTCGCGCCCCGCGTGTACTCGCCGCAACGCCCCTTCGAATTCCTGAGTCATCCGGTCAAACGGCAGTTCAAGCGCTGCTCGCCGTCCGACCAGCACATAATCATGTCCCGCACGCAGCCGCGTGGCGGCTGAAAGCCGCACAATTTCCCGCAGGCGGCGGCGAACCCGGTTACGCTCGACGGCATTGCCGACCTTCTTCGATACGGTAAAGCCGAACCGGGCAGGTCCCTGGTCACGGCGATTGCGTGCTTGCAGCACGAATGCGGCGGCGGGTGCCTTGGTCCCGGTCGCCGTAGCCAGAAAATCCGCCCGTTGCCTCAGTCTTTCCATGAAAGCAATGCGCGGCCTTGCAGCCGCCGTCAGGCGGACAGCCGCTTGCGACTGCGCCCCCGGCGCGCCGACAAGACCTTGCGTCCACCTTTGGTTGCCATGCGCGCGCGGAAACCGTGTCGGCGCTTGCGTACGAGCTTGCTCGGTTGATAGGTCCGCTTCACGTTCAGGATCTCCGCTGGGCGCGCCGTGGGCAAGGAGGACGATGTCCTCAAAACGCCAAGTAAACCCGAAGTCTTTCGGGCCGGCACACGATTTGCGCGGCTTATAAGGGAGGGGCCTTGGCCCGTCAATGCGACGCCCGTTTTGTCGGTGTTGCGGGGTCAAAACGCCTCACAAGGCGGTGAGGCGCCCTCCGGTGGGACTGGCGCCTCGTGTATATAGTGTGAATGTCTGTTCGCTTGCCTCCCGCCGACCAGCCGCGCGGCTTCGCCTGGCGGTTGCTGCCATTGGCGGTGATCGTCGTCCTTTCCGCGGTGGCCTATTTCGCGGTTGGCGAGGAAACCATCTCGCTCCATGGTCTCGTCCGGCATCGCATGGCCATCTTCGGCTTTGTTTCGAGCCACCGCATGCTGGCCCTGCTCACTTACATCGGGATCTATATCGTTACGGTTGCCGTCTCGGTGCCGGGGGCTGCCTTTCTGACGGTCGCCGGTGGATTTCTGTTTGGGCCGTTGGGAGGCGCTGCGGCCGCGGTGGTGGGCGCGACGGTTGGCGCGACGCTCATCTTCCTGGTGGCGCGCACGGCACTCGGCGAGCCTTTGCTGCGGCTGGCAGGCCCGCGCGCCAACCAGCTTGCGAAAGGCTTTCGCGACGACGCTTTCAGCTACCTTCTCTTCTTGCGGCTGGTGCCGGTATTTCCGTTCTTCGTGGTCAACCTGGTGCCGGCCCTCGCTGGTGTGGGTCTCGGACCATTCATTGCCGCGACTGCGCTCGGCGTCATCCCTGCAGCCGTTGTTTTCGCGTTGGCGGGCACCGGCCTCGACAGCGTGATCATGGCGCAGAAGCAAGCGTATGATCAGTGCGCCGCGGCGGGCCGACTGGATTGTCGCATGGTGTTCGACACTTCCGACGTGTTCACGCCACAACTGATCGTGGCGTTGATCGCGCTCGGGCTGTTGGTGCTGGTGCTGGTCGTGCTCCGTCATTGGCGCGCTCGCTCGCGCGCCGTCACGTGATACGAACGTTATTGTTGCGGGTCAGAGTTCAAGGGCCATGACGGAAGTACTCGCGCCGGACATTTGTGTGATTGGAGGAGGGCCTGGCGGTTTGTCGGCCGCCGCGGCCGCTGCTGCGTTTGGAGTGCCGACGGTTCTGGTTGAACGCGGCAAGATGGGCGGCGATTGCCTCAACACCGGGTGCGTGCCGTCCAAGGCCCTGTTGGCGGCGGCCAAACGCGCCGAGTCGATACGCAATGCAGGAAACT
Source organism: uncultured Alphaproteobacteria bacterium (assembly GCA_963810125.1). Taxonomy (GTDB): domain Bacteria; phylum Pseudomonadota; class Alphaproteobacteria; order Rhizobiales; family Xanthobacteraceae; genus Pseudolabrys. The sequence continues at coordinate 205,003 of CAWEMK010000009.1, forward strand.
TCGGCGTCGCTGTCCAGGGCGTCGGAGTTAATTTCGCCAAGGTGCGCGATCACGTGCAGGGCGTCATCGCCGCGGTCGCTCCGGCTGACTCCGTTGAGCGTTTCACCGGGCTGGGGGTTCGCGTCATTCAGGCGGCGGCAAAATTTAAAGACCGCAAGACCGTCGTCGCTGGCGATATTGAAATCCGCGCACGACGTTTTGTCATCGCGACTGGTTCGGCGCCGTCGGTACCACCAATTCCCGGCATCAGCGACGGGCCCTACCTCACAACCGACAGCATTTTCGATCTCAGGGAACGGCCGGAGCATCTCGTCATCATTGGCGGCGGCTCGGCTGGTCTGGAGTTGGCGCAGGCCTTCCGCCGTCTGGGCAGTTCAGTAACCGTTCTGGAAGCGGCGCAGCCGCTTGCTCAGGACGAACCCGAATGTGCCGCCATCGTGCTCGATCAACTCGATCGCGAAGGTGTTGTTATCCATCGCGACGTGAATGTCATTTCGGTCACGCATGCCGGCGCGACTGTGACCGTGACCATCGAAACCGCCGGCGCCGAGCAGACCATCACCGGAAGCCATCTGTTGACCGCCGCTGGACGAAAGCCGGCGATTGATGAGCTCAACCTCCCTGCCGCGCGAATTCGCCACGATCACGCCGGCATTGCGGTGAACAGAAAGCTCAAGACCAGCAACCGGCGCGTCTATGCGATCGGAGATTGCGCGGCCGGGCAATTAAAGTTTACGCACGCGGCCAACTATCATGCAGGCCTGGTGATCCGGAATGCGCTGTTCCGTCTTCCTGTGCGCGTCAACAACGACGCTGTGCCGTGGGCGACCTTTACGGAGCCCGAACTTGCGCACGCTGGTCTGACCGAAGCGCAGGCGCGGGCACGCCGGATCAAAATCCGCGTTTTGCGCTGGCCCTATCACGACAATGACCGTGCACAGACCGAGCGCGAAACGCACGGTCACATAAAAGTCATCACCACGCGGAAAGGTAGGATAGTAGGCGCCAGCATTGTGGGGGCGCAGGCCGGTGAGCTGATAGGCATGTGGGCGCTCGCGATTGGGCAACGCCTGAATATCCGCGCATTGACCGACATCGTTCTGCCGTACCCCACTTTGGGGGAACTCGGAAAACGTGTAGCCATCGATTTCTTCGCGCCTGGTTTGACGAGTCCCTGGGTGCGGCGCATCATTGGCTGGATGCGAATCTTCGGTTGAGGCGATTTTGGAAGCGGGAATCGAAGCAGGCGCGAATGGTTCAGAGCCGAGGCCGGCGCGGAAGCCCCGCGTCGGCCTTTCCGGCAAGCTATTGTTTCTCACCATCCTGTTCGTGATGGTGGCGGAAATTCTGATTTATGTGCCTTCGGTCGCCAACTTTCGCCTGAACTGGCTGAATGACCGGCTGGCCGCCGCGCATACCGCCGCGCTCGTCCTTGATGCCGCGCCAAGCGGCATGGTGCCGGAAAGTCTGGCCAACCAGGTTCTCAAGAGCATCGGTGCGCGCGCCGTGGCGATGAAGATGGGCAATCAGCGGCGTCTGCTCGCGGCGTCCGATATGCCTACCGAAATCGCGCAGGACATCGACATGCGCGAGGTGTCGTGGTGGCGTTCGATCATCGATGCCTTCGATACGTTGCTCACCAGCAAGCCTGGCGACGTGATCCGCGTCGTCGGTGCGGCGCCGATGGGCGGAGATTTCCTCGAGATCGTTCTCAACGAAGCGCCGCTTTACAAGGCGATGTGGACGTTCTCCGTGAACATCCTGCTGCTGTCGCTGGCGATCTCCGGCATCACGGCGATGTTGGTGTTCTTTGCGCTGCATTATCTGCTCATCCGCCCGATGTGGCGCATCACCCGCAATATGGTTGCGTTTCGTGCCGATCCGGAAAATCCATCGCGCATCATTGCGGAGAGCGGGCGGCGCGATGAAGTCGGCACCGCCGAAGAAGAGCTCGCCGCCATGCAGCGCGAGCTCGCCTCGATGCTGCACCAGCAGAGCCGCCTTGCAGCGCTGGGCCTGGCAGTTTCGAAGATCAATCACGATTTGCGTAACCTGCTCGCATCGGCACAGATTTTCTCCGATCAACTCTCTACCTTGCCTGATCCGAAGGTGCAGCGCTTTGCGCCCAAGCTCATGCGTGCGCTCGAACGGGCGATCGCGTTCTGCCAAAGCACGCTCTCCTATGGCGCCGCGCAGGAGCCGCCTCCGGATCGCAAGACGATCGAGGTCGAGCCTTTGGTCGAGGAGGTGCACGAGGCGCTTGGCCTGACCCTCGATGTCCCAATCCGGTGGATTGTGGCCGTGGAACGCGGCCTCACAATGGAGGCCGATCACGATCAATTGTTTCGCGTTCTCGTCAACGTCGCGCGTAATGCGGTGCAGGCGCTGGAGGCGCGTGGCGCCCGTGATCCCGCGCGCGATCAAATTCGAATTACCGGACGGCGCGAAGGCAGTGTCGTTGTGATCGAAGTTTCCGATACCGGCCCGGGTGTGCCCGAAAAAGCCCGTGCCCATATGTTTCAGGCCTTCCAGGGCGCCGCACGCGCTGGTGGTACCGGATTGGGCCTGGCGATCGCTGCGGAATTGGTGCGCGCACACGGCGGTGAAATCCGCCTGGTGCCGGGAACGATCGGCGCCACGTTCAGCATTACAATCCCGGATCGCGCCGTCGATTTGAGTACACGACGTGGTGAACGTGCCCGCGCCTGAGGCCGGGAAGAGACTGTAACGCGCGGTGTTCGTTGCATAAGGGCGCGTTACACGTATTTTAGTGAAGGATATTGACATGGTGCCGCCGGTGAATTTGCTCGCGGTCGCGACCGCCGTGCCGCCACACAAGCTTGAACAGCGCGCGGTCGCCGATGCCGCACGCCAGGTCTATGGCCGTACGTTCGCGCGGTTTCCGAAACTTGCCGACGTGTTCATCAACGCCGGCATCGAGAGCCGCTATTCGGCGCGACCGCTCGAATGGCTGACCGCCCCGCATGATCTGGCCGAGCGCACGGATGCCTACGTTGAGAGCGCGAGTGAGCTGTTCGTGACGACGGCGCGCGCGGCACTTGAGCGTGCAGGAATTGCGGCACGCGACGTCGATGTGGTGGTGACGGTGTCGTCGACCGGAATTGCGACTCCCAGCCTTGAGGCGCGCGTCGGCCCCGAAATGGGTTTTCGACCGTCGATCATGCGGGTGCCGGTCTTTGGCCGCGGCTGTGCTGGAGGCGTTTCCGGCCTCACCCTCGGTGCGCGGCTTGCGCGCGCCGAGCCGGGGGAGGTCGTTCTCGTGGTCGTGGTCGAGCTGTGCACGCTCACCTCGCGCACTGATCGCGGCACCAAATCGGACGTGATCTCATCGGCGTTGTTCGGCGACGGTGCCGCCGCGGCGGTGCTGCGCGCCGGCCCCGAAGCCTCCCCGTTGCGCGTCGGCGCTGCGGCTGAGCATACCTGGCCGCGCACGCTCGACATCATGGGATGGGTGATCGATCCGATCGGCTTCCGGGTGATGCTCTCGCGCTCGTTGCCGCGCTTCGTCGAGCAGCGCATGGCTGGGCCGATGCGGCGCTTCATCAAGTCGGCCGGGTTGCACGCGCCGCAGCTCGTTTGCCATCCCGGTGGCGCCAAGGTGCTCGACGCGATCGAGGTCGCGCTCGAATTGCAGAAAGGCACGCTGCGGGACGAGCGCGAAATTCTGCGCAGCTACGGCAATATGTCGGCGCCGACCGTGCTGTTCGTTCTCGAGCGCGCGCTGCGGCGCGGCCTGCGCGGCTCGGCGATGTTATCGGCGCTCGGCCCTGGATTTTCGGCGAACTTTCTGGCGCTTGAGGCCGCGCATGGGTGAGGGCGCGTGGCTGGTCGCATTCCTGGGCGCGCAACGCCTCGTCGAACTCGGGCTTGCGCAATTCAACACCGGGCGTCTGCGTGCGGAAGGCGGCGTCGAATTCGGTGCGGCGCATTATCCATTGATGATTGTCCTGCATGGCCTGTGGCTGCTCGGGCTGTGGGCATTTGGCCACGATCAGCCCATCAACATGTTCTGGCTGACGGTGTTCGTGTTCCTGCAGATCGGCCGGTTGTGGGTGATCGCGAGTCTTGGCCGGCGCTGGACCACACGTGTCATTGTCCTCCGCGGCGCGGCGCCAGTTGCCCGCGGGCCGTATCGGTGGGTCCGGCATCCGAATTATCTGATCGTCGCTCTGGAGATTGCGGTGGTTCCGCTCGCGCTGGGCCTGCCTGGTTTCGCACTGATTTTTTCGATCGCCAACGCCGCGCTGCTTGCCTACCGGATCCGCGTCGAAAACGAGGCACTGGCCTGGGCCGCAAGGCCGGCGTGAGCGCGCGTCGCCGCAACCCTTGCCAATAAGGGGTCAAGACGATAGCTATGCCCCCGGTCCCGCAGGCCGGTGTTCGGCGGCGGAATCAAGCGCCCGTAGCTCAGCTGGATAGAGCACCAGACTACGAATTTGGGGGTCAGGAGTTCGAATCTCTTCGGGCGCGCCACCCTTTCCACCTCGGCGCCGGTAGCTCAGCTGGATAGAGCACCAGACTTCGAATTTGGGGGTCAGGGGTTCGAATCCCTTCCGGCGCGCCATTTCTCCGGACCATGACCGCTCAGCGGTCGATCGTGATGTCTGTGCTGCGCGCGCGAGAGACGCAGATCATGATCGTGTCTTTGCGCTCGTGTTCCGCCAGCACCAGATCGCGGTGATCGGCTTCGCCCGCAAGCAATTTGGTACGGCATGTCCCGCAGGTGCCGGTTTCGCATGAACTCGGCACGTCGAGGCCGTGTGCGCGCAGGACTTCGAGAATGGTCTTGTCGGTCGGCACGTCGAGGACATCGCCCGAGCGCGCGAGCCTCACCTTGAACGGCTTGTCGTCGGCTTTGTGCGTCTCGGCTTCGCTGAATGCCTCGAAGTGGACAGCCGTGGGCGACCAGTGGTCGGTCATCGCGCGCACCGCCTCCATCAAGGGCCGCGGTCCGCAGCAATAAAGGTGTTCGCGATTTTTTCGCTCGGCCAGGATGGGACGCAAGTCGAGTGAGCGTGACGCATCGCCCTCATCATAGTGGATGACAACCTTGTCTTTGAATTCCGGTGCGCTCAGCTCGTCACGGAATGCCGTCGTTTCGGGCGAACGCGAACAGTAGAACAGTCGAAAGCGTTTGCCCTCCGCCATCACCTGCCGGATCATTGCCATCATCGGCGTCACGCCAATGCCACCGGCAATGAATAAAAAATCCTGTGCACGTTGCGGCAGCGCGAAGTCATTGACCGGCGCGGTTACGGTGATTTCATCGCCGGCTTTCACGCTGTCGATCAGGCTGCACGAGCCGCCACGGCCATTGCTCTCACGCTTGACGGCGATCTGATAGCGTTCGCGTTCTGCCGGGTTGTTGCACAATGAATATTTTCGCAACAGCCCGTTGGGAACACGGACGGCGATATGTGCGCCAGCCGAAAATTCCGGCAAGAGCTTCCCGTCCGGATCCCGGAATTCAAGCAGATGGATGCCGCTTGCGATTTCATCGTTGCGAGTCACGCGCAGCGGCAAGGATATTGGTGGATCAGCGGCCGTCATTGTGTCTCCGGGGCCCGGTTGGGACACAACAAGTGGCGTTTTTGCCGCTGCGAGGCAAGGGGCGGCGCGCAATATCAGCGCGCTCCAGTGCTCACGCGTTCGACCGGACGTGGGTTGGTCGAAGCGACGGGCGCCGCTGTTGCGGTGACCGCGCCGTAGGCGTCGACAAGGCCGGCGCCGAACATGGCATCATGTCCTTTCGGCCCAAGATCCCTCGCGGTCGCCTGCAATATGTTTCGTACTTTGTCCGGCGTGAGATCGGGATTGCGCTGAAGCATCAATGCCACGATCCCGCTCACTTCCGCCGCGGAATAGGACGTGCCGGATGACACTTCATAGCTGCTGTCAGGAGCGGCGACGAGGATTTGTGCGCCGGGCGCGGCGACCGCAATGTACGGGCCGCGATTCGATTGCTCAAACAATTTGTCCTCGGCGTCGGTCGCGCTGACGGCGATTACGTTGGGATCGGCAGCCGGGTAAAGCGGTGGCGATTTTGCGCCGGCATTGCCGGCTGCGGCCACCAACACGATCCCTTTCTTGCGTGCGGCCTCGAGGCTGCGGTGAATGGCGGAATCGGCCGGCCCGGCAAAACTCATATTGATGACGCGTGCCCCATGCGCCGCGGCCCAATCGATGCCTTTGAGAATATTGAAGGTGGTGCCCTCGGCGCCGGCATTGTTCGGGTCGAAGGCGTGCACGGCCAGAACTTTTGCAGCAGGCGCCGCGCCCATCAGTTTGCCGTGTGCCGCGACCAGGCCAGCGATGGCCGTGCCATGCTTATGCGCTGCCGCGGGTTCCTTGGCCGTATCGAAGACTCCCGCGACCGACCCGGCCAATTCGGGATGCCTGATATCGACGCCGGAATCGATTACCGCGACCAGCACATCGTCGCCTTTGGCGAGTGCGTGGGCCTGCGGCAAATGCAGCCTGGCGAGTTCATATTGGGCGGGGTCGCCTTCGCTTTTGGCCGCGCTAGCGATCTGGCTGTCGGTTGGGCTTTGTTGCAGCGTGAACAGGTAGTTCGGCTGCGCCGATGCCACCACGCGATCGCCTTCGAGCTCGCGCACCACCGTGGTCACCGAGCGGCGGTCGGGAATCCGCCAGCGGTAAAGTGTTGTACCGGTCAGCTGGAATGTCTGGGTTTCGATTCGCGTCAGCTGGTGACGCCTTTGCAGGACATCGATCTGCTGCGCGCTGACAGAATTGGGAATTTCGATGACCACCTCGTCGGGCACCAGGCGGCGTTCGTTGACCGGCGGCGCGCCACTCGGGCCGCGGCGGTTCGATTGCTGCGACCGGCGGGGGCCGTTGTTGACAGGTCCGTCGTCAACGACAACGCCGTTGGACGAATAGCCTTGCGGCAGCCCCATGATGATTCCCGGGACGACCCCGCCCCAGCCGGGTCCGCGAAAGCCGCCGCCATGGGGTCCATTGCCACCGCCGGTTGGCCCCATCGGCCCTTTGGAGCCAATGTCGGATGAGGGACCGCGGCTCATCATTTTTTGCGCCAAGGCGCTGTCGGCCGAGACCGCCAGCAAAGATGCGATCACGCAGAGCAAGACGGTTGGTTGGCGACGCATGACGTGACCTCCGGTGGCGGCGGGCGTCGTTCAGGTTCACTCGGTCGTGGCGATGAAGCCGACGACTTTGTTCTCTTGCAGCTTCTTCACGATGTTGGCGAGTTCGCCCTTCGGAATACCGGTCACCGCGACGCGGACCTTGTACAGCCCGCCGGCCATCGGCCCGGCTGCGATCGACAGCTTGTTGGCTTCGAGGAACTTGGTGATGTCATCGGACGATGCCTGCGGCGCGAAACGAATGAGCGTGAAGGCACCGGCGCCCGGGTCGGTGGTCGGCGCCGAGGCGGTCTGGTAACCCGCCGTCTTCGTTTCCTTAAGCGCGATGTCCGCCAGCAATCCGGCCTGCAGCAGGATCGCAATCGCGGCGGCGCTTGCCGACCAGGCCAGCGTGCGCGGCGACAGGCTTGCAAAAAATTCGGAGACGCGGCCGCTGAGATTGAAAGACCCGGCCTGCCGGCGCGCCGGCTCGGCGTCGATCGCGGCGAACAGTTTTTCCATTGCGCGCGGCGACGGCGCGCCAAGCGTTTCATTAAGGTGGATGGTTTCGCCCAGCTCGTCGCGCACCAGCGCGTAGCGGCGGGCGAGTTCAGGATCGCGCGCGAGCGCGTCTTCAACCCGTTGCGTGTCGCGACGGCTCAGCGTTCCCGCGGCATGCCAGGGCAGCAGGTTCTCGATCTCGCTGCGCTCTGGTGCGTCCTGGTTCGTCGCGTTCATGGCCAACCTCGATCTATTCCTTGCTCCTTCAAGAGCTCGGAGAGTTTCTTGCGCGCGTAGAACATACGCGTCTTCACGGTCGCCTCCGGGATGCCGACGATCTCGGCCACTTCTTCCACCGACTTCTCGTGGTAGTACACGAGGTCGATGATCTCCCGATGGTCCGCCGAGAGCCTGGTCATGCATTGCCGCAAGGCCGAGCTCTTGTCTTTCTTCGCCAGGGTCGTTTCGGGATCGTCAGCGTGATCCTCGATCTGCCCCGCCGTCTCGTCATCCAGTTCTTCCTCCGGACGGCGCCGGAGCGCCGACAGGGCTTTGAACCGCGCGATGCTCAACATCCATGTCGACGCGGCGGAACGGCCCTCGAACTTCCCGGCTTGTCGCCAGATGTCGAGGAAGACCTCACTGATCAAGTCTTCCGCCGTCGCTTCGTTGCGCACCAGACGCAGTACGAACCGGTACACACGAACATGGTGCCTCGCGTACAGCACCTGCATGGCGAGCCGGTCGCCGCCCGCAATTCGCGATATCAGAACTTCATCTGAAGTCGTTTGCATCGCAGGTTTGATCAACTCGTGAATGGGTCGCGTGGCGGAGCGTCTAGGTTCAATGCAATTCGAAGAAACTTGCGTGCACCGGTCGCCCCCGGGGGTGATTGCCGGGTAGTTTTCCCTTTTCGGGCGCGCCTGGGCAAGCGAAAGCCGCCAAATACCGGCATTTACCAGCGAATGGCGTGAAAAAAGCGTGACGCGGCTCCCCAATGGCAAACAGCGGGGCCGGGGCTTTGAACCTTTCCGGGGCTGGCGCCGACCCATGTTCAGGATGTGGCAATCACATCCCTTGCCACCCAGGCCCCTGAAACAGGAGATACGTCATGTTCCGCAAGCTCGCTCTCGCCCTCGGCGCCACCGTTGTGATCGCTTCGGCCGCGCTTATCCCGACCTCTGCTTCTGCCCATATGCACGGCGGCCACGGTGGCCACGGCTGGGGCCATGGTTGGGGCTACGGCATCGGCATCTACGCGCCGACAGCCTACGTCGCGTCCGATTGCTACTACGTCAAGCAGCTCGTCAACACGCCGGTTGGCCCGCGCGTGCGCCGCGTCGCGGTCTGCGATTAATCAAACAGCCACAGAATTAAATCACCCCGGCTTCGCCACGGCGAAGCCGGGGTTTTGTTTTTTGCTAAAGCCGATATCGTCCCTTGTATCCGGCCAAAAACACAGCCTTGGCCGCATCGCACGACGACAACAAAGGCTTCCCTTATGCTCGAAGGCTTCAAGCGATCTGAAATCAAGACCAGCGGCGCGCGTATCGTCACAGTGACCGGCGGCAGCGGACCACCGCTTCTCTTGATGCACGGCAATCCGTTTAATCATCTGTCGTGGCTCAGGGTGGCGCCAGCGCTGGCGCGTGAATTCACCGTGGTGGCCACCGATCTGCGCGGCTACGGCGATTCCGAGAAACCACCCGGCGGAGAGGATCATTCCGGCTATTCGTTCCGCGCCATGGCGCAGGATCAGATCGAGGTCATGGCGTCGCTCGGATTCGATCGCTTCATGGCCGCCGGTCACGATCGCGGCGGTCGTGTGCTGCATCGCATGTGCCTCGACCATCCCGCGGCAGTGACGCGCGCGGCGATCCTCGACATCATTCCGCAGCATCACCTGTTCAACAACATCAACAAGCAATGGGCGACATTTTCCTGGCACTGGTTCTTCAACATCCAGCCATTTGACATGCCCGAACGCATGATGGGCGCCGATCCCGACTGGTTCATCGAAAAGAAACTGGCGAAAACCAAACAAGGCCTGAGCTTCTTCGATAAGGACGCGCTGGCCGAATACAAACGTTGCTTCCGCAATCCGGCGACGATCCACGCCATCTGCGAGGACTATCGCGCTTGCGCCGGCGTCGATCTCGCCATGGATACCAGGGATTTCGAGGCTGGCCGCAAGATAGACTGTCCCGTGCTTCTGCTGTGGGGCGCGACCGGCGGCGTCGGCCGTAACAGCAAACCGGGACCGGCGGAAATCTGGCAGCGCTATGCGTCCAACATCATCGGCGCCAACGCACTCCCGTGCGGGCACTATTTGTCCGAGGAAGCGCCGGAAGAAACGACGACCGCGCTTCGCAATTTTTTTGCTGCCGGATAGTCAGGCAGTCGCTGCCGGCTCGGACAGGAAATTCTTGACCGCATACCAGAGGAGATGCCGGTTGCTGCCGTAGCCCGCACTGTGCGCGGTCTGCGGCAGGATCACAAATTGCCTGTCGCCGTTTGGAAGCTGACGATAGAAATCGAGTAGGTCGTCGTTCGTCGAATTGCCGTCGAACTCGCCGCGAAGCATAAGCACCGGCGAACGCACTTTCGTTGGATCGACGATCGGCAGATTCGCGGCCATGTCGATATAGGTACCGCTCGGTACCTGATCGCCGAATTTCATTTCGTCCGCGATAATTGCCTCTGGTACCGCGGGGTCGTAGAACGCAGGATGACCATCACGGGTGAAGATTGAACTAATCATTTTTGCATCACGCTTTCGCCGCGGGCTCGCGCGTAGTGCATCGATCTTGGCTCTCCGACGCGCGATTTCTGCCGCCCCGTTTCCCTTGTAGGTGAAAGCACAAAGTATCAACCGGTCCACCGGCTCTGGTTGCGCCTGCGCGTAGGCTGCGGCGCGGATGCCGCCGGACGAGGTGCCGTAAAAGTGCGCTTTCTTCTGACCGGTTTCTTTCATAACGACCGGAATTGCTGCCTTGAGATCTTCTACGCCACTCGCAATGTCCGAATTATTGCCCGATGAACCCGAGCGGCCGTAGCCGTCATGGTCCATGGTCCAAACGTCGTAGCCGTACTGGGCAAACACATTCATCATCGAGTATTCACCCTTACCTGGCACGGTAAGGTCATATGACGAGCGAGAAGAGTTCGAGGAGCCGTGGACCAGGAACAAGACCGGAAGAGGCGGCTCGCCGGGAATTGGCGCGCGAGCGCGCTTTCGCCAAAGGTTGAGCTTTACATCGCCCTTCCGGGCCCAGTATTCCGCGCCCCATATTTCGGTGTTTGTTGCCGCTTGTATCGGGCCGGCAAGACCGGACAAAAGCCCGGCACCGGCGGCTAGTCCGGCGTTTTTGAGAACGGTTCGACGGGGAAAAGTAGGGTCAGATTTGCTCATGGCCGCCTCCCGATGGGCCACCAATTCGTTCGGTCGGCGGCCTTATTTCGGACAGTCTAGCAGATTGACGAAACGACGGGCAGTCCACTCGCCCAGCGGGGTTAGTTCTGCTAGGGGTCGGTCAAGACGCGCTTGGGCGCGTGGCGCCCAAGGTTATAAGGCCGGCGCGAACCGGAGGAATGATGGTTAAGTCGCTGCGCGCGGTGGCGCGATTTTTTCAGCACACGATCGGCTGGAATCGGATCGGGGTGCTCCTGAGCATCGCCATCATTACGATCGCAGTGGTGGTTCTCTTCCACATGCTGCGCGACATCAATGTTGATGAGGTGTATGCGGCGCTCAAAGCCACCGAGCCGCGCCATATCGCCGCTGCGGCGTTTTTTGTTGCCTGCGGCTATTTCACATTAACCTTCTACGACTGGTTTGCCCTGCGCACGATCGGACGCAACGAAGTTCCGTACCGCATTGCCGCGCTCACAGGGTTCACCAGTTATTCGATCGGGCACAATATCGGGGCGACCGTCTTTACCGGGGGCGCCGTACGCTACCGCATCTATTCGTACTACGGGCTCGACGCCGTCGAGGTGGCGAAGATCTGTTTTATCGCCGGCCTGACGTTCTGGTTAGGCAATGCCACCGTGCTCGGTCTCGGCGTTACCTATCATCCGCAGGCCGCTGGACCGATCGACCAACTGCCGCCCTGGATCAACCGCGGCATCGGCATCGCCATGCTGGTGGTGCTCACTTCATATGTCAGCTGGGTGTGGAGCGCGCCGCGCGAGATCGGGCAGGGCGAATGGAAAGTACATTTGCCGAGCGGGCCGTCCACCTTGCTGCAGATTTGCATTGGCATCCTCGACCTCGGCTTTTGTGCACTTGCGATGTACATGCTGTTGCCGGACGAACCGAACGTCGGATTCGTGACGATGGCAGTGGTGTTCGTTTCGGCGACGTTGCTGGGCTTTGCCAGCCATGCCCCCGGCGGGCTCGGCGTCTTTGATGCCGCGATGCTGGTGGCGTTGTGGCAGTTTGACAAGGAATCCGTACTGGCCGGACTGCTCCTGTTCCGCCTGCTCTACTATATTGTGCCGTTCGTGATCGCGCTGCTCATTCTCGGTTCGCGGGAATTGTGGCTCAACATGCACGGCAAGCGGCGGGCGATGGAGGCCAAGGTCATTACGTCCGCTACTGCTCCTATCCGCAGCGAGATTGAAGCCGAAAAAACCGACGCCGGCTGATCATGGCGACAGATGAAGACCGTCGCGATTTTCCATCCGCCACCGGATTGGCAAGCCGATTGCGCGGCGCATGGCGCGTTTTGCGCGGCCGCGGCGACGCCGTCACCAGCGCGGAAATCGTGCGTACGCCCGGACGTGCGCTCGCACAGCCACAGATATTGTTGGTCGAGCAGCTGATCGCCGGTTTTCCGAGCGCGGCCATCGTGCTCGACCGAGAGAGCCGGGTGATCGCATTCAACGAGGCGGCAACCGGTATCGCGCCGGCCCTGCGGCGCGGCGAACCTGCTTTGATTGCGTTACGCATGCCCGATCTGGTTGATGCGATCCGTCGCGCGGCCAAACGGGTGGAACCGCAACGCGTGGAATTTTTTGAACGCGTCCCGCTCGATCGATGGTTCGAGGCTTTCGTGACTCCGCTCAGTCTCTCGACCGGCGCCGGCACCGCGGCCGACGTCATACTGATGACATTCAACGATCTCACGCCCTTGCGCCGGGTCGAGGAAATGCGCGCCGACTTTATCGCCAATGCCAGCCATGAGTTGCGCACCCCGCTCGCGGCGCTGCTTGGTTTCATTGAGACCCTTCAGGGCACGGCCAAAGACGATCCTGCCGCGCGCGAAAAATTCCTTGCGATCATGCAAGGGCAGGCGACCCGCATGGCCCGTCTCATTGACGATCTGCTGTCGCTGTCGCGCATCGAACTCAATGCCCATTTGCAGCCGAATACGCCGGCCGATCTGGCGGCGATTGTGCGGCAGGTGGTCGACGGCTTGCAGACGCTGGCGCGCGACCGCGGTGTCGAGATCAAGGTCGCTTCACCGCCGGACACATTGATGGTGTTGGGCGACCGGGACGAACTGATCCGCGCGCTCGAGAACCTGGTCGAAAACGCACTCAAATATGGCGCCGCCGGCAAACGCCTCGACATTACGCTTGCGCGCGGCCAGACCCGCGGCGGCACGCCCGAGGCGCGCGTAGCGGTACGTGATTACGGTCCTGGCATTTCACCCGAACATCTGCCGCGGCTGACGGAACGATTCTACCGTGTCGATGTCGCCGACAGCCGGGCGCAAGGCGGCACCGGGCTCGGCCTGGCCCTGGTCAAACACGTTCTCAACCGCCATGGCGGGCGCCTGACAATCGAGAGCACTTTGGGCCAGGGCGCGACCTTCACAATGCATCTGCCCTTACGCACCGACGATTTCGCTGCTTCCGACGAAATCTGATTATTTTCAAAGGGTTGAGTTGTCATGTGACTGTCACCAAAGCTTTATAGAACGGTGACATGCGACGCTTATGGCTGACCCCGACTTCGGATTTTCGCAAGCCAAGAACAAACGAAAAAACGTCCGAAGCCGTCGTGGAGAGCGTTTTTAGAGCAACAGCGGACGTCCAGACGATTGGACGTGAGGACATCAGGACCGGGGCCCGCTGCGGCCCGCGTTCGTCCTTGCCCGCAAACATGGAGAGAACCTGTGAAACACTGGACCGCATTGGCAGCTGCCGGCTTCATCGCCGCCGCCGCGTTCGTTCCGGCCAACGCTGCCGACATCTCTGGTGCCGGCGCCACCTTCCCCTATCCAATTTACGCCAAGTGGGCGGACGCCTACAAAAAAGTCACCGGCAACGGATTGAACTATCAGTCGATCGGTTCAGGTGGCGGCATCAAGCAGATCACCGCCCGCACCGTGACATTCGGCGCATCCGACATGCCGCTGCAACCGGCCGAACTTGAAAAGATCGGCGTCATCCAGTTCCCGACCGTCATGGGCGGTATCGTCCCGGTCGTGAACCTCGACGGTATCAAGAGCGGCGAACTCACCATCGACGGCCCGACGCTCGCGAAAATCTATCTCGGCGAGATCACCAAGTGGGATGATCCGGCGCTCAAGAAGCTGAACCCGAATGCCAAGCTGCCCTCGCAGGCGATCGCGCTTGTCCATCGTTCGGACGGTTCTGGCACCACGTTCATCTTCACCAACTACCTGTCGAAGGTGAGCGAAGGCTGGAAGTCGAAGGTCGGCAGCAACACCTCGGTCGAATGGCCGGCTGGCATCGGCGCCAAGGGCAACGAAGGCGTCGCCAACAATGTCGGTCAGACCAAAGGTTCGATCGGCTACGTGGAAACCGCCTATGCCAAGCAGAACCACCTGACCATGACGAAGATGGTCAACAAGGACGGCCAAACAGTTGAGGCAACACCCGACGCGATCATGGCAGCCGCCGGCAGCGCCGACTGGGCGCACGCGCCTGGCTTCTACATGATCCTGACCGACTCGGCGGGCGCCAAGTCCTGGCCGATCGCAGGTGCGACCTTCATCCTGGTGCCCAAGCAGCCGAAGGATCCGGCCGCCGCCAAGGAAGCGCTCAAGTTCTTCGAGTGGGCCTACAAGAACGGCGACGAGATGGCGTCGGCGCTGGATTACATCCCCATGCCTGACAATGTCGTTGATCTGATTGCTGCCAAATGGAAGAGCGACATCAAGGACGATAGTGGCAAGCCGGTCTACTAAGACTGACGTGATCGGGAAAAGGCGCCCGCCGGCGCCTTTTCCTTGTCCACCGCCAGCAAATACGAGTCTTGTATTGCGGCCGGCAGGCCGCTTGAGTGGCTCCCCCGATGCGCGTTTAGTCAGAGGGAGAGCCGGATGCAGCCTTCGGGGAGGCGATCCGTGGTTGACGTAGCGTTGCAAGGCGGAGCCGCCATGACGACCCCCCAGGTCGATCGCGCAAAAGTCCTGCGGCGTCTGCAATTGGGCGACGCTGTCTATCGCTATCTCACCCGCACAGCCGCCATCACTGTTCTTGTCATTCTGGGCGGCATCATCATTTCCCTGTTCGATGGTTCGTGGCTGGCGCTACGGACCTTCGGTCTGAATTTCCTGTTCGTCGATACCTGGAACCCCGTCACGGAAAAATTTGGCGCCATCGCGCCGATTTACGGCACGCTGGTCACGTCGGCGGTCGCAATGCTGATCGCGGTGCCGGTCGGTCTGTTTATCGCGCTGTTCCTCACCGAATTGTGCCCGATGTGGCTCCGCCGCCCGATCGGCATTGCTATCGAGTTGCTCGCCGGCATCCCCAGCATCATCTACGGCATCTGGGGCCTGTTCGTGTTCGCGCCGTTCCTGCAGCAATATGTGCAGCCGTTCCTGATCAATGTGTTCGGTGAAATCCCGGTACTCTCGACGTTGTTCGCAGGCCCGCCCTACGGCATCGGCATCCTGACCGCGGGCTTGATCCTCGCTATCATGGTGCTGCCTTTCATCACCTCGATTTCGCGCGACGTATTCACCGCCGTGCCCCCTGTGCTCAAGGAAGCTGCGTATGGTCTTGGCTGCACGACCTGGGAGGTCGTGCGTTACGTCGTGCTCCCCTACGCGCGTGTCGGCGTCATCGGCGGGGTGATGCTGGGGCTCGGGCGCGCGCTTGGCGAAACCATGGCGGTCACCTTCGTGATCGGCAATGCGCACCGCATATCCGGTTCGCTGCTCGCGCCAGGCACAACGATCTCCGCGACCATTGCCAACGAATTCACCGAAGCGGTCGGCGATCTCTACACATCGGCGCTCATAGCGCTCGGTCTGATCCTGTTCCTCATCACCTTCATCGTGCTCGCGGCGGCGCGCTACATGCTGATGCGTCTCAATGCGCGGATCGGAGTTTGACCATGGCGCTCTATGAAACCCGCCGCCGCCGCAATACCGTTGCCGTCACGATGTCGATCGCGGCCACGCTGTTCGGGCTGACCTGGCTCGTCGTGATTTTGGGCGTGCTGATGTGGAAAGGCTTCAGCGGCCTGTCGCTCGATGTGTTCACCCAGATGACGCCGCCGCCGGGCGCCGCCGGCGGATTGCTCAACCCGATCGTTGGCAGCCTGGTTCTCACATTCATTGCCGTTGCGATCGGTACGCCGCTAGGCATCCTGGCCGGAACCTATATGGCGGAATACGGCCGCTACGATCGGCTCACCACTGTGGTGCGCTTCATCAATGACATTCTGCTGAGCGCGCCGTCGATTGTCGTCGGCCTGTTCGTCTACGAAATTCTGGTCGCCCGCATGGGGCATTTCTCCGGCTGGGCCGGCGCTGTGGCGCTCGCGGTCATCGTGGTGCCGGTGGTGGTGCGTACAACCGAAGACATGCTCACGCTTGTTCCCGATACGCTGCGTGAAGCCGCTGCGTCCATTGGTCTGCCGCGCTCGCTCATGATCCGGAAGGTTGCCTATCGCGCCGCCCAGGCCGGCATGGTCACCGGCGTGCTGCTGGCGGTGGCGCGGATTTCCGGCGAAACCGCGCCCTTGCTCTTTACCGCTCTCAACAACCAGTTCTGGAGTCTCGATCTCAACGCCCCGGTCGCCAGTCTGCCAGTGGTCATCTTCCAGTTTGCGCTGAGCCCTTACAAAGAGTGGCAGGATCTGGCCTGGACCGGTGCTCTCATCATCACGCTGGCGGTGCTTGCGCTGAGCATCGTCGCGCGGACCCTCGCGGCACAGGTAAAATCGTCATGAGCGTAGCAGCCATCACCGTTCCGACCGTCACCCATACGCCGGCAAGCGCCGGGGATCTCACCGAGAAGATCTCGATCCGCGATCTAGATTTCTTTTACGGTGATAATCGCGCTCTGAAGAACATCAACGTGCCGCTCTACCAGGGCAAGGTGACCGCCTTCATCGGCCCGTCTGGCTGCGGAAAGTCGACGTTGCTGCGTATCCTCAACCGGATGTACGACCTCTATCCCAACCAGCGCGCCGCCGGCCATGTCCGGCTCGATAACGACAACATCCTGTCTCCGTCGCAGGATCTCAACCTGTTGCGCGCGAAAGTCGGGATGGTGTTCCAGAAGCCGACGCCGTTCCCGATGACGATCTATGAAAACATCGCATTCGGAATCCGGCTCTATGAGCGGTTGCCGAAGTCGGAACTCGACGATCGGGTCCGCAGCGCGCTTGAACGCGCCGCGCTGTGGGGAGAGGTCAAGGACAAGCTTGGCGCCAACGGGCTATCGCTCTCCGGCGGCCAGCAGCAGCGTTTGTGTATTGCCCGGACCGTCGCGGTACAACCCGAGGTGATCCTGTTCGACGAGCCGTGCTCGGCGCTTGATCCGATCTCCACCGCCAAGATCGAAGAACTGATGGACGAACTCAAGGATGACTACACGATCGCCATCGTGACGCACAACATGCAGCAGGCCGCGCGCGTATCCGATTTCACGGCCTTCATGTACCTCGGCGAGCTTGTCGAGTTTGGGGAAACGACCCGTATCTTCACGACTCCCAAGGATCGCCGCACTCAGGATTACATCACCGGGCGCTTCGGCTAGCACATGATCAGGACCTGATCGAAAGATGACGCCAATGACCGACCACACGATGAAAGCATTCGACACCGATCTGCAGGATCTCGCGCGCATGGTTGCCGAGATGGGCGGCCTCGCTGAAAAGCAGGTTGCGGATTCGGTCGACGCACTGGCCAAGCGCGACACGACACTGGCGCAGCGGGTCACGGCGGCCGATGCCAATATCGATGCCCTGCAAGGCGAAATCGAGGAAAAGGCCGTGCTGACCATCGCCCGGCGGCAGCCCATGGCCGTCGACCTGCGTGAGGTCGTCGGCGCGCTGCGGCTGGCCAACGACCTCGAGCGCATCGGCGATCTTGCCAAGAACATCGCCAAGCGCGTCATTGCGCTTAATGCCGAATTTCCGCCGCCCAAGCTGATCCGCGGCGTCGAGCACATGAGCGATCTCGTGCTCGGACAGATGAAACTCGTGCTAGATGCCTACGCGCGCCGCGATATCAGCAAGGCTATGGCGGTGTGGCGCGGTGACGAGGAAATCGACGCGGTTTGCACATCGGTGTTTCGCGAGTTGCTGACCTACATGATGGAAGATCCGCGCAACATCACCTTCTGCATTCACCTGATGTTCTGCGCCAAGAACATCGAACGCATGGGCGACCACGCCACCAACATTGCGGAAACGGTGCATTACATCATCGAAGGCCGCCCGATTGCCGATCAGCGGCCGAAGGGCGACACCACCACCATCGCCGCCCTGCGGACGGCGGCCGATCGATAAGAGGCTACGGAAAGAAACCCATGAACGCGCGCATCCTGATTGTAGAGGACGAAGAGCCGCTCACGATGCTGCTCCGCTACAACCTTGAGGCGGAAGGCTACGAGGTGGAAACGTCCGCCCGCGGCGATGAAGCCGACACGCGGCTGAAGGAGAGCACGCCCGATCTGGTGGTGCTCGACTGGATGTTGCCTGGCCTGTCGGGCATCGAACTGTGTCGCCGCCTGCGCGCGCGCCCCGAAACGCGCCAGCTGCCGATCATCATGCTGACGGCGCGTGGCGAGGAAAGCGAAAAGGTGCGTGGGCTCGCTACCGGCGCTGATGATTACATCGTCAAGCCGTTCTCGGTGCCGGAGTTGTTGGCGCGCGTTCGCGCGTTGCTGCGCCGTGCGAATCCCGAGCGTGTCGCGACCGTGCTCAACATCGGCGATATCGAACTCGACCGCGAAAAGAAACGTGTGTCCCGCAACGGGCGTGCGATCGAACTCGGGCCGACCGAATATCGCCTGCTGGAATTTCTCATGGAGCGCCCGGGACGCGTGTTCTCGCGCGAGCAATTGCTCGACGGGGTCTGGGGCTCCGACATCTACATCGATGAGCGCACCGTCGACGTTCACGTTGGACGGCTGCGCAAGGCGATCAATCGCGGCCATGTGCCCGACCCGATCCGCACGGTCCGCGGAGCCGGCTACGCGCTGGACGATCGCTTCGGCCGCATGAATTGAAGCTGCAAGCAAATCTGGCACGCGCAAATAAATGGCCGGGCGTTGGCCCGGCCATGACAAATCCCGACAATCAATCTCAGTTCCGGAACGGCCGCTTGTCGCGCCGGCGATCGGTCATCGGCTGGTAGGCGACGCGGCTGTGGAACGAGCAATAGGGCATGTCGTTCACGGTATCGCCGCCGCAAAAGAAAAAGTCCGTGCTGCCGGGATCGCCGACCGGCCAGTGGCAGGTCTTCTCGGTGAGCTGTAGCAAAGTCTTGCGCTGCTCGAGCGGTATCTCGATCAGTTCCGGCTCAGGCTCTACTTCGTATTCGTAGGCGAGTGCCGTGTTGCCGCGCATCGACGCCCTGGGCACCCGCATCATGTGACCCGAAGAGCGCGCCTTGCGCGGCCGTGGGGCTGACGAGGAGGGACTCTTGGCGCGGCCGGAGAGGCCCAGGCGATGAACCTTGCCGATCACCGCGTTGCGGGTGATGCCGCCCAACTCCGCGGCAATTTGGCTGGCGGACAGGCCGTCCGCCCACAGTTTCTTCAGGAGCTCGACCCGCTCGTCCGTCCAGCCCATTGGGTTTTCTCCTCAGGCTTCAAGGCCTTGGATGGAATCCAGCCCCGTCGTCGGACGCCTTTTCGGGCGCCAGACGCATTACGCGTCAGGGATGGACTAGAAATCGCTCGGTAGCACGAGATGTCGTACTATCTGGCCCGAAGGCTACAATAGGCGGTGACTCCCGTGCAAGCTCTTGCAAGCCCCGGCGCCTAGCTACCAACAGTTTTCCTTTAGAATCCGGCGTTGCGGCATAATTGAGTCGTGTTGACAGGGCGGGGCGCGGCAATAAGATGAAAAAAGTGCCGCCCGGCGAGGCGGCATATTTCTTTTCGGGGCGCGCATGATCCCGAAAAGCAGTGACCAGCGCCCAAAAACGCTCATGCGCAGACGAAAATGTTCGATGGAAGAAGCCGGCCGTGAGCTCGCATGTATTGCCAACTTATGCGCGCGTCGATCTCGCTTTCGAGCGGGGCGAGGGCGCTTGGCTGTTCACGGCCGAGGGTGACCGCTATCTCGATTTTACGTCGGGCGTTGCCGTCAATGCGCTCGGGCACGCGCACCCGCAACTGGTACAGGCGCTGAACGCGCAGGCGCAAAAACTCTGGCACGTCTCCAATCTCTATCGCATTCCGGAAGGCGAAAGGCTCGCTGACCGCCTGTGCGCGGCGAGTTTTGCCGATACCGTGTTTTTCCAGAATTCGGGCGCCGAGGCGATCGAGTGCGCGATCAAGATGGCGCGCAAATATCAATCGGCGTCGGGCAAGCCCGAGCGGTACCGCATCATTACATTCGAAGGTGCATTCCACGGGCGCACGCTGGCGGCGATCGCCGCGACCGGAAACAAGAAATACCTCGAAGGCTTCGGGCCGGCGGTCGAGGGCTTCGATCAGGTGGCATTTGCCGACCTCGAGGCGACCAAGAAGGCGATCGGCCCACAGACCGCGGCCATCATGATCGAGCCGGTCATGGGCGAGGGCGGTGTGCGCGTGGCGCCGCACACCTTCCTGCGCGCCCTGCGCAAGCTGTGCGACGACAATGGCCTGTTGCTGATCTTTGATGAGATCCAGACCGGCATCGGCCGTACCGGCGACATGTTCGCCTATCAGCACACCGGCGTGACGCCCGACATCATGACGGTTGCCAAGGCGCTCGGCGGCGGCTTTCCCGTCGGCGCCTGCCTGGCGACGGCGGAGGCGGGCAAAGGCATGACCGCCGGCACGCATGGTTCGACCTTCGGCGGCAATCCGCTGGCAATGGCGGTGGGCAATGCCGTGCTCGACATCATCATGGCCGATGGCTTCCTCGACCGGATGAAGCAAAACGCGCTGCTGCTCAAGCAGCGGCTGGCCGAGCTCAAGGACCGCCATGCCTCGGTGATCGCGGAAGTGCGCGGCGAAGGCCTGCTGATTGGCCTGCGCATGATTCCGCAGGTCTCCGAAATGGTCGATGAATTGCGTGCCGAGAAGATGCTGACCGTTGCGGCCGGCGACAACGTCGTGCGGCTGCTGCCGCCGCTGATCATCGGCGAGAAGGAAATAACCGAAGCAGTCGGATGCATTGACCGCGCGTGCGCGCGGCTCGCGCAAGCCCATGCGCGGCCGGCGAAGGTGGCATCATGACCAAGAATGGTGTCCGGCATTTCCTAGACCTCATCGATATCCCGAAACCTGTGCTTGCCGGGTTGATCGACAAGAGCCGCGCCCTGAAGGCCGAGCGTGCGCGCGGGCTCATTGTATCGCCGCTGGCGGGCAAGACGCTGGCCATGGTGTTCGACAAGCCGTCCACCCGCACGCGGGTTTCTTTCGACGTCGCCATGCGCCAGCTCGGCGGCGAGGCGATTTTGCTCACCGCGCAGGAAATGCAGCTCGGGCGGGGGGAAACGCTCGCTGATACCGCGCGCGTGCTTTCGCGCTATGTCGATGCGATCATGATCCGGATTCTGGACCACGAGGCGGTCGCCGAACTGGCGCGCCATGCGACCATTCCGGTCATCAACGGCCTCACGCGGCGCTCGCATCCTTGCCAGGTTCTGGCCGATGTCATGACCTATGAGGAAAAACGTGGGCCGATCCGCGGCCGCACAGTCGCGTGGACGGGCGATTCCAACAACGTGCTGGCAAGCTGGATGCATGCGGCCGAACGCTTCGATTTCCAGCTGCGGGTGGCAACGCCAACGGAGCTGCGGCCGAAAAAATGGCTGATGGACTGGGTGAAATCGTCGGGCGCCGCGATCGCAATCGGCGATGACCCGGAAACCGCGGTCAAGGATGCCGATTGCGTGGTGACCGACACCTGGGTGTCGATGGGCGACCGCGATGGCAAGCACAGGCATAACGTGCTCAAGCGCTATCAGGTCAACGGCCGGCTGATGTCAAAAGCCAAGCCCGACGCGCTGTTCATGCACTGCCTGCCCGCGCATCGCGGCGAGGAAGTGACCGACGAAGTGATCGACGGCCCGCAGTCGGTTGTGTTCGACGAGGCGGAGAACCGCCTGCACGCGCAAAAGGGCCTGCTGGCCTGGTGCCTGCACGTCGACGGCTGACAGCGCTGAAACGAATGCCGGTTATGTCGCCAGCGGGAACCGCAGGCCTCGCATTTCGGACTTTGAACTCTAAATAGGGCTCATGAGCGAACCGCAAACCGCCATTCCGTCGCGCGCGCCATCGGCCACCACGGCCGATGATACCGTCATGCCGTTCGAAGTGGCCAAGCTCGATCTGCGCGGCCGCGTCGTACGGCTTGGCCCGGCGGTCGACGAAATTCTCTCCCGCCACGCTTACCCGCAGCCGGTCGCAAAACTGCTGGGCGAGGCGCTGGTGCTGACCGTCATGCTCGGCTCGGCCTTGAAAATCGACGGCCGGTTCATCCTGCAAACGCAAGGCGACGGGCCGGTGCGCATGCTGGTGGTGGATTTCATTGCCCCCGACAAAGTGCGGGCCTGCGCACGTTTCGACAAGGATCGCGTGGCTGCGGCGATTGCATCCGGCGAGACGAGCGGCGGCGCGCTGCTTGGCAAAGGCCATCTTGCGATGACCATCGATCAGGGACCCGACACGAGCCGCTACCAGGGACTGGTGGCGCTTGATGGGGGCTCGCTGGAAGATGCAGCGCATGAATATTTCCTGCGGTCCGAGCAGATCCCCACGCGGGTGCGGCTTGCGGTCGCCGAGGAATTGCGCGCGGGCCCGGGCGGCGCCAGTCATCGTTGGCGCGCCGGCGGCATCATGTTGCAGTTTTTGCCGAAGGCGCCCGAACGCGCGCGCGCGGCTGATCTCCATCCGGGCGACGCCCCGGAGGGGGTCGAGCCACATGTCGTCGCGGAAGACGATGCCTGGCTGGAAGGCCAGGCCCTGATCTCGACTGTGGAGGACGTCGAACTGATCGACCCCGCGCTGTCGAGCGAGCGGCTCGTCTACCGGCTTTTTCACGAGCCGGGGGTGCGGGTCTTCCGCACCAGCCCGCTGCGGGCCGAGTGCACGTGCTCGCGCGACAGCGTTGAAGCCATGCTCAAGAGCTTTTCGCAGGACGACCGCGACCACATGGTCGAAGACGGGAAGATCTCGGTGACGTGCGAATTCTGCAGCGCGAACTATCAATTTTCGCCGGGCGAGGTCGGTGCCAACCCTAATTGATGGTGCGCTCGGCGTAGGACGAGTCGAGCGAGAAGGCGGGAATCTCGATGTCGAAATGCTGCCCGGCGTCGCTCACCATGCCATAGCTGCCGGCCATGAAGCCGGATGGCGTCGGCAATGGAACGCCGCTGGTGTATTCGAACAATTCGCCCGGCTTGAGCGTCGGCTCTTCGCCGACCACGCCTGGGCCCTTGACCTCCTGCAGGCGCCCGAGCGCGTCAGTAATGCGCCAGTGGCGCGTTTTGAGCTGAACTGTATCTCCGCCGAGGTTTGTAATGTTGATGGTGTAGGCCCAGAAAAAATAGCCGTTGCCGGGCGACGACCGCTCGGAAACAAAGCGGGGAGTCACCGTGACTTCAATCTTGCGGGTTATGGCGCGATACATCTATATGCCGCACAGTTTACTTCGTCGGGACTTGCCATTCGCTCAACGTCCGGGATTATGACCGAAAGCGCGCATGAAAGAAAAGCCGCACATGGCCCCGGTTTCGACCGAACGCGATCTCCGGCTTGATTTGTTCCGCGGCATCGCGCTCTGGCTGATCTTCCTTGACCACATACCGTCCAACGCGGTGAGCTGGATTACGATCCGCAACTATGGATTCAGCGACGCGACTGAAATTTTCGTCTTCATATCGGGCTATACCGCCGCCTTCGTTTATGGCCGTGCCATGCAACAGCATGGCTTCATTGTTGCCTCGGCGCGGGTGCTCAAGCGCGCCTGGCAAATCTACATCGCGCACGTGTTCCTGCTCGCGATTTACCTCGCCGAAATCGCCTACGTCGCGAATAGTTTCGACAATCCTCTGTATACCGAGGAGATGGGCGTCCTCGACTTCCTCAGGAATCCGGATGTCACGATCCTTCAGGCGCTGTTGCTGAAGTTCAAGCCGGTGAATATGGACGTGTTGCCGCTCTACATCCTGTTGCTGGCGTGGTTTCCGCCAATGCTCTGGCTGCTGCTGCGCGCGCCGTCGATCGCTCTGCTCTCTTCAGCGACGCTATACGCGTTGATGTGGTTGTTCGAGTGGAACCTCCCGGCCTATCCCAAGGGAACCTGGGTGTTCAATCCGTTCGCTTGGCAATTGTTGTTCGTGTTTGGTGCCTGGTGTGCGTTGGGTGGGGCAAAAAATCTCGCGCGCTGGATCAATTCCCGCGTCGTGATCGGTTTGGCGATCGCCTATCTCGTGTTTGCTTTTGCGATCGCGATGACCTGGTATTTTCCCCACCTTGCGGTCTTCGTGCCGAAGCTCGTCGGCGATGCAATCTATCCGATCGACAAGACCAATCTCGATGTGCTCCGGATCATGCATTTTCTCTCGCTCGCGGTGATCACCGTTGTTTTCGTGCCGCAGGATTGGCCCGCGCTGAAGTCGCGGATTTTCTGGCCGGCGATCGTTTGCGGTCAGCATTCGCTTGAGACATTTTGTCTCGGCGTGTTTCTGTCATTCGCCGCCCACTTCATGTTTACGGAGGTTTCCAATCAGGTCTTCGCGCAGGTGATCGTCAGCATTTCCGGCATCGCCATCATGGTGGCCGTTGCGGCAGTGATTTCATGGTATAAACAAGCCGAGAGACGGGGTGGGGGACCGCGCCCGCCTGCTGCCAGGCCAGGGTACGCGGGAGGCGACGTATGAAGAGACGCTTGCTGCTGCTTGCGTTGTTGATGTTGGGCTGGGGGCCGGCACGGGCCGAGCATCCGGCCGAGTGTCGCGTTGCCGAGAACCTGCTCGAATCAAGCTTCCGGTTGCCGCTGGTTGCACGTGCCTTGGCCAAGAAACATCTCAACGTTTTGGTCGTTGGCGCGGGGTCTTCGCAATTGCCGGGATCGAGTGGCGTGGTCAACGCCTATCCGGCGCGGCTCGAGCGCGCACTTGCGCAGCAACTTCCCGGCGTCGAGATCAAGCTTACAACCGATGTCAAAGCAAAGCGTACTGCCGCCGAGATGGTTAAGATGCTTCCGGCTGCGCTTAGCGCCGCAAAACCGGAGCTTCTTGTCTGGCAAACGGGGACAGTCGACGCGATGCTCGCGATTGACCCAGATCAATTCAGCCAGGCCCTGGATGCTGGTATAAACATTGCTCATTCCGCAGGCGCTGACGTGGTTTTAATCAACGCGCAATACAGTCCACGCACGGAATCGATGATTGCGCTTGGGACATATGCGGAAGACATGCGTTGGGTTGCGTTGCAACATGAGGTCCCGCTGTTCGACCGATTAAGCATCATGAAATTATGGTCAGGCCTAGGAACATTCGATTTGTATTCGGCAACGAAAAAACTTGACATAGCCGAGCGGGTTCATGATTGCATAGGTCGTCTGCTAGCTGATCTCGTGGTCGCTGCTGCCAAACCCGAAGAACTGCCAACCAATGGCAGCCGTTAACTGAGATGTGGGAACGCGCACTTGTCGAGCGATAATCCCGGACAACGGGGCAAGACATCGATTGCGGCCGCCGCGCTGCTTGCGGGGCTCGCTCTCGCTTTGCCCGTGCGCGCCGAATCGAGCGCGCCGGAATGCGACGCTCCGCTCGACCTGATCCGGCTGGCCAACCCCCTGCCGCACGTTGCAAAGAAAGTGACATTGGGCGAACCGATCACGATCGTTGCGATCGGCTCGTCGTCGACCGCAGGTGCCGGCGCGAGTTCAGTTGCGTCGACTTATCCGAGCCGGCTCCAGGTCGAGCTCCATCAGCACTTTCCGAGGCTGTCGATCACCGTGCTCAACCGTGGCGTCGGCGGCGAGGAAGTGCCCGACATGCTCGCGCGGTTTGATTCAGCCGTGATCGCGGCCAAGCCCGATCTGGTGTTGTGGCAACTTGGCACCAATTCTGTCATTCGCGGTCACAAGGTCACCGACCATGGTGCGCTGATCCGTTCCGGCATCGCTAAAATTCGTGCAGCGGGCGCCGATGTCGTTCTGATCGATCCGCAATTTGCGCCGAAGGTGATTGCAAAACCGGAAGCGGAATCCATGGTTGCGCTGATCTCCACGACCGCGAAGCGGGAAGACGTCGACTTGTTCCGCCGTTTCGACGTGATGCGGCATTGGCATGATGTCGATCATCTTTCGTTCGACATTTTCGTGTCGCCCGATGGGCTGCACATGAACGACTGGAGCTATGCCTGTATGGCCAAGGGGCTCGGCAGTTCCATTGCCGAGGCGGCGCAGCGGCCAGTGATGTCGGCGACCGCCGCGTCACACCTGGTTCCCTGACGTAACCTCAGACCTTCTCCAGCGCCGCCAGCAGATCCTCGATCAAGTCGTCGGCATGCTCGAGGCCGGCCGAAAACCTGATCAGCCCGTCGCCAATGCCGAGTTCCGCGCGCTGATCCGGTGTCAGCCGCTGATGCGTCGTCGTTGTCGGATGAGTGACCAGGCTTTTGGCGTCACCGAGATTGTTGGTGATGCCGATAAGCTGCAGGCCATTGAGGAAGCGGAACGCGCCTTCCTTGCCGTCCTTGACCTCGAACGAGCAGAGCGTTGAGCCTGCGCGCATTTGCTTTTTGATGATGTCGGCCTGCGGATGATCGGACCGCCCCGGATAGATCAAACGCGTGATCTTCTTGTGACCGGTGAGTGCATTGGCGACCAAGCCGGCATTTTCGGTTTGCCGTTGCACGCGCACCGGCAGCGTTTCGAGACCTTTCAGCAGGATCCAGGCATTGAACGGCGAAAGCGATGGTCCGGTCTGACGCAGGACTTGGTGATAATGGTCGAGGATCAGTTTCTCCGAGCCCAGAATGA
The DNA here is from genome assembly GCA_963810125.1 of uncultured Alphaproteobacteria bacterium. GTDB lineage: Bacteria > Pseudomonadota > Alphaproteobacteria > Rhizobiales > Xanthobacteraceae > Pseudolabrys. The sequence goes on from CAWEMK010000009.1 coordinate 232,006, forward strand.
TGCCGCCGAGCACGCGACCCTGACCATCGATGTGCTTCGTCGCCGAATAGACGACGCAGTCCGCCCCGAGCGCGAGCGGGCTTTGGTAGATCGGCGTCGCAAACACATTGTCGACGACCAGTTTGGCGCCGGCATTGTGGGCAATATCGGCGACTGCCGCGATGTCGTACACCTCCAGCGTCGGATTGGTCGGCGTTTCCATGAAAAACACCTTGGTGTTTTTCTGCGCAGCCTTCTTCCAGGCATTGAGGTCCTTGCCGTCGACCAGGGTCGAGGTAACGCCGAAGCGCGGCAGCCATTCCTCGATCACCCAGCGGCAGGAGCCGAATAATGCCTTGGCCGCAACAACATGATCGCCTGATCTGACCAGGCCCATGAGCGCGGTCGTCACGGCCGCCATGCCGGTTGCGGTCGATCGCGCGGCTTCCGCCCCCTCGAATGCGGCCATGCGCTGCTCGAACATGCTCATGGTCGGGTTCGAGTAGCGCGAATAGACGTAGCCCGGAATTTTTCCGGAAAAACGCGCTTCGCACTCCTCGGCAGTCGGGTAGACGTAGCCTTGGGTGAGGAACAACGCCTCGGAGGTTTCGCCGAACTGCGAACGCAGTGTGCCGGCATGCACCAGGCGGGTTTCAGGACGGTAGCTCTTGGTCGACGCGGACATAGTGCCTCCTTCAGCCTTGGCGTATCGTCTATCCCGAAAACCGGTACCCGCTTTTCGGAGCCATACGCGCAGCCAATAAAAAACCGGCCGGAGAAATATCTCGGCCGGGCACACGCGTCCCCGGCCTTTTAGCGATTTATTTTACGTGGCTGCAAGCCGGCCGGCTCAAATGACCACGGGATAAGGTGTTTGTAGCGGGATGCACGGCTTCCCGTCAAGGCGGTCCTCGGGTTAGATCGGCCCAATCGCGAGACAGGTACGCCGTGGCACTTTCTTTTGCTGTCGAGGACAAGGGCATCTTGCCCGATCGGATGATTGCGGCTCTCAACGCCGATGGCGGAATTTTGTCCGAGAGCCAGTTCGCGCCCGACCAGATCCAGCCGGCCAGTCTCGATCTGCGGCTGGGGGATGTGGCCTATCGCGTGCGCGCAAGTTTCTTGCCTGGCCGTACCACCGTTGCCCAGCGCATCGACGAGCTGAAATTGCACGAGATCGCTCTCACCGATGGCGCCGTGCTGGAAACGGGCTGTGTCTATATCGTGCCGCTGCTCGAAAGCCTGGCCTTGCCCGACGAGATATCAGCCGCCGCCAATCCGAAAAGCTCGACCGGCCGGCTCGACGTATTTACCCGGGTGATCGCCGACGAGACGCGCGGCTTTGATCGTATCGAGCCCGGCTACCATGGCCCGCTTTACGCAGAGATCAGCCCGCGCACGTTTCCGGTGCTGGTGCGCGAGGGTTCACGCTTGTCGCAAATTCGCTTTCGCCGCGGCCATGCCCTCCTGGGAGCCAACGCCTTGCGTGACTTGCACGCAAAAGAGCGGCTCGTTGATGCGGACGATGCCGACGTGAGTGAAGGCGTCGCCGTCGGCGTCGATCTTTCCGGTCTGGGGCCCGGGGGCCTGGTCGGCTATCGCGCCAAGCGCCATACAGGACTGATCGATGTCGAGCGCCGCGGCGGCTATGCCGTACTCGATTTCTGGGAGCCGATGCAGGCGCGTCCCGACAAGAGCCTGATCCTCGATCCCAATGAGTTTTACATCTTGGCTTCGAAAGAAGCCGTGCAAGTCCCACCCGACTACGCCGCAGAAATGGTGCCGTTCGATCCGCTCGTCGGCGAATTTCGCGTCCACTACGCAGGCTTTTTCGATCCTGGCTTTGGTTATGCTGGTGCCGGCGGGAAGGGCGCGCGCGCGGTGCTGGAGGTGCGGTCGCGAGAGGTGCCCTTTATCCTTGAGCACGGTCAAATCGTCGGCCGTCTCGTTTACGAGAAGATGCTCGCAAAGCCCGAAAAATTATATGGCCAGGGCATCGGCTCGAATTATCAGGCGCAGAGCCTGAAGCTTTCAAAGCATTTCAAGGCCTGATGCAAAGACATCGCGCTTGCCGCGCGCGCAGGCCATTCGCTATCCTGAAACAACGCGGGCGTAGTTCAATGGTAGAACGGCAGCTTCCCAAGCTGCATACGAGGGTTCGATTCCCTTCGCCCGCTCCATTTTCCGGTTCCGCGCTTCTTTCGACGGCGCAATAGCCGCTTGATGCGGCCTGGCAATGCTCGACGTCGCCTAAAATCAGGTCGCGCGCACCCACCCAGCGCCAACCTGGTTTACGTGCTCTACACCGGCGCGAGGGTGATTTCTCGGACCTTCACTTCGGCTAGCAGGCGCTTTACGTCATCTTCGCGGCAGAGCTCAGTACCTGGCGAAAGGACAGCTGCCGAGCCGGCAGCCACCGCGACACGAAATGCTTCCTGAAGCGTTTTGCCGGAGGCGCGCGCGGCAACGAGGCCGCCAAGAAAACTGTCGCCAGCGCCAACAGTGCTGACAGGCTCTATCGCGAGCGGTTGCGTGCGGTAGGCGTGGTCCGCGGTAACCAAAAGTGCGCCTTGTTCGCCGAGCGTCAACGCGACGATTTCCACCTGTCCGGCCTTGATCAGAGTGCGGCATGCTTCGATGCAGGCGTCATCGCTGGTGAGTGTAGTGCCGATGAGGTCGGATAACTCGACCAGGTTCGGCTTGATTAAGGTGACGCCTTCAGCGAGTGCGGCCTTTAGCGCCGGTCCCGAAGTATCAATCAGGATTTGAGCGCCAAGTTGTTTCGATGTCCGGGCCGCGCGTGCAAAAAAATCAACAGGGACACCGGGAGGAACGCTTCCGCTGGCGACTACGAATTTCGGCTTTTCCGGCAGCGTGGCCAATTTCTCGAGCACTGCCTCCCATTCGGCACGATGGAGTGCCGAGCCCGGCAGCACAAAGCGAAATTGCTCTCCAGTTGATTCTTCATAGGCCGTAAAATTTTCCCGTGTTTCAACATGTGATGGTGTCACCAGGCTGTCGATACCTTCTCGCTCGACCAGACGATGCAACAATTTTCCGATCGCGCCGCCGGTCGGATAAATCGCTGCGACGGTGCTGCCAAGCCGATGCGCAACGCGCGCTACGTTGATACCGCCGCCGCCGGGATCACGCTTTGGCGCGGAGCAACGCATTTTCCGGATCGGCTCCACGCGTGCAACGTTGACGAAAATATCGATGGCGGGATTGATCGTGAGGGTGACGATATCCGGCACGGGGAACATCACTCCGCTAAAAGGCAGTCTTTTCTTCAGTCTGGGCTACTTAGCGAATGAACATGTGTATTTTTGGTTGCGAATATAAGGGGCACATTTTTGGAAAATTGCGCGGAACGGCTCTGCAAATATGGCGTTTCCTCTTCTCGTCCGATGACGGCCGCACGCGGGCGTGCTTAGATCGAGAGCTGCTCGCAGGTCGCAATAGGCGTATTGCATGATTGACCCGCTCTTTTCGCTGTCGGGTTTTGCCGTCGGCATGCTGGTTGGCATGACGGGCGTCGGCGGCGGCGCCTTAATGACGCCGATCTTGATCATGCTGTTCGGTATTCATCCGGCGACCGCGGTTGGCACTGACTTGCTCTACGCAGCCGCGACCAAGACCGGTGGTAGTCTGGTGCACGGCTTTGCGCGCAGCATCGATTGGCGCGTGGTCGGGAGGCTCGCGACCGGAAGCGTTCCCGCAACAGTCGTCACGCTGGGCGCGCTGTCTCACTTCAATCTCAGTGGCGACGCCGCGCGCAACTTGATTACGCTTGTGCTCAGCGTTGCGTTATTCGCGACTGCTTTTGTGCTCGTGTTTGGCGGCACAATCATAGCAGCCTATCGCGCCCGCGTCGCCGAGCTCGATCCGCAGCGCACTGCGACCAATACTATTCTGATCGGCGCGTTGCTCGGCGTGCTGGTTTCGATCTCGTCGGTCGGCGCCGGTGCGATCGGTGTGGTTGCACTGATCATGCTCTATCCTCACTTGCCGATGGCGAGGATTGTGGGGTCGGACATTGCACATGCCGTGCCGCTGACTTTGATTGCCGGCACCGGCCATTGGTTGATGGGCTCGGTCGACTGGCACATCATGGGATCGCTGTTGGTCGGCTCACTGCCCGGCATATTTGTTGGCAGCTATTTTGCGATACGAATCCCCGAGCGCGCCCTCAGGCTCGTGCTCGCCACGACACTATTCGTAGTGGCGAGCCGCATTGCCTACGAACACGCCACCGCTGCAACGTCGATCTTCACCGCTTTTTCACGGTGAGCGGTGCTGTAAGTCGACAGCTTGTGACAGGCCAGGTCTTATCTCGGACCGAAAAACGGCGATCCCACCAACACCAGGATCCAAATTGCGGCCAGCGCGCCAAAGGCAATAAGCAACACGCTCATTTGTGACCCCCTTTATTCGGCATTCACTCCCATGCCAGAGCTTAGCACACATGGGGGTAGCGCGTGGCGGCGAAAAAAAGCCGGCCGCGCAATATTGCGCGGCCGGCCCAATATCAGACGTATTTTGTTAGTTGCCGCCGATGGTCTTGATCACGCTCGACATCGGCCGTGCTTCCTCGAGTCCGCCGCCCATCTCCTTGAGCACCATGTCGGTATATTCTTTTTTCGGCTCGGTCGGCGTTTTACCAACCACCTGCACGACCTTATAGCCGCCTTCCTTGAGCTTCTTGAGCAGCTCAGGCGCGGCGTGGGCGGTCGCCTGCTGGAAATCGTGCATCAGGATGATGCCCTTGCCGTGCTTTTCGAGCTTCTTCATCACCGAGGTGATGACTTGCTCCGGCTTGCGCATCTTGAAGTCGAACGAGTCCATGTCGGTCGAGAAGATGCCGACATTTCGCTCACCGAGATATTTGACCAGCTCCGGGGGGTGTCGCAGCGCCGGGAAACGGAAGAACGGATTGACCGGCTTGTTTCCGAGCGCGATGCTCACCGCAGCAATGCCCTTTTCGATTTCGTCCTTGCCGTCTTGCTCGTTGAGCTTCGACAAATCCTTGTGCGACCAGGTGTGCGAGCCGACGGTGTGGCCGGCCGCCGCAACCTGCTTCAAGATCTCCGGGTGCCAGCCAGCGTGCTTGCCGATCGGAAAGAACACCGCCTTGGTGCACTGATCAGCCAGCGCTTTGAGTACTGCCGGAGTATTGCCCGGCCACGGGCCGTCGTCGAAGGTGAGCACAATCTCGTGGTCCTTCAGGAAGTCGTAGGCCTTGAAATGTTCGAAGCCGAAGCCGGGGCCGCCAGTGGTATCAATCTCGACCACGCGGGACACGCCGAGTGCGTTCGGATTATCGCACTTGGTTGTTGGGGCGGTCGCGGCAGGCGCGGCTGCAGGGGCCGCCATCGGTGCGGCTGCCGGCGCCTGCGCGTTCTGCGCCCAGGCACTGGTGGCCGCAGATACCGAGATTGCCAGAGCTATCGCCAAAGCGCTGCGCATTACGTTCTCCATATTAAAAAAATGCCCATCTGGTCATATTCATCGCGGCTTTGAACTACCAAGTCAACGTCATGCTCGGATACCACCGAAATGCCAATATTTATTGGCCTGGGGATGGTAAATGTCTCGGGTGGTTTGAAGATTACCACGTTGCCTCGGCTGAACTTCAGGCTTATCTCACCTGACACACGCGAGTTCCGGAGGACGACGATGGCGGCAATCATGTTCCCAGCAACGCTGTCACGGCCGCTTGCGCTGGCCGCGGTTGTTGTCGTGCTCTTGCTGGGGGCCACGCTCGGCCTTTGGGGCTACTACGGCACTGCGATTTTCTTTGAAATGTTACGCGCCGGATGGGCGGCATGTTTTTGACGCAAGTTGAGGCGCCATGAACGCGCGAACGTCGCAGATTCTTCTGATCATTTCCGCGTTTTTGACGGGGCTGATGGTCTTCACCGGCGTGTTTCTTTACGCCACCGGAAATCTGGGCAGCAACAGTCCGGGCACGTCCGCTATCGGCGGCCCGTTCAAGCTGGTTGATCAAAATGGAGCATCTGTCACCGACTCAGACATTAAAGGCCGACCTTTCCTGGTGTTCTTCGGCTACACGCATTGCCCGGACATTTGCCCGGCGACGCTTTTTGAAGTGTCCGAGGTCATGCGTGCGCTGGGGAAAGATGCCGACCGAACCGGCGCATTGTTCATCACCGTCGATCCGGAACGCGATACGCCGGCAGCGATGAAGGACTATCTGTCGAGCTTCGATTCGCATCTGCGCGGTGCGACCGGGGACCGTGCGGCCATCGATGCGGCGGAAAAGGCCTATCGCGTGTATGCGAAGAAAGTGCCGACGACCAATGGCGACTACAGTATGGACCATACGGCACTCGTTTATCTGATGGATAAGCAGGGTCGCTTCGTTGCGCCCTTCAGCCTCAAGCGGCGGCCCGAGGATGCTGCTGCCGATTTACGGCGCTATCTGTAAGGTCGTTCCAGATCTGCGGCAGCTCGCCGTTTCTCTTTAGTTCGGTGAGGTAGCGCTCAAGAATGAGCAATGGACGAATTGTACTTTCCAGCCATGTCGGCTCGTCGAGACCGTGCTCAGTCTTTCTCCAACGAAAAGGGGATAAAATAAGTTCTCCGGCCGCCCAATACGCTGCGGCCGAGAGCAGCACCCAATGAAACGGTGTCCAGGCCAGAATCCGAATCTTCTCCGGCACATTGCGGTATCGCAGCCCGCACCATCCAAATGCTGCGGATACAAAATAGCCAAATGCAGCAGTTGTGACGTAGTACGTCGAAAACAGCATGGCCGCTGAGGATTCGTCTTGAAAAATCAGCGTGCCCAATTCCCAGAACGCTCCAATTAGAAACGCCGGATGCGCCAGCGCCACGAGCGCATTGCCGCCCACAATTGCTTGAAACGTTACAAAACCGCGGAAGCCGAGATCTTGAAACAGCTGAAACGGATGCCGCATATGCACGAGCCATGTCTGCATCCAGCCTTTGAACCAGCGAGAGCGCTGCCCCAACCACCGGCGAATATTTGACGGCGCTTCTTCATAGGTGGTGGAATCAATCACGCCGCATCGATAGCCAAACCGGGCCAGCCGCATGCCGAGATCGGCATCCTCGGTGACATTATAGGGATCCCAGCCGCCAACATCGCGCAGCGTTTCGGTGAGGAAATGATTGGACGATCCGCCGAGCGGTAAAGGCAAGCCAGACGCCGCAAGCCTCGGAAGAAAAAAGTCGAAATGTCCTGCGTACTCGGCCTTAAAATAACGAGCATGCCAACTCGTCGTGGTGTCCATGCAGAGGCGCGCCTGGACACACGCGAGTTCGTTGCCGGCTGCGCGAAATGCCTGCAAGGCGCAGCGAAGCTGGTTTGATTCCGGACGGTCTTCCGCATCATAGATCGCCGTGTAGGTGCCGCGTGCGAGCGGTAGGGCGACGCTAAGGGCCTTCGGCTTTGTGCGCGGCTGGCTCGGTGGAACCGGGATCACCGTAATCGGAACTCGATGTTTGCGAGCGGTGATCGCCGCGCGAGTATCGTGGCAGTCGGCCTCGACCGCGATGATCACATCAAGTTTGGCCGCCGGATAGTCGAGCGCCTCGATTGCCGACAGAAGTTGGTCAACCATCCGTGCTTCGTCCCGAAGCGGAACGATGATGCTGTAGATTGGTAATTCTTTGTCCAGCGTGCCGGGAATAGTTGGCCGCCTGCGCGCGGCTTTCGATGTTTGTCTCGATTGTGCGACGACAAAGAGTCGGAAGGCAGCCGGCAAAGCGACGATCGCTGAAAGTACAATGGTGCCGTACGTCGTAAATACGGCTGCAAAGACGAGTATACCGAGCAGGGACGGAATGACGTTGGCAAGGCGAGCATACGTTGCGGCGGAAAATTTTGGCCGGGTGTGCTTGAGCTGCTCGGAAGCTTTCAAACCGGCGGTGATAAGCACGTGCTCTATGCTGGCATTGAGCGCCACGCGACGCGGCTCATGTTTCCATTTTGCGGAGCGTGGTGAGAAACCAGCGCCGTCACTACCAACTTTCAAGGAGCGGGCTCCGGCCACGCTCACAACATCCATACCCATTCGCCACCCAACCGACGCACTTTTTGGGAGACGCTAATATAATTACAACTATAGGACGAGTCGCAATTTTGGACCTGAGCGCGACGAACAGGAATGGCCGCGCATATGTCCTAATGCTAGAAGGCGCAACCGATGTCGGATTTCATGTCACACTATCTGGTGCCCGCCGCAGTCATCGCGGTGGCAATCGTGTTGGTACTCGGATTGGTCAACATGATGCGCGGCGGCTCACCCAACCGCTCGCAGAAGCTCATGCGGTTGCGCGTGCTGCTGCAATTCGTCGCCATTATTGTCATTATGGCGACGATCTGGGTGATGGGCCGCTAGCGAAGGAAAAAGCGCGCGCTCACTTCATCGGCGCTGCGCGCATATACTCTACTTTCTCTTTTGGCTGCTTGGGCTTCTTTTTCTTTGTGGCGGCGGAGTAGTCGGCGGTCGCGGCTTTGGCCGAGTGACCAGCGTTCCCGCAAGCCTGCGCAGGGCCAGCTACTGGGAGTGCAAGGAATGAAACAGCAATGGCAATCGTCAGAAACCGCATGAGCGTCACCCCATTTATTGAGACAGAAACCAGATAAGATACAGCCTACCCCGAATCTCCGGCGGAGAGGAAGGCTGCGCGCGAGGGCAATCGATGGTCGTACTCAACCGCATTTATACCCGTACGGGCGACGATGGCACGACCTCGCTCGGCACCGGCGCCCGGCGCAAGAAATATGATCTGCGCGTCGAGGCTTATGGCACGGTCGACGAGGTCAACGCCGTGATCGGGCTGGTCCGTCTTCACACGGCTGGCGACAAAGCGCTCGATGCCGCGCTTGGCCGAATCCAGAACGATCTGTTCGATGTTGAGGCCGATCTTTGCCTGGCCGAAAAAGGCCCAGGCGGCGCGCGCCTGACCGTGACCGATGCTCAGGTCCAGTGGCTGGAGACTGAAATCGACAGGCTCAACGCCGATCTGGCGCCGCTGAAGTCGTTTATTTTGCCCGGAGGCAGTGCTGCGTCAGCCTATCTGCATCTTGCGCGCACGGTTTGCCGGCGTGCCGAGCGGATTATGGTTGAACTCAAGGACAGGCCAGGCGAGGGGGTGTCGGAGGCCTCGCTGAAATACGTCAATCGGCTGTCCGACTATCTCTTCGTTGCCGGCCGCTATGCCAACGACAAAGGCGCCCGCGACGTGCTTTGGGCCCCCGGCCAGAACCGATAGTTTGCTGTGCGGCGCAGCATAAACGTTGACAGGCTCACGGCCCCGCCTTTAGCTTCCGCCCGCTCTGTTTAAGCGCCCATCCGGATGGGGGATCATGAAAATTCTGGTGCCCGTAAAACGGGTGGTCGACTTTAACGTGAAGATTCGGGTCAAGCCGGATGGTTCCGGCGTCGAGCTTGCCAACATCAAGATGTCGATGAATCCCTTCGACGAGATCGCTGTCGAAGAGGCCATTCGTCTGAAAGAGGCAGGCAAGGCGACCGAGATCGTGGCGGTATCGATCGGGCCGGCTCAAGCCTCCGAAACGATACGAACAGCCCTCGCCATGGGCGCCGATCGCGGCATCCTGGTGAAAGCAGATGGTGTCATCGAGCCGCTCGCGGTTGCGAAGATCCTCAAGGCAATCGTCGATGCTGAAAAGCCTGGTCTCGTGATCATGGGCAAGCAGGCGATCGATGACGACTGCAATCAAACCGGTCAGATGCTGGCAGCATTGCTGAATTGGGCGCAGGGGACCTTCGCGTCCAAGCTTGCGATCGAGGGCGATGCCATCAGTGTTACGCGGGAAGTCGACGGCGGGCTGCAAACTGTGAAACTGAAAATGCCGGCGATCATCACGACCGATCTGCGGCTCAATGAACCACGTTACGCCTCGCTGCCAAACATCATGAAGGCCAAGAAAAAGCCAATCGAGGAAAAGGCGCCGGATGCTTATGGCGTCGATATCAAACCGCGCCTGCAGGTCGTGAAGACCACGGAACCGCCGGGCCGTAAGTCTGGAGTCAAAGTTGGCTCGGTCGCCGAACTGGTCGGCAAGCTAAAAGACGAGGCGGGGGTACTCTAGAATGGCCACGCTTCTCATCGCCGAGCACGACAACAAGACGCTCAAGGATTCAACGGCCAAGGCGCTTACGGCTGCAAAGGCACTTGGCGCGGATGTGCATGTTCTCGTCGCCGGCAAGGATTGCAAGGCGGCAGCGGATGCTGCCGCCAAGCTCGACGGGGTGAAGAAGGTTCTCGTGGCCGACGCTGGTCCATACGAGCATCAGCTTGCCGAGCCGCTGGCGGCGCTGATCGTCTCGCTTGCCGGTAGCTACGATGCCATCGTCTCGCCCGCGACGACGACCGGGAAAAACGTAATGCCGCGTGTCGCCGCATTGCTCGACGTGATGCAGATTTCCGACGTCACAAAAGTGGTATCAGCCGATACCTTCGAGCGACCGATCTATGCCGGCAATGCGATCCAAACCGTGAAATCATCTGACGCCAAAAAAGTCATCACGGTGCGCACGTCGACCTTCCAGGCTTCGAGTGCCGGCGGGTCTGCGAGTGTCGAAAGCGCCACCGCGGCCGCTGATCCGGGCCTCTCAACTTTCGTCGGCGAACAGCTATCGAAATCGGACCGGCCCGAATTGACCTCCGCAAAAATCATTATTTCCGGCGGTCGCGCCATGCAAAGCCGGGACAACTTCACCAAATTTATCGAGCCAGTTGCGGACAAGCTCGGTGCAGCGGTTGGCGCGTCGCGCGCCGCGGTTGATGCCGGCTATGCGCCGAACGACTGGCAGGTCGGACAGACGGGCAAGGTCGTCGCACCTGAACTCTATATCGCGGTAGGAATTTCCGGCGCAATCCAACATTTGGCCGGGATGAAAGACTCCAAGGTGATTGTTGCTATCAACAAGGATGAGGAGGCGCCGATCTTTCAGGTCGCCGACTACGGTTTGGTGGCCGACCTCTATCAGGCGCTGCCGGAGCTGGCAGCGGAACTCGATAAGGTCAAGCGTTGACCACGTCTCAATTTTGTTGTTCCGCCGATGGCATCACGCGGCGGTACGGCGTAAAAGTGCACGGAAAGAACGAAACTTAACCGAATTCGAAGCCAGTAGCCGGGACTTCGCATCGATCGGACAATAACCATGGCGGTCAATATTCAAAGTGTAGGGGTGATCGGCGCCGGTCAAATGGGCAACGGCATTGCCCATGTGTGCGCGCTGGCAGGGTATTCCGTCTTTCTCAATGATCTGTCGGCCGACCGCATCAAGGCCGGAATGGCGACCATCAATGGCAATATGGCCAAGCAGGTCGGCAAGAAAGCAATCAGCGAAGACGACCGCAAAGCTGCGCTGGCACGCATCAAGCCGGCTGAAAAATACGATGCGCTGTCGACCTGCGATCTGGTGATCGAGACCGCGACAGAAAAAGAAGAGGTCAAGCGGAAGATTTTCTCTGATTTGTGCGCGTCGCTCAAAGCCGACGCTATTCTCGCCACCAATACGTCGTCGATTTCGATTACGCGGCTGGCATCATCGACCGATCGCCCTGAGCGCTTCATCGGCATTCACTTTATGAATCCGGTGCCGCTCATGGAGCTGGTCGAATTGATCCGCGGCATCGCCACCGATGACGCGACATTTGAGACCAGCAAGGCTTTTGTGACCAAGCTGCACAAGACCATCGCGGTCTCCGAGGATTTCCCGGCCTTCATCGTCAATCGTATTTTGCTGCCAATGATCAATGAGGCGATCTACACGCTCTACGAGGGCGTGGGGAACGTCGAGGCGATCGACACCGCGATGCGACTTGGCGCCCATCACCCGATGGGGCCGCTCGAGCTTGCCGACTTCATCGGCCTCGATACCTGCCTGTCGGTGATGCAGGTGTTGCACGAGGGGCTCGCCGATTCCAAATATCGGCCGTGCCCATTGCTGGTGAAATACGTCGAGGCCGGCTGGCTTGGCCGCAAGACGCAACGTGGCTTCTACGACTACCGCGGCGAAAAGCCGGTGCCGACCCGTTAAACGGCGATCGTCCAGATATTTAACAACGCGAGCGTCGCGACCGAAGCCCACGTCAGCGCCTGTCCGGTGCGACGTCCGAGGCGCGGAACTTCCGTCGACCACATTCCCGCCGTCTGGATCACGCGCGCCGCGATAAGCGCAACACCGATGATGTGCAGCGCCGCGTGCCAGCCGCCATTGATTTCATAGGCGAGCATCAACACCAGTGCGAGTGGGATGTACTCGACGGCATTGCCGTGCAGGCGAATCATGCGCAGCATTTCCGGATTGCCGCCGTCGCCGAGCGGCACCTTGAGCTTCACCCGGTGTCTCGTAACGTTGATGCCGAGTGCCACAATGATGAGGCCTAGAATCGCTGCGTAGGCTGCCGTTATCGATACCGCCATCTCATTTTCTCCCCGTAAATGCCGCGATCGCGGCAGCCATTACCATTAGTTGTGACAGCAGGATTTTGCGGCACCTTCATATTCATCGTGCCGCCGCACCCAGGACATGGTGTGCGGCAGGCTGCCTTCGTCCCGGCCCTTCGGCGCAAAGTCGAGGAAATTGTATGCACCGACCAGAATGTCGAGGCCGCGCGCGTACGAAGAATAGGTGTGAAATACGCCTTGGTCCGTCCGGCTGAATACGCTCAGGCCGGGCAATTCTTCGCTGGGAATTTTCCCGACCGCATAATTGTATTCCGCCCCGCTGGCGACTTCTTCTTTCGTAAATGACACGTGGAAGTCGTGATTGAAGTCGTTACCGTATGACGACACCCATTTGAATTTCCAGCCCATGCGCTTCTGATAGGCCTGGATCTCAGCAAGCGGCGCGCGTGACACCACCACCAAACTCACGTCGCGTTGCGCGAGATGAATGGCGGCACCGTCGAAATGGTCGGCCAGGAAGGAGCAACTGGGGCAACCGGCTTTCCAGCCTGGTCCCAACATGAAGTGATAGACGATGAGCTGGCTGCGGCCCTCGAACAAATCGGCCAGTGATTGCTTGCCGCTCGCGGTGTCAAACATATAGGGCTTTTCCACTTTCACCCAGGGCAGGTCACGACGCGCGGCGCTGATTTGGTCGCGCGCTTTAGTGAATTCCTTTTCCTTGGCGAGCAGCGCTTTGCGTGCGGCGAGCCATTCGTCTTGCGGTACGATTTTGTGCATTGGAAGGTCTTCCGTTCTTTTTAGGGATCAAGATTTTGCCGGCGTCATCCAGCCGATACCGGCGCCGCCAGGTTCCTTCAGGATGGCAATGCGGCCGACGCCGGGCACGTCGAAGATCGGCCGCATCAGCGTCGCGCCGGCGGCTTGCGCCTTCTTCACCCGCGCATCGACGTCATCAACGGCGAGGTACGACATCCAGCTTTCCGGCACGCCGTCGAATTGCGGGCTGCTCAGTGGAAATAGCCCACCGACAGGAGTGTCACCGCTCTTTGCCACCCAATAGGTGCCGTCCGGCATCTTCATGGCCTCGAAGGTCCATCCAACCGTACCGCCGTAGAATTTCTTCGCCTTCTCGGCGTCGCGGGTCATCAACTCGTTCCAGTAGAAATGGCCGTGCGTGTAGGGATGCGGCATAGTCAACTCCTGTTACTGTGATGCGAGATAGGTTTCCATTTTTTCCACTGCAGCTTGCCAGCCACCTTGATGGCGGTCGCGCGCCGCTTCATCGAAGAATTGCTCGTGCATGCAGCGTCATCAACGTGCCGTCGCCATCGCCCTTGAATGTAACGGTCACCAGCGATTCGCGTTCCGGTGTCGACTTCCAGGCCCAGGTGAACACGAGTTTTTCGTTCGGGATGACTTCGCGGTAAACGCCACTGACATCGTGCTCCTCGCCCGACGGTGCTTGCATCACCCAGCGAAAGCGGCCGCCGGTGCGCGGGTCACTCTCGACGCGCAGCACCTTGACCTCGCCTGGTCCCATCCAGTGCTTTACTTTTTCCGGGTCGGTCCAGGCCGAGAAGACTTTCGATGGCGCGGCTTTGAACCGGCGCTTGATGGTGAGACTTGGTTTGGTGGTGATGGTGGCCATTTGTCTTCCTCCAGAAATGCGGCGAGTTGATCGAGTTTTTCTGTCCAGAATCGTTGGTAGCGATTGAGCCAATCGGTCGCTTCCTGCATCGGTGCCGCGCGCAGACGGCACGCAACGATGCGTCCGCTCTTGGCGCGCGTGACCAACCCGGCATCCGACAGCACGTCGAGATGTTTCATGACCGCCGGCAGCGACATCGAAAACGGTTTCGCGAGTTCGCTGACCGAGAGGTCTTCCTTTTCGCTCAGCCGCGCGAGGAGCGCCCGCCGCGTCGGGTCGGCGAGCGCGGCGAAAGTGCGGTCGAGGTTTGGTTTGTAATAGTAAACCATTTGGTTAAGTATAGGACGACAGCCAGCCGTGTCAAGTGGCCCAATGCGGCATTTATGTTTCATTGACAAAGAGGCGGTAGAACTGTGCCGGGATGGATCCGACATCACTTGCCGCAGCTTTGGCCGGCGCTCAGATGAGCAATGTGCAGATGGCCATTGCCGCCAAGATGCTGCGCATGAACGCCGACGCGGCCTCCGGCATAGTGCAGGTGCTCGATGCTGCTCAGCAGAATCTCGCCAGCCTGGCCAATGTCGCCGCCGGCGTCGGACAAAATCTGAATATCACCGCTTAGGCCCAGCTTGATCAGTCGGAGTGAGGCCTATGAGCCGAGCGCTGCCTTGATCAACTTGATTGCGTCGTCACTCGCCCACTCGGCAGGTCCCGCGATGGTGCCGATCTCGCAGCCTTGCGGATCCACCAGCAACGTGGTCGGCATACCGAAGGCACGGCCGACGGCCTTGAGATCCTGAAAGGTGCTCGCGGTTGGGTCGGCGTAGTAGGCGAGCTTCTGGACACCGACTTCTTTCAGCCAAGCCTTTGGCTTGTCCGGATCCCGCGTGTCGATATTGATGGCCACCACCTCAAATCCTGGGCCGCCGAGGCGCTGCTCCAATGCGTCGAGCGCCGGCATTTCCTTGCGGCAGGGGACACACCAGGTGGCCCACAGGTTGAGCAGGACGGTACGCCCACGCCAGTGCTCCAAAGTTAGCGGTTTGCCATTGGCGTCCTGGAACGTGAGATTGGGCAAGCGCAACGGGCTCTTGGCAACGTTAACGGCGGCCACCTCGCCGCGTGCAAAAGGTGCGAGTTTCTTGGCCAAATCGATGACCGGACGGCAGCCTGGGTCGCCACCCGCATTGCGCGTGAGGGTCGCAATCCCGTATACCCCCGCCAGCCCAACGATGACTCCGGCGATTCCGCCCGCCAAAATCATGGCGAGGCGTTTTTTGGCGAAGGTGGATTGGGGGCTAGTCATGAGCGGTTTGGTGAATGTGCCATGAGCAACAAGATGTGGGGCGGGCGGTTTACGTCTGGCCCTGATGACATCATGGAGGAAATTAACGCCTCCATCGACTTTGACCGGCATCTCTACCGCCAGGACATTGCCGCGTCCAAGGCTCATGCCGAAATGCTGGCCAAGCAAGGCATTATTGCGGCCGAAGATGCGAAAAAGATCGCTCACGGTCTAGACACGATCCTGTCAGAGATCGAAGCGGGCAAATTCTCCTTCAAGCGCGCTCTGGAAGACATCCACATGAACGTGGAGGGTCGGCTATCCGAGCTCATTGGCGAGGCGGCGGGCCGATTGCATACCGCGCGCTCGCGCAACGACCAGGTCGCGACGGACTTTCGACTGTGGGTGCGCGACACAATCGATGGCCTCGACGCCGCGCTAGCCGGCTTTCAGCGTGCGCTCGTCGACAAGGCGCTGACCCATGCCGCGACAGTGATGCCAGGCCTGACCCATATGCAAACGGCGCAGCCGGTGACCTTCGGCCATCATCTGCTCGCTTATGTGGAGATGGCCGCGCGCGATCGTGGCCGCTTTGCCGATGCGCGCAAGCGTCTCAATGAATCCCCGCTCGGTGCCGCCGCGCTTGCCGGCACGTCGTTTGCGCTCGACCGTGACATGACAGCGAAGGCGCTCGGCTTTGATCGGCCAATGGCAAATTCGCTCGACGCAGTGTCCGACCGCGACTTTGTCATTGAGACGCTGGCGGCTGCTTCGATCACCGCCGTTCATTTGTCCCGGTTGGCCGAGGAAATCGTCATTTGGACGTCGCCGCTGACCGGTCTGGTTAAGCTATCGGACAAGTTCACCACTGGCTCCTCGATCATGCCGCAAAAGCGCAATCCGGACGCAGCCGAGCTGGTTCGCGCCAAGACTGGCCGCGTCATTGGCGCGCTTAATGCACTATTGATCGTAATGAAGGGGTTGCCGCTCGCTTATGCCAAGGACATGCAGGAAGACAAAGAAGGCGCCATGGATTCCCTTTCGGCACTTTCATTGTCGATCGCGGCTATGACCGGCATGATTGGCGATCTCGAGCCCGAGACTGCGCGAATGAAGAAGGCGGCGGGCGAGGGCTATGCGACCGCGACCGATCTTGCGGACTGGATGGTACGGACTTTCAAAATTCCGTTCAGGGAAGCGCATCACCTCACTGGCCGGATCGTCGCCAAAGCCGCCGAGGCGGGTGCTGCCCTGCATCGACTTCCGCTGGCAACCATGCGTGAGATCGAGCCGCGAATCGGCGAGGACGTATTCAGCGTTCTGTCTGTCGACCGTTCGGTGAAAAGCAGATCAAGCTTCGGTGGCACCGCGCCCAAAAACGTGCGCGCGCAAGCAAAGAAATGGCTGCGCAAGCTCCAGAAAGAGAAACCCTGACTTCGCCTTCTTTGCTTGTTTTGCTATGGTACATTCGAGGCCAGGAGCGCGTATCGTGAACCCGATCTGCCACCGTCCGCTGCTACGACTTGCCCTGATTGGCGCGCTTGCCGCGTCGCTCGGGCTGGCCGCGTGTGGCCGAAAGGGCCCACTCGATCCGCCGCCGGGCGCGTCTCTCGCCGGCGACCAATCGGCGGCACCGGCTGGAGACGCCAAATATGGTCCTCCGGTTATCGGTCCCGACGGGAAGCCGCTTGCCCCGGCGGGTCCGAATAAGCGTATCCCTCTCGACGTCTTGCTCAACTGAGCGTGTGATGCACCACTTTGCCTATCGCGACGGCGTCCTCCACGCCGAGGCGGTGAATCTGGACGCGCTCGCCGCCGCGGTTGGAACGCCGTTTTATTGTTATTCGACGGCAACGCTCACCCGCCACTATCAAGTGTTTGCGGGCGCGTTTGCCGACGTGCGTGCGCTCGTCTGCTACGCGATGAAGGCGAATTCCAATCAGGCCGTGCTTCGCACACTTGCAAAGCTTGGAGCGGGCGCCGACGTGGTGTCTGGCGGTGAGCTTAAGCGAGCGCGTCTCGCCGGTATATCGGCCGACAAGATCATGTTCTCTGGCATCGGGAAGACCGCGACCGAGCTCGCGCTCGCCCTCGACGAAGGAATTCTTTGTATCAACGTCGAATCCGAGCCGGAACTCGAACTGCTGTCGTCAATCGCGGTGGCGAAGGGCCGTAGCGCGAATATTTCAGTGCGCGTCAATCCGGATATCGACGCCAAGACCCATCACAAGATTGCGACCGGCAAGGCCGAGAACAAGTTCGGCATTCCAATCAGCCGAGCCCGTGAAATCTACGCCCGTGCCGCCAAACTCAAGGGTCTCAAAGTCACTGGCGTCGATATGCATATCGGCAGTCAGATCACCGAACTCGATCCGTTCGGTAATGCTTTTGCGCTACTTGCGGAATTCGTCCGCGTGCTGCGGGCTGACGGCCATTCCATATCGCACGTTGATCTCGGCGGTGGTTTGGGAATTCCCTACAATGACGACAACGAACCGCCGCCGCATCCTGAGGCCTATGCCAAAGTTGTGAAGCAGGCGACGCGCGACCTCGACTGCCGTCTGATCTTCGAGCCCGGCCGGCTGATCGTCGGGAATGCAGGAATTCTTGTGACGCGCGTGCTGTTCGTGAAGCATGGCGAGGCCAAGAATTTTATTGTCGTCGATGCAGCCATGAACGACCTCATTCGCCCGACGTTATATGACGCTCATCATGAGATATGGCCGGTCGCAGAGCAGCGTTCTTCGGCAAGGCGCATCCGCGCCGATGTCGTCGGACCCGTATGCGAAAGCGGTGATTTTCTTGCCGTTAACCGCGATTTAGCCGAGCCGGAAAATGGCGCCTTACTCGCTGTTATGACGGCCGGCGCCTATGGCGCGGTCCAGGCCGGCACCTACAATACCCGGCCTTTGGTGCCGGAAGTGCTGGTCAATGGCTCAGAATGGGCATTGGTTCGCCCGCGCCTTGAAGTTGACCAATTGATTGCGCTCGATCGCATGCCGGATTGGCTTTGAGCGCATAAATGCCCGCGTGGCCCGGTGGTCCGCTGCATGTTAGCATACCGGACATGAGATTCTCCTGAGCCTGAGCGACGGAGCGGCTTTTGGACGAGTTGAGCGATTTGCCTCACGATCGGGCACAGCCGACGAGACTTCTGCTCGCGCGGGCGCTTACACGCGCCCGCGGTAGCATTTTGTGGGAACGGCTATGGCCGGCTCTCGCCGCTCTCGCCACGGTCGGGGGATTGTTCCTTGCTTTTTCCTGGGCAGGACTATGGCTGGCGTTGCCGCCGCTGGCGCGCGCGATCGGTCTTTTCGTATTTGTCGTTGCCGCCGCCGGGGCGGCGTTGCCGCTCGTTATTCTACGCCTGCCGAGTATCTATGACGGGTTGCGCCGGCTTGACCGCAGTAGTGGTGAGACGCATCGTCCGGCCACTGCGGTAGCGGATCATATTGCCGCGAATAGTCAGGATCCGGTGGCGCAGGCACTGTGGCGCGCCCATGTCGAGCATGCGTTGCTGTCGGCGCGTAAATTCAAGGCCGGATGGCCGACGCCTCGGCTGTCGCTGCGCGATCCGATGGCATTTCGCGCGCTTGTGCTCATCCTCGTGGTGGCAAGTTTCTTTGCCGCCGGCGGTGAGCGCTTCAAGCGGATTGCCGCAGCCTTCGACTGGCACGGCGTCGTCGCTCCGGCGAACTTCCGCATCGACGCGTGGATCACGCCGCCGGTTTACACCGCCCGCCCGCCCGTAATGCTTCAGGGTCTGCGGCCAGGTGATACCGCGCAGGCAACCGCACCCGTGGCTGTGCCGGCAGGCAGTCAATTGGTGATCCGCGCGACCGGAAAGGTTAACTTCGAAATCGTGCGCCACGGCGGCCTTGAAGACGCCCCGGCGGAAGCGCGTGCGCCGCTGCCGGCCGGTACCGAGGAGCGTCGCCTGATCATTAAGGGCGATGGTTCTGCCGCCGTTCATGGCGTGCTTGGCAGCGATTTGGTTTGGAATTTCACAGCCATACCCGACCGTGCACCGACGATCGAGCTCACCAAAGATCCGGAACGGCAAGCGCGCGGAGCGTTGCGGCTCGATTACAAGATGGACGACGACTACGGCGTCGTCGAAGCGAAAGCGACTTTCGCGCTCAAGGATGGAGAATCGTCCGACAAGCCACGCCATCCGTTGTTCACGGCGCCAGACTATGCGCTCACGCTACCGCAAGCGCGTACGCGCTCAGGCGCGGCGCAGACTACTCATGATTTGACAGAGCATGCTTGGGCCGGTGCAGACGTTGTCATGACCCTGACGGCACGCGACGAGGCGGGCAACGAGGGACGGAGCCAGCCGCGCGAGCTGACGCTGCCGCAACGGATATTCGTCAAGCCTTTGGCGCGTGCATTGATCGAACAGCGGCGTAACCTGGCGCTCGATGCCGAGACTAAGCCGTTGGTGCTTACGGCCCTTGACGCATTGAGCATCGCGCCGGAACGTTTCACCCCGGAGTCCGGCACCTTTCTCGGATTGCGCTCGATCTATCACGATCTCGAATACGCCAAGAGCGATGACGCTCTGCGCGAGGTCGTCGCGCGGCTGTGGGACATGGCCGTCCAGCTGGAGGATGGCAATGTATCACAGGCGGAGCAAGCATTGCGCCAGGCCCAGGAGGCCTTACGGCAGGCGCTTGAACGCGGCGCCAGCGAAGAGGAAATCAAGAAACTGATGGAGCAACTGCGAGCGGCCATGGATAAATTTCTCCAGGCCCTCGCCGAGGAATTACGAAAAAATCCTCAACAGCTCGCGCGACCACTCGACCGTAATACGCGCACGCTCAGCCAGCAGGACCTCAAGAGTATGCTCGACCGGCTCGAGCAGATGGCGCGTTCCGGTAACAAGGACGCTGCGCGTCAGTTGCTCGATCAACTGCAGTCTATGCTCGAAAATCTGCAAATGGCACGGCCTGGCGCCTCGGGCAATGATGATGGCGACGACGATATGATGTCGGCGCTTGACGAGCTAGGCGACGTGATCCGCAAGCAGCAGCAGTTGCGCGACAAGACGTTCCGGCAGGGTCAGGACTCGCGGCGCGATCGTCAGCGCGGTCAGCAAGGCCAGAACCAGATGGGCGACCTGCGTCAGGATCAGCAAGGTTTGCGTGATCGCCTCAACAAGTTGCTGGAGCAACTCAAGCAACACGGGCTCGGTCAACCCGGCCAGCAAGGCGAGGGCAATGAGATGGGCCAGCTCGGCGATGCCGGTGAGGCCATGGGTCAGGCCGAAGGCCAGTTGGGTGAAGGCGACGCTGATAATGCTGTCGACAGCCAGGGCCGTGCTCTGGATGCCATGCGAAAGGGCGCCCAAGGGCTCGCCCAGTCAATGCAGCAGCAAGGAATGGGCCCCGGGCCCAATGGCCGGCCCGGTCGCGGCCAGGCCAGAGCCCAACAGGACACGGACCCGCTTGGACGGCCACTGCGCGGACGCGACTATGGCGACGATGTCACGGTGAAAGTGCCGGGCGAGATCGACGCCCAGCGTGCGCGCCGTATCCTGGAGGAACTACGCAAGCGCTTTGGCGAAGGCTTCCGCCCGCAACTCGAGCTGGATTACATCGAGCGCCTGCTCAAGGATTTCTGACGGAGATCTTTCTGTCTGGTGAGTAGAAGTCAGTGCCGCCAGACCAGCGCTTCGCGCACAGCGCCGGTTATCTGATCGACCGAAAATGGTTTTGCAAGGACGTCGTGCACGAGCGCATCCAGCCCGTGTGCACGTTCATGCTGGTCAGCGTAGCCGGTCATCAGCATGATCGCGACATCGGGATGGCTACGGCCGGTCTCGAGCGCAAGTGCGATGCCGTCCATGATCGGCATTTTTACGTCTGACAGGAGCAAGTCGAAGTTTCCTTTGGCCTGATTAAGCGCCTCAAGGGCGCTGGCGCCGTCGGCAGCTTCTGTGAGATCGTGCCCGTCGTTGCCAAGGGCGCGTATCAAGAATTTACGTACGGCGTCGTCGTCTTCGGCAATGAGGATCCGCGCCATCGCCTTATTTGGCTCCCGCGACTGCGTCCTGTGGGCCAAAGAAACGGACGACGACGTCAGTTGCGCTTTCAGGTGGTGAGACAAGGCGACTGCGGAATTCGAGCTTTTCGCCTGGTTCGATCGTGCTGCGGCTCGGCATCGAACTCCACGTGTAAACCTCCTGGCCCGCGGCATCGCGTGCGGCAAACCTCAGGCGTGGAACTTCAGTCGGCTTGCCAGCAATGCTGACAATGCTGCCTTCGATCACAAGTGCAGACACACCTTCCTGCGTTTCTTTCGAGATTCGCATATTTTCGAATTTCAGATTTCTTAGGTTGACCGGTAGCCCGATCGCAGAAAACAGAGAAGCTGTCTGCGGAAAGAAGCGCACAACTTCGCTGCGCGCTCCGATCAGTGCAACGTTAAATGCAAACAGCACAAGGATGAGGGCCGTCCAGTGTGAAGAACGACGAGCTTTGACCCGGCGCGCCTGTAACCGCTTGCGTCGTGCTACGAAGTTGTCGGCTTCGTCGATTTCCGATTTAGCGGCTGAATGAGGCGCGGTCGGCGGTTCGATCGGTGGGACCACCGATGGCGCATCGACGATGGTCACGGGTTCCGGATGCGGAGCGTCTGCGGACGCGCCGCCACTCGCAACTTCGCCGTCATGTTGAGTCGGCATCGCATCGGCGGCAGTGCCAGCGATCGGTTCATCAGGTCGTATGACACCAACAGGAGAGCGCGCTTCGCCATCCGCAAGGGCGTCATTCGTAGACGCCGTCATTTCCGGGAATGCGTCCAGGCCGCTCGCGAACCACGTGGTCTTGCAGCGCGCGCAACGAACGGTACGGCCGGCCGTGCCCAGCGAGGCCGGCTCGATATTGTAGGAGATGGCGCAGTTCGGACAGGCGATCAGCATGGCATCGTCGGGGTATTTGGGTGCCTGAACCTACCAGCCGTCCGTTAATGGATCGGAAACCATGCCGGGCCCCGGAAATGCAGGTATTTCCGGCTTTTCCCCCGCGCTGCTATGGCGGCCCGGTGATAATCTTGTAAAAACGCAGTTCCGGGCGCTCATCGGGGGTCGCGGGACCACATTTTCGGCAATCGGCCTTTGGGCTGCCGGGAAGCGATTCGGCGGGGCCTATAGCGGGAATTAATTGGAGAGGGGTGGGTGGTCCGATTCGAGAACGTAGGATTACGCTATGGCTTGGGCCCAGAGGTCCTGCGTGACCTCACGTTCCGGATCGAACCACATTCTTTCCAATTTCTCACGGGACCCTCCGGCGCAGGGAAGACGTCCCTCCTACGCCTGTTATTTCTGTCCATGCGGCCAACCCGCGGATTGATCACTCAGTTCGGTCACGACGTCGCGACTCTTTCACGCGATGCCGTGGCGACGTTACGGCGGCGCATCGGTATCGTATTTCAGGATTTTCGCCTTCTCGACCATATGACGACCTATGAGAATGTCGCGTTGCCATTACGGGTGATGGGCCGCCCCGAGGACAGCTATCGAGACGAAGTTATCGAATTGCTGAATTGGGTGGGGCTCGGTGAGAGAATGTGGGCATTGCCACCCGTGCTCTCAGGCGGCGAAAAGCAGCGCGCTGCGATCGCTCGCGCGGTGATCGCACGGCCACAATTGCTGCTCGCCGACGAGCCGACCGGGAATGTCGACCCCAGCCTGGCGCAACGGCTTCTGCGACTATTCGTCGAACTGAATAAATCAGGGACATCGGTCGTGATCGCCACCCACGACATCGCGTTAATGGATCAATACGACGCACGCCGACTCGTTCTGCACGATGGCCGGCTCCATATTTACGACTGAGGAAAAAGATGACTGACTACATGCCGAGCAAATTGAGCATGGCAATGCGCGAGCCGGAAGAGCTACTGCCGCACTTCGAGACGCCGCTGGTGCCACGCAATTCCATTTCCGGGCGTGCACTTATCGCGGTCGTCGCAATTATGACTTTCCTGGCATCACTCACGATCGGTGCGGCAATACTGGTCAATCGTGCGGCAGGCGAATGGCAGTCGGAAATTTCCCATGAGGTGACCATTCAAGTCATTCCGGCGCCTGGTCGCGATGTGGATAGCCTCGTGGACAAGGCTGTATCGGTCTCACGTGCATTCCCGGGCATCGTCGAGGTTCGGCCTTATTCGAAAGACGAATCAGCTAAATTACTTGAACCTTGGTTGGGCACCGGGCTCTCGCTAAATGAGTTGCCGGTTCCGCGTTTGATCATCGTCAAGATTGCATCGGATGTAACGCCGGACCTTGCACAATTGAGGCGTTTGCTGGCCGAACAGGTGCCAGGCGCCATGCTCGACGATCACCGCGGATGGATCGATCGCATGCGGGCCATGGCTGGAACGGCCGTCGCCGCTGGCCTTGGTGCATTGATTCTGATGTTTGCCGCGACAATATTATCGGTCACCTTCGCGACGCGTGGGGCGATGGCGACAAACAAGGCGGTCATCGAGGTGTTGCATTTTGTAGGTGCAAAAAATGGATTTATCGCCCGAAACTTTCAGCACCATTTCTTGCTGCTTGGTTTGCAAGGCGGCGCCATTGGTGGTGGTGCAGCGATAATTTTGTTTGCGCTCGCCGGGCTCGTCAGCCGGTGGTTTGCCGGCACCGCGGGCGGGGACCAGACATCGGCTCTATTCGGGTCATTTTCAATTGGTTTGGCCGGCTATATTGCGGTCCTGTGCCAGGTTGCGCTGATTGCGGTGGTGACCGCCTTAACATCGCGGCATACGGTCAACAGTACGCTGGAAGCGATCGACTGAAATGTTTGCTGGGGTTGCCCGTTGGATAGGTTTTCTGACCATGGCCGTCGGCGCCACGGCGGTCCTCCTGCTAGCGGTCGGATTCGGCTTATTTGTCTCGCGCATCGCCGGAGACGAAGTTTCGGTCGACAATAAAGCGGACGGCATCGTGGCACTCACCGGTGCTGCCGCACGTATCCCGGATGCGATCGAACTTTTGGCGACGGAACGCGGGAAGCGGTTGTTGATCACCGGCGTGCATCGCGACACAAGCGCGCGAGAGATTGCCCGCCTTACGCCGCTGTATTCTAAATACTTCAACTGTTGCATCGACCTCGACCGTTCGGCGCTCAATACGTTCGGCAATGCACTTGAAACCAGGCGCTGGGCGCGCGCACACAACTTTAACTCGTTGATCGTCGTGACCTCAAATTGGCACATGCCGCGGGCTATGGCCGAGCTCGAACACCAACTTCCCGACGTCACGTTGATCGCCTATCCGGTAATTTCCGAAAAGGCGAAAGTTGAACCCTGGTGGTCGAATTGGGACTCGGCGCGTCTGCTTTTTCTCGAATACATGAAATATCTGCTCGCATGCACGCGCATGCGTATCGATTCCGATAGCGCCATTTGAAGGAGCGTCGTGGTGGTCACACTTCTGCGATCGACTGCCTTCAACGTGTTATTCTATTTAAACACGCTTGTATTTTTGATCGCGGCGTTGCCGACTTTCTTGATGCCCTATCGCGCAATCGTTGCCGTGGCGAAATCGTGGGGCCGCGTCAATCTTGTGCTTCTGCGCGTCGTCGCCGGCATCGACTGCGAAGTCCGTGGCCGGGAGAAAATCCCCAAAGGTCCGATCCTTGTTGCTTCCAAACACCAATCGGCATGGGAAACATTCGCGCTTCTGCCGCTGATCGACAATCCGGTGTTCATCCTCAAGCGGGAACTGCAGTGGATTCCGATCTTCGGCTGGCTAACCATTAAAGGACGTATGGTGCCAGTCGATCGAGGGGGTGGGTCGCAGGCGCTCGCGGCCATGATCGAACGCGCGCGCATCGAGTTGGCTGATAATCGTCAACTCATCATTTTTCCCGAGGGTACCCGGCGACCCGCCGGGGCTGAGCCTCGTTACAAGTTTGGCGTCGCGCATCTTTACGCTGCCGGGGGCGTGCCTTGCGTACCAATTGCACTTAACTCCGGCCTGTTCTGGCCACGCCGCTCCCTTCGCCGTTTCCCCGGCACGGTGGTGGCTGAAATTCTTGATCCAATTCCACCGGGATTAGACAAAGATACGTTCTTTGCGCGACTGCAAAATGATATTGAAACCGCGACGGCACGCCTGATTGCCGAGGGTCGGGCAAAAATGGGGAAGGACGAATCCCCGCTTGATTGAAGTTGTCGGGCGCTTGGGGAATTAGCCGCTGGACGATTGATGGATACCCTTGAGTTGTTCCGCCAAGACCTGCAGTTCGGCATCGCGAATGCCCAACGACTGCAATTCCTTTACCGCCGCCAGTACGTAGTCTCGGCAAGGGCCCGAGCGGCCGTGGCCTTGGCGGGCATAATGCAATTGCTCGGTGAGGCTCAGTTGGCCGGCATATTGGCGATGACCGCGGTCAACCACATAGCAAAGCGCGTGTACGCTTTCTTGAGGGTCATCGTCGATCCAAACCCTGCGCCACGCCTCCCGATAAACCCGCGTAACCTGTTCGCGCGCGCGCAGATATTCGATCGTTTCGGATCGCCGTGCCGATGCCACGCGGTAGGCAATGCCGCGGCAATTGCCGCCGCGGTCCAGGCCGAACACGAGGCCGGGCTTTTCGGGGGTTCCGCGGTGCACAAACGAATACACGCAGAGAGCGCGGTGGGCGCCGACGAGCCGCGCATTGCGGCGCTCCAAAAAATCGAAGCCTGGCCGCCACATCAGCGAGCCGTAACCGAAGACCCATAGGTCCTCATTGCTTTGATTGGGGCGTGCGTTCATCGTGGCGGCGAACTAGACCACGGCGTTGAGGGGACCGGCGAATTGCGTTCGCCTAACAGGGCGGCGGCTTCCATGCAACCCAATTGCCTGGCACGGGCGCAGAAACGCCGCATTCGGCAGGTTTTGAATTCCAATGATGAGCAACCCAGCAAGCTTGCCATCGCGCCGCCGGACCGGGCGCCGCTATACGATTCTGGTTTTCATTGTGCTGGCATTGATCGCCGGATGGACCGGCTTCTGGAAATTTGCAGCCACCAAGGCGCAAGAGGCAATCGAAGGCTGGCGCCAGCGCGAGGCAAAGTCAGGGCGCATTTATGGGTGCGGCTCACAGGATGTCGGAGGCTATCCATTCCGTATTGAAGTCAGTTGCGACGGCGCCTCGGCGCTGTTCCGGAGCAATCAGCCGCCGGTTGAGCTAAGGGCTGAAGGTCTCACGGTCGTAGCGCAGGTCTATCAGCCCGGACTGCTCATCAGCGAAATCCATGGTCCGCTCACCATTGGTGAATCTGGAAGATCGCCGGATATCATTGCGAATTGGACGTTAGCGCAGTCGAGTGTGCGCGGTACGCCGGCAGCGCCCCAGCGTGCGTCTCTCGTGTTCGATGGGCCGACGGTTGACCGCATGGTTGGAACCGCGCGGCAGAATATTTTGCGGGCCAAGCATATCGAGGTTCACGGCCGGATGATCGAAGGGTCGGCTGCAAACAAGCCCGTGATTGAAATTGCCCTGCAGCTCAATCAGGCTTCGGCCCCTACATTGCATCCAGCCGCAGCTCAGCCAATCGATGCGAATGCCACTGCGGTGCTTCGTGGCTTGAATGATTTTTCGCCGAAGCCGTGGTCTGTTCGTTTCCGCGAGATACAAGCGGAAGGTGGCCGCATCGATATCACCCAGGTCCGCGTCCAGCAGGGCGATATCCTCGCGGTTGGTGCCGGCACATTGTCAATCAACGGCAACGGTCGGCTTGAAGGTCAGCTGCGCGTGACGATGGCGGGGCTCGATCAGTTTCTGGCGGCAATTGGCGCGCAGCAAAGGGTGCAAACATCGCCGAACATGGACAAGCTCGTCGGCGCGCTCGACCGCCTGGCGCCCGGACTGGGAGATGTGGCCCGCCAGCAGGCGGGCGCAAATATTTCGCTCGGCATCAATATGCTTGGTGAACAAACGACGCTCGAGGGCAAGCGCGCGGTGACGCTGCCATTGCGCTTCACAGACGGTGCAATTTTTCTGGGCCCAATCCCGATCGGCAACGCGCCAGCGTTGTTTTAACAAGCGGCCTTACGGGCATAGCCGGATAGCATTCTGGAAACTTGCGATGAGGCGGATTGAGGTCTCTGTGACGGTCGATTGCCGCGCTGATCCGGGGATTATATTTGGCTTGCTGAAGGATGGTTCAACTTGGCCGCACTGGGCGATGTTCGATTCATTTGAGTTAGAGCGCCCCGGACGCAACGAAACTTACGGTGTTGGAGCCGTTCGCGTCTTTTCCACCAAGGTCACCCGGTCGCGTGAGGAAGTCACCGAACTCGTCCCCGACCGCAGATTGGCCTACGTGCTGCTTTCAGGACTTCCGCTGCGGGACTATCGCGCCGAGGTCGACCTTGTTCAGACGAGTAGAGAAGCGACGACAATTGTTTGGCGCGCCTCGTTCAATCCAAAATATTTTGGCACGGGCTGGTTCGGGCGCTTGTTCATCAAGGCTGTGCTCGCAACGACCGCAAAGCAATTGGCCGTAGCGTCCGAACGGCGGCGCAGGCTGGCCAAAACAATTTGACGAGAAGGGCCGCTAATTTTCCTCGCCCGCGTAGGGCTTGGGCAACGGTTGCAGGCCCGGATGCGGCCGGCCGAAATCCGGAGCTGGCGAATCCTGGCCGATCTCGACAATACCTTTGCGGATCGCGCGGGTACGCGCAAAATGCTCGAATAGCGCGTCACCATCGCCTTTGCGAATTGCCTTTGTTAACGCCGAAACGTCTTCGTTGAAGCGACCGAGCATTTCCAGAACGGCGTCCTTGTTTGCGAGGAACACATCGCGCCACATAGTCGGGTCAGACGCGGCAATACGGGTGAAATCGCGGAAGCCGCCTGCGGAAAATTTCAAAACTTCCGATCGGGTCACTGTCTGCAGTTCATCTGCGGTGCCGACGATTGTGTAGGCGATGAGGTGTGGCAGATGGCTGGTGATCGCGAGCACAAGGTCGTGGTGATCGGGTGCCATCACTTCCACATTGGCACCGAGAAGGCGCCAGAAGGCGGCCAATTTTTCGACGGCCTTCGGGTCGGTACCTTTTGGCGGCGTCAGAATGCACCAGCGATTGACGAACAATTCCGCGAAGCCGGCGTCCGGGCCGGAATACTCCGTTCCCGCGACCGGGTGCGCCGGTATGAAGTTCACGGTCTTGGGCAGGTGCGGGGTCATATCGCGCACAACAGAGCTCTTGACCGAACCGACATCGGAGACAATTGCGCCGGCGGCAAGATGCGGGCCGATCTCTTTGGCAACCGGACCGCAGGCGCCAACGGGAATGCAGACAATGACGAGATCGGCGCCTTCGACGGCGGCGGCATTGCTTTCGACAACCTGGTCAGCGAGGCCAAGTTCGGCAACCCGTCGGCGCGTTTCCGGAGAGCGCGCCGTCGCGACTATCGAACGTGCTGCGCCTTGCGCGCGGGCCGCGCGCGCAATTGAGGAGCCGATCAGCCCGACGCCGATCAACGCCAGACGATTGAAGAGGGCGGCCGGTTTGCTCACGCTGCTTTCCCCAGGAATTCCCTGAGCGCCTGCACCACCAGACGGTTGGCCTCCTCGGTGCCGACGCTCATTCTCAGGGCATTCGGCAGCTTGTAGGCGCCGACCTGGCGCAGAATGAGCCCGCGCTTTGTCAGGAACGCGTCGGCATCTTTGGCGGTGCGGCCCTTGATCTCCGGGAAGTGGATGAGGACGAAGTTGGCGGCGCTCGGGGTCACGGCAAGGCCAAGCCTGCCGATCTCGTCCGTGAGCCAGGCAAGCCAATGTGTATTGTGTGCACGCGCGCGATCCACATGTGCGGCATCCCGAATTGCCGCAATTCCGGCGGCGATTGCCGGGGCATTGACGTTGAATGGGCCGCGGATGCGGTTGATCGCATCGACAATATGCGCTGGCCCATATAGCCAGCCGAGTCGAAGCGCTGCCAGTCCGTAAATCTTCGAGAAGGTGCGCGTCATCACCACGTTATCCGTGGTGGCGACCAGCTCGATGCCTGATTCATAATCGTTTCGTTGCACGTACTCAGCATAGGCTGCGTCGAGTACGAGCAGGACATGCGCGGGGAGGCCTTTGTGCAGCCGCTTGACCTCGTCAAACGGAACATAGGTTCCGGTCGGGTTGTTTGGATTGGCCAAAAACACGACTTTCGTTTTTGGCGTCACCGCCTTGAGGATCGCATCGACATTGGCGGTAAAATCTTTTTCGGACGCGGCAATTGCTTTCGCGCCGGTGCCCGTGATCGCGATCGGGTAAACCAAAAAACCGTGCGTCGTATAGATTGCCTCGTCGCCGTCCTTGAGATAGGCGCGGGCGATCAAATTGAGCAAATCGTCAGAACCGGCACCGCACACAATGCGATCCGGATCGAGTCCAAAGGCGGCGCCGATAGCTTCGCGCAAGGTCGACGCCGAACCGTCGGGGTAGTCTTCGAGATGGTCGCCGGCCGCTCGATAGGCCGCGAGCGCATTCTCGCTCGGCCCCAACGGTGTTTCGTTGGAGGAAAGCTTGAAAACCTTCGCGACTCCAGGTGCGGAGCTCTTGCCCGGAACGTAAGGGGCAATATCGAGCACGCCGGGGCGTGGTTGCGGGCGATTCGCAGTCATGGACGCTTTTCCGAACGATCAGGCCTTGTCGGCGGCAATCGTATAGCGGGTTGCGTGGCTTCCGACGAGGGCTGCCGAGCGTACAGTCGCGCCAGCCTTAACCAAGGCCGCGCTCACCGATTTAAGGTCCGCATGCTTTGGAAAGGTCACGAGTAACGCGGCTCCGTCAAAGGCGCGGTCGGGTACCGCGATGAATTCAGCCTGGGCCGATAGTGCTTCGGCTGCCTTGGCGCTCCAGCCAGACACCCGCATGCTCCAAACAGCGGCTTCGGTCACCATGGCGTCGGGCGCCACCCTGGACAGGACGAACACAGGCAATGCAGCAGGGTGATCCGGGCGTTCGACGAAAGGCAAGCGCGCAATGATCTTGGGGGCGGCATCGAATTCGAGCGCACTCCACCAGGCGCCTGCTGACCCCACATCTGAAGCGGGCACCAGACCAAGGTCGCCTTTGGAATCCGATACGGCAGCGACCACTCCGGCCGCGCCCATATGTGGGACGAACGGCACCGTGAAGCCAAAATGAAAGCGTGCCGAATCTCGCATCAACGCATCGCCTGCGGACAGATCCGCGTGGACCGAGAATGGCGCTTGCACATAAGTGAAAGTCGAGATGATGATCCGCCAAATGCTTTCGGCGGTATCGACCGGCAAAATGCCTTTGTGCCGTTTGACCAGCCGGCGCATCATCTCGACTTCGCGCGCGGGCCGGAATGCCGAGGTGCCCGTATCCTGGCTGCGCTTGACCGCGATCAGGCGATCGATGATTTCACCACGCTCCATCAAGAGCTGGTGCATCGCCTCGTCGATCCGGTCGATCTCCTTGCGTAAGTCTGCCAGCGCGGGTGTTTGGGGTGCTTTCACCATGGCGGCATTGATAGGAGGGCTGAGCGTTGAAATCAAAGAAAACGTTGACTGAAGCCTGCTAGGTTGACAGTAAACCTCTATTAATACGCCCGCGATGCGGGTAGCGCCGGGAGCGCACAGGCAATATGGCCGAGGCCAATTTGACGAGTGCACGTGAGGCCGGGGATGCTCCGCGGGAGGCGGATCAGCCGCACGATTCGCTTGTCGCCCATTTTGGGGCGGACAAGCCGCTCAAGCTCGATGCCGGTGTCGAGCTGACCCCATTCCAGATTGCCTACAAGACCTACGGTGCCCTTAATGCTGCGCGCAGCAATGCGGTACTGATCTGCCACGCGCTGACCGGCGACCAGCACGTCGCAAGCGTGCATCCAGTTACCAAGAAATCCGGCTGGTGGGAGACGATGGTGGGCCCCGGCAGGCCGATCGACACGGAACGATATTTCGTTATCTGCCCCAACGTGGTTGGCGCCTGTATGGGGACAACCGGCCCGTCATCAACCGATCCGAAGACCGGAAAGCCGTGGGGGCTCGACTTTCCCGTCATTACCATCCGCGACATGGTGCGAGCGCAGGCCATGTTGCTCGATCATCTCGGCATCGACAGTTTGTTTTCGGTGGCCGGCGGCTCGATGGGCGGCATGCAGGTTCTGCAATGGGCAGCGAGCTACCCTCAGCGCGTGTTTTCGGCGCTGCCAATCGCGTGCGCCACGCGCCATTCAGCGCAGAATATCGCGTTCCATGAGGTGGGCCGCCAAGCAATCATGGCCGATCCGGAATGGCGCGGCGGCCGCTATCATCTGGAGGGCACCAATCCGCGGCGCGGACTCGCTGTCGCGCGCATGGGCGCGCATATCACCTATCTGTCGGACGCCGCACTCCACCGGAAATTCGGACGCAAGTTTCAAGATCGCGAGAATCCGACCTTCTCGTTCGACGCGGACTTCGAGGTCGAATCCTATTTGCGTCACCAGGGTATTTCGTTCGTCGAGCGTTTTGACGCGAATTCCTATCTCTATCTGACGCGTGCCATGGATTATTTTGATCTCGCTGCCGATCACAACGGAGTGCTAGCGAACGCCTTCAAGCGTGCGGCGACCCGTTTTTGTCTGATTTCATTCACCAGCGATTGGCTGTTCCCGACGTCGGAATCGCGCGCCGTCGTGCATGCGCTGAACGCTGCCGGCGCGCGTGTCTCGTTTGCGGAAATCGTCACCGACAAAGGCCACGATGCCTTCCTGCTCGACGAGCCGGAATTGTTCGCGATTATGCGCGGCTTTCTCGACGGAGCCGGCAAGGCGCGCGGACTTGGGCCGAAAGCCGAGCGATAATGCTCAATCGTGAAAACCCCGAATTGACCGCTGCCAACATCCCGCGCACGCCGGGCGGCGCCCGCGTCGACCTGGTGCTGGTGGCGGAGATGGTCGAGCGTGACGCCAAGGTGCTCGACGTAGGCTGCGGCGATGGCGAGCTTTTGCGAATCCTGAGCGAAAGCCGTGGCGTCGATGGCCGTGGCATCGAGCTCTCACGGGAAGGCGTGAATGAATGTGTGGCGAAGGGCCTCGCCGTGATTCAGGGCGACGCCGATACCGATCTCGGCGACTATCCGGATGATGCTTTCGACTACGTGATCTTGTCGCAGACCTTGCAGGCGACCCGCCATCCGCGCGTGGTGCTGGAGCACATGCTGCGGATCGGCCGCCACGCGATTGTGTCATTTCCTAATTTCGGCCACTGGCAGGTCCGGCTTCAGTTGCTCTTCGCCGGCCATATGCCGCAGACCGATATCCTGCCTTACAGTTGGTACGACACGCCAAATATCCACCACTGCACGATCAAGGACTTTCGACAGCTCTGCACGGAAATCGGGGTCCAAATGGAAAGGGCGGTGGCGCTGAATGCCTGGGGCAAACCGCTCCGTCTCAATGCCCCCTGGTGGTTTTGGAACCTTTTTGGGGAACAGGCCGTTTTTCTGCTCAGCCGGAAGGGCTGAGGCGGCTTCGCTTCACGCATTAACGCCGGTCTGACAGTGCTACGGCGCAGCTTTAACTGTGCGGCAGCGCCAGCATGACTTCGGCTTTAAGTATAAGCGGTGTCGAAGACAGTATTTGAGTATTGCGATGAGTAAAAAAATTTCCGTGAGAGGTATATATTTTTTTGTGCCGGTATTCCGATGGAATACCCGCTATGCGTTCCACGAAATGACCTTCCAATGATCACGAAATTGCCATATCGGAACGGCGTTTGGACACCGTGTCTGGCGCTGATTCTATTTGTTCCAGGCACATTGCTTGTATAGCTAAGGGGACTAATCTGATGAGACTTAAAACAAGACGGGCGACAGTACTGTTGTGTTCGGTGGCGGTTGCGGCTCTTGCAACGACGGCCCTCGCAAGACCCGTCCACCACCATAGGCACTCTCGTGCGGCGGTCATGCAAACTGCGGTTCCGCCGCAGTCGTCCGGTGCCGATCGAGACGTGCGTTATTCATTCAGCGCAACGCAATCGACCGGGACGATCAATGGCGAGAGCATCGGCCAAGGCCGCCGTCATGGCCGCCGATCCCTTGCCATCGCCGAGGCGCGTGCCGAGGCCCAGTCGCATTCGAACTCGGCCTATGGCGGTGCCACCGGCAATTCTCTGGTCAGCGAGGCACGCAGATACATCGGCACCAATCCGACCGGACGCGGCAGCCTGTGGTGTGGCGCGTTCATGGACATGGTGCTCAAGCGCACCGGACATTCCGGCGGTGGCAATCTTGCCAGAGCCTACGCGCACTACGGCCAGCGTGTGAACGGACCGCAGGTCGGCGCTATCGCTGTGATGGGCCGTCGCGGCGGCGGCCATGTTGGTGTGGTCAGCGGCGTTGATCCGAACGGCAACCCGATCATTGTCTCCGGCAACCACAATCATACTGTTGCCGAATCCGTTTATCCGGCCGGACGCATCAGCGCCTACGTTTTGCCCGGCGGCTAACTGAGTTCCGTCAGACAATAGAAACGCGCCCTGTCGGAAGCAGGGCGCGTTTTTTATTGCCATAAGGGCCGAAGTCAGGTCGCTACAGTATTGATTGAGTCACCAACGCTGATGTCTCCGGCGGCAATGACCTCGGCATAGACGCCGCAATCGGTGTGGTCGAAATTCTGCAGTAACGTGCGCGGAACGGTTAGGTCGCGGATTCCGGTTTCGGGATCGACATCTGTGGCTGCACAGCGCTGAATTCGTTTGACCACTTTCAGCCGTGCGGTTTGGCCAATCGTGAGATCCGCGCCGAGCAAGTCGAATTCACGCCACGCCGGCCAGCCCGTAATATAGAGGTTGCCACGAAAACGTAATGGATTGACCGGCGCGCCGGCGGCATCCTCCACCGCCGCCACAGAGGCTAGGTTGATTATCGACACCACCTTTCTGGCCACATCCGAGAAGCTGTGATCCTCGCCATGCAACACCTTGGGAGGTCCGCGTAATTCTTTCGGCATGAATCGGCGGAAGAAGGCCTCGATCGCGAGCCTTCCATCCTTGCTGCGCAGGTCACCGCGGGCTGCCTGGCGGCCCTCCCAGTGGATAGTCAGGGTATGGTTGGCTTCGTCGTAGTCGGTCCGCAGCGCCGCCAGGCGCTCATTGCGCATCAGCATCAGGAAGCGTTGCTTGGGAAAATAGGCAGGGGCGGCGGGATCGAACCCGCACGGGCCATTCTCGATGGCATAGAGCCGGTCGGCCGGGATCGTCTGACCGACCGCAAGGCGGGTGCGCTCCATCGGCTGCGGCGACAGTCCTTTGACCGGGTATCGATAGATTGCGCGAAGGGAAGCGGGGTCGGATGTCATTGATTTTCGGTCACTTTAACAGCCACCGCGGAGAGGATTAATGCTGACCTATATCAAGCCAACTCCCTCTTCAAACTGCGATAAATGCACCCACATAATGGACGAACCGGGTCGCCTTAACGGGGCCCGGACAGAGATCGGCGCCGTCATGGGCCGAGGGAGTTGAGACATGAATTTCGAGAAATACACCGATCGCGCGAAGGGCTTCGTCCAATCGGCGCAATCCATGGCCCTGCGCGAGGGTCACCAGCAGTTCGCCCCCGAGCACTTGCTCAAAGTCCTGCTCGATGACCCGGAGGGGTTGGCGGCCGGACTGATCGACCGCTCCGGCGGTAATTCCCGCCAGGCATTGCAGGCAGTCGAAGCGGCGCTGGCGAAAATTCCGAAAGTGTCCGGGGCAGGAGCCGGCCAGGTTTATCTGGCACCGGGTCTGGCCCGCGTGTTCGACGCCGCCGAAAAGGCCGGTGAGAAGGCCGGCGACAGTTTCGTTACCGTTGAACGCCTGCTGCTGGCGCTGGCAATTGAGAAGGACAGCGACGCTGGAAAAATTCTCGCC
This sequence comes from uncultured Alphaproteobacteria bacterium, assembly GCA_963810125.1. GTDB lineage: Bacteria > Pseudomonadota > Alphaproteobacteria > Rhizobiales > Xanthobacteraceae > Pseudolabrys. The sequence continues at coordinate 267,231 of CAWEMK010000009.1, forward strand.
AAGGCCGGCGTCACACCGCAGAACCTCAATGCCGCCATTGAAACCCTGCGCAAGGGCCGCACCGCCGATTCCGCCTCGGCCGAAAACGCCTATGACGCGCTGAAGAAATATGCCCGCGACCTGACGCAGGCCGCACGCGACGGCAAGCTCGATCCGGTCATCGGCCGCGACGAGGAAATCCGCCGTACCATTCAAGTCTTGTCGCGCCGTACCAAGAATAACCCGGTGCTGATCGGTGAGCCTGGCGTCGGCAAGACCGCGATCGTCGAGGGTCTGGCGTTGCGCATCGTCAACGGCGACGTACCGGAGAGCCTGCAAGATAAAAAGCTGCTCGCGCTCGATCTCGGTGCCTTGATCGCCGGCGCCAAATATCGCGGCGAATTTGAGGAGCGGCTCAAGGCCGTCCTGAACGAAGTCACTTCGGCCGAAGGCGGCATTGTTCTGTTCATCGACGAAATGCACACGCTCATCGGTGCCGGCAAGGCAGACGGCGCCATGGATGCTTCCAATTTGCTCAAGCCTGCGCTGGCGCGCGGCGAACTGCATTGTATCGGCGCCACCACGCTCGACGAATACAAGAAGCACGTCGAGAAGGACGCCGCGCTGGCGCGGCGTTTCCAGCCGGTGTTTGTATCCGAGCCGACAGTTGAAGACACCATCTCGATCCTGCGCGGCTTGAAGGACAAATACGAACAGCATCACGGCGTCCGCATTGCCGATTCGGCGATCGTGGCCGCGGCAACGCTGTCGAACCGTTACATCACCGACCGCTTCTTGCCCGACAAGGCGATCGACTTGATCGATGAGGCCGGCGCGCGCCTGAAGATGCAGGTCGATTCCAAACCGGAGGAGCTCGATTCCATCGACCGCGAAGTCGTGCGGCTCAAGATTGAGCAGGAGGCGCTGAAAAAAGAAAAAGACGCCGGCTCCAAGGACCGCCTCAAGCGGCTGGAGACCGAACTAAAGGCGCTTGAGAAACAATCCGCCGATATCACCGCGCGCTGGAAGGCGGAAAAAGAGAAACTGTCGGACGCTCAGAAGCTCAAGACCGAGCTCGACCAGTTGCGCGCCGAACTCGCCAATGCGCAGCGCAAGGGTGAATACCAGCGCGCAGGCGAACTGGCCTACGGTCGGATTCCGGAGCTGGAAAAGAAGTTAAAAACGACCGAAGGCTCGGAAGCTTCCGCCAAGGGAGCCATGGTCGAAGAGACCGTGACCGCCGATCACGTCGCGGGGGTGGTGTCGCGCTGGACCGGCGTGCCGGTCGACCGCATGCTCGAAGGCGAGAAGGAAAAATTGCTGCGTATGGAAGATGAACTCGCCAAGCGAGTCATCGGCCAGAAAGAAGCCGTACAGGCGGTGTCGACCGCGGTGCGGCGTGCGCGCGCCGGTTTGCAGGATCCGCACCGGCCTATCGGCTCGTTCATGTTCTTAGGGCCGACCGGCGTCGGAAAGACCGAACTGACAAAAGCTTTGGCTGCCTATTTGTTCGACGACGAGAACGCGCTGATCCGCATCGACATGTCGGAATACATGGAGAAGCACTCGGTCGCGCGGCTGATCGGCGCGCCGCCGGGCTATGTCGGCTATGACGAAGGCGGCGCACTGACCGAAGCGGTACGGCGGCGGCCCTACCAGGTCATCCTGTTTGACGAGATCGAGAAGGCGCATCCGGATGTGTTCAACGTACTGCTGCAGGTGCTCGATGACGGCCGTTTAACCGACGGGCAGGGCCACACCGTGGACTTCCGCAATACGCTCATTGTCATGACGTCGAATCTGGGTGCTGATTTCCTAGTCAATCAGCCAGACGGCGAGGATACCGATGCGGTGCGCGACCAGGTCATGGGCGTTGTACGCGCGGCGTTTCGCCCGGAATTCCTCAACCGTGTTGATGAAATCATCCTGTTCCACCGCCTCAAGAAGTCGGAAATAGGACGCATCGTGGACATCCAGATGACGCGTCTGCAAAAGCTTCTGGACGATCGCAAGATCATCATCAAGCTTGAGCCGAGTGCGCGTGACTGGTTGGCTGAAAAGGGTTGGGATCCAGCCTACGGCGCGCGGCCATTAAAGCGCGTGATCCAGAAATCAGTGCAGGATCCGCTCGCCGAAATGATTCTCGCGGGCACGATCAAGGACGGTGAAAAGGTTACGATCTCCGGTGACAAGCTCGGCTTGACCTTCAACGGCAAGCTCGCGCAGGCTGCCTGAAGGATTGCCGCCTGACGAATCAATGGTTCGCGAAAATCAGGAAATCAGCGGGTCGCCGGCGCGCTTGAGGCAACGCGTGCCGGCTTACGTGCCATGATGCCGTCCAGCCGCTCGCGTTCCTGCTCGAAGCCTGCGAGCATTGGCCCTTCGAGCACACGGCCGCGCGGCAACTTGATGCGCATCGGGTCGACAAAGCGGCCGTTGACCAGAATTTCGTAGTGGAGGTGCGAGCCGGTCGAAAGTCCGGTGGAGCCGACGAAGCCGATGACCTGCCCCTGACGTACGCGCGTATTCTCATCGATACCGCGCGCAAACGCAGTCATGTGGCCATAGGCCGTTTCATAACCGTTAGTATGGCGGATGCGGACGTATTTGCCGTAACCGGATTCCCAACCGGCTTTCTCAACAACGCCATTGCCGGAGGCATAGATCGGCGTGCCGCTCGGCGCCGCCCAATCCACACCGGTGTGCATCTTGGTATAGCCGAGGATCGGATGGCGCCGCAGGCCGAAGCCAGAGCGCATGATTCCGGCAAGGACTGGTTTGCGAACCAGGAATTTCTTCGCGCTCTTGCCGGTCTCGTCGTAGTAGTCGACCAGTCCGTCATCCGGCGATTGGAAACGATAAAATTTTTTCGTCTCGCCGCCGACGGTGAGCGTCGCGAATAGCACTTCGTTGCGGCTGTCGGCGACAGGCGTCTCCTCCTCACCCGCGTAGAGAACCTCAAAGGAATCGCCGGGCTGCACTTTGCGTTGGAAATCGACGTCGTAGGAGTAGATGCGGATCAAATCTTCGATGATGGGACGGGGAATGCGATTGCGCAGCGCGGTTTCATAAACACTCTGATAGAGGCGAACGCCTGAGCCGTCATCTTCGCCATTGTCGTCGGAGTTATCGGCAACTTCAGTGTCGACGTTCTTGACGTCGACCGACACATATTTCCCGGTATCCGCCAGCGCCACCACGGCGTCGATCCCGGAATCGCCGGCGACGATCACGCGGATCGGCTGCAGCCGCTGGCCGCCGAGAACGGGCGCCATCAACACGCGAAGTTTCTGGCCTTCCTTGATGCCGCCGTCGAGGCCGCGCGGCCCAAGCACACGGACGACAGCGCTGATGTCGGCCGGCGTAGCACCGAGATCGCGCAGGATGGTTGGGACGCTTTCGCCTTTCTTGGCGATGATCAGTTTTTCATTGAGGGCATTGCCGCCGGTCGTCTGACTCGCGGTCTTTGGCAGCAGCGTAATGTTCTCGGGAACGATGCGCGCTTCAAATCCCGCATAAGGATCGACATTCCCGTCGCCGGCATAGGCCAGCTTGATACCGGTGATGTTGGCGGCCACTGGTAAATGATTGGCGGCCTTGTCACTCCATTCGGCTGCTTCCCGTACGCGTGCCACGACTTCGTCGGTCGGCGTTTGCAGCGCGATCTTGAGTTTCGGCATGAGCGGCGCCATGTCGCGCATCACGAAAGCAACTTCGGCATCCGGCTCGGCGGCCGGGGCATCGTCCGATGCAGTCGTGCCGGGGGCGGACTCGGCAAGCAGGCGTTGCGGATTGAAAGGCGGGATATTGGCCGAGAGATCGGAAACGGTGAGTGACAAATTGCCGGCAATGCGCACAAACGGGCGCACGCGCACGACCTCATGGTTGCCGACCCGGTTGATCGTGGAAACCCGGATCACCTGGCGGGCGAACGAAGGCTCTTCGGCCGTGGGCAGACGATCGCTCTTGTGCGTGGCCTTTTCAGCGCCGACGCCAAGGGCGCCGCGCAGCGCGACTTCGACGCGCTCCGGCAATGATGCGAAAGTGGTCTCGCCATCGAGTGACGTGAAAACGGCGCCGCCCATGAGAGCAGCGCCGCAAAGCGCGGTCAGGATCGTGCCGGCAAACCACTGCACCGAAACGCGACGGCGATCGACGAATCCGCTCGACCCGCCGTCGACCGACAGTGGCGGTTCGTTACCGAGCTCAATGGCGTCGGTTTGCCGTGATCGATATGCGCCGCGCGACCGTGTTTGGTCCAAGCTCGCCGTCCCCTGCGCCTCGGATCGAAGGCGACTGCCGCAACCAAACTAGCCCCAGACGCTGTCGGCAGGCCGCGTGAATCAATGGCCGGCACGATGCCGGTTGGTCCATAGGCCGTCAATGACGGCGGCTGGACCCGGTTAATTGGCCTGATTGACGGCGGCTGAAGGCCCCCGTTGCGATTCCGTCCCTCGAACGAGGCTTAAGGACGACGCAGGAATATGGCCTCAGTGCGGCGCGGAATGCATTAAGGCATTGTTTATTCGGAGATCGGCGCGATCTCGCGACGGTAAGCCCGGGAGGGTCGCAGGCCCCACAAAAATGGGCATTTTCGGTTGACAACGTTCAAGGCCGAAGCATATATACACCCATCGGCGCGCCGTCCGCTTACGGCGCGATTGCGCGCCTCTGAAGCTCCTCACTGGAACAGTGAATCGGCATCCGATAGTTCTCGGATGCACGGGCTTCGACGGCTCTTCGGCTTACCGAGGGGTTGGGGATCGCCATGATCCCCGGGCTGTTTGAAAAGTGAATCGGAAGAAAGAGAAACGTGGACGGCGGGGTCCTTGCGGGCCGCTTTCCTGTGAAGAAGCAATTCTTCATGAGAGGCGGCTTTCGGAAGAGACTTCGGCGGTTCACGTTATAGGTACATCGCTGATCGCAAGATCAGTGGGTGGACCTCGTCAAATTGACAACGTCCCAAACGTTGTCATGCGCAAACGTGACCAGCCGGGAAAAAGATCTCATCCAACTTGAGAGTTTGATCCTGGCTCAGAGCGAACGCTGGCGGCAGGCCTAACACATGCAAGTCGAGCGGTCGTAGCAATACGGCAGCGGCAGACGGGAGAGTAACACGTGGGAACGCGCCCTTCGGTTCGGAATAACTCAGGGAAACTTGGGCTAATACCGGATACGCCCTTACGGGGAAAGATTTATTGCCGAAGGAACGGCCCGCGTCCGATTAGCTTGTTGGTGAGGTAATGGCTCACCAAGGCGACGATCGGTAGCTGGTCTGAGAGGATGACCAGCCTCACTGGGACTGAGACACGGCCCAGACTCCTACGGGAGGCAGCAGTGGGGAATATTGGACAATGGGCGCAAGCCTGATCCAGCCATGCCGCGTGGGTGATGAAGGCCCTAGGGTTGTAAAGCCCTTTCGGCGGGGAAGATAATGACGGTACCCGCAGAAGAAGCCCCGGCTAACTTCGTGCCAGCAGCCGCGGTAATACGAAGGGGGCTAGCGTTGCTCGGAATTACTGGGCGTAAAGCGCACGTAGGCGGCTTTCTAAGTCGGGGGTGAAATCCTGGAGCTCAACTCCAGAACTGCCTTCGATACTGGAGAGCTTGAGTCCGGGAGAGGTGAGTGGAACTGCGAGTGTAGAGGTGAAATTCGTAGATATTCGCAAGAACACCAGTGG
>CAWEMK010000010.1:0-849805 GCA_963810125.1 uncultured Alphaproteobacteria bacterium
TGGCGATGCCGCCATTGCCGTTATGAAAATTCGGCGGGAAACCGATGGCATATTCCTTCGGCACCGGAAACCAGAAATCCTCGCTGGGTGGATCGTCGGCGTTGATCGGCCGGAAGCGCAGCACGCGGCTCTCGCCCGGCAAGGACAGCGCATCGTAGTCATAGGCGCCGGTCGGCGCGCCGCGTTCGGCAAGCAGCATGTCGCCGGAATTGTCAAAAAGAATTTCGGAGATTTCAGAACCGGGCTGTGCGCCAGGCGGCACCGTCAGCTCCACGCGCGCGTCGGAGCCAATCGAACCATCGGGCAAAATCGCGACCGACCAGACGCGCAGGCCGGCGGCGACCGCGTAATAAAGTCGGCCCTGATTGACCGCCAGGCCGAAGACGCGGCGCGCCGGAGGCGCATAACCCCAGGTCGCGGGATTGGTGCTGTCGAATGCCGGATTTTGCAGATCGATCCGCTTGCGCGGGTCGAAGGGCACCGGCGGCAACCCCGCCGCGGGCAACGCTTGCGCGCCGTGGTCAAACCGTCCGCGCTCGACGCCGTCGAGCGTGAAGCGATGGATCATGCCGGTGTCGCGATCCGCCACAAAGAGCTGGTGAGATTCCGGATCGAACGCCAGCCCGCCGAGCGCCGGTCCGGAATTGGCCACGCCGGAGAGCGTGACATTGGCGAACAGCGTTACAGCACCGGTCCTCCCGTCAATTTTCCAGATTGAGCCCGGCCCACCGGCGGCGATCGGCGGCCCGAACAATCCGGGCATGAAGGCTGCATTCGGCGCGCCGCGGCGCGCGCGATCGGGCAATCCGTCGCCGTCGGCATCGGGAACGACAATGGGCAAACCGTAAGCGGAGGTGGCGGCGGCGTAGATGTTCGGCGGGCTGGCATTGTCCAACGCGACCGAAAAGACCTGGCCGATCTGCTTCGCTGCGGCCGTGAACATTTTCCTGGCGGCAACGAGCTGGCCTTGCGCGGGAGCGCCCAGCCGGTCGAGGCCGATCACCCGCAAGGCGGGGCCATCGAGATTGATAATCGTCTTGTCGAGGCGGCGCGCTTCAGGTGGTGAACCGACGATCACCGTTCCGGAAAAGCCCGCGACCGCCGCATCGCCGGTCGGCAATACAGGAAGCGCGTTCTGCGCAACCGCGGCTGCAGAGAGGCACAAAAGACAAAATAAAATTGCCGCGCAGCGTCTCACCACGGTCGCCCCCCGCAGGTCGTGCTCGCAAAATTTAATGGAGGTACTCTAGGACGGTATTCGGCCGGAGCGCAATCAGGCAGGGCCAGTTTGGTCGTTTATGTCGTCGACATGACATTGCCGATGTTTGGGACAATTCGTCATTCCAGGGGCGGAAGCCTGTCATCGCCGGACTTGTTCCGGCGATCCCGCTTAAGTGGGCAAGGCCCTGCCCGACTAAACGAGATGGCCGGGACAAGCCCGGCCATGACGCTGTTTTGCTGTGTAGGCGCTGACTACTGCGGCTCCAGCCCTGACGCCTTCACGACGTCCTTGGCCGCTTCGCGATCGGCCTTGATCTCGGCCGCAAACTCCGCCGGCGTGTTGATCGCCGGCACCTGGCCGCGGCTGATGATGTATTTATCGCGGAAGCCGGGATCGCTGACGATCCGTGTCACCTCGGCCGCGATCTTGTCGATGACCGGCTTCGGCGTGCCGGCCGGCGCAAACAGCCCGTACCAGGTCTGCGATGCCGCACCCTTGTAGCCGAGATCGGCGAGCGTCGGCACATTCGGCAACAGCGGCGTGCGGATGTTATTGACCAGCGCCAGCGCCGTCATTTTGCCTGCACTGATTTGGGAAATCACGTTGCCGAGGCCGATCAAGCCAATCGGCGTCGAGCCGCCGAGAATGGCATTGGTGGCCTCGCCGCCACCTTTGAATGGCACACGCACCCAATCGCCGCCCTTCTCGTTCTTGAGGCTGTCCATGTAGACCACGCAGGGGATCGAGGCGGTGAGATAAGAGAGCGTGCCGGGTTTCGCTTTCGATACGGCGATCAACTCATCCACTGTCTTGGCCTTGAGATCGGAATTGATCACCAGCACCTGGATCAGGTGAAAAAGATTGATGATCGGCGTGATCTTCTCGGGATCGAACGAAAGATTCTTGAAGAGGTACTGGTTGTAGATCATCGGATCGGCATTGATGATGCAGATCGTGTAGCCGTCCGGCTGCGCGTCCTGGCAGGCGCGTGCGCCGATATTGCCGGACCCGCCCGGACAATTCTCGATGATTAGCGGCTGGCCGAGGCTCTTGTGCATTTCCTCGCCGAGCACGCGCATGAAGATGTCGCTGATGCCGCCGGCGCTCGACGTGGTGAGCACGTGGATCGGACGGGTCGGGTAGTCGTCGGCGACGGCGGGGCCGATCAGTGCTGCAAAGAACGCAACTAGTAGTACGACAGTACGCATCATCGTTTGCTCCACCCGTCTATTCCGTCGCGCCAATTTAGCCCGTCATCGCCGGGTTTGTCCTCTCGTTTGTCATGGCCGGGCTCGTCCTCACAACTTGTCATCACCGGGCTTGTCCTCTCGCTTGTCATGGCCGGGCTTGTCCCGGCCATCTCGCTTAGGAGGGCACTACGTCCCCGATCGGGATCACCGGGACGCGGCCCTCCGGGCCGGCCCGGTGATGACCGGCTAATCAGCCGGTCAGTTTCGCCTTCACCATCCCGCTCGCTTTGGCCATATCCATCTGGCCGGCATATTTGCCGCGCAGCACGCCGATGACCTTGCCCATGTCCTTCATGCCGGCGGCGCCGGTTTCCTTCACCGCCGCCTCGATCGCCGCCGTCATCTCGGCGTCCGACATCTGCTTGGGCAGGTAGCCGGAGATGATGGCGATTTCCTCCTGCTCCTGTTTCACCAGGTCGGCACGGCCGCCCTTCTGGTAGAGCTCGACCAATTCCTGCCGCTGCTTGATCATCTTCTGCAGCAAAGGCAGCACGTCGGCATCGGTGAGTGCCGGCTTGCCGGTCGCCGCGCGCCTCGATATCGGCATTCTTCAGCGTGGAATTGACCATGCGCAGCGTTGAAACCGCCCGTTCGTTCTTGGCCTTCATCGCCTCGGTCAGAGCCTTGTTGATGTCATCGCGCAGCACGGGAACCCCTTTCGTGAGTATTTTCGCGCATGGTCCCGAAAAGCTTGTCCTCGACTTGATCGGGGATGGGTCGGCTTTTCGGATAAGACCATGCGCCCATAATATCTCTTTGGGGGCAGCACCCGGCGGCCCCTTGCCTCTCTCTCTATAATACGCAAGTAAGACGCCATGACCCAGACCAAAGCCGCCCCCGCCGGGACTTCTGGCGAATCTTGGGCTGAGCCCAAGCCAACGGCGCTTTTGGTATTGGCCGACGGGACCGTTCTGGAAGGCTTCGGACTGGGCGCCACCGGGCACGCGGTCGGCGAGGTCTGCTTCAACACCGCCATGACGGGCTATGAGGAGATCCTCACCGACCCGTCCTATGCCGGACAGCTCATTACCTTCACCTTCCCGCACATCGGCAACGTCGGCACCAACGAAGAAGACATCGAAACCGTCAACATGGCGGCCACGCCGGGCGCGCGCGGCGTCATTCTGCAAAGCGCGATCACCGCATCGTCGAATTATCGCGCCACCAAAAACCTCAACGACTGGCTCAAGGCGCGCGGCATTATCGGTTTGTGCGGCATCGACACGCGCGCGTTGACCGCGCTGATCCGCGTCAACGGCATGCCCAATGCCGTGATCGCGCACGCGCCGAACGGAAAATTCGATCTCGCTGCCCTCAAAAAGGAAGCCAAGGAGTGGCCAGGGCTCGTCGGCATGGATCTGGTGCCGATGGTGACAAGCGGACAACGCTTTACCTGGGACGAGACGCCGTGGGGTTGGGGCACCGGGTTCGGCCGCCAGACCAATCCGCAATTCCACGTCGTCGCGGTCGACTACGGCATCAAGCGCAACATCCTGCGGCTGCTGGCGGGCTCCGGCTGCAAGATCACCGTGGTGCCGGCCAAGACGTCGGCCGAGGACATCATGGCGCTCAAGCCTGACGGCGTCTTCCTCTCGAATGGGCCGGGCGATCCGGCGGCGACCGGCGAATACGCGGTGCCGGTGATCAGGAAGCTGATCGACTCCGGCACGCCGACCTTCGGCATTTGCCTCGGCCACCAGATGCTCGGGATTGCAGTCGGCGGCAAGACGATGAAAATGCATCAGGGCCACCATGGCGCCAATCATCCGGTGAAGGATCTCACCACCGGCAAGGTCGAGATCACCTCGATGAACCATGGCTTCGCCGTCGATAAAGAAACTCTGCCGAAGAATGTCGAGCAGACGCATGTATCGCTGTTCGACGGCTCCAATTGCGGCATCGCGCTCAAGGACAAGCCGGTGTTCTCGGTGCAATATCATCCCGAGGCCTCGCCTGGCCCGCGCGACAGCCATTATCTCTTCACGCGCTTCGTCGAAATGATGCGACAGGCCAAGCGGAAGATTGCGTAACCGGGCATGACATCACAGCCCGTCATCGCCGGGCTTGTCCCGGCGATCCCGATCAAGAAGGCACTGCGCACCTAAGCGAGATGGCCGGAACAAGTCCGGCCATGACGACCGAAGGGCCCGTCGCACCTGGAACGATCCGAACGCACGACGGTTTCTCATCCTCAATGCCGAACGAACCAATCAGCGTCATGTTCAAGGACGACGGAAAGGTGCCGAACAATCCGGCACTGCCGGTGTTGCTGTACAAAAACGCCGTCGATCTGGACAAAAGCATCGCCCCCGCTGCCGCAATCGAGGACCTCTTCAAGGCCAATGGCTGGGGGCACGGCCAGTGGCGCAACGGCATTTATCCGTTCGTGCATTACCATTCGATGATTTACGAGGCGCTCGGCATCGCACAGGGCCGCGCCAAAGTGCAGCTCGGCGGACATCAATGGCGAGGTGTTCGACCTTGCCGCCGGGGATGTGGTCGTGCTGCCGGCGGGCACAGGACATCAGAGGCTCTCAGCCAGCGACGATCTTCTGGTCATCGGCGCCTATCCGCCCGAGGGCACCTATAACCTCTGCCGTGGCGACAACCCGGCGGAACGCGACAAGGCGCTCAATACGATCGCGAAGGTGCCTGTGCCGACAAGCGACCCGGTCATCGGCAAAAACGGACCGTTGCCATTGCTCTGGCGGCGCTAGCGCAAAGCAATATTTTGCGCGATAGAAGGCGCGCATGAGCAACTGGATCGACTTCTACGATTTCAAGCATTCGGTGATCTATGTGAATGCGCGTCACCGCAACGTGCATTACCGAACCATTGCCGAGGACATCCGCAAGCTCGTGCCCTCCCCCGCCGCGCATGTGCTCGACTATGGCTGCGGCGAGGCAAACTCGGCCGATCTGGTCGCCGCGGCCTGCAACAAACTGGTCCTCGTCGAAGCCGCGCCCAATGTGCGCGCCTCGCTCACACTACGTTACGCCGGCCATCCAAAGATTTCTGTCATATCGGCCGAACAAGCCGCCGCGCTGCCCAAGGACTCGTTTGATCTCATCGTCATGCATTCGGTCGCGCAATATCTGAGTGTAAGCGAACTCGACCGGCTGCTCGCTTTATTCCATTCCCTGCTCAAGCCGGGCGGACTGTTTGTTCTCGGCGATATCGTACCGCCACAGCTTGCCGCGCCGGCAGCGGCGCTTGCCCTGCTGCGTTTCGGTGCAGCGAACGGATTCTTCTGGGCGGCGGCTTTCGGATTGATGCGGATCTTCGTGTCCGATTATTTGCGGCTGAAGAAGACGGTCGGGCTGTCGCACTACGCGGAAGCAGACATGCTGGAGAGACTTAAACGCGCCGGCTACACGGCCCAGCGTGCCGATCACAATATCGGCCACAACCAGCAGCGCATGACTTTCCTGGCGCGGCCGGTGTAACGGCCGGTTAACCGCGACGCACGACGGCAACGGCCGTACACCTTGCGGCAAGGTCGCAGCCTTATTGCTGCAGCCGGCCCGGTGGCGGAGTGGCGACGCAGAAGCCATGCAAGGTCTTCCAGCCTGGTTCGATTCCAGGCCGGGCCTCTTCCTCTATTCGGACTTTCGGCCCACCATAAGCTCGCAGCCGTGGAGAAATTCCCCACGGCTACGAAGACCGCTTCCACCGCGACGGTTCAGACGGCGGCTTTAATCGGCGAGTGCTCGCTACGGAATTTTGCGACACCTGACTCCGACAGGCCAAAATTATTGGCGAGCAGATGGCGCGGCGCGTTGCTAAGCCATGCCGAAAGCGAACTTTCCGAATAGACGCCGCTGTTGAGCACGCCAACCACATCGGCCTGTTCGCCCCCGATATTCTGCACGGTGTGCCCGCAACCTTGCGGTACATAGGCGCATTCGCCGGGACCGATGTCAGAGACCGCCATGCGCTTGTCGTTGCCGAACAATGTCATGCGCAAGCGTCCCTTCACGACGTAGTGCAGTTCGCTGGCGTTCGGATGCCAATGTGGCTCATGCAACGCGCCTTGTTTCAACCGGAGGAACCATCCGGTCATTGTCGATGACACTGGATATTCAGCCGCCGACGCCACGTACAAGGCGCCGCCGGACGAACTTTCGCGCGGCTTGTGCTTGAGCAACGAATAGCGATGGCTCCGCGAGGGATCGAGAACCTTGACGTTGCGCGCCTGCGGGCTGTCGAGCGCGATCACTTTGCCCTGATTGATGTAGGTTTCGGCTTTTGGAATGCTGGCGACGAATTCGCCGGACACGCCGAACGCCTGTTCGAGCGTTTTTGAATTGTAGCGGCTCATCCAATCGCTGACGCCGAAGGTGCCGTGATCGGAATAAAGCCCGTCGTCGAAAGCCAGCACGGCATGACACGGCTCGTTGCCGATGGTCTGGATGGCATGGGCGTGACCCTTGGGAAAGAACCAGAGGTCACCCGGTCCGTAATTGGCGACTTCCGTTTCACCTTTGGGGTCGACCACCGTCACCTGGCATTGGCCGCCCAGAATGTAGGCCCACTCAGCCGAATTGTGCCAGTGCATCTCTCGCGCACCGCCTGGATTTACGAACAAATGCGCCCCCGCGATATCGCTCGCGAGCGGGAAACGCGCGCTGTTAAAGTCGCGCGCCCAACCGCCAGAGGTTGCCTTGATCGGTCCGCTGTCGAGCGGGAACGTGAACTTGAGCGGATCGCCGGTCTTGCGCGGCACCGTTTGCATGAAGTTCGAAGCCGGTGCGACGTCGTAGCCAACGGCATGTCCATCATTTGCAAAGGAACGGGTGGCGGCAAGGCCGCCGGCGCCGAATGCGAGTGCTCCGAGAAAAGCGCGTCGGTTTGCATTAAACATGGTGCTGCTCCTCGTTTCCTGGTGTGAAAGCTCCTTAACGTCGGTTGGAAGGCGCCCCGCAAGCGCGGCGACACCGTAGTGCTTTGCGCGCCCGGACGATTTGGTCCGAGCACGAATGACGATTTTTGAGGGGTCGAAACACGAAGGGTCACCGCGGATGACGCAAAAGGCGTTCACCGCGCCCAAGGCAAAAGTCACAGCATCATAATGGACCGCACCCCCCGCAGCCCAAACAGCAACATAACAATAGGTCGCGCCGCCACTGGCTACAACATCGCCCTGCGGGTGCATTTCGGCGAAAGCGCCGAATGAATTGCCCCGGCCTGCGAGCAGGGAACAAGCACACTCGGAGCCTGTTGGAAGAAGTCCGATTGCCCTTCCCTGCCCGCCGAATTCTGGTCTAAGCACCCCTCGCGCGGGGCCTGTCCCCCGCTGGGGCGAGAGGACGCGCGATAGGCGCGCCCTTTTTTTGTGCCTGGAATTCTTGCCATTCCGGGGCGCACCGACTGGTGCGAACCCGGAATCCAGACACAAGCACAGTGCCAACCTCTGGATTCCGGGTTCGCCGCTACGCGGCACCCCGGAATGACAAAGGAGAGATTGCAGAAGCGGAATGCCCAAGCGAACAGACATCAAATCGATCCTGATCATCGGCGCCGGCCCGATCGTCATCGGCCAGGCCTGCGAATTCGACTATTCCGGCACGCAGGCCTGCAAGGCGCTGAAGGAAGAGGGCTACCGGATCATCCTGGTGAACTCCAATCCGGCGACGATCATGACCGACCCGGATCTTGCCGACGCGACCTACATCGAGCCGATCACGCCGGAGATCGTCACCAAGATCATCGAGAAGGAACGCCCTGACGCGCTGCTGCCGACCATGGGCGGGCAGACCGCGCTCAATTGCGCGCTGTCGCTGCGCAAGATGGGCACGCTGGAAAAATTCAACGTCAAGATGATCGGCGCCACCGCCGAGGCGATCGACAAGGCGGAGGACCGCGAACGCTTCCGCGAGGCGATGACCAAAATCGGCCTGCCGACACCGCGCTCCCACCAAATCAAGACATTGCCGCAGGCGCTGGAAGCGCTCGACGACATCGGGCTGCCCGCGATCATCCGCCCGTCCTTCACCCTCGGCGGCACCGGCGGCGGCATCGCCTACAACAAGGCGGAGTTCATCGACATCGTCGAGGGCGGCATCGATGCCTCTCCGACCAACGAGGTGCTGATCGAGGAATCGGTGCTCGGCTGGAAAGAATACGAGATGGAGGTGGTGCGCGATAAGAAAGACAACTGCATCATCATCTGCTCGATCGAAAACGTCGACCCGATGGGCGTTCATACCGGCGACTCGATCACCATCGCGCCGGCGCTCACGCTGACAGACAAGGAATACCAGATCCTGCGCGACGCCTCGATCGCGGTTCTGCGCGAGATCGGGGTGGAGACCGGCGGATCGAACGTGCAGTTCGCCATCAATCCCGCCGACGGGCGGCTGGTGGTGATCGAGATGAATCCGCGCGTGTCGCGGTCCTCGGCGCTGGCCTCGAAGGCGACCGGCTTCCCGATTGCCAAAGTCGCGGCCAAGCTCGCGGTCGGCTACACGCTCGATGAAATAGCCAACGACATCACTGGCGGCGCGACGCCCGCCTCGTTCGAGCCGACGATCGATTACGTGGTCACCAAGATTCCGCGCTTTGCCTTCGAGAAATTCCCCGGCGCCTCGCCGGTGCTCACCACATCGATGAAGTCGGTGGGCGAAGCCATGGCCATCGGCCGCACGTTCCAGGAAAGCCTGCAGAAAGCGCTGCGCTCGCTGGAGACCGGCCTCACCGGTCTCGATGAAATCACCATCGAGGGCTTCGATGCCGCGAAAGGCATCGATGATGCCGACAACAAGGCGGCGATCCGCGCCGCGCTCGGCACGCCGACACCGGACCGTCTGCTCAAGATTGCGCAGGCCATGCGGCTCGGGGCGAACGACGAACTCATTCACAATGCCTGCCGCATCGACCCCTGGTTCCTGAACCAGATGCGCGAACTGGTGGATATGGAAGCCGAAATCAGGGCCAAGGGCCTGCCGACGACCGCCGGCCCGTTCCGCAGGCTCAAGGCCATGGGATTTTCCGACCAGCGTCTGGGCAAACTGACCGGCAACGACGCCGAGACGGTCATGGCCAAACGCCGCAAGCTCGACGTGCGGCCGGTCTTCAAGCGCATCGACACCTGCGCCGCCGAATTCGCATCACCGACGGCGTACATGTATTCGACCTATGAGACGCCGTTCGCCGGAAAGGTCGCCGACGAGGCGGCGCCATCCGACAAAAAGAAGGTCATCATTCTCGGCGGCGGGCCGAACCGCATCGGCCAGGGCATCGAATTCGATTATTGCTGCTGCCATGCCTGCTTCGCGCTGAAGGAGGCGGGCTACGAAACCATCATGATCAATTGCAATCCGGAAACGGTGTCGACCGATTACGACACCTCCGACCGGCTTTATTTCGAGCCGCTGACGCCGGAAGATGTACTTGAGATCATCGACACCGAGCGCAGCAATGGCACGCTGCACGGCGTGATCGTGCAATTCGGCGGCCAGACGCCCTTGAAGCTCGCCGAACATCTGGAAAAGGCCAAGGTACCGATCCTCGGCACTTCGCCCGACATGATCGACCTCGCCGAAGACCGCGACCGCTTCAAGAAGCTGCTCGACAAGCTCAAGCTACGCCAGCCGCAAAACGGCATCGCGACCTCCCCCAACGCAGCGCGCGCGATTGCCGAAGAAATCGGCTATCCGGTGGTGATCCGCCCCTCCTACGTCCTCGGCGGTCGCGCCATGGAGATCGTGCGCGATACGGCCCAGCTCGATCGTTATCTCGCGCGCCTCTCGTCCGATCTCGACAGGCCGAGCGAATTGGTGGTTTCAAAAAAGAGCCCGCTGCTGATCGATCGCTATTTGTCCGATGCCACCGAAGTCGATGTCGATTGTCTTGCCGACGGCAAGGATACCTTCATCGCCGGGATCATGGAGCACATCGAGGAAGCCGGCATTCATTCCGGCGACTCGGCTTGCGCGCTGCCGCCGCATTCGCTCGACAAGAAAACGCTTGCCGAACTCGAGCGGCAGACCCGCGCGTTGGCGCTTGCGCTCAATGTCGGCGGGCTGATGAACGTGCAATACGCCATCAAGGACGGCGACATCTATGTGCTGGAGGTCAACCCTCGTGCCTCGCGCACCGTGCCGTTCGTCGCCAAGGTGATCGGGCTGCCGGTCGCCAAGATTGCCGCGCGCATCATGGCCGGCGAGACGCTCAAAAGCTTCGACCTCAAGCCGTTCCATCTCAAACACAGGGCGGTGAAGGAAGCCGTGTTTCCGTTCGCGCGTTTCCCCGGCGTCGACACCGTGCTTGGACCGGAAATGAAATCAACCGGCGAAGTGATGGGGATCGACGGGTCGTTCGAGATCGCCTTCGCCAAGAGCCAGATCGGCGGCGGCACCAACCTGCCGCGCAGCGGAACGGTGTTCGTCTCGGTGCGGGACGCCGACAAGTCGCGCATCCTGCCGGCCGTCAAGCTCCTGGCCTCCCTTGGCTTCAAAACCATCGCGACATCGGGAACCCAGCGTTATCTCGCCGAACAAGGGGTCGAGACGGCCAAGATCAACAAGGTGCTGGAAGGCCGGCCCCATATCGTGGATGCCATCAAAAACGGCGGTGTTCAGCTTGTTTTCAATACCACCGAAGGGACTGCGGCCCTGGCCGACAGCCGTTCCCTGCGCCATGCGGCCCTCTTGCATAAAGTGCCGTACTACACCACTCTTTCAGGAGCCGTCGCTGCGGCGCAGGGCATCAAAGCCTATCTTGAGGGCGACCTCGAGGTTCACGCCTTGCAGAGCTACTTCGGCGGTCGGGGCTGACGGCCGTTTTTGGTCCCCGGACCCCGGATGGCGGCACGAGTGAGGCCGGAAAATTAATGGTCGCGGCATCAGGTGAGGCTGGCCGCGACGGATTTTTTGACCGGCCCTCGTTCACATGACTCCGGTTTCGCGGGTGACCGTGGCCGGAGTCGTATTACGAGTCGATTGGACGGAACTTCGACGGTGAAAGGTTCTTGGTGGCGCTGAAGGTCGTTCTGGTTGTTTCGGGCGCCCGCCGGGAGGAGATGAGACGATGGAAAAGATTCCAATGACGGCCGCCGGCTATACGGCGCTCGAGACCGAGCTCAAGCATTGCCAGCAGGTCGAGCGGCCGCGCATCATCCAGCAGATCACCGAGGCGCGCACGCACGGCGACCTGTCGGAGAATGCTGAATATCACGCCGCCAAGGAGCAGCAGTCGCTCAACGAGGGCCGCATCGCCGAGCTCGAAGACAAGCTGGCGCGCGCCGACGTGATCGACGTGTCAAAGCTGTCCGGCGACACCATCACGTTCGGGGCGACCGTGACGCTGGTCGACGAGGACACCGACGAGAAGAAGGTATGGCAGATCGTCGGCGAGCCAGAGGCCGACGCCAAGAAGGGCCGCATTTCGATCACCTCGCCGCTCGCCAAGGCGCTGATCGGCAAGACCAAGGGTGCGGTCGTCGAGGTCAACGCCCCCGGCGGCGCCAAGGGCTACGAGATCAAGAAAGTCGACTGGAAGTAGGCGCGCGCATAGCGCGCCGTCATGGCCGGCCATCGCGTTACCGAATGGTTTCCTGATCGTTAAGATTGGCACAACCAATCTGTAATACCGTCGATCCGCGCCCACGATTTCGGCAGCCTTTTGGACCGCGGATCATGTCGCCAGGTGAATCCATCCACGGGGTTGAAGCCCGCTACGCGCTTTACGGGCTCGACGCCGAGGCCCGCGGCGCCATCAAGCGGATGTGGCCGACGATTGCGCCATATCTCGAGAGTGCAGTCGACGCGATCCTCGATGCGACCGAGAATCTGCCGACCGTATCGGCCATCGCGAAGAAACACCGGGCTTTGATCAAGCAGCTTGAGCTGTCGCACCTGAAAGCGCTGCTCAACGGGGAACTTGACGCTCCCTATTTTGAATCGTGCCGGGAAACCGTCGAACAGGAAGCAACGCTCGGGTTTGACGCGCGCCTGCGCAGCACCGCGGGAAACTACGTGCTGCGAGCGGCGATCGATGCGCTTGCCCGCAAACACCGGTTCGCGCCCGGCAAGCTCGCCGAAAGCACAAAGCTTCTGTCGCAGGCGATCGCATTCGACGTTGCAAATGCAATGACGCTGCATCGCGAAAAGGCAACAAAGGCCACCCAAGTGCGGCGGACGGCCATCGACGAAGCCATTGCCGATTTCGGCAGCGCCATCGGTGACGTGCTTAAGGCCATTACCGATGCCTCCACGTCCCTGACGGCGACATGCTCGACCATGCGCGAGGTCGCTGACGAGACACTCAACCGGATGGCCGTGGCATCAAAGGCGGCGTCGGAAACCACGCAGCGCGTGATGATCACCAGCCAGGCAACCGAAGAACTGTCGGGGTCGATTCAACATATTGGCCAGGAAGCGACGCGCGGGCTGGACATGGCGAGGGCCGCCGTGGGCGATACGCAGCGCGCGCAGCAGGCGATCCGCTCGCTGAACAACACCGCCGAACGCATCGGTTCGATCGTCAGCATCATCTCGACGATCGCATCACAAACCAACTTGCTGGCGCTTAACGCCACCATCGAAGCGGCGCGCGCCGGCGAGGCCGGCAAGGGATTCGCGGTGGTCGCTTCCGAAGTGAAGGCACTCGCCAATCAAACGTCGCGCGCCACCGACGAAATCTCGCAGCAGGTCGCCAGCATCCAGGACGCCACCCGAAAATCGGTCGACGAGATTTCCTCGATCGCGCGCTCGATCGACCAATTGACGGTTGCCGCGACCAGCATCGCTTCCGCGGTCGAAGAGCAAAGCATGACCACCGGTGAAATCGCCGTCAGCATCCAGACGGCGGCCGATCATACCGCGAGCGCTTCCGCCGAGATTCTGTCGGTCGAGCAGGCCGCGGGCCGCAGCGCCAAAGCTTTTAGTGACATCGCCGATTTGACCGCCCGGGTGTCCGCGCGCGCCCAGGATCTGGAAGCGAAAGTCTCGACGTTCTTCAATCGCGTACGCGCCGCCTGAAGGCCCTAGCCCCCGGTTGTTCGCTAGTCCTACCCGCCCGAGAGAATCGTAGCCTTCTTTTGTTCGTATTCGTCTTTCTGGATTTCTCCGCGCGCAAAGCGTTCGCTGAGAATCTGTAAAGCCGAGTGGCTAGGGGCACGCCATGACGGCAATTCCCAACCCTGATGGCCTCCGCCTAGCGACCGTCGCGCAATAAAGAAGATTGCCGCAAAGATGACGATCATGAACAGCATCATAAGGAGGCAAATCCACCAAAACTGCCACGCATAACCGTCATTCCACATCATCCAGCCTGGGCCAGGCCCGTACCACTGCGGCGGTTGTGGAACGGTCGGCGCCTGCGTCTGAGCGAACGCATCGAGCGACTGCAACATGGCAATAAAGCAAACCATAAGCAGTGCTGAAAATCTTTGATACATAACTATATCTCCATTGCGACAAGTATTCGGTTTCGTTCCGCTGGCATGATTAGTCAGGTTTGCGGTTGCGGAGACTCCGATTGGGCGCGGCGCGAGGCCATGAATCCGTCGAATTCAGCCTTGTCCTTGGCCATCTGCAATCGCGACAGAAATTCTCGAAACTCATGCTGCTCCTCTTCCAGGCGGCGCAGCGTCGCAGTTCGGTATTCGTCAAAAGCCTGATTGTTGCTCGTTTGCGACTTACGCCGCCAGTCTTGCAGCTGGCGGGGCGTATCCTCGCGCCATTGGCCAAAACTAATTCCACAGCAGTTCATTTTTTCCCTCCTTAGTGACAGGCGAGCATCGAGAGACTTGGTGCCCACCAAAAGCTGAAGCCAAGGATCACAAACGTGATCCCAAATCGGCATTTTCAACGCGCTAGATCGTGAAGTTGCTGCAATCTACCGGCAGCGACCGCGCGAGCCTCCCATCATGAGCAAGCAGAGCGCGATCATGATGAAGGGAAAAAGCCAGGTTAATTCCATGGATAATCCCCTCGCTCAAATCTCGTGTTAGGCATAGGACCCTCCGGTTTTGCTAGCTACGACAGATGCCGGCTTCGGCAATTGAGGTGCCGAGCGAGCTCTCCTATAGCCTTAGACGAGAGGGGGCCTGAAAAAGTTACAGCGGGCGTGCCGGTCAGCGCTGAGACCTGGCACCGTCCGGCGGTGGGGCTGCGCAGCATTCCGGCGAATTGGGCTTGCAGGACAGCTCATTGCGATAGAAATCACATCGCGCTTCGATAATTTTTTTGAATTCCTGCCGAGCCCGGTGCAGCCTCACCTTAGTATTGCTGTGGCTAATGCCGAGGAGCTGCGCGATCTCGTCGTCCGTCAGCCCGCCAAGCGCACTCAACATGAGGACGATGCGGTGAGCCTCGGGAAGTTTCCCTATTTCGCCCTCGAGGCACGCGCGCATTTGCTTATGGGAGAGTTCCTCTTCAGGTGACGGTGGGCTGTCGACGTCCGGCGATCCAATAACCGCGGCGCGCACATCCTCGTCCGAGCCATCGGGAAGCAGGACCGTCAGCTTGGCTTCCTGAGTTCGACCGGCTGTGCAGCCAGTCGGATGCGACATTGACGGCGATGCGATAGAGCCACGTTGACGTCTCGGCCGCCCCATGGAAGTCCGGTAGCGCTTTCGCGGCCTTCGCGAATACGGTTTGGGTGAGGTCTTCGGCTTCCTGCGGTCCGACCATCCGAGCCATCAGACCACGAACGCGCTGATGGTTCGCATCGTATAACGTCCGAAATGAATCGGTTTCGTTTTTCATACGGTATCCCTCGACGCTTGTTAAAGAATATGCGCCGGGGCGGGACCTCTGATTGACACAGATCAATCCGAAATGATCTTCAGCCTTCCATCGGCACCATGGCTGCGTCTTTTGAATTGCGCAGCGTGAGCGACGTCTTCACGTTGCGCACGTTGGGCGCGGCGGTGAGTTTCTCGACGAAGGCCTGGAAGGTCTTGAGGTCCGGTGCGACGCATTTAAGTACGAAGTCGATTTCACCGGACAGCATCCAGCATTCGCGTACCAAAGCCTGCGAGCGCACGAATTCCTCGAACCCGACCAGATCGGCTTCGGCCTGGCTCGCCAGGTGCACCATTGCGAACACCGTCACCTCGTAACCGAGTTTCTTTTCGTCGAGCAGCGCGCGGTACCCCTTGATGTAACCGGCCTCCTCCAGCGCCCGCACCCGGCGCAGGCACGGCGGTGCGGAAATCCCCACCCGGCTCGCCAGCTCCACATTGGTGATGCGGCCGTCATCCTGAAGTTCTTTGAGGATTTTTCGGTCGATGGCGTCGAGACGGGCGGGCACGGAACACCTCTGGCGGGTCCACTGGCGGGAATAGTCATAACGCGAAATAATATTTCGCGAAAGAATATTGCGCGCTCTTGCATTCGTGATCGAGCCGATCCGCCAAGAACCCGCCAAGTCTGTGGGCCGGGGGTTGCGTATCTTGCATAGCTCGGCCGAAAGCCATACATCGAGCAGGGCAAAAGAGCCGGCCAAGGTCCGGCCACCCGCGCGACAAGCGCCACGCAACGCCCATCCAGGGGGGCGTACATCATGGCAAAGACCACCCACGCCAAGGTCATCATCATCGGCTCGGGGCCGGCCGGCTACACCGCAGCAATTTATGCGGCGCGCGCGATGCTGGAACCGATCCTGATCCAGGGCATCCAGCCGGGCGGGCAGCTGACGATTACCACCGACGTCGAAAATTATCCGGGCTTCGCCGATGTGATCCAGGGCCCGTGGCTCATGGAGCAGATGCAGGCGCAGGCGACGCACGTCGGAACCCGCATCGTCACCGACCATGTCAGCAAGGTCGAGCTTTCGCAGCGACCGTTCCGGCTGACATGCGATTCCGGCGACATCTATCTCGCCGACGCCCTGATCATTGCCACCGGCGCACAGGCGCGCTGGCTCGATCTGCCCTCGGAGCAGAAGTTCAAGGGCTACGGCGTGTCGGCATGCGCGACTTGCGATGGATTTTTCTACCGCAACAAGGAAGTCGTCGTGATCGGCGGCGGCAATACCGCGGTCGAGGAGGCGCTGTTCCTGACGAATTTTGCGTCCAAGGTCACCGTCGTGCATCGACGCGATGCGTTCCGGGCTGAGAAAATCCTGCAGGACCGGTTGTTCAAGCATCCCAAGATCGAGGTGGTCTGGGACAGCGCGCTGGACGACGTTGTCGGCGGTGACAACCCTCTGAAAGTGAGCGGCGTGCGGCTCAAGAACATCAAGACCGGCGCAGTGAGCGAGCGCCGTGTCGACGGCGTCTTCATCGCCATCGGCCATTCGCCGGCATCGGAACTGTTTACCGGGCAAGTGCAGATGAAGTCATCGGGCTACATCGTGACCGCCGGTCATTCGACCGCGACCTCGGTGCCTGGCGTCTTCGCCGCCGGCGATGTCACAGATGACATTTACCGCCAAGCGGTGACGGCA
Organism: uncultured Alphaproteobacteria bacterium; assembly: GCA_963810125.1. GTDB lineage: Bacteria > Pseudomonadota > Alphaproteobacteria > Rhizobiales > Xanthobacteraceae > Pseudolabrys. The sequence continues at coordinate 16,871 of CAWEMK010000010.1, forward strand.
GCCGGACAAGGCTGCATGGCGGCGCTCGAGGCGGAGAAATTTCTGGCTGCGCACGAACATGACCGCGCGGCGGCAGAATAGGCATGGCCGGGACAAACACATCAATGGACTGGGACAAGCTGAAGGTGTTTCACGCCGCAGCCGAAGCCGGCTCGTTCACGCATGCCGGCGAACGGCTCGGGCTGTCGCAGTCAGCCGTGTCGCGCCAGGTATCAGCGTTGGAATCCGAGCTTTCGGTTTCACTTTTCCACCGTCACGCGCGCGGATTGATCCTGACCGAGCAGGGCGAATTGCTTTATCGCACCGCCCACGAAGTCTTCATGAAGCTCGAGGCTGCGCGCACAAAGCTCACCGACAGCCGCGAGCGACCGAACGGCGAGCTCAAGGTCTCGACGACGCCGGGGATCGGCGTGCATTGGCTCACGCCAAGACTTGGCGAGTTCCTTGATCTGTATCCCGACATCCACATCACGCTCATCACGACCGATGAGGAGTTGGACCTCGCGATGCGCGAGGCCGATGTCGCGATCCGGCTGCGCCAGCCGACCCAGCCCGACCTGATCCAGCGCAAGCTGTTTTCGGTTCACTTCCATGCGTATGCCTCGCCCGATTATCTCAAGCGATTCGGCACGCCCCGCGCGCATGAAGAACTCGACAAGCACAGAATAATTCTGCTCGGCGGCGGCGTGGTGCCGGCGCATCTGCAGAACCGTCGATGGCTGCTGGAGATCAGCCGCGACGGGCAAGGGCCGCGCGCACCGCATCTGACAGTGAACAATGTGCTTGGTGTCCTGCGCGCATGCCAGCGCGGATTGGGCGTCGCCGTGCTTCCGGATTATCTGGTGGAGGAAAACGGCGGCCTGGTGCAGTTGTTCGGCGAAGCCGACACGCTCGCGCTCGATGCGTATTTTGTTTATCCGGAAGAACTCAAGTCGGTCGCGCGCATCCAGGTCTTCCGTGACTTTCTCGTCGCCAACGCGCAACGCTGGCATTTCTGATTTTCGTTATCGCCCGCACCAATAATAATATTCATGACTTAATATGTGGGCGTTGCCCACGCGCACACTTTCACGACGCGTGTGCATGGCAGTCATGCGGGTACTGGCGTTGTCCGAGTCGCATGCGCTTCGCATACTACGATCTCGCTGTGGCGCCGGACGGATATCCTCCCAGAATTGCCGGTGTGCAGCATGTTCCCCTCTGGAAGATGTTGCCGGCCCCCACGCCGGCAATTACTGAAACCGGACCCCCACACGGGGTCCGGTTTTTTCATATCCACGAAGACTGCTGGATGACGCATCCGCTCGATGATCGCGCTGATGCGAATCGACGGAGTGCGGTACCCTCGACCGCCAAGTCCCGGACCGTGACTGACGGCAGGCGCCGACGCCCGCGCCAAGTCTCGACGCCAAGCCTCGACTATGTGTCATCCAAAAGCCATGCGTCCGCTGCATGTTCATTCGTGGCCCGCCGCTGCCTCACGCAAAAGTCATAGGGAATACCGTTGAAAACCGTCTAGGAACCGCCGGCCCAGGACGATGTTGCCTTAGGCTTCTCAGGCGTCCTGGCCCGACCAGCCAAAACCGGCACGAAATGCCCTTTTGGCCTGTCGTGCAAAATAGCCACAGTCCACAGGTGTTCTGGGTGGATTATTGGGAAATACGTAACTGGCTATGCACTATCAGTTACAATGGCTTGGACATATAAGGGGCCGCGCCTGCCCCTGACAGCTTTGGGAGATACGTGGTGAAAAGTGCCCGATTTGATCGCTTGCTGGCCTCGACCGCGCTCGCGCTGGTGCTGGCGTTGTCCAGTCATGCCGGCATGGCGCAGCAAAGCCAAAACCGGGCCGTGGCAGCGGTGCCTGTCCCCGACACGACGCTCCCCCCGCCTCCAACGGCTAAAGACTTTATGGCCGCGCCGGCCCCGGCTGCTCTCCAGGTTGCTCCCGTAGCGCCCAAGCAGGACGCCACTGCGCCCGCCGCCGAACCGGCCAAAACGGCAGCAACGCCGGTCACCACCGCCGATGGCGGCGTTGGCGACAAGCTTCGCGAACTGATCACGAGCAAGCAGTTCGAGCGTCTCGTCAGCCGAAAGGCTGACCGTGCCGGCATCGAGGCCTACTACAGCTCGCACAATTACGCGCCACTTTGGGTGGGCAACAACGCCGCGAATGACCGCGCGAAATCCGCAATCGCTTACCTGGCGCAGGCCGACGCTGTCGGTCTTGACCCCAGCGACTATCCGACGCCCGATTTCAAGTCGGCTTCGAATGCTGACGCGCTGGCCGAGGCCGAGCTGAAGCTCACCGCCTCCGCGCTCACCTTCGCGCGCCAGGCGCAGATCGGCCGCATCCATTACACGCGCGTCAGTGCCGACATTCAATTCGATCTGAATGCACCGGATCCGGCCGACGTTCTCGCGAAACTCGCCGACGGCAGCGACGCGGGCAAGGTGCTCGATGGCTTCAATCCGCCGCAGCCGGAATTCAAGGCGCTCAGGGAGAAGCTCGCCGAATTGCGCGCCGGAAAGACCGCGGACAGCAAGGCCGAGGACAAGCCCGCGCAGCCGCGCGTGCATGTCCCCGAAGGCAAGATCCTGCGGCCCGGCATGAAGGACGCGCGCGTCGCTGCCCTGCGCAAGCGGCTCGACGTTGCCGGCGACAAGGACAATCAGCTTTACGACGACGCGGTGCGTGACGCGGTCAAGACGTTCCAGACGGAAGGCGACATCGGCGTCGACGGCAATCTCGGCCCCAACACGGTGCGAGCGCTCAACGGCGAACAGAAAGAAGCGCACCGCCCGTCCGCCAATCCGGTCGATACGATCATCGTGAACATGGAACGCTGGCGCTGGTATCCGCGTGATCTGGGCAATCCGCACGTGGTCGTCAACATTCCTGACTACAGCCTGTCGCTTTTCAACGATGGCAAGGTCTATTGGAAAACCAGGATCGTCGTCGGCAAGCCCGACAAAGCCACGCCGCTGGTCAGCGCGGAGATGAAGTTCATCACCGTCAATCCGACCTGGAACGTGCCGCCGTCGATCATCGAGAAAGAATATCTCCCGGCCCTGCAGGAAGATCCGCAGGCGCTTGACCGTATCGGCTTGAAACTGACGCAAGACGCGGATGGCACCGTTCACATCTCGCAGCCGCCGGGCGCCGGCAACGCGCTCGGCCGCATCCGTTTCAACTTCCCCAACAAGTTCCTGGTTTACCAGCACGACACGCCGGACAAGTACCTGTTCGCGCGCGACAAACGTGCCTACAGCCATGGCTGCATGCGCGTGCAGAATCCGCTCACCTATGGCGAGAAGCTGCTTTCACTCGTGCTGCCGAAGGAGCACTACACCGAAGCCCGATTGGAGGGCATGTTTGGCGGCAGCGAGATCAACATCAACTTCCCGAAGTTCATTCCGGTCCATTTGACGTACCAGACCGCCTTTGTGGATGACGCGGGCAAGCTACAAATCCGTGACGACGTGTACGGCCGTGACGCGAAAATGATCGGGATCGTCAAGAGCAGCGAGCGCAAGGTTGCCGACCTCGCGGTCGAACGCGCGCCGAATTCCTCGTCCAAGCCGGTGCGCATGCCGGTCGGAATGTACGGCGGCAACAGCAACGGCTACAGCGGTGGCGGATCCGGGTTTCTTCGACTGGATGTTCGGCGGCGCGCAGGCCGGCCCACGCCCCTATCCGCCGCGCAACGTCCCGACCAGCCCGCGCGGAAACGGAAACGGCCGCTACAGCGCGCGTTAATCCGGAAAATTACAGTCAGTAACAAACGCCGGCGAACTGTATTCGCCGGCGTTTTGTTTCGACAATGGTCATTGGCAGAAATGGTACAGGCGGGTGGACTTGAACCACCGACCTCTGGTTCCACAGACCAGCGCTCTAACCAACTGAGCTACGCCTGCATGCGTGATCGGCTACTTCCAATGCCCGATCCAAGCGGGCGGAACCTAGGTGCCGCCCGCCTTTTTGGCAAGCGGGCATGACGATCGGCACGCCTGAATAGACAAAGCCCGGACTTTGCGGTCCGGGCTTTGGCTAGCCTGCTCCCCAAGCAAGCAATTTATGGCGAACGCGTCAGGCCGCCTTGTTGAAGGTGCTGCTGATGCTTTCCTTGATCGGCTCGGCAGTTTCCGTAGCGACCTTTTGCGCGTGCTCGGAAAGCTCCTTGGCCTGGGCAATCACGGCGTCAAACTGCTTGCGCATGTAGGCGCTCGAGAGCTCGACCATCTCGGAATAGGACTTGGCAGCCATAAGCTCGGACATCAGATCGAAGGCCGCGTCGCTGTTTGCGCGCGTGGTCTCGATCAACTTGAGGCCGTAGCTCGCACAGCCCTTGGACGCTGTGGAATAGGTGTCCTCGAGCACATCGGTGGCCTGCTCGGCCGCGCTCTTGACCTTGTCGTAATTTTCCTTGGCCTGCGCGATGCCTTTTTCCGCGAATTCGCGAAATGCGGTCGGCACCTCGAATTTCGGCACTTCAAACTTGGGCATTTCGAACTTGGGCATTTCGAACTTCGGCGTGTCAAAAGCGGGCGCGCTGACGGCGACCGGCTTCGGTTTCGATTTCGGCGTGGCCGCCGCACTGGAAGTGGTTTCAGCCATGACAGTCATCCTTGACTTGGAGGGCGCTGTTCGCGTCAGGGCCGTCACCCTCGACAATCGGCCCGCGCTGTCGCGATGCCACCGGGCGCGAGTATCTTTTGCCGCGCGGTGGACTGAATAAAATACTTGTAATCCAATTTTTGATGCATTGCAATAAAAAATATTGCATCGCACAATAAGAGCATACCTACTCGGCGCCGGAGCAAGATGTTCCGGCGTATGTACGCTCCAAACGCGGATTTCGGCCTCAGTGCTGGGTGTCTTGGCCACCCATCTTGGCCGCACGCTTGCTCAGTTCCTTCGCCTGGTCGGTGAGCGTCGCGATCTGGCTGTTGACGTAGTCCGTATGCAACTCCACGACGTCCTTGGGCTCTTTCGCCTGAAGCAGTTTCTGGGCGAAGGCGAAGGAGGACGCGATGTTGCGCTCGGCGAAGCCGATCGCGAGCTCGCCCATCTCTTTGGCGCCAGCGTGTGCATTGACCGCTTGGGTTTCAGCGGTATTCACCGCATGCTGAGCCGCTGAAATGAAAATATCAAAAGCCTGTTTGGCCTGTTCGACGCTCTTTTCCGCCAACGCGCGCATGTCGGCGGGGATCTCGAACCGCGGGCCATCTTCTCCTGCCATGAATCCCTCCTGCATGTCCGGCGCCCGTAATGTTAACCCTGTCTGGGCCGATACGTTGCACGCATCAGTGATGGAACTCGGCAGCATTAAGGTTATTGCGGCTTGCCGCCGGATACCTCCGGCAAGTCGTGGACGTCGCTCACCGGCAGCCCTATTAAGGTTTCATTAGCCGTAACTTGTGCGACACCGCGATGACGGAATCCGATCTGCATTTCAAATATTTGCGCGAGCCGCAGCTCGCTGCGCACGCGCTCAATCCCGCGCCTGTCTGGCTCTGGAGCGCGAATGCCGATCGCATTCTCTGGGCAAACCCGACTGGTGCTGCAATCTTCGACGCAACATCGCCCGGCGCAATTGCCGCGCGAGAATTCGAGCCACGTCATGTGGCCGCGGCGCAGATCGCGCGTCTTGCGGGGACATTGCCCCAAGGCGGCGCTCCGCGATTGGAACGCCTGCGCGGTTTCGGCGCCAGCTTCGGTGGCACTCTGATCTGCCTGTGCTCCCGCATCACACTCACGGACAATCGGACTGCAGTGTTGGTGGTATCGGCCGAGCGCGCCGGCAGAGAGCTTGCCCTGCCTGAGCGGGCGCGCCGTTTGCTCGAGAACGGTACCGCGCCTGCGGCAATATTTACTGCCGACGGCGAGTTGATCGAGGCGCGGCCGACGGCGCGCGAGCGGCTGGGCAACAAACTCGATCTTGTGGCCTTTGGCGCGGACAAGCTCGCCCGCGAAGCAACCCTCAATGGCGCCGCCGAAGGCGAAACACAAGCCGGACATGTGAGCGTCCGCAAGCTCGGTGCCGGGGCCACATTTGTGTTGCTCTTCGTCTTCGCCGCGGAGCAGGCCATTGCGCCCGATGCTCCGCAGAAACCCACAACGCCTTCCATGGTCAACCCGATCGGAGCGAAACCCGCGCCGCAGCCCTTTCCTTTTCGGTTTGTTTGGGAAACCAATGCCGATGGGCAATTCACGCTCGCGAGCCAGGAATTTACTGATCTGCTTGGGCCCAAAACTGCCGCTGCACTCAATCGCAGCTGGCGCGAAACGGCGCGCGCCCTCGATCTCGATCCGGAGGGAAAAATCGCTGCCGTGCTCACCGCGCGAGAAACTTTCAGCGGAATTATCGTTTCCTGGCCGGCCGATCAAACCGATGAGCGAATAGCGGTAGAGATGTCCGGGCTGCCTGTGTTCGACCGTGACCGCCAATTCAAGGGCTTTCGCGGCTTTGGCATCTGTCGAGACACAGTTCGGCTGGGGGATATCCGGCGGCGGCGTGCAACACAATCGCAGCCACCGCCGATCGTTTCGGAGGCCGAATCCAAGGTATTGCCGTTTCCGCCCGCGCCGCCGCCCGCCACGGAGAAGCCGACGCTCAATGCCCGTGAGCGCAGCGCATTTCAGGAACTTGCGCGCGAACTCAGCGAACGTCTGAAACGACCGTCGGCCAAATCCGAGGCAGCAGCCGCTCCCGACGATTTTGGTGCCGAGCCAAATTCTGAGCCTGCCCAACCGCCTCAAGCGCCGCATGAGCCGCCAAAGACCGGCCGCAACACGCAGGAAAGCCGCCCAATACTCGATCGCTTACCCATCGGTATTCTGGTCTACCGCTTGAACTCTTTAATCTACGCAAACCGCGCGTTCCTTGAATGGACCGGCTATCCATCGTTGGAAGCGCTGAGCGAGGCAGGTGGCCTCGATAGTCTTTTCATCGACGTTAAAAGTGAATCCCCGCCCAGGGATGCGCGAAGCGGCACCAAGTCGCTCACCATTGCGACCGTGAACGGCAAGCAGAAGCCGGTCGAGGGTCGCTTGTTTGGTGCGGTCTGGAATGATGAAAATGCTCTGGTTCTTGTGATCAACACCCAGGCCGGAGCCGACGTCGCGCCGACGGACAATTCGTTGCGCCGCGAAAACGTCGAGCTAAGGGCAATCCTCGATACAGCCACCGACGGCGTGCTGGTGCTCGATCGCACCGGCCGCGTGCTTTCGGCCAACCGCAGTGCCGAGGCATTGTTCGGCTACGAAGCAAGACATTTTTCGGAACTGTCGGTCGGCGAATTACTGGTGCCGGAAAGCCGGCAAGCCGTGCTTGAACATCTCGACCGGCTCGCGCGAGGCGCAGGGGCCGGCATGCTCGATGCCGGCTACGAAGTCATCGGACGCGTCCGCCAAGGCGGGCTTGTCCCACTCTATATGACCATGGGCAGCATCGAGGATGGCGAAAAGCTCTGCGCAGTGCTGCGTGATATTACTGCCTGGAAACGTAGCGAAGAGGAATTGATCGGAGCGAAGCGGGCGGCCGAGCAGGCGTCGACGGCCAAGTCAGAGTTTCTCGCCAAGATCAGCCATGAAATTCGCACGCCGCTTAATGCCATCATCGGCTTCTCCGAAGTAATGATGGACGAACGTTTCGGCCCCATCGGCAACGAGCGTTATCGGCAATACCTGAAGGACATCCATTCTTCGGGCGGCCACCTGATCTCGCTGGTCAACGACCTGCTCGATCTGTCGAAAATCGAAGCTGGAAAGCTCGAACTCACGTTCGTGAGCGTCAACCTCAACGACCTGGCGCAACAGTGCGTTGCCATCATGCAGGAACAGGCAAACCGTGAGCGCGTAATTATCCGCACGTCGCTGCCCGCAAGTCTGCCGCAGATTGTCGCTGATACGCGATCGATGCGTCAGATCGTCCTGAATTTGCTGTCGAACTCGATCAAGTTCACCGGCGCTGGCGGCCAGGTGATCATCTCAACGACGTTGACTGACGACCAGGAAGTCGTGCTGCGCGTGCGCGATACCGGAGCCGGAATGAGCGAAAAGGAGCTGCAGACCGCGCTTGAACCATTCCGTCAGGTCGCGACCGCGGCACGTTGGGGTTCAAGCGGAACGGGGTTGGGCCTGCCGATAACCAAGGCCTTGGCTGAGGCCAATCATGCCCGCTTCCGCATAACCAGCCACGTGGACGACGGCACACTCGTCGAACTCGCATTTCCGATCACCCGGGTGCTGGCGCAGTAATTCCAAAATCGGATAGGCTCCCTGGATGAGCCAATGGTTCCGCTGCGCGATTGTCGTGCTGGCGTTCTCGTTTGGCGCGCCCGCTTTGCGCGCGAGCGCAGCCGAGCCTGTTGATCTGCTCCTCATTCTGGCGGCCGATGTATCGCGAAGCGTCGATAGCCAGAAGTTCCAGTTGCAACGCGAAGGCTATGCCGCCGCACTCACCAATCCCCGCGTCCTCGACGCGATCCGTGCCGGTCGGAATGGCCGCATTGGCGTGCTGTTTCTCGAATGGTCGGGATTTGGCAACCAGAAAGTCGTGATTGACTGGATGCTTGTTGACGGACCAAATGCGGCGCAGGCATTTGGTGATCGGTTGGTCGAGTCGCCGCGCTCATTCGCCGATCGCACTTCTATCAGCGGCGGTATCGATGCAGCCGTCGCTCAGCTTGCGCGGGCACCGTTCAGCGCCGAGCGGCGCACGATCGATGTTTCCGGAGACGGTACGAATAATGCCGGCCGCGATGTCGGTCAGGCGCGGGATGAAGCGCTGGCGCTCGGAGTCACGATCAACGGGCTGGTTATCCTCAGTGACACGCCGCTGCCCTGGAATCCGGAACACACCAATCCGCCTGGAGGCCTGACCAAATACTATCGGGACAACGTCATCGGCGGGCCCGGCAGCTTCGTTTTGGAGGCCAAGGACTTCAATTCGTTCGGACAAGCCATCGTGAAGAAAATGATTGCGGAAATTGCCGATGCCCGCCAAGGGCGGATCTTTGGCGGATCGTTCCAGCGATAGGCTTAACCGGGAAAATGGCCAGCCATGAAAGGGTCACATAGCCCGTTCAGGTATGGCGGCAGCGGGGCCGATGCTATAGTCCGTCGGCATTGACGCTGAAGCTACCGGAACACCCCCTTTGACAGCCGCCACCGGCCTAAAACGCCTGGGAATTGTCTTGCTCGCCGTAATCGCGGGCAGCTTGGTCGTGCTCACGACGGCTGGATACCTGATTTCAGCGGATGCGGTACGCCAACAGGTCGTCGGAGAGATCCGCGCGGTCACGGGGCTCGAACCGGTGCTGCGGGGCAAAGCGAGCGTCTCGCTGTTTCCGACCGGCAGCGTCAGCTTCGCCGACGTGGTCCTTGGCGAGGGCGGGCAACCGGCCCTCACTGCCGAACGCTTGACCGCGCGCCTGCGGTTTTTTCCGCTGCTGATTGGCAGAGTGGAAATTGCAGACGTCTCGTTGGATCACCCAAACATTGCCGTTGAGCTGCAGTCGAACGGCCAATCCAATTGGTCCGGCCTGATCGAGGCGTTGACACGCAGCCAGAACGCGACGCAACGCCTTGCTGCGTTTTCCGAGATGCGAATAGACGGCGGCACCGTCGTTATTCGCGACGAAGCTCGCAAGATTGTCGAAACATTATATGGAGTAGAGTTTTCGCTGGCCTGGCCTTCAATCTCGAAAAGCTTTGGAGCCACCGGGCATTTCATTTGGCACGATTCTCCGATGGACGCGAGCTTGGCGCTCGCTGATTTTCCGGCCGCGCTTGCTGGGAGTCGCAGCGGATTGAAATTGCGCCTCTCCGGCTCACCCGGTAAGGCCGCATTCGAAGGGGCAATCAGTCTCAAGCCGACTCTCAAGATCGAAGGCACGCTCGCAGCTGACGCAGCGTCCCTGCGGAACACATTGGCCTGGGCCGGACAGAGGCCGCTCCCTGGCGGCGGGTTTGGCCGTTTTTCGATCAAGGCGCGGACCAATGTCGTGGGAGGAACCATAAGCCTCTCGAGCGTCAACGCCGAACTGGACGGCAACAGCGTCGAAGGCGTCCTCACGTTTGCAGCCGACGGACGACAAACGCTGCAAGGCACGCTGGCCGCGGACACGCTCGATTTGACGCCCTATATTTCCACAGTCCGACTGCTTACGACCAACGAGCGCGCGTGGAATAACGGACGCATCACGCTTGACGGTCTGGCAGGCATCGACCTCGACCTGCGGCTTTCGGCAGCCAATGTCTTGGTATCGAATGCGAAGCTTGGCCGAACCGCTATCGCCGCCAACCTGCGTAACAGTCACCTGGTAATAACCGTGGGTGAAGCGCAAGCGTATGGCGGGGTCATCAAAGGGTCGCTAGCCCTCGCCAATTTCGAGCAAGGTGTTGACGTCAAATCGCAATTGCAATTTACCGACGTCGATCTTGAAAGCTGCCTCGGTCAATTGTTCGGGCTGCGACGACTCGAGGGCAAGGGCAATATTTCGCTGGCGGTCGAAGGGACCGGTGACAGCGTGCTCGCGGTAACGCACACGCTGCATGGCACCGCCGGTCTGGTGGGTACAGACGGCGCGCTCGCCGGACTGAACGTCGAGCAGTTGCTGCGGCGCCTGGAGCGCCGGCCCTTATCGGGTGGCGGAGAATTTCGTAGCGGCCGGACGCCCTACGATAAAATTACGGTCGCCCTGAAAATCGCGGAAGGCACCGTCACCGTTGAAGACGTGAACATCGAGGGCGCGGCAGTCAAACTGGCACTCGCAGGCTCGGCATCTATTCCAGCGCGAGAACTCGATCTCAAAGGCACTGCCTCCCTGGTCGCACCACCAAAACCCGGCGTCGCACCGTTCGAACTGCCATTCATTGTGCAGGGCTCGTGGGACGATCCGATTATGCTACCCGACCCTGAAGCCCTTATCCGGCGCTCAGGCGCTGCCGCACCGTTGCTCAATGCCATACGGGAGCGTCGCGATCGCAACTCGGTTCGCTCCGCTATTGAGCGGCTGACCGGAGGAACTCCTCCCTCCGGTACTATTCCGACGAACGAACAATCGACGGCGCCCGCCGCGACGTCCGAAAAGCCCCAATAACCGGCTAAACTCGGACTTGGCACCCCCGCGCACGTGCTGCCGGACTATCATTCCTTTATTATCGCCCGCGAGACGAATCACCCGCCGGGAAAGCCGGCGCGTACGGGCTGTGGATGCTAAATCCTCTCTTTCGAACGCTGGTCAAGGTCGCCGTCGCCTCGCTGGTGGTGGGAACAATCCTCGCCCATTTCGGCATTACGGTCGATCAATTGATGCAGGCGTTCGGGCTCTCGACCGAACGTCTCGAGGAGTATGCAAGAAAAGGCCTCGCGTGGGCCTGGCCGAATGTCCTGCTCGGCTCGGTGGTGATTGTGCCGATCTGGTTCCTGGTCTTTTTATTCCGGCCACCCGGCAAGAGCAGCAGCGACTAGGGTCTTATTCGACAAAATTCAAACCTGCGCGCCCAGTGCTGCGCGCTCGCGCTGAGCCGCGCCGCGCTTTGCCATCAATGATGCCGCGATCGTGCCGAGCGCCACGACCCCGATCATGATCGTGCACACCGCATTGATCTCCGGCTTAACGCCCATACGCACTTCAGAATAAATCCGGATCGGCAAAGTCGTTGCGCCCGGCCCTGTGGTGAAGCTCGCAATCACCAGGTCGTCGAGCGACAGCGAAAACGCCAGCATCCAGCCCGCGGCGATTGCCGGCGCAATCAGCGGCAGCGTGATGGTCAGAAATGTCTTGAAAGGTGGACAGCCGAGATCCATGGCCGCCTCTTCCAGGCTGCGATCAAAGTCGGCAAGCCGTGATTGCACGATCACCGTAACGAAACACATGGTCAACGTCGTGTGTGCAATAACGATGGTCCAGAACCCACGATCCACATTGAACGCGACAAACAGCAGCAGCAGAGACAATCCGGTGATCACCTCCGGCATCACCAAGGGCGCGTAGATCATGCCGGAGAAAAGCAGCCGGCCTCGAAATCGGCCCATCCGGGCAAGAGCAATGGCGGCGAACGTGCCAAGGATTGTGGCCGCCGTCGCCGACAGCAAGGCAACGCGCAGGCTGGTCCAGGCCGCCTCCAGCAGGGCATCATCGTGCAGGAGCTCGCGGTACCAGGTGAGTGCCCATCCGCCCCAGAGTGTCACCAACCGGGAGGCGTTGAATGAAAAGATCACAAGGATGGTGATGGGCAAATAGAGGAAAGCTAGGCCGACCGCGACCGCCGCAATATTAAAGGCTGAAGCGCCACGCCGCATTATCGGTTCCCTTCCAGCGACCGTTGCTGCAACCGTTCATAGAAAAGGATTGGAACCAGCAGGAGCATTAACAATGCAATCGCGAGTGCAGAGGCGACCGGCCAGTCACGATTGGAAAAAAATTCAGTCCACAGCACCTGCCCAATCATGAGCGTCTCTGAACCGCCAAGCAGGTCCGGAATGACGAATTCGCCGACGATCGGGATGAAGCAGAGCAGCGCCCCGGCAGCAAGACCCGGCAGCGACAATGGAAAAGTCACGAGCCAGAATGACTTCCAGCCCGGACAGCCAAGATCGGCGGCCGCCTCCAGCAAGGTTTCATCCAGTTTCTCCAGCGTGGCGTAGAGCGGCAGCACCATGAATGGCAAATACGAATAGACCACGCCGATATAAATCGCAGTGTCAGAGGATAGCCATGCGACCGGCGCATCGATGACGTGCAGACGAAGCAAGACGTCGTTGAGCAACCCGTCGCGTTGCAAAATATTGATCCAGGCGTAGACGCGGATCAAAAACGAAGTCCAGAACGGCAAGATAATCGTCATCACAAGGAGTGGCTGCCAGGCGCGCGGAGCGCGCGCGATGCCGTAGGCAAGCGGGTAACCGATCAAGACCAGGATAACCGTCGAGATTGCCGCGACCTCGAGGCTCTTGAAATAAGACAGAAAATAGATGGCGTCGGAGACCAGAAGCTTGAATGAATCGGCGGAGAGCTGCGCGGCAAAATCCTTTAGTCCTGGCCAGCCTGCGGCCGGGTCGAATACAGGCAGATAAGGAGGCTGCGCCAGCGTGGCTTGCGACAGGCTGATCTTGAGCACGATCACGAAGGGCGCAAGAAAGAACAGCGCAAGCCATAGATAAGGCACAAGCACAACAACTCGTGCGCCCCAGCTGCGTTTGTCAGCGTGCGGTCCCATCGCCTATCCCGTCAGCACCACACCAGCATCCGGCGGCCACGACAGCCATACCAGGTCGTCCATTGCGAAACGCGCCTTGCTGCGCACGCTCATATTGGCAAGCGCGACCTTCATGAGCGAGCGATCGGCAAGCCGAACCTTGTAGATCGACTTGTCACCGCGATAGCCGATCTCGAATACGGTGCCGGCCACTGCGTTTAGCTCTCCATTCGGCCGTTCAGCGCTCATACTGATCTTCTCCGGGCGCAGTGCCAGCCAGGCTTGCTCCCCAGGTTTAACCGCGCCAGCATCCGCAACACGCAGTTGGCCAAGCGCGGCACTTATTATGCCGGAGGCCGCCATCCGCCCTTCAATCAAAGTCACTTCACCGATGAAATCGGCAACCCAACGCGAAATGGGCCGTTCGTAGATTTCCGCCGGCGTCGCCACCTGCATCAACCGACCACGATCCATCACGGCGATCCGGTCGGCGACGATCATCGCCTCCTCCTGATCGTGAGTGACGATGATGAAGGTCGTGCCAAGCTTCCGCTGCAATTCCATCAGCTCGAATTGGGTCTCGGCGCGCAGCTTCTTGTCGAGCGCGGCCAATGGCTCGTCGAGCAGGAGCACCCGCGGACGCTTGATGAGCGAGCGCGCCAGCGCCACCCGCTGGCGTTGTCCGCCGGAGAGCTGGTCGATGCGCCGGCCCCCAAACCCTTGCAGACGCATCAGCGTGAGCATCTCGCTAACACGTTCGGCAATGTCTGCCCGCCTCACGTCCTCCTGGCGCAGCCCGAAGGCAATATTGCCCTCGACCGTGAGATGCGGAAACAACGCATAACTCTGGAACATCATGTTGACCGGCCGCCGGTGCGGCGGAACCGCGGCGATATTCTCGCCATCGAGCAGAATTCGGCCTGCGCTGGGCGTCTCGAACCCGGCGAGCAAACGTAAGAGTGTTGTCTTGCCACAGCCTGAGGGGCCGAGCAGCGCGAAAAACTCGCCTTGGGCAATGTCCAGGGTGAGCGTGTCGACCGCCGTAATCGGTCCAAAGCGCTTACCGACCGCTTCGAAGCGGACGAGCGGCAGGGTTTCACTCGCTGCCCGTTTTTCCGCCGCTTCCCCGTCGTCCGCCATCAATTCCCCGTGTCGTGGCGCGCACGCTAGCGGGACACACGAGCGCACTCAACCCGGGAAGCAAAACCGCTAACTTATCCGTGCAGGGTCTGTCAGCGTGCGCAGTACCGCCTGTTTCCAACCGGAATATTTGCGTTCCCGCGTATTCGAATCCATGCGCGGTTCAAAACGGCGATCGAGCTGCCAGTGCCCAGCAAAACCGTCGAGATCGGGACATACGCCGGCCGTGCGACCGGCGAGATAGGCTGCGCCCAGCGCGGTCGTTTCCATGACCACCGGCCGGTCCACCGGACTCGCAAGCATATCGGCGAGAAACTGCATCGCCGGATCGCTGGCAGCCATGCCACCGTCGACGCGCAGCACCGTCATGGAATGTTTCGATGCAGGCCAGTCGGCGCGCATGGCGTCGAGCAGGTCGCGCGTCTGATAGCCGACCGCTTCCAGCACCGCCCGCGCAAGCTCGGCGGCTCCCGAATTGCGGGTCAAGCCGAAGATTGCGCCGCGCGCCTGTGCGTCCCAGTATGGCGCGCCCAAGCCAACAAAAGCCGGCACCAAATAGACTTGCTCAGCCGGGTCGGCCATCTGGGCGAGGGCGCCAATATCCGATGATTTCGCGATAAGTTTCAGCCCGTCGCGCAGCCATTGCACAGCCGCACCAGCGATAAAAATCGCGCCTTCCAGCGCATAACAACGTTTTCCTTCGAGCTGGTAGGCAATGGTCGTCAGCAAACGGTGGCGTGAGACAATTCGCTCCGGGCCCGTATTGAGCAGCGCAAAACAGCCTGTCCCATAGGTTGATTTCACCATCCCTGGTGAAAAGCATCCCTGCCCGACGGTCGCCGCCTGCTGATCGCCGGCCATGCCCAAAATGCGGATGGGCGCGCCGAACAGGTCTGGAAGTGTCTCTCCAAATGTGGCCGCGCAATCGCAAACGCCCGGAAGCAAGCGCTTCGGTACGCCGAACAACCGGCACAAGTCATCATCCCATGCGCCCGTTCCAATATCGAACAAAAGGGTTCGCGCGGCGTTGGTCGCATCGGTCAGATGCGCCTTGCCTCCGGTAAGCCTCCAGAGCAGAAAACTATCGATTGTACCAAAGCAGAGTTTACCCAACTCGGCTGCTTTTCTCGCTCCGTCCACATGATCGAGCAGCCAGGCGATCTTGCTGGCGGAAAAATACGGATCGAGCAGCAATCCGGTCTTGCGGGCAATTTCACCTTCGTGACCGGAACGATGAAGCGCTTCGCAAAAATCTGCGGTGCGTCGGTCTTGCCAGACAATGGCATTATGAATGGGTTTCCCGGATTCGCGATCCCAAATAACGGTGGTTTCACGCTGGTTGGTGATTCCAATGCCGGCGACATCTTTCGCCGTAATGCGGGCCTGCGCCATCACGGCACGAACCGTTGCGACGACAGCTGTCCAGATTTCTTCCGGATCGTGCTCGACCTCGCCGGGCATCGGATAGATCTGGCGCAACTCATGCTGGGCGGTTGCGAGTGGCCGCAGGGCGGCGTCAAACGCGATCGCCCGTGTGGACGTTGTCCCCTGATCGATAGCGATGAGAGCGGTCGACACGTTTATGTCCTCAGCTTTGTGCACCCAGCGACGCAATGAAACGGTCCAGCGCCACGCACTCCTCTGGCGTCGCTTTTAGTCCGAGTTTGCTGCGTCGCCAGAGCACATCGTCGGCGCTGTGTGCCCATTCACTTTCCACCAGATAGCGCACTTCGGCGCCTGTAAGATCACCCGCAAAACGCGGACCCAATTCGTCCATGCTTTTCGTTTCCTTGAGGAACCGCTCAACCCGGCGGCCATAGGCCCGCGCCAGCCGCCGCGCATGCGGCCCCGACAAGAATGGCCATCGCTCGATCAATTCACTTACGAGCGCATTAAACCCTTCTGCAGGAAACTCGCCGCCCGGAAGCCGGGACGTCGCCGTCCACGGCGGCATCGCCTCAAAGAAGTGGCCAATCTGCGCCATCGCGGCCTCCGCCAATTTCCGGTGCGTGGTGATCTTGCCGCCATAAATTGTGAGTAACGGCGCCTGGCCATCACGCTTGTCGAGCACAAGTTCGTAGTCGCGCGTGACATCCTCGGGCTTGTCGGCGCCATCATCATAGAGCGCGCGCACGCCAGAAAACGACCACACCAACTCATCAGGTGTAATGTTTTTGCGGAAATATTGATTCACGGCGTCGCAAAGATAAAGAATCTCGTCGGGATCGGGCGCCGGTGAGTTCAGGTCACCGACGAAGTTCAGGTCGGTGGTGCCAATGAGGGTGAAATCTTCCGCAAACGGCAAAGCAAATACGACGCGCCGATCGGGTGCTTCAAAGAGATAGCCGTCGTTGTGCTCGAATTGACGACGTACAACGATATGGCTGCCTTTGATCAGCCGTACCGGCCGCGCAAGCGGTTGCCTTAAAATGGTGTCGGCCACCTCGCCAATCCACGGCCCTGCGGCGTTGACGAGAACACGCGCGGTCTTCACGTCACGGTGGCCGCGCGCATTGAGTACGAGCTCCCATTCATCGCGCCGCTCCGCTCGCGTGCATCGTGTGCGCGTGCGAACAATGGCCCCGTGTTCAGCCGCATCAAGCGCGGTGAGTGCCACCAGGCGCGAATCGTCGACTGAGCAGTCGGAATATTCGAAGCCATAGCGGAATTCCCGTTTCAGCGGCTGACCCACGACGTGATGAGTAAGGTCAACAGTTCGCGATGCCGGCAGCAATTTGCGCGCGCCAAGCCAGTCGTAAAGCAATAGACCGAAACGCAGCAAAAGAGGCGAGCGCAACCCCGGTAGCGGCGGAAGCATCAACCGCATGGGGCGCACGACATGTGGCGCCATCCGCAGGAGCACTTCGCGCTCATTGAGGGCCTCACGCACGAGGCGGAATGCTGCATGCTCGAGGTAGCGCAAGCCGCCATGGATCATCTTGCTGGAGGCGGAAGACGTACCCGACCCGAGGTCGTTCATCTCGACAAGAAGAACGCTGATGCCGCGGCCAGCAGCGTCTCGGGCGAGACCCGCTCCGTTTATGCCGCCGCCGATGATGGCGAGATCGAAGTCGGCCATTGCGTGCTGATTCGCTTTCGTCGGGCAGAATGAGCGGCTTATGGGATGCACTCAAGAACAAGAAGCCGTTAACCCCGCGTTTGGGCAAAAAAAATTCGCACGATTGCAAAATGGCCGTGGCACAGCCATATCAATCAAATCAACCCTTGTTGTTCGCGTCCTGGCCAACTCCAGGGAACATGAAACCGACGCCAATGCCCTCGCCCCGCCTGCTCGTCATTGAAGGCAATTCACCGCAGACCTTGGCGGATCACGTGGCGGTCGGCGGTACCGCGGCCAGCAAGGGCTACTCCGACCTCCTGCGCGAGCTGCTTCCTGGCGCCGAGGTGGACATCTGCTATCCGGGCGATCCGGGCGCGCTTTTGCCCGAGGGCGTCTCATTGGAAGGCTATGACGGCATCACCATCACCGGTTCGAGCTTGCACGTTTACAACGCAGGCCCTGAAGTGATGCGCCAGATTGAATTGGTGCGCGCAGCGCTCAAGACCGGCACCCCCCTCTTCGGCTCGTGCTGGGGTCTGCAGGTCATCACCGCAGCGGCCGGTGGCAGCGTCCGCAAGAACCCGAAAGGCCGTGAAATCGGCTTTGGGCGCGGCATTCGGCTTACCGAAGCTGGCCGCAAACACCCCATGTACGCCGGCAAGCTCGACGTGTTCAACGCGCCGACCGTTCATCTCGATGAGGTGGAAGCACTGGCGCCAGGCACCACTGTGCTTGCCACCAATGCCATATCGGACGTGCAGAGCGCCGAAATCCGCACAAATGGTTCTGTCGCATGGGCGGTGCAGTATCATCCGGAATATCCGCTGCGCGAGGTCGCGGCGATTGTCAGACGCATCGGCACGCGCCTGATTGAGGAAGGTTTCTTTGCCGATGAGTCAGACATCAAAACATTTGCGCATGATCTCGACACGCTCGACTGCGATCCTGCCTGCAAGCGATTGGCCTGGCGACACGGTGTGAGCAAGAATGTGCTCGACAAAAAATTGCGCGTCAGCGAGGTCGCCAACTGGGTTGAATTCCAGGTACTGCCGACGCGCGTGAAGCGCGGGCGAGGTTAGCGCATGATCCCGAAAAGTGGGAACCGGTTTTCGGACAAGATCATGCGCAGGGGATTATGAGATGGACTTTTCCGGCAAGCAGGTTGTGGTGACGGGCGGCACAGGCGCATTGGGCTCCGCAGTTGTCGCGAGGCTGCTTGCCGTCGGCGCGACCTGCACCGTTCCCTATGTGCACGAGGCTGAGGCGCAAAGCTTTCCCAGCCGCGACGATCCGAATGTGACGCTCATCGCAGTCACCGATCTCGCCGACGAGACGCAAGTCGTCAAAGTTTATGCGGGTCTAAAGCCCTGGGCCTCAATCCACATTGCCGGCGGCTTTGCGGCTGGCAAAGTTACCGAGACCGATAAGAAGGCGCTCATGGTGCAGATCGACAGTAATCTTACATCGTGCTTTTTGTGTTGCCGTGCTGCCGCGAAAGGTATGTTGGCTGCCGGCGGCGGACGCATCGTCAACGTCGCCGCACGGCCCGCACTGGAGTGGCGGAGCGGCGCGGGCATGACCGCATACACAGTCGCCAAGGCCGGCGTCGCCGCGCTTACAGTGGCGCTCGCCGAGGAAGTTGCCAAGGACGGCATATTGGTAAATGCGGTCGCGCCGTCGATCATGGACACGCCTGCCAATCGCAAGGCGATGCCAAAGGCGAATTTCGAAGCCTGGCCGAAAGTCGACGAGGTTGCGGCGACAATCCTCTTCCTCGCCTCACCCGACAATCATGTCACACGCGGGGCAATCGTTCCTGTCTACGGGAAATCCTAGCCGGCGATCGGCACCAACTCGAGTGGCGGGCGCAAGAGCCGCTGCACGGAACCAGAGGCGACCACCGTGGGTCCCTCCGCATAGGCTTCGTGATTCTTCTCGATGTCGTCGAGATCATACTGGTAGTTCACCATCAGACCGTAGGCCTGCGCCATTGCCCGCTCTGACGTATCTCCGAGCCAATTGATGCGCTCGAGGCGCGCACCATTGCCAAGATGGAAACGCGCCACCGCATCGACCGGCAGACCACGCCCGTTGCGTGCACGAAGATAATACCACGCGGCCGCGCGCATGACCGCGTCCTGCACCTGCGCAGCCGTTTCCTCATTGGTCCACCACCCGGGTTGATCGAGTGCGGCAAGCACCGATTTGTCGGCCTCATTCAGCGCGGCAGACCTCTCCTCCGCGCGCTCCTGCTTGAGCCAGTCGGAAAAATTGGTCACCGGCGAGA
Organism: uncultured Alphaproteobacteria bacterium; assembly: GCA_963810125.1. Classification (GTDB taxonomy): domain Bacteria; phylum Pseudomonadota; class Alphaproteobacteria; order Rhizobiales; family Xanthobacteraceae; genus Pseudolabrys. The sequence goes on from CAWEMK010000010.1 coordinate 36,569, forward strand.
GCGTCACAAAGGTGGAGAGCTTGGGCATCTCGCGGCTGACTTCCTCGACCACCTGCTTGATCAGGAAATTCCCGAACGAAACGCCGGCAAGGCCGCGCTGGCAATTGGAGATCGAATAAAACGTTGCTGCGCGGGCCTTTTCAGGTTCCATGACCTCACGCTCTTTGGCGAGGATGGGCGCGATTGCGGCCGGGATGTCGCGCGTCAATGCGACTTCAACGAATATGAGAGGCTCGTCCACCAGCGCCGGATGAAAAAATGCGTAACAACGCCGGTCCGGTGAATCGATGCGTCGGCGCAAGTCTTGCCAGTCGTGGATTTCGTGCACCGCTTCGTAGCGAATGATTTTCTCGAGCACGATTGCCGGCGTCGACCAGTCGATGCGGCGCAACACCAGGAAGCCTCGGTTGAACCAGGACGAGAATAAGTGAACAAAATCGTCGTCGACCGCACGCAGATCTTCGCGGTGATCGAGCGAATCCATCAATTGCTCGCGCATGCGCACAAGTGAGGCGGTGCCGCCTGGCGCAAGGTTGAGCCTCCGGAACAACTCCTGCCGGCGTGGTTCCGACGCGGCGTGGACTTCGGCCGCGCTCGTATCTGACGGTCCTGCGCGCCAGGCGGCAATCGCCTCCTCCATGCGGGCCGGATCGATGCCAAAGCGCTGCGCCAATGCCTCGAAGAAAGCGATACGAGGGCCGATGGTGAGCGTCGCGTAGCGGGTCAGAATTTCTCGCGCGAGCGCCACGCCGGAAGCCTCGCCGCGGCCGGACAATAAATCCTCGCACAGTTCCACGAGGCTTTCCGAGTGAGCAGATGCCTCACCGCGCCGATCGCGGGCAAGCAGCGCGCGACCGCGGTCTGAGATCGTCTGCAGCAGCTCGCCGAAAAACGAGGTGTTCATTTAGGCCCTATGGCAACGCCCATCATATGATCAGGCAACCATGTGGCAATTTCAGGAAAGATGCACAAGATGACGATCGCCAGCATCATACAGATGACATACGGCAGCGTTCCCCACATGACCTGCGCCAGCGGCACGTCGGGCGCTATGGCATTGACGATATAGATATTGAGGCCAACTGGCGGATGGATCAGTCCAATTTCCATGTTGATGGTCAGGATCACACCAAACCAGACCGGATCGAATCCGGCTGCTGTAATAATGGGCAGCAGGATCGGGCTGGTCATCAGGATGATCGCCGCCGGAGGGATAAAGAATCCGCAGACCAACAGAAAGATGTTGATGAGGAACATCAGCATCCACTTGTTGGCGTGCAGGTCGGCGATCGCCTGCGCCAGTGTCTGGGTGAGATAGAGCGACGTCAGCATGTAGCCGAACAGCACCGCGGTGGCGATGATGGTCAGGATCATCACCAACTCCCGCATGGTGTCGCGCAGGATCAGCCAGATTTGTTCGACCTTCCAAAGGCGATAAATCAGGATCGCCAGGAACAGGCACAGCGCCGCACCAACGCCCGCAGCTTCCGACGGCGTCGCCACGCCTCCGTAGAGCGCGTACATCACGCCGCCAATAATGAAGAGGAATGGCGCAATCTTCGGAACCGACTGGAACTTCTCCTTCCACGAATAACGGAAATCAATCGCGTGCGAACGAAATCCGCGTTTCCAGATGATGAACAAGGTCCACAGCATGAACAAGGCGGTCAGCATAAGCCCCGGCATGACGCCAGCGATGAAAAGACGGCCGATCGATGTCTCGGTAGCGATGCCGTAAAGGATAAAGGTGACCGATGGCGGAATCAGAATTCCGAGCGTGCCACCAGCACAGATAGAGCCGGTGGCCACATCGTCCGGATAGCCGCGACGGCGCATTTCCGGAATGCCCATCTTGCCGATGGCCGCGCAACAGGCAGGCGATGATCCGGTCAGCGCCGCGAAGATGGCGCAAGCACCGATATTTGAAATGACAAGACCGCCCGGCAAACGATAGAGCCAGCGATCCAGGGCTTCGTAGAGGTCCTTGCCGGCCGGCGAGGACCCGATCGCCGCGCCCATCATGACGAACATCGGAATTGCTACGAGCGTAAATTCATCAAGCCCGGACCAGAACGTCTCCGCAACGACATGCAGCGCATCAAAACCCTGGAAAAACACCAGGAAGGAGATGGCGATCACACCGAGTCCAAAGGCGACCGGGATCCCCGACACCAGCATTAACAACGTGACAATGAGGACGAGCGTTCCTTGCGTGGTCGGGCTCATGGCGCGCCACCCAGCGCTTCCTGCGCCTGCGCGCGGGCCACATCTTCGGCAGCCAGTTGATCCTTGATGCCGAACGGTGGCGTCCGTCCTGTCACCAGACCGATCAGCTCCGCCACGTATTGAAGGATGAGTAGGCCGAGACCGACCGGCATCGAGAGATATGGAATCCAAAGTCGCGCGCGCCACACCGTGTTGGAAAGCCAGCGCTCCGAAAAGGCTTCATACCAGTACGCGGTACAGAGGATGAAAATTACGACGCAGAATGCGATCGCGAGGAGGCTGGTAAACAAAGCAAGCCAATAGCGGGCACGCGGGCCGCAATGCAACGGCAAGATGTCGACGTTGACGTGCCCGCGTGTCATCAAGACATAAGAACTGCCGACAAAAGTCGCGCCGACAATGCTGTATGTCACGACGTCGATCTGCCAGATCGTTGTCAAATTCAGTATGTAGCGCTCGACCACAATGTCGCAAATCACGAGCACCGCAAGCGCGATGAGAAGAGCCGCCGTCACACCCGCAACGCGTGACAAAAAATTTACAGCCCGAATGTAAGTGTCCATGGGCTTATCGTTTCCAATTGTTTCGAAAGTCAGAACCGCACGCGGCGCAACTATACTTTAAGAGCCGACCGGCGGGCTAAGCGCCCGCCGGTGGCCATTGCTGCTATTTCACAGAAAGTGCCTCGTCGATCAGCTTCTGACCATTGGGCACATTTTTGGAAAATTCCGCGTAGGAGCTCTTTTTCGCCACGTCGAGCCAGGCCTGATAGTCGGCATCGCTCAGCGTCACCACCTTCACTTTGTGGTCCTCGAACGCCTTGATCGCCTCTTTGTTCACTGCGTCGGCTTTGCCCTCGTAATAGACTTGGGCCTTCTTGCCCGCCGCAATCACCGCGTCCTGCTGCTTCTTGTCGAGTTTATCGAAGCTCTTTTTCGACATCAGCACCGGCTCGTACATGAACCACAGCGCGTTTTCCCCCGGAGCCGTGAGGCAGTCGGTGACCTCGTACAGACGCATCGACTGGAAGGTGCCAAGGCTTGTGTCGGTGCCATTCACGACGCCACTCTGGAACGCATTGTAAATTTCGTTTGAAGGCGGGCTGACGATGCTGGCGCCGGCGTTTTCCCACATACCGGCGAAAGTCGGACCAGCCGCCCGGAACTTGCGGCCCTTCAAATCTTCGGGCCGAACAATGCAGCCACCTTTAGCTGCAACGCCACCGGCGAACCAAGCGTCGGATAGAACGATCACGCCACGCTTCTCGATCTCGGCGCGCATGTCCTTCATGAATTGGGAGTTATTAATTCGCTTGGCGCGTTCCTGGCTTCGGATCAGGCCTGGCATCAAGGTCGCACTGAAGACCGGCGCTTTGCCGCTGGCGTAGTCGAGCGGAAACAGCGTGATGTCGAGCTGCCCGTTGACCATGGCATTCCACTGGTCGTTCGGCTTGAACAGTGAAGCGCCCGGATAGACCTGAATGTCGATGCCGACATTGGCATCCTTCACGTCCTTCGCAATCATCTGCACCATGTCATCGCGGACGTCGCCTTTGCCGCCCGGAAACTGGTGCGACGCTTTCATCGTCAGTTGCGCCTGCGCCGACGCCGACAACGCGATCATCGCGGCCGCCGTGACGAGTAATGTCGAGATTTTCCTCATCGTGTGTTCCTCCATGGGGTCTTTTTTGGCAGCGGAAATGCCGCTGCATTTGGTTGATTTCGAACAATAACCAAAATCCCCTCGCCGCACCCGATTTCAGATTAGCTGTAGGTGCGACCTAGCGCCATAGGCCCAGCCGTAAATCTGCCTGTAACCGTATGCGACTAATAGATAATTCGCACTATGGCCAGCGCGCGCCGATGACCTTATAAACCCCCGGCATCGCTATCCATTCCGCGTTCTTCCCGGGAGCCTCTTCACATGCCAAAGCCGTTAGCGGGCCTCCGCGTCCTTGAACTTGCCCGCATCCTTGCCGGACCCTGGGCCGGACAAATGCTGGCCGACCTTGGCGCCGACGTCATCAAGGTGGAACGCAAGGGTACTGGCGATGATACGCGCGGCTGGGGGCCTCCTTTTGTTGAGGGCGCCGACGGCAAACATATCGGGTCCGCCTATTTCCATTCTGCCAACCGCGGCAAACGCTCGATCGAGATGGACTTCGAAAGTGAAGAGGGCAAGCGAATCGTGCGCAAGCTGGCGGCGCGCTCGGATATTCTGATCGAGAACTTCAAGGTCGGCGGCTTGGCCAAATTTGGCCTCGACTACAAGAGCCTCAAGGATGAGTGCCCGCGGCTAATCTATTGCTCGGTCACCGGCTTCGGACAGGATGGACCCTACGCCAAGCGCGCCGGTTACGATTTAATGGCGCAAGGCATGGGCGGCATGATGGACCTCACGGGCATGGCGGACGGCCCGCCGACCCGCGTCGGCGTTGCGATCTCCGACATCTTCACCGGCTGCTATTCAGTGATCGGCATTCTGGCCGCGGTGGCGCAACGGGAAAAGACCGGGAAAGGCTGTTACGTCGACACCGCGCTGGTGGATTCAACCGTCGGCGTGCTGGCCAACCAGGCGCTCAATTATCTGGTATCGAACGAACTCCCCAAACGCATCGGCAATGCGCATCCCAATATCGTGCCCTACCAGGAGTTTCCGGTCGCTGATGGCCACGTCATCGTCGCGACCGGCAACGACAGCCAGTACATCAAATTCTGCAACGTGCTGGGCGCGCCCGAGCTCGCGCAGAACCCTGACTACAAGGACAATATCGGACGGCTGAAACATCGCAACGAGCTGGTCGGAAAATTGACAGCATTGACCAAACAAATGAAACGCGACGATCTGCTCGGGAAACTTGAGGCGCAGGGCGTTCCGGCCGGCCCGATCAACAATCTCGAGCAGGTGTTCAATGACGCGCAGGTCAAACACCGCGGCATGAAACTCGACCTGCCGAGCAGCGCCGCGAAGAGCGGCACGATCCCCGGCGTGCGCACCCCAATCGTGATGGACGGCTGGCGCGCGGCATCCGAACGCCCATCGCCGCGCCTTGGCGAACACAGCGCGGAAATTCTGCGCGAAATCGGCGAGGGCTAATTCTCCCGCACTGCACGGCTCACCCCTTGATTGCGGTTGGCTGAAATCGGAGCATTAGCGAAATGCCGGTGCCTGTTTTCACCGGCGCCGGGGAGGGACTCATGAAAATAGTACCATTGGTATTCGCCTGCGCGCTGTCGGCCGTGCCGGCTTTCGCCGACGACTTTCCGAAATTCCAGGTCGACGCATCGTGGCCGAAAACCCTACCGAACAACTGGATCATGGGTCAGGCTGCTGGCGTCGCAGTCGACGCGCAGGACCATATCTGGGTCATCCAACGCCCGCGCTCGCTCACCGATGACGAGAAAGCGGCCAGCTTCAATCCGCCGCGCAGCAAATGCTGCAAGCCGGCGCCGCCTGTGCTGGAATTCGACCAGGAGGGCAATCTTCTCAAAGCCTGGGGCGGACCGGGGCAAGGCTATGACTGGTTCGAAAACGAACACGGCATCAATATCGACTACAAAGGTTTCGTCTGGGTCGGCGGCAACGGCAACAATGACGGCCAGGTATTGAAATTTACCCAGGAGGGAAAGTTTGTTTTGCAGATCGGCAAGTCGGGCCCGCAGACCGGAAGCGCTGATACCACCCGCCTCGGCCGCCCAGCCGACACTGAAGTCGATCCCGCGACGAACGAAGTGTTCATCGCCGATGGCTATGGCAATCACCGCGTCATCGTGTTTGACGCCGACACCGGCGCTTACAAGCGGCATTGGGGTGCCTACGGCAAGCCGCCGAGCGATGCCAAGGAGGCGCCTTACAATCCGGCCTCCACGCCACCACAGCAGTTTGCCAATCCGGTCCATTGCGTGAAGATCGCGAAGGACGGGCTGGTTTACATCTGCGACCGTCAAAATGACCGCATCCAGGTCTTCCGCAAGGACGGAACCTTCGTCAAAGAATTCTTCGTGGCGAAGGAAACGCCCGGACAGGGATCGATGTGGGACCTCGATTTCTGGCCAGACGCCAAGCAGACGTTCCTGATGAATGCCGACGGCGTCAACAACGAAGTGCGTACGCTGATGCGCGAGACCGGAGAGGTCGTCGGTGCATTTGGGCGCAACGGCCGCAACCCCGGCGAGTTTCACTGGGTGCATAATCTTGCGGTCGACAGCAAGGGCAACGTCTACACAACCGAGGTCGACACGGGAAAGCGCGCGCAGAAATTCCGTTACGTCGGACCGCCGCTGAAGTGATTGCCGTCTAGCGACCGCAGGCGGAGCGAGCGCCTCGATGTCCGTCGCCACATCGATCACCGCCGGTCGCTTGGCGGCAAGCGCCTGTTGCAGCGCCGGCGCGATATCGGCCGGCCGTTCAACCCGGATGCCGAGCGCGCCCATATCCTCGGCGAGCTTGGCGAAATTCATCGGATTGTAGGTCCACAGCTCACGCGCCTGCGCGGTCTGCTCGCCGCCATAGGCGCGGTCGAAGCCGCGCTTTGACTGGTTGCCGCCGCCGTTATTGTTCACGACAGTGATGGAATTGATGCCCCAGCGCACTGCGGTTTCGACTTCGGCAATGTGGTACCAGAAGCCGGCGTCGCCGGTAAAAACCACCACTGGCCGCTCCGGACATGCCGCCTTGGCGCCAATGCCCGCGGGAAACGCCCAGCCCAAATGGCCCGCGCTGCGTATGTAGCTCTGGGTTGGCTTCCGCACATCGTACATGCCGCCCATCCACATACCGGCATGTCCGGTATCGACCACAACAATAGCGTCGTCCGGCACGTATTGCGTGAGGTCGCCACAGATGCGCGCTGGATGAATCGGTACGCTGTCCGACTCCAGCATCGGTTTGTATTTTGCGTACCAATCGGTGCGCAGGGCGACAATTTCCTTGATCCAGGGCTCGCGCTTGGTCGCGCTCGATTTGTCGATCTGGCCCAGCATGCGCACCAGCACGCTTTTGGCATCGCCCAAGACACTCGCCTGCAACGGATAGTTTCGACCAAGCGACTCTGCTTCGATATCGATCTGGATCGCGGGAGTACCGATTTTGGGCACCGCCCAGAAATGAGTGGTCATGCCGCCAGTTTCTGTGCCGATGAAACAAACGAGATCGGCACGGTTGACTGCGTGATTGGCGCTCTCCCGCGAATAACTCCCCACGACACCGACGGACAGCGGGTGAATGCCCGGAATGATGTCCTTGCCGTTGAGCGAAGTGGCAACCGGAATTTGCAACGCTTCCGCGAGCGCGACCAGTTCGCGGCCCGCGCCCGATGCGCGCGCGCCGCCGCCGGCAACGATGATCGGCCGTTCAGCCTTTTGCAGCAGATCAAGCGCGACCTTGACGTGTGCGCTTTCCGGTTCGGGCCGGAATGGCGGCACGCTGGCGAATTGTGTCTCCACCAGCGCTTCCATCTCGGCCTCTTCGAGGTCCACCTGCCCTTCATTGCCGCGAAATTGCAGGTGGACGGGGCCAGGCGCACCGGTGGTGGCAACACGAAACGCTTGCCGCACCATATCCGGGATGCGCGCCACGTCGTCGATGGTGACGTTCATCTTTGTTACCGGCTCAAACGCGGGAATGTCGTCGATTTCCTGATACACCTTGCGGAATTTGGTCTTGGGATCGCGCCCGCCGGTCATGGCAATAACCGGGGAATGAGCCAGGTGCGCATCGCGCAAGCCCGCTGCGAGATTGAGCGCGCCTATGACCTGCGCCATGCAAACGCCGGGTTTTCCGGATGCCCGCGCATAGCCATCGGCCATGTAGGCAGCGGACTTCTCACCATGACAATGCACGCGCGCGATTTTCGTCCGCCGCTCCATTTCGGCGAAAGTACGCCGCAGGACCGCCGGGACCATGAAAACATGTGTGACGCCATAGCCCGCCAACATATCCGCGAGAACTTCAGCGCCGAGGCGTTTGGCGTTATGTCCGACCGTTACCATGCTGTACTCACGCGGGTTCGAATTTCAGTGCGATGCCGTTGATGCAATAGCGTAAATGCGTTGGCGGCGGCCCGTCGTTGAAAACGTGACCGAGGTGGCTCCCGCAGCGGCTGCAGTGGACCTCATCGCGCACCATGCCGTGGCTATGGTCTGTCTCGCCTTCGACCGCGCCGGGCAACGGATCGTTGAAGCTTGGCCAACCGGTTCCGCTTTCGAACTTGAGCTTGGACGCAAACAACGGCTGATCGCAGGCCGCGCATCGAAAGGTGCCCGAGCGCTTCTCGTGCAACAATGCGCAACTACCGGGCATTTCGGTGCCGTGTTCGCGCATGATTGTGTATTGCTCGGGCGTCAGCAGCTTGCGCCATTCCGCTTCGGTGTGAGTGACCGGATATTGTTTTGCCATAACCACGCTCCCGGAACTGCCGCTACTTGATCGCCAGTGGATTGACCGGCGAACCGACTGCCCCTGTGATGGGGATTGCCGGCGCGACGAACAGAAATTCGTAGACCTTGTCCTGTTCACAATCGTCAGCAAGTTCTTTCAGATCGAAAATCTCGCCCATCGTCATCCCCATGATGGGAATTGTGATCCAGTGCCACGGCTGGTTGATGCCTTCTTCGCTCTCGTTCGGACGAACCTCGCACCCCCAGGTGTCGCTGGCGAGCGCGGCAAGCTGGGTGTCCTTGACGAAATCCAGCGTCTCAAATGAAAAGCCCGGCGCGTCGCCGCCCGGATAGCCATCCCAGCTTCCGGCCTTCTGGCAGCGTTCCATCATGCCCGTCCGCACGATGATGTAGTCACCGCGCTTGAGCTCGACTTTCTGTTTTTTGGCGGACTTGTACAGATCGTCATTGGTGATGCCGTAACCGTCGTCGAGCGACTCGACGCCTTTGTAGCGCGCGACATCGAGAAATACGCCACGCCCCACCATTCTGTTCTTGGTCTTCTCTATTCCGCACTTCTGCGCGCCGGCGGATGTGACTTCGCGGCAATCGTAGCCGTTCCACATATAGTTCTCATAGAACACATGGCCGAGCCCGTCCCATTGCGTGCCACATTGCAGTGGCATGGTCACCATGTCATCGGCGGCACGGATGCCGCGCTTGTCGAGCACGCCGGAATAGGCGTCGGTGCCGGTGCGAAGCATGCTGTGGATCGGGTTGGTGCGCCCCATCGCCGGGTACTTGCTTTTCGCGCCCTGCGGGCCGGTGTGGTCGAAATTGAGCGCGAGTGAAATGACCTTGCCCTTTTTCACGAGACGCGTCGCGGCGATGATGTCTTCCGGCGTCGTATAGTTGAGCGTGCCGACCTCGTCCTTGGGACCCCATTTGCCCCAATTCTTGTACTTCTCGGCAGCGTCGCGCATGTCCTGACGGGTAATCTTTCGAGCCGGCATTGAATTTCCTCTGACGAAAGGGAAAAGCGGAGGCCGCGGGAATACAGCCTGTGCGAGCGGACGATGCAAGCCCTACTGGCGCTCCTGCGGCGCAATGTTACGATGGCAAAAAACTGGGAGGGACACATGCCTGTAAGCATAAAAAACCTGACAGTCGGAGCCGCGCTATTTGCGGCCGTCGTCGGTACACAGCCTGCTGCGGCCGCGGGCTACCCCGAACACCCGGTCAAGATCGTCGTGCCGTTCGCAGCCGGCGGTCCGACCGACGTGATGGCCCGATTGATTGGACAAAAACTGTCGGAAAAACTCGGCCAGCAATTCTATATCGAGAACATTGGCGGGGCCGGCGGAAACCTCGGCACCGTCAACGTCGCACGCGCGGCCGGAGACGGTTACACGCTCCTGATCGCGTCCTCGAGCTATGTGGTCAACCCGAGCCTGTACAAGAATTGTCCCTATGATCCCTACAAGGATTTCGTCCCGGTCATCCTAGCCGCGATCACGCCGAATATTCTGATCGTTCATCCTTCAGTACAGGCAAAGACCGCGAAGGAATTGATCGAGGTCATCAAGGCCAATCCGAACAAATTCACGTTCGCTTCGCCGGGCCTCGGCACCACGCCGGATCTCGCAAGCGACCTGTTCAAGGTTACTTATAACCTCGATTTCGCCATAGCTCCCTATAAAGGCGGCGGCCCGGCAGCACAGGCCGTGCTCGCCAACGAAGTGCCGGCATCATTCGTGGCAATGACGCCGACCACGCAACTTGTTCTCACCGGTAAGCTGCGTGCATTGGCGGTCACGACCAAAAAACGGTCCACGGCGCTGCCCGATGTCCCGACCTTGGCCGAAGCCGGAATTACCGGCCAGGAGTCCGAAACCATGCAAGGCGTTTTCGCGCCAAAAGGAACGCCTAAAGAGATTGTCGCACTCCTTCAAAAGGAAATTGCGGCGATCGTCACGAACCCTGACATGAAGGCGAAGATGGCGCCGCTCGGTTTCGAACCGGACGGCGGTTCGTCGGCCGAATTTGCCACATACATCAAGGCGGAAGTCGATAAATGGGCCAAAGTCATCAAGGACGCAAAAATTCCGCAGATCCAGTGACAAGATGGACGACCTTCTAAACGTCATGGCCGGGCTTGTCCCGGCCATCTCGCTTAGTAAGGCACAGTGCGTCCCTAATCGGGATGCGCGGGTCAAGCCCGCGCATGACAGATGAGAGGCACAGAACCATAGATGCGCATTGTCGATATCCGCGAGACTGCGGTTCCGCTCAACTCGACGCTCGCCAATTCGAGCATCGATTTCTCCGAAATGACGACGTCGGTGGTCGCGGTGATCACCGATGTCGTGCGTGCTGGCAAGCCGGTCTGCGGCTTTGCGTTCAATTCTACCGGCCGCTATGCCTGCGGCGCTCAAATGCGAGCGCGTTTTATTCCACGCATTCTCAAAGCGAAGCCCGAACTCATTGCTTGACGACGCCGGAAATTTCGCGGCGGATAAAATTCTCGCCGTCATGATGCAGAATGAGAAATCCGGAGGCCATAGCGAACGCTCCGTCGGCATCGGCACGATTGAAGTTGCCATCTGGGACGCCGTCGCCAAGATCGCTGACATGCCGCTGTATCGCATGTTGGCCGAGCGCTTCAACGGCGGCAAATTTCCCAACAGGGTTTTTTGTTACGTCGGTGGCGGTTGGTATGCACCGGGCAAGACCACCAAGGATCTACAGGACGAGATGCGCCGCCATCTCGACGCCGGCTACACAATGGTGAAGATGAAGGTCGGCGGGATGTCGCTCGACCGACGATCTCGCCCGCGTCGAAGCGGTCAAATCGATCTTGCCGTCGGGCGCACTGCTCGCGGTCGACGCCAATTCGAAATTCGATCGCAACGCGGCGCTCGCCTACGCGCGCGGTCTTGAACCATTCGGCTTGCGCTGGTTTGAGGAGCCGTGTGATCCACTCGACTTTGCGCTGCTGGCGGAAATTGCCGCCGTTTATCGGCCGCCGCTCTCGACCGGCGAAAACCTGTTTTCGACGCAGGACGTCGAGAACCTTGTCCGCTTCGGCGGATTGCGACCCGAGCGCAACGACGTCATCCAGATCGATCCGCCGCAGGCGTACGGCATTGTGCAATATGCCCGCACGCTTGAGATGCTGGCGCAGCATAGCTGGCCGCGTGCCTGCATGTTTCCGCATGGCGGCAATCAGATGTCGCTGGCGATTGCGGCGGGCTTCGGCCTCGGCGGCGCCGAATCCTATCCCGGTGTGTTCGGCGATTTCGGCGGCTTTGCCGATGACGCGCGCATCGAAAACGGCGCGATCACGCTCTCAGACCGGCCGGGCATTGGCTTTGAGGGCCAGGCCCGGCTTTACCGGATCATGCGCGAGTTGGCAGGGATTTAGACCGCTATTCGGCGCCTTCCAGCACGCTTGGTATCTCGATCGGCGCTTTGGGACCGCGCAGGCGGACATAGATCTGCAATCCGATCAGCAAGAAGCACAGGAAGATGAATACGGCGCTGATCGGCCGCTCCACGAACACTAAAATGTCACCACGCGAGATCAGCATGGCGCGCCGGAAGTTCTCCTCAAAGCGAGGCCCAAGGACGAAGCCAAGCAGGATCGGCGCCGGATGAAAGCCGAGCCGCAGCAGCACATAGCCGAGGATGCCGATGACGACCGTTTCGCCAACCTGGAACATGTCGTTGTTGGCGGCGTAGACGCCGATGCTGACGAAGAACAGTGCGCTCGGGTAGAGATATTTGTACGGGATCGTCAGGAGCTTCACCCAGATTCCGATCAGCGGCACGTTCAGCAGAACGAGCATGATGTTGCCGATCCAGAAGCTGGCGACGAGGCCCCAGAAGATATCCGGATGCTCTTTAATCAGCTGCGGGCCGGGCACGATGCCCTGGATCATCAGCGCGCCAAGCAACAACGCCATCACCGCATCGCCCGGAATGCCGAGGCTCATGGTCGGGATGAAATCCCCCTGCACCGACGAATGGGTCGAGGCCTCAGGCGCAATCACGCCTTCGATCAGGCCGGTGCCGAACTTCTCGGGATGTTTCGATATCTTCTTCTCTGTGGCATATGCGACGAACGACGCAATGGTTGGACCCGTGCCCGGTATCAGCGCGCACAGGCTGCCGACCAGCGTGCCACGGAACATCGGCGCGATCGCCTGCTTTATTTCGGCTTTGCTCGGACGCATGTCACGCAGGCGGACATTCGTATAGGCCGTATTGATTTGCGACACCTGGTTGACGCTGTTCATGAACTCGGCGATGCCGAAAAGACCCAGCGCAAGCGCAACCAGCTCGATACCGTCATCGAGATGGGTCATCCCGAACGTGAAGCGTTCGGCGCCAGTTTCAAGATCGGTGCCGACGATGCCAAGCATCAGACCCATCACGGTCATGGCAACGCCCTTGATCGGCGAGCCGCGCGCGAGCGTCGAGCCGGCCAACAGGCCGAGCAACATCAGCGAACAGATTTCGGCGGGACCGAACTCCAGTGCAACGCGCACCAGGATCGGCGACAGGAAGATCATTTCCGTGATGCCCCACGAGGCGCCGACGAACGACGCCATCACGGTCAGCCCGAGCGCGACACCGCCCCGGCCCTGCTTGGTCATCGGAAACCCGTCGAGACAGGTGACAGCGTGCGGTGGATGACACGGCAAATTGAGCAGGATCGAGCAGATCGCGCCGCCGTATTGCGCGCCGTACATCACGCCAGCAAGCATCAGGATCGCACCGACCGGTTTAATCCCAAAGGTGAGCGGCAGCAAAATCGAAATAGTCGCCAGTGGACCCATGCCCGGCAGCACGCCGACCATGTTGCCGACGAGCACGCCGATAAAGCACCACATCAGATTGTGGGGCTGCAGCGCGAACTCCGAAGCCGTACCAGAGGTCTGTTAGTGCGGTTTCAATCACAGGCCTCTCCACGTCAGCAGCGGCATCGGCACCTGCAGCAGATATGAAAACAACCCAACGCCGAAGATAGTCACCACTGTCGCCAACACAATCGAACTTTTTATTGTCGCCGCGCGGTCACCAAGCGAGGAAACAAAGACGCAAAAGAAGATGCCGGGGATTAGGCCGAACAAGCTGCCGAACAAGATGAAGCACAATGGGCCCGCGAGAATACAGGCCCAGCCGAGCCACTCCGGATGTTCAGGCAGGATACGCTCATCATCGCTCTCCGGCGTCACCATTGCGGTTCCCGCAATCAGGAGACCCAGAAAAACCAAAATGATACCGAGCGCCGTCGGCAGAAAGCCTGGCCCCATATGCATCAAGGTGCCGAGCCGATAGCTCGGACCTTTCAATGCCATCACAAGGCCAAACAGGATGACGAGCCCGCCGGCATAAAAGTCGCGCTTGCGCACAAGACTATGGACAAGCTGCGCGACCGGACCACGTTCGGACCGCAAAGAATCCTCCACCCATTTTTGTCGTTCTAACTCTCGTCCCGCTGAGGATTAGGACGCCTCGACGATACAATCAATCCCCGTGCACCGGAATGCGGAACCGCCCGATTTCAGGCCCTAAGCACCTGTATTTACGCCGATAAAACCTTTGTAAACGTTGCCCGGGCATACTGGGGACAACGCGGTCGTGCGGCCCCGGTTCATCAGCTTTGGAACCACCGTTGCGGGTCGCCGAAACCGATGCGGCAAGAAAATAGAGTGCGGACGCCAGCGACTGAAATTTGAACATGACCGCGGTCAAACCACCCACCGTTGCGTTTGTCATCCCCTGCTATAACGAACAGGCAGGCCTTCAGCACACGCTCGCGCGTCTCCTCGCCGATCTCGACAAGCTCGAAAAAACAAAGGCCGTCTCGTCCAAAAGCTATATCGTCCTGGTGGATGACGGCAGCACTGACCGCACCTGGAGTTTGATCGAAACCGCGTCGCAAGCGAACGCGAAACGCATTCGCGGCCTCAAGTTGTCGCGCAATGTCGGACACCAAAATGCGCTGCTGGCCGGCCTGCTCGGTCAGATCGGCAAGGCAGACGCAGTCATCTCCCTCGACGCTGACTTGCAAGACGATATTTCGGTCGTCGCCCGAATGATTGAACACTTCAGCAACGGCGCCGAGATTGTTTTCGCCGTGCGCGACGGGCGATCCACGGACAGCTGGTTCAAACGCGGTACCGCCGATCTCTACTATCGCACGCTCAATTGGCTCGGCGCCGATATCATCCCGCACCATGCCGACTTCCGCCTGATGGGAGATCGCGCGCTGCGTGCGCTTTCGCTCTATGGCGAAACTCACATATTCCTGCGCGGTCTCGTCGTCCAACTCGGCTTCAGGACCGCGACAGTCAAGTTCGACCGGCTTCCGCGACTCCACGGCGAGACCAAATATACGCTCGCAAAAATGGTCGGCCTTGCCGTCAACGGAATCACGTCGTTGTCGGTACGCCCGATCCGCATGATTGCCCTGATGGGAATCATCCTATTCGTCGTCTTCATGGCAATGAGTCTCTGGGTCTTCGGCACCTGGCTGGCAGGCCAGACGGTGCAAGGTTGGACATCGGTCATGCTGCTGTTCCTGCTCATCGCTTCGTTTCAAACGTTTGCGATTGCGGTGATCGGCGAATATGTCGGTAAAATATATTTCGAGGCCAAATCACGGCCCCGTTTCATCGTCGACCGAGAAACCGGCGCAGCCCCAGCGCAAAGCCTGAGCCCTCATCTCCGGGCGGTTGAGCGGCAATAACCGGCCGCTGAAATTCACAGTTCACGCGCGATGGCACGATCGGGTATGGTGCGTTGGCGGCCGATCCTGCCGCAGCCTGTCCCGGACGATCGCGATGGATACCGACGCCCTCCGCCGACTCCATTATGCAGCAGCCATCGCCTGCGGCGTATTCGCGGCGCTGGTCATGCATATTTTGCTGACGGTTTTCGGGCTCGGCCTTGACGCAGTGCTGCGCGACAGCGCCACCGGCAACAAACAGCAATTTATCTCGGCGATGGCTTGGTGGGCGACCGCTGGCGCGGGCTTTGTCGGAGGTTGGGCTGCCGCCGCTTACCTGATCGCCGCCGCGCGCGAGCGCGAACTTGTCTACCGACTGGCCCAACGCTTCCTGATTGCGCTGGTGTTCGTGGCCGCTACCGCCGGAGGCATCATGAGCAAGACCGGTAATCTCGGCGGCACCGTCGACGTGATTGCGGGCTTGGCAGCGTTGGGGCTCGGGCTGGTATGCGCCTTTTGCGGTGCAAGACTCGCCTATCTCAACGCTGAACAGGTTTAACGGACTGTCGCGCGCGACTGAACACAGCCAAAGTCCAAAATGAAAATTAAATTCGGTGCAGCTGTCATCCGACGACGACAATTATCTAAACCGCCGCATCACGCCTCTGGATTTTATCAGCCATCCGCACCAGATCAACCAATGACTGCGCTTTCATTTTGTGCATGACATGACTGCGGTGGACCTTCACGGTGAACTCGCTCAGTTTCAGTCCTGCAGCGATCAGCTTGTTCGGGCGGCCGCTGACAATCTCCAGCATGATCTCACGCTCGCGTCCCGTCAGCGAAGCGAAGCGCGCCTGCAGATCCGAAAATACTTTGGCCGCCTGCCTTCGTGCCCGGTCGCGCTCGATTCCCAGGTGAATTGCGTCGATCAAGTCCTGGTGGCGAAATGGCTTGGTCAGAAATTCGATCGCACCGGCCTTGATGGCGCGAACCGACATCGGGACATCACCGTGGCCGGTGATAAAAATGACAGGAAGGTTGATACCTGATTTCACTAAAGAACGATGGAAATCGATGCCGTTAAGACCCGGAAGTCTCACATCCAGAATGATGCACCCGGGAGCGTCCGGCCTCTTGAAACTCAGAAACTCTTCCGGCGCGCCAAATGTCTGCACATCGAATTGAATGGAGCGGATGAGGCCTTCCAATGCTTCCCTGATGGAAGCGTCATCATCGATGACGAACACCACAGGTTTACTCACCACACTCCCCTCTATGACCTCGCCAACACTCGTCGGCGTTGATTGGACTGCCTACCGTCAACTGCGACACACCGATCTAATCCATTTCCGCCGCTATCGGTAAGATGAATTGAAGATCCGCACCACACGGCACATTCTGTGCTGCCCAAATTCGTCCGCCATGAGACTCCACAATGGAACGGCTGATTGCAAGACCCATCCCCATCCCGCCGCTTTTGGATGTGTAGAAAGCGTTGAAGATACGGTCGATGTCTGTGGGCGCAAAACCAACGCCGGTATCCTGAACTGAAATAAGCACGCCCTCATCGCATTTTTCCGTGCGTATGCTGACCCTTCGCGAGCCGGCCGCAACCGCGCTCATGGCTTCAATTGCATTGAGAATCAAATTGAGGATGACCTGCTGCAATTGAACGCGGTCGCCCTCAACGCGCGGGATATTTTCGGACAGTTGCATTCGGAGCGAGACCTGATTCTGCAGAATGTCCCGTTCAACCAATGCAACGGTCGAAGATATGACGTCATTTACGACCAGCAATTCCGGTTCCGATGAGCTGCTCTTTGTGAGATTGCGAACCTGCATAATGATGTCACTCGCCCGATCGGCATCTTTGACGAGTCGAGTGACGGCTTTTTTGGCTTCATCGAGGTTGGGCGGATGAGTATCAAGCCAGCGCAGACAGGCATTGCCATTGATGGTCACGGCTGCGAGAGGCTGATTGACCTCGTGCGCAATTGACGCGGCCATTTCGCCGAGCGTTGTGACGCGGGCAACATGCGCGAGTTGCGATCGGACCTGGTAAGCCGCTTCCTTTTCCGATGCGATTTTTAGCGCGAGGTAAGTCGTCGAGGCAATGGCGAATAAACTAATCGTCGTATTGATCACGCCCGCCTCGGTTGGCGTAGCGTCCCGAGTCAAAAAATCGCTAAGCAGAGTCAATCCGATGCATCCGACGCCGACCAAGATGACACCGCGTTTTTCGCAAAATCGGACCGCCATCAGCACAACGGCTGTGTAGAAGGCAGGAAATGCAATTTCCAGCTCGGTTAGGGTGTCGGCAATAAAAATGCCAATCGCAAGTGCGGTAGCGACGGCGGGGAAAAGGGATTCTGCGGTCACCCGCAAATTCTGACGCGTTAGCGGTAAGGACGTTGCAAGTCCGACGAAAAGCCCCCGCACCGATTGTCCTCCCGGTCAGCGCCACACGTCATCGTAGCGGTTTTGTGTCACTAACTGAAAGAGGCGATTCGGGAGGAATGGGCACCGACCCCGCGGGCCGATCTGATGGCCATAAAATCTCCATTCCCGCGCTATTCAGCCCGCGCGCATCAGCGTAACGTCAGCCTGAGAGACGGAGGGCGATATGCGTAGGCTAGTTTTGACTGGGGTCGTTCTCGGCGCCGCGCTGACCGGGTTTTTTGTGATGCCAAGCGCGGAGGCAATGACAGCGCGAGTTCCGGTCGAACTTAGAACTATGATCGATAAAGTTCGCCCCATTGAAGACGTTGCCTATGTCTGCAGTCCGGTACGCCGCTGCGGACCATATGGCTGCGAGGATCGCCAGTGTTGGGAGACCGGTTACGGATACGGCCCAGCTCATGGCCCCGGTTACGGCTTCGGCTATGTTTATGATTACGGCCCTGAACACGGTTTTGCCTATGGCCCTGGCTACGGCCCGGGTTACGGCTTCGGCTATGGCCCCGGCCCGGATTATGGCGGCGGCTATCACTGGGGCCGTCGCTATAGCACCCCGAACGGTTGCCCGCCCTATTGGCCGAGTCATGATAGAGGCTGCAAGTTGGATCGCGGCTACTGAAAACTCTGAGGTCGCTAATCGGGCGGCTTATTATTGCACATTTTTTGAATAAACTTTTTCTCATCAAAAACGTGCAGAGCGAAGCTAACAGCTTAAGCCGTACCCGAGATTCTCGCGGCGGATAGCGAGCCGTGAACTTGAGTTTCCGCCCCGACATCGTCGGCAATTATGCGCGAGCGCCGCGGATTGAGACGACCTATTTTGCTCGTGTATCGCCAAATCTCGATGACGCGATCGTCAATAATCTTTTTGCCTTGCCGTAAAGCCGCGGCGTCATTCGGCAACTCGTAGATTTTTGGTGGCTGCGAAATGATGTGGCCTTCTTTTTCGAAAATATAAAATCGATACACCGACACAGCGCACCCTCCGCCCAAAGAATGCAAAGCAACTACAAAAATTATTGTGTGAGCTTCATTCGAAAAAGTCGAATGCGAAATTTTTGCATCCGACCCGGAACCATTCCGCGATCTCGGCGTTCGCCGGCTCCATCAGTAAAACAATCTAACAATGAGGTATCAGAACGTGAAAGGATTCTACAGCTGCGCTGTACCGCAGAATTTTCAGTCCGAAAAAGTGTTCTAGTCACTTGTAGTTAGGCGCTAATCATTTGTAGTTGGTCGTTAAAAATTATTCGGCGCTAAGCTGCCCATGCGCAGCGAGCTAAAGTCAGCGCTGCTGGATCCGTCAAACGGCGACGCAGTCACCGGAACGACGAGGCGATTATCCCTTCACAGCCATTTACAACAAACGGTCGGTGACCGGACGCCGCGGAAAACCAACCGCACACGCAGTCAGGTTGCTCCACCCGCACCGTGAACGCGATGCGGGTGGAACCGGTCACAGCGATCGCCTAGTGCCGATCGTCGCGATCATGGTCGTGATCATCGTCGTCATGCGAGGTGACAATCTTGACGATTGCGCCCGTCGCCTCGTCGAGGAACAGCTTGCGCGGCTGTTCGTCACGATCGCGGAAGTCGAACATGTTGTCGAGCGGACCTGCGATCGTGTCCATCGAACCGCCCAGCTGGATGCGCTCACGGTCGAGCCAGTTGTCTTCGACAAATCGCAATACCGAACTCTGGTCGGTCAACGTGTGATCGATGTGATTTTTCCTCGCGAAGGGCGAGACCACCAGCAACGGCATGCGCGTGCCGTAACCGCAGCGGCCCCAGGCGGGCTGACCGAAGGCACCCTTGAGTGGCGAAGCCGGGGTCGTCCTGCCCTGCTGCACACCATGATTGCACGCACCCGGTCCATTCAGCGTATCGACCGTGGGGTTGAACGACGGATTCACGATTGGCGGCATCTGGTGGTCGTACCAGCCGTCCGAGTCGTCATAAAGAATGACCACTGCGGTCTCCGACCACTCCGGGCTTTTTTGCAGCGTGTTGATCACGTGGACGATGAAGTTCTGTTCGTCAAGCGGATCGGAGTAGCCGGCATGCCCATCCTGAAATGCCGGGGCCTTCAGGAAGCTCACCGCCGGCAGATTGTCGGCCTTGAGCACTGCGAAGAAGTCGTTGATGTCGTATTGATGGTTCGCCGGGTCCGGCGTGTGCGTGTGCGGAATCAGGCTGTGGCCGATCGCCG
This sequence comes from uncultured Alphaproteobacteria bacterium, assembly GCA_963810125.1. GTDB lineage: Bacteria > Pseudomonadota > Alphaproteobacteria > Rhizobiales > Xanthobacteraceae > Pseudolabrys. The sequence continues at coordinate 56,577 of CAWEMK010000010.1, forward strand.
CCACCGAACTCGGGCGCGCATGGGTCGGATTACGCGTCGATGCGTAGTACTGGAACCATGCATGGTGCGGAATGTAGTCGACCGAGTTGAACGCAAAGGGCCCCGGCGCTGTGGGATTGGTCAGGCGAGCACAACCGGTGGTGCCGTTTGCGTTCGTAATCGTCAAATCGAAACCGCCCATGAACGAGCCCCAGGTGATGCCTTTGGCATTGAGCAGATCGCCAATGTTCTTGCCGTGCATCGTCACCTGGTCGATTGCGGAATTCGAGCAGACGTCAAGCAGCGGATCGCCATCGCCTATTTCGGTCAGGCTGCTCGGTGTATGGGCGGCGTCGCTGAACGCCTCGTGGGTCGCGTGCAGCAGATTGTTGGTTGGGCCGAGCACATTGAGCGTCGCGTCGAAGCCGCTGGTTTGACCCGATATCAAGTTAAGCGCGCCTGGCGTCGAGGGGCCAAACTGGGTCGTATAGTTGTTGTCGTTCAGCGCGAAGTGCTGGGCGTAGTTCCACAAGGCCGTGACGGTGTTGCCGTCGTAGTATCCCATCACCAGCGCCTTGCTGCCGATGCCGGCGGGCGGTGGCCCGGCCGTGCCGACAAATGCGGGGAATAAATCCATCAGTCCGTTGTGATAGGCGCTTTCTTCCGGACTCTCGTTGTGTCCCTGGTCTGCAGTCAGCGCCTGCGCTGGCGAGAGCCGAAACGGATTCGAGGCTGCGGCGCCGTTGATCGCGGCTCCGCTGCCGCCCGGCCCGTTCGGATTGTGGTTGATCAGGTCGAGGCCGGGGATCGGAGCAAAATTATTGTCCGGGTCAAGCGGCGTCTTCAGATTATTGTTTTTCGGCGTCAGCGGAGAAGCGTGAAACGGCGTTTCGCCCGGAAGATTCAACGTCTGAGGATACGTACCAAAATAGTGATCGTATGAGACATTCTCCTGGAATATCACGACCAAATGTTTGATCGGCGTGGCGGTGTGAACGTGGCCGTCGTCACGGTCATCCGCCATGGCACCGGTCGTCGCAACCAGAAAAGTCGCAGCAAGACAGCTAAATTTAAGGCTGTACTTCATTGTGATCGCTCCCCGAGACACGAGAATGGTGGGAAAGAAAATCGACCGCGCAGGATATTGCGAGGGCGAGACGCCGATGAATGGCGACGGGAGCGAACCTAAATTCGACGTGTAACAGAGATGTAACGGATGCATGACGCATAAACTTGTACGCACCTGATTTTTATAAGTGGACAAACAAGTTTGGCGCGCGCGCCGAAATGCGCACCATCTCGCGATCTGCGGCATCGTCGACTGGAATTATCCGTATCGTGAACCTAAGACGGCATCGAAATTCGGTTAGCTCCTCTAACGCCGTATGTCCGCCTTGGCTCGCCGACAACGAAAAAGGGGCGGCTTGCGCCGCCCCTGTCCTTCGGAATTTCAGACGCTTTACTGGCCGCTGAACAAGTTCTGCGGAACGCCAGCCTTGGAGAAGATAAAGTCGCGCGAGGCCTCGAGCTGTTGACGCAGGTGCGGGAGATCGACGTCAAGCAACCGCCCCTTCCACTTGCGTACTTTGCCCGCAACAATCACGGTTTCGACGTTGGTGCGGTCCATCAAAGAGACAACCGCGCCAGGCACCTGGTTGAGCGGCGCCACGTTGATTGCGGTAGCGTCGAGAATGATGATGTCGGCTTCCTTGCCCGGCGTGAGCGAGCCGACTTTTTTGTCGAGCCGCAAAGCCTTCGCGCCGTTCATGGTGGCGTAGCGAAGCACATCACGTGTGGTCAACAATGGCGGCGTGCCGGCCGCCGGTGTCGGCCACTGATTCGGCGGGTAGAAGTTGCCCTGCTCGAGTATCATCTCGTTCACCACCGCACGCTGCATGTTCATGGCAACACGCATCTGGGTGAAGAAATCCGCTGTCATCGTGCACTCGACGTCTACCGAAAGCGACGGCTCCATGCCCAACTGTTGCATCTTGATGATCGGCGGGGTGCCGTGCCGCATGTTCATTTCGATCGGGAAAGCGATCGATACCTGCGCGCCGACATCCTTGACCTTCTGCCAGGCTGCATCGGCCATCCCGGTCATGTGAATGAACAGGTTGTCCGGTCCAATCCCGATGTGGCCGTTGCCGCCGGTTCCCGGTGTCGTGGTGAGCTTGTCGAAAATCGGGCGAATGCCAAACGGCGAGAGAATATGCGCCGCGATCTGAAGATCGAGATTCCGTCCGATTGTCCAGGACAGGTCGGTCGACGGATCCCCAAGATAGACCTCGCCGCCCATGATCATATGGACGAGCTGGTCGCTCGACGAGAACCACTGATTCTTGATGCGGGGTGCATCCGTTGGATATTTGTTGCCGGGATTGGTGCCGAGAATATTGGCCCCCGCGCTTTCGAAATAGCCAAAGGCCGCGCGCCGCCCTGTGTCGAACAACGCCTTGATCGCCGCGTCCGAGTGCTGTGGTGAATGATGTATCTGTGAGACGTCGTGCACCGTGGTGACGCCGTCGTCGAGCTGGCTGAGCCCCGCGAACAGCTCATTGATGTAGACGTCCTGTGGGCGGTACACCGGAGCAAATTTCAGCAGAATAAATTCGAAGTAAGTCGTGCTCCCGCTCGGTGAACCGGACCCGTCATTGATCAGCACTCCGTCCGCCAGGAAGCTGCGCAGCGCCGTCTCGAACTGGTGGTGGTGCGTATCGATGAAGCCAGGCATCACGATGCGGCCGCGTGCATCAATCTCGCCGGCGCCGCCGGCATGCAGATTCGGTCCGACGGCGAGAATCTTCTTGCCATCGACAAGGACGTCGGCCTGCGCGAAGTCGCCGACGCTCGGATCCATCGACATCACTGATCCGCCGCGAATGACGTAACGGCGGCCCGGCCCGCCAGTGCCCAAGGGCGCATCACCGACGTCCGCTGCGGCAGGACGTGGTTTGAATAGATTGAGACCCGCAGCGACGGCTCCAGTCGCTGCCGCACCTTTCAGAAAATTTCGCCGCGAGCCGAAATGGTTTTGCCGGAAACCTGCATCGCACAGTTTGCACATTTGACGCCCCCGCATTGTAGTGTTGCTACAAAGCTAATCCTGCAGCCGAACCACGCGGCTGTATAGTTAAATCGTCAGTGGACCATCGAAACACAGACGCAACCGCTCCCATCGCAGCGGCCCATGTTCGGCTGTCAAAATTTTTGTGGGAGCGGCCCATTCGCTCGCGCGAAATTTCGCGGAGGAACTATTGCAGCACAGCATCACGATGCTGATGGCCCTACATTAAAATCACATAAACAAAATTGGCTTGTCGTCACCCGAGATTTTTCTGCGATGCTGCTCGGGTGTACCAGCACTGCCGACACTTATCGCGCCTACCACTGCGGAGGCTTGGGCGTCCATTGAACGGCCAGCTTTTGGGCTGCGTAAATTTGAGCCGGGGTCATCTTGGCAGCGACGGCATCGCGAAGTCTCAGATATTGTTCGCGATTGCGTGCCGGCGCATGAGCCGCCGCCAAATTCAACCATTTGTGTGCGAGCACCTCGTCTTGCCAGACCCCGCGGCCTTTATCGTAGGTCAAGCCTAGCAAATATTGCCCGGTCGGGTCGCCCTGCTCCGCGGCGCGGACGTACAAATCCACCGCCACGTCAAAGGATTGCGGGACACCCAGACCATGTTCATATCTGAACCCCAACATGGCGTCCGCCTTGGCCCTCCTCTGCACTGCCGACAGTTTGGCCGTCCTCATCGAAGCAACATCGTACCCGCGGGTATTCTTGGTCCGCCCCTCCGACAGGCCGGCGCTCATCGCGCATGGAGCGGCCAAAAGCCAGAGTGCCAATGCGGCGGTGAAAACCTTTGCAGCCTTCTCCATATTCGAGTCTCCCACGGTCAATCCTAACCCTAAGTCCGCCCGCTCCCCTCGCAAATCCAATTCCCGCATCCCCGCGAATTTATTGCAAGGAAGAGGCGTCAGGAATCAGAAAATCGTCGACTGCAACAGCCATCCAATCCAAATAGCTGGCGCAAAGAATAGCCCGAACGGCAGCCGGCTCGTCGAGCGGACAGCCCGGCCCTTGGATAAAAGTCTCGTGCCGTAGGCCGCGAGGGCTGCCAACGCGGCAATCTCGATCGCAACAGGGGCCATCGACCAGTCAAGCCACACCCCGGCAACGCCGGCGAGTTTGACGTCGCCCAGTCCAATACCCTCACGCCCGCGAATACGCCTGTACAAGACGCGCAGGCTCAAGAATGCGAGCGCCAGGACAGCCCCACGCAGCGCCGCGCCGGCAAGCGCTTCCACCATCAAATCAGCCCCTTGGATCCCCGCATGCAGGAACCCCAACGCCAGTGCGGCGATCGTCAATTCGTCCGGAATGATGAAACGCCGGGCGTCAACAACCGCAATTGCAATCATAAGCACCGCCAATCCGCCACCGGTTGCTCCTTGCGCATTGGGGAGCAGGATCAAACTGGCGGCAATGCATGCTGCCCCCGCAATGAGGATCGTGATCTCTTCAAACGTCCGGGTCGTCGTCAGTGTCCGCGAAACCAGGGCGGACCAACGCGCTAGCATATTCGAGCCCCGTCTCATCCAGCCGCATGCTGCCCGGTGACATCCGCCGATCTGTCTCAGCTTCCAGGGACGTCACCTAATTAGCGGCACACGTGGAACGTTATACGGCGCCGATTGAATGGTACCACGCAACTTGGTGCGAAACTCCTCGGCGACAAAGTGAGCATCAACGGCATCGCGAATGACTTGCGGTCGAATGAAGATTATGAGTTCGGTACGCGTCGTCGTCTTGTTCTGATGAGAGAACAAATCGCCGATTTTTGGAATCTGATCTAGCACCGGAATTCCGCCGCGATCGAGCTCAGTGTGCTCCTGAATCAGGCCGGCCAACAACACCGTCTGGCCGTTCGCAACCGCCACGGAACTCTTGACCTTGCGTTGCGATACGGTCGGCGTCAGCGTATTGGCGGTCGCGTTCGTGGCCTGGCTGATTTCCTGCTCGATATCCAGGCGGACATTGCCGTTGGGGCTCACGCGCGGGATGACACGGAGAATAATGCCGGTGCTGCGATAATCGATCGAATTGATAATCGTGTTGTTCGTGCCGGTCGCTGAATTGAGCACGTTGCCTGTGCCGGTCGAAACCGGAATTTCATCGCCAACAAGAAGCGTCGCCACCTGGTTATCAATAACGACAAGAGACGGATTTGATAATATCTTGACGTCGGTCACCGCATGCAAGGCATCGAGGATCATGTTCGGCTGGGCTTCGGGGCCGATCAGGAAATTAAATCCCGGAAATGCCCGGTTGAGAAACGCGTTAGCGACGCCATTGAGAACCGTCGGTGCCGCGCTCGGTGGCGATGTCGGGGTGTTGAGGGCCGAGCCCTTATCCGGCGCCATACCAAGATTTTTACTCTGAATATAAAACTGAACCCCGTAACTGAGGTTATCGTTGAGAGTGACCTCGGCGATAGTTGCGTCAATTCCGACCTGCGCTTGAGGTTGGTCAAGCTGCCGGATCGTTTGCTCGACAAGGCGATAATTTTCCGCGCTCGCGTATACCAACAGCGAATTGGTGGAAACGTCGGCGGTGATCTTGACACCCTCTACAGAGGGTTGCCCCCCGCCGCCCAATGCGGAATTGCGTGCATCGACAGTGCTTGCAACGCCGCCGGCAGCGCCCCCGGCCGCCCCTCCCAGGGTGCTTGCCCCGCCACCGAAACGCGAGTCTGCTCTTCCGGAGCCGCCAGCCATTGAACCGCCGGTCGTCGATTGCGAAGTTGCCGGCGACAGGCCCGGCAAACGATCGGCGTTCGAAGAGGTTTTACTCAAGCCGCTACCGGGCGCGACCTGGCTCGCTGGCGTCTCAAGAGAGCCGGTTGAGCCGCCGCCGAAAACGTCGCTGAGCACCCGCGCGAGCTGGCGGGCCTCACCGTACTTTACGCGATAGACATGTACGCCGTTACGCGTCGCGTCGGCGGCGTCGAGGCGCTTTATCCATCGCTCCACCGTGCGCAGCATGGCTGGTTTGCTGGTGACGGCCAGAATTGCGTTCCTGCGGGCTATCACCTGGAATTTGACGATATCCTGGCTATATCCGCCCTCTTTGGAATCGAGGATCTTCTCCAACTCGGCGATGACCGGTTCCGGATTGCTGTTTTGAACAGGAAAAATTCCGACAGATTGACCACGCATCCAGTCGACATCGAAGCTCAGTGCCGTCTCAATAGCGGCGCGGCGCTCCGGTCCAGTGCCTTGAATAAGCAGGATATTGCGTGAGGTATCGACGCGAACCGTTCCAGGTTTAGTGGCGAAGCTGTCGAACAGCCTGATGAGCGTTGACGCGGAAACATATTGCAGCGGAACGACGGAAATTCCATAGCCCGGCTCCGCGCGCGCCGCATTGGAATCCAAATTGCCGGCGGCAACGGCGTCACTGATGGGAATAAGGCGATACCCCATGGCATCCCGCACCAGCGCCACACCGGTCAACCGCAAGGCATTTTCGAACACGAAGAGCAGGTCTGACTTCGGTACGGCTCTGCCCGAGGTAAGGCTTATGGTGCCTTGCACGCGCGGATCGATGGTGTAGCCGGTCTTAAGAATGTCGCCGAGCACGGTTTTTGCGACTGACCCAATCGGAGCATTTTCAAAATTGAGTTCATAACCCTGCCCGTCCGACGTCGGCTGCAGCTGCGTCTGGACACCTTCTACGGGGGACACCGGCTCACCGGTGTAGATTTGGGATTTGCCGCTTGTGGCGGTGTTTTGGCCGTTCTGACCGGAGCCCTGCGGAAACCGCGGGAGTAAATCCTGGTTGCGAATATTATCCATAACGTCAGGACGGCGTTGCTCGTCCAACGGGATCGGACCGCACGCCGCAAGCAATGCAACACCCAGGGCTACAAGCACGGCCCAAGATCCGCCGCGAAGCGGCCGGTTTACCCACAACGACATAGCGTCTGACACCACCCCTACTCACTCGCGCCTATGGCACTCGATGCGCGAGCCGACCCTCATACTTCCTTGAATTTATTCGGTAACCGGCTCCCCAGGACATCATATCGCATATTCTGGTTGAGACGTATATCGAATGTCTTTTCCCCCTGCGGAACAAAACGTGTCAACCAGCTGCTCCGTCAATTTTTGCGCACCCGGATTACGCCGCGATCGCAAACTTACCTTCGCCGTCGCATGCAAAATCTGCGTGACCCCGTGCGTTCAAATCGAGCCATGATCCGCTGCAAGTGGTGACGAGCAGCGGCTATTTTATGCAACGTTTATGAAGGCACTGCATATCGGCTGTTAGGCTTATTTTGTGGCGACGCAAGGAGCAGCGTTTTTTAACAGCTCCGTCAGGGAGGTTTTCAATGTCCGCAAAAGTCAAATTGCGTACGCATCTTTACGGCTCAGTCGGGTCGGCTTTGCTGGTCGCAATGTCGTTCTCGATCACTGGCGCAAACGCGGCATGTACGGGTCCGGGAGCGCCGACGACCACGCAAACAAAATGCATTGGGGCCGTTCAAATCCCGGGTAATCCGCTGCGGTCGTTCGACATCAGCTGGGTCAACCCGGATCGCGCGGAATACTATCTCGGGGATCGCGCCGAACGCGGGTATCGACGTCATCGATACGCGTACCCTCACCTTCAAGCGCACTATTGGTGGCTTCGTCGGCATCCTGCCAGCAAATCCTGCACTGCCGGTGAACAACAACATCTCCGGGCCTGATGGCGTTACGTCCCATGGCCGCTGGCTCTACGCCGGCGATGGCGACAGCACGCTGCATGTGATCGATCTTGACGCGCCGACTGCGGGCGCGACCAAGCAGGTCATCAGCACCGGCGGGACCACGCGGGTCGACGAAATGGCATTGACCACGGACGGCAGACTGCTGCTTGCCGCCAACAACGCCGAGGATCCGCCATTTGCGACGCTCTTCCGTGCAAACGGCGATGCCTCGACAAGCAACGTCACGAAAATAGCCAAGATTTCGGTCTCCGCGACGATCATGCCGGCAGGCGCGGGCCTGTCGCTCGAGCAGCCAGCCTGGGATCCGAAAACCCGGCGCTTCTATACTTCGATCCCGTTCATCGCCAACAACCCGCCCGGCTGCAATTACGGGCAGTTTGCGGGGCCCGATCACGTGCCACGGCGGGTTGCTGGTAGTCGATCCAAGCACGATTGGCGGCGATACCACGCTCGGCGCCTACGATTCGACCACCAACACCGGGGTCGTGCCGCTTGCCGCCTGCTCGCCCAACGGCGCCAGTGTCGGGCCTCATGACGACGTGTTGATGCTGGGCTGCACGCCCGGAAACAATCCGAGCGACAACGGCACAACGGTCATCAATGTGAAGACCTTTTATATACCAATGCCGGCCTCACCGGGTCTGATGAAGTCTGGTACAATGATAGGCGACAATCGCTATTACACCGCCTCCAGGCGGATGCCGAAAGCACCCGGCTCGATCCGCTCGGCACCGGCTCGATAGCTCGGCGTGGTGGATGGCGACCACCGACATTCCGGTCGAGACCATCCCGCAATCATCGAATTCACACTCGGTGGCAGCGGATTCCAAGCGCAACCGTATCTTCGTTCCGCAGGTTGCGACCGGCGTGGTCGGTGGAGATACCAACACCACCGCCGGTGCGGGAAGCAACCGTGGGCCAGTTGTCTGCGGCACAACCGCCGGATGCGTGGCGGTTTACAAGCACGACGTCGACGATGACGACCATCACGATGGCGATCATGACGGTCACTGATCGTGTGGCCGGATCGGCCACGCCTGAAGTGACGTTGATGTGATCTAGCGAGGGAGGCCGGAGCTGCGCTCCGGCCTCCTTGTACTTTGCCCGTTGGGCGTCCCGTTTGAGCCGTGCCGAATCTTGCTTCCACACACGTGACTCAGGCCTGGAGCGCCTTGGTAGAGGCTGGCTCGGGCCCGTAGCCTTTTCAAAACGCCAATTTCGAGAGTGATCCGGCGCTGTTGCCGGACCGCGTATCAATCATGGTCGTGTTCAAGCGACGGAATCACGGCGCGCATCTTGGAAACTGTGTAGTGCTTGACCTTGAGCGTCCAGGCCGAATCCACCGCCGCATTGGCGCCGGCGTAAGGCAGGAACAAGGTCAGGTTCGACACGTAGAGCGTTTTGCCGTCTTTACTGAAGGCTGGGCTTGCCGGGAAAAGCAGACCGCGCACGATTCCGTCGTCGCTGATTCCGTTGAAATCGCCCAACTTGGCGATCACCTTGCCGGTCTTGTCGACGACGATGATGTCGTCTTCTTGGTTGGCGCAGACCCAGAGATTGTCCTTGCGATCGATCGCAATACCGTCAGGTGCATTGATCCCCGTGATGAAGATCGAAGCGGCACCCGCCGTCCCGTTTGAGTTTACCGGGATCTGGATGATCTGATGGGTCGCAGTGTTTGCGACAAACAAAATCGTACCGGCATTATTGAACTCGACGCCATTGGCGCCGAAGGGCGGCGTGAGGCCCGTGCCTGGTTCGAAGCAACGGGTCACTGCTCCAGGCCGTCGGCACGCCGCCAAGGGGACCGGTTTTCCAGATAACGCCGTTGAACGAATCCGATATGTAGACATTCCCCAGCTTGTCGAAGGTCAGTGCATTGAGACCCGAATTTGCAATCGGGGCGATGAAGACCGACGAAGCGCCGGTCACCGGATCCACATGCAGGACCTTGCCGGCTCCAAAATCGAGGACCAGAAGAAATCCGTTGACGGGATTGAAGGCCAAGCCGAGCGTGTGAGGGCTGGAATTGGCGATGGCGACTTTGCGGACCAGGTTGCCGTTCGGTTTGATGACGTAAAGTACCGAGTTACCGCTGATGGCGCCCGATGCATTGAAGCCAAAACTGGTCACATAGATGTTGTCGTCAGGGCCGACGGTCAGTCCTTCGACGCTGCTCGGGACACCTGGGGTCACATCTGGCAAGACCGCCAGCACATCGACATCGCCCCGGTCCCACGCGTAGACGGGCGTCGCCGACAGGACGCCGAGCAAAGCGACGGCAGGCCAGAATTTCTTCATGGTACCCTCCCCAATTTGAATGTTGTTGTCCCGATAACCTCGGGTAGAAGCGGCAAAGTTTGCGATAATTCCCCGGGTCCGTAAATGGGAATGGCGCTGATCATCCGTTTAGCTGATCACTCGCTGATCACTAATAGACACCGCGGTTTTATTGCCTTCGCGCCGGTGTCATATTTCCTCGATACATAAACAGGCCATAAAATCCGCCCGGGGCCTGAACGGGACTGGAACCGGAAGAAGCATAGCAACCGGCTGCCATGTCGGTGTAATATCAAAACAAAAAGGCAGGGCCGGAAACGTACAAACCGCATCATGGCGTTCGATCCAGCGAGTGAGTTCGCGAACTACTTTCGCGGCAAGAACCATCTTGCGGGCGACGCGAATTCGCTCAATCTGCAGACCCAAGAACGCGATGACCGGACATTCCGCAAAATGTGGGAGTTGTCCGAGCTGTCGGCCAATGATTTCGCCGACCATGTCGCGGAATTTTTTAAACTACCGCGGGTGAGCTTGCCGGTTCTGCTGGCCGCGCCTTCGCTGGTAAAGCAATTCGCCCCACGTTTCCTTCGCGAAATGTCGGTATTTCCCTATCAAGCGGCAGACGGGGTGATGATGCTCGCGGTCGCCGACCCAAGCGATTCTGCCGCCGTTCGCGCCGCCGCGATCGTGCTCGGCAACGAGGTAAACATCAGCATTGCATCGTTCGAGGATATTGAGACCATCCTCAATCAGCGCCTCGTCGATGAAGATGTAACTACCCCGGGGGGCGGTGAAACCGCGGATGCGCGTGAAGACGACATCGAGAGTCTACGCGACCTCGCAAGCGGCGCGCCGGTTGTGCGCGCCGTCAACGACATGCTCGAAAAAGCAGTAGAACTGCGCGCCAGCGACATTCACATCGAGCCCTTTAGAACCGGATTGGTTGTGCGCATGCGGGTCGATGGCTTGCTGCGCAATGTGCCGGTAGCGGCGGCGGCGTTGCCCCAAGCCATCATTTCCCGCGTCAAGATCATGGCCGGCCTCAATATCGCTGAGCGCCGCCTGCCGCAGGACGGCGCCGCGCGCGTCCGGATAGCAAGGTCCGACCTCGACCTCCGCGTCGCCATCATGCCGACCCAGCACGGTGAGTTGGCTGTGATCCGGTTGTTGCCGAAAGAAACCGGCTTGCTTGCGATCGAAAAGCTCGGATTTTCGTCCGCTGACGAAGCCGCGCTGCGGAGGTTACTGGCACTTCCGCACGGCATGATCGTCGTCACGGGTCCGACCGGCAGTGGCAAGACGACAACCCTCGCCACGATGCTGTCGGTTCTCAACGAACCAACACGCAAGATTCTCACTATCGAGGATCCCGTCGAATACGAACTTCAAGGCATCAATCAATCACAGGCAAAGCCCGCAATCGGCCTGACATTTGCCATGGCCCTACGCGCTTTCGTTCGTCAGGATCCCGACGTCATCATGGTCGGCGAAATTCGTGATCCGGAAACCGCGCAGATCGCGATCCATGCGGCGCTAACAGGTCACCTCGTCCTGACCACACTACACACCGAAACAGCGGCGGCAGCGGTGCCACGCTTGCTTGACCTGGGGGTCGAGGGCTTCCTGCTAAAGTCGACGCTGCGAGCCGTTATTGCCCAACGGCTGGTGCGACAGTTGTGCGATCGATGCAAGACACACAGGAAGCTGTCACGCGCCGATCTGGCTGCCGACCCGCGCTATAGCGGAGTGGGCCTGAAGGTCGGCGAAACCATTTTCGAGCCGGGCAAATGCGAGCGATGCGGGGGCACGGGCTATCGCGGCCGCGTCGGGGTATTCGAGGTCCTTCAGGTAACGGAGGAAGTACGGCACCTGATCAACGTACAAACCGAACTCTGTATCGATCGACAAAGCCGCGATGCAGGCCGGAATGACCACCATGGTTGAAGATGGCGTGGCCAAGTGCCGAGCAGGAGTAACGTCGCCTGCCGAAATCCTTCGTGTCACAACGATACGGTAACGCGATGCGGAATTTTCGTTATCTTGCGATGACCCAGGCCGGCGAGATCGTCAACGGATCGATCTTCGCTCCGACTGCCGCGGAAGTCGCCCATCGCATAGAATATCTTGGTCTCGTTCCGATCGAAACGGTCGCCGAGGAAGGTACCGCTAGCGTTGCGCGGGTCTCAATCGGATTCTTCAACAGGCCACGCGCCGAAGACGTCACTATTTTCACCCGCGACCTTGCGCTTCTTCTCAAAGCAGGCGCTCGCCTTGACAATGGCCTCGAACTACTGGCCGACGATAGCGATATCGGACGATTGCGGCCGATCATAAATAAAATTCGCGCCGGCGTTATGGCCGGCGAAAGTTTTGCCGAGGCGATCGCCCAGCATCCCGCCTATTTCCCTCCGATTTATGTCGCCTTGGCGCAGGCTGGCGAGACCTCGGGCAAACTCACCTACATCCTCGAGATGCTCGCCAACGAACGAACGCGGGCGGAAGGACTGCGCCGGAAGGTCATGGACGCCTTGCATTACCCCGCATTCATTCTAATTGCGGCTTCATGCGTGCTGATGTTTTTTATTTTGTTTGTATTGCCGCAATTTTCTTCGGTGCTGCGCGACTTTAACGCAAAAACAGATTCTATGATCAACATGTTTCTTGGTCTTTCCGACTTCGTGCGCGGCCACGGGCTCGAACTTGTTGTCGCGCTAACGATCGTGATTGTTAGTTCCTGGCTGGCGCTTCGCCGGCCCGGCGTTCGCGCTACAATCGTCTCCAAATTGGCTCGGGTGCCAGGCATTTCCTCAGTGTTCAATTTCTATCGCACCGCGCTGTTCTGCCGCAATCTGAATATCCTGTTGGCCAGCGACGTGACCCTTACGGCAACGCTCCGGATCCTGGTTGACATCATGTCCGTCACCGGAGGCGTATCGATATGGTTGGCGGCTGCCGATCGCGTCCGCCATGGCGGCAAACTTTCAGATGCGCTCGCCGCCTCTTCCATATTGCCTACAATGGCGATCCGCATGCTTCGCATCGGCGAAGAAACCGGGCAATTGCCGACACTGGCCGGACGCATTGCCGAATTCTATGAAGCCAAATTGCAGCGTAGTCTCGACCGGGTGGTCGCCGTGGTTGGTCCATTGGCGATTATCAGCATCAGCATCGTTGTCGGCGGTCTGATCGTATCGATCATGACCGCTCTCCTATCGATCAGTCAGATCGTCGAATGATGAAGATAAGGCAGGTTCGTTATGGCACACACAGAAACGCCTGAGCGCAAGACCAGGCAACGCCGTTCGCGCAGAAGCCGCGAGCACGGATTTACGCTCGTGGAAATATTGGTCGTTATCACGATCATTGCTCTCATCATGTCGCTGGTCGGACCGCGCGTGCTCAATTATTTGACCGAGTCAAAGGTGAAGGCCGCGAAGATCCAGATGCAGAGCTTCTCGAGCGCACTCGATCTGCTCTACCTCGATACAGGTCGGTATCCCTCGTCCGCCGAAGGGCTGAACACGCTGGTGAAGCCCACCAGCGCCATGGCTGGGTGGAATGGACCGTATCTCAAGGGTGGCAGCGTACCGAACGATCCCTGGGGCAAGCCCTACGTCTATCGGTCGCCGACAGAACGTAGCAAATTTGAAATTATGTCGTATGGCGCCGATGGGCAGGAAGGCGGCACCGGAACAGCAGCGGATATTACCTCGGCAAACAATGACTAGCAGCTCGAACGGAGAAGACGGTTTTACCCTGCTCGAAATGGTCTGCATCCTTGCGATCATTGCGATGCTGGCCGCTGTTCTGCTGCCGAATATTCCGCACAACACCTCGCGCCCGCGGCTCGAAGCCTATGCTGTCGAAACGGCCTCCATGCTCAAGGCGGATAGAACCGCGGCAATACGGCACCGTGTTCAGATCGCGACGCAAATCGATGCGGGGGCGCGTTCACTCCGCTCTGGCGCGACCGGGAGAATCTTGCGTGTTCCCGACGATGTGGTCTTCGACGCCGTCTTGCCCAGCCGCTGCAATGAACGCCTTGCATTCTCGACTATCAGCTTCTTTCCGACCGGAGCGTCATGCGGCGGCACCATCATGTTGTCTCGCCTCGGCGCTGGCTACGAAATACGTGTGAATTGGCTGACCGGAGGAATTGAAATTGTTTCGCATAGCGCGCTCTGAAATCCGCGCCGGGACTGCCGGTTTTACGATCATCGAAGTGCTGGTCGCGATTGCGGTCGTGGCCATCTCTCTGACCGCAATTGGCGCGCTCACCGGAATCACGACGCGCGGTGTACGTTCGCTCGAACAGCATGTCGCTCTTGTGGAAGCGGCACGGACGCTGGCCGCGAGCCTGCCGCCGCGCTCCAAACTTGCGCCCGGAGAAGTTACTGGTGACCTTTATGGCAATCGCTGGCGCATGGGCGTTGCACCATTCTTCGCTGGTGCCGGGACAGCGGCGACCGATTCGCCCTGGGTCCCGGAGGCCATATCGATCCGGGTCCAATCGCCTTCCGGTGCCGCTATGACACTTGAAACGGTCCGTCTGCAGCGAAAGCGCCAGTGATGTGGCACGACATGATTCGAGGTGGTCGCAAGCGACACGCCGCGGTTTCCGGCTTCACGCTCCTCGAAGCCCTGGTAGCGACGGCCTTGATGGGCGTAGTACTGACCGCGCTGGCGTCAATCACATCGCAATGGCTGCCGAATTGGAACCGTGGCATTGCGCGCGCCCAGCGCAGTGAACTTGTGAGCATCGTACTCAATCGGCTCGTCGCTGACTTCGGCGCATCTGAATTCATCCCGCCGAACCGCGGCACCAAAGCTCCTATATTCGATGGGACCGAATTTTCTGTCACGCTCGTGCGATCGGCGGTCGGGCCCAATATCCGCCCCGGACTCGAAATCGTGCGCATTGCCGAACTCAGTGACAAAAACGGAATTGCTCTGGTCAGATCAACAAAGCCATTTGCGCCGTTCGTGCCGAACACAGTGTCCGTTAAACAACCTGATTTCGCCAATCCGGTCGTTCTTCTCCGCTCGCCTTACCGGATTTCATTCGCCTATGCCGGACGTGACGGAATTTGGAAGAACACCTGGCAGAATGCCACCGAATTACCGGCGACCATCCGCCTGACGGTTCGTGACGCAACGTCGGGGCGGACATTATCGGTATCAACCACCGCATTGGTTCATGTCGACATGCCAGCGGCTTGTGCGAGCGGAAAAAGCAAGGACGATTGCATTGGCCTGCCGGCTGGAGACAACGGCCAACCGGGCAATAATCCGGCGCAGCCAAGCTTGGCCAAAGAGCGGACATGATGCCGATGACCGCGCATGAGCCAGACTACTCATCAAAGGCCTCGGCGCGCGATGGTTTCATCATCGTCGCGGTGCTGTGGATATTGATTGCGCTCGCCACGTTGGCATCAATTTATTCGATCTACATCAATAATTCCGCTCTAGCGGTTTCTGTGACGGATGACGGGTTGCAAGCCGAAGCGCTGGTTTCGGCGAGCCTTGAGCTCACCGCATACAGACTAACCGTTCCAAAAGACGATTTGCGCCCGACCCGTGGCCGATTCAGTTTTCGGCTGGGACGAGCCAACGTCGTCGTGGATTTTTCTTCGGAAACCGCGCGGATTGATCTCAATGCCGCTCCGAAAGATTTGCTGACGGGCTTTTTTGAAGGCCTCGGCGCATCCAATGAGGATGCTGATCGCTACGCCGATCGAGTGATCGGCTGGCGCACTACTCCAAAGCCGCGGGAACAAGCCGATGAGGGCGCCCTTTATCGAACCGCCGGGCTGCCTTATCTGCCGCGCGAGGCGCCATTTGCGCACGCGAGCGAACTTTGGCTCGTGCAAGGCTTGCCACCCGCGCTCGTTGGACGCGCCATGCCCTTTGTGACGGTTTATAGCGGTCGGCCAGAAATTAACGTCTTCGATGCGCCTCCGGAGTTGATTGCGGCGCTCCCTGGGATGACACCCGTTCGGTTGAGGTCCTTTCTCGCTCAACGTGAAACGGCCGCTGCGGACAAAGACTCTGCTTGCCCGATTGCTCGGTGCTGATCAGCCTGGGGCGACGGCCGATGGAAGCAACGCCTATCGCGTGCGCACCAGCATCAAATTCGACAATGGCTGGCTAACAGGATCGGAAGCCGTTATCCTTTTAAACACAGCTGATGAGCCCTTTCACGTATTGTCGTGGCGTAACGACGTTAATGCTGATCCGGACCAGCCTCGATTAGCGGCGAGACTACGATGAAATTCTTGCGTCAGATCATCGAGGGCTTTTCGCGCTGGATCGATTCCGTCGCTGAAACCATCAATTCGTTATTCGACCGGCTGCGATCACAGCGCCACGTGCAATTCATCGAAGACGAGCACGATACGTTCACACTTCACGAACCGGGCAACGGCAAGAGCTCTAATTTGCCAGATCATCGCGTTCGCATCGTCGGCGGATCCATGGTCGAGACGTTGCCGTCAAGTTGGACGGCAGTCTTGCGTGGCAGCCGGATCGAACTGATTTTGCGACCTTCCCGATTCCTCTTTCGCCCGCTCGAATTGCCCAAGCGTGCCGTTGAATATCTCGAAGGCATTGTGCGTTCGCAGATCGATCGGCTTACGCCTTGGACGGCGAATGAGGCAATCTACAGTTGGACGCCGCCGGTTGATGCACCCAACGATCGAATCCAACTTATGATTGCGGCAACGGCGCGAGCGATGGTCGCGCCGTATTTGCAAGCGATCGCCGGTCTTAACGCTGCATCTATTGCCATGACGACGGTCCAACTGACCTCCGATGCAAAGCCCTCGCCAATAAAATTCCACGAACAACGCATGCGCAGCGCAATCGATGTGCGGCGCATTCGTCTGGTTTTGATGGCGGTTTTTCTGCTGAGCGGCCTTTCAGCGGTGACGGCAATCGGCGTTTCCGCGATCACGGCGGATAATCTGAGTACCGAACGACAGGAGCTAATGCGCAAGATTTCGGCACGCAAGGCGGCGATGCGAAGTTTCTTTGAGGGATCAGGTCTGCAGTCGCTTGAAAGGCGCAAGCAAACAACGCCGTCGAGCGTTATCGTCCTGGAAGCGCTGTCGGCCCTGCTGCCAGATGACACCTATGTCACCGAGCTCCGGATCGACGGGGAAAAGCTGCAGATTGTCGGCATCACAAGCGATGCGCCATCGCTCATCCGGTTAATCGAGCAGTCGCCGCACTTCGCCCACGCTACTTTTTTCGCGCCAACCACCCGGTCAGCGGGGGCGATGAAAGAGCAATTCCATATTGAAGCCCGCATCAACCCGGTATTTACGGCTGGCTCATGACAGCAATGAAATTCATCGAAAAGTATCTGGCGCACTTTCCGCTCGGGGCCGCAATTTGCTACGCGGCGGTCGTGATCATATTTTTGCTGACGACCGTATTGTATGTCTCTGATATCCTGGAACGCCAGGAAGCGGTGGCGGCAACCGGCGATATTCTAAGCCAGCTCGAAGGCCGCAATCCCTCGCCTTCCCGCTCTAAAACCGCCAACGGTGTATCTTTTGTGACAGGCTCGCCCGTTCTGGAGGGCCCCACGGTGACGGTCGCCGGGGCAAATCTGCTGCAGCGCGTTGCCGGAGCAGTAACACGTTTTGGTGGCAACATTTTATCTTCCCAAGTCGATTTACAAGGCGCACAATCAAAAGAGGGATTTGTCAGAGTTTCAGTAGACTGTGATGTAGACCAACCCTCGTTGCAGCAGCTTCTTTATGATCTGGAAGCGGGAATGCCTTTTCTGTTCATCGATCAGCTGGTCGCACAGGCACCGGAAACCGGAACGGGCGCATTGAGAGGAAAAATGCGCGTTTCGATTTTGGTTTCCGGGCAGTGGCAAGGTGCAAAATGATTTGGCGCCTCACAAATCGGACCCTTGTCTTGACTACATTCACCGTCGCAACCACGGCAATGATTTCTGTCTTGCCAGCGGGCGCGGAGCAAGTCGATGAGGCTGGGAAAACTTCCGGAACGCAAATCGGCCAGACTACGTCGCATCCAGAGCAGGTATCATCTGACGCAAGCATGCTTGCCGGCCGTGCTGTTTTGCCGGTCCCGCTCTCGAAGCTGTCGATGACGCGTGATCGGCCGATTTTTTCGCCATCCCGTCGCCCTCCTCCGCTGGCTGCCCCGCCGGTCATTGCGAAGCGGGTAGAGCCGGCCAAGCCGCCGGAGCAGCCACCATTGATACTGGTGGGCACAGTGGCCGGCGGCGATAGCGCGATCGCAGTCTTCGTCGAGCAGTCGACAGAAAACACTGTCCGGTTACGGGTGAACGAAAGTCACCAGGGGTGGACATTGCGTTCCATCGAGGGCCGCGAGGTCACCCTGCTGAAAGATCAGAAATCAAGTGTCCTGGCGTTAGCGGCGCCTGGCGGCAGCGCAGAGCCGGCACGCGCCCAGGCTACGCTGGAGCCGGCAAAGCGGCCGCCCAGGCGCTAATCGATAACGCCACGCTGAAGTCGACTTCGTGCGCGCGCGGGAAGTCGCCATGACATTTAAAGTTAAAAGTATGGTTGCAGGCGGGGTATTGCTGCTCGTCCTGGTCCAAATCTGCCTTGCCGCAGGCCAGCAGGACGAGAGTTTTGAAAAAATATGGGGGGCGTTTGGTCAAAAGGCTCAATCGGAGTTGCTGGCCTTACCTGCGAAAGGGCGCGCCGCGTTTCAAAAAGCTTTGATCGCCTGCTCGATTTACGCCGATGCCTACGCCAACCTCAAGTACACGTCCGAGTGCGAAACGGCATCAAACTATTTTATGAGCGAGTTTAGCGACAATTCGTCCGCCCTGTCCGTTCTATTTCAAGCAGCAATGTCCCTGACAAGCGCTCACAACGCACAAGCTGAGCTCGAGTTACAGCAAGCCCAACGTCCGCGTCCTGACGATAATCTTCGTAAGGTCTATATCGAGGTCCTCCTCAAGGCTTACCGCGACACAACTCCTGTCCGATAGCCGGGTGAGCCGTTCAATATCACTTTTTCCGCGCGCTCTTAAGGCCGGAGACAGCCTTGGATTTTGCACTGCCGCGCGTTTGGGCTGCAACCGATTCCGCCGGCAAATCGTGCGACAGGTAGGCCAGCAACTTTAATTCTCGCCGGCCGCGCGTCACGGTATCGAGGATAAGGCCAACGGCGGCGGACAAGAACGCGAGCAGCATGAGGCCGGTCGACAGAACCGCAGTCGGCAGTCTTGGCACCAGGCCGGTTTCAAGAAATGTGGTGACGATCGGAATTGCGAGACCGACCGAGATCAACGCCAGCACCAGACCAATGCCGGTAAAAAATGGCAACGGGTGTTCGGCGCGATACAGGTTGCCGATGGTGCGAAGGATGCGAAGGCCGTCGCGCCACGTGTTGAGCTTGGATAGAGAGCCCTGCGGCCGCGCATAGTACGGCGTATCGACCTCTTCCACCGCCAGGCCCAATACAAGTGCATGCACGGTAAGTTCAGTCTCGATCTCAAATCCGCCCGACAGCACCGGGAACGACTTGACGAAGCGGCGCGACAGAACGCGATACCCCGACAACATGTCGTTGAGCTTTGAGTTCGAACATGCGTGCCACGAAACCGGTCAGCACCTTGTTGCCGGCGCGGTGCCCGGCGCGATAGGCGCCGACGTCACGATCCACACGCGCACCCACGACCATGTCGAGCTGCTTCTCGAGCAACCGCCCGATCATCCGCCTGACACTCGGCGCATCGTAGGTCGCGTCGCCGTCGACCATCACATAAATATCCGCATCCACATCGGCGAACATGCGGCGCACGACAAAGCCTTTGCCTTGACGCGCCTCGTGCAAAACCTCGGCGCCGGCCGCGCGCGCCACGCGCGTCGTATTGTCGGTCGAATTGTTGTCGTAGACGAGAATTGTCGCCGTCGGCAGCGCGGCCCGGAAATCGTTGACGACTTTGCCGACGGACTTTTCCTCATTGTAGCAAGGCACGAGAACGGCAATTTTGCAGGCGCCGAAGCGGCCGGAACTGAAGTCGGCCAAGGTCGCGTTTTTACGTGTCAAAACTTGCCTCCCGGCCGAACTTCGTTCGATTTTAGCAGCGCCACGGCGGCGGCGGAGAATTTTTTCCGGTCAAGGCCGGGGACCCCTCACGAAAATTTCAGGCAATAAACGCCCGCATCCGGTGTATCCTTTAGCTGTATAATTCACGCGTTTTGAAATATTGGGGCCATTCATGCGTATTCTGACTCTTGTTGGCGCGCTTGCGATTATCGTTGGTGTCGGTGCAGCGGTCTTCTTCTTTGGCGGCTACTACAGTGTCGCCGGCACCGCCGAAGAGCCGGGGATCGTCAAATGGGCCTTGGTCCAGGTGCGCACGGCATCTATCAACCGTTACGCAACTGACGTCCCGCCCGCCAACATCAGTGACCCCGCCAGCGTGCAAGCCGGTGCCAAGGCCTATAGCGCCCTGGGCTGCGCCAATTGCCACGGCGCGCCGGGTGTCAATTGGGCGAAGTTTTCGGAAGGGCTACACCCGGATCCACCGGAACTGAAGGACGTGGTCGATCATCGCACGCCCGCGCAGCTGTTCTGGGTGGTCAAGAACGGCATCAACATGACCGGCATGCCGAGCTTTGCCCTCGCCGGCGCCAAGGATGATGAAATCTGGTCGGTGGTTGCGTTTTTGAAGAAACTGCCGGGCGTCAAGGATGCCGAGTACAAGGCCTGGACTGCGCCTCCAGCACCTCCGGCACCGCCAGCGCCTCCAGCCCCGCCGCCTGCTGCCGAACCGCCGGCAGCCACTCCCCCGGCACCTCCGGCTCCTCCGGCCGAGAGCAAATAGCGCACTAAGCCGCTACAATGGCGCCATGAGTTTTGTCCGCCTTTACGGGCGCGTCCTCGATCAGCTGGGGCCCGACCGCCGCATTGGCTGGTTCCTGGCGATCGCCAACGTCACCTTGGCCATGGCGTTGTTCGCCGAGCCGGTGTTGTTCGGACGCGTCATCAATGTGCTGGCCGGCGCGCAGGCCAATCCGGCGTCGGCGGACTGGGCGCATCTATGGCTGCTGCTTCTTGCCTGGGTGTGCTTCGGCCTCTTTACGATCTTCTGTGCAACGACGGTCGCGCTTTTTGCCGATCGGCTGGCGCACCGGCGCCGCCTAGCGGTCCTGACCAGCTACTTCGAGCACGTGCTGCAATTGCCGCTCGCCTACCACGGCGAAGTTCATTCCGGCCGGCTGATGAAAATCATGTTGCAGGGCACCGACACGCTCTGGGGTTTTTGGCTCGGCTTCTTCCGCGAACATCTCGCGTCGTTCGTGTCGCTGGTCATCCTGGTGCCGCTGGCACTCACGCTCAATTGGCGGCTGGCCAGTCTGCTGATTGTCCTCTGTGTGCTGTTTGCCGTGTTCACCGCCCTGGTTTTGCGCAAGACCGAAACGCTGCAAAACACCGTGCAGGAGCATCACTCGGACCTCGCCGAGCGCGCGTCGGACGCGCTCGGTAACATCGCGCTGGTGCAGAGCTTCGCGCGTGTCGAATTGGAGGTGCGCGCGCTGCAGTCTGTCAGTGAACAGCTCCTGGCGGCGCAGTTCCCGGTGCTATCATGGTGGGCGGTGGTGACCGTTCTCACGCGCGCGTCGACAACGCTTGCGGTCCTCTCCATTATCGCGCTCGGCACTTGGTTGTTTCAGCGCAGCCTGATCACGATCGGCGAAATCGTGACTTTCATGGCGCTGGCCGGCATGGTTATCACGCGGCTCGAACAAGCGGTCAGCTTTGCCAATCGCATGTCACTCGATTCAGCCCAGTTGCGTGAATTCTTTCGGGTGCTCGACACTATTCCGGCGATGCACGACAAGCCCGGCGCGATCGATCCCGGCCGCTTCGCCGGTCGTGTCGAGTTCGACAATGTGTCCTTCGCCTATGATGGCACCCGCCCGGCGGTGTCAGGACTAACCTTCACCGTGAAGCCGGGCGAGACGGTCGCGCTGGTCGGCGCCACCGGCGCCGGCAAGTCGACCGCGCTCATGCTGCTGCACCGCGGCTTCGATCCGCAATCGGGCTGCATCAGGATCGACGGCAAGGATGTGCGCGACATGCAGCTCGGCGCCCTGCGCCGCAATATTGGCGTCGTTTTTCAGGAAGCCTTGTTGTTCAACCGCTCGATCGCGGAAAACCTGCGCGTCGGCAAGCCCGACGCCAGCCACGAACAGATGCGCGCCGCCGCCGCGGGCGCGCAGGCCCTCGATTTCATCGACCGCAATCCTGACGGTTTCGATGCCGATGTCGGCGAACGCGGGCGGTCACTGTCCGGTGGCGAACGTCAACGCCTCTCGATCGCCCGCGCACTGCTCAAGGACCCGCCGATCCTTATTCTCGACGAAGCAACCAGCGCACTCGATGCCGCGACCGAACAGCGCGTGCTGGCGGCGCTCGATGAAGTCATGAAGAACCGCACGACTTTTGTGATCGCGCACCGGCTCGCGACCATCCGCAAGGCGACCCACATTCTGGTGTTCGACGGCGGCCGGATCGTCGAGTCGGGCACGTTCGATGAATTACATCGGCTGGGCGGCCGCTTCACGCAGCTGACGAAGGCGCAGTTTTTGCCGATCGAGGCCTGAGCGCGCTGGCGGCCGCAATGACTCCACCGGTCAGACTGGCGAGCACGGCCCAATAGCCATAGCGGAAGTCGGAGGCCACGCCGACGGCATAGAAGGTCAGGACATAGGCCGCCGCCGATCCGCACACGCCAATGAGATAGGCGCCTTCCGGCCGGTTGCGTCTGGTCCAGCCAAAGGCGCAAATCGCGATGCAGAGCAGCAACCATGTGCCGGCACGAAATAATAGCGTTGGTTTCAGCGCGTCATGGATCGTCGTTACTGCGACAAATGCGGAACGATCCGGAAATGGGGTCTTCATGGAATCGTTGACGTCGATCAACCACATCGTGAGGTTGGAGCCAGCGAGAAAATTCCACATGAACGCCGTGCGGTGCTCAAGGTAAGCAGCCGGATGGTGCGCGATGGCGCTGACCCAGGCACTGGTGATGGCCGGGGTGCCGAACAATTTCTCTTCCTTTTCCAGTTTTTGCATTACGAATTGGCATGGCGTGCGGGTCCAATAAATGTCCCACTCGGTCGGCTTGTAGCAAACGTTCAAGAGCAGCTCGGTCTCGGCCTCATTCCAGCGGACGGGAAACTGGTTCTGCCCGGAAAAATGACTGATGCCGCCGAGATCGAAGACCATGATCGATTGCAGGGGATGTTGGCGGATGGCTCCCAGCGCGCCGTAGTAGACAACCTGCACCAGGCCAAAAAACACCGCCACGGCCGGCAGAAACACGATCGCGGTTCGTTTCCAACTAAATTGATTTGGCCAGATCGTGTACGCGGCAAGTAGCGGCGCCGCGATCAGTGCGTTCGGGCGCAGCAAGACGCCAAAGGCACACAATGCAAGCGCGAGCGCCTGAAGCGATAACCGCAAGGCAACACGGCGCTCGGCGGCGATGAAGGCGATCGAGCCCGCCAGCAGCCAGATGACCGAAAACAAAACGTCACGCCAGATGATTCCGGCAAATACGAATGCCGGTGGCGCCAACGCCAGCAGCGGCAGCAAAAATGCAAGTCCGGCCGCGCGGCGTGCCAGCGCCACCGCCAGCAGCCCGAAGGCAAGCCAATATGCGGTGATGATCAGCAGGAACATGCTGCCCGACCCGGGCGCGATCGGATTGATGACCCGCCATAGCACAGTCATCGCCGGCGACTGCCAGTCACCCAGCACGCTTTTGGTGATGTCCTCGAAGACATATTTTGCGTCATAGGTCATGACGCCCGGATAGAAAACCAGCAGCGTCAATCCATAGCCGGCGAGGATCAGCACACCGACTAGGAGGCGCGTTGGCCAGACATTTGCACTGTCACGCGACGGCATAGATATCCCCGGAATTAGCCTCGTGCGGCAACGCGGTGAGCCACCTGCGGATCGCCACAGGGTCAATCCAGTCAGTCTGAGCAAACGTTTGGCTCTCGCCGAGCGCGGCATTAAATCGCGACAATCCGAGAGTGACACAGCGGTCAATGCAGGCCAGCGCGATGGCGCGCTGGATGGTGGTAAACTCGAACGACAGCGCCTTCACCGGCTGCGACAGCCCTTGCAAGGCCTCCGCCTCGAATCCCTCGACATCGATCTTGATGAAGGATGGCACGCCGTGCCGAGCGATCAACGTGTCCAGCGTCGTCACCGGCACGACCAGCGATCGGGTCCAGCGCTGGGTTTCCCATCCCGGAGCATCGCGTGCAGCGCTGACAAAATCCTGCGAGGCCGTTGAAACAGTTGGATTGTCAGGATTGATCATGATGCGTGTCGATCCGATCTCGCGGCCCACCGCCACCGGCTCGATCACGACGTCGCGGCTGCGCCCGTAGATCAATCCGAGCAGTCTGGCGAAGGCCGGCTGCGGCTCGACCGCAATGACGCGTGCGCCCAAGCGGCGAAAGGAGGCAATGCGGTCGCCGACATGCGCGCCGACGTCAAACACCAGATCGCCACGCTGGACGAATTGGCCATAGAGCCGATCCATCGCCGGCGCATGGGACCGGTCGCCGTAGTAGATACGCAAAGAGCGGATGACGCTGCGTACGGTCCGAAAAGCGTCCAGCACCGCGTCAAACCGTACTGGGCCGTGGAAACGGCTTGGCTATCTCGATCGCGGGCAGCATCAAGGCGTGCAACGCGGCCGGTGGCGATATTTCTTCGGGCAATCGCCCGAGACCGATACGCGCGGACAGAGTCCCCAGCCACGGCCACGCGGTGATAATCGCGAACGGGATCGCCAAGGCAGGTCCGCCCGCAAGGAACAGCGCATATGGAATTGCACCCGGGTGCGTGAGCGTCAACGTGCCGAGCGTGGCAAACCCAAGCAGCGTGTGCGGCCAGAGATTGTGCAACGCAAGTTCGAAAGGCACGGCGTGATCGTCGCGCGTTTGGCCGATCCATCCTATCTCGCGGCCGAACAGCAGGCCGGTGAGGAACATCGTATGGCCAAACCACAGGATCGGGCACAATAAAATCGAGTAGATGGTCTCGATCACGTAGTTGATCAGGAAGCATGCGGTTCCGCCAAATTGCCGACGAAGCGTGGGCCGCGATAGAATATCGATGGCGCTTGCGAGCTTCGGCGAGAACCACATCACGAGCACGCAAATGAAAAGCGCCACGCCTGCATCGGCACGTATGTACTGGCCAGGAGATTCGACAAAGGCGAGCGAGAGCGTCGCAACCACCAGCATGCCGATCCAGGCCGGCGACCCGATGAACATGAGAATTGCGAGGCCAAGCTGATAGCGGCTCACCCATTTGAGGCCGGGCATCACCAGAAACTGCCAGTACTGCATGTTGCCCTGACACCAGCGCAAATCGCGGCGAATAAACTCGATCAAAGTCGGTGGGTTTTCCTCCCAACCCAGATCTTCTTCGGGCAGCACGCGCACGTCATAACCGGCAGCGCGCATGAGCGCGGCCTCGATCTGGTCATGGCTGAGGATATGCCGGTCGTCGGATCCATCCTTCGACACTACAGGCAGCGCGCAATGCGCGATGAACGGCTTGAGCCGGATCGCCGCGTTGTGACCCCAATAGGGCCCGCAATCGCCTTGCCACCAGGCACTGCCAATCGTGTAGGAACGCATGCCGAGCCGCATGCCGAACTGAAAGACGCGCGCGAAGGCGCTCGTTGATGGTAGGCCAACGACCAGGCCTTGCAGAATTCCGAGCTTTGGATCGGCCTGCATGATCCGGATCAGGCGGAGAACGGCGTCTGCGGTCATGAAGCTGTCGGCATCGAGCGTCACGCCGAATTCGTGCTGCGCGCCCCATCGCTCGCAGAAATCGCGAATGTTTCCCGCCTTGTAGCCCGTGTTGATATCGCGCCGGCGATAGGTGACTGCGACGCGGCCGCACCATCGATTGGTCAATAAATCGAAGCGCGCCTCTTCTTTTGCTGCGATGTCTGAATCGCTTGTGTCGCTCAGCACGTAGAGATGAAAGCGATCGCCAAATCCGGAAGCAGCGAGGCCGGCCAGCATCGGCTCGAGATTGCGGATCATGCGATCGGGCAGCTCGTTGCGGATGCAGAGCAGGATGGCAGTCGAAGCGGTGATCGGCTCATCCCCGCGCAGCTGGCCGGTGATCGGCACCACCGCCGCAATCGGATCATCGGAAAAACGCATGATCAGAAATCCGATCATCGCGTTCCAGAACCCTGCCACCATCCACGGCAAAGTCATCGCAAAGAACACAAGCAGCACAATATCGATGGCGCCAATGCCACCCGGCGACAGCGCCAGGGCGGCAAGCATCAGAGACCCAGCCATCGTTAAGGCAAATAAAACGCAAAACAGCATACGCCGGCCGGTCATGGAATTGCCGGCAAGGGCGATTTGCGTGGGTTGCGATGGCAGGCGCTTTAACACGCGATTACGACTTCTAATCCCCGGCGGACCGTGCAAGTTTGGTAATATAACACGTGAAACAGCCCCAATAGTCCAATCCGGGTAGTGAGACACAGTGGTTACCAGCCGGACCGACAAGCTTGCTCAGGCACTTTGGTATATCGCGCCTGGTCAGGCCGAAATACGGCAGGAAGCGCTTGCGCCTGTCGGCCAAGGTGAGGCGCGCGTGCGCGCGCTCTTTGGCGCACTCAGCCGGGGAACAGAAGCGCTGGTATTTGCCGGCCGCGTGCCGGAGAGCGAATATCAGCGCATGCGCGCACCGCTGATGGGCGGGAATTTTCCGTTCCCGGTCAAATACGGTTACGCCACGGTCGGCGAAATCGAGGAAGGCCCGAGCGATCTGCGCGGCCGCAACGTGTTCGCGCTTCATCCGCATCAGAGCCTGTTCAACATCTCCGCCAAGCTTGCTGTCATTGTCCCCGACAGCATCCCGCCGCAACGCGCGGTGCTGGCTGCCAACATGGAGACCGCACTCAACGCCGTCTGGGATGCAAGTGTCGGTCCTGCCGATCGTGTGGCCATCGTCGGTGCCGGCACGGTCGGCGCACTGGTTGCGTTTCTCTGCGGCAGGATTCCTGGAACTGATGTCACACTCGTCGATATCAACCCGGCGCGTGGGGAATTAGCGGAGAAGCTCAGTGTTCGCTTTGCGAGGCCGGAAGCGGCGAAAGGTGACTGCGACATTGTGTTTCACACAAGCGGAAGCGCGGCCGGACTTGCCACCGCAATCGCGCTGGCGGGCGAAGAGGCGACGGTTCTCGAAATGAGCTGGTACGGTGACATGTCGGTTGCAGCATCACTCGGCGGCGCGTTCCACAGCCGCCGCCTTCGGCTGATATCGAGCCAGGTCGGACAGATTGCGCCGTCGCATCGGCCGCGATGGACGCACGCGCGGCGGCTCGCCGCCGCAGTCGCTCTGCTTGCCGATGCACGTCTCGATGCCTTGCTCGCGCCCGCCGTCGCGTTCGATGACTTGCCAAAGAAACTTGCTTCCATTCTTGATCCGAAGAGCGGCACCCTTTGCCAGCTCATTGCCTATTGAGGGGGTTCCCGTGTTCGCTGTCGAAGTTCGCGACCACATCATGATTGCCCATTCGTTTCGCGGCGATATTTTCGGGCCGGCACAAGCGCTGCATGGTGCAACATTTGTGATTGACGCCGCATTCATCGCAGAAAAGCTTGATGGCAATGGCATCGTCGTCGATATTGGCCGTGCGCACGAGGCGCTCAAAGCCGCCCTGGCACCGCTCAACTATCGCAATCTCGACGACCTGACGGAGCTCAAGGGCACCAACACGACCACCGAATTCCTGACCAAGCATATTTTCGATCGCCTGGCGTCGGCCGCGCGCGCCGGCGAACTCGGCCGCGCAGCTCGCGAACTCAAAGCGATCCGCGTCACGCTGTCGGAATCGCATGTCGCGCGCGCCTGGTACGAGGCAGATTTGTGGTGAAGCGGTTTGTCTTCGCGGTTCCGGGCGATCTTTCAACCCCGACCGGAGGCTATGCCTATGACCGGCGGATGATTGCCGAACTCGGCAATCTGGGCTGGCAGATCGATATCGTCGATCTCGGCCAGGGCTTTCCTTTTCCGAGCGATACAACGCGCAAGATGGCGCACGAGCGCCTGCTCGCCATTGCCGCGGATCGCGTCGTGGTGGTCGACGGGCTGGCGCTCGGTGTTTTGCCTAAATCGGCGCGCGTACTTAATCGTCTGCTCGCGCTGGTGCACCATCCGCTCGCGGTCGAATCCGGTATCAGCAAAAAGCAAGCCGAAGGTCTGCACGCCAGCGAACAAGCGGCGCTGTCAGCGGCGCGGCATATTGTGGTCACCAGCGCCGCAACGGCGCAACAATTGTCATCCCACTACGCCGTTCCCGCAGACCGCATCACCGTCGTGCGGCCCGGCACCGACCCTGTCCATCCGGCGCCGCGCAGTGCAGACAATACGGTACGATTGCTGTCGGTAGGCGCTGTCGTGCCGCGCAAAGGTTATGACGTCCTGATCGCGGCGCTCGCGACGCTGCCCGATTTGCATTGGAGCCTGACAATTGCCGGTGATTGCACGCGCAACCCGAAGGCAACAGCCCAACTGAAGAGCGACATTGAGCGCCTTGGGCTCAGCAACCGCGTGGCCGTTCTCGGCGCGGTCTCCGCGCGACGGCTTGGCGAATTGTATGCGGAGGCTGATATCTTCGCCCTCGCCTCCCGCTTTGAAGGCTATGGCATGGCCTACGCCGAGGCCATCGCGCACGGCGTGCCGGTCGTTGGCACAAACGCGGGCGCTATTCCGGGCACCGTACCAGCGGACGCCGGACTACTCGTCGCGCCAGACGATGCGACTGCCTTTGCCTCAGCGCTACGCCGTTTGATCGGCAACACCGACGAGCGGCGGCGATTTGCAGATGCGGCGCGAAGCGCGGCCAGCCAACTCCCGACCTGGCCGGAGTCCGCAAAACTGTTCGCACACGCGCTGGAGGCCGTGCCATGACGGGCTTTTCAGCCGACTGGCTCACCCTGCGCGAGCCGTTCGATATCCGCGCGCGCAATCTATCCGTTCTCGATGCGGTCACAGCTTCGCTTGCGACATATCCATCGGTGCGCATCGTCGACCTTGCCTGTGGCACCGGATCGACGTTGCGCGCATTGAGCACGCGACTTCCATCGCGGCAAAACTGGAATCTTGTCGACAATGATCTCGGCTTGCTGGCGCGCGCGACAGCAACAGAGCATCGCGACGATGTGGTCATTATCGGGATTCCGCTCGATCTCAATCGCGACCTCGAAGCGGCGCTCGACGGGCCGGTCGATCTTGTCACCACGTCCGCGCTGCTCGATCTCGTCTCCGAGGCGTGGCTGGAGCGTCTGGCCGTCGAAATTGCTACGCGCGCGATCCCGTTCTATGCAGCGTTAAGCTTTGAGGGCACCATCGAGCTCGTCCCACGCGATCCGCTCGATGCGACCATCATTGCCGCCGTCAATGCGCACCAGCGTACGGATAAAGGCTTCGGCCCTGCGCTGGGACCCGCTGCGGCGGACGCCGCGATCGCGCGTTTTGAATCGCTCGGCTACTCGGTGAAGCATGGCCGATCTGATTGGGTCATAGGCCCGCAGGATCAGGCCATGCAAAATGAAATTCTCGCAGGCTGGGCCCATGCCGCGCGTGAGATTGATGCACTCACGCTTGCTGACACCGCGGCGTGGCTGACACGGCGCCGTGACATCGTTGCCGCCGGGCGCTCATCGCTCCGCGTTGGTCATGTCGACGTCTTTGCCGCGCCGATCGGAACGCGCTGAGCCGACAGATCGCAGTCGTACAGCACTTCGTCCTCGATCTGATGAACATGCATGGGCACACGCAACGCCTGATCGGCGCGTTCGACCGGCGGCAGCGTGAAGCTGGCGTGCCCCGCACCAAGAATGACCGGCGCCACCATCACGTGCAGACGGTCGAGGCAACCGGCGGCAAGAAATCGCGATACCGTCACGGCGCCGCCTTCAATCAAAATCCGGCGAAGTCCATGGCCGGCCAGCGCAGCAAGAATCTCCGCGGGGGCGATCTGTCCGTCACGTGCAGGCAAAACGATTGTTTCAACGCCGGGTGGCGGTGCGCACCGCGTGCCCTGCGCAACGATCAGCAGGCGGCGTGTGCCATCCGACGCAAAGACCCTGGCTTCGCGGCCCAGCCTGCCTTTTGGGTCGATGACAACGCGCGCCGGATGCGGTCCGGACACGCGCCGCACGGTGAGTTGCGGATCATCGGCGATGGCGGTGCCAACGCCTATAACTATACCGTCGACGAGCGCCCGCAGCCGATGCAGATGGGCGAGACCGGCCGGACCATTGATGTATTTTGAGTGCCCGGATTCGGTCGCAATGCGGCCATCGAGGGATTGGCCGATCTGGCCGACGACCACGAGGTCGTCCACGCTGCCCTGTCGCAGTGGGCCAAATATAGCGCCCCAGGGTTGCGGCAAAGGCTGGTCCGCAGAGCGGAAAATATTGCTAAAGTCCGCCCATGGGTCGCCAGACCCTTGGTTGCCATGGTTACCGCCGCTTGGTGGGACGAAGTTTTTTGATGACACGAGTTCGACCAAAAGCACGATCTGCGCGTTGTATTTCGGTGGCTGCCATGAAGCTGGCATAAATCAGGTCTATTTACGACCGGGACTAATAAGACAGTGCGCGGTGTTTGTTATTGCGGCCAATAAGAAGCAGGGTATTTTGTAATGACTGCGGTGGGGACGAGCGTTAGCTCAGCGCTATTCGGCACTCGAGGACATACCAGCGTCAGCCGCGGTCTAGCCGAATTCCAGAGCCGGCGGCCCGTGCTCATCAAAGGAGCCGGCGCAACGATCTTCGCCCTGCCCGTTGAAGGGCTCGACCGGCAACGGCTGGCCGAATTCAGGGCATTGTGCGCGCCGTCCGTTCCGCGTCTCATCGTCACTGCGCGGCGTGCGTTTGCGCTCGGTATTCCTGCCGATGAGCCGATGGCCTTGCTTATCTCCGCGGCCCACGACGCAAAGACAATCCTTTCATTCGTAACCGACGCGACCAGCGATCGTGTGCCGGAAGCCGTTCCAGCCGGGCGCGGGGAAGCCGCCGCGATCCAACTCGTCAAATTGGCACAGGGGCTGCCGGCGGTACTCGCCGCCAACGTTGCTCCCGACGCAATTACATCCGCGTCACCCATTATCACGGTCGAGGCTGCCGGAGTGGCGCGCTTTGCCAACGACGCAATCCATTCGCTGACCATTGCGAGCGAAGCATCGGTGCCGCTCAATTCCGGCACGCGCACGCGCTTTGTCGTTTTTCACGACGCAATCGGCGATAGTTCGGTCGCGATCATTGTCGGCAAGCCTGATTTGACCAAGCCGGTCCCCGTGCGGCTGCATTCGGCCTGCCTGACCGGTGACGTCTTTGGCTCCAGGCGCTGCGACTGCGGCGATCAGCTTCGTCTAGCGCTCGCCTGCGTCGAAGAACTTGGCGGCGGCATTATTCTTTACCTGGCGCAGGAAGGCCGTGGCCTCGGCCTCGCCAACAAGATGCGCACTTACCAGTTACAGGACCACGGCTTCGATACCGTGGATGCCAACACCACGCTTGGCTTCGATGATGACGAGCGCGATTACGGCATCGCAGCGCGCATGCTGCAGATGCTCAACTGCACGCGCATCGTGTTGCTCACCAACAACCCGGCCAAGCTCGAGGGTCTTGCCAAGGCCGGGATTGATATCGCCAGCCGGATGCCGCTTGAGGCGCCGATCAATGCCGATAACCGTCGCTATATGACGGCCAAGGCAGAGCGCGCCGGGCACCGGCTCGATCATCTGCTTGCGTCACTCGGCGACCCTTCCTGATCGAACCGGTTCAGCCGGGACTGGCAACATTCGGTGGTACTGGTATCGTTGTTCCAAGTGACGCACTAAGCGCCACACTAAAATGCCGCACCCAAGTGCGGCAGTAAAAACGCGGGTGGGGGGATGGTAACGGCCATGGCCAATAATGTGCCAAGCCGGCTGATCGGCGAGCTCACGTTTCAGGATATTCCGAAGCGTCTTCGCGCAACGTCGATTCTTTGCCTGCCGATCGGTTCGATCGAACAGCATGGCCCGCATTTGCCGCTCAACACCGACGCTGTGTTGGCGGAAGAGTTTACCCGCCGCATCATTGGCCGCTGGGTCGAAACCTACGATCTCTGGCAACTCCCGACGCTCTCGGTAAGCCTTGCCCGCGAGCATGAATGGGCGCCCGGAACCTTGTCACTGTCGATTCAGGGTATGACCGCCGTGGTGCGCGACCTTGGCCGCGAGATCGCGCGCGGATTGCCGACCCGCAATCTCGCGATCATCAATGGCCATGGTGGCAATCGCGGAATCCTGGAGGCACTTGCGCAGGATCTGCGTGCCGACTTCGGTCTCAATGTCTGCGTCCTGCACCCAGCCATCTGGGCGGACGCGGGCAACGCCGCCGTCATACCGGAAATCCATGGCGGAAAAAATGAGACGTCGATGATGCTGGCGATCGCGCCGCACCTGGTTCGTCGCGATCTGATCTCACAAAAAATTAATCTGGATGCTGATACCGTTCGCTCGGTCATCCTCGACCAGGCGGTGACGTGGCCGTGGACGACGAGCGAGAAGCAAATCGCCGATGCGGGCGTTATCGGCGATCCGAAAGCCGCTTCCGCGGAATTTGGAGAGCACCTGCTCGACCAGGTGGCGGAAAACGCCGGGCATGTTTTCAAGCAACTTCTGGATCGTCAGCGCCGTGAGCACGGTTAGAGAAAACACAGCCGTCCTGCCCTGGGCCGGCACACGGTCCGACGCCGACGTCCTTCGCGCGCTCGTGGTCATCATTGGACTCTGCTGGTCACTCGCATTTGTCATCGTGGCGCTGGAATACGATTTGCAGCTCTACGGCGACGGCGCAATGTTCTCCTACGCGGTCGCGGCTCAGGACGTCTGGGCGTTCCACTGGCACAATATTTCCGGCCGGTTGACGGTCTTTCTGCTCACGCTATGGCCCGCAGAGCTGTTTGCCGGCGCGACCGGAAATCCCTGGGACGGCGTCATGGCCTATGGATTTCTATTTTATGTTGCGCAGCTGGTCGGGCTGTTTGCGACCTTCTCGGCCGACCGTTCGAGAAACCGCATTATTTTCACTTATGCCTGTCTCTCGACCGCGCTGCTTTGCCCGCTCGTCTTCGGATTCCCGACCGAGATGTGGATGGCGCACGCGCTTTTCTGGCCGGCGCTTGCCATCGCTCATTACGCGCGGCGCGGTGCCCTCGGAACGGCTTTTGTATTCTTGATGCTGCTTACGCTGACGCTGACGCATGAAGGCGCCCTGGTCCTGGCACTGACGATCGTGGCCACGACCGCGCTCCGCGGCGCGCACGATGCCTCGTTCCGGCGCGCAGCGGGCGCAATGGTTGCAGTTTTGATGGTTTGGGTGGAAGTCAAAATGTTGCTGCCGCCCGGCAATTACTTTGCCGGCGTCTTCGTTGCGGCGGCGCTGCACTTCTTCGATCCCGAAACCTTCGAGGTCAATATTGTCTTTCTGCTGGGCACCTCGCTGGCCGGTTACGGGCTTGCCTTCGCCGTCCTGTCCCGCCTTGTTCCAGGCAAAGCGCATCTCTGGGCGGCGGCAATCGTGGCCGCGATCCTCGCCGTCTACTGGTTCGGGTTTGACCAGGCGATCCTTGCGGACCACCGATATTACATGCGCACCGTGCTGGTGATCGTCACACCAGCGCTCGGCGTATTCGCTACATTCTATGCATTGCGCGCCGATGGGCTGGCACCGCATATGCCCGGCCTACCGCGTGTCGTGACGGCCTTCTCCAATGGAATCACGGCTGAAGCCTTCGCCGGCGCATTTATGATTGTGACCCTGGTCTACGCCGTCGAAACCGGACAATTCGTCTCTGCCTGGACGGACTATAAGGCGGCCGTGAAGACGCTCGCCATCGGCACGGCGTCCGACCCGCCACTGGGCGATCCACATTTCGTCTCGTCCGGCCGCATTGATGCCGATCTCAATCGGCTATCCTGGTTTTCGACAACACAATATCTCTCGGTGATCGTCGCCAACTTTGCGCCCAACCGGCTCGTCGTTGATCCGGCGAACGCTTACTTCTGGCTGTCTTGCGAAACCGCGACCGCAAACAGCACAGCCGATCGCCTGATCCCGGCGGCAAGCCGTGAACTCGTCCGCACTTATTCATGCTTGCATCGCTAGCCGCCACCACGCTTTAAGCAGGGCTGGCTCAGGGCCACGAGCGGACATCGCCAGCACTGGACTGAGCGTGTCCGCCAGGATCAAAACCGTTAGCGAGTTTTACTTCACAACCCCGCAGGCGATCCGTGCGCCACCGCCACCCAGGGGACTGGGCTGGTCCGAATAATTGTCGCTGCCTGCGTGGATCATGATCGCCCGGCCCTTGACGTCGGCCAGTTTGAGGTGCGGCGCGATGCCTGCAGTCATGGCGTTGCCAGCGGAATCGACCCGGAGTGCCGGAAGGTCGCCTTTATGGCCTTCACCGCGAGGTCCGAGGTGTTTGCCGGTATTGGCCGGATCATAATGTCCGCCGGCTGCGAAACCTGCCGCTGGCTTACCGTCCGGCCCGGCGCCAGACCCACAATCCGGATTGACGTGGACATGAAAGCCATGATCGCCGGGAGGCAGTTCAGCAAGGTCGGGCATGATGACCAGGCCCTCGTTCGCATCGGAAAGACCGATGGTCCCAATGACTTTGCCGACGCCACTGGCATCGATCGCATTCATGGTAACAGTGTCGGCGCAGGCTGTGCCCCCGCCGACGATCATCATCGCAGTCGCAAACATTGCAAGGTGGGCTTTCATCAAATCCTCCAACTAAGCCGTCTGATCCGCTCGCTATGAGATCGTCGGGACGCTCTTCGTCGTGCCACGCACAACGGAGAGTTTAATCCGGCATGCGCACCACTCATTGAAGATGATGCCGGAAACGGCCGGCTACGAACAGTAGCAACGACCATTGCTGCAGGTCGCACCGGGTCCGCATTGCCGGTTCGAAGTACAGCGCGCCGGTTGCGGTTTCTGGCCCGGTCGCATGACGCCGGTGGCGGTCCTGGTCGGACCACAGTTGCCGCCCGAAGGCGTGACAACTGGGGTGACAACTGCGCCGGGCGCACAGAGTCCTGCTGACCTGTCGCAATGGGCCTGCGAGCCGCAGGCCGCGTTGGTCGTGCAGGTCTTCGCCTGGCACAAGCCCGCTGTGCAGCTTTCGCCCGCGACACAATCCGTGTCGTTGTTGCAGGCTGCTGGCGTACACTGGCCGCGCTGGCTCGTGCAGGTCGCGTTGCAGAGATTGAAAGGATCAAAAAAGGTCAGGCCGGCAGAGGTGGGACCATCCAGACATCCGGGCGCACAGGTGCCGCTGACGCGGCGGCAGGACCCGCAGGGAGTGCCGCCGACACAGGTCGGATTGGACCGCGTGCAAGTCGGATTGTTGAAGCGAACACCCGGATCGCAGGGCGTGCCCCGAACGATTTGCGCCGAAACATCAGTCGCAAGAAGTAGAGTGAAGATCAGACCACAGAGAGTGCAAGCAAGCTTCGATGCATGTCGCATGACGGCCCCCGGGCAGCGAATGCAGATGACTTGAGCAATAAACATTATAGTCACCTGGCCGTGTTTTGATCAATGCCGGTTGGGGCCCTGCGTCACAGCGTTTACTGCCTGGCGAGCGAGAAGGCGCGTCAGGGGCACATCGCGCTCACAATCAACAGTCGCGCAAGTCGGTTAGCGAGCAGGCCTTCAATCCAAAAACGGCCGCGCTGTTTCAAACGTCCGCGAACATCTGCGAACGTGAAGTGGTGCCCAGGGGCGGAATCGAACCACCGACACTGCGATTTTCAATCGCATGCTCTACCAACTGAGCTACCTGGGCGCCGAATTGGCCCTGAATGGGCCAATCAGTGAAGCGCGGGCGTTATAAAGGCTGGACTCCACACTGTCCAGAACGCCGCCCTCAGCCTCTTGAATCATGGATTCAGGCCAATAGCGGCGCGGAACCGGTTCTTCAGCGCGACGCCGTCGCGCAGCGGAAGCACGCGCGGCGGCTCGTCGGCGGCAATCTGCACACGGGCGAAAAGCATCTCATTGAGACGCTTCAGGCGGCCGGCAAGCTCCGCCAAGGCGGCCTCGTCGCGCACGTCGAGACAGGTGCCAATGCCGCAGGCGCCCGCAACGCTGATGAGATCGACGCCGCTTTGCGTGTGGCTTGGCTGCATCCCGGTCTCGCCATAGACGCCATTGTCGAAAACGATGACCGCAAGATTTTGCGGTTTCTGGATGCCGATGGTCGCGAACGCGCCCAGCCCCATCAGCATTTCACCATCGCCGGTGATCACCGCCACGCGTTTTTTCGGCTGCGCCAATGCGAGCCCCAGACCGATCATGGCGGCGCCACCCATGGCGCCCCACAGATAAAAATTGCGGTCATTATCTCCGGCAGCGGCAGCATCCCATGCGGTCGAGCCCAGGCCGGGGACAACCAGCAAGTCGTCGCCGCGATCGGCGAGCAGCGTGGCCATGGCGGCGCGGCGCTCAAGCTTCATTTGGTCCACACCTTCCGTGCCGATCAGTTGCTGCGACAGAATGACAGCGGCGATGCGTTCATCGCCAAAGGCATGCTGCAGCGCGCGCTCGGCCGTGCCGGCAACCTCGCCCGGCGTTTGCACGCGGTAAATCTCCGCCTCGCACAATTCGAGCACCGGCTCGACGATCGAGCCCATCGGCACTTGCCAGGGATTGAACTCCTCCCACTCGCCACGCATCGTGATGACCATCAGCAGCGGAAAACGGCAGGCCCGAGACAGCGACAGCATGTTGATGCAATTGCCGACGCCGCTCGATTGCATGAGCAATGCGGCACGCTCGCCCCCAAGCCAGGCGCCCGCGGCCAGCGCGACACCTTCTTCTTCCGTGGTGAGGACGACATCGCGGATTTCACCGTCGGCGCGGCAACGCTCGATCAGGCGCGAGTGCCCGGCATCGGGCACATAGCCGATTTGCCGGATGTTGCCGCGCTTGAGCGTGTCGAACAGTTGATCCGGCCAATTACCGGCGTCGGCGCTCATGTCTCGCCCGCCTCACCGTCGGCCGGCCGTTCGCCGTCTTCGTCCTCATCCTCTTTTGCCGGAACCGCGTATACGCCGGAAAGCCAGCGGTTGAGATCGATATCGGCGCAGCGTTTGGAGCAGAACGGCTTGAAAGCCGTTTCCACCGGCCTTCCGCAGATCGGGCAGCCCTGGCCGGGCGATATCTTGCGATTGATCTCGTTCATCGCGAACGCCTCGCGCTAGACCGCGTTGAGCCAGCCAAAGCGAACCGGGTAGCCTTCGCCGCCCAGCAGCGTCATGACTTCATAAAGCGGCAATCCCACGACATTGGTGTAGGAACCGACGATCTTCACCATGAATGTACCGGCGATGCCTTGCGCCGCGTACCCGCCCGCTTTTCCGCGCCACTCGCCCGAAGCCAGGTAGGCCTCGATGTCCTCTTCGGTCAGGCGTTTGAAGCGCACGCGTGTTTCCACGAGCCGCTGGCGGAATGTTTCTTTGGGCGTGACCAGGCAGATCGCGGTGTAGACGCGGTGATTGCGGCCCGAAAGCAGCCGTAGGCATTGCGCCGCCTCGTCGAGCAACTCTGCCTTCGGGAGAATGCGGCGGCCGACGGCAACAACCGTGTCGGCCGCGAGGATAAAGGCGCCGCGCAATTCATCGTCGAGCTTCACGTTCTCAAGCGCAGCGCCCGCCTTGGCATGCGCAAGCCGTGTTGCGTAGGCGCGCGGAATCTCGCCCCGCCGCGGCGTTTCGTCGAGGTCCGCGGGCTTGAGCGCATCCGGCTCGATGCCGGCCTGATTGATCAAGGCGAGCCGGCGTGGCGAACCGGAAGCGAGCACGAATTTGGGACGTCCGATCATTATGTGGGCGTGATGGCGATGATTTAAGGGACGCTATGAATGGGCGCGGAAACTAGCGGAACAGGCCCGTTTTCACAACCCGAACCAGCGCCAAAGACGTCATTCATTGCCGCCGCCCGGCCGCCCGAAGCGCTCGCGGATGCGCGCCACCAACTGGTCGCGCACTTCGCGATAGGCATTGAGCCGCTGCTCACGGTTACCTTCCGCCGCGGTCGGATCGGATGTCGGCCAATATTCCACGTCCGCTGCCATGTTACGCGTTATTTCAAGGGCCTTGTGATGCGCGGGCGGCGATAGCGTCACGATCAAATCGAAATTGAGCCCTTCGAGATCGTCCAGCTCTTCAAACGTGGTCGGCTTGTGGCGGGAAATGTCGATGCCGATTTCTTCCATGGCGGCAACCGCAAAGGGATCGAGTTCGCCCTTCTGCACGCCGGCGGAACCGACATAGACCGTGGTTCCAAGCATCTGTTGGAGCAACGCGGCCGCCATCGGTGAGCGCACCGAATTCATGCCGCAGGCAAACAGCACCGCGTGGGGCCGCGAAGGAGGCTCTGCAGCCAATTTACCCCTACCCCTTCCAGTGCAGCACACAGAGCAAAGTGAACAACCGGCGCGCGGTGTCGAGGTCGAGGACCACTTTTCCCTTGAGCCGCTCCATCAGAATATTCGAGCCGTCGTTGTGAATTGCACGCCGTCCCATATCGATGGCCTCGATCTTGTCGGGAGTGGCGGTGCGGATCGCCTGATAGTAGCTGTCGCAGATCATGTAGTAGTCCTTCACGATCCGCCGCAGCGGTGTCAGCGAAAACAAATGCGCGACGACCGGCGTGCCGTCCTCGCGCCGGATATCGAATACCAGGCGGTTGCCGTTGATGCTCAGATGAAGCGTGAACGGTCCATCACCATGCCCTACCGGCGCAAATGAGTTCTGTTCGAGCAGGTCGTAGATGGCGACCTGACGCTCATGCTCGACGTCAGGATTGGAGCGGCCGATTGATTCCTCGTCGAGAACGACCCCGACGAGGCGCCGCTTCATGGCCGCAGGCGTTGATTTTGCCGCGCTCATTTTTGATTGAGACGAATGGCCACCGAGCGTGCATGCGCGCTCAGGCCCTCCGCCTCGCCGAGCGCAATCGCGGCGGGGCCAAGCGCGCGCAATTGCTCCGGCCCGCATTTAAGCAACGACGTGCGCTTCATGAAATCAAGAACGCCGAGCCCTGAAGAAAAGCGCGCAGACCGCGCGGTCGGCAATACGTGATTGGAGCCGGCGACATAATCGCCGATCGCCTCCGGCGTGTGCGCGCCGATGAAGATTGCGCCGGCATTGCGGATGCGGGCAACAAGCGGCTCGGCATCGGCGGCGACAATTTCCAGGTGCTCGGGCGCGAGCTGGTCGACCAACGCGATCGCATCCGCCAATTTTGGTACGACAATGATCGCACCGAAATTGCGCCACGACGCACCGGCGACATCCGCCCGCGACAGTGACTTGAGCTGGGAGTCGACGGCCTTTTCGACTTGCGTCGCCAGCGCAGGATCATCCGTGATCAGGATCGATTGCGCACTGGCGTCGTGCTCGGCCTGCGCCAACAGGTCGGCCGCGATCCAGTCGGCATTGCCGGTCTTGTCCGCCAGCACGAGGACTTCGGACGGCCCGGCAATCATGTCGATGCCGACCTTGCCGAACACCTGGCGCTTGGCGGCCGCCACATAGGCATTGCCAGGTCCGACAATCTTGGCGACCGGCGCGATCGTGTCGGTACCATAGGCCAAAGCGGCCACGGCCTGTGCGCCGCCAATGCGATAGATCTCGTCGACACCGGCAAGCTTTGCGGCCGCCAACACCAGGGGATTGAGCTTGCCGTCCGGCGCCGGGACCACCATCGCCAGCCTGGGAACACCGGCGACCTTGGCCGGCACAGCATTCATCAGGACGGACGACGGATAAGCCGCGGTGCCGCCTGGCACATAGAGGCCGACCGCCTCGATCGCCGTCCATTTCGCACCCATCTCGACGCCGAGCGGGTCGCTAAAGCGTTCATCGACTGGCTTCTGGCGGCGGTGATAACTCTCGATGCGCTCGCGCGCGAGCTTGAGCGCGTCCAATGCCGCGCCCTGGCAGGCCTTCTCCGCTGCTTCGATCTCGGAGGACGTGACGCGCAAGCCGATTTTGGCGAGATCGACACGGTCGAATTTCGCGGTCAGCTCGAACAATGCGCGGTCGCCGCGCGCCGCCACATCCGCGACGATGCCGCGCACGGCCTGCTCGACGTCCTGCGCCGCCTCGCGCTTGATCGCGAGAAGGTTGCGAAAACGCTCCGGAAACTCCGCGCTCTGACTGTCCAAGCGAATGGGCATGGCCTGATCCCGCCGGCACGCAGCCGGATTGACAGGTCAATGGGTGATGCGCGCCTTGGCGTCAACCCTCACGCGGAGCCCTGAAACAAAAGGCCCCGCCGCGAGGCGGAGCCCAGACACAGGCCGATATGAGCGGTTTATGCGGATTTCGCCTTGGCTCCGCCGGCATCGACATCGGCGTGGGCCGGACACGACGACGCCGTCCATGACGGGCCAAGGTCCGCCAGTTCCGCCTCGAGGCATTCGACCTCGAGCCGCACCGATGCCCCGCCTGAAAAAGTCAGCATGACCACGCCGGACGGCGCTTCAGTTTCGGAGAATTCGACCGCCAGAAGATTGAGCACCGCGTCCTTGCGGACGGGGTCGACCTGCCGGCACTTGCAGGACAATACGCGCTCGAAGCGCAAGGCTGCCCGCCGCCGCTGGTATTCCGGCTCGAGACCCCGTGCGCTCTCCCAGTCGAACCGATTGAGCGCGACGACGACGCGCTTTTCC
The DNA here is from genome assembly GCA_963810125.1 of uncultured Alphaproteobacteria bacterium. Classification (GTDB taxonomy): domain Bacteria; phylum Pseudomonadota; class Alphaproteobacteria; order Rhizobiales; family Xanthobacteraceae; genus Pseudolabrys. The sequence goes on from CAWEMK010000010.1 coordinate 97,460, forward strand.
TGCGGACGCCACAGGATGTCGGAGGTCTTGACCACCGCGTCTTGCAGGTGGGCCGAAGCGACCTCGAGATCCTCCTCGTCGAGAACCACGAATTTCAGCGGGTCCATGGCTGGTCCATCGGCGTTCGCGTTCCCCTCCCGGCGTAGTTAGGCAAGCCTGTCAGACGGCGCAAGATGGTCAACGGTCAGGAAACGCGGGCTCCAGGCCGGCTGCCGTCCAGCGCGGACGGGTCGCCGGATCCGTCAGCTTGCGCAGGAAGATAGACGCGCGGGCGCGATCCTGCGCGCGCGCGTGAATGGCCGCTGAATAAGTATTGGCGCTGTACAATTCGCCCGGCAGCGGGCCGATCACCTTGGCGCCTTTCACCGGCAGGACTTCGCTGATGAATGTGGTTCCAAATTCGGCCCTGCCCTCGGCAATCGAAACCGCTACGTCATGGCCGCCCTTTCCAAGGACTGCCTTCTTGTTGATCTCGTCGGCAATACCAAGGTTCTGCAACAACGCGGCGAACATGATGCCGCCTGAGCCGCCGGCCTTTGGATCCGTGTAGGCGACGGTGCGCGCATTGAGCAAAGCGCGCTTGAAGGCCTCCGGCGTCGATATGTCCGGAATGGGCGCTCCCTCGCGCACGACGACGCCGGTGACCGTCCGGCCAAGATCGACGGCGCTGTCAGGCACAACAAACCCGAGCTTGGCGAGATCGGCGATATAGGTTTGCGACAGGATAACGAGGTCGGCCACCTCGCCGCCCTTGATGCGGTCGCGCAGCGAACCGGCCGTACCGAAGTTCAGATCGAGCTTGTTGCCGGTGTCGTGTTCGAACTCGGCGCCGAGTGCGGCGACCATCGACTTCACGGCGCCCGCACTCATGACTTTAGTGTCAGCCACAGCAATTTTCTCCTTCTTGGGGGAGGATCGTGGCCGAGCAAAACGATTTCGTCTAGGCGCTGATCCGTTCGATCGCCGCGCCGCAGCGGGAGAGCTTCTCCTCGAGCCGCTCGAAGCCGCGATCGAGGTGGTAGACGCGATTGACCATGGTCTCGCCCTCCGCGGCAAGCGCCGCGATCACCAATGAAACGGAAGCGCGCAGATCGGTTGCCATAACCTGTGCGCCCTGCAGGCGAGTAACGCCCTCGATGGTCGCGGTCTCGCCGTCGAGATGGATATGCGCACCGAGCCGCGCCAATTCTTGTACGTGCATGAAGCGATTTTCGAAAATGGTCTCGGTAATATGCGAGGTACCCTTGGCGCGGGTCATCAGGGCCATGAACTGCGCCTGCAGGTCGGTGGGAAAGCCAGGAAACGGCGCCGTGCTCACATCCACCGGCTCAAGTCGTGCACCGTTGCGGGTAATTCGAATTCCTTCGTTGGTGGGCGCAATCGTCGTTCCCGTTTTCGCCAGTACGTCGAGTGCCGACTGCAACAGCTCGGGCCGCGCGTTCTGCAGCAGTACGTCGCCGCCCGTCATCGCCACCGCCATGGCGTAGGTTCCGGTCTCGATCCGGTCAGGCAGAACCGCATGACGCGCGCCATGCAACTTGGAAACGCCCTCGACAATAATGCGCGAGGTGCCGGCGCCGCTGATCTTTGCCCCCATCTTGTTGAGGCAGTCCGCGACATCGCCGACTTCAGGCTCTTGCGCGGCGTTTTCGATCACGGTAGTGCCGGTGGCGAGTGCCGCGGCCATCAAGGCTGTGTGCGTGCCGCCGACCGTGACCTTTGGAAAAACGATTTCACCGCCGCGCAGGCCTTTTTTGGCTCGCGCGATGACGTAGCCGCCTTCAATTTCGATCTCCACGCCGAGTTTCTCGAGCGCCATGATCAGCAGATCGACCGGCCGCGTGCCGATCGCACAGCCGCCGGGCATCGACACCTTGGCTTCGCCCATGCGCGCAACGAGCGGCGCCACCACCCAGAAGCTCGCGCGCATCTTTGAAACGAGTTCGTAAGGCGCGGTGGTATCGACGATGTGCTTGGCCGAGATATGGATAGTGCGGCCGTTATTGAAATCATCGCCCGCGCGTTTGCCGGCAATCATCACGTCGACGCCGTGATTGCCGAGGATGCGCTGAAGCTGGATGACATCGACCAGCCGCGGCACGTTCTCGAGGATCAACGTCTCATCGGTGAGCAGGCTGGCGATCATCAACGGCAGGGTCGCGTTCTTCGCGCCTGAAATCGGGATCGTGCCATTCAGGCGCTGTCCGCCGACTATCCGAATCCGATCCATGCCCGCCCCACCCGCACCTGATCACTTTGACCGTCTACCGGCCTTTGCACCCAATTTATGGGCCCGCACCCGCCATTAACAAAGTCGCACACCGGAAGCCTACCACCTTCGTCGCGGAATTGCGGCGAAAGTCCGGTTCCCTCAGCGAACCCGCCCGCCACCAGGCGTTTGGCCCGGTTTGTCCGGTATATCCCGCCCTCGTTCCTGCATTTTGCGGCGGCGTAGGTTTTCGCGTAGTGCCGCCGCTAGACGTGCCTCGCGGCCAGCCGGTTTACCGGGCGGCTTTTTGGTCTTGTCCTGGTCCTTGCCCTGATCTTTGCTTTGGCGCGTCATGCGGGCATTTATCCGCCCGTCTTATCGTTTCGCAAGCCGTGTCATCGCCTTGCGCCACCGGAAGCCGTATGGCAGTTTCCGCCGCATTCGCGCCGCGCCAATTTCCGTTGCGCATTTTCATGCTGCCGTAGCTCAGTGGTAGAGCACCTCATTGGTAATGAGGAGGTCGAGTGTTCAATCCACTCCGGCAGCACCACTGTTCACCCGTCCCCCATTTGTAATGTCCGCTTTCACCCCAAAAACGGACATTCGCAGCTCTGTTTGAATCGTCACCTAAGTACCAATTTCAGCCGCGAGCCGCCCTTCGTTCGTACGCTCGCTGCCGTATATGGGAAAATTGCCGACCGAATATGCGATAGTCCCCAGGAACGATTTGGTGGCGTATTGTGTTGGCTGTTGGTTATACAGACATCGCGATTTGACACTCGATCGACGCAAACGCGGACGCGCACTCCAACCGGGCATGGCATGGCAAATCGATTGACGACCGCGCATTCTACCAAGGCTATGCGGCGCTGGCGGCCTGCCGCCATTGTGACACTCGCGGCGATGGCCGTGCTGACGGCGCTGACCGCCGGCGCGGCGCCCAGGGAACCGCGCCCTGCGCAACCCAAAGAGGCGACGGCGCCGCGCGAGGCAGGCGAGCCGATCATGGCGATCGTGTCGATCAAGACCCAGCAAGTCACTTTCTACGACGCCGAGGGCTGGATCTTTCGCGCGCCGGTATCGACCGGCGTCAAGGAACGCGAGACGCCGGCCGGCGTCTTCGCCGTCATCGAGAAGGAAAAGGACCACCACTCGACCATGTATGACGATGCCTGGATGCCGAACATGCAGCGCATCACCTGGAATGGCATCGCACTGCACGGCGGGCCCCTGCCAGGATATGCGGCCTCGCACGGCTGCATACGAATGCCCTACGGCTTTGCGGAGAAGCTGTACGACAAGACGCGGATCGGGATGCGGATCATCATTGCGCCGAACGACCCGGCCCCGGTCGAGTTTTCCCACCCCGCGCTATTGACGCCGAACGCGGAGGCCATCGCGGCTGCGCCGGCGCATGCCGAGCCGCTGGCTCGCGAGGCCGCGGAAGCCGCCAAGGCGGCCGTCGAGACGAAGAAAGCCGCCGCGACAGCGGCACGCGAGACGGCATCGCTCACATCGTCGCTACGCAAGCTGGAAATGCTAAAGAGGAGCGCTGACGCCGAGTTCGCGTTCGCCGACCGGGCGCTCGCCGCTGCAAAGACGGACCAAGCCAAGGCCCGGGCCGAGGACCGGAAGCAGAAGGCCGCGGCCAAGGCCACGGAAGCGGTCACGCAGCTCGACACCGCCAAGGCCAACGCGAAGTCGAAGCTCGAGGCCGCTGCCGCCGCAAAGGACGCCGCCAAGGCGGCCGAGACCAAGAAGGCCGCCTCCGCCAAGGCGGCAAGCGATGCGAAGCTCGCGCTCGAACCGGTCTCGGTCTACATCAGCCGCGCGACGCAGAAGCTTTACGTGCGACGCAACACGCATAAGCCGGCGCCGGATGGAGGCGGCGAGGTGTTCGATGCGACCATTGAGGTTCCGGTCACGATCCGCAATCCCGAAAAGCGAATCGGCACGCATGTGTTCACCGCGATGGCGCGCAAGGGCGCGGACTTGGACGCCGGCCTGCGCTGGACCGCAGTCACGATCGACGACGCAGACGACGCCAAGGACGCGCTCGACCGCATTACCATCCCGCAGGATGTGCTCGATCGCATCGGGCCGACCGCATTGCCGCGATCCTCGATCGTCGTCTCGGACGAGCCGCTGAGCGCCGAGACCAACTACCGCACCGAGTTTGTCGCGGTGCTGAGCAATCAGCCCCAGGGTGGCTTCATAACGCGCGAGCCTTCGACCGAGACCTACGTTGCGGGCGACAATTTCCGGAACGACGATAACTTCGGGTTCTTTTTTCCACGCAACTGGAGCCCCCAAACTGGCTATGCCCGTCGGCCGGGCCGCTGGGACTATCGTTGAATGCAACATTGCCGGCAGTAGGACGCGGCAAACCGCCACCCCGGCCGCACCAGTTTTTCCGGGAAATAAATCTGACGCCTAATCAGCCTGCGGCGGCCAGTGGCTTGCGTCGCGGCCGACGCGGCGCGCGCCCGCGACCCACAACCTCGGCATATTCGTCGATCGGCTGCGGCCGGCCCACGAGATAACCCTGAATCTCGTTGCAGTTTTCGCTGGCAAGAAACCGAAGCTGCTCCTCGGTCTCAACGCCCTCCGCGACCACCGGCAGATTGAGCCCGCGTCCGAGCGCGATCACCGCGCGGATGATGGTTGCCGCCTGCTGGCTGTGGCCGAGATTGGCAACAAAGGACTGGTCGATCTTGATCTTGTCGAACGGGAATGACTGCAAATAAGACAGCGATGAATAACCGGTTCCGAAATCGTCCATCGCAATGCGCACACCGAGGCCTTTCAAACGCCGCAGAATCGCTACCGCGCGCGTGAAATCGCCGATCAGCACGCCTTCCGTGATCTCGAGTTCGAGGCGCGATGGTGCAAGTCCGGTCTCCAGCAGAATCTGGTGGACCAGGCGCGGCAGGTCGCCGTGCTGGAATTGCACCGGCGACAGATTAATCGCGATATGCAGCGGCCGCGGCCACGAGGCCGCCTCGCGGCAAGCCATCCGCAGGATCCATTCGCCCATCGGGACAATAAGTCCGCTTTCTTCGGCCAATGGGATAAAGGTGTCGGGCGGCACCAGTCCGTGGCGCGGATGATGCCAGCGCACCAGCGCCTCGAAACCGGTGACTTCGCCGTCAATATGCGCCTGTGGCTGATAATGGAGCGCCAGTTCGTTGTGTGCGCTCGCCGAGCGCAAATCCTGCTGCAGCGCGCGTCGCTCGCGCAGCTGCTTGTCCATCGATATTTCAAAGAACCGGATTGATCCGCGCATTTCAGCTTTGGCGCGAAAGAGCGCGGCATCTGCGTTCGCGATGAGTGCCGCTGCGTCAGTGCCATCCTGCGGATAGATGCCAATCCCGATCGTCGCCCCAACACGCAACGTGTTGCCGTTGATTTCGATATCGGAATCAAGCGCCGCGGAAAGCCGCTCGGCCAGCGTCTCAGCCGCCGCCGGCTGCATGCCGGTGGGCGTGATAACGGCAAATTCATCGCCGCCAAGCCGCGCCAGGAAAGCGCCGTGCGATACCGCCCCAAGGCGGCGTCCCACCTCACGCAGCAAGGCATCGCCGACCGCGTGACCGAACACGTCGTTCACAGCCTTGAACCGATCCAGGTCCATGCACAGCAGGGCAAAGCTTTCACGTGATCCGGCTGCGAGACCGATCGTCGAGGCAATGCAATCGTTGAATGCGGTACGGTTGGGCAGGTCCGTCAGCGGGTCGTGGCGGGCCAAATGCTCGATACGCTGTTCGTGATGTTTACGCTCGGTGAGGTCATTGATCACGCTGATGAGATATTGCGGCATCCCGTCCGTGTCCTTCACCGGCAGCCGCGTTGCGGTGACGATGCGGGTGCCATTGGCCGGCGTTGCCACGGCGTGTTCGCTGAGGAAGGCGACCTCCCCCAATTCAATCAGCTTCTGATCTTCGGCTTCGATCTTGTCTGCGCTGGATCGCGGCATGACTTCGCCCGCGGTCTTGCCCAGCATAACGGAGCGGTCGACACCCAGGTATTTCTCCGCTGCGCGGTTGATCAGCAGATATCGCAAGTCAGAAATGTTCTTCACAATGATCGGCGACGGCACATTTTCGATGATCGTGTCCAGGAATGACCGGGTACGCTCGAGCTCGCGTTCCGCCCGCTTACGTTCGGTAATGTCTTCATGCGTTGCAACCCAGCCGCCGTCTTTCATCGGTTGATTGACGACGGCGATAGTGCGGCCGTCCTTCAATTCAATGTTGAGGGTGAAAGCCGTCCGCTCCTTCAGCGCAGCGCGCAATTCCTGATCGTAACGCGCGGGATCAAGCGGAAAAGTCCCGGCTGCAATGCGCGCATCAAGCAGGTCGCGGATGGTGCATCCCCGCCAGATGTGGCGTGGATCGATGTTGTACATTTCACGATAGCGCTCATTCCACACGACCAACAGGTTCTGTGCATCGAACATGCACAAACCTTGATTCATATTGTTGAGCGCGACGTCGAGTTGCAGATTTTGCTCGCTCATCTTCTGGCGGATACGGGCCGACATCGACGCGACGAGACAGACCCCGAGCACTATGGCAACGGCGACGAGCGTGAATAAAATCGTGCCAGGAGGTACGGAGAAAACGTAGGCGGCTTCAGCCATCGCAAGCGTGGCAGCAATGGCCAGCACGCCGGCAAAGATGGCTCTTCGTCGACCGCGATTCGTGTCGAAATATTTCAGTCCGCGAAACATGAAACCCGCATCTGAGGCGTTTGCGGCGCATTGGCGCGCAGCCACCAGGGTTTTTGCAATTCTGACGGATCAATTCTTTGACCGTATTAAATTCGAAGTCGCGGCGATGGTTAACCGGCGTTAACACTACGCGCGTGTAAACAGACGCGCGGCGCGTTTGATTGATGTCGCGACGGAATGATGATCAGCGCGGTTTCAAAAACGAAAAATCGCAGCCTTGATCGGCGCCTAAAATTTCCTGCGCATAAAGCCGCGCATAGCCACGCGTGGGCGCTTGCGCGGCCGGTTTCGATGCCGCTGCCCGCCGCTTGAGCTCGGCATCATCGACGGCAAGATCGATGCGCCGCTTGCTCACCGAAAGACGGATTCGGTCGCCCGTGCGGACCAATGCAAGCGGGCCACCAGATGCGCTGTCCGGCGTCACGTGCAATACGATAGTACCGAACGCCGTTCCGCTCATGCGCGCGTCGGATACACGCACCATGTCCTTAATGCCTTTGGTCGCAAGTTTCTTCGGGATCGGAAGGTAACCCGCCTCCGGCATTGCCGAGGTCGAATGCGGACCGGCATTTTGCAGGACCATGATGTCCTTGGCTTCGACATCGAGATCCGGATCATCGACGCGCGCCGCAAGATCCTCGAGTGACGAGAAGACGACGGCGCGCCCCTCATGCTCGAACAGACTGGAATCGGCCGCCGAGCGCTTGAGGATCGCGCCTTCGGGCGCCAGATTTCCAAACAGCGCCACCAGGCCGCCCTGCGGTTCGAGCGGCGTCTTGCGCTCCGCGATGATCGTCCGGTCAATCCATCCATCGCCTTCGTGGGAGAGTCGCTCACCGAGCGTCTCACCGGTCACAGTCATGCAATCGAGGTGCAGCAGGTCCTTGAGTTCGCGCAACAGCGCGCCGACGCCGCCGGCAGCGAAGAAGTCCTCCATGTAGCCATTGCCGACCGGCTTCAGATTCACCAGCACTGGCGTCGTATCGGACAGCTCGTTGAGACGTTGCAGCGACACCGGGATTCCAGCGCGGCCGGCAATCGCAGTGAGATGGATGATCGCGTTGGTCGATCCGCCAATGGCGAGCAGGACGCGCAACGCGTTCTCGACCGCCTTCTGGTTCACAATGCGATCGGGCGTCAGATTCGAACCAATCAGCTTGACCGCAACTGCGCCAGTGGCTTCCGCGGCGCGCAGGCGGTCGGCATGCACGGCGGGAATTGCCGCGGTCCCCGGCAGGATCATTCCGAGGGCTTCCGCGATGCAGGCCATCGTCGAAGCGGTTCCCATCACGGCGCAGGTGCCGGCGGTGGTGGCGAGCTTGCCTTCAACTTCGGATATTTCCTCATCGTCGATCTTGCCGGCGCGATATTGCGCCCAGAAGCGCCGGCAGTCGGTGCAGGCGCCCAGCCGCTCGCCGCGATGACGTCCGGTCATCATGGGGCCGGCCACCAGCATGACCGATGGCTTGTTGGCCGATACCGCGCCCATGAGCTGCGCCGGCACCGTCTTGTCGCAGCCGCCCATCAGGACCACCGAGTCCATTGGCTGCGCGCGCACCATTTCTTCGGTATCGATCGACATTAGATTGCGGAATTTCAGGCTGGTCGGATTGAGAAACACCTCCCCGAGCGAAATCGTGGGAAATTCGATGGGCAACGCGCCTGCTGCCAACACGCCGCGCTTCACCGCCTCCAGCAGTTCAGGGAAATGGCGGTGACAATTATTGAAGCCGGACGGCGTATAGGCGATGCCGACCACGGGCTTGGCCAGCATCTCCTGGGAATAGCCCATAGATCGCGCGAAGGAGCGGCGCAGGTAGAGGGAGAAATCGCGGTCGCCATAGTTGGTCAGACCGCTGGCGATACCGGTTGGTTTTTTGCTCATGCCGATGCTTTTTGCAGCGACGCGAGACCGGATGCAAGCCGCCGGGACCACGGATGCACGACGAATTGCTGCGAAAAGGCGGGAAAACGTCGTTTCGACCAGTCGATTCCGACCCGATGAACCCAGACCGCCGCCACCAGCATGGTGAGGAACCAGGTGAGGAAGTGATAGCGCGCAACGGCAGCCGTATAGAACAAAGCCACAATGTGCTGCGCGAGCGCCGCGGCCCCGATCAGGCGCAGCCATGGATCGAACTGGCGTCCGCGGACAACGACGGCGATGAGGATGGCAACACCCGCGGCGTTCAGCGGGATCGTGGCATAAGATTCCGCCGGTCCACTCAGCCACTGCGCGATCTGCAATAAGAGACCCCTGAGGTGCTCACCGTTCAACGCCAATGTCGCGAGTTCATGCACGGCCGCGACATAGGCTGACGGCGGCATCACAAGCACGGCTGCGTGCTCGGCATTGGCGCTGAACAGCACAAAGACATGGCCATACACCCAGTTGTGCGCAGCCATGGAAAAGACCGGGAGAAACCCGACGCACAGGCCGGCAAGCCGCCCCCACTGCCGCAGATAAAGTGCCGCGACGCCCGCGCCGCCGAGCAGAACTGCCGCGGCCGGCGCCACAATCGGTTTCATGCAAACTCCAAGCGCCAGCAGCAGCGCGCCAAAAAACGCGCGACGAACATTTCGATTCACGCCTGACCGCGAAGGCACGATCAACACGATACCGGCGACGAACAGGATGTAAGCGGCCGGGTCTGCAAAGCCGCGGGATGCCCATTGTTCGTATTGCACGAAGCTGGTGCCAAACAGAGTGCCGATGGGAATGGCGACGAAAAGAAAGATCAGCGCCAGCGACCATCGCTCGGGCAAGAAGCGACGAAACAAGGCGTAGGCAAGAAAAGGAAACAAAAGGACCAGGGAGAGATAGCCAAGATAACTCTCACCAAAGAGAATATGTTCGAGCGCCCGGAAATATCGCAGCCCGGGGCCGCCGTAGTAAAAAGCTTTTTCGCCACCTTCCAGCGCGCCAAAAAAATCGCCGGCGAGCAGTTTCTGCAAAATCACGCGTCCGACGCCATCGTAAAAGAGACCATCGTCGCCGCCATCGAATGGCCGAAGGCCGCCGAGAAAACTGGCATCGTCTACCGCAATGACCAGCACGGACAGGCCGATAATGATGAGCGGGACCAGCATTCGACCGGTCCTGATGCGGACCAGAACGCCCATCAACGCGCCCACCGCCGCCAACAGCAAAATCCCACGCGCAAAATTTTGCAGGCGCACGCTCCATGGCGGCGTCAATTGCATCGCAAGCGTATCCGGCTTGATGCCGACACCGACAATGCGCTTGCCGACGTCAGCGCCGGTGATGGTCCGGCAATTGTCGCCGGCGAGCGGCGCAAAATGCCGGTCTTCGCCCTCCCACATCACCTCGCCGCGCCAGCACAATTTGCCCCCGACATAGGCCGCAGGCAGGCTGATGATCTCGAACCATGGCATTGTGAAGTGCCAGCGATCCCAACCCATCCAGAAGCGTCGGTCACGTTGCGCGCGGCGCACGTCGGTATCGCCGGTCCAGTTGTAGCGAAGCTCATTGGCAAACCCGAGGTGCAGCCACACCGGATCGGAAAAATCGAGCGCGCTCACGGAACGCGAATACTGCGGTGCGTGCCAAATACCGTCCGCAGAAAAAGCAAACGGAGAATCAGGACGGCCGTTGTTTTGCCAGCAGCCGAATTCTTCCAGTTTGCACCGTTTGCCGGCCGGATACTGCGCATCGAACGCAGCGACCAGATGATGGTAGACATCTTGCGGCAAGCCCCGCTCCAGCGCCGGGCTCGGCAAAAAGACATTGTGCCCTTCCTGAATGCGCGGCGGAGACAAAAGCGCCTGCCCCAGCGCCGCAAGCGCCGCGATCGCAACCGCGGCCATCCATGCGCGGCCGCCTGGCCGTATGTCGCCACTGAAAATAACCACTGCCAGAATCACCAGCAGCGCGTAGTCGGAAATATTGCTGACCGGCAGGCCGAATACGACAATGCACAACGCCAGCGCAGCGAGCTTGCGCCACCCGGAGCCGGGAACGTCCTCGTGCAGTGCGGTCATCGATATCGTCCCGGCCCGGCGCCAATTCGCCCTTGCGTAGCATGTCGATTTGGCTCAAATCCATGCCGCACCTGACAAAATCCCTCTTTGGTGGGCTTTGAAACCGTGATCCGTGTAGGCATCGTCGGCAGCAACTATGGACGCACCGTCCAGTTGCCCGCATTCCGTGCCGACCCCCGCTGCGAGGTGATTGCGCTCGCCGGCAGCAATGCCGCGCGTACGGCTGAAATGGCCAAGGCAGAAGGCATTGCCAAAAGCTACGGCGACTGGCGCGCTCTGGTCGAAGACAATGACGTCCAGGCGGTCGCCATTGCCACGCTGCCAAGCCTGCAAGCGCAGATCGCGATCCGTGCGTTGGAGCTGGGCAAGCCGGTATTCGCCGAGAAGCCGATGGCGAGCGATCTAGCTAATGCCAGCGCAATGCTGAAGCAGGCAACGTTGAGCCGTAAACCGACCATGATCGACTTTAATTTCCATCAGATCATGAGCTGGCAGCGCGCCAAGACGATGCTCGATGCCAATGCAATTGGTGCGCTCCGCCATGTTGCCGTGCACTGGCACGTGGAGAGCCGGGCCATCCAGCTCCGCATGCGCAGCTGGAAGACCTTGGGCGATGACGGCGGCGGCGTGCTCGGCAACTTCATTTCACATTGCTTTCATTATCTCGAGTGGTTCTGCGGGCCGATCAATGGGCTTTCGGCGCGCGTGGCCGGATTGCCGGATGACCGCGAGCTGGAAACGACTGTCGCTATGGCACTGCAATTCGCGAAAGGGCCGCTGGCGAGCCTGTCGATGAGCTGCGCGTCCTATCTTGGCATCGGGCACCGCATCGAATTTTTCGGGCAGGACGGGACGCTCGTGCTGCACAATTCTGGCGCCGATTACATGCGCGGCTTTGAATTGTTTCACGCAAAGAGGCCCTCGGCGTTCGAACGCATTCCAGTCGAGGATCCGGTCGACGCTAAATTTCCGGATGGCCGCATTGCGCCGGTGTCGCGGCTGGCCAGGATTTTCCTGGACGCGATCGAAACGGACGCTCCCGCTTCCCCCGGGTTTGCCGAAGGTCATCGCGTGCAGGTACTGATCGATGCGGCCCGGCGCTCGCATCAGTCGGCCACGTGGGTCGACGTGACGCAGGCAGGCCTCAAAAAAGGGGTCCGCGCGTGAGCCGTATTCTTGTCACCGGCGGCAGCGGCTTCATCGGCTCCGGGCTTGTGAAAGCTCTGGTTCACGCCGGCCATCGCGTGCGCGTGCTCGACGACAACTCACGCGGCAGTCCTCGGCGACTCAGCGACGTGACCAAGGATATCGAATTCATCGCCGGCGACATTCGCGACGCCACCGCGGTCACCAAAGCCGTGCAAGGGATGGACGAGGTGCATCACCTGGCCTTCATCAACGGTACGGAATTCTTCTATACGCAGCCCGACCTGGTGCTCGACGTCGGCGTGCGCGGAATGATCAATGTAATCGATGCCTGCCGCCAAAATAAAGTCGGCAACCTGATTCTTGCTTCAAGCTCCGAGGTCTATCAGACGCCGCCCAAAATTCCGACCGACGAGAGCGCCCCACTCACTATCCCCGACCCGCTGAACCCGCGTTATTCCTACGGCGGCGGCAAGCTGATTAGCGAGCTGATGGCGATCAATTTCGGCCGCAAATATTTCGAGCGCGTGCTCATTTTCCGCCCGCACAATGTCTACGGACCCGACATGGGCTGGGAGCACGTGATACCCCAGCTCGCCTTGCGCCTCGACGCCGCAGCAAAGAAACAGCCGGCCGGCACGATCCGGTTCGAAATCCAGGGGAGCGGGCAGGAAACACGCAGCTTCTGCTTCATCGACGACCTTGTCGCCGGCGTTCTGGTGATGCGTGAAAAAGGCGAGCATCTCGGCATCTATCACGTCGGCACGACAGAAGAAGTCAGCATCGCCGACCTTGCGCGCCGCGTGGCAACGCAAGCCGGGCGCGAGATCGACCTGGTCGCCGGCAAGCCCGCACCAGGCGGCACAGCGCGCCGCTGTCCCGACATTTCGAAACTTGGCAGGCTGGGCTATAAGCCTCGCGTCACGCTGAGCGACGGCTTGAAGCCAACGCTCGATTGGTACTGGCGCAACGTGCAGCTCGCGCCAAGCTGAAGCTGAAGGAGATCACGAGCCTTGCGTCCCACCAAAGTTGCGCGCGCTGCCGGCACCGGCGGAAGCGTTCCGATTGAAAGCTGTCAGGTTTGCGGCCACGCGCCGCTCGATTACGTGCTTTCGCTTGGCTATATGCCGCCGGTCAACCAGATGGTGCCGGTCGGACAGGTCCCGCGCCAGCTCCCCTGGTTTCCGACCACGCTGCTGCATTGTCGCAATTGCGAGCTGGTCCAGCTTGGCCTGGCGGTTGATCCGGTCATTATTTTCCCGCCGGAATACCCCTACACCAGCGGCACGACCAAACTGCTGCGCGACAATTTCGCCGACCTGCAGCGCGAGAGCGCGGCAATGCTCGGCCTCGGCGATCAGGATCTCGTCGTCGATATCGGCTCGAACGATGGCACGCTGCTTTCGAATTTTCAGAAGGGTGGCCAGCGCGCGCTTGGCATTGAGCCGACCGACGTTGGTGACATCGCCAATCAGCGCGGAATTCCTACGATCAAGCGCTATTTCGGGATCGAGGTGGCACGCGAAGTCAAACGCGAGTATGGCCCGGCCAGTATGGTTACGGCCGCAAATTGTTTCGCGCATATCGAGGACGTCCACGCCATCGTTGACGGCGTCGTCGAGATGTTGAAGGACGACGGCGTGTTCGTGACGGAGTCACACTATCTCATTCCCCTGCTCGAGACCCTGCAATACGACACCATTTATCACGAGCACCTGCGCTACTACTCGCTGACGAGCCTGAAGCATCTTTTCGAGATGCATGGTCTCGAGGTGTTTCATGCGCGGCCGATCCCGAGCCATGGCGGCTCGATCCGGGTCTACGCCGCGCGCCACGGCGCTCACACAGTACAGGACGGAGTCAGACGGATGCTCGCTGCCGAACCGCGCGGCGAAGCGATGGCTAAACGGTTGGCGACCTTCCGGCACGACGTCATCCTCTCGAAACTTCGTTTGCTCGCCATGTTGCGCGATCTGAAGGAAAAAGGCGCGCGCGTCGCAGGCATCAGCGCTCCGTCGCGCGCGAGTACCCTGGTGAACTATGTCGGCCTGGATGAGGGCTTGATCGATTATGTCTGCGAGATCGCCGGCTCACTGAAGATCGGGAAATACATGCCAGGCACACAAATTCCGGTGGTCGACGAAGCAAAATTGTATTCCGACCAACCTGACTGCGCGGTCATTTTCTCCTGGCACATCGCCGACGAACTGGCGCCCAAGCTCAAGGCCAAAGGGTTTCGCGGCCAGTTGATCACGCCGCTGCCAGTGCCGCGGGCGCTGTAGGCGGTCATTGCGATGAATGGAACCGCCGCGCAGGACAAGGGCAAGGAAGTCGCCTTCTTCGACGCCCATGCCGACAGCGACGAATACGACGTCTTCACACCGCAGGCCAACGATCGCCTGATCGCCGCCTTCAAACGATTGAGCGGCCTGCCGGCCGGCGCACGCGTTGCCGATCTCGGTTGCGGTTCAGGCGTGTTCACGGAATTGTTGCGGCGCGCGGGTTATAACAGCATCGGTCTCGACATCAGCCCCAAACTGGTCGCGCTTGGACGCCGCAAATATCCCGGCCTCGAACTCATCGAAGGTGACGCCGAGAATCTTCCGTTCGAAACCGCAAGCCTCGATGGCGTGCTGTTAAGCGGCCTGGTGCATCATTTTCCCGACCCGCGGCGGCTCGCGGCAGAAGTCGAACGCGTGCTCAGGCCCGGCGGCCGGTTCGTCGCCTTCGATCCCAACCGCATGAATCCGTTCATGTGGCTTTATCGCGATCGCTCCTCGCCTTTCTACAGCTCGGTGGGCGTGACGGAAAATGAGCGGCCCGTTTTGGCCCGCCAGGTGGCTGCAATTTTCCGCGATGAAGGATTCAGCGTTCAGTCGGATTTTCTGGCGGGGCTTGCTTATCGTTATGTTGCTTCGCGGCGTACGCGCTTGCTGCTGCCGATTTACAATTTCATCGACAATGTGCTGTTCAATCTGACGATACTAAAGCCGTTCCGTCCCTTTGTGCTCACGAGTGGAGAGAAGCCGGGATCGTCCGGCCGGCCATGACCACGTTCAATGGCAACGATATCGCCCAATGAGCAACGCAACGCCGCGCCTGGACATCATTATTCCGGTCTACAACGAGGGCGCAAATATCGTGCCGACGATGCGCGCGCTGGCGCGCAGCGTGAAAACACCAAGCAGAGTTTTGATCTGTTATGACCGCGAAGACGACAACACGCTGCCGGCGATCAGGAATAATCGCGAAAGTTTCAGCAGCCTCACCATCGAATTTGTGCGCAACCGCGGCCGCGGCGCGCATGGCGCCGTGCTGACCGGATTTTCAGCCAGTACAGCGCCATTCATTCTCGTATTTCCAGCGGACGACGACTTCAACGCCGGCATCATTGACGCGATGGTCGCGGAAGCCACGAAAGGATGTGACATCGTCTGCGCCAGCCGATTCATGGCCGGCGGGAGCATGGTTGGATGCCCGTGGCTAAAGGCGGCTCTGGTCCGTGCCGCGAGTTTTACGCTCTACTATGTCGCGCGCCTGCCGACCCATGATGCGAGCAGCGGCTTTCGTCTTTTCTCACGCCGCGTACTGGACGAGATCGAAATCGAGTCGGAACGCGGCTTCTGCTACAGCATAGAGTTGCTGGTGAAGTGCCATCGGCTGCACTGGCGCATCGGCGAAGTACCTGCGCAATGGTTCGAGCGAACGCGCGGTGCCAGCCGCTTTCAGGTGATAAAGTGGCTTCCGGACTATTTGCGTTGGTATATTTATGCGTTCGCCACCACTTATTTGCGGCGGCCGGCGGCAAGCGTGCGGCGTAAACGCGCGACCTGATACGGGGCAATGAGCATGGCAAAGAGCGCAGATTGGCCGAAGATTGTGAGCCGCCGCGCGACGCGCATGTCGCCATGGGTGGAAATCGTCGAGCGCCGGGTCGAATTCACGCCTGGCGCGACGCCCGAGCTCTATCACGCCGTCAGCCAAACGGACTACGTGGCTATCGTCGCACGGACACCGAGTGGGACAATCCCCATTGTGCGGCAATACCGGCCGGCACGTGAGAGTTTCACATGGGAACTGCCGGCCGGCACGCTTGATAAAGACGAACAGCCAGCCGACTGTTGTCGCAGGGAGCTTCTGGAAGAGACTGGATTTCCTGCACAAACGGTGCACGCACTCGGCAGTTACGCGCCTTGCACGGCGCGGCTATCGAACCAAATCCATACGTTCTTTGTCGAGACCGGACCGCCCACCAACGCGCCCGCAATCGAGGCCGGCATCGAACTCAAACTGGTTTCACCTGCTGAATTGGGCAAACTTATTCTGGCCGGAGAGTTTGTGCTGCAATTGCATATCGGAGCCCTGCTGCTCGCGGGCATGAATGGCTATATCGACTTGACTGTTTTCCGCCCGCCACAGCGCAATTGATGTTGATCAAGGCGCCGTTTTGAAATGCGACAAAACTCGTCTCGACAACTACCCTGGAACCCTTCTAAAAGGTGGTTGCGACGGGCGGGAAAAGAACAATGGATTACAAGGGACTATTCACGACTGCGCTCGACAAATTGCGTGACGAGCGCCGTTACAGGGTTTTCGTCGATCTCGAGCGCATTGCAGGCCGCTTCCCACATGCCATGTGGCATTCTCCGCAAGGCCAGCGCGATGTCGTGATCTGGTGCTCGAACGATTACCTTGGCATGGCGCAGCATCCGAAGGTCATCGGCGCCATGGTCGAAGCTGCCGCACGCATGGGTACCGGCGCCGGCGGCACGCGCAACATTGCCGGCACCAATCATCCATTGGTCGAACTCGAGCGCGAGCTTGCGGACCTGCACGGCAAACCGACAGCGCTTGTGTTCACCTCGGGCTACGTTTCAAACGAAACCGGTATCGCTACGATCGCCAAGCTACTGCCGAACTGTCTCATCCTGTCCGATGCGCTTAACCACAATTCAATGATCGAGGGCGTACGTCAGTCCGGCTCCGAAAAGCAGATCTGGCGACATAACGACGTCGCCCATCTCGAGAAATTGCTGAAGGCTGCCGATCCCGCGCGGCCTAAACTGATCGTATTCGAGAGCCTCTACTCCATGGACGGCGACGTCGCACCCGTGCATGCGATCTGCGATCTCGCCGAGCGCTATGGCGCCATGACCTATTGCGACGAAGTGCACGCCGTCGGCATGTATGGGCCACGCGGCGGAGGGATTTGTGAACGCGACGACGCGATGGCTCGTGTTGATGTGATCGAGGGCACATTGGCCAAGGCCTTTGGTTGCCTTGGCGGCTACATTGCGGCCAGTGAAGAACTAGTCGATGCGGTGCGCTCCTACGCCCCTGGCTTCATCTTCACGACTGCGCTGCCGCCGGCAATATGTGCAGCAGCCACCGCCGCCATCCGCCATCTAAAAACGTCAAGCTGGGAACGCGACCGCCATCAGGACCGCGCCGCCCGCGTGAAGGCGGTGCTCAACGCCGCTGGCCTCCCGGTAATGCCTAGCACGACGCATATCGTGCCTGTGCTGATCGGCGACGCGGAGAAGTGCAAGGCGGCCAGCGATATGCTGCTGTCCGAGCATGGCATCTACATCCAGCCGATCAACTATCCGACCGTGCCGCGTGGAATGGAACGTCTGCGCATTACGCCCTCGCCCTACCACGACGACGTGTTGATCGACACGCTTGCCGAAGCGCTGGTGGATGTGTGGGAGCGACTCGACCTGCCGCAACGTCGGCAAGCTGCGGCGGCGGAATAAGCGGCACTCTCGGCGAGATCAGTCCTGATATGGCGGCCGCTTCAACGGCCACTTGGACGGCTCATTCCCTATCTTCAAATCGCGCGCGCTACGTCGTGCTATCAACGGCATGGTGAGCGATACGAAAAATATGCGCGTGAGATGGTGTGCGCCGACGTAAACAGGATCCAGGTTGAGCGCCAGCGCCAACAGCATCATTGCGTCGACTGAGCCAGGCGCGAAGGCAATCATGACCTCGGCGACACGCAGCGATGACAGGCTGATCAAAAGGGCCGCAAAAACAGCGGCAATCGCTACCGCCACCGCAAACGAGCCGAAGGCGGCAGCAACAAAGTTCATCAACAGCCGCAGCGGCATATTTGCAAATCGCGATCCGGTCACTGCGCCCATGGCAACCATTGCTGTATTTGCGACCCACCACGGCATGACGGCATGGATTAGCCCGCTGCCATGCAGCACTGCCGAGGTGAGCATCGCGCCGAACAGCAAGCCGCCGGGGAAACGAAAACGATAGGCAATCAATGCAGCGACACTGGAGGCCGCAACCAGAATCGCCAGTTCGTCGAGCGTCGCCATGTTGAGCGCTACAGTCGGCCTCGGCGGGGCATGCCCAACCAGGCGGAGCAGAGACAATCCGGCCGGCAGGCCGACGGCAATAACGACCACGCGAATGCTCTGCACAATTGCGATCGCCCGCAGATCCGCGCCGAGTTCGGCGCCGAGGGCTAACACCTGCGACATCCCGCCTGGTGCAGCCGCAAGATAGGCGTCGACCTTATCCCACCGATGGACGATGCGCAGATAGCCAGCACCACCAATCGAGATGAAAGCCATCGCCAGTAGCAGCACCGCGATACTGAGTGGATAGGTCGCCATACCGTGCAGCGTTTCCGGCGTCACGACCGCCCCGAGCGATATGCCGATCAGCACAAATATCGCGCGCATCATCAACGTTGGAACGAGCATCGGCCGGCCGGCGAGCGAGGCTCCAGCGACAGCCAGGATCGAGCCCGACAACCAGCCCGCCGGCACGCCGACCAGCCCTAGCGCTGCCCCGCCCGCTAGCGCGATGGCAAGCGTTTCGCCGAAGTGGCGCAGGGTCGCTAAACGGTTATCGGCGAATGGCGCGGACAATGCCCAAGGCTCTCAGTGAGCCAGGCGCACCCGCCGCCCGGCTCGTTGGGCGCGATCAATGCCGCGCGCGGGCCGTCACGTCAAATATGTCTAATGGGTCCGGCAATCCGGAATTGTCAGGCAACCATGCCGGGAGGCGGCGCCGTCGCGGGGCCGATGCCACTACTCAACACAATGCGCACCAGGTCGGCGGCATTGCGAGCGCCGATTTTCTCCATGACCCGCGCGCGGTGCACCTCGATCGTGCGCGGACTGATGCCGAGGCTGCGGCCGGCCTCTTTGTTTGAGGCACCAGCCGCGATCTGCGCCAGCACTTCGCGTTCACGTGGGGTCAGCAATGTCTGGCCGGGAAATTCAGCCCGCCAACCGTTGCCTCCGTTGCTGTGGGCACTGCGTTTCCTGAAGGCTGAGATCGCGCCGGCCACCCGTATGACAATCGAGCGGGCGTCGAATGGTTTGACGAGATAGTCGAATGCGCCGCTCTTCACTGCCTCTACGGCGCAACCAACGTCGCCGTCGCCGGTCACGATGAATATTGGTGCGGGGTAGTTTTGCGCATTAAGCTCTTTGAGCGCTTCTACGCCGGATTTATCGGGCAGATGCAGATCGAGCAATATACATGCGGGCGTGTGATTGCTTGCGGCCGCAAGAAAGGTCTCGGCGTCCGCAAATCCGGTGACGCGGTAGCCAGCCAGGGTAAAAACGATCGAGAGCGCGTCTCGTATCATGACGTCGTCGTCAACCACGAACAGCTCGTCCGTCGGTAAATCCTGCAAAGCCATAGGTTGCCGCCTCGGAGTTATGCAATCCAACGCTGCCGGATATTGTGCACTACATGCGCCGGGGATCGAGTTAAAAAATGTAAGCGGTACAATTGTTTATGGTATGATTGGATGGCAAAATGGTACTTTGGTGGGGCCGCACGTAGTTTTGATCGCGCGCGCAGCCAATTGTCGCCCCGCCGGAGCCTGCCGTATCAGCGCCAGGTTTTTTGAGACGACGTGACTCGCTAAAATGCCAATCGGAAGTTGTCCCGATCTGGAGAGTACATGCTGCAAGGTTGGGTGGTCATCGTTGCCGCGCTTGCGTACATCGGGTTGCTTTTCCTGGTGGCGAGCTACGGCGACCGTACCCGTGGCCTGGGCCGCGATGGGCGCACGCGGCTGCTGATCTACCCATTGTCACTGGCCATCTACTGCACATCATGGACCTTCTTTGGATCGGTCGGGTTCGCTTCGCGCACCGGTTTTGACTTCCTCACGATCTATATCGGCCCTGCCCTTCTGATCGGACTGTGCAGCCCGTTGCTGATGCGTGTCGTGCGGCTTGCGAAGACGCACAACATAACGTCGATCGCCGACTTTATCGCCGCGCGCTACGGCAAGGGCCAGGCCGTTGCGGCGACTGTCGCGCTCATCGCGATTGTCGGCACCATTCCGTATATCGCGCTGCAGCTCAAAGCAGTTTCGTCATCGCTGGAAACCATCCTTGCCCACATCACACCGGCAACGGATGTCACCCGGCCGCTGCTTGGTGACATCGCGCTTTTCGTCGCACTTTCGATGGCCACGTTCGCCGTGCTGTTCGGGACCCGTCATATCGATGCGACCGAGCACCAGGATGGCCTGATGCTGGCGGTCGCCGCGGAATCGATCGTCAAACTGGTGGCGTTCCTCGCTGTCGGAATTTTCGTCACCTTCTGGATGTTCGACGGCCCAGTGGCGCTGTTCAACGAGGCAATGCAACGACCAACCACCGCCGCCATCTTCAGCCGGGAGCCGCGCATCGACACACTCGTGGCGATGACGCTGTTGTCCTTCGTGGCATTTATTATGTTGCCGCGGCAGTTCCATGTGGCCGTTGTCGAAAACAACAACGAAAATGAAATCAAGCGCGCAGTCTGGTTGTATCCAGTCTATCTGGTGCTGATAAATTTGTTCGTGGTTCCGATTGCACTCGCCGGCTTGCTGACATTTCCGACGGGTAGCGTGGACAGCGACATGTTTGTGCTGGCGCTGCCGCTGCAAAGTGGCTCCAATCTCTTCACCATCGTTGCTTTCGTCGGTGGCCTGTCCGCCGCCACCGCCATGGTGATCGTTGAATCAGTCGCGCTCTCGATCATGGTATCGAACGACTTGATCATGCCGCTCGTGCTGCAGCGGCGCGAGGCTTTGATCAGCGGGCGCGAAAATGTCGGCTCGCTGCTGTTGACGGTACGCCGGATTTCGATTTTTGCGATCCTGCTGCTCGCCTATGTCTACTATCGCTCGGCCGGGGAAGCACAACTCGCCTCGATCGGATTGCTTTCGTTCGCCGCGATTGCGCAACTGGCGCCGGCCTTTTTCGGAGGCCTCGTGTGGCGACGCGCCACAGCGGCCGGCGCGATCGCCGGCATGACGGCCGGCTTTGTCGTTTGGGCCTATACCCTGCTGCTCCCGACACTCTCCGACATCGGCGTGATCGGCGAGCGCATTCTTACCGACGGGCCCGCCGGCCTGAGCATGTTGCGTCCGCAGCATTTGCTCGGCCTCGACCTCCCGCCTCTTGTTCATGGCGTGGCGTGGAGCCTCCTGATCAACATCTTGTGCTACATCGGCTTCTCCTTCCGACGCGCGCCCACGCCGATCGAGCGCATCCAGGCCAATACGTTCGTACCTTCGGATCTCACGCCGATTTCGCCCACCTTCCGGCGTTGGCGCTCTTCGGTCACGGTGGAAGAGCTGACAACCACCGTTGCGCGCTACCTCGGAGAGGAACGCACACGCTCGTCGCTCGAAAGCTTCGCCACTACCCAGCGCATCAGCCTCGACCCGAAGGACGAAGCAGATTTTCGACTGGTGCGGCATGCCGAACACATTCTCGCATCCGCAATTGGCGGCGCGTCGTCACGATTGGTGCTCTCGCTCCTGCTGCGCAAGCGCACGGTGTCGACCAAGGCGGCGTTGAAGTTGCTCGACGATGCCAACGCGGCGATTCAGTACAACCGCGAGATCCTGCAGACCGCGCTCGATCACGTGCGCCAGGGCATTGCGGTCTTCGACAAGGAACTTCAGCTGATCTGCTGGAACCGGCAATTTGGTGAGATCCTCGACCTGCCGCCGAGCCTGATCCGGGTCGGAGTCGGGCTTGCGGACATCGTGCGCTTCAACAGCAGGCGCGGCGAAAGCGCCGCGGATGAGACCGAGGAATTCGTCGGGGCACAGCTTGAGCGCTACATTTCAGGTTGTGAGCCGTTCCTGGCGCGGTCCGCGCTTGGCGTGGTGATAGAAGTCCGCGCGAATCGAATGCCCGATGGCGGCATCGTCACAACGTTCACTGACATTACCCCTAGCGTTGAGGCAGCCGAGGCCCTCGAGCGGTCGAATGAAACATTGGAACGACGCGTGCGGGAACGAACCGAGGAATTGACTCGCCTTAACGCTGCGCTGGCGCATGCCAAAGGCGAAGCCGAGGCCGCCAATATTTCCAAGACAAAGTTTCTTGCAGCGGCCAGCCACGACATCTTGCAGCCGCTCAACGCGGCGCGACTCTATGTCACCAGCCTTACCGAACGCGGGGGGCAGGACGATCGCCGCCTCGTTGACAACATCGACGCGTCACTCGAGGCGGTCGAGGAAATATTGGGCGCTCTGCTCGACATGTCCCGGCTCGACACCGGCGCACTGCGGCCGGAATTCGCGAGCTTCCGTGTCGATGAATTGATGCGTCAGATCGAACTCGAATTTTCTCCTCTTGCGACGTCGAAGGGCATCGATCTCATCATTGTTCCATGTACCCTGGTCGTGCGGTCCGACCGGCGCTTGCTGCGCCGTTTGATCCAGAACCTCGTCTCCAATGCGATCAAATACACGCCCGAGGGCCGGGTCCTGGTTGGCTGCCGGCGGCAAAGCGCCGACTTGCGTATCGACGTTTACGATACCGGCGTCGGCATTCCACAGTCCAAATGGCGCGACATATTTATCGAATTCCACCGCCTTGATCAGGGTGCCAGAATTGCGCGCGGACTCGGGCTCGGGCTTTCAATCGTGGAGCGCGTGGCTCGGGTGCTGGACTGCCCGATCGGGCTTGAATCGGAAAGCGGCCGGGGTTCGCATTTCACCGTCACAGTACCGCTTTCAAACGAGGCGCCAATTGAACTGCTGGCCCGTGAGAGCGCCCGCGTCGACCCCAGCCAACTCGCCGGCATAACCGCACTTTGCGTCGACAATGAACCATCGGTTCTCGACGGCATGGAAACATTGCTGCGCGGATGGGGATGCGACGTGATCAAAGCGCCGGACCTTGCGTTCGCGCTGGCGGCGATCTCCGAACGCGCGACTTTGCCGAATGGTCTTCTGGTTGACTACCACCTCGATGACGGCAACGGCATTGAGGCCATTGTTGAGTTGCGCCGTCGTTACGGCGATTTACCGGCAATCCTGATTACCGCCGACCGCTCACCGGCCGTGCGCGAACAAGCGCGCGAAGAAAACGTCCAGGTCCTTCACAAGCCGATTAAACCGGCGGCGCTTCGCGCTTTGCTGGCGCAATGGCGCGTCCTGCGCGTTGCTGCGGAATAAGAAAGACGACTAATTTTCGGCGGCGACGCTCTGCGGCCATTGGCCGGCTTCGATCTTTGCTGCGGCGATCACGGCCTGGGTTCGGCTTTCAACGCCGAGCTTCTGGAGAATCGCAGACACGTGTGCTTTCACCGTCGCTTCGGAGACACCGAGCTGGTAGGCAATCTGCTTGTTCAGTAGGCCTTCCGACAACATCATCAGCACGCGCACCTGCTGCGGCGTCAGCGTCGCCATGCGCGTCATGAGCTCAGCCGCCTCGGCATCAGACCCGGCAGCAAGATCGACATCGGGCGGCGTCCATACCCCGCCGCCAAGGATGCGTGAAATCGCCGCGCGCATGGCTTCGACGCCGAGTGTTTTTGGGATGAACCCCGAGGCGCCAAACTCCATGCAACGGCGTATGACCGCGGGATCGTCATTGGCCGAAACAACGGTCACCGGCACACTCGGATATTGAGCGCGCATGTACATCAACCCGGAGAAGCCGCGCGCGCCCGGCATCGTAAGGTCAAGCAACACCAAATCCACGTCGCCACCCTGATCGAGCAGCCCGACGAGTTCATCAAAGGTGCCCGCTTCAGCGATATCCACTCGCTCGAGCAATCCACCCACGGCCTCGCGCAAGGCGCCGCGAAACAGAGGGTGATCATCGGCGATGACCAGCCGGTACTGCACGGTTTCAGTCAACAACAACTACCTTTCGACCGGATTGGGCGGCCACAAAGCCCGGATAGATATAATATTGCCGCCTCAATCGAAGCCACTGCCATCATGCGCCGCTGCCCGAGCGAGCATCAATAGGCTGCGGGACAGTTTCTAAAATACCATTGTTATCAGCACTATAGCGGCCTGCCGCTCCGGTGCTGCCGCAGGCCGCGACGACGTCACGCACGTTGGCGGGGGGACATCATCACGTTCTACTCCCGATGAACTGGAAAACGACGTCACGGCTATGCGGCCGGCGTCGATGCTCAACGAGATAAATTCCCTGCCAGGTACCAAGCGCCAGCCTGGTGCCAACCACCGGCACATGCAGCGACACTCCATTAAGCATCGCCTTCACATGCGCGGGCATGTCATCCGGACCTTCGGCATCATGAATCCAGGACGCGTTCTCGGGGGCGAGGCGATCAAGCGCGGTAATCAAGTCCGATTGCACATCGGAGTCCGCATTTTCCTGAATGGTCAGCGAGGCCGAGGTGTGACGTAGATACGCCAACAAGGCACCATCGGCAGCGCCAACCTGCTCGATGAAGCTCGCCGCATTTTCGGTGATATCGGTAAATCCGGCGCCGGGTGTTTCAACTCGCAACGTTGCCGTGGCAATCAGCTGCGGCGCGACCTCAACGATGGCGGACATTCGACCCGGCATGGACACTAGCTGACGAACAGGGCCGCTTAGCCCTTGCGCATCATGTCCTTCTGCACGGTGTTGATCATGTCGACGAAGCGACGCCAGGTGTCCTGGATAAACGCGCTGGCGCGTGCCATATCCTCTCGTGTCGGCAGTTTAATTGTGACATCGCCACCCTTGTCAGCCGGCGGTGAAAGATCTGCTGGCGGGCGCGGAGGTGGCGGCTCTTTCAGTGCGACGATCTCCTTCTTCAGAGCAGACACCTCATCGCGCAAGCGGGTAATTTCGGTTTGCAATTTCTTCACGGACGCGACGCCGTCCTGCAGCGCGGCAATCTCCGTTTCCAATTTCTTTAACGCCGCCACGTCGTCTTGCAGGTCAACGACCTGGCTCTCCAGTGCCGGATGATTTTCCGACGCCGCCTGGCAAGCCCAGCCCCGGCCTTGAGTGCTGCAATAGGCAACTTGTCCGCTGTCGTTATCGAGCCGCAGAAACCCGTTGTTGACGCGGGTGAAAGTAAATCGGCTTGGCGGAACGGCCGGCAGATTGTCCTGTGACACATCCTGAATTTCGCCGGGGGGCTGAGGTTTGCTCCGTTCAGGCGCCGGCGGAGGCACCGCCTTCTGGCCTTCGACGTCGATGACTGTTTGTGCTGGTGCGGGCGCAGCGAAACAGACCAGACTCATGGCCAAGGCAAGCATCGACACGCGCATGACGTTTTCCAGGTTTTTGTCCTTGGGCTCAATGCCGAGAATACGCAGCGTAACATTGGCGCTCTGTTTCTTGCCAAAATTCATGCTGCAGCGCATGGCGGAACTCCCCATTCGGAATCGAAAATTCTGCGCTTTATTATCTAGTATCAAACACTTATGCCGCAGGGACGGTTCCTTGACTCGCCGAAACCCCATAAGTATGGTCCGCGCGGCTTTTAGGGCGGCGGGACACGCGAAACCTGAAGTCCACGCGAGTCGAAAGCATGGCTGACGGCACGCGGGGCGAGGGCGAAGGCAAAGAACCGCCGGACGACGAGGCTGCTCTCTCCGCGAGGCTCCAGCGGCTCGGCGAACGGCTCGCAACTGCGAACCGACCATCCGAAAACGGCTCCGGTCCTCGTTCGGCCGCCGATGCTTCGGCGTTCGCCCGCGGTTTCCGGCTTTCGACAGAGCTGGTGGCGGGCGTACTCGTGGGTGCGATGATCGGCTGGCTGCTCGACCGCTGGCTTGGCATCTCGCCGTGGGGGCTCATCGTGTTTTTGCTGCTCGGCTTTGCCGCCGGGGTACTCAATGTGATGCGCGCGGCAGGTGTCGTGCGCGAGAGAAATCTGAACGAATAGCGATCATGGCCGTCGACCCCATCGAGCAATTCCAGATCCAAAGTCTGTTCCCGGTCGCAAAGATTGGTGGCACCGAAATCGTCTTCACCAATTCGGCCGCCTTCATGCTGGCTGCGGTGCTGGGCCTCACATTCTTTTTGATCGGCGCGACTGCAAGCCGCGGCCTGATCCCCTCGCGGCTACAGTCAACGGCCGAGATCGCCTACGAATTCGTGGCTACAACCGTGCGCAGCACCGCCGGTTCCGAAGGCATGAAGTTTTTCCCCTTCGTGTTTTCGATTTTCATGTTCGTACTCACGCTGAACATGATTGGCTTGATCCCCTACTCCTTCACCGTCACCAGCCACATCATCGTTACCGCAGCGCTCGCGCTGACAGTGTTCTTCACTGTGCTGATCTACGGGCTGATCCGGCACGGCTTCCACTTCTTCAACTTGTTCGTGCCGAAGGGCGTACCGATTTACATCCTGCCGCTCATCATTGCGATCGAGATTCTCTCGTTCGTGTCGCGGCCGATCTCGCACAGCGTGCGTCTGTTTGCCAACATGCTGGCAGGCCACATTACGCTGCAGGTCTTCGCCAGCTTCATTATCCTGCTCGGCGCCGGACTCGGCGTTGTCGGCTGGATCGGCGGCGTACTCCCGTTCCTGATGATCGTCATTCTTTTTGCGCTGGAGACACTGGTCGCGTTCCTGCAGGCCTACGTCTTCGCCATTCTCACCTGCATCTACCTTAATGATGCGATTCACCCGGGCCACTAACGGCCCCAACGGAAAAGCAGAACCAGAAGGAGCTTTGTTATGGATCCAGTGGCAGCAAAATATATCGGTGCGGGCATTGCCTGCATTGGAATGGGCGGCGCCGGCGTCGGCGTTGGCATCATTTTCGGCAATTATCTGGCAGCCGCGCTGCGCAACCCGTCCGCTGCGCAGGGCCAGTTCGGCAACCTGATCTTCGGGTTCGCCATCACCGAAGCGCTCGGCATCTTCTCGCTGCTGATCGCGCTGCTGCTGCTGTTCGCGCTCTAAGTTCGAGCACGCGCATCGGAGCTGACGATGGCCGAGCCGGCACACACCACGAGCACCGCGCACACCGAGGGCGGGCATGGCGCCTTTCCGCCATTCCAGTCGCAGACGTTCGCGTCCCAGCTGATCTGGCTCGCGATCGCCTTCGTGCTGCTCTATGTGCTGATGGCAAAGTTGGCGTTGCCGCGCGTCGGGGCAATCATCGAAGGCCGGCGAAAGCACATCGAGGACGATATTGCTGAAGCCGGCACGCTGAAGACCAGGTCCGACGAGGCCGCGGCCGCCTACGAGAAGGCATTGGCGGACGCCCGCGGCCGCGCGCAGGCGATCGCCAATGAGACGCGCGACCGGCAGGCCGCGGAAGCGGAAACCCGTCGTAAGGCCCTCGAAGATCAGCTCAACGTCCGACTGGCGGACGCGGAAAAGACCATCGCTGCCACCAAGCAGGCCGCCATGACCAACGTGCGCGGGATCGCCGAAGACGCCGCACGCGCCATTGTCGAGCGCCTGACCGGCACTGCGCCAACCGACAAAGCGGTGTCCGACGCGGTCGGCGACGCACTCAAGCGCTAACGGAGACGGCACGTGCACGAACTGATGCAAGAGGCCGAAACCTGGGTTGCGCTGGCTTTCGTCGCCTTTCTGGGCCTGCTCGGTTATCTTGGCGTGCATCGCATGCTCGGAAAGTCGCTGGACGACCGCGCGTCGCGTATTAAGGCCGAACTCGACGAAGCGCGTCGCCTCCGGGATGAGGCCGCCCAGCTACTGGCCGAATATCAGCGCAAGCGGCAGGCCGCAGAAGGCGAGGCGCAGGACATCATTGCCGGCGCCAAGGCCGAAGCTGAGCGGATGGCAATCGAGGCCAAGGCAAAAATCGAAGATTTTGTCGCTCGCCGCACCAAGATGGCCGAGACCAAGATCGCCCAGGCCGAAGCACAAGCCGCCGCCGATGTGCGTAGCGCCGCCGCCGAGGCCGCCGTCGCTGCCGCCGAGAAAATCCTTACCGTGGAAACGCAAGGAAAGCTCGCAGGCGAACTGATCGCCAAAGGCATCGAGGACGTCCGCAAGAAGCTGAATTAGTTCGCCGGACGGTGCTCTGAAATCCCCGTTAACCGCGGCAGCCCCGTGCCACAATCCTAAAACAGTGCGTCCGGAAGCGAGTTTTCCCCACTATTCATTTTGACCATGTGCAAAACCACTGGCCGCCGGCCAGCGATCATTGCGTGTTCCCGCGCCGCCCCTATTCTCCGACAGACTGATTCGTCAGCCGTGCGTGACATGGCCGGAATTGCCGGCCGAGGCATCGGGGGCCCGCGTGGTCATCTTCGATTGCAACGGCGTACTGGTCGACAGTGAGCCGTTGGCAACAGCCATTGTATCGCAGGAGTTCATGCGCGCCGGCTTCCCGCTTACGCCGGAGGTTGTTGCGCGCTATTTCACCGGCCGTCGCCCCGCCGACATGTTCGCCGAGGTGGAGAATGCGGCCCGCCGTAAATTGCCGCCGAATTTTGCCGACACAGTCGCCAGCGTCATCTTGCGCCGGTTTCGCAGGGAACTGCGCGCAACCCATCACGCTGACTACGCACTATCGTGGCTTCGCGGGCCGAAATGCGTGGCCTCATCCTCATCGCACGAGCGCATTCGTGTCAGCCTCGAGAGCACGGGACTGATCCGCTTCTTCGAGCCCAATTTGTTTTCGGCGAGCGACGTTCATAAGGGAAAGCCGGCGCCTGACCTGTTCCTGCACGTCGCCGGTACGTTACGCGTGAGCCCAGGCGAATGCATTGTGGTGGAAGACTCGGCCGTCGGCGTCGCCGCCGGCGTCGCAGCCGGAATGGCCGTGATCGGGTTTGTCGGCGGCAGCCATGCCGGCAGTCAACTCGATACCGTCCTGCGTGCGGCGGGCGCCCGTTCCGTGATCTCGGACCTGCGCGCGCTCAAGAGCGCGATCATCGATCTGCGCGGCTGGTAGCCTTCATTCAGCTCTGACGTGGCTTCGCGGTCGATTTCGGCTTTGACTTCGATTTGGGCGCGGGCTTTTTCTTATCCTGCTGCGCGCCAACAGGATCGAACCCGACATAGACAACATAAGAGTCGATATCTGCGGCGCGTGTCGGCATCGGAAATGAAACGTCAGGATCGACGTGAGTAAACGGAACGCGGTCCACCGCACCGGCAATGCCAACTTGAATGCGCGCGAATTTCGAGGTGATCGTTTTCGGATTGATCCCTTCTTGAACCACCGCGATGCGCAGCGGAATATCGACCGTGCCGGGGCCGCCCGCCGGGCCGGTAATGACTCGTCCCTCGATCCCCACTTTCATGGTCATGACGCCGGCGCTGACGCGGCACTCGCGGGCGGTGCGAACGATCGTGCCTTGATACCGCAGGTCAAGTGCTGACGGCTCGCCTTCGCCCGCCTTGCTGCCGATCATGAGCGTCGCCGCGCCAGTCCGCACATCGACAGTTGGACATTCGACGTCCGTCGCGGACTCCTCACCGGTCGCAGCGTTGCCGGTCGTCGCTTTCGACGACGTACTGAAAAGATCCAGGGCGGACGTATTGAACATGTTGGTGGAGCCGCACCCGGCAAGGAGCAGTGTGCACGCCAACACCGGTGCGGGTGCCCGCCATGCCCGCATTTTTAAGCCGCTTCGCACCCCAGCCATTTTCTATTCTCGCGTTTTCCGCCCCGCGCACTCGTTATAGCAATTCAAGCGTGGCAACCCAAAGGCAGGCGTTCAATCGATGTCGTCCTTGATGCGCCCATAGAGCAAATGATCCTGCCAGACGCCGTTAATGCACAGATAGCCCCGGGCATAGCCCTCGTGCTTGAAGCCGGTCTTTTCCAACAGACGGATCGATGCAGTGTTATTCGGGATACAAGCCGCTTCGAGCCGATGAAGCCGGAGCGCGGTGAAACTATATGGAATTAAGGCGCGTACCGCCGCGGTCATATAGCCTTTTTTCGCAAACGGCGCGCCAATCCAGTAGCCGATGCTTCCTGCCTGCGCCACGCCGCGACGAATGTTCGCAAGGGTAAGACCGCCAACCATCGCATTACCGTCATTGCGAAAGATGAGAAAAGCATATGCGGCGTCGGTGCGCTGATCTTCCGCGTATCGCTTGAGCCGCCGGCGAAAGGCGCTGCGTGTGAGATCGTCGGACGGCCAGGTTGGCTCCCACGGGACCAGGAACTCACGGCTGCTTTCGCGCAACGTTGACCATTCGGCGTAGTCGCCGCTGTGTGGCGCACGCAGCGTGACGCCAGGGCCGGCGATGCCCGGCATCGTTTCGTTGAAGCTGACAGTCCGGAAGAACGCCATGGACACTATCGATCGAGCGCCCGCGGATCAGGCCGCGCGCCTGACCAGACTTTCAGCGATCGCAGCGGTGCTGGCAAGACCACTTCCCGGCCCAAGCGCCGCGATCGCTGGCCTTGCGCGCCCGATCAGGGCCCCACCCGCGGCACGCGCGCTTTCTACCGTGACGGCTTCGACCTTTGCGACGATTTCCTCGAGTGGAATGGGACGGCCATAGGCCAGCATTTGGCGCGCCAACTGGCCGACGCGCGCCTCGGAGCTTTCCAATGCCATCAATAGCCCGGCTTTCATCTGGGCTTTCGCGCGGTTGACCTCGGTGTCGTTCAGCGTTTCGGTGGCATTGCTGATCTGGTCGATGACCACACGCATGAGTTCAGGTGCGTCAGTTTCATCCGTCCCGGCATAAAGCCCGAATAGTCCCGTGTCCGCGTACGGCATGTGGAACGCCTGGATGGTGTAGCAGAGGCCGCGCTTCTCGCGCACTTCCTGGAACAGACGCGAAGACATGCCGCCGCCAAGGACGCTTGTAAAAACCTGCAGGCTGTAAAGTTGCTCGTCGCGCACCGGCACGCCTTGCAGCGCCATGGCAATATGCACTTGCTCGAGATCACGTGTTTCTACGCGAGTGCCGCCGCGGAAATGCGCCGGTTCCGGCGCAGGCGCGGCAGGACCTGCGAAGCTGGCAAAGCGCTTCTCGACATCGGCGATAATTGCTCGGTGATCGACTGCGCCGGCAGCGGCCACGACCATGCCAGGGCCACGGTAGTTGCGCGATAGATAAGCGCGCAGGCGCGCTGGATTGAACGAACGAACCGTGTCTGGTGTCCCGAGAATGGAGCGGCCCACCGGTTGCATCGGAAACGCAGTTTCCTGCAGCCGGTCGAATACGAGATCGTCGGGCGCGTCCTCTGTGGCGCCGATTTCCTGCACGATGACATTTTGCTCACGCCGCAATTCTTCGGCGTCAAAGGTCGGGTCCGACAGAATATCGGACAGGACATCGAGCGCTAATGGCACGTCAGCCTTGAGAACGCGCGCAAAATATCCTGTTTGTTCCACGCTCGTAGCCGCATTGAGATCGCCGCCCACCGCTTCGATTGCTTCCGCGATCTGACGCGCGGTGCGGCGCGTGGTGCCTTTGAAGGCCATGTGCTCAAGCAGATGAGAAATGCCGTGTTCATCCGGATTTTCATTGCGACTACCGGAACCGATCCAGACGCCGAGCGATGCGGTTTCCAGATGCGGCATTTGATCGGTCACGACCGTCAGACCGGAGGGAAGACGAGTGACTTCAACGCTCATGCCGCTGCTCCTTCACGCGCGGCCCGCGAGGCCGACACCACAAATTTCTCTACTGCTGCCTGGTCCGTCGGAAGCACCGTGACGCGCTCCTCCCGTTTTGGCAGATCGGCCAGCCACTCCGGCAACGCCGGCGCAATTCCACAGGCAGCCTTGACCGCATCGGGGAATTTCGCCGGATGTGCCGTCGACAGTACCACCATTGGCACTGCGGGATCGCGGGTTTCCTTTTCGGCAACCGCCAGGGCAACCGCGGTATGGGGATCGATGCAATAATCGGCCTCGCGCATCCACGCACGAATTTCGGCGGCGGCCTCCTGCTCATCGGCGCGATCGGCAGTGAACAGCGCCCGCATCTCCTGCAGGGCGTGCGCCGAGACCGAGAAACGCCGCGATTGCGCGAGCGACCCCATCAGCGCGCGCACTGATTTTGCGTCGCGGCCATAGGCATCGAATAACAGACGCTCGAAATTCGAAGACACCTGGATATCCATTGAGGGCGAGGACGTTGCGACCACGTCCCGGATCTCATAGGTCCCGGTGGCGAATGTACGGACGAGAATGTCATTAACGTTGGTCGCTATCACGAGGCGATCGATCGGCAACCCCATGCGCGACGCGACATAGCCCGCATACACGTCACCGAAATTTCCTGTCGGCACGGTGAACGCGATTTTCTGATGCGGCGAACCAAGCGCCACAGCCGCGGTAAAATAATAGACGGCTTGCGCCACGATGCGCGCCCAGTTGATGGAATTAACGCCGGACAATCGTACCCGATCGCGGAAAGCGTGATGATTGAACATCGCCTTCACCAGGGCCTGGCAATCGTCAAAGGTTCCGTCGATGGCAACCGCATGGACATTGGCGTCGCGCACGGTCGTCATCATCCGCCGCTGTACGTCGGAGATGCGGCCTTGCGGGAACAACACCACAACGTCCACCTGCGCGCGCCCACGAAAGGCCTCGATCGCGGCACCTCCGGTGTCGCCTGACGTCGCAACGACGATTGTCGTCCGTTCGCCGCGCTGCTGCAGCACATGATCCATGAGCCGCGCCAGGAGCTGCATCGCTAAATCCTTGAAGGCGAGCGTCGGCCCGTGGAAGAGCTCGAGCACAAACAAACTTGGATTTAACTGCGTGAGCGGCGCAACGGCCGGATGACGGAACGTGCCATAAGCTTCGCGCGCCATGCGCGCGAGATCAGCCTCGGAAATTCCGTCGCCGACAAAAGGGCGAATAACCTCGACCGCCACTTCGGCATAAGGCTTCCCGGCGAAGCCCTCGATCGTCGCGCGAACTCAGCGAGGGCCATGTCTCCGGCACATAGAGTCCGCCGTCGCGGGCAAGGCCCGCGAGCATCACCTCGACAAAATCGAGCGAGGGAGCCTCGCCCCGCGTGGAGACGTAACGCATTGATTCCACTATTGTTTATTGTTTGAGATCGGCCGCTTTGTCGGCCGCACAGTAGCCTCGGGCGCCCGCTTTCACAAGAAACGCTCAGTGCTTCCCGACGAGGCGGCGTGCGAGCCAGACGACGTAGACACCGGCAAGCGCCAATGCGAGACCAAACCACGTGATGGCATATTGCAGATGGTCGTCCGGCAAACGCACCTCAAGCTTGCCCGGTTTTGGCCAGCCGCCAGCCGGCACCGGCCCTTCCTGATCGATATAGAACGGCGCTGCTGTCGCCCACTTCTTGAATTCGGCGATCGATTTTGAATCGCGCAGAAACCAGATATTTTTTTTCGGATCGTCGGCCGGCGTGAATGTCCCTCGCACCTCAGGCCAGCGCATGACACCGACCACATCAATGATTCCGTGCGGTGTACCTTCGCCGCGCTGCGTCGGATCCTTGTGCTCGGGTGGCACGAAACCGCGATTGACGAGAACGATGCTGCCGCCGGCAAGACGCGCCGGCGCGAAGACCCAGTAACCTGGGCCCTTCACATCGGGACGCAAAGGCGAGCCGGCGGTGTAGACGAGTGCTTCCTCGCCGTCGAGAAACTCCGCCGGGAACGCCACACGCCGGAATTCCTCGCCATCTTGATGGAGCTGCGGCCAACCCGAACGTGGCGGCAAATCCTGCGGCGCATGAGACAGCCGCGCGTTCAGTCGCGCGATCAGATCTTCTTTCCAGACCTTGCGATCAAGCTGCCAGACGCCGAGGCCGCAGAGGATGACAATCCCCACGAGCGCGAACGCCGTCGCGTCAAGTACGGTCGAGCGACGCTTGCGTAGCGCTTTGCTCACACTTCGCCCCGGCGTTCAAGACGGCCTTCCGCGGCTTTATGATGGTATTGCAGCGCAATCAACAGGCCCTTGATCAGCCGGAGCGGAGCAAGGGTCACGATCAGGACCAATGGCAACCACAGTGCGGCATGCAGCCAGTATGGCGGCTGATAAACCACTTCAGTGATCAGCGCCGCAAATACGACAATGCCACCGCCAATCAGGATCACGAATACGGCAGGTCCATCACCGGCATCAGCAAAGTTGTAACTCAGTCCACAACGCTCGCACGCCGGCCGCAGTGACAGGAAGCCCTGAAACAGCCGGCCTTCGCCGCACCGCGGGCATCGGCCGCGCAAGCCGCGGCTAATCGGCAGGCTGTTCGTCGATCCCTCGTCAGTCATGAATACATCTCACTATGAAAAAAGGGCGGCGCAATGACGCCGCCCTTTTTCAATGAACCATATGAAATGGTCATTCGGGGTGCGGCACGCCAGAACCCCAGACATATATGCAAGCGAACAGGAACAGCCATACCACGTCGACGAAGTGCCAGTACCAGGCGGCAAATTCGAAGCCGAGGTGCTGTTTCGAAGTGAAGTGGCCCGCCAGCGCACGCATCAGGCAGACGATCAGGAAGATCGAGCCGATAATCACATGCGCGCCGTGGAAGCCCGTCGCCATGAAGAACGTGGCGCCGTAGATGTTTCCGCTGAAGTGGAAAGCCGCGTGCGAATATTCGTAGGCCTGCACGCAGGTGAAGGTAAGACCGAGCAGAATGGTGAGGATCAGGCCCCATTTCAGCCCCTGCCGGTCGTCTTCCAGCAGCGCATGGTGCGCCCAGGTCACCGTTGTGCCCGACGTGAGCAGGATGAGTGTGTTGAGCAGCGGCAGGTGCCACGGATCGAACGTTTCAATCCCTTTCGGCGGCCACACGCCACCAGTCGCGGCAATGCGCCCGACGTCGTGCAAATCCCCGGGGAACAGGGCGGTATTGAAATAGGCCCAGAACCACGCCACGAAGAACATCACTTCGGAAGCGATAAACAGGATCATCCCGTAACGGTGCGAAATCTGCACAACGCGGGTGTGAAAGCCTTCGAATTGGGCTTCGCGGATGACGTCACGCCACCAGGCAACGAACGTGTAGAGCACACCAAGAACGCCGACGCCGAATACCAGCGGGGCCGCGGCATACATGTGATGCATCCAGCTGATGGCACCAACGGCTAAAACAAAGGCGGATACCGCGCCGACCGCCGGCCATGGGCTCGGATCGACCAGGTGATAGTCGTGATGCTTGGCGTGAGCGTCGGCCATCGTCTTCGTCTCCGTTTAAAGCTTGCTCGAATTCGTTTCCGGCGCCTCGGCGACCGGCCGTTCCGGCTCGCGTAGCCGGTAAAAGGTGTAGGACAGCGTGATGGTGTTGAGGTCGTCCTGGTCGTGATCTTTCACGATCGACGGATCGACGTAGAACACCACCGTCATTTCGCGCGTTTCGCCTGCTTTCAGGCGCTGTTCCGTGAAGCAGAAGCAGTTGATCTTGTCGAAATAGGCTCCGACGGTCGGCGGCGAAACGTTGTAGGACGCCTGCCCCGCGATCTCGCGCGCCGCTTCATTGACGACTTTGTAATGCACCGTTGCAACTTCGCCGATGCGGACCTGAATCTCATTCTGCTCCGGCTGGAATTTCCATGGCAAACCGGGCGTTACGTTTGAATCAAAACGAATAGTGAGGGTGCGGCCCAGGATATGATCGGGCGCCCTTTCGGCAACCTGGGTGGTGCCACCAAAACCGGTCGTCTTGCAGAACCAGGTATAGAACGGAACCGCCGCGTAAGCCGCACCAACCATGCCGGCGACAAGCGCGCCGCAGCACGCGGCGACGAGGACGTCGCGCCGCAGAGGTTTTCTTTCGTAATGGTGGATGGGTGCGGTCATTGCGTTTCGTTCAGATCGGCCGGATCAGGACGCCCGGCCCTTTCACCAACGTCATGGCGTAGAACAGCACGACCAACGCTGCGAGCGCCAGCGCGATCGCAATCGAGCGCGACCGACGCGCACGCTTCTGCGCTTCGGTGAGGACGATGCCGTCGTCGTCAGGTTGCTTGGTCATGACAATCCCGACACTCACGCCGCCAACCGGGCGATCAGCCCGCCCCAACCGCGTTCTGCCAGCAGAACTGCGAACAATAGAAATAGGTACAAAATCGAGAACGCAAAAAGTTTGCGGCTGGCGCTTTCGGCGGGCGGGCGCTCACGCAGCACCTGCCAGCCTAATGCAATCATGATCGCGCCGGCGCCCATTGCAGTTACGCCATAGAGCGCGCCCGTATAACCGAACAGCCAAGGCGCAACGCCGAGCGGCACGAGGATCAAGGTATAAAGCAGGATTTGCCGTCGCGTACTGATGTCGCCGGCGACCACAGGCAACATCGGGATGCCGGCGCGGGCGTAATCATCGGTGCGGTACAGCGCCAGCGCCCAGAAATGCGGCGGCGTCCAGAAGAAGATGATGAGAAAAAGCAACACAGGCTCGAGCGACAGCGAGCCGGTCGTGGCCGCCCAGCCAATCATTGGCGGAAAGGCGCCGGCCGCTCCACCGATGACAATGTTCTGCGGCGTCGAGCGCTTGAGCCAGATCGTATAGACGACGACGTAAAAGAAGATCGTGAAGGCAAGCAGCGCCGCCGCAACCCAGTTCACCAACAGGCCGAGCACGACCACGGCAAAGGAACCGAGGGTCAGTCCGAAAGCGAGCGCCTCACCCGCGCGTACCCGGCCCATCGGCACGGGACGGCGCGCCGTGCGCGTCATCACCGCATCGACATCGGCGTCGTACCACATGTTGAGCGCGCCGGCCGCACCGGCGCCGACCGCGATGCAAAGAAGTGCGGTAAATCCGGTGACGGGATGCAGCGAACCTGGAGCAACCGCAAGTCCCACCAGCGCGGTGAACACCACGAGCGACATCACGCGCGGCTTCATCAGGGCGATATAGTCGCCCACGCTCGCCAGACTCGGCTCAGCGATGCCGGAATCAGCGGTGAGACGGCCGCGGATGTTTGCGCCTTCGCTGACGAGCGACATGGGGTTGTGCAGCTTTCCGCCCTATTTGATTCGCGGCAACGTTTCGAACTGATGGAACGGCGGCGGCGATGACAGCGTCCATTCCAGCGTCGTCGCACCGGCGCCCCACGGATTGTTGCCGGCAACCCGCTTCTTCGCGAACGCCTCGATGACGCCGATGAAGAAGATGACCGCGCCAAAGCCCGAGATATATGAGCCGTAGGACGAGATCATGTTCCAGCCATGGAACGCATCTGGATAGTCGACATAGCGGCGCGGCATCCCGGCAAGGCCGAGGAAGTGCTGCGGGAAGAACACCAGGTTCACGCCGACGAAGGTGACCCAGAAGTGCAGCTTGCCGATGGTCTCGTTGTACATGTAGCCGCTCATCTTCGGGAACCAGTAGTACCAGCCGCCGAAGATTGCGAAGACCGCGCCGAGCGAGAGCACGTAGTGGAAATGCGCCACCACGTAATAAGTGTCCTGCAGCACACGGTCGACACCTGCATTGGCGAGCACCACGCCGGTCACGCCGCCGACGGTGAACAGGAAGATGAAGCCCATCGCCCACAGCATCGGTGTACGGAATTCGATCGAGCCGCCCCACATCGTTGCGATCCATGAAAAGATCTTCACGCCGGTCGGCACCGCGATCACCATGGTGGCGGCGATGAAGTAGGCCTGTGCACCAGTCGACATGCCGACGGTGTACATGTGATGCGCCCACACCACGAAGCCGATGCCGCCGATTGCGACCATCGCGTAGGCCATGCCGAGATAGCCGAACACCGGCTTGCGGCTGAAGGTAGCGACAATCTGGCTGATCATGCCGAAGCCGGGCAGGATCAGGATGTACACTTCCGGATGGCCGAAGAACCAGAACAGATGCTGGTACAGGATCGGGTCACCGCCGTTTTCGCCGGAAAAGAATGTCGTCCCGAAATTACGGTCGGTCAGCAGCATCGTGATGGCGCCGGCCAACACGGGCAGCGACAGCAGCAGCAGGAAGACCGTTACCAGAATCGACCACACGAACAGCGGCATCTTATGCAACGTCATGCCGGGTGCGCGCATGTTGAAGATCGTGGTGATGAAATTGATGGCGCCGAGGATCGAGGACGCACCGGCCAGATGCAAGGCCAGAATGCCAAAGTCCACCGCGGGTCCCGGATGGCCGCTGGTCGATAGCGGCGCATAGAGGGTCCATCCGGCACCAATACCGTTGGAGCCCGGCTCACCCTCGACGAACATCGATGTAATCAGCAGCGCGAACGAGGCTGGCAGCAGCCAGAACGAAATGTTGTTCATGCGCGGGAACGCCATGTCAGGCGCGCCGATCATCAGCGGCACGAACCAGTTGCCGAAGCCGCCGATCATCGCCGGCATCACCATGAAGAAGATCATGATCAAGCCGTGTGCCGTCACGAACACGTTGAATTCGTGTGGCGTCGGGAAAATCTGGATGCCGGGGTTCTGCAGCTCGAGCCGGATCCCGATCGAAAGGAGTCCCCCGATCACACCGGCGACCAGCGCGAACACAAGGTACATCGTCCCGATGTCCTTGTGGTTGGTCGAATACACGAAACGGCGCCATCCGGTCGGATGGTGCTCGTGGGCCTCGTGTGCGCCGTGTGCAGCAGCCGTGTTGCTAGCCATCGATATTGTCCTTCGACCTCGTCGTTGTCGCCCGCGTATTCGTCAGTTCGCGCTGTCCGCTGCAGCCACCGCAGTCGGATGGCTGTCGTCGGTCGCGTATTTCTTTTTCGCCTGCTCTATCCATGCCGTGTAGTCCCTGTCGTTTACGACACGCACCATGATCGGCATGAAGGCGTGATCCTTGCCGCAGAGCTCGGAGCACTGGCCGTAATAGATGCCTTCGCGCTCCGCCTTGAACCACGTCTCATTGATACGGCCCGGTATCGCGTCAATCTTGATGCCGAACGCAGGGACGGCAAATGCGTGGATGACATCCGCGCCGGTCGTGAGGACATGCACGACCTTGTTCACTGGCACGACCATTTCATTGTCGACCGCAAGCAAGCGCGGCTGGCCGGGCTTGAGATCCTTTTCCTGCACCATCAGCGAGTCGAACTCGAATTTGCTGTCCGGATAGCTGTAGCTCCAGAACCACTGCTTACCGGTCGCCTTCACCGTGACGTCCGCTTTTGGCGGGTTGA
This sequence comes from uncultured Alphaproteobacteria bacterium, assembly GCA_963810125.1. Taxonomy (GTDB): domain Bacteria; phylum Pseudomonadota; class Alphaproteobacteria; order Rhizobiales; family Xanthobacteraceae; genus Pseudolabrys. The sequence goes on from CAWEMK010000010.1 coordinate 136,810, forward strand.
GCTGGAAGAAGAGCAATCGGAATGAAGGCACCGCGATCGTCACCAGGATGAGCACCGGGACAACCGTCCAGATCACTTCAATGGTCGTGTTGTGGGTTGTGCGCGATGGCGTGGGATTGCTGCGCGCATTGAACTTAACCACCACGATGATCAGCAGCACGAGCACGAACAAGGTGATCGCAGTAATCGCCCAGACCAGGAAATTGTGGAACCAGATGATGTTGTCCATCACCGGCGTGGCGCCTTGCTGCATCCCGAGTTGCCACGGTTCGGGCTGGCCGCTCGCGGCGAGCGCCGCGCCTGTACCGAGTACCGCCACGATCGTGACGATGAATGCGATCAACCGCTTGAGCACCAGCATTGTCCAATGCGCTCCTTCGACGAGAAAAACGGCCTTGCCCAGGCCCCTTTTGCCGCCCACCACTGGCATGATGTTCGGCGCGGCCCCGCTGAGCACGGCATTTGCCACGGGCGTGGCAGCTTGGGCGGTGCGGCGGGACGGGGGAAAATCCCGGCCTCTCAAACCATAATTCCGGCCTAGCCGCAATGCACCTCATAGTCTGCTGCATGCGACAAACGGCGTACCCAAAAACGCCTCCGGCGCCGCCATTTTGGTCAAGGCCTGAGCCGCCAGGCCCCCTTCCGGCTATGCCTTGATTGACGCGGCCTGACCGGGCATGAGTCAACGAAGACGCCTAAAATGCCAAAGGAACGGCAATTCGCCAGCTTGCCAGCGGTGTAAGGGCTGCGATGACCCGGTGCCAAGGGATCGGATGATGGGAATTCTCGATCAACGCGGGCTCATTTTTATGGCGCTGGTTGCGGCGCTGGCGGTTGCACCTGCGAGCGGCGCGCTCGCACAGGGTGCCGTAAAGTCTGTGCATAAAGACTGGCAGATCCGCTGTGATACGCCGCCCGGCGCCAAGGCCGAGCAATGCGCGCTGATTCAGAGCGTGACGGCGGAAGACCGCGCCAATGTCGGCCTGACCGTGATCGTTCTCAAGACCGCCGATCAGAAGAGCCGGCTGATGCGCGTGGTCGCCCCGCTTGGCGTCCTGCTGCCGTCGGGCCTCGGCCTGAAGATCGACCAGGCCGATATCGGGCGCGCCGGATTTGTCCGTTGCCTGCCAAATGGCTGCATCGCCGAAGTCATCATGGATGAGGAACTGCTCAAGAAATTGCGCACCGGCAAATCGGCGACCTTCATTATTTTCCAGACGCCGGAGGAAGGCATCGGCTTCCCGATGAGCCTGGCCGGCTTCGGCGAAGGCTACGACAAGCTGCCGTAAGGCCCAATCGGCCCACCCTCGCCTTCACATTTCCTCTGTCATGGCCGGGCTTGTCCCGGCCATCCACGTCTTTAGTGTGGCTCGACTAGGAAGACGTGGATGCCCGGTACAAGGCCGGGCATGACGCTGGGGAGAGTCGGCGTGAAACTTGGATTTGTCGGCCTCGGCGCCATGGGGCAATTGATCGTGCCGCGCCTGATGGCAGCAGGGCACGATGTCACTGGCTGGAACAGGTCACGCGAGAAAGCTGAGCCGCTGATCGCGTCCGGCATGCGCTGGGCAGATACACCGCGCGCCGTCGCCGAGCAATCCGAGATCGTGTTCTCGATCGTGACCAACTCGAAGGCGGTGCGCACGGTCGCACTGGGCAAGGACGGCATCATCTCCGGATTGCGCAAGGGCGGAATCTATATCGACATGAGTACGATCGAACCCGATGAAAGCCGTGCGGTCGCATCCGAGTTCGCCAAGGCCGGTGCCATCATGCTGGATGGACCGATCTCCGGTTCGCCTGTCACGGTTACGCAGGGCAATGCCTCGGTGATGATCGGCGGCGACGAGCAGGCTTTCGAGCGTGCAAAGCCGGTGCTGCTCGCAATCGGGCCGAAGGTGACCCGCATCGGTGCAAACGGTCTCGCCTGCCAGATGAAAATCGCCGTGAACCTCCTGCTCATGGTGGAAGTGATCGCCTTTGGCGAAGCGGTCGCGCTGGCGGAAAAAGGCGGCGTGGCGCGCGATGTCGCGCTCGACGCCATCCTCAAGAGCGTGGCGGCATCGCCCGTGCTCGGTTATCGCGGGTCATTCATTCTCGAAGGGAAAATGCCTGCCGTGCCGCTGGCTGACGTCACCCTGCAGCAAAAGGATATGATGTTGGCGCTCAATCTCGGACGCGCCATGGGAAGCCCGGTGCCGCTCGCGGCTGCGGCCAATGAGATGATGAATGCCTGCCGTGGGCTTGGCATCGACGGCAACGACTTCGTCGTCGCGCATCAGGTCTACCGTCGTCTAGGAGGACAAGCATGACATCGCACGGCGAAAAAATCGGAGCCGCACTCGCAAGGGCCGTCAGAGGAACAGCGGCCAAATGGAAAGAAGGCGATCCCGCGCCAGCCATGTATCGCACCAATTTGCGCGACGTCCCGAAGGTCGAAGGCCTCAAGCGTGACGACGGCTGGGTTGATATGCAGGTCCAGTTCCTGATCGACAAGAAAACAGCCGGCGCGGATCACGTTGTTGGCTGGACCGTGCTCAAGCCGGGCGCGCGCCACGAGAATCACCGTCATCACAATTGCGACGAGTTCTTCATCGTGCTCAAGGGCAAGGGTCACATCTACACCGACAAAGGCGATGTCCCGTCGGGCGAAGGCGACGTTGTCTATTCGCCGCGCGGCTGCTGGCACGGATTCAACAACACATCGAACGAGGACGTCGTTCTTGTCTGGGGATGGATGGACGCCGGATCCATCGAAGCGTCCGGCTATGAAGTGCACCCCGAGAGCCACAAGTGAACGTCTGGGACGCTCCACTCATCAAGAAAGGCATGACGGCGCAGCTCGCCAAACGCCGCGCGCGCATCGCGGCGGGCGAGAAGCCGCTCGGCTGGAAGGTCGGATTGGGCGCACCGGCGACAATGGAAAGACTGAAGCTTGCGGCGCCAATTGTCGGGTTTCTGATGCAGCGCGGCTTGCTGTTGTCGGGTAGCACCGCATCGCTTGCCGGCTACATCAAGCCGGTGGCGGAGCCGGAAATCTGTGTGCGGATGGCACGCGATCTGCCGTCCGGCGCTTCGGCCGATGAGGCCGCGGCCGCCGTCAAAGAAATTTTTCCGGCGATCGAATTGGCCGACCTCGACCCGGCGCCGGCGATCGACAATCTCGACGCGGTGCTCGAAGGCGACATCTTCCAGCGGCACGTCGTCTTGTGCGGCAATACGCGCGCGAGCGCGAGCACGTCGGGCTTGACGTCGCGCGTATTTCGGAACGGCAAGGAAGCAAACGTCACCACCGATCCCGAAGCCCTCACCGGCAAACTGCCTGACATTGTCGCCCATGTCGCAAGCACCCTCGCCGCCTTCGGCGAAAAGCTGGCTGCGGGCGATGTGATCATCACCGGCTCCATCACGCCGCCGCTCGTGATCGAGCCGGATGAGACCGAGCTGGTCCACGTGCTGGAGCCGATTGGCGAGGTATCGATCCGCTTTAGCCGCGATTAACCGGCACTTTCGGTCCTCGCAGAATCGCCATGGTCGCCTTATCTAGTGCGGTAAGAAGACCCCATCCTGGAGTAACGAATGGACCCCGCCATTTCTTCCCTGGTCGATCGCGCCGGGCTCGACCGCGGAAAAGTGCGCCAATTGATCGGTCATGGCCTGGACGGCGCCGACGATGGCGAGCTGTTCCTGGAATATCGCCAGGCCGAAGCACTGACCTTCGACAATGGCCGGCTCAAGCAGGCGACCTATGACACCGCGCAAGGATTTGGCCTGCGCGCCGTGAAGGCCGAAGCGGTCGGCTACGCGCACGCCTCCGATCTCTCGGAAGGCGCATTAGCGCGCGCGGCCGAAGCGGTACGCGCGGTCAACGGTGGCCACAGCGGCACCTATGCCGAAGCGCCCGGCCGCACCAACCGCAAGCTTTATGCCGACGACAATCCGCTCGGAACGCCTGCCTTCGATGCGAAGGTGAAACTGCTGGAGTCGATAGACGCCTACGCACGCGGCAAGGATCAACGCGTGCGGCAGGTCACCGCCAGCGTTGGCGCGAGCTGGCAAGTGGTGGAAATCCTGCGCGCGGACGGCGAAACCTATCGTGACATCCGTCCGCTGGTGCGCGTCAACATCGCCGTGGTTGCTGGCGACGGCGATCGGCAGGAAACCGGCAGCTACGGCTTTGGCGGCCGCGAGGGTTTTCAACGCTTCATCGCGCCAGATGCCTGGCAAGGCGCGGTCGACGAAGCAATTCGACAGGCGCTGGTGAATCTCGACGCCGTGCCCGCGCCGGCTGGCGAAATGGACGTCGTGCTCGGCTCCGGCTGGCCAGGCGTGATGCTGCACGAAGCTGTCGGCCATGGCCTCGAAGGCGATTTCAACCGCAAGAAAACCTCCGCCTTCGCCGGCCTGATGGGCAAGCAGGTTGCGGCCAAAGGCGTGACCGTCGTCGACGACGGCACCATGCAGGATCGTCGCGGTTCATTGTCGATTGACGATGAAGGCACGCCAACCAATCGTACGGTCCTGATCGAGGACGGCATCCTCGTCGGCTACATGCAGGACCGCCAGAACGCGCGCCTCATGAATATGAAGCCGACCGGCAATGGACGGCGTGAATCACATGCGCACGTCCCCATGCCGCGCATGACCAACACCTACATGCTGGCGGGAAAACACGACCCGAAGGAGATCATTGCTTCGGTAAAAAACGGTCTCTACGCCGTCAGCTTCGGCGGCGGCCAGGTCGACATCACCTCGGGCAAATACGTGTTCCAGTGCACCGAGGCCTACAAGATCGAGAACGGCAAGGTCGGCGCACCCGTGAAAGGCGCCATGTTGATCGGCAACGGGCCGACAGACCTGCATCGCATCAGCATGATTGGCAATGACTTCGCGCTTGATCCCGGTATCGGCACCTGCGGCAAGAACGGACAAGGCGTGCCTGTCGGCGTCGGCCAGCCGACGTTGCGCATGGACAAGATTACGGTCGGCGGCACGGCGTAACTTTGGCGGAGTGAATTGACGTGCGGGAAACTTTGCGCGGTTGGATCAAGACCATTGTTGATATTGCTGTCATCGCGCTGATCGTGCTGGCAGCAAAGACGGCAATCGCCGAACCCTTCTATGTGCCGTCCGGCTCGATGGAGCCGACTTTGCTGATCGGCGATGAATTGCTGGCGACAAAGTTTCCCTACGGCTACAGCGGCGCATCGCTGCCGTCGTTCCTTGTGCCGCTGCAAACCCCGCGCGTCCTGTCAGCGTTGCCCAAGCGCGGTGATGTCGTGGTCTTTCGCTGGCCTGGTGATCGCTCGCAGGTCTGGGTCAAGCGCGTCATCGGAATGCCGGGCGATCGCATCGGCCTGCGCAACGGGCGCGTATCGATCAACGGCACACCCGTCGGCATTCGTCCAGCCGGCGTGGGCGAATCCGAAGTAGAGGATGGCAGCGTCGTCACGGCGGCGCGCTTCATCGAGACGCTGCCGGGCGGACGCGAGCATCCGATCTTCAAGCTGGTCGACAAAGGCGAGCTCGACGACACGCCTGACGTCGTGGTGCCGCCGGACCATTTATTCGTGATGGGTGACAACCGCGATAATTCCGCCGACAGCCGCGTGCCTGTACGCGCGGGCGGCGTCGGGCTGCTGCCGATCGAGGATCTTGTCGGCCGCGTCGATGCCGTTGTCGGCTCGTGGGATCTCGCCGTAAAACGCAAGCCGCTCGCGCAATGGCCGTCCGGTTTGCGGCTGTCGCGATTTTTTACCGGCGTGCACTAAGGCGCCGCTAGCGCACAACACCCGAAATGCAGCACGGCTTTTGCCGCGGCCGCGTGAGCCTGTCCTTGAGATAGCAGCGCGCGGTCGGTGAAATGTAACCCGGCCTTACATAAGTCCATGCGCGGCATTTGTTGTCCGCCTCGCAGGCCGCCATGCAAGCCGCGCCGGCAGACTCGGGCGCAACGTCAAAATTGCGATAGTCGCCGCCCAGGCGGTCGATGGAATATTCCACCGGTCCCTTGCGCGGCTCAACGATACCTGCACCACGAACGCCGGTGACACAGCATTTGTCCTCGACGCGCGGCGGCACGCGGTTCTTCAGCCAGCAGGCTGCAATCGCGTTTTCTGTTCGCGGATAGGAAAAGCTCCAGGCGTGACACCGCGCGTCCTGCTCGCAGCGCGTTGCGCAGTCCGCCGGATCTCCGCTGCGGATTTCAAACCTGAGATAATCGCCACCACGACGATCGTAACCGTTCTGGGCCCGCGCCGAATTGGCCAGCGCAAAAACGGACAGCACAAGCGCCATCCAGAACCGGATCGGAACCACCATGCGCGCCCGCTCGAAATCCGAGAGTCGGTGAAGCTTCGCCCGCGCGCATGCTAACGCAGCGGTCGGCGAATGTGCAGCCGATCACAAGAAATCGTTCAGAACGGTCGAGTGATTTTTCGGGCGAAAATTGAGCGCCCGCCGGAGGGGCCGGCGGGCGCTGGATCCGGCCGCGAGAGGGGAATTCGCGGGTGTCGGATCGAGCGGCCGATGAGAGGGATCGGCCGTTTGCTTGTTTCGTCAGGGCATCAAAGCCCGCGACCGTTCGCCCAAGGAACGCCCGTTGCAGCGTCCGCCGAATTCGGCGCGCCTTACGGCGTGGCTGAGGCGGCGTTCAAGTGCGCGTTCGCGCAGCACTGCGGTCGGGTCGTCCCAGAACGGCTCCGAAAAGGCATCACGCACATCGGTGCGGGTAATGCCGATATCGGCGAGCATGTGGCGATCGAGGCCGGCCAGCACGTTGGCCTGGCGGCGGTGACGGCGGGCGCGTGCAAATTCCTTCAGCCAATGGGTGACCACGGCCAGAACCGAGGCAAAGACCCGCAACAGGGCGCTGCCGCCGAGGGGTAAAACAGGGTAATTGGCGCTCATAGCAGTCTCCATTTCCTTCGCTTTCCGCGCCAAATTCGCCTGCGGCGCGGCCCAGAACCACCCGAAACCCCCACCCGATTCCTCTGGAAGTGGTGGTATATTGCACTGCGGGGATTGATTAGTGAAACGAATGTTTTTAATCTGATCGATCAGAGATAGTGATATGGCCTCCCCGGCCCCGAGAGGCCGGCATTCCAGGACGAACGCCCATGACCGCCATGCTCGACATCGATCAGTTGCGCACCTTCATCGCCATTTCGGAGACCGGCAGTTTCACCAAGGCCGCCGAAGTGGTGAACAAGACCCAGTCCGCCGTCTCGATGCAGATGAAGCGGTTGGAGGAGCGGCTGGAGCGGCCGATCTTTTCACGCGACGGGCGCGCCTCGAAACTGACGGAAGACGGCCAGCGCCTGCTCGATTACGCGCGCCGCATCGTCAAGCTCAACGTGGAAACGCTGGCGGCATTTTCCGACGCCGAACTTTCGGGCCGCGTGCGGCTCGGCGTGCCGGATGATTATGCCGACCGCTATCTCCCCGAGATCATGGCGCGCTTCTCAAACGGCTATCCGGCCGTCGAGCTGTCGGTGCTGTGCGAACCCTCGGTCAATCTGCTCGAGCGCATCGACGCCAACGAGATCGATCTCGCCATCGTCACCAATTGCGAAAGCAAGCGCGCATCGGAAACGTTCCGGCGCGAGCGCCTGCTGTGGGTGACGTCGAACCGGCATTCGACGCATCTGGAAGAGCGCATTCCGCTCGCGCTCGGACGCCCAAGCTGTTCGTGGCGGCGCATCGCAATCGACCGGATGGAATCGGTCGGCCGTCCCTTCCGCGTACTTTACTCAAGCTCGAACGCCGGCGCGGTCGCGGCTGCCGTGCTCGCTGGACTAGCGGTCTCGGTGCTGCCGGAATCGGGCTTGCGCCCGGGCATGCGCGTGCTCTCCGCCGCCGACGGCTTTCCGGATTTACCGAGCTGCCGCGTCGGGCTGGTGCGCAACGCGCATGAAAGCTCGGCGCTCGCCGATGCGCTGGCTGAGCACATCGTCTCCTCGCTCGACAACCTGTCGGAAGCAGCTCAGGCGGCGGAGTAACTAGTAGGCGTAGTCCTCGAAGATCGGCTCGACCGAGTCGTTCCACTCGCCGTGGAATTTCTCCAGCAGCTCTTCCGCCGGTGTGATGCCGCGCGCGATCAATTCTTCCAGCGGCCGCAGATAACGCGTCTCGTCACGGCCATTGCGGTCAAGCCGCTTGCGGCGCGCGAGCCCGCGCGAACATAGCCGCAGCGTCTCCTGCGCCAGCGTGAAGATATTGCTCTTGCGGATTTCCGCCTTGAAGCCGAGCTTCGGCACGTCGTCGCGCAGCTTCTGCCGCTCCTCCGCGCTCCAGCCCTTCACCATGTCCCAACAGGCATCGAGCGCATCATCGTCATAAAGCAGCCCGGTCCAGTAGGCCGTCAGCGACGGCAAGCGCCGCCAAGGACCGCCGTCGGCGCCGCGCATCTCGAGATAACGCTTGAGCCGCACTTCTGGGAAGATCGTGCTCAGGTGATTGGCCCAGTCGGAAATGGTCGGCCGCTCGCCCGGCAATTCCGCCAGTTTGCCCGCGAAGAAATCGCGGAACGACTTGCCGGCAACGTCGATATATTTGTCGCCGCGCTTGATGAAATACATCGGCACGCCCATGGCGTAGTCGACGTATCGCTCGAAACCCATGCCGTCCTCGAAAGCCCAGGGCAGCATGCCGGACCGCTGGTTGTCGGTGTCGCGCCAGATCTCGGAGCGAAACGACAGAAAGCCGTTCGGCTTGCCCTCGGTGAACGGCGAATTGGCGAACAAAGCGGTCGCCACCGGCTGCAGCGCCAGCGACACGCGCAGCTTCTTGACCATGTCGGCTTCCGACGAGAAATCGAGGTTCGCCTGCACCGTGCACGTGCGATACATCATGTCGAGGCCGAGCGATCCGACCTTCGGCATGTAAGCCGTCATGATCTTGTAGCGGCCCTTCGGCATCTTCGGCATGTCGGCGCGCGTCCAGTTCGGCGTCATGCCGAGACCGAGGAAGCCGATGCCCAGCGGCTTTGCCACTTCGCGCACCTGCGCGAGATGCGCCATCAGCTCGGCGGCGGTCTGGTGCACATTGTCGAGTGGCGCGCCCGATAGTTCGAACTGTCCGCCCGGCTCGAGCGAGATCGCGCCGCCGCCGGTGACGTCGAACATGCCGATGATGTTGTCGCCCTCCATGATCGGCTCCCAGCCGAGCAGACCATGCATACCTTCGAGCAGCGCGCGGATACTGCGCTTGCCCTCATAGGGTACCGGCCGATGGTCGTCGACGGTGAAGGCGAATTTCTCGTGCTCGGTGCCGACGCGGAACTGCGTCTTCGGCTTGCAACCCGCTTCGAGCCAGGCGACGAGTTCGTCGCGCGTCTCGATTGGGGTCATGTCGATCTGGTCACGAGCCATGCAGCCGTTCCGGGCAAAAAGGTCGCGACCTTAAACATGGGAACCGGCAAAGGGCAATGTGAGACGGCCCATGCGAATTTGCGGGTCTTGCGCGGCAGTTTATTGGGTCGTCGCTCCGGGCAAGTGCGATAGGGTAAGGCCGACCCACAAAATATCCGCTCGTCCGCGCGAAAGCGGGGACCCAGGAGCCAATCGCACCGCCTTGAATGTTGCTCTGGATCCCCGCTTTCGCGGGGATGAGCGGAGATTGTTGCACGCTCTGTCCGTCTCACTGATTCACTTTTCAAACAGCCAATGCTCCGCCGCCCTGTTTCTTTGCGGCGCCGGGTACGCCGTAACCCTTCCTCCGTCCCTCGCAAATACGAGGGAGATGGCGCGCCAGGTGGCGCAACCATTGTTCTGTGATGTGCCGCATTCCCTCTCGAGAATGCGGGCGCCTCCCGACGCGCCATCGCGGACGTCTTCCTTACAGCGCCGGGCCGCGCTTTGCGGGGGCCATCGCGCATGACAGCCGCCGTCAGCCAAGCTCCTGGCAGGCAGCCCGTATTGGCCGCCGGGCGGAGCCCCGGCGCCGCCCGGGTGCGGGAGGAGCGTTCGTCTCCCGCCCGCGGGCGCCGCATCCTGCTCCGTCACCAAGACGCCTCTAGTTGACGCCCTCGCTCGAGCAGAACGGATAGGACTATATTCTATAGTAGGAATAAAGTCAGCTGTATCGTTCATATTTTGTTCTTTGTGTTGCTGCAGGCTTGCTCTATTGATTCGTGCCCCATGCCGCAGTTCACACCCCACCAGGACCAGGCCCTCAGCGTCGTTGCCGCCTGGCTCAAATCGAAACCCGGGACCGACGGCACGCCGCAGGTGTTCCGCCTGTTCGGCTATGCCGGCACCGGCAAGACCACGCTGGCTACGCACATCGCCGATGATGTGGATGGTGACGTCAAGTTCGCTGCCTTTACCGGCAAGGCCGCCTCCGTGATGCGCGGCAAGGGCTGCCACGGCGCCTCGACGATCCACAGCCTGATCTACCGCGCGCGCGAGAGCGGCGAGGAAGTGCCGAGCTTCGATCTGTGGGACGAGGCGCCCGCCTCCAAGGCCGAACTGATCATCATCGACGAATGCTCGATGGTCGACGCCGAGCTTGGCCGCGATTTGCTGTCGTTCGGTGTCCCGCTGCTGGTGCTGGGCGATCCCGCGCAGCTGCCGCCGATTCAAGGCGGCGGATTTTTCACCGAGGCCGAGCCCGACGTGATGCTCACCGAGGTGCACCGCCAGGCGCAGGACGATCCGATCGTGCGGCTGTCGATGAACATCCGCGCCGGCGAATATCTCGAGCCGGGACGCTATGGCGAGACCGAGGTCATCCGCAAAGCCGATCTCGATCCGGAGCGCGTGCTCGATGCCGACCAGGTTCTGGTCGGTCGCAACGCCACGCGCCGTTCGTACAACAAGCGCATGCGCGAGCGGCGCGGCTTCGAGGACGACATGCCGTCTGCCGGCGACAAGCTGGTCTGCCTGCGCAACAACCGCAAGAAGGGCCTGTTCAACGGCGGCCTCTGGTCCGTGAAGGACCGCGGCGCGCGCAAGACCGGCATCATGACGATGCGGCTGTTGCCCGATGACGAAACGGCGACGCGTGGCGTGAAGGTGTCGGTGCGCCCGGAGTGCTTCACCGGCGGGATCGAGCAACTCGATTGGCAGCGGCGCAAGCCTTATGACGAATTCGACTACGGCTACGTGCTCACCGTGCACAAGGCGCAAGGCTCGCAGTGGGATGATGTCGTGTTGTTCGACGAGAGCTTTGCATTCCCGGACAGCCGCGAGCGCTGGCTCTACACCGGCGTCACACGCGCGGCAAAGAAGCTCACGGTGGTGGTGTAGCAGCCGTCATCGCCGGGCTTGTCCCGGCGATCCCGCTTAAGAAGGCAAGACTGTGCCCTGGAATCGAGATGGCCGGGACATAGGCGAGCAAAGCGACGCCGTTCTTCGAACGGCTATGCCCGGCCATGACAGCCTCAATGCAAAACCGTCCTCCGGTGCGCGAACGGCAACGCCACCAGTGCAACCGCAGTAATCAGCGGCGCCTGCGAAAAAAGTGCCGCTCGGCCCGATCATGTCCCAGAGCGCGCCGGCAAGAATACTGGCCGCCAGTAACGCAACGCCGCTCACCAGATTGAACATGCCAAACGCGGTGCCGCGCAATTCCGCAGGCGCCGTATCGGCGACCAGCGCCGCCAGCAGCCCTTGCGTCAGGCCCATATGCAGGCCCCACAGCGCAACGCCGATCATCACCGTGGACACGCTATCGCCGAACGCGAGCACGAGATCGGCAAAAATCAGCAGCGCGAACCCGACGACGAGAATACCAAAGCGGCCGAGGCTGTCCGACAGTGCGCCGGCCGGCCAGGCCGAGGCTGTGTAAACGATGTTCATCACCACCATCACGACCGGCACAATGGCAACGTTCATGCCGACCGACTGCGCGCGCAGCAGCAGAAAGGCCTCGCTGAAGCGCGCCAGCGTGAAGATGGCCGCCACGCCGACCACCATCCAGTAGCGAATATCAAGCCGCGCGAGTTCGGAGCGCGAGAACGGCGAGCGTACAGTGCGCGCACTCGGCGGCCGTTCCGGCTCGCGCACGGCAAAAACGATGACAGCCACCGAAATGAAAGCCGGAATGACCGCGATCCAGAACACAGTGGTGAAATTATTGGCGAATGCCGCCATGAAGATAATCGCCGCCAGCGGGCCGAGCACCGCACCGATGGTGTCGAGCGACTGCCGCAGGCCGAAGGCGGTGCCGCGCAAATCGGCCGGCGTGAGATCGGCGACGAGCGCATCGCGCGGCGCGCCGCGGATGCCCTTGCCGATCCGGTCGACAAAGCGCGCCGCCGTCAGCCAGGCGATGCTGGAGGCCAGCGGAAACACCGGCTTGGTGAAGGCGGCCAGGCCATAGCCAAGCGCCGCCAGCAGCTTGCGCTTGCCCAGGTAATCGCTGAGCGCGCCGGAAAAGATCTTGGTGATCGAGGCGGTTGCTTCCGCGATGCCTTCGATGAAGCCGACCGTGAGTGTCGAAGCGCCGAGAACTGTCACCAGATAGAGCGGCAGCAATGCGTGGATCATCTCGGAGGAGAGATCCATGAACAGCGACACCATCCCGAGCGCCCAGACGCTGCCGGGAATTTCACGCCAACGGAAAAGGGAGCGGGGTTTGGGGGGCATGCGATACTCAAATGTCGACAGCACAAAGTCTGGCACGTCTGCCACGCAAGCTCACTTCCCCTCTCCCTTTGTGGGAGAGGGTGGCGAGCTGGAGCGACAGCGAAGGCGAGCCGGGTGAGAAGTCTGTGCTTCTCGTGAGGTACAACCCCTCACCCGCCCTCGCTCGGCTTCGCCTCCGCTCGGGCACCCTCTCCCACAAGGGGAGAGGGAAAGTGAGAACGCGGCACGGTACTACGCCGCTTCTTTCTTCTTCGCCGGCGCGAAGCGCTGGTAGAAACCCTCGTCGTGTGCGGCAAGATCGAGCAGCAGTTTGTTGGGCGCAAAGCGCGCCCCGAATTTCTTCTCGAGCTTGCGGCAGAGCGCGACGAACTTCTTCGTCCCCATCATGTCGATCCACGACAGCGTGCCGCCGGAGAACGGCGCGAAGCCGAAGCCGAGGATCGAGCCGACATCGGCCTCGCGCACGTCGGTGAGCACTTTTTCCTCGAAGCAGCGCGATGTCTCGAGCGCCTGGATGCCAAGCAGGCGCAATTTCAGTTCCTCGATGTCGATTTTTTCCGGAACGAGCAGCTTCTTCGGCTGCAAATCGACGAGGCCGGGCCACAACTTCTTCGGACCGCTCTGCGGATAGTCGTAGAAACCCCTTGCCGTTTTTGCGGCCGAAGCGGCCGCGCTTCTCGACCATTTCCTGCAGCAGTTTCTTTTGCCGCGGATCGATCGCCTTGGCGCCGAGATCGGCTTCGGTGGCCTTGAGGATTTTCCAGGCGAGATCGACCGCCACCTCGTCGTTGAGCGAGAGCGGGCCGACCGGCATGCCCGCCATGCGGCCGACATTCTCGATCATCGCTGCCGGAACGCCTTCCGTCAGCATCAGATGGCCTTCGCGGATGTAGGTGCCGACCACGCGCGAGGTGTAGAAACCGCGCGAGTTGTTCACAACAATAGGAGTCTTGCGGATGGCGCGCACATAATCGAGTGCCGCGGCGAGCGCCTTGTTGCCGGTCTGCTTGCCGAGAATGATTTCGACCAGCATCATGCGGTCGACCGGCGAGAAAAAGTGAATACCGATAAATCGCGCCGGATCCCTGAATTCGGAGGCGAGCGAGCTGATCGGCAAAGTCGACGTGTTCGAGGCAAAAATCGCGCTGTCGCCGATCACCGCCTGGATTCTTGCAATGACGTCGGACTTGATCTTGCGGTCCTCATACACAGCCTCGATGACAAGATCGCAATCCCTGAGCGCTGCGTAGTCGGGCGTCGGCGTGATGCGACTGAGCAGTTCGTCGCGCTCGGTGCCTTTCATCCGCCCCTTGATCACGCGGTCGCTGAGCGCCTTGTGCAGACCGGCCTTGCCCTTGTCGGCGGTTTCCTGGTCGCGGTCGACCAACACCACCTGCAATCCTGCGGCAGCGCTGACCTGCGCAATGCCAGCGCCCATGAAGCCGGCGCCGACCACGCCGATTTTTTTCAGCGACGTCGGCGGCTCGTTCGGCGGGCGCCGCGCGCCCTTGTTGAGATCCTGCATCGACACGAACAGCGAGCGGATCATGGCCGCCGCTTCCGGCGAGCGCAAAATCTTGGCGAACCAGCGCGACTCCACGCGCAGCGCGGTGTCGAACGGCAGCTGCAAGCCCTCGTAGACCACCTGGAGAATGGCGCGCGCCGCCGGATAGTTGTCGTAGGTCTCGCGCCGGTAGATCGCGTTGGCGGCGGGGAATGTCATCATGCCCGCCTTGGAATAGACCGGCCCGCCCGGCAGGCGGAAACCCTGCACATCCCACGGCGCAACACCCTTGCCGCCGGCTTTGATCCAGTCCTTCGCCGCCTTGATGAGCTCGGCCGCCGGCACAACATTGTCGATCAGCTTCATCGCCTTGGCGCGGTCGACCTTGAGCTGATCGCCCTTGAGCAGAAATTGCAGCGCGTCGGCCGGCAGGATCATGCGCGCAATACGCTGGGTGCCGCCGGCGCCGGGGAACAATCCGATCTTGATCTCGGGCAGACCAAGCCGCGTCCTGGGTTCGTCGGCGGCGATACGATGATGGCACGCGAGCGCGAGCTCGAAGCCGCCGCCCATGGCGGTGCCGTTGAGCGCGCAGACCCACGGCTTGCCGCAGGTTTCGATACGCCGGTAAAGCAGCGACAGCTTGCGGCTTTCCTCGAACACGAAAGCAGCGGCCGCTTCCTCGCCTTTCGTGCGAATCAGGTCCGCAAATATCGTGGCCATGCGTTCGAGCATGGCGAGATCGGCGCCGCCGCAGAAGGCATCCTTGCCCGAGGTGATGACCGCGCCCTTGATCGAAGCATCGCCCGCAACTTTCTCGACAACCGCGCCAAGCTCCGCGATCACGTCCATCGTAATGACATTCATCGAACGGTCGGCCATGTCCCAGGTGACCAGCGCGATGCCGTCGGCGTCGACGTCGAGTTTAAAGTTCGCCATGGGGATGGCTCCTATTTCGGATAAGGCTCGCCGTTCTTTTTAGTGTAACGCGCACCTTTTTCGTCACGCACGACCATCATGTCGATGTCGGAATAGTGCGCGCGCTCGGATGGAGCACGCGTGCCGACTTCAATGAAGACGGCATCTCGGTTGGAGCGATTGATAATCGTATGACCGTTCGGAACGCCGGCCTTCCAGGCGGCGGCATCTCCCGGCTTGAGCACGGTCTCGCCGTCATCTTCGTGCAGCACCACTTCGCCCTCGAGCACGTAAACGAGCTCGTCCTCGCCCTCGTGCCAGTGGCGCTGCGATGACGCCGCGCCCGGCTTGAGCGTGCATATATTGACTCCGAAATGCGTGAGGCCGGCCGCCCGCGCAAGCCGCTTGCGGCTGCGGCCCTCCACCGCCTTGTTGAACGGCGACGGATAACCGGTCGAAGTATCAATTGCGATCTTTCCGATGTCTATTTTCGGCATTTCCAGTCAGTCCTTTTTTCTTCTCCCCTCCCCCTTGTGAGGAGGGGTCGGGGGTGGGGGTCATTTTTATCGCAATCACCCCCACCCCGACGCGACGATGGTTCGGTATTTGAATTGACCGAAGTCGGATAGATCCGACTTCGGCGTCGACCCTCCCCACAAGGGGGAGGGTTAAGAAACTATACGCGTTCGATAATCGTCGCAGTGCCCATGCCGACACCGATGCAGAGCGTGATCAGCGCGGTTTCCTTGTCGCGCCGTTCGAGCTCGTCGAGCACGGTGCCGAGGATCATGGCGCCGGTCGCGCCGAGCGGATGACCCATGGCGATGGCGCCACCGTTCACGTTCATCTTGTCGTGCGAAATGTTGAGCGCCTGCATGTACCGCAGCACTACCGAGGCGAAGGCCTCGTTGAGCTCCCACAGGTCGATATCCCGTTTGGTCATGCCGGCTTTTTTCAGGACTTTTTCGCTGACCGGAATAGGTCCCGTCAGCATGATCGATGGCTCGGAGCCGATATTGGCGAACTGGCGGATGCGCGCGCGGGGCTTGAGACCCGCGGCCTTGCCGGCGGCTTTGCTGCCGATCAGCACCGCGGCGGCGCCATCGACGATGCCCGAGGAATTGCCGGGCGTATGAACGTGGTTGACCGCCTCGACTTCCGGATAGCGCTGCACCGCCACCGCGTCGAAGCCCGCCATGTCGCCCATCTGCACGAAAGAAGGTTGCAAGGCGGCGAGCGTTTGCATGGTCGTCGCCGGGCGCATGTGTTCGTCCTTGGCCAGAATAGTGAGGCCGTTGACGTCCTTCACCGGCACGACGGAATTCTTGAAGCGCCCCTCGTCCCAGGCCTTGGCCGCGCGCTTCTGGCTTTCGACCGCATAGGCATCGACGTCATCACGTGAAAATCCGTACTTCGTCGCGATCAGGTCGGCGGAAATGCCCTGCGGCAGAAAATAGGTCGTCACAGCAATCGACGGATCGACCGGCCAGGCGCCGCCCGATGCGCCGATGCCGATACGGCTCATGGATTCGGCACCGCCGCCGATCGTCATCTCGTGCTGGCCAGACATCACCTGCGCCGCCGCAAAATTCACGGCGTCAAGGCCCGACGCGCAAAAACGATTGATCTGCACGCCCGGCACCTCGTCGCCGAACCCGGCAACAAGCGCCGCCGCGCGCGCGATGTCGCCGCCGGCCTCGCCGACCGGATCGACGCAGCCGAGCACCACATCGTCGATCAGTTTGGTGTCGAGCTTGTTGCGGTCGCGCACCGCGGCCAGTGTCTGGGCGGCGAGATTGAGCGCGGTGACTTCATGCAGCGATCCGTCCGCCTTGCCACGTCCGCGCGGCGTGCGGACAGCGTCGTAGATAAATGCGTCGGGCATCTTTTTATCTCCAGACTCTCAATTGTCATGCCCGGGCTTGTCCCGGGCATCCCGCTTAGATAGGCATCGCCCGCCTGATCGGGATGGCCGGGACAAGCCCGGCCATGACGCTGAATTTGACGCGAGGTCCAGCCATTACAAACTCCTCGCAATGAGCAGCTTCATGATCTCGTTGGTGCCCGCATAAATGCGCAGAACGCGCGCATCGCGATACATCCGCGAGATCGGATATTCGTCCATATAGCCATAGCCGCCGAACAATTGCAGGCAGCGGTCGATCACTTTGCCTTGCGTGTCGGTGAGCCGGTATTTCGCCATTGAGGCGGTGACGGTATCGAGTTCGCCCTTCACAAGCCGCTCGATGCAGTGATCGAGGAAGACCTTGGCGATGGTCGTGTCGGTCTTGCATTCGGCGAGCTCGAACTGGGTGTTCTGGAACTCTATAATGGCCTTCCCGAAGGCCTTGCGCTGCTTGACGTAGTCGACGGTGAGCGCAAGCGCCCGCTCCATCATGGCGACCGCGTGCACGGCCACGATCAACCGCTCCTGCGGCAATTCCTTCATCAGCTGGTAGAAGCCCTGCCCTTCTTCGGTGCCGAGCAGGCTCGATGCCGGCAGCTGCACATCCTCGAAGAACAGCTCCGAGGTGTCGGCGGAATCCATGCCGAGCTTCTTGAGCTTGCGGCCGCGCCGGAAGCCTTGCGCATCGTCGGTCTCGACCACGAACAGCGAGACGCCCTTGGCGCCCGCCTTCGGATCGGTCTTGGCGACGACCACAATGAGATTGGCGTGCTGGCCATTGGTAATGAAGGTCTTGGAGCCGTTGAGCACGTATCCGTTTCCGGATTTTTTCGCGGACGCACGCACGCCTTGCAGATCGGAGCCGGTGCCGGGCTCGGTCATGGCGATGGCACCGACCATCTCGCCGGTTGCGAGCTTCGGCAGCCAGCGCTTCTTCTGATCCTCGGTGCCGTAATGCAGAATGTAAGGCGCAACAATACCGGAGTGCAGCGGCGCGCCGAATGTATCGAAGCCGGCCAGCGAAAATTCGCGATTGATCACCGCCTCATGCGCGAAGCTTCCGCCCGCGCCGCCGTATTCCTCCGGCATCGCTGCGCAGAGCAGGCCGGCCGCGCCGGCCTTGGTCCAGACATCGCGGTCGTACATGCCGGCTTCGTGCCAGCGGTCGAGATGGGGAACGAACTCGTCGGTGATGAAGCGCCGCGCCTGCTCTTCGAGCAGGACAAGGTCTTCGCTCATCCAGGCCGGGCGCGGGATATTGAGTGCGTCCATCGGGCGATTCGCTTCTGAGCAGCACCATAGAGCCGGGCGGACCCGGCGGCGAGGCCCCTCACTTAAACGTGGGTGGCCGCAACCCCGACGGGATGCTAGGAGCGGGGCCGTTTAACAGCCGGGTTTGTCATCACCATGACTTTGTTGCAACGGGCCGCCGGCCAGGGCGGATCGCCGACCGATTCCGCAGCCGCATGGCTGCGCCTCGCCGTAGCCGTGCTGCTGTCCACCGTCGGCGGCGTCGGCATGTGGTCGATCATGGTGGCCCTGCCCGTCATCCAGACCGATTTCGGCGTCAGCCGCGCCGATGCCTCCCTGCCCTTCACCATGGTGATGATCGGCTTTGCCGGCGGTGGCATCGTCATGGGTCGGCTCGCCGACCGCTTCGGCATTGCGGTCCCGCTGACCATCGGAACGCTGGCGTTATCGGCCGGCTATCTTGCGACGGGAATGTCGTCGAGCCTGTGGCAGGTCGCCCTCGCCCATACGCTGATCGGGCTGGGCAGCTCGGCGACATTCGGCCCGATGATGGCCGATATCTCGCACTGGTTCGTGCGTCGGCGCGGCATCGCGGTCGCAATCGCGGCCTCCGGAAATTATTTCGCCGGCACGATCTGGCCGCCGGTGGTGCAGCATTTCATTGCCACCGACGGCTGGCGCGCAACCCACACCGGCATTGGCCTGTTCTGCCTTGTTGCTACGTTGCCGCTGGTGCTCCTGCTTCGGCGGCGCATCGAGCACCATCACAGCGACGCCGCCGGCGCGGCGGCCGCGCGGCGTCAGGCCGAGGCGCCGTTCTCGCCGCGGACGCTGCAAGTCCTGCTGTGCATCGCCGGCGTGGGCTGTTGCGTGGCGATGGCGATGCCGCAAGTCCATATCGTCGCCTATTGCGGCGATCTCGGTTACGGCGTCGCGCGTGGCGCCGAGATGCTCTCGATGATGCTCGGCTTCGGCATCATCAGCCGGATTGCCTCAGGCTTCATCGCCGACCGCATCGGCGGCGTGCGCACGCTGCTGCTCGGCTCGGTGCTGCAAGGCGCCGCTTTGTTCCTCTATCTCTGGTTCGACGGGCTCGTTTCGCTTTACGTGATCTCGGCGCTGTTCGGTCTATTTCAGGGCGGCATCGTGCCGAGCTACGCCATCATCGTGCGCGAATATTTTTCGCCGCGCGAAGCCGGCACGCGCCTCGGTCTCATCTTGATGGCGACACTGCTCGGCATGGCGCTGGGCGGCTGGATGTCGGGATGGATTTTCGACCTCACCGGCTCCTATCGGGCCGCGTTCCTGAATGGACTGGCCTGGAATCTGCTGAACGTGTCGATCATGACCTGGCTGCTGCAGCGATCGCGCAGCAGCGGGAAGCTGGCGGCGGCCTAAAGCAAGTTTGTTCTTTGAAATCCGTTCGTCCCCGCGAAAGCGGGGACGAACGGTTAAATGGACTAGAACGCGTCGTCCGGCAATTCCATGGTGGAGGCCGCCCCCGCCTGGATGCGGGCCAGCCGCGTCGCCGTCTCCGGCAACATGCGCTCCATGAAGAAGCGCGCGGTCACCAGCTTCGCATTCATGCGCTGCGCCGAACCGTTGGCGTTCTTGGCCATCGCGGCTTCAGCAATCCGGCACCACATGTAGCCGAGCGCCACGAGCCCGAAGAGATGCATGTAGTCATATGAGCCGGCGCCGGCATTGTCGGGCTTGGTCATCGCGTTCTGCATGAACCACATCGACGCCTGTTCGAGGTGCGCGAGTGACGCGCCCAGCGGCTTGAGATAGACATTCATCGCGTCATTGTTGACGCGCTCCTTGAGATAAGTCTGCACCTCGTTGAAGAAAGCCATCAGGGCGCGGCCGCCGTCCTTGCCGAGCTTGCGGCCGACCAGGTCGAGCGCCTGGATGCCGTTGGCACCTTCGTAAATCTGCGCAATGCGCGCATCGCGCACGAACTGCTCCATGCCGTGTTCCGCGATGTAGCCGTGGCCGCCGAACATCTGCTGCGCCATCACCGCATTGGCGAAACCGCCGTCGGTCAGGACGCCTTTGATGACTGGCGTAAGCAGGCCCATGTGATCGTCGGCGCTCTGGCGTTCCTTTTCGTCTTCCGATCGATGCGCGATGTCGCTCTTCAGCGCGGTCCACAACACCAGCGCGCGCGCGGCTTCGTTGAAGGCGCGGATGGTCAACAGCGTGCGGCGCACGTCGGGATGCACGATGATCGGGTCGGCCGGCTTGTCGGGATATTTGACGCCGGAAATCGCGCGGCCCTGCAGGCGTTCTTTCGTATAGATCGCCGCGTTCTGATAGGCGACTTCCGATTGCGCGAGCCCCTGTACGCCGACGCCGAGGCGCGCCTCGTTCATCATCGTGAACATGGCGTTGAGCCCGCGGTTTTCTTCGCCGACCAGCCAGCCGGTGGCGCCGTCATAATTCATGACGCAGGTCGAGTTGCCGTGGATGCCCATCTTCTCTTCGAGTGAGCCGCAAGTGACGGCGTTGCGCGCGCCGAGCGATCCATCATCCTTGACCATGAACTTCGGCACCACGAACAGCGAGATGCCTTTGGTGCCGGCGGGCGCACCTTCGATGCGCGCAAGCACAAGATGAATGATGTTCTGCGACAAATCGTGCTCGCCGGCGGAAATGAAGATCTTGGTGCCGGAAATCTTGTAGCTGCCGTCCGGCTGCTTCACTGCCTTCGAGCGCAGTAGCCCGAGATCGGTGCCGCAATGCGGCTCGGTCAGATTCATGGTGCCGGTCCAGACACCTTCGACCATTTTCGGCAGATATTTTTTCTTGAGTTCGTCGGATGCATGCACGAGCAGCGCGGCGATCGCGCCCTGCGTGAGGCCCGGATACATCGCGAACGCCATGTTCGCCGAGCAGAGAAATTCATTGACGACGATGGTCATGGTCGCCGGCAGACCCTGCCCGCCGAATTCCGGCGGCACTGAAATGCCGATCCAGCCGCCCTCGACGATCTGCTTATAGGCATCCTTGAAGCCGGTTGGCGTTGTCACGCTGCCGTCCGCGGCGCGCTTGCAGCCTTCCTTGTCGCCGACGCGATTGAGCGGGGTCAGCACCTCTTCGCTGAACTTGGCCGCCTCGCGCAGCACCGCTTCCACCACATCGGGGGATGCATCGGAGAACCCGGGCAGATTGCCGTAGTGGTCGAGATGGAAGACGTCGTTGAGCAGGAACAACGCATCGTCCACAGGCGCCTTATATGTCGGCATGGTTCTCTCCCCGGCAACGCGCCGCGAGGTGTTAACAGAATATGAAGCGAACGGTTTCCGCTTCCCCGATAGCGCGCTGATTTAGCGGCCACTTCGGTTCGTATTATGACGAAGGCGGTTTACACCTGCGTTAAGGGCCGCAGAAACGCTGCTATCAGTGCGTTCAGGGCACGCGGGAGAGGCCCGAGGGGCCGGCATCGGTGAGCATCTCGGTATAGATCTGGCGCAATTCGGCGATCGCCTGATCGATGTCGCGGCGCTGGCGCTCCAGCAAATTGATCTGGTCGACGCATTTGCGGCGGCCGATCGGAAGAACCTTCGCGTAGCGGCTCGCCGACGCAGCGAGCAATTCGCGGATCTCGCTCAATGTAAAGCCGAGCCGCTTGCCCTGGAGGATGAGCGCAACGCGATTGCGGTCGGCCTGGCTGAAGACCCTTGCGGCACCGCCGCCGCCATGGCGGCCGAGCAGGCCTTTGCTTTCATAAAATCGCAGCGCCCGAAGCGTCACGCCCGTCTCACGCGAAAGCTCCCCGATTGTGAGTCCGTCGCACACGGCTGGCGCGCCTGCGGAATCCCTATTGCCGGCAGGTAGATCGATACCGTCGTCAGCGTGCGTGCGATCGTTGCTCGCCATGGCCTCCAGCTCAAAATCCGCTATCCCGAATCGGGTATATTTTAATACTGCAACCTGCAAGCGTAGCGGCATTCAGGTATGTCGGCCGCAAAAATATTACAGCCGGGCGACGGGAATATTCCGTGGCCCGATGGCGGCGAACGCAGGAATTCGCTGGAAACATGGGCGCGTGCGCAAAACGTTAACGGCTTGTTTACCGCAACCGGCAAAAAGTCGGTGTGTGGACGAAGGACCGAGCCCCGTATCCACCCGCTGTTAACGCGCGCTGGTTCTCCGAGAGTTGATCCGACTCTGAACGTCTCCACCTCGGACGTGGGTGTGAGCATGAAATTAGGCTTCCCGTGGAGCGTCAAGGATATCCGACCGGAAGCCCGCGACACCGCGCGCGAGGCGGCGCGCCGTGCAGGCCTGCCGGTGAATGAGTGGCTCAATGCCGTCATCCTGCAGCAGGTCAACGGGCAAAACGCCAACGCGTTCGCGCGTAGCAACAACAGCGGTTCCGCTGACCACGAGTCCCAAAATTATTCACAAGTGCATCTGCGGCTCGACAATCTCGCGCGCCGCATGGATCAGGTGACGCGCCGCGGGCCGGCGGCTTACGCGCCAAAGCGCAACCGCGAGGAAGCCGACCAGGTCGCCGAACTGATCACCCGCCTCGAGCAACGGTTTGACCAATTTACCGCGACTGGACCGGCGGCAATGC
This sequence comes from uncultured Alphaproteobacteria bacterium, assembly GCA_963810125.1. Taxonomy (GTDB): domain Bacteria; phylum Pseudomonadota; class Alphaproteobacteria; order Rhizobiales; family Xanthobacteraceae; genus Pseudolabrys. The sequence continues at coordinate 159,564 of CAWEMK010000010.1, forward strand.
CGGCCGCGCCGCCGCCGGTGCCGCCTGCTCTCGACCGTGCGGTTGCCGAAATCAGCGCGCGTCGGCGCGCGCTCAATGGCGAGCCGGCGCCGGCCCCAGCGCCGCTGCCGACGCAGGACTTGTCCGGCCTCGAAAACGAATTGCGCCGGATCACCAACCAGATCGAGACATTGCGGCGTCCGGGCGTGGAGGAAGCGATCAATGCGTTGCGCGCCGAGCTTGGCGCAATTGGACGCACGCTCAACGAGGCGATGCCGCGTCGTGCCCTCGAAGCCATTGAAGGACAAATCCACGAACTGAACCAGCGCATCGCGGAAGGCCGCCAGGCTGGCGTCAACAGCGGCGCGCTCGAAGGCATCGAACGCGGCCTTGCCGAAGTGCGCAACGCCCTGCGCGATCTGACGCCGGCGGAAAATCTCGTCGGTTACACCGATGCCATCAATGCGCTCGCGCGCAAGGTCGATCTCATCGTCGCCCAGAAAGACCCCGCGACGATGATGCAGCTCGAGCGCTCGATCGCCACCTTGCGCGAGCTGGCGGCGCATGTCGCATCCAATGAGACCGTGAACAGCCTTGCTGCCCACGTGCAGTCGCTGGGCGCGAAAGTCGATCAGCTCGCCATCAGCGGCGCAAGCGCGGCGTTCAGCAGTCTCGAGCATCGCATCGACGAAATCAGCCGCGCGCTCGCGCATCGCACGCAGGCGGATGACGGCGTGCCCGGACGCCTTGAGGCGCTGATGCAGTCGATGTCCGACAAGATCGAGCAGATGCAGCAGGCGCGCGGCGAACCTGTCGCGTTCGGGCATCTCGAAGACCGCATCGTCACGCTGGTGCAGCGGCTGGACGCTTCGGACGCCCGGCTCGGACACCTGGATGCCGTCGAGCGCGGTTTGACCGACCTGCTCGTGCATATCGAGGATCTGCGCGCCAACAAGCAGTCCTCCGCCTTGCGGGCGGAAGACACCTCCGGCATCGACGCGCTCAAGCAGGACGTCGCGCGCACGCAAAGCACGGTCGAGGCGATGCATGGCACGCTCGGCCAGGTGGTCGAACGCCTGACCGTTATCGAGCAGGACATTCACGGCGATCGCCGGGAGCCCACCGCACTCGAAAGCGACATCCTCGAGCTGACACAGCCCGCCGGAAACCTCGGGGTCGGCATTGCCGCCGACGCTCCGGAGATCGTGCCGCAACCCGCGCCGGACATTCCCGTGCAGGTGCCCGCAATGATCATGGTCGAGCCGGCACCTGCCCCCGCGGAGCCGGCGCCGATTGCCGAGGAAGCGCCGCCCGCACCGGCCCCGGTCATCAGTCGTCAGCCCGCGGCGAGCCTTGCCCCTGTCATCACGAACACGCCAGCGGACCAGCCGCTGGAGCCCGGCTCGGGTCCGCCGCGCGCGACCATGAACGCGGGCGCGCGCATCGTCGCTTCCGAAGCAGCCTTTGGCGGCGCGCGGCCCGCCGCGGCGGCCACGGGCAGTAAATCGAGCTTCATTGCCGCCGCCCGGCGCGCAGCCCAGGCAGCCGGACAGGATCCGAAGGCGCGGTCACCGCGCGCCGATGCGTCCAAAGGCAATGGCAAGTCACTGCGCTCCAAGATGGCGACGCGGGTCAAAGCCCTGTTCCTCGCGGCGAGCATTGTCGCCATCGTGATCGGGTCGATTCAGTTCGCCGGAAACATTTTTAATTTCGGATTTTTCGATTCGAATAACGCCAAACTCACCCAGGAATTCGACGCCGACACGCCGACCGGCGACGAACTGAATGCCACCGCCGACGCGGACACCGGAACGTTGCCTGCGCTCGCCGACAATCAGCCGGCACTCGGACAAAATCCGGCTATCGCACCGCTGACATCCAACGCGGATATCACCGCCTCCTTGTTGGCGCCGCCGACGCTGCCAGCCCCGGCTCCTTCCAAACCAGCACCCGCCCCGGCCATGCCCGCGGTCCAGCCGCCCCTGAACATCAATCAGGCGGCGCAATACAGCCCGCCGGTGACCGCAATGCCGGCCTTGAGCGCGCCGCTCCTGAGCCTGCCGCCTGCATCGAAAGCCGATGTGACCGGTTCGGTCATGCGCGCCCCGGCCAACCGGCCGCCGCAGCCCGCGACGCAGCCGGCCGCCGATCGTCTGCCAGCTGCCATTGCGGGGCCGCGCTTGCGGACCGCGGCGCTGAGCGGCGATGCCGGCGCGGCCTACGAGGTTGCCATGCGCTTTTCCGAGGGCCGCGGCGTGCCTGCCAATCTCGATGAAGCCGCGCACTGGTACGAGCTGGCGGCGAGCAAGGGCCTGACACCGGCGCAATTCCGCTACGCCAGCATGCTCGAAAAGGGCCAGGGCGTGAAAAAGGACCTTGAGTCCGCCCGCAAGCTTTACGTGGCCGCAGCCGGCAAGGGTCACGCCAAGGCGATGCACAATCTCGCAGTGCTTTACGCCGAAGGCATTGATGGCAAGCCGGACTATGCCAGTGCCGCACAATGGTTCCGCAAGGCCGCCGAGCATGGCGTTGCCGACAGCCAGTACAATCTTGGCGTGTTGGCCGCGCGTGGCATCGGCATGGACCGCAATATTGGCGAATCCTACAAATGGTTCTCGCTGGCGGCCGCCCAGGGCGACAAGGACGCCGGGCGCAAGCGCGACGAGCTCGCCACGCAACTGGATGCCCAGACGCTGGCGAGTATCCAGCAGGCCCTCAAAAGCTACACCGCCCAGGCCCAACCGGCTGAAGCCATCGCGATCCCCGAGCCGCCAGGCGGCTGGGATCGCACGCCGACCGCCCCGGAAAAGCCGCGGGCCGGCGGCCCACTTCCGATCGGCGCCTTCAACTCGGGGAAACTGTGAACTGCGGCGGTCCAGGTGCATCTGGACGTGATCACCGCCGCATTCATCCGCTAAAGTTGACTTGAGCCTCAATTCAGTTCGTCTCAAGACTGTCATCAGGATCGACACCGCTGACGTTTCGGCGCGTCATGGTGTTTACTTCTTTGAATTTGAAGCGGCGCCGGTGTACGGCATGAACGGCCCGCGCACCGGTCATAACCTCGGACGCAGCGCTTGCAGATTTACCTCCCCATCGCCGACTTGCCTGTGAATGTCTTTCTCGTGCTCGCGATGGGGCTCGCGGTCGGCTACATCTCCGGAATGTTCGGGATCGGCGGCGGCTTCCTGATGACGCCGCTGCTCATCTTTATCGGCATCCCGCCGGCCGTGGCGGTGGCGACCGTCTCCAGCCACATTGCAGCGTCTTCCTTCACCGGCGCAATCAGCTACTGGCGCCGGCGCGCGCTCGATATCGCGCTCGCGATGATGCTGCTGAGCGCCGGCATCGTCGGCACCGCCACCGGCGTCTGGCTGTTTACCGAACTGCGCGCGCTCGACCAGCTCGACCTGATGATCGGCCTTTCCTACGTGACTCTGCTCACCGCCGTCGGCGGCATGATGATCTATGAGAGCCTGCGCGCGGAAATGCGCACCCGCCAGGGACAGCCGGCAACGCTGCGGCGGCCAGGCAGCCACACGTGGCTTCATGGCTTGCCGTTCAAGCTCCGCTTCAAGCGCTCGAAGATCTACGTTTCCGCCATCCCGGTCTGGGCGATCGGATTCATCATCGGGTTTATCGGCGCGATCATGGGCATCGGCGGCGGCTTCTTGCTGGTGCCGATGCTGATCTACTTTCTGCGGGTGCCGACCGCGACCGTCATCGGCACCTCGATGGTGCTGACGCTGGTCACCATGGCCTCCGCAACGGTGATGCACGCGGCCACCAACCACCTGGTCGACGCGGTGCTGGCGCTGATCCTGATGGTTGGCGGTGTGATCGGCGCCCAGTTCGGCGCGCGCATGGGACAGAAAATGCGCGGCGAACGACTGCGCCTGCTGCTCGGCCTGCTGGTCTTCGCGGTCGGTTGCCGATTTGCCTATGAACTGGTCGTGCGGCCCGACGATCTTTATTCGCTGCGTTACGTGAGGCCCGATTGATGCGCCGTTTCGCGCTCATCTTCATGGTTCTTGTGGCGGCCGGCACCACCGGACCCGCCAGCGCCGAGCGGCTTGTGGTGTCGTTGTCGAACCATCGGGTCGCCGTCACGTCGAGTTTTGTCGGCGAGGAACTGGTGCTGTTCGGCACCGTCGAACCCAACTCCCCCACGACCCCACTGCGTCCGCCTTATGATCTCGTCGTCACGGTGTCGGGGCCGCGCCAGACGCTCCGCACGCGGCGCAAGCAGCGCATGGCCGGCATCTGGGTCAATGTCGACTTGCGCGAATTCGTCGGCGTGCCGACTTATCTCGCCGTGCTGAGTAATCGTCCGGTCACCGAAATCGCCCGCGAGGACACGTTGCGGCGGCTGCAGATCGGCCTCAATAACTTCCTGCTGCCGCAGCGCATTGGCGCCGACCTCGCCGACACCGTCCGCGATGATCCGTTCCGCAGCGCCTTCGTGCGGCTGCAAATCCAGCAGGGTCTCTATCGCGAGTCCGGCACTGCCGTGACATTCCTCACGCCCACGGTGTTTCGTGCCGCGATTCCGATGCCTGCGGCCGTGTCGACCGGCAACTACGCGATTGACGTCCAGTTGTTCGCCGGTGGCGTCCTGGTCGCGCGCACTAATTCGGCGCTGGAAGTGATCAAGACCGGTTTTGAGCAATATGTCGCCGATGCCGCGCACGACTACGGCCTGCTTTATGGGGCAGCGACAGCCATGATGGCGCTGCTGATTGGCTGGTTTGCCAGCCTGGTGTTCGCGCGCGACTAGTGCAGCGGAGCGACCGGCGTGGCGACGCCGGGTTGCAGCAGGCGCAAGCGCGACCCGAAGCCGAGTGCGTTGAACGCTTTCTGCAAGTCGTCCCCGCTCTGCTTGAAATGCGCCCAGCCGTCGGTGTGAACGGGAACAATCACGGCGTCTGGAAACGCATGCGCTGTTTCGATGGCGTCGTTGGTATCCATGGTGAGATGAAACGGCCCGCGCGTTTGCGCAGACCCGGCAAACAGTACCACGATGCCCGCCCTGAAGCGGCGCGCGACTTCGGCAACGCCGTCATACCACACCGTGTCGCCGGTGACGTAGACCGGCCCGGTCTCGCGATTTTTGACCGACAGCATGAAGCCAATCACATCGCCGGCCAGCGGTTCGATACCGGCAGGGCCGTGCCGCGCCGGCGCGGCGGTAATCTCGATCGATCTGCCATCCGGCTTCGTCAACGTCGCCGATTGCCAGGGCAGCAGACCCTCGGCATGCCCACCAAGTCTTTTCGCGCCAACAGTCGTCGTAAACACGCGCGGCGCCTTGCTGAGAAATTCGCGGCCGGCCTTGTCGAGATTGTCGGCATGCTGGTCGTGGCTGAGCAGGACTGCGTCGACTGGCCCGATATCCGCAAGCGAGAGTGCCGGGCGCGCGGTCTTGGTCAGCGTGACGTGCGGCAACTTGTAATCGCCGGGCTCGTCGAAAGTGGGATCAGTGAGGAGACGAAAACCGGCGAACTCGATGAGAACCGTAGGGCCGCCGATCAAGGTGAAACGGGGAGTACTCATGATTGCGTCTCCAAATGTCAGATGCGCGCCGGGGCCGGCCGCGTGACGAGATAAATGCCGAGCACGACCGGAATGATTCCGATCAGATCCGATAGCGCGACGTGCTCGCCGAGCAACAGCCAACCGAACAGCATGCCGAGCGGCGGCAACAGGAAGTAATAGCTGCTCGCCGCTGTGGCGCCCGACAGGGCCAGAATCTTGAACCACAGAAGGTAGGCGAAGACAGAGACCAGCAGGACGAGAAAGGCGAAGCACGCGAGCAACCGCCATGTCGGTACGATGTCGCCAATGCTCTCGGTGCTGAGCGAAAAGGGCAGCAATGCGATGCCGGCCGCAAGACTCTGAACTCCATTGCCGATCCACAGGCCGTCCTTGGGCGCGTAGCGCTTGAACAGGATCGTGCCGCCGACGAAAGACAGCAGCGACACCACCGTGAGCAGGATTCCGCGCAGATGATCGGAGCCGATCGCCAGGCGGCTCTGCACGATGAAGGCAACGCCGGCGATGCCCAGCACGAGGCCGACAGCCTTGGACCAAGTCATCCGCTCACCGAGCATCAAGGCTGCGAAGACCGCAGTGACGATCGGATTGGCGCTGAAGATGAGAACCGACAGGCCGGCTGAAATATCACGCAATGCGACGTAACCGACGCCGAGATAGATGGCCTGGTTGGCAATGCCCAGCAGCGCGAACAGGAGAATGTCGCGGCGGCTGAGCGTCCACCGCACGCGGCTGATCGCGGCGATGCCGAACATCAATACGCCTGCGACCAGGAAACGCGCCGCAAGCAGAAGCAGCGGCGGACAATCCGCGAGTGACAATTTGGCGACCGAAAATGCCGAGCTCCAAAGCATGAGGAAGACCCCGACCATGAGCGGAAGCGAGAGGGCGGCGAACAGCGGGCGACGGGCCGGTAAAGCGATGGCTGCGGGATGCATGGGAATTTCCTTTCGCACCGCAACAAATAAGCCTCCCCCTTCCTATTTGGAAATTAAATGATAGAATACATAACAGTGGTTTTGTGAATGGACAGAAAACCATGATGGATATTGAACTTCTGCGCAGTTTCGTCTCCGTGGTCGACGCCGGCGGCTTCACCCGGGCGGGCGAGCGCGTTCACCGGACACAGTCGACCGTCAGTCAGCAGATCAAGCGGCTGGAAGACATGCTTGGCCGTCCCCTGCTCGAGCGGAACGGCAAACAGGCGACACTCACCGAGGAAGGCGAACGGCTGATCTCATACGCACGGCGCATTCTTGCGCTCGAGCAGGAAGCGCGTGACGTGGTTGCGCGCCCGGTCGTCGACGGCGTGGTACGGCTCGGCATCCCGGAAGATTTCGCCGCCTACCGGCTGCCCGAGCTGCTGTACGATTTCAAACTCGCGCGGCCGACGCTGCGGCTCGACGTGCGCTGTGGCTTGAGCGCAACGCTGCAACGCGCGCTCGATGCCGGCGAACTCGATCTCGCTTTGCTGAAGCGCGAGGCCGGGCAACCGGGCGCCATCGCGACATGGCCGGAGCGGCTGCAATGGGTGACCAGCCGCGAACATCCGGTCGATCTGGATCAGGATCCGGTGCCGCTCGCGGTCGCCGAGCAAGGATGTCTCTATCGCAACCAATTAATCCATGCGCTCGACGCGGCAGGTCGCGCCTGGCATGTCGCCTATACGAGTCCCAATCTGCACGGCATCCAGGCGGCGGTTTCTGCAGGCCTCGGGGTGAGCATTCTGTCCGACATGGGAATTTTACCGGAACACCGCATTATCGCCACCCACGGCTTCCGGCCGATTATAAAAACCGAACTGGCACTCGTTGGAGCCGACAATACCAGCCCGGCGGTCCGGCGATTGGCCGACCTGCTGGTGGATTTCTGCACCGGCATCAAGACGCGCACCACGGCAATGAAGGTCGTGCGGAACTAGTCCGGCAGACAGCGTTTGGCGCTGAATGAATAGAGGCGGCCTTCGCCCAGAAGGTGCGCGCTGAATTTCAGCGTGCCGAACAAATCGCAAAACGCGGCATCGCGCACGTTGAGCCCACCGGTGAATGCGCCGTAGGCCGGCATCACCATGCGGGCCTTGTCCGCGGCGAAACAACGGCGGCTCACCGCGCGGCCACGATGAGAAATGCGCGCGACTGGATGCAGATGCCCGCTGATTTCACCGGCCGCCCCGCTCGGCAAGTGCCGGAACGTCAACGCATCGAGTGTCAGTGAATCGATAAATGTGCCGCCGATGCCGGTGGCCGGCTCGGGGTCGTGATTGCCGGTGATCCAGATCCAGTCGCGCCCGCGTTGCATGATGCGCAAGGCTTCGCGGTCATCATCGGCAAGACGCGCCGGACCGCCGCCGTCATGGAAACTGTCGCCGAGAGCGATGACGCAGCGTGGCGCATAATGCGTAATCAGGCGCGCGAGCCGCGCCAGTGTCGCCGCGGTGTCGTAAGGCGGCAGCAGCACGCCGCGCGCGGCAAAGCTTGAGCCCTTTTCGAGATGCAGGTCGGCGACCGCCAGCAGCCCCTGCTCCGGCCAGTACAGCGCGCCGTCGGGATCGGCGGTAAGCGTAACGTCGGCAATAGGAATGTCATGGCCGGGCATAGCCGTTCGAAGAACGGCGTCGCTTTGCTCGCCTATGTCCCGGCCATCTCGCTTAGGAGGGAAAGACCGTGACCAGGGAACGGGATCACCGGGACTCGCGCCTTCGGCGCGGCCCGGTGATGACGCCGATAGTTTGGCACGGGAAAAATTCAATTCATCGCTTCCTTGATCAAATCGTCAGCCGCCTCGGCCAGCAGACTATCCGAAGCCTCGCCATAAACCGTCTCGCGCCCGATCTCCAGCAGCACCGGGACCGAGAGCGGCGAAACGTGGTCAAGCGCTTTATGGACGATTCGACCCTTGATGCGCGAGAGCATTTCGCCGAGCCGCTTGATGTCGAGCAGCCCGGTGGCGGCATCGGCGCGCGCTGCGCGCAAGAGAATGTGGTCAGCCTGATGCTTGCGCAGCACGTCATAGACGAGATCGGTGGAAATTGTGAGTTGGCGGCGCGATTTCTCCTCGCCCGGGAACCGTTTCTCGATCAGCCCGGCGATAATCGCGCAACTGCGGAAGGTGCGCTTCATCAGCGCCAATTCCGCAAGCCAGGCTTCCAGGTCGTCGCCCAGCATGTCCTCGTCGAACAGCTTGGCGAGGGAGAGACCGCCGCGCGCGATGTGCAAACCAAGATCGCCAAGCCCCCACACCGCCAGTGCATATTCATTGGCGACAAAACCGAGCGGCCGCATGCGCGCGCGCTCGAGGCGGCGGGTGAGCAGCATCCCCAGTGTCTGGTGCGCGAGCCGACCTTCGAAGGGGTAACAGACCAGATAATATTTGGCGGCGCGCGGGAAGGTCTCGACCAGCAAGTCGCCGGCGCGGGGCAGCAGCGAGCGCCATTGCTGGATCTCCAGCCATTCGCGCACTTGATCCGGCAACGCACGCCAGGCCTCGGGCTTTGCAAGAATCTCGCGCACACGCGCGGCGAGATATGTCGAGAGCGGAAACTTTCCACCTTCATAGGCCGGCACCTTCGGGTCGGTGGCATTCGAGCGCGACACATAGGCTTCGTCTTCGACCAACGCTTCGTATTTGAGAATCTCGCCGGCGAATACGAACGTGTCGCCCACCGCCAATGTCTCGATGAAATATTCCTCGACCTGCCCGAGGATCCGCCCGCCGCGCGGAACGGCGGCGCCGCTGCGGCGCGAGCGCACCAACCGCACCTTGATCATGTCGGCCTCGACGATGGTGCCGACATTCATGCGGTAACGCTGCGCCACGCGCGGATGCGTGACACGCCAGCGGCCGTCCTTACCAAGTCTGGTATCTTGCCTGATCTTGGCGAAGCGCTCATAGGCCTTGAGCGCGTAGCCGCCGGTCGCTACGAAATCGACCGCGGCGTCGAAGTCGGGGCGCGCGAGCCCGGCATAAGGCGCCGCACTCCGCACCTCGGCAAAAAGTTCATCGGCAAGAAACGGCGCCCCGACGGCGCGGCCGAGAATATGCTGCGCCAGCACATCGAGCGCGCCCGTGCGCAATGGTGGCGTGTCCTGCGCATTTTCCGCGACCGCGTCGATGGCGGCGCGGCATTCCAACACCTCGAAGCGATTGGCCGGCACCAGCACCGCTTCCGACGGCTCATCGAGCCGGTGATTGGAGCGGCCGATCCGCTGCATCAGGCGCGATGAGCCTTTCGGTGCACCCACATTGATCACCAGATCGACATCGCCCCAGTCGACGCCGAGGTCGAGCGACGACGTACATACCACCGCGCGCAATTTGCCGGCCGCCATCGCATCTTCCACGCGGCGCCGCTGCGCGACATCGAGCGAGCCGTGATGCAAGGCGATGGCGAGATTGTCGTCATTGGTGCGCCACAGTTCCTGAAACAGGAATTCCGCCTGGCTGCGGGTGTTCACGAAAATCAGCGTCGTTTTGTGTGACTTGATCAGCGCGTAAATTTCGCCGAGCGCGTGGCGTGCCGAGTGTCCGGCCCAGGGCAGATGCTCCTCGGTGTCGAGCATCGTCACGCGCGGCTGCGCCCCGGCCTGCGCAACCACAACATCGGCATGCGCCTGGCCATGCAGCGGCTGCGGCATCAGGAAACGGCTGAGTTCGTCCGGCTCGGCAACGGTGGCGGACAGGCCAACGGTCGTGAGCTGCGGCGCCAGCGCAAACAGCCGCGCCATTCCGAGCGAGAGCAGGTCGCCGCGCTTGGACGTGACCAGCGAATGCAGTTCATCGAGCACCACGCGCTTGAGCGTGCCGAACAGATAAGGCGCATCGGCGCTCGCCAGCAGCAATGCGAGCTGCTCGGGCGTGGTGAGCAGAATGTCGGGCGGGTCGCGCCGCTGGCGTTGCCGCTTGGACGCCGGCGTGTCGCCGGTGCGCGTTTCCAGCCGCAAGGCTAAGCCCATTTCCTGCACGGGGATTTCAAGGTTGCGGGCAATGTCGACGGCCAGCGCCTTCAATGGAGAGATATAGAGAGTATGAAGCCCTTGCGAGCGCGTCAGCGTCCGCCCGGTCGACTTTAGATTGCGCGCCCGCAGGCCGCGCTCGCTCAATTCGATCAGCGTTGGGAGGAACCCGGCCAGCGTCTTGCCGCCGCCGGTCGGCGCGATCAGCAGGGCCGAGCGCCCGGCTTGCGCCTTCTCCAGCAAGGCGAGCTGGTGCGCGCGCGGCTGCCAGCCGCGCTGTGCGAACCAGCGCGCGAAAATATCCGGTAGTTCCGGCGCGGTATCGAAGAGATCGCGGGCAGGTTCCATGGATAGTCAGCTTGCGGCAACGACGATCAGCCCGGGGACTGGAGCGCCTTTTTCGGTGCGCGTCGAGGCAAAATCGAGGCTGACCGGTTTCAGCCCGGCCGCAACCAGCGCGGCTTGCACATGCGCTTCGCCATGGGCGTAACGCAAGCTGTCGCGCAGCAGGACGCCGTCACCGTCATGGGTCTCGACGCTGAACGCCAACATGGCGTGCGGCGCCAGCACCTGTGCCGCAGCGCGCAGAACAGGCGCAAGATCGTCGAGATAGACGAACACATCGCCGGCGAGGATGAGATGATAGCGCGCCTGGAGCGCCGCTTCGTCGGCGAGAAACCGCAACACCTCGCCTTCGACCAGCCGATCGTAGAGACCTTTGGCGCGCGCCTGCGCCAGCATCGCCGGAGAAAGATCGACGCCGACCATCCAGTCGCTGACCGGACGGAACGGCAGAGCGGCAAGCCCGGTACCGCAGCCGAGATCGAGCACCGAACCGAATTTCATGCGCCGCCCGCCCTGCGCGGCCGCAACCGCGCCAAACAGAAGCGCGGGCGCGCAGTAGCTCAGCCCTTCGGTCAACGCCTGATCGAATCCCGTCGCATAGCCGTCGAACAGCGTGCGCACGTAACTTTCCGGCATCGCAGCGGCCGGTTCGGCACCGAGCCTTGCAAGATGCAGCGCGGCGCCGTGACGATCCTGCGGGTCGGCTACCCTGGCCTGCGCAAACGCCGCGACAGCACCGGCGCGGTCGCCCAGTTTTTCGCGCAGCTCGCCGAGCACAAACCAGGCCGGGGCATAAGCCGGCGCTAGCTCAAGCGCCTGCACCAGCAGATCGGCGGCGGCCGCAAGATCGCCCTTGGCCTCGCAGTCGCGCGCCCATTCAAAGCGGCGGTCGGCGATCAGGTTTCCCGACGACAGATGGATCGGCTGCAGCTGCAAGGCTTCAAATTCCCGGTTCTAGGCATGATCTTGCGAGTAGATTGAGCGTAGCTTGAACGTATCTTGGCGCCGCGATTTTAGGGCATATCTGTCACCGGCGCGCGCGTGCTAGCATCGCCGCCGCAGGAGGACGCATCGGACTATGAGCAATGAAACGGTGACCAAGGTTTTCGGCGGCTCGCCGATGGCGGTTCTGGGCCGCCTCATTCTGTTGTCGATTCTGATTGGCGTGGTCCTCTCGGCGCTGGGGCTCGACCCGTTCGACATCGTGCACAGCATCGAACGGCTCATTCGCAGCCTCTGGAACCTGGGCTTCGATGCGTTCCGCTGGCTCTGGCGGTATTTCCTGCTCGGCGCGGTGATCGTGATCCCGGTCTGGATCCTGATGCGGTTGTTCAACGCGCCGCGCGGGAAATAACGGAACAGAATTTGTTTTGTCATGGCCGGGCTTGACCCGGCCATCTCGCTTAGGAAGGCAACGTGGTGCCAATTTTATCGAGATCGCCGGGACAAGCCCGGCGATGACGGCACCTGGTTCACCCCGGCCAGCTTTCCGCCGTGATCGCGGCAGCATCGGTGCCGACCATTGAAACAAGCGAATTGCGATGGCCGCGCTTGAGCGCTGCCGTCAGGTCCGCCTTGATTTCGTTCACGACACCGATGCCGCGATAGACCAGCCCGGTGTAGAGCTGCACCAGCGTGGCACCGGCCTTGATCTTGGCAATGGCAGTAGCGCCGGAGTCGATGCCGCCGACGCCGATCAACGGAAACGCGCCTTCGGCGCGCACGAATGTCTCCGCCAGCATGCGGGTCGCGAGCTTGAACATCGGCCGGCCGGACAGACCGCCCTGCTCGCGCGCTTTCTCGCGGTCGCGCAGTGAGCCAGGCCGCGAGATGGTGGTGTTGCCGACAATCATGCCGTCGACGCGGCGCTTGCGCGCAACCCCCACCACATCGTCGAGATCGGGCAGCGTCAGGTCCGGTGCGATCTTGAGCAGCACCGGGACAAGACCGGCGCGCGCACGGATCCGCTCGCGCGCCTCGAGGACGCGCCCGAGCAAATCGTCGAGTGCTGATGCCTGCTGCAGGTCGCGCAGGCCCGGCGTGTTGGGCGACGACACATTGACCGTGAAATAGCTGGCAACGCCGGCAAAGGTCTCGATCAGCCGCGCGTAATCTTCCGTGCGGTCCGTCGAGTCGCGATTGGCCCCGATATTGACGCCGACGATGCCGGCGGCGTTGCGGCGCCGGGCGAGCCGCATATGCGCCACCGCCGCGCCGTCGTTGTTGAAGCCCAGCCGGTTGATGACAGCCTCGTCCGACTCGAGGCGAAACAGACGCGGCTGCGGGTTACCACTTTGCGCGCGCGGTGTGATGGTGCCGACCTCGACGAAACCGAACCCGAGGCGCAGCAGGGCATCCGGTACCTGCGCATTTTTGTCGAAACCGGCTGCAAGACCGATTGGATTGGGGAACTTGAGCCCGAAGGCGCGCACCGCAAGCTCGTCGGCATCGGCCGCGCCTTTGACCACCGGCATGAACCGCAGCGCCTTGATGGCCAGCGCGTGCGCATCTTCCGGATCAAGCGCCCGCAGCAATGGGCGAGACAGGCGGTCGAAAAGACCGATCACCAGACAGCCTCCGCACGTAAGCGAGAATCGACCCTATCGGGCCGGCTGAGGTTTATTCAAGGCGCGATCACAGGAAACTGTTGCGGAAGGGGGGCGACTCAAGGCTATAATTCCTATCCGCGAACTACAGTCGCAGACGGGCCTGTTTTCACATGGCAATGCTCACCCATAACCAGATCTGGACGGCGCTCGACCGCCTGGCGGCCCGCGCCAAGCTCACGCCGTCCGGCCTTGCCAAGAAGGCGGGGCTCGACCCGACCACCTTCAACAAATCCAAGCGCGTCACGCCGGAAGGCCGCCCACGCTGGCCGTCGACGGAATCGGTCGCCAAGGCGCTGCAGGCCACAAACACCAAATTCGATACCTTCGTCACCTTGATCACCGACGGCGGCAAGTCGACCATGCACAACGTGCCGGTGATCGGTTTCGCCCAGGCCGGCACCGGCGGCTTTTTCGACGATGGCGGCTTCCCGGTCGGCAAAGGCTGGGAAGAGATCGCCTTCCCGGCCGTCTCCGACGAACATGCCTACGCGCTGGAAATTTCCGGAGACTCAATGCGGCCGGCCTACCGCGCCGGCGATGTGATCATCGTTTCGCCAGGGGCGACCGTGCGCAAAGGCGACCGCGTCGTGGTCAAGACCAAGGACGGCGAAGTGATTGTCAAGGAACTCAAGCGCAAGAGCGCAAAATCGGTCGAGCTTAAATCGCTCAATGCCGAGCACCGTGACCGCACATTGCCGATGTCCGACGTCGTGTGGGTCGCGCGCATCGTCTGGGCGAGTCAGTAGTATTCCGGCTACCGGGCTACGGCTCGGCCGTGCGATATCATACTCTCTAGAGTGGCTAAATTCGATCGGCGAGAAACCAGCCAAGGATACAAAGCCAAGGATACGAAACCATGGCCTCAATGACTCAATCCTGCACATGTTGCGCAGACATTCTCGACACGCGCTTTAATCGACGGCGCTTCCTTCATCTGACAGCCGGCGCCGGACTGGTGGCGACCTTCCCGTCGCTGTCCTTTGCGGCAAAAGGAAAATACGAGGCGATGCTGCTGACCTGCATCGACCCGCGCTTTCCCGAGCCGACGATCCACTACATGGAACGGCGTCACCTGGTTGGCCAATACAGCCAGTTCACCTTTGCCGGCGCCGCTATCGGCGTGGTGGCGCCCGCCTTCAAGGACTGGGAAAAAACGTTCTGGGACAATCTCGCCGCCACGATCGAATTGCACCAGGTCAACCGGGTGATCGCGATGAACCATCGCGATTGCGGCGCCGCGAAGATCGCCTATGGCGAGGAGAAAGTCGCCAACCCGCGCATCGAGACCGAGACGCACAAGGCCGCGCTCATGGAATTCCGCAAACAGGTCGGCGAACGCCAGCCCAAGCTTGCGGTCGAGATGGGGCTCATGGACCTGAAGGGTAAAGTCGAGAGGTTCGTCTAGGACGTCTTCACGCGCTGCGCGCCAGCGCCCCGTCGATCATGTCGACGGTGTTCTGCAGGCCATAGACTGCCGCGAACGAACCGAAGCGCGGTCCTTTCTCCTGACCCAGCAGCACCTGATAGAGCATGTTGAACCAGTCGAGCGACACGCCCGGTTTGCCGTCCTTGGCCTTTTTCTTCTGGTCCAAAAACGGTTCACGGCGGCCGACTTCGTAGACCACGTTCTGGATATCCTCGGCCTTGGCATCGGTCGGCAATTGCGACAGCGCATCGCGCAGGTCGCTCAAGGCCGCGCGCTCGG
Source organism: uncultured Alphaproteobacteria bacterium (assembly GCA_963810125.1). GTDB lineage: Bacteria > Pseudomonadota > Alphaproteobacteria > Rhizobiales > Xanthobacteraceae > Pseudolabrys. The sequence goes on from CAWEMK010000010.1 coordinate 174,707, forward strand.
CGGCAGTCGGCTCGCGGAATTTCTTTTCGGTCAGGACGAAGTCGCGGTAATAATGGATGGCATATTGCACGAGGTCATTGAGCTTGGGATGCGTTTGCGGCGTAACGCCCGGCCGGTAGCGGCCGATGAAACCCCACAATGTTTCGGCATTCTCCGCGTTCGACGACGACACCAGCGTCAACAGCAAATTGAATGAGACCGGCATCTCGATCGTGGGCGGATTGCCCGAATGAATGTGCCAGACCGGATTCGACAGTTGTTGCCGCTGATCCTGGCGCTCATAACCGCCAAGGAACTGGTAGTACTCGTCGACCGTGCGCGGGATGACATCGAAATAAAGCCGCTTGGCCGCTTTCGGCTCGCGATACATAAAGAGTGAAAGACTTTCCGGGCTGGCGTAGCGCAGCCATTCCTCGATGGTCAGGCCGTTGCCCTTCGACTTGGAGATCTTCTGGCCTTTCTCGTCGAGGAACAGCTCGTAGTTGAAGCCTTCCGGCGGCCTGCCGCCGAGCGCGCGGCAGATCTCGCCCGACAGCTTGACCGAGTCGATCAGGTCCTTGCCGGCCATTTCATAATCGACGCCGAGTGCGACCCAGCGCATCGCCCAGTCCGGCTTCCACTGTAGCTTGCAGCGGCCGCCGGTGACGGGAACGGTGAAACGTTCGCTGGTGCCGGGCTCTTCATACGTGATCGTGCCACGCTTGGCGTCATGCGCCAGAATCGGAACCTGCAACACCACGCCAGTCCGCAGGTCGATCGGCAAAAATGGCGAATACGTCGCCGCGCGTTCCTCGCGCAGCGACGGCAGCATGATGCCCATCACCTCGTCGAATTGCGCCAGCACCTTGAGCAGCGCTTCATCGAAGCGCCCCGACTTGTAGCATTCGGTCGAGGACAGGAATTCGTATTCAAATCCGAAGTGATCGAGGAAACTGCGCAGGCGCGCATTGTTGTGCTCGCCGAAGCTCGCATGGGTGCCGAACGGATCCGGCACCTTGGTGAGCGGCTTGCCAAGATGCTGCTCCAGCATGTCCTTGTTGGGGACGTTGTCGGGCACTTTCCGCAGCCCATCCATATCATCCGAAAAGGCGATCAACCGCGTCTTGACCTTGTCGTCTGTGAGAACGCGGAAGGCGTGCCGCACCATGGTGGTGCGGGCGACCTCGCCGAACGTGCCGATGTGCGGCAATCCGGACGGACCGTAGCCGGTCTCGAAGATCACCTCGTCCTTGGGATATTTCTTGAGCCGCGTGACTATCTTGCGCGCCTCCTCGAACGGCCAGGCATTCGATTGCTCGGCGACTTCTCGCAAGGAGGCAGCGGCATCTTTGGCGGACATCATGATCTCCGGGCCGCGGACACTAGAAATGCCGCGCGGCCACGTCAAATTCGCAATTCAGAAGGGGCTCACCGGGAAATAGCGCAGCCACAGGTCGGTGAAGCGGCCCTTCTCCCACAGCCGGAACAGCGCCCAATTGAACGCCTGCCGCAACAGGTCATTGCCGCGCCGGACCGCGATGCCGACGCCTTCGCCAAAGAACCGGCTTTCAAGATAAGGCCCGCCGCGGAATGCACAGCAGTTCGCCGAGTCCGTGCCGTTGAGCCAGAACGCGAGCGACACGCCGTCGCCGAACAGGAGATCGACGTCACCACGCTTCAATGCGAAGCGCGCGGCATCGGCATCTTGATAAGGACGCAACTCGGCTTCGGTGAACAGTATCTTGAGATAGGCCTCATGCGCGGTGCCGGCGACCACGGCGATTTTTTTCTTTTCAAGCGCTTCGGGCCGCACATCATCGATGGGACTGTCGCGGCGCGCGACGAACCGCGCCGGCGTGCGGTAATAGGGATCGCTGAAATCAAGACGCGTGCGCATTTCCGGCGTCGCCGCGATCGAGGCGATGATGGCGTCGCCGTTGTTGGTGTTGAGCGCGCTGATCAGCGTGTCGAAGCGGCGCATCTGCACCGTGCAGGCAACCTTGAGCTCCTCGCAGATCATCCGCGCCAGATCGACGTTGAAGCCGGCCGGCGCCCCGTCCGGCCCGGCATAATTGAACGGCGGATAGTCGGTTTCAGTCAGGAAGCGGACAATGTTGATGCGCGACAGATCCGGCCGTTCCGGCCGCCGCCGCGGATCCCAGAATCCGGGCACGGCCAAGGTGTCGGCCGGCGGCGTGACGGTTGGCGGCGCGGGCGATGCGCCTTGCGGGGGAGTCTGCGCCTGGGCTGGCGCGACCGTCACCGCCAGCATCGCAGCAATCGCAATGACGATCGTGCCGCCACGCATGTTTTGACCGCTCATCCACTTCATTAGCCGGCCTTCGATAACGGGAATCGCGGGGACCATAGCATCGCCGCGGCGGCGGGCCAGCCACAATCGACCATAGACAGATGAGCTATGCGGTCAGGTGCTTCTCGATATCGTGCACCGGGTGCTTGACCAGATCCTTGTCGATCTCGCTGCGAATGGCGCCGCGCAAGGCGTGCGAATAGGCATGGCGGATCATGCCGAGCGCACGCGGCGGCGCCACCAGGATCAACGATTTCACCTTGCCGGCCGTAACGTCGCGGTCGAGCCGCTGGGCGAGATCGGTGAGGAAGGCCTGTTCGGACTGATCGTGCCAATCGGTCTGCGTGACCGAGCTGCTGCCAGGACCGACGGAACTGTGGGTGCGGCCAGGCTTGTCGGCGCCGACCAGATGAGTGGCCAAATCCTTCTGCTCGAGAACCTGCACCGTCTTCAGGTTGGGAAACTTGCCGTCACCGCTATTTTCCAAAATCAGCGCCTTGGCGCCATCGCAGACCACAACCCATTCGCCATGTTTAATCAGAAGCCCGGACATTGATTATCTCCTCAAATTTCCACCAGCCTAAAGCAGATGCGCCCGCAAGGTTTTGCTCTGGATCAAACGCGCGAAGCGCCGATTCCGTTGCCCAACCGAGGGATTTTGTCAGTTGGTGCCGTCAAGCAAGCGGCGGGCAATGACCTGCGCCTGGATTTCGGCGGCGCCTTCGAAAATATTGAGGATGCGCGCGTCACACAGAATGCGCGAGACCGGAAATTCGAGCGCGAAGCCGTTGCCGCCATGCACCTGCACCGCGTTATCCGCGGCGGCCCAGGCAACCCGCGCCGCCAGCAGCTTGGCCATGCCGGCTTCCAGGTCGCAGCGGCGACCGGAATCTTTTTCGCGCGCTGCGAAATAAGTGAGCTGGCGCGCGATCATGATTTCCACCGCCATCATGGCGATCTTGTCGGCCACGCGCGGGAAGCCGACGATCGGACCGCCGAACTGGACGCGATTCTGCGCATAGTCGAGCGCCTGCTCCATTGCAGACTGTGCGACACCGACCGCGCGCGCGGCGGTCTGGATGCGCGCGGATTCAAAAGTCTGCATCAGCTGCTTGAAGCCGAGCCCTTCGACTCCGCCGAGCAGGTTTTCTGCTTTGACTTCAAACCCGTCAAAGGCGATCTCGTATTCCTTCATGCCGCGATAGCCGAGCACCTCGATTTCGGTGCCGCTCATTCCCTCGGCGGGGAATGGGTTCTTGTCGTCGCCGCGCGGCTTTTCCGCCAGCAGCATCGACAGGCCGCGATGGCCGGCTTCTTTTGGATTTGTGCGCACCAGGAGCGTCATCAGGTCGGCGCGCACCGGATGCGTGATCCAGGTCTTGTTGCCATAGACTTTGTAGACATCGCCTTCGCGCACGGCGCGGGTCTTGATCGAGGCAAGGTCGGAACCTGTGTTCGGCTCGGTGAACACCGCCGTGGGCAGCACTTCGCCGGACGCGATCTTCGGCAGCCATTTTTGTTTCTGCTCGGACGTACCACTACCGAGAATCAATTCGGCGGCGATTTCCGAGCGCGTGCCGAGCGAACCGACGCCGATATACCCGCGCGAGAGTTCTTCCGACACCACGCACATCGATTCCTTGCCGAGGCCCAATCCGCCGAACTCTTCGGGGATGGTCAGGCCGAACACGCCGAGCTCGGACATCTGTGCGATGATCTCGAGCGGGATGTAGCTGTTGGTGCGATGCCAGCCTTGCGCGTGACCGATCACCTCGCTGTCGGCGAACTTGCGCATTTCCTCGCGAATGGATTCCAGCGTCTCGTCGAGGCCGCAGGTGCCGATCGTCGAGCCATGGCTTGCGCGGATCAACTCGATCAGCCGCGCGCGCCGGTCGGCGGTGTTGCCGCCGGCGATGAGGCTTTCGATGACCGGGTTGATGCGGGCCGCCACCTGCGCGGGCGACAGGCCGAGATCGAACGGCCGCACCACCTCGCCCTGGCTCATCGGAATGCCGCCGATGATCTGGGCGAGATATTCGCCAAGCCCGATGCGAATCAGGAGATCCTCGACCTCGCCAAGCGTGCCCTCGCCGGCCATGCGCGCGGCATAGGCCGCAAGCTGCCGCACGGCCTCGACATAAGTGGCAAACCAGGCGAGCCCGTGGGTCGCGCGCTGCTCGCGGTCGAACAGGCGGGCAACCAGGTGGCCTTCGACCACCACGCGCTCACGCACTTTGGCCGTCGCATCCCCCAGCAAGGCGTCGAGGGCCGCGCTGGCCTCGCGCGCGAGTTCGACCAGTTCGGGGTCCGTGATGGCGGTACGGGAAGCGGCGGTTGGCATGAACTCCTCGGGCGGCAGCGCCGACATCGACAGTACGCGTGCACTGCACAAAAGCAAAGCCGAGCGGACTTTTCCGGCGCGTCAGCCGGCCAAACCCGCGCAAATTGCTATAATAATTAACTATTTCCGGCTTTCATTACGAAGGTACCTCTGAGCAGATTCCTGCCGAGACCTCCGAACCCGCTGCATGCGCTCCATCGATCTATCGCTGCCGTTCAAATGGCTGGCCCGGATGCTCACCTCGGTTTCGGTGCGCACGCGCATTGTCGTTCTGGCGCTGATCCCGGTCGCTGGCTTCCTCGCCAACGGTCTCACATATATTTCCGGGGAAGGCGACGTCGGCCGCGCCTTCGCAACCGTCACACAATCCACCGCGCTGGCCGATGCCAGCCGCGACTTCAAGAGCGCGGTCGCGGCGATGCGCCTTGTCGTCAAGGACTTCAGTGTCAGTCCCAACAATAATCTGGTCATCAGTTTCGACGAGTTCGCATGGGCTGGCCCTGAAGGCGCTCGACAGTATTTCGGGAGCGATCGACCAGACGCGCGCTGAAAATATCGTCAGCATGCGCAATGACGTGACAGCGCTGCGCAAGAACTTCGACGACCTGGTGCGCGAACAGAAGATCCTCGGCTTCGATGATGCGTCAGGGTTGCGCGGCAATCTGCACAACGCGGGCAACACCGTCGAGCGCATCGTCAGCGAAAACATGTCGTGGCTGGCGAAGGATGATGCCACGAATTTAATGATGACGCTCCTCATCATGCGTCACCACGAGGCGGATTACCGGGTCGACCAGGGTGAGATGTCGCGCCAGCAATTTGAGCGGGGCTACAAGAAATTTATCGACGCCTTTGCACTCATCGATGGAACGCCGCAAATGAAGTCGGCGCTCGAACAGCAAGTGAAAACCTACGCCGATACATTCGAGGAATGGGTCGAAGGTTATGGCCGCGTCCGCCCGATACGGGCGATCATCGATATCGACAGCCAGCATATGCTGCCGCGCGCGGATGAGATCATCCAGTATGCGCGCGACACCGCGGACGATGCCGCGCGCCGCCTGGACAAGTCACAGGCCGGGACACGCACCGGCATCATCATGGTGGGCATTGCCATGGTCGCGCTCGGCCTCGGGTTCAGCTGGCTGATCGGCCGCAGCATCACGCGGCCGCTGAACGGTCTTGCCACGGTCATGAAACGGCTCGCCGACGGTGACACCACAGCGCGCATCCCGGCGACGCACGCGCGTGACGAAATCGGCGAGATGGCCCGCACCGTCATTGTATTCCGTGACAATATGATCGAGCGTGAGCGCCTGGCGCAGACGCAGACAGAAGCGAGCCGCGCGCGCGAACAGCGCAGCGACGTGATCGCCAATACGATTTCGCAATTCAAGCATTCGGTCGAAAACGCGCTGAGCACCCTGCGCGCGGCATCGATGAAGCTGGAAATGAGTTCCGCCGACCTCAACAAGGCGGCCGACACGGTTTCCTCGGAGGCCGACACCGCCAAGAGCCGCGTGTCGGCCGCGTCCGAAAACGTCACCGCGGCGGCAAGCTCGGTCGAGGAACTGGCGGCATCGATCGGCGAAATTGCGTCACAAGCCGCAAAATCCACCGATGTCGCCGGCCGCGCTGTTTCGGAAGCGCAGCGCACCGTCACGACAATGAAGGAACTCGGCAGCGCCGCAACCCGCATCGGCGAAGTCGTGGGGCTCATCCAGGCCATCGCCGGGCAGACCAACCTGCTCGCGCTGAACGCGACAATCGAGGCGGCGCGCGCCGGGGAATCCGGCAAGGGATTCGCCGTTGTGGCAGCGGAGGTCAAATCGCTCGCCGGCCAGACTGCCAAGGCAACCGAAGAGATCGCCGAGCAAATCGGTGCGATCCAGTCGGCGGCCGCGGATGCTTCGCAGGCCATCGAGCAGGTCGACACCATCATCCGTGACATGGCGTCGATTGCCACCACGGTTGCGGCAACCGTCGATCAGCAGAACTCGGCCGTGGCCTCGATCGCGGAAGGCGTCAGCCGCGCCTCGGGTGAGGCGCGCGTGGGCGCGGATGCCATGAGCCGCGTGGCCGGCGTGACGGCCGATGCCCGCGTCACGGCGTCCGGCGTCAAGGACCTCGCCGACTCGGTCGCGCACGAGGCCGAGGGCCTGGAAGCCCAGGTGCGCCAGTTCCTCACTAACGTCCAGGCGGCCTAGTTCCCGTCTTCCGCCATGCGGAAAGAGGGCGAGAACGGTCTTGCAAAGCATCCCACAATGGATGATTTGAAAGGTTCCCGCTAACGGGAGCACCCATTGGGCTTTCTCAAGCAATCACTGCGAATTGCAGACGGCGCATTTCGCCACTTCATCGCCGACGATGGATGGGCGATCGCGAGCCATATCGCGCTCTCGAGCCTGATGGCGCTGTTTCCGTTCCTGATCGTGGTCACGGCGCTGGCCGGATTCTTTTTCGGCTCGAAAGAACTCGCCGATGAAGCCGCGCATATCCTGCTCGAGGCCTGGCCGAAAGCGGTGGCCGCTCCGATTGCGCTCGATATTTCAGGCGTCCTGACATCGACGCGCGGCGACGTCCTCACGCTCGGCGTTCTGTTCGCGCTTTATTTCGCGTCCAGCGGGGTGGAGAGTCTGCGGATCGGCCTTAACCGCGCCTATAACATCAAGGAGCAGCGCCCATGGTGGCTGCTGCGGATTGAATCGATCGTCTATGTCCTGGTTGGCGCGGTGGCGATCCTGGCGTTCTCATTCCTCGTGGTGCTGGCGCCGCTGATCCTTGCGAAGCTCGTGCAATATGTGCCGGCACTGGAACCGTTCGGCCAGCTCATCACGTTCGCGCGCTACGCGGTCGCCGCCGTAGTTTTGATTGTCGCGTTGATGATTGTGCATCTTTGGCTGCCAGCCGGACGGCGCTCGTTCGGCCAGATCGCACCGGGGATCATCGCTACATTGGCGTTGTGGCTGCTCAGCGGCGCGGTTTTTGGGCGTTATCTCGCCGAATACGCCTTTGCCTATGTCTCGATGTACGCAGGGCTCGCATCGGCCATGGTCGCGCTGGTGTTTCTCTATGTGTGCGCGTCGATTTTCATCTACGGCGGCGAATTAAATTCAACGATCTCGAACAGCCGAGCCAAGAAAGACTAGCCCGCCGACGCTTCCTGCGCGTCCTCGAACGTCTTCAATCCCGTGCGCGGCGCATTCACGATCACCGCCATGTTGCCGGGCGGATGCTGGTTCTTCCACATCTTCATGTGCGCGAGCGGGATGCTGTCCCATGCAAACACCTCGCTCATGCAGGGATCGATGCGTTGCTCGAGCACAAAGCGGTTGGCCTGCGACGCCTGCTTGAGGTGCGCGAAATGTGAGCCCTGGATGCGCTTCTGCCGCATCCAGACGTAACGCGCGTCGAACGTGAGGTTGTAGCCCGTGGTGCCGGCGCAGAACACGACCATGCCGCCGCGCTTTACGACCAGGCACGACACCGGGAATGTCTGCTCGCCGGGATGCTCGAACACGATATCAACGTCGCGCTTACCCGTGATGTCCCAGATCGCCTTGCCAAAACGGCGCGCTTCCTTGGTCCACTCGTTGTACTCAGGCGTATTCACCGCCGGCATCTGGCCCCAGCACTTGAAGTCCTTGCGATTGATCACACCCTTGGCGCCGAGATTGAGAACATATTCGGCCTTCGATTCGTCCGACACGACCGCAATGGCGTTGGCACCCGAAGCCGCGACCAATTGCACGCCGAAAACGCCGAGCCCGCCGGAGGCGCCCCACACCAGCACATTGTCGCCAGGCTTGAGCGTGTGCGGCGAATGACCGAACAACATGCGGTAGGCGGTCGCCAGCGTGAGCGTGTAGCAAGCCAACTCCTCCCAGGAGAGATGGTTCGGCTTGTGCATCAGCTGGCGCGACTGCACGCGGCAAAATTGCGCGAATGAACCGTCGGGCGTCTCATAACCCCAGATGCGTTGCGACGGCGACAGCAGTGGATCGCCGCCATTGCAGTCTTCGTCGTCGCCGTCATCCTGGTTGCAATGAACGATGACTTCGTCACCGACCTTCCAGCGTTTCACTTTCGCGCCGACCGCCCAGACCACGCCCGATGCATCGGAACCGGCGATATGGAATGGATGCTTGTGGCCATCGAGCGGCGAGATCGGAATGCCGAGCCCGGCCCAGACGCCGTTGTAGTTGACGCCGCCTGCCATCACGTAGACGAGCACTTCGTCGTCGCCGATCGTCCAGGTCGGCACCACTTCGAGCTGGAACGATTTGTCGGGCGGACCATGGCGTTCCTTGCGGATCACCCAGGCGTGCATCTTCTCGGGCACATGACCGAGCGGCGGAATTTCTCCGATCGCGTAGAGATCCTTGAGCGGAGCGACACTCCTCACCTTCGCGACAGCCGGCATCGACGTTCTCCCTGCCCTGATAACAGTCTGGCGCAAATTATGTTGCATCGCAATATTACCTTCGACGCACTGAAATCCATCGAGATGACAGCGGGTTAGCTCACGCCTTCCTGCGCATCGGCAAAACGCGCGCCCTGCCCCTTAAGGTTTTTGCAATGCGCGCCGCCTAGCGTGCCCGGGAACTCATCCCGAGCACAGCATGTCCGAACAGACTATTCGCCGGACCGGACGGATCGTGGACATACAAGCCACCATGCCGTGGCTCGTCGCCGCCGGCGTGTATGTGCTGCTGCTCGCGCTCGGCCCGCGGCTGCTCGCCGACCCCGACACCTACTCGCATGTCGCGCTCGGGCGCTGGATTCTCGAACATCACACTGTGCCGACCACCGATCCGTTTTCGGCAACGCTGCGCGGAACGCATTGGGTCGCATTCGAGTGGCTGTCGCAGGTCACGTTCGCGGCCGCTTACGCGATTGGCGGCTGGACCGCCGTCGTCGTGCTGTCGGCGGCGGCTGTGTCGATCACGATCGGAATCTTGACGCGATTTCTCCTGCGCGAATGGCAGCCGACCGCAACGCTGACGGCGGTCCTCATCGCGTTTCTGCTCACTGCGCCGCACATCCTGGCGCGGCCACATATTCTCGCGCTGCCGATCATGGTGGCTTGGATCACGACGCTGATCCGCGCCGTCGACACGCGTAGCGCTCCACCTCTGCTTCTTATTCCGCTGATGACGCTATGGGCCAATCTGCACGGCAGCTTCACCTTCGGTCTTGCGATGATCGCGCCCATCGCGTGCGATGCGATCTGGCGTGCGACGCCGGCGAAGCGAATGAAGCTCGCGCGTCAATGGGCCTTGTTCGGCGTGCTCGCCTTGGCCGCGGCTTGCATCAATCCTTACGGCCCCGAAATGATTCTCGTCACGTTCCGCACCGTGGCGCTGGGCGCGGCCTTGACGACGGTCACCGAATGGCGGCCGCAAGACTTCAGCCACATCGGCACGTTCGAACTTCTCATGCTCGCCGGTTTTGGTTTCGCGCTCTATCGCGGCATTACGTTGCCGCTGCTGCGCATCGTCATGGTGTTCGGCGTCTTGCATCTAAGCCTGTCGCAAGTGCGTCACGCCGATCTTCTCGGATTGCTCGCGCCAGTCTTTCTGGCGCGGCCGCTCGCCAGACAAATCGCGGCGCTTGCGGCTGACCGGACGAGCCGAGGTTGCGCGTCTCGGCCTATGGCCGCAGGCGGCTGCGATGGCGTTGTTGATCGCCATCACCGGTCTTGCATCGATGCGCACGGACGTATTTCCATCGATCAAGAATACGCCGGCGAACGCGGTGCATTCGATCGACGTCGCCAAGGCCGGCACGATCCTCAACGATTATAATTTCGGCGGCTATCTCGACTTTGTCGGAATCCCGCCGTTCATCGACGGCCGCGCCGAGCTGTACGGCGAGGCCTATATGCTGCGCCACGATCGGGCGCTGAGCTTGCAGAACCTTCCGGACTTTCTGCGGATGCTCGACGAATATCACATCGGCGCGACGCTGCTCGCGCCCTCCACGCCAGCTGTCGCCATGCTCGACCGTCTGCCGGATTGGCAGCGAACCTACGCCGATGACATTGCGGTGGTACACGTGCGCCGCACCAAACCCCCGGCGCGTAAAAACTAATCACCGCGCACGGCAGTCGACGCCGCCCCGGCTTTGGTATTCAATCTCTCTATCAGCGGCCTACCGTCGGGGCGGGCCGTGTTCAGGGGGAGGACGCCATGGACGTTCAAGGCCTCATCATTCTGCTCATCATCGGCGCGATTGCGGGCTGGCTGGCCGGCATGATCGTCAAAGGCATGGGTTTTGGCCTGATCGGCAACATCATCGTCGGCATCGTCGGCGCCTTTATCGGTACCTGGCTGCTCGGGATTCTGAACGTCTCCATCGGCGGCGGCATTATCGCCGCGATCATCAACGCCACCGTTGGCGCTGTGGTCTTGCTGTTCATCATCGGCCTGGTGAAGCGGGCCTAAAGCCCCTTTTTGCGGGTCTAAACGCCGAGCGACGACTAAACTGCCGGAGCGGACAGCTCCGGCAGCGCTGCGGATGTTGCATTGCAGCAAACGCTGGGCCACACTGCCGGCGTCAGGCGAGCGATGCGCGACAAAACTCAACGCGACAAGCCGTGGATCTTCCGCACCTATGCCGGCCATTCGACGGCCGCGGATTCCAATGCGCTTTACCGCAAGAACCTCGCCAAGGGGCAGACCGGGCTCTCGGTCGCCTTCGATCTACCGACGCAGACCGGCTACGATTCCGACCACGTGTTGGCGAAGGGCGAGGTCGGTAAGGTTGGCGTGCCGATCTGCCACCTCGGCGACATGCGCGCGCTGTTCGACAACATTCCGCTCGATACGATGAACACCTCGATGACCATCAACGCCACCGCGGCGTGGCTGATGGCGCTCTATATCGCGGTCGCCGACGAGCAAGGCGTGCCCCGCGCATCGCTGCAAGGCACCATTCAGAACGACATCATCAAGGAATACCTGTCGCGCGGCACCTACGTGTTTCCGCCCGCGCCTTCGATGCGGCTGATCAAGGACGTGATCCTGTTCACGACCAAGGAAATTCCGAAATGGAATCCGATCAACGTCTGCTCCTACCATTTGCAGGAAGCCGGCGCGACGCCGGTGCAGGAACTTGCCTTCGCGCTCGCAACGGCGATCGCGGTGCTCGACACGGTGAAGGCGTCCGGGCAGGTGCCGCCGGATAAATTCGGCGAGGTAGTGGGCCGCATTTCCTTTTTCGTGAATGCTGGAATGCGTTTCGTCACCGAACTCTGCAAGATGCGCGCGTTCACCGAACTCTGGGACGAAATCACCCGTGAGCGCTACGGAATTACCGACGCCAAGCAGCGGCTGTTCCGGTACGGCGTGCAGGTGAATTCGCTCGGCCTCACCGAGCCGCAGCCCGAAAACAACGTCGCGCGCATCCTGATCGAGATGTTGGCCGTCACATTGTCGAAGAACGCGCGCGCACGTGCCGTGCAGCTGCCGGCCTGGAACGAAGCGCTCGGCCTGCCCCGGCCATGGGACCAGCAATGGTCGCTGCGCATGCAGCAGATACTCGCCTACGAAACCGACCTGCTCGACTACGGCGATATTTTCGACGGCTCGGGCGAGATCGCACACAAGGTTGACGAGCTCAAGCACCAGGCCAAAGAAGAACTCAAGCGCATCGGCGACATGGGCGGCGCGGTCGCCGCGGTCGATACCGGCTACCTGAAGCAACAACTTGTCGAATCAAACACGGCGCGGCTGGAAGCGATCGAACGCGGCGACCAGATTGTCGTCGGTGTTAACAAATATCTCGAGAGCGAGCCTTCGCCTTTGGCCGACGCCGCCGACGCCATCCTCACGGTGTCGGAAGACGCGGAACACGGGCAAATCGAAAAGCTGAAGGCCTGGCGCGCGGAGCGCGACAACAAGGCCGTGCAGGAGGCGCTCGCCGAACTCAAGCGCGCCGCCACCGGCGGCGCCAACATCATGCCGGCCTCGATCCAGTGCGCCAAAGCGGGCGTTACGACCGGCGAATGGGGCTGGACGTTGCGCGAGGCCTTTGGCGAATACCGAGCGCCCACCGGCGTCGGGCGCGCCATGCGCAATGACGTGACCGGTCTCGACGATATCCGCGCCGATGTCGATCGCGTTTCGCGTAAGCTCGGCCGCCGCCTCACCTTCCTGGTCGGTAAGCCCGGCCTCGACGGCCATTCCAATGGCGCCGAGCAGATCGCCGTGCGTGCGCGCGATGCCGGCATGCAGGTTGTCTACGAAGGCATCCGCCTGACGCCCGAAGAGATCGTCGACGCCGCGCGCAAACAGAAAGCTCACGTGATCGGCCTCTCGGTGCTCTCGGGCAGCCACTTGCCGCTGGTCGAGGACATCGTCGGCCGCATGAAGCAGGCCGGGCTCGACGTGCCGCTCGTGGTCGGCGGCATTATTCCGCCGGAAGATGCCGCCGAACTGGAAAAAGCCGGGGTTGCGGCGGTCTATACGCCCAAGGATTTTGAACTGAACCGCATCATGTCCGACGTGGTGCGAATCGTTGAACGCGCCAAGGGCGCCAGCAACGTCTGAATTACGCAACGAGGCTTGCCAGCACCTGCGCAAGCTTTGCGGGACTCACCGGCTTCGCGAGATAAACATTCATGCCGGCGGCGCGCGCCGCTTGTTCGTCACTGCGTTCACCGCGACCCGAAATGCCGATGACCGGCGTTTTGCCCGCGCCGCCGGGAAGCGCGCGAATGCGCTGCGTCGCCTCGACGCCGTTGAGACCGCTGAGCATGACATCCATCAGCACCACGTCGAAACCGCCACGCGCAACTGCCGCCACCGCCGCCTCGCCGGTTTCAGCGAAATCGACGTGGTGGCCTAGCTCCCGAAGAATCGTGTTCATCACCACACGACCGTAGGGATTGTCCTCGGCGCAGAGAATTGACAGCGACCGTGTCGACACAGGTCGCGGATCCTCTCGATTTGACCCTGGTGCGTCCACGGGCGCGGCCAATATCGTGAGTTGGAAACGCGAGCCGCGGCCACGGCTGCTGGTCACCGTCAGATCACCGCCCATCGCCTTTGCAATCCGTTTGACGAAGGAAAGGCCTAGGCCGGCTCCGCCGTAACGCTTGGCAATATCCGCACTGGCTTGCGCAAACGGACGGAAAAGATGTTTGAGATCGCTCGCGCTCATGCCGATGCCGCTATCGGCAAAGGTGAATATCAACCGTGTCCGCCCGCGCGGCGCCGGCTCGGCCGAAACGGTGAACGTGACCGTTCCCTCATGGGTGAATTTCACCGCGTTATCAGCAAGGTTTTCCAGCGCGGCGCGCAGGCGCAAAACGTCGGCGGACACCATCGCGGGAAGATCGCGTGCGATCGTAACCTCGGATTTGATAGCCTTGTTATTCGCACGCGCGGCCAGCGCGATGCCCACCGTCTCACCGAGCGCGCGCGGCGAAAACGGTTCGCTCCGCAGCACGAGTCCCTTGGCATCGGCCTTGGCGGCATCGACAATCAGCGTGGCAAGAGCCGCCAGATGGTCGGCGCCGCTTTTGACCGCGTTTGCCCATTCGCGCTCACGCGCACCCAAATCCGATGTAGCGAGCAGTTCGGCCAGGGCAACGATCCCGGTCAGTGGCGTGCGAATATCGTGCGCGATTCCGGCGAGGGCGGCTTCGACGGCGCGCGGATCGGCGGTGCGTGCGCGCGAAGACGCTCGCCGCCGCTTGACGACTTTGCTCTTACGCCTGCGCTTCGCCATGTCCTTACCCCGGAGCCGACAATGCCACGGAAGCCACGCTCAATCGAGCCCGGCCAGGCGGCGGATCTGGTCTGGCGATGCGCCGCGCGCGCGCAGCTCGCGCAACCCGGTGGATTGCGTCGATTTCGAGAGCTTGTGGCCATCGGCGTCGAGGACGAGACGGTGGTGATGATAGCGCGGCTGCGGGAGGCCGAGCAGCGCCTGGAGCAACCGGTGTACCGCGGTCGCATGAAACAGGTCGCGACCGCGCACCACATCGGTGATGTTCTGCGCCGCGTCGTCCACGGTCACCGCGAGATGATAACTGGTCGGTGTTTCCTTCCGCGCCAGGATCACGTCTCCCCACGCGGCCGGATCGGCGGCGATGGCACCGGTTTCGCCATTTGGTCCGGCGCCCGTTTCAGCCCAAGTGAGTTTGCCGGCGCGCGCCAACGCCGTCGCCATGTCGAGCCGCAAGGCATAGGGCTCGCCAACCTCAATGCGCCGTTTTCTGTCGGACGCCGACAACCTCTTCGCATCGCCGGGATAGAGCGGCGCGCCATCGGGATCGCGGGGCCAAGGGCGAGTACTTGGCGCGATCGCCTCTTTCGCAGTGACAAGGCGCGCGATGTCGGCGCGGCTTTCGAAGCTCGGATAGACCAAGCCCATGGCTTCGAGACGGCCGAGCGCAGCACGATAGTCATCGTCGCGTTCCGATTGCCGCCGCACTGGCCTTTCCCAGGCCAACCCGAGCCATCCCAGGTCCTCATAGATCGCCGTCTCGTATTCCGGCCGGCAGCGGGTCGTATCGATATCCTCGATCCGCAACAGCAGCAGCCCTCCCGTCGCCCGCGCCATGTCGGCATTAAGCAACGCCGATAACGCATGGCCGAGATGCAGATAGCCGTTCGGCGATGGCGCGAAGCGGAAAACGGGTGGCATGTTCCCTGCCTGACGGTACCAAACTCTCCGCTCATTCCCGCGTAAGCGGGAATCCAGTCAAGTGGCTTTAGCTGGATCCCCGCTTCCGCGGGGACGAACGGCATAATACTAAGGATCCCCAACACCAAGGATCGCATGACCCACTTCCTTCACACCGAGGCCGATCTCCAGGCCGGACTTGCCCGGCTGGTCCTTGCCGATCCGCGGCTCGTGCCGGTCGCCGAAAAGGCCGGGGCCTTCAGTTTGCGCCGGCGCGAGGCGGGGTACGCCGGCCTGTGCGCTATTGTCTGCGGCCAGCAGCTTTCAACCGCGGCAGCCGCGACAATTCGCAACCGGTTATTTGCCGCCTTCGATCCATTTCATCACGACGCCGTGCGCACCGCGCGCACCGACAAGCTCAAACGGCTCGGCCTGTCTGCGGCAAAGATCAAGTCCATCAAGGAAATCGGCAAAGCTGTCGCCAAGGGCCGCATCGACCTCACCGCGGTCGGCAACATGGACGCCGACCTGGCGCACGCAACGCTGACCGCATTGCATGGCGTCGGCCCATGGACCGCAGACATCTATCTTCTGTTTTGTCTTGGCCACGCCGACGCGTTTCCGTCCGGCGATCTTGCGGTTCAGGAATCTGCACGCATTGCTTTTGGCCTGCGCAAGCGGCCTGACGCCAAAGCCCTCACGAAAATGGCCGAGGCCTGGCGGCCCTGGCGCGGCGTAGCGGCGCATCTGCTCTGGGCCTATTATCATGTCGTGAAGAAACGCGACGTGGTGCCGGTTCAGCCGAATAGCCGGCCGAAAAAGATGGCCAGCAAGAAGACAGCGAAAAGGAAAAAGAAGAATGGCTGAACTTGACGGCCCGCGGCTTGAGCCGCGCGCGGGACCCGCGCGCCAGCTGGTGGTTTTTCTCCACGGCTATGGCGCCGACGGCAATGATCTGATCGAAATCGGCAAAGACTGGCAGGGATACCTGCCCTATGCGGCTTTTATATCGCCGCATGCGCCGCGCCCTTGCGGGCAGGCGCCAACCGGCCGCGAGTGGTTTCCGCTGACGTTTCGCAACCCCGATGAACGCTGGAATGGGGTCAATGCCGCGGCACCCGGGCTCAACGCCTTTCTCGATGCCGAACTTAAGCGCCGCAATCTGCCGTCCTCCGCGCTCGCGTTGGTCGGATTTTCCCAAGGGACCATGATGGCGCTGCATGTCGGCCTGCGCCGCGCCGTGCCGCCAGCGGCGATCGTCGGCTATTCCGGCATGTTGATCATGCCGGGCGATGCAATGTCGGAAGCCTTTGCGGCCGAAATCAAATCGAGGCCTCCGGTGCTGCTCATCCATGGCGATGAGGATCAATTGATTCCAGTCCAGGCGGTGAACCATTCCGCCCAAGGTCTGGCCGCGCTGGAGGTCCCGGTGCAATGGCACATCTCGGCCGGCGTCGGCCACGGCATTGACCAGGAAGGCCTGCGGCAGGGCGGCGAATTCCTGGCCAAGTGCTTTGCAGCCCGCAAATAGCTGGCTTGTAGCAGCCTTGCGGGTAACTCCCCGCCCCGGCTTCACAATCCCGTCACGCTGCCCTATTACTAGGCGTGTTAGCTGCGTGGCGGCAGCGTTCCAAGGAGGTCGAGGAGCGTCGCTTGAACGTGCACGTTTCGCCCGCTGGATTTCCGGCCCTGGTGCTCAACGCTGACTTTAGGCCGTTGAGCTATTACCCGCTGTCGCTGTGGTCCTGGCAGGACGCAATCAAGGCGGTCTTCCTCGAACGCGTAAACATCGTCGCCAATTACGACCGCGCGGTGCACAGCCCATCCTTCGAGATGAAGTTGCCGAGCGTCGTCTCGCTCAAGACCTTCGTGAAGCCATCGACTCATCCGGCATTCACACGATTTAACGTTTTCCTGCGCGACCGCTTCTCCTGCCAGTATTGCGGCGACCGTGACGACCTCACCTTCGATCATATACTGCCGCGATCGCGTGGCGGGCATACCACCTGGGACAACGTGGTCGCGGCGTGTTCGCCCTGTAATCTGCGCAAGGGCAACCTCACGCCGAACGAAGCCCGGATGTGGCCATCGCAAATGCCATTCCAGCCGACGGTGCATCATCTGCATCGCAACGGTCGGCTCTTCCCGCCCAACTATCTGCACGAGAGCTGGCTCGACTATCTCTACTGGGATACTGAACTCGAGCCATAAGGCATTACGTCAATTCCGTATTGGAGTTCGCCATGACCAGCAGGCTGCATGTTCGTCGCAGCGCGCGAATAATTTTGTACGCACTGAGCGCCTTGTGCATCGTCAGCGCAGCCGCCGCGCAAACAGCGCCTACTTCGGCGGGAACGCCCGATCCACAGCTCATTGAAGACCTGGTCGCGGCCAACCGCATCCTCGCTGACCACGGACTGCTCGATGGCTGGGGGCATGTTTCCGTCCGGCATAACCGCGATCCCAACCGCTACCTGATGGCGCGCGGATTGTCGGCCGAACTCGTGACGGCAAATGACATCATTGAGTTCGACCTCGACAGCCGCCCCGTCGATACGCACGGTCTGCCGACATCGGCCCTGTTCACCGAACGTTACATCCATGGCGAGATTTACAAGCAGCGCCCCGATGTGATCGCCGTCGTGCACACGCACGCGCCCTCGCTGATCCCTTTCGGCGTCACCAATGTGCCGCTCAAGCCGATGTATCACCGCTCGGCCTTCATCAGCTTCGGCATCCCGGTTTTTGAAATCCGCGAGCGCGCCGGCATGACCGATATGTTGATCCGCAACCCGACACTCGGCCATAACCTCGCCGATACTCTTGGCGATCATCCCGCCGCCCTGATGCGCGGCCACGGCGCCGTCATCACCGGACCGTCGCTCCCGCGCGTGGTGGGGCGCACGATCTTTCTCGCGCTCAATGCAACCCTTCAGGCTCAAGCCATGAGCATGGGAACGCCGATCACCTACATGGACCCGGAAGAAGCGCGCAAAATCGAGGAACGCGAAGGCCACGGGCTGGCGCGCACCTGGGACGGCTGGAAGAAAAAGGTGATGACCAAGCCTTGACGCTCAACCGCCAGGCAGCATCCGTTGCAGGACACCATCGCGACGGATGAAATAGTGATAGAGGCCGGCCAGAACATGCAGGCCGACCAGCGTCAGCATCACGTAATTTGCCACCAAGTCGTGCACATCGCCCGTCCAGCCCCAGCCGGGGGCGCGCGTGCCGATCAGTTTCGGTAATTCAGCCCCGAACATGACGATCGGCATGCCGCGCCAGGACGCATTGATCCAGCCGAGGATCGGAACCACGAACAGCAAGAGATAAAGAAGCCAATGCAGGACGCGCGCGCTCTGCACCTGCCAGGGCGGCACACCGTCCAGCGGCGCGGGCTCGGCATGAGTCGCTCGCCAGAACAGGCGCACGATCGCCACGGCGAGGATGACGATGCCGAACGTGAAATGCAGGCTGATCAGGGTCGTGACCGGGGTGTTGCGGCCGATATGCGGCATGGTCCAGGCGAAGATGAACTGGGCAACGAGCAGCGCCACGATCAGCCAATGCAGCGATTTCGCGGTGGTCGTATAGCCGGCCGTCTGAACCATCGATTCCTCATGCCCTTGTATTGGGACGAACAATCCCTATATCCGTTCCAGTGATGATGTTGAGCCGCAAGGCTCTATCATCGAGCGGCCACGAAATTGAGTGGGTGACGCCGGATGTACGCGCGCCTTCACATTTCGTGGTCGAATTGTTTTTGACCGACCTACGCCGGCGTTTTCAGCCGTTCCTTGTCATACCCCGCGACGCGCTTGTAGCTCTCCGACAACGCCATGAGTTCTTCGCGGCTGATGACGTCATTGATATTCTTGAACGGCTTGTCGCCCGTGCGGCGGTAGACTTCGTGCAGGATTGCATCGGGCGGCGCACTGCGGTTTGCCAGCACCACCTGGCTGGTCGCCGGCAGACGCTTGGCTTCATAGACCTTGAGCGCCTCGACCGGGTCGGGATTGGCCTTGAGGGCATCCGATAACGCGCGCGCATCGAGAATGGCTTGCGCTCCACCATTGGCGCCGCGCGGATACATCGGATGCGCAGCATCGCCGAGCAGCGTCAGGCGGCCGAAGCTCCAGCGCGGCAGCGGATCCTGGTCGACCATCGGATATTCCAGAATCTGGTCGGATGCGCGGATGAAGTCCGGCACGTCGAGCCAATCAAAATGCCAGTCGGCCATGGCGGGCAGGAAGTCTTCGAGGTTGCCGCGCCGGTTCCAGTCGCGCTCCTTGTATTGCGGCGTCTCGATGTCGCAAACCCAATTCACGAGCTGACGGCCATCGGCGTCGACATTGTTGCGGATCGGATAAATGAGAAGTTTTGCCGGATGATGCCACCCGACGCGGATCATGCTGGCGCCGGACAAAAACGGCTTCCAGCGGGTGACGCCGCGCCACATGTTGATGCCGGAATATTTCGGCGGACCTTCGTTCGGATAAAGTTGTTTGCGCAGGACGGAATGGATGCCCTCGGCGCTGATCGCAACGCTGGCGCGCTGGGACGGCAGCGGCTTGCCGTTGACGTCCTCGAAATGCGCAATCGCCTCGGGGCCGTCATAGTCGACGCGCGTGCACTTGTGGCCGAGGATGACTTTATCCTTGCCGGCGCGCGCAACGAACGCATCGAGCAGCACCATCTGCAGATCGCCGCGATGGATGGAGAATTGCGGCACGTCGTAGCCGGCGAACTTTCCGGCCGGCTCGCTGTAGATGAATTGGCCGAAGCGATTGTAGAAGCAGTATTCGCGCGTAGTGACGGCAACCTTGGCCAGCGCCTCTTCCAGGCCGAGCGCGCACAGCTCACGCGAGGCATGCGGCAGCATATTGATGCCAACGCCGACCGCCTTGAGTTCGGGCGCCGCCTCGAAAATGCGACAAGCGATGCCGGCACGGTGCAGCATCAGGCCGAGAGTTAATCCGCCGATACCGGCGCCGATAATCAGAACTTCCATGCTGTCACGTTCCCGCAGTTCATGGGCGGCCCGCCAAGGCCAGCCCCAGATTGGATTTTAGTCGGATGACGGGCGGCGCGCGAGGGAGGTCTTGAAGCCCCAGGCGGCAACCGCAGCGAGAAATAACGAGACCAACACATCATAGCCGGCGAGCGAAATCCCGAGGAAGCGCCAGGCGGCCTCGTCGCAGCGCACGATTTTGATGTCTTGGAGCGATTTCAGCAGATTGCCGGTCGAACCCAGACTGTTGATCGGCCCCGAACAATCGATCGGGCCGCGCCACCACTTCCATTCGACCCCGGCGTGATAGGTGGACAGCCCCGCATTCCAGAGCATCGCCGCAACGATCACGGCAAAGCCTGCGATCATGACCTTGCTCGAAGCGCCGTGCCCGGCGCCAAGCCAAAGCAGCGCTGCGAGCGGAACACTGACGTAAAAGGCGTTGCGTTGATCAAGGCATAGCGGACACGGCGGATAGCCGAGCACATACTGGAAGAAGAAAAACCCGCAGATCGTCAGTGCGCCGATGATGGCCACGATCGCCGCTGCGGAGAGCGGTGGGTCACGGCGAAGCAGGGCTACATAGTCATTCATTGTTTGAGCGATTTCCGCAGGGGCGGAGTTGCGTGGTGCCGGTGGTCGGGGTCGAACCGACACTCCTTTTGGGAACACGATTTTGAGTCGTGCGCGTCTGCCAATTCCGCCACACCGGCTTTTGGGGGCCTAGCTATAGCGGCAAGTTTCTGTACCGCCAAGCCGCATGGTACAAGCGCAAACTGCGCGGAAAATCGACCCAAACGCCTTATTTCACGGAGTCCTCAAAATGAACGAAGAAGCCCTCAATATGTCACTGCGCAAATTCCTCAAGGTCGTAGGCGTGACGTCTCAGCAGGAGATCGAGAAAGCAATTCGCGCGGCGGTGGCGGACGGCCGGCTGAAAGGGGCAAAAACAGTCGATGCGCAGATGGTGCTCACCATCGGCAAGGTCGGCCTCAATCACAAGGTCGAAGGCGTGATCGAATTGGGCTAGCGGCGGTCAAAGCCCGGCCATCGCTTTCTCGTAATACGACAAGTCGAGATATTCTCCCGGTGGCTTCGTGTCACCGCCTTCGAACTTGGCGCGCAGCTTGAGGACATTCTTGAAGCCGTCCATGTCGAACTTGCCGTCCTTGGCCAGGCCGATCGCCGGGTCGGTAATCAGCGCGTAACATTCGGCGGCAAGCTCGGGCGTCAATTTAAGCCGCTCGGCCAAAAGCGCCGTGGCTGCGTCTTTGTTCTTCGGATCGAGCCCCCAGCGCAGTCCTTCGATGTAGGCCTGCAGATATTTCACCACTGTATCGGGATTGGCTTTGGCCCAGGCACGCAATGCAAATCCGGCGGTCGCCTGGTATGGTCCGATCACATTCATCACCGGCCCCATATCCTTCAAGCCCGACTTCACGCCAAGCAGCGAAAACGGCGCATTGATGATCGCTGCTGCCGCGGTCTTGTCCTGCTGCATTTCTGCCAGCCGCTTAAAGGTGGCGCCCACCGATTTCACCGTGTAGTCGCCTTTGTTCAATCCATTCTGCGCAAGGATCTCGTAGAACTGGAAGGCATAGGCTGTATCCACCGCATCCACCACGATGGTCTTGCCGCGCAAATCGCTGATCGCTTTGATCTCGGGCTGCACAATCAAACGATTGAAAGTCCTGTCGCCGCCAATCAGACCGATGACATCGACTTTGGCGACGTCGGCCATGGCGACTGCGTTGTCAAAGGCGGTATGCGCAATCTGCCATTTGCCGTCGGCGAGACCTTGCCGCAAGACTTCCGAGCTCGGCGCAATCTTCATGTCGACCGAAAGCCCGTGTTTGGCAAAGAAGCCCTGCGACTGCGCGGCGAACAGCGGCAGATTCTGGATCCCCACGAACGCCATGATGGTCAGCTTGGTGTCGTCGGCGCGCGCGGTTTGTGGAGACACTGCGAGAAGGAACGTTGCCGCTGCGGCGACCAGGTATTTCACCATCGCATCCTCCCAAACGTTTTATCGTTGCTGAAGTCTACAACACCGGCTCGGCGCCAACATTCCGCCGGCCAAAGGCCGCTTCCATCTCGCGCCGCACTTTCACCGCTAAATCGTTGGGGTCGTAGACGACATCGGACCATTTCAGCGCGCTGCCCTCGCGAATGTTGTTTTTGAGCTTGACGTTGTGCGCGAGGCCCAACGGCAGCATTTCGTGTTGCAGCGAAAATTCGGCCGGCGTCTGTTTACCCCAGACGCAGAAGCCGCCCTCGCCGTCGAGCATTTCGCCGGCCTTGAGATCCCGCTTGGCGGTTGCCACGACGTCGGAACGAAAACCGGTGGGTACCCCGGTCGGCTCATTGCGAAGCGCGCAACTGGCAACCGAAATGCCGAGCTCGAGCCCGATCATGTGGATGGGCCTATAAAGCGCGGCAAATTTGCCGGTTTTATCCGGCAGCATGGCGTATTCCTTGAAGCAGCGGCGCGCGTAGTCGGTGTCGCCCTCGAACACCACATAAGTGCCGAGCGCCAGGTGATGCGGTACATCACGTCCATCGCGATAGACGGATGACGTCACTTCGGTAACGCCGGCTTTTTCCAAGGTGCCGCCGTCGCTCTTCGGCTTGCAGATGTCGGCGAGTTCGAAGCGCGTTGCGGGAGGAAACCCGAGACCGTTCGTCTGCGGCACCAGACCGGTGGCATTACAAACCGCCGTCATCTCGATGCCAGATTTTGTGCCGTCGACAAAAGAGTTGAACATCTTCGGATTGATCGACTTGCGGTCGGAGATGTTCAGATATCTATCGAGGATGTCCCAGACATTGTCGGGGTTGGACTTGTGGTAATGCGGCTCGTAACGCGTGCCCTTGCCGGCGCAAATGACCCTGAACCCGGCCGCGCGCGCCCAATCTACATGTTCGCAAATCAGCGCGGGCTGATCGCCCCACGCCAACGAATAAACGACACCCGCGGCCTTGGCACGACGCGCCAGCAGCGGGCCCGCAACCGCATCGGCTTCAACGTTCACCATGACGATGTGCTTGCCATTGGCGGCTGCCATGAGCGCGTGATGAATGCCTGCGCCCGGCACGCCCGTCGCCTCCACAATGACTTCAATCTGCGGGTCGGCGATCAATGCTTCGGCGCTGTCGGTGACAAACGTCGTTCGCTTCTTGTGCGCGTCGGCAAGCGAACCCGCTGCATAAGCTTCATCCGGCCAACCGGCGGTCTTGAGCTGGCTGCGCGCCCGGACGACATTAAGGTCGGCAACGCCAACAACATGCATGCCGCGTGTCAGCCGCGCCTGCGCAAGAAACATCGTGCCGAACTTGCCTGCGCCGATCAGGCCGACCGTGACTGGCCGCCCGGCCGCCTCGCGTTCGAGCAATTTCGCGTGGAGGTTCATGACGAAACGGAAACACAGCCGCAGCGGCGGCACAAGTACAGTTGCGCTTTCCAGCTATTGGCAGAAGGCGCGCGAAACGAAGGTTTCGGTGCTGCACTCCGGCCCGGTTGAACGCCCGGACATATAGACCTTCGCCGGGCAAACCTCGGCGGTCGTCATGTCGAGGCTCTTGCCGGAGTCGAAGCCTTTTGCCTTGCACATCGTGCTGGCAGCCGCGACACAATCGGGCGCGCCATTTGGCGCGAGCTGGCATTTCTCGTGACCACTGACGGCGCGCGCCACCGGAATGCGCGCCACGGCACCGGCGGCGTCCTTGGCGCCTTCAACCGTCGACTTGGCCGCATCGCCGGCATCACGGCCCATGCCTTCGACTTTCTTGCGGGCGCTCTCGAATGACGAATTCACGCTTGTGCTTTGATCCTTGAACCAGCGGCTGACGGCCGCCAGAAATCCACCGCCGTCATTGGATTTTTGTTCGGGGGCTGGCGCATCTTGCGCCGCTGCGAGGGCCGACATCAGAACCACGGCGGCCGCCAAGGCACACGCCAGCACCTGCGGCGCCGGGGCCTTATTTCTCGAAACCGTCAAAGACCGTTTGATATCCATGGCTCGCCAAGCTTGGCGTCCCGTCCGCCATGAGCGGCAGACTATTCCCCATACCACGGTGCGCCGTTTACGGCCCACTGGTGGCAAAATTGAGGACGCCATTTCCTCAAATCAAGTATAGCGCCGCTACGATGCCAACGACGATAACAGCAGCGCCGAGCAGAACCCATAGCCCGAGCCGCTTTTCAATAATATGACGCGCCTGTTCGCCATAGCGGTGCAACAGAAATGCCAGCAGGAAAAAACGCGCACCGCGCGTAATCACAGAAAAAAGCAGGAACAGCCCGAGATTATACCCTGCAAAGCCCGACGTGATGGTCACGACCTTGAACGGAATGGGCGTAAGACCCTTCAAAAGAATGATCCAGGCGCCCCATTGCGCATAGGCGTCGCGGAAAGCCTCAACTTTGTCGCCATAGCCATAAAGCTGAATCAGCCAGGCGCCGACGGAGTTGTAGAGCACGGCGCCGATGGTGTAGCCAAGCAGACCACCGGCCACCGACGTGACCGTGCACAAGGCCGCCATCACGTAAGCCCGCTCCGGCCGCGCCAGCGCCATCGGGATCAGCATCACGTCGGGCGGCACGGGGAAAAACGAGCTTTCGGCGAATGATACTGCGCCCATCGTCCACAACGCGTGTGGCTTGTACGCAGCAGCAAGGCACCAGTCATAAAGACGGCGCAGCAAGGAACGCGGCTCGGCAGCCTCAGCAGTCATTGCAGTACTCGTGAGGAGAATTGTGACGGATCAGCGGCGCTTGCGCACGCGCCGGGTCTCCAAGGCCACCACTTTACGCCGTGCGGCGGCGCGCACCAGATCTTTTGGCACTTTTTCGGCGATGCCAAACATCAGTTCGCGGCGCCGCATTTCCGACCAGACCTGGTCCGGGTGCACGCCGGCATGAACCCAAAGCACCACGAGGTTGTAAAGCAAATCGGCGCTTTCCCGCACGACAGCCTCGGGCTGGCCGTGCATGGCGTCGATGACGACCTCGACCGCCTCTTCGGCAAGTTTCTTGGCCATCTTGGCGCGACCCGCGCGCAAAAGCCGCGCGGTCCGTGACTTGGCCGGGTCGGAACCGCGAGCCTCAATCACAGCTTCGTAAAGACGGGCGACCGAATCAGTCATGCAAACCACAATATCCGATCCGCGCGCCAAACCGGTTAACGTCTGTGGCGACGCGCGAATGTGTCACGGGAACTCCGTGCCACCGTTATCAGGCGCTTAATGGCGACATTAGGTCCCGTGCCGGCGCCCGGCTTTGGCCGGAAAAGTCCAGTATCTAGATCTACTTAGCGGCCCGCCACAGCGCATTGTGACAGTCGCTACTCGTCCTCGGACAGCAGCGTGGCATTGCCGCCCGAGGCCGCGGTGTTCACCGTCACCACCTGCTCGCGCGCGAAGCGATTCATATAATGCGGGCCGCCAGCCTTCGGCCCGGTTCCGGACAATGCGCTGCCGCCGAACGGCTGCGAGCCGACAACGGCGCCGATCATGTTGCGGTTCACGTAGACATTGCCGTGCGGCAGACGCGCGGCGATACGCGCAACGACCGCGCCGATGCGCGAATGGATGCCGAGCGTGAGCGCCGTGCCATTAGCGGCGATGTCGTCGAGCAGCACATCGAGCTCGCCAGCACGCCAGCGCACCACGTGCAACACCGGACCGAACACTTCTTCCTTGAGTTCGCGTGCGCTGTCGAGTTCGACGATTGCCGGCGCGACATAGGTTCCGCCGGACGGCGGGGCCGCCGCCAGCCGGAACAACACGGCGCCGCGGGCATCCATCGCAGCAATCCAGTGATTCAGTTTGTCCCTGGCGTCGGTATCGATCACCGGCCCGACATGCGTCGCCGGATCGCGCGGATCACCCAGTTTGAGTTCGCGGGCCGCGCCTGCAACCATGTCCAATATGCGATCAGCCACATCGTCCTGAATGCACAGGAGCCGCAGCGCGGAACAGCGCTGCCCGGCGGAGCGGAATGCCGACGTCATGACGTCATCGGTGACCTGCTCGGGCAATGCCGTGGCATCGACGACCATGGCATTGATGCCGCCGGTCTCGGCAATCAGCGGCGGAATTGGCCCATCTTTCGCCGCCAGTGCGCGATTGATCGCACGGCCAACTTCCGTCGACCCGGTGAAGACGACGCCGGACACGCGGCGGTCGGCCACCAACATGGCGCCGATTTTTCCGTCGCCCGGCACGAGATGCAGCGCGCCCGCCGGTACGCCTGCCGCATGCATCAGCTTCACCGCCTCACAGGCAATGAGCGGTGTCTGCTCGGCGGACTTGGCAACGACGCAGTTGCCGGCTGCGAGCGCGCTGGCGATCTGGCCGGTAAAAATCGCCAGCGGGAAATTCCACGGGCTGATGCAAGCGAAGACGCCACGTCCGCGGTATCGCAACTCATTGCTCTCACCGGTCGGGCCAGGCAGGAGCTGTGGCACCAGTGCGCGGCGAGCCTCGCCGGCGTAGTAGCGGCAATAATCCGCCGCCTCGCGAACTTCCGAAATGCAATCGTCGAGAGTTCTTGCCACCTTCGACCTGCAACAGCGCGATCAACCGGCCGCGGTTCTGCTCGATGAGATCCCCAGCGCGTTCAAGCGCCGCCGCACGATCCGCGATCGGCCTTTCACTCCACGCCGGAAATGCGACCACAGCCGCAGCGAGCGCGGCTGACACGACCGCCTCATCGCCCTCCTGCACCACGCCGACCGATCGGCCATCGATCGGTGATGTCAGCGCACGTTCCCGGCCTGCAACGGAAACGCCATCGATCAGTGGCGTCGCGTGTGCGCTCTGGGGCGCTGCGCGGATTTCGGCGAGCAAGGCTTCGACCGCAGCGCGGTCGCCGAATTCAAGACCGGCCGAATTACGCCGCGTCGGACCAAACAAGTCGCGCGGAAGCGGAATATGCGAGTGGCGCGCGTGCGAAGCATCGGCGATCCAGCTCTGCGGACGCCGCAGAATGGATTCGATTGGCACCGCCGGATCGGCCGCAACGGATACGAATGACGAATTGGCACCATTCTCCAGCAGACGCCGCACAAGATAGGCGAGCAAATCGGCATAGCCGCCGACCGGCGCGTAAACGCGGCAGGTCAACCCCGGCAGCTCGGCCAGCAGCGACTCGTACAACGCCTCGCCCATGCCATGCAGCCGCTGAAACTCGAAGCCGCCGGTGCCCGCCGCATCCTCGATAACGCAAGCAACCGTGAGCGCATTGTGGGTGGCAAATTGCGGGTAGAGACGCGGCCGCGCCGCCAGCAGTTTGCGCACGCAGTCGAGATAGCAGAGGTCGGTCATCGCCTTGCGCGTAAACACCGGATAGTCGGCAAGCCCGCGCTCTTGCGCGCGCTTGATCTCGGTGTCCCAATAGGCGCCTTTCACCAGACGGACCATCAGGCGGCGATCGAGTGCCGCGGCCGTTTCCGCAATCCAGTCGATCACCGCGCCGGCACGCTTCTGATAGGCCTGCACCGCAAGACCAAAACCGTCCCAATCGCGCAACGACGGGTCGCGCAATACGGCAGCAATCACATCGAGCGACAACTCCAGGCGATCCGCCTCCTCGGCGTCGACGGTGAAATTCAATTCGTGCGATTTTGCCAGCCGTGCCAGTTCCAGCAATTTCGGCGTCAGTTCCTTGAGAACGCGGCCGCGCGACAGCGCCTCGTAGCGCGGATGCAGCGCCGACAGCTTCACCGAAATGCCCGGCCGTTTTGGCAATGCCTCGTTGCCAGCGCTTTTTCCGATCGCATCGATGGCATTGGCATAGGCGTCGAAATAGCGCCCGGCATCGCCGCCGGTGCGGGCGGCTTCACCCAGCATGTCGAAGGAATAGAGAAATTCGCGGTGCGAGCCGGCCCGCGCCAGAGCCTCTTCGATCGTCTGCCCAAGCACGAAATGCGAGCCGAGCAGCCGCATGGCCTGGCGCGTGGCGACGCGGACGGCCGGCAAGCCCAGACGCTTGATCAGCGACTCAACGATGCCCTCGGGTGTTTCACCGGGATGAATGACGCGGGCCGTCAGGCCGAGCGTCCATGCGGAGGCGGAGACTAAAAGGCCCGCCGAGCGCCCATCGTGATGCGCCCAGTCGCCCGCCTGCAGCTTGTCCTCGATCAGGCGGTCGGCTGTTTCGGCATCAGGCACCCGCAGCAGCGCTTCGGCCAGCACCATCAGCGCGAGCCCCTCCTTGGTGGAGAGAGCATAAGCGTGCAGGAAATCTTCGACTCCGCCGAGCATGCCGGTGCGCGCGCGAATCGCCTCGACCAGACGTCTTGCGCGTGTGTCGATGCGTGCTTCGGCATCGCGCGAGCGGCCTGCGGACGCCAGGAACACGGCGGCGATCGCCTCATCCGGTGGCGCGTAAGGCGCACGCAGCGACGGAATGTCGCGCGCTGGACCTTCGGTCTGGGCCGGCGGCATTGCGTTGAAACTCCGTACCGATGCGCAAGTCTACCCTAAACGCTCATCCAAAATGTCCGATTCTCGCGGCTTGAGAATAGCGACGTTCATCACAGGCCATAGCATTAGCCTTACCGTCGTAAGTGATCGCGCGCGGATGCGCCCGCGCTTGCCCTTTGCAGTTTCATGTTCTTTGCTTGGTCATGGCAGAGTTCCGCACCACAGGCTGCGCGGGCCGTCGAAAAACGCGCCAACAAACGCACCTTGCGATGAACGCTCACTGCGCCGGCAAGTCGGCATGGCTTGCGCTGCTGTTCGCTACGACGATCGCAACGCATGCCACCGCCGAAACGAACATCCGCTTCACACTTGATTTCAAAATTGAGGGACCATCGGCGCCGTTCCTGGTTCCGCTCGACAAGGGCTACTACAGCGCGGAAGGCCTCAACGTCACGATCGACCCCGGGCTCGGCTCACTCCAGCCTATCGAGCGCGTCGCGTCGGGCGAATATGACATGGGCTTCGGCGACATCAACGCGCTGATCAGATTCCGCGACGCCAAGCCTGCCACGCCAGTCAAAGCCGTGTTCATGCTCTACAATCGTCCGCCTTATGCGGTCATCGGCCGCAAGAGCCGCGGTATCGCCAGTCCGAAAGACCTGGAAGGAAAAACGCTTGGCGCACCCTCGGCCGGCGGCGCCTTTGCGGAATGGCCGATATTCGCACAGGCCAACAACATCGACGTCTCCAAGGTTGCCATCGAAAACGTGAGTTTCCCCGTGCGCGAACCGATGCTGGCGGCGGGTCAGGTGGATGCGATCACCGGCTACTCGTTCACATCCTATGTTAATCTCAAGGACAAAGGCGTTCCGGTCGACGATATCGTCGTGCTGCTGATGTCGGATTACGGGGTCGCGCTTTATGGCAGCGCCATCCTGGTCAATACAAAATTTGCCGCCGAGCATCCCGAGGCCGTGCAGGGTTTTCTGCGCGCCTTTTTCAAAGGGCTGAAGGATACTGTGAAGCAGCCCGCGGCCGCGATCGAGTCGGTCATCAAGCGCAACGGACAACTCGGGAAAAACGTCGAGCTTGAACGGCTGACCATGGCGATCCGCGAGAACATCGTCACGCCGGAGGTCAAGGCGGATGGTTATGGCGGCATCGATGCGGATCGCTTCGCCCACGCGCTCGAGCAGATCGCGCTCACCCATAAGTTCAAGGCGAAGCCGAAGCTGGAGGATGTCTTCGATTCGTCGTTCCTGCCGGCGGCGGCGGCCCGCAAATTAAATTGAGTCCGAAAAGCCGCTACTTGATGCGCTCGAGAATACTCACGTAGTTCGCGACCGACGTTCCACCCATATTGAAGATACCGCCCAGGCGTGCGTTCTTCACCTGCAGGTCGCCCGCAGTGCCGGTGAGCTGCATCGCGCAGAGCGCGTGCATTGACACGCCGGTCGCGCCGATCGGATGCCCTTTTGCCTTCAGGCCGCCCGACGGATTGACCGGCAACTTGCCGTCTTTCTGTGTCCATCCCTCCAGCACGGCGCGCGCGCCCTGGCCCTCCGCGGTCAGACCCATGGCTTCGTATTCGATCAGCTCCGCGATCGTGAAGCAGTCGTGCGTCTCTACAAATGACAGCTCGTCGAGCTTCAGGCCCGCCTTCGCCAGCGCACGCCGCCATGCCTCGGCGCAACCTTCGAATTTCAGAATGTCGCGCTTCGACATCGGCAGGAAGTCCTGCACATGTTCGACGGCGCGAAAGGTGACCGCCTTCTTCAGCTTGAGCGCGGTCTCGACATCGGCGAGCACAACCGCGGCGGCGCCATCCGACACAAGTGAGCAATCGGTGCGCTTGAGCGGGCCGGCCACAAACGGATTCTTTTCGCTCTCCGTGCGGCAGAATTCGTAGCCGAGATCCTTGCGCATCTGCGCGTAAGGATTGCCAACACCGTTCTTGTGGTTCTTGGCGGCGATCATCGCCAGCGCGTCGGACTGGTCGCCCCATTTCTGGAAATAGAGTCCGGCGATTTTTCCGAAAATGCCGGCAAAGCCGCCGTCGATTTCAGCCTCCTCGCGTACGTAGGACGCTTTCAGCAAATTGCGCCCGATCTCCGCCGCGGGTGTCGTCGTCATTTGCTCGGCGCCGACCACGAGCACGACGCGCGCCGCGCGCGCATCGATCGCCTTGATCCCCTGATGCACGGCGGCAGAGCCTGTGGCGCAGGCGTTTTCAACGCGCGTCGCGCGCTTGAAGCGCAGCTCGGGCGCGGCCTGCAGTACCAGCGACGCCGTAAAATCCTGTGCCGAAAAGCCCGCATTGAAATGGCCGAGGACGATCTCATCGACGTCCTTCGGGCCAATACCGGCGTCGGCCAGCGCTTCGCCGGTCACCCGCACGATCAGGCTTTCGACGGTTTCACCGTTGAGTTTTCCGAAGGGGGTATGGGCCCACCCGACAATGCAGGCCGTCATTAATGCCTCCTTTGCCGAATTTTGGTCGCTTTCCTCGGCGATTGAGCTTGCGAGTCACCATACATATTCAACTGCGGCTAGGCCGCTTTGCCTAGCATCGAAAGCTTAGATAGCCTATCAGCACCGGCCATGGAACTTCCCCGGTCTTGAAGCCTTAGGACCCTGAACCACTGACAATGATAATCGCTTCGAGCCGCACCCTTAGCGCAATGGCCTTTGGCCTTGTTGTCAGCGCCCTGTCGCTTGCCGGTGCGAGCCAGGCGCAAGCGGAAGCACAACTGCTGATCGAAGCGGCCACCGGCAAAGTGCTGCACGCCGAGAACGCGACCTACCCGTGGTACCCGGCCTCGGTCACGAAAATAATGACGGCCTACACGACCCTGCGCACGATCAAGGAAGGCCGCATTTCGCTCAATACATTGCTGACCGTGTCGCGCAATGCAGCCGCGCAGCAGCCGACCAAGATGGGCTTCAACGCCGGCACCACGCTGACCGTCGACAATGCGCTGAAGATGCTGATGGTGAAATCCGCCAACGACATGGCGGTCGCGATCGCGGAAGGCGTCGGCGGCTCGATTTCCGGCTTTGCCGACCTGATGAACGCCAATGCGCGGCGGCTCGGCATGTCGCAGAGCAACTTCGTCAACCCGAACGGGCTCCCTGCCGAGAACCACGTCACCTCGGCGCGCGACCTGGCAATTCTCGCGCGCGCGCTCATCCTCGAATTTCCGGAATACGACAGCTACTGGCACATCTCGTCGATTCGTTACGGCAATCGCGTGATGCGCAATTACAATTCGTTGATCGATCGCTATCCCGGCGCCGACGGCATCAAGACAGGATTCATTTGCGCGTCCGGCTACAATGTCGTTGCCTCCGCGACACGCAATGGCCGCCGGCTGATCGCAGTCGTGCTCGGCTCATGGTCCGGCGCCGTCCGCGCGCAGAAGGCCGCCCAACTGCTAGAGCGCGGCTTCAACAGCGGCGGCCTGTCCTGGCTTACCCCCTCGCTCGGCACGGTCGATGCGCTGGCGCCGATCGATGCGCAGCCACCCAATCTGCGTGACGAAATGTGCGGCGGTCACCGGCGCAAGCCCCCGTCGGAGGAGAACGAGGAAGAGCCGGAAGACGCGGCCGTCACGGCCAGCGGCGAGTCGGGCGGTTCGCAGGCGCTGCTGCTGTCCAGCCTGAAGCCGGCGAACGGCAAATTCGTGCTCGGACCTCCGGTCGAGACGACGCCTTCGATCGTTGTTTTCACCGGACCGGCCGACCATCCGGACACCGCGGTGCAGACTGCCAGCGCTGCTCCGAAAAAGAAGAAGAAAGCTACCGCAAAGACGGAAGGCACTGAAAAAGCGGCCAAGACAGATGACGCAGCGAAGACGGCCAAGACCGCCGCGACCGCCAAGACTGACAAGCCTGCCAAGCCGGCGGCAAAGCACCCCAAGCCGAAAGTCAGCTCGGCGACCCAATGAGCGAGCCCGCGCCACGCGGTGAGCGAAAGACCCCGCCGACGCCTATTCCGCTGACCGTGCTCACCGGCTTTCTCGGCGCCGGTAAAACCACCTTGCTCAACCGGCTGCTGAAAGATCCCGCGCTGGCGGATACCGCCGTCATTATCAACGAATTCGGCGAGGTGTCGCTCGATCACCTCCTCGTCGAATATATCGGCGACAACATGGTGCTGCTGCAGTCGGGATGCCTCTGCTGCACCATGCGCGGCGATCTGGTCGATGCTCTCGAGACATTGCTGCGCGATCTCGACAATCGGCGCTGCACGTTCCGGCGCGTGCTGCTCGAAACCACCGGGCTGGCAGATCCTGCACCGGTTCTGCACACCGCGATGTCGCATCCCTATCTGCTGCTGCGCTACCGGCTCGATGGCGTGGTCACGGTGGTGGATGCGATCAATGGCGCAGCAACGCTCGATGCCCATGCCGAAGCCGTGAAGCAGGCCGCCGTGGCCGACCGCATCGTCCTGACCAAGACCGACCTCGCCGATAGTGGGCAACGCGATGCAATCGTTGCGCGCCTGCGCATGCTTAACCCGGCGGCACCGATCCTCGATGCGGCCAAGGGCGAAGCAACCGCCGATCGGATACTCGGCAGCGGCCTCTACGATCCCGACAAGAAGATTCCCGACGTCAAGAAATGGCTCGCCGCCGAGGCCTACGCAGGCGAGCACCACCATCATCATCACGACGTCAACCGGCACGACGAGCATATCGGCTCATTTGTGCTCACGACGGACGACGCTGTCCCCGCCGGAACGCTGGAAATGTTTCTTGAGCTGTTGCGCGCGACGCATGGCGCCAAGCTTCTGCGCGTCAAAGGTATTGTGAAACTCGCCGAGATGCCGGACACACCGGTTGTCGTGCATGGCGTGCAGCACGTCTTTCATCCGACGGTTCGCCTCGAGCGCTGGCCGGACGACGACCATCGCACCCGCCTTGTTTTCATCACCCGTGACCTGCCCGAACGCGCGGTGCGCGAGCTATTCGAGGCTTTTTTGGGGGTCGCCGGCCCCGATCGCCCTGATCGCGCTGCCCTGATCGATAATCCGCTTATTCCGTTTGGCGGACGCTAGCGTTTCGCGGTGCTTTTACCGGCCTTGCATGCAAGGCGGGTTGAAATCATGCTGATGTCGAATCGGCAGCCGGCGGTCAGACGAAAAGCGCCGGCGCGGGGGAAGCGTCATGGAACGGCTTTGGCTTCGGCATTATCCGCCGGGCGTTCCCGCGGAGATCGACCCGTCACGCTACCCCTCGCTGGTGGCGATGCTCGAGGAAGGCTTCAAGACCTATGCGGCACGCGAGGCTTGCGTCTGCATGGGCAAGGTCTTGAGCTATCGTGAGCTTGATGAAGCCTCGTATGCGCTCGCCGGCTGGCTGCAAAGCCGGGGACTGAAGCACGGCGCGCGCGTCGGCATCATGATGCCGAATGTCCTGCAATATCCGGTGGCCATTGCCGCCATTCTGCGCGCCGGCTGCACGGTGGTGAACGTCAATCCGCTCTACAAACCGCGTGAGCTGGAATTCCAGCTCTCCGACGCCGGCGTTGAAGCTATTTTTGTCCTGGAAAATTTCGCTTCGGTGCTGCAGCAGGCACTGCCGAATACGCCGGTCAAGCACGTCGTGGTCGCAAGCCTGGGCGACATGCTCGGTGCCGTCAAAGGCGCGCTGGTCAATACCGTCGTCCGCTATGTCAAGAAAATGGTGCCGCCTTACACAATTCCCGCCGCCACGATGTTCAACGACGCGCTCGCGGCCGGGCGCCAATCCGACCTTGCGCGCGCGGCGGTCGGGCCAGACGACATTGCATTCCTGCAATATACCGGGGGCACCACCGGCCTCGCCAAAGGCGCAATGCTGACCCACCGTAATCTGGTCGCCAACATGTTGCAGGTGGAAGCGTGGAATCAGCCGCTGGTCGATCTGCCACCGAAGATCGACCGGCTGATCATTGTCACTGCGTTGCCGCTCTATCACATCTTTGCACTGACCGCGTGTTTTCTGCTCGGCGTGCGTACTGGTGGAATGTGCCTCCTCATTCCGAACCCGCGCGACATCCGCGGCCTCATCAAGGAACTCAGCCACTACAAGGTGAACATCTTTCCGGCGGTGAACACGCTCTACAATGCACTGCTCAACAATCCGGACTTCGGCAAGATCGACTGGAGCATGTTCAAGTGCGCAATCGGGGGCGGCATGGCGGTCCAGAAGCCGGTTGCCGACGCCTGGGTGAAAGCCACCGGAAAACCTATCATCGAAGGCTACGGATTGTCGGAAACGTCGCCGGTGCTCACCTGCAATCGCGGCGATATCACCGAATGGACCGGCACGATCGGCCTGCCTCTGCCCTCGACCGATATTTCCATTCGCGACGAAGACGGTCACGAATTGCAGAACGGCGAACAAGGTGAAATCTGTGCGCGCGGCCCGCAGGTCATGTTGGGCTACTGGCGGCGGCCAGATGAGACTGCGCAGGCGATGACCACCGACGGCTACTTCCGCACTGGCGATATCGGCGTCATGGACATTCAGGGCCGCATCCGCATTGTTGACCGCAAGAAGGACATGATCACCGTGTCGGGCTTCAAGGTATTTCCCAATGAGGTCGAGGAAGTTGCCATGGGCCAGGGCGGGCTGCTCGAATGCGCATTGGTCGGCATGCCGGACAAACATTCCGGCGAAGCCGGAAAACTGTTCGCCGTCAAGAAGAACCCAGCCCTCACGGCCGATGAATTACGTGCGTTTCTCGTCACCCGCCTTGCGAGCTACAAGGTGCCAAAGCAGATTGAATTTCGCGACGAGTTGCCAAAGACAAACGTCGGGAAAATTCTGCGTCGTGTCTTGCGTGACGACGACACCACGACGCCCGCCAATTGAGACAGGATGCCGATGCTCGCAAGTTCCGCCGAAGTCGTATCATTCTGGCGCGAGGCCGGGCCGGACCGCTGGTTTACCAAGGACGCCACTTTCGACGAGCAGATCCGCGAGCGGTTCCTCGACACCTATGAAGCCGCTGCCGCCGGCAAGCTGTCCGGCTGGGAGCACAGCGCGCAGGACGCGCTGGCGCTGCTCATCCTGCTCGACCAGTTCCCGCGCAACATGTTTCGCGGCGACGCGCGTACTTTTGCCACCGATCCATTGGCGCGTGCGGTTGCTGCGGGCGCGATCGTGCGCGGCTTCGACAGCCAGGTTCCGGCGGATTTGCGCGGCTTCTTCTATCTTCCCTTCGAGCATTCCGAGGATCTCGCCGACCAGGAACGCGGCATCGCCTTTTACAAGGCGTCCGGCGATGCTGACGGCCTGAAATGGGCGGAAATCCACGCCGATATCATCCGCCGCTTCGGCCGCTTCCCGCACCGCAATGCCGTGCTCGGCCGCACCACGACGCCGGAGGAGCAGAAGTTCCTCGACGACGGCGGGTTCGGCGGCTGAATAAATCCTCTGGGATTTGCCGCCCCTCTTGTTAGAATTTCAGCATTTCTAAATGACCGGACGCAGTTCCGGATCAACGCCAGGGAGGCGGTAATGCTGCGTGTAACAAAAGCGCTTCAGCGCTTGATGATGTTTGCCGGTTTTTTCGTGCTGGTAATGCAAGGCGGCCCAGCTCTCTACGCACAGAACGCACTTAGCATCGGCACCAACGAGATTGGCGGCACTGTCACCAGCGCCAAAGGTCCCGAGGCGGGTGTCTGGGTGATCGCCGAGACGACGGAACTACCCACAAAGTTCGCGAGGATTGTCGTCACCGACGATCAGGGGCGCTATCTCATTCCGGATCTGCCGACGGCCGACTACACCGTCTGGGTGCGCGGCTACGGGCTTGTCGACTCGCCCAAGATGCGCGCGAAACCGGGAGCAACGCTCGATCTCACAGCCGTGCCCGCGCCGAATGCAGCGGCTGCGGCGCAATATTACCCGGCGATCTACTGGTACACGCTGATGAAAATTCCGCCGGCGAGCGAGTTTGGCGGCAAGAGCGCTATTCCCGAGAAGCTCACGCAGAACGACTGGCTGAAGCAGATGAATAATGTCGACTGCATCGGCTGCCACCAGCTCGGACAGGAATCGACCCGCACCATCCCGGCCACGCTCGGTCACTTCAATTCCGGCGAAGACGCCTGGATACGGCGCACACAATCGGGCCAATCGGGCGAGCAGATGACGAACCGCCTCGCCGGCCAGTGGGGCGGCGTGCCTTACAAATATTTTGGCGAGTGGACGGACCGCATTGCCAAAGGCGAAGTGCCAAAGGTTGAGCCTCCGCGGCCGCAAGGCGTTGAACGCAACGTGGTGATCACGTCGTGGGAATGGTCCAAGCCGGACAAATATCTGCACGACCTGATTTCGTCGGACCGGCGGCATCCGACGGTTAACGCCAACGGCCCGTTGTTCGGCTCACCGGAATATTCGACCGACAACATGCCGATCCTCGATCCCAAGACCAACAAGGTGTCTTTCTTCAAGATGCCGGTGCGTGATGCCGACATGCCATTGTCGCTTGGACCCGGCCACGCCGGCGCCATCAAGCCAATGGCGGATTCGCCTTACTGGGGCAGCCAGGCGCTGTGGGACACACGTGCCAACAATCACAACGCAATGTTCGACGACAAAGGACGCGTGTGGCTGACCGCAAGCGTGCGCGGACTGGATAATCCTGCGTTCTGCAAAAAAGGCTCTGACAATCAGTACGCCAAGATCTTCCCGCTCGATAAGTCGCAGCGGCAAGCCGCCATGCTTGATCCCAAGACGATGAAGTACACCTTCGTCGACACGTGCTTTGCCACCCATCACCCGCAGTTCGGCTATGACGCCGACAACACGCTGTGGTTCAGCGGCACCGGACAGGTGGCAGGCTGGGTCAACACTAAAGTTTTTGAGGAAACCGGCGATGCGGAGAAGGCGCAAGGCTGGGCGCCGTGGGTGCTCGATACCAAC
This sequence comes from uncultured Alphaproteobacteria bacterium, assembly GCA_963810125.1. Taxonomy (GTDB): domain Bacteria; phylum Pseudomonadota; class Alphaproteobacteria; order Rhizobiales; family Xanthobacteraceae; genus Pseudolabrys. The sequence goes on from CAWEMK010000010.1 coordinate 212,329, forward strand.
GGCAACGGCAAACTCGATGAGTATGTGGACCCGACCGCGTCGGCCGATCCGGCGAAAGATCGCCGCATCACTGCTGGCTCGGGACCCTACTCGGTCATGCCCAACCCGAAAGACGGCTCGATCTGGTTTGCCATCGGCACGTTTGCCGGGCCGCCGGGATTCCTGCGCTTCGATCCGAAAACAAAATTGTCGGAGGTCTATTACATTCCGAAACCCGGCTTCGGCATCCGCGGTGGCGACATCGACGGCAATGGCGTGCTGTGGGGATCGGGCTCAAGCGGTCACCTGATGAGTTTCGACCGCAGCAAGTGCAAAGGACCGCTCAACGGACCGACGGCGACCGGCAATCATTGTCCGGAAGGCTGGTCATTCTACAAATATCCCGGACCCGGCTTTGAGGGCTTCCCGGATACCAGCGCCGAGGCGAGCTATTACACCTGGGTCGATCAGCACAATACGCTCGGCCTGGGCGAGAACGTTCCGATCTCGACCGCCAACCTCAGCGATGGCTTCGTTGCGCTGAAGGACGGCAAGATGGTCTCGCTGCGCATCCCCTACCCGATGGGCTTTTATGCCAAGGGCCTCGACGGCCGCATCGACGATCCGAATGCCGGCTGGAAAGGCCGCGGCTTGTGGAGCACCAACGGCGATCGCACGCCCTGGCTGATGGAGACCGGCAAGGGCTCGAGCCCCCGCGCCGTGCACATCCAGTTCCGGCCCGACCCGCTGGCGCACTGACGGTCACGCCAATCAGACAACCCCGCCGCTCCAGCGGCGGGGTTTTGCTTGCCACTAGGCGGGCCCTGAAGGCCTGGAGTAGCATCGCTGCGAACGGCCGCTGCGGGGCACAGGCGCCGGGAAATTGTCACGAGGGAGTTGTCATGCGACACGTCGTATCAGCCGCTTTTATCTCAACCGCCTTGATTTTCGGCGCTGGCGCGCAAGCACAGGTGCCGCAGGGCTACCCGGCCGATTACGCAAAAATCGTCGATGCAGCCAAGAAGGAAGGCAAGGTGGTGATCTATTCGACCACCGACGCAGCCTCATCCAATCCATTGGTCAAGGATTTCGAGGCGCTCTATCCCGGCATCAAGGTCGAATATTCCGACCTCAACTCCACCGAGCTCTACAACCGCTTCATCGCGGAAGCCGCCGCCAACAACGGCACCGCCGACGTGCTGTGGTCTTCCGCGATGGACCTGCAGGTGAAGCTGGTCGCCGACGGCCAGGCCGCGACCTATGCCTCGCCGGAATCAAAGTCGCTGCCGAAATGGGCCGTGTGGAAAGATGCCGCCTACGGCACGACTTATGAGCCGATTGCCTTCGTCTACAACAAGCGGCTGGTGCCGGAAGCCGATGTGCCGAAGGATCACACCGACTTGTTGAAGCTGCTCAACGCCAAGACCGATTTCTACAAGGGCAAGATCACGGCTTACGATCCGGAACGTTCCGGCGTCGGCTATCTGTTCTGCAACGAGGACATCAAGGATTTCCCGCAGGCATGGGAACTGTTCAAGGCGATGGGCAAGGCACAGGCGAAGCTCTACACCAGCGCCGGCGCCATGATGGAACGCGTCACCTCCGGCGAGCACCTGATCGCCTACGGCATCTTCGGTTCCTACGCGCTCAGCCGCTCCAAGAAGGATCCGAACCTCGGCATCGTCCTGCCGAAGGATTACACCATGGTCACCTCGCGCGTCGCCTTCATCTCCAAGCACGCCAAGAACCCGAATGCCGGCAAGCTGTTCCTCGATTACATCTTGTCGAAGCGCGGGCAGGAGATCATCGCCAACAAGGCCGATCTCTATTCGCTGCGCTCGGATGTCGAAGGTGAAGCAACGATCAAGCGCGTCACGCAGCTGATTGGCGACAAGGCGCGCCCGGTGCCGATCGACCAGACGCTGCTGGAAAATCTCGATCAGACCAAGCGGCTCGCCTTCCTGTCGAAGTGGCAGCAGGCGAAAAAGGGACAGTAGGGACTTTCATCTGGTCATTCCGGGGCCGGTCAAAGGCCGGAACCCGGAATCCAGAACTACACTCGGTGCTTTCATCTGGGTTCCGGGTTCGCTCGCTGTGCTCGCGCCCCGGAATGACGGAAATATATGCCCATAGCCGCGTATCGTTTGCTCGTCCTCGGCGTCACCGCGCTGGCCGTGGTGGCGCCGCTGTCGCTCGTTGTGTACCAGAGCTTTCTCACCGCCCCGTTTTTCGATCATACGGCGCGGTTCGGATTCCTCGCTTATACGTTCGTCTTCGCTGATCCGGATTTCTGGCAGGCGTTCTGGACCACGATCGCGATTGCCGGAGGCATGGCGGCGATTGCAGTCCCGCTCGGCGCCCTGCTTGCGTTTCTGATGGTGCGGACCGATGTCCCGGGACGGGAATATCTCGAACCGCTGATCCTGATTCCGATCTTCGTTTCGGCGGTGGTGATCGCATTCGGCTACGTGGTGGCGGTCGGCCCGGTCGGCATCTTCTCGACGCTGGCCAAGGACGTGCTCGGCTTCGTGCCGTGGAACCTCTATTCACTCACATCGCTGATCGCGATCGCGGGCCTCACGCATGTTCCGCATGTCTATCTCTACAGCGCCGCCTCCTTGCGCGGCCTGAGCACCGACCTGGAGGAAGCCGCGCGCGTCTCCGGCGCCAACCCGTTCCGGGTTGCGATCAACGTCAGCCTCCCGATGATTCTGCCGGCAATTTTGTTTGCCGGCGTGCTGGTGTTCTTTCTGGGCTTCGAGCTGTTCGGCCTGCCGCTTGTCCTCGGCGATCCGCAGGACGTGCTGGTGCTCTCCACTTATCTTTACAAGCTCACGAACAAGCTGGGCGTGCCGTCCTATCAACTGATGGCCGTGGTCGTGGTGGTCATCATCGCGGTCACCGCGCCGCTGGTGTTCATGCAACGCCTGCTGCTGCGCCAGGCGCAACGCTATGTCTCGGTGCGCGGCAAGGGCCTGAAGACCCAGCCGCTGCGCCTGCACGGCTGGCGCTGGTTTGCCTTCGCCGCGATCATCTTCTGGCTTTTCATTACGGTGGTAGTGCCGTTGTTCGGCATCACGCTACGCTCGTTCGTCGTCACCTGGGGCGAAGGCGTAAAGCTGCTCGATGTCCTCACGCTCGATCACTATCGCGAGCTTGCCGACTACCCGAACGTCATTCGCGGCATCCTGAATACGCTTGGCATTGGCGTGATCGGCGGCGCCATCGCGGTTGCCTGCTACACCGCAATCGCCCTTTCAGTGCATCGCTGGAATTCAGGCTGGACGCGGCTGGTCGACTACATGGTGATGGTGCCGCGCGCCATGCCCGGTCTCGTTGCCGGTCTCGCGCTGTTGTGGGTGTTTCTATTCGTGCCGTTCCTGTCGCCGCTCAAATCAACAATGGTGTCGATCTGGCTCGCCTACACGATCGTCTGGCTCGCCTATGGCATGCGGCTCGTGTCCGGCACGCTGTTGCAGGTCGGGCCGGAGCTGGAGGAAGCCGCGCGCACCGCCGGCGCCAGCGACCTGCGCGTGAAGCGCGACGTCACCGTGCCACTGATCAAATACGGCATGCTGGCAAGCTGGCTTCTGATTTTCCTGATTTTCGTGCGCGAATATTCCACCGGCATCTATCTGCTGGGCCCCGGCACCGAGGTGATCGGCTCGCTGCTGGTGTCGCTCTGGGGCACCGGCGCCATCGATCTGGTGTCGGCTCTATCGGTTGTTAATGTGGTGATGATCGGCGTCGGCCTTGCCGTCGCGGTCCGGCTGGGAGTGCGCCTGCATGGCTGAACTCATCGTCAAGGATGTCGCGTTGCGACTCGGCGACAACGAAATCCTCAAGGGCGTCTCGCTCGCAGTGCCGGCCGGCGAAGTCGTGGCGCTGCTCGGGCCCTCCGGCAGCGGCAAGACTACGCTGCTGCGCGCGATCGCCGGGCTGGAAACACCACACGGCGGCTCGATTGCAATCGGTGACAACGTGTTTTTTGACGCCGCGCGCAAAATCGAATTGCCGGCCGAGAAACGCGGCCTCGGGCTGGTGTTTCAGTCCTACGCCCTGTGGCCGCACCGGACCGTGTTCGACAACGTCGCCTATGGCCTCAAACTGCGTAACGTCCCGGCCGCCGAGATCAAGGCGCGGGTGGAGAAGACGCTTTCGCAGATCGGGCTTGGCCACCTCGCCGCGCGATATCCGCATCAGCTATCCGGCGGCCAGCAACAGCGCGTCGCCATTGCGCGCGCGCTGGTCTACGAGCCGCCGGTCATCCTGCTCGACGAGCCTCTGTCGAACCTCGATGCCAAGCTGCGCGAGGAAGCGCGCGCCTGGCTGCGCACGCTGATCGTCACGCTTGGGTTGTCCGCCATCCACGTCACGCATGACCAGGTCGAGGCGATGGCGATCGCCGACCGGGTCGTTTTGCTTGAGGCTGGCGTTATTGCGCAGGAGGGGCCGCCGACTGCGCTCTACAACGACCCCGCCACGCTTTTTGCGGCGGAATTCATGGGTAGCAACAACCGGCTCGACGGCAAGCTGGTCGACAACGCTGGTGGGCGCGCGACCATCGAATTGTTCGGCGAGCGCCTGACCGGCCTGTCGCGCACCAAGGCCGCGAATGGCACCAAGGCCACCGGCATCATTCGCATCGAGCGCGTGCGCTGCGCGTCGAGCGCCGGCCCCAACAGGCTCAAAATGGAGCTGAAGGCGCCGATGTATCTCGGCGAGCGTTGGGAGCTTGTGTTTGCGCGCGAGTCCCTCACAGTGCGTGCCTACGCCTCGACGCCGCTCGGACCGGGCGAGCACTATGTCGAATTCCCGCCCGAAGCGCTGTGGGTGTTTTGACCGCCATGTCCGACTTTCGCGGCGTCTTCCCTTATCTCGTCTCGCCGATCGATGCGCGGGGGCGCATCCTGACCGACGTGCTGGGCAAGCTCGCAGCCGACCTGATCAAGGCCGGCGTGCATGGGCTGACGCCGCTCGGCTCGACCGGTGAATTCGCCTATCTCAATCGCACACAACGGGAAGCCGTCGTGCAGGCGACGATCGAGGCGGCGGGCAAACGCGTGCCGGTGATTGCCGGCGTGGCATCGACGGCCACGGCGGATGCGATTGAACAGGCCAAGGCCTATCAAAAGCTCGGCGCCGACGGGATTCTCGCCATTCTTGAGGCCTACTTCCCGCTCAAGGACGCGCAGATCGAATCCTATTTTCGCGCCATTGCCGATGCGGTCGACATTCCGGTCGTGCTCTACACCAATCCAAATTTCCAGCGCAGCGATCTTTCGCTGGATGTGATCGCGCGTCTCGCCGAGCATCCGCGCATCCAGTACATCAAGGACGCATCGACCAATACCGGCCGGCTGCTATCGATCATGAACCGCGCGCCGCGCATGAAAGTGTTCTCGGCCTCCGCGCATATTCCCGCCGCGGTCATGTTGATCGGCGGCGTTGGCTGGATGGCCGGCCCTGCTTGCATCGTGCCACGCCAAAGCGTGCGGCTCTATGATCTCTGCCGCGCCGGAAAATGGCCGGAAGCCATGAAGCTGCAGCGCGAGCTCTGGCGCATCAACGAAGCCTTCGCGCGCTTCAATCTTGCCGCCTGCATCAAGGCCGGATTGCAGATCCAGGGTTATCCCGTCGGCGATCCGGTGCCGCCCCAAGGCGCGCTCGCACCCGCGGACCGCGAGGTCGTCGAAGGCATCTTGGCCGATGTCGCCAAGCTGGATATGGCCTGAAATAGCGGCGCAAATCGCATCATCCAACCGAATGTTAACGGTTCCTTGCTAGTGGAACGCGATGGCCTTGCCGTCGCTCGCACCCCGGCCGCAGGCGCCGCGGAGTGAACCCGTGACGTTGGCCGAATCCGAACATGTGACTGCCGCACCGCCTTCCGCGGCCGCACGCATCGTCACACGTCTCAAATCCATACTCGCCGATCCGAGCGACAACCGTATTGCCCAGCTCGTTGCGGGAAAGGTTTTCCTCGTACGCGTCGGCAGCGCGCTGCTCGCGCTCGGTTCGCAAGTTCTGCTGGCGCGCTGGATGGGCAGTTTCGAATTCGGCATCTACATCTATGTATGGACCTGGGTGCTGATGATCGGCGCCCTCTCCGACGTCGGCCTGTCCTCGGCGGCGCGGCGTTTCATTCCGGAATATATCGAGCTCAAGAGCGTCGACCGATTGCGCGGCTTTCTGGCAGGTTCGCGCTGGCTCGCATTCGCCATCGCCACGGCCATCGGCGCCGTCGGCGCACTCGGCGTGACATTGCTTGCGCCCTGGCTCGACCATTTCGTCATCATCCCGCTCTACCTCGCCTGCGTCACCATTCCGATCTACGGGTTGGTGCAGGTGCAGGCCGGCATCGCGCAGTCCTATGACTGGCCGAATCTCGCGCTGATGCCGTTCTACATCTGGCGGCAACTCGCCATCACCGTGCTCATGGGTGCGATCTGGCTCCTTGGCGCGCCGACCAGCGCCGTGACCGCGATGATCGTCGCTGTCGTCACAACCTGGGCCGTGACCATGGTTCAGCTGGCGTTGCTCAATCGCCGCCTCAAGGAAGAAGTGCCGGCCGGTCCGAAGATCTACGAGACAAAAACCTGGTTGGCCACGTCGATGCCGATTTTTGTCGTCGAAGGCTTTTACCTGCTGCTGACCTATGTCGACATTATCTCGATCGAGCATTTCGGCTCTCCGCATGATGTCGCGGTCTATTATGCCGGCGCGCGATTGCTGGCGATCGTCGCCTTCGTCTATTTCGCCATCGCCGGCGCGACCACCCACAAATTCACCGAATATCACGTGTCCGGCGACCGGCAGCGTCTCGCCTCTTTCTTCCGCGAAACCGTCCGCTGGACGTTCTGGCCCTCGCTCGTCGCCTGCGCCGCGATCCTCGCGCTCGGCCGCCCGCTGCTGTCGCTGTTCGGTGCCGGTTTTGAAGCGGGCTATGGCGTGATGTTCATCCTGGCGATCGGCATGCTGGCGCGCGCGGCCGTTGGGCCGGCCGAACGGTTGCTCAACATGTTGGGCGAACGCAAGCAATGCGCAGCGGTCTATGCGATCGCCTTCGCGATCAATCTGACGCTGTGCGTCATTCTAATTCCGCGTATCGGCATCGAAGGCGCGGCGCTTGCGACGTCGACCGCGCTGGTTGCCGAATCCGTGATGTTCTATCGCGTGGCAAAGCAGCGGCTGGGCTTCCACCTGTTCATTCTCGGCGGCGGCCGACTGGGCTAAGTCACACGCGCTCGCGCAACAGGCGCCGAATGACCTTGCCCGTTGTCGTCATCGGCATATCCTCGATAAACGCGACTTCGCGCGGATATTCATGCGCCGACAGCCGGGTCTTGACGAAGCTCTGGATCTCGGACGCAAGCGTATCAGACGCGGCGTAGCCTTTCTTCAGCACAATGAAGGCCTTCACGATCTCCGTACGCAGCGCGTCCGGCTTGCCGACGGCGGCAGCAAGCGCCACCGCCGGATGCGCGATGAGACAATCCTCGATCTCTCCGGGCCCGATGCGAAAGCCCGCTGACGTAATGACGTCATCGTCGCGGCCGACGAAGCTGAAGTAACCTTCCTCGTCCACCACGCCCTGGTCGCCCGTGGTCATCCAGTCGCCGATGAACTTGTCGCGCGTGGCCTCCGGCTTGCCCCAATATTCGAGAAACATCACCGGATCGGGCCGCTTGACCGCGATTTGTCCGGTCTCCCCGACTTTCACCGGATTCCCGTCCGCGTCGATCACCGCCACCGTGTGGCCGGCAACCGGCTTGCCGATGGCGCCGGGCTTGGACACACCGAGCGCACCGCAGGCCGAGAGCACGATGTTGCATTCAGTCTGGCCATAGAACTCGTTGATGACGAGGCCGAACGCGGATTTTCCCCACTCGTAGGTTTCTGCCCCGAGCAATTCCCCGCCCGAACCGATCGAACGCATGTTGATCGCGTGGCGGCCTTTCGGATTGGGCGCAGCGCGCAACATGCGCAGGGCAGTCGGCGGGATAAAGGCATTGCGGATTTGCGCGCGCGCCATCAGCGCAAAGGCTTCTTCCGGATCGAATTTCTCGAACCGGCGCGCGACAACCGGCACGCCGTAGTGCAGACCCGGCAGCAGGACATTGAGCAGGCCGCCCGCCCAGGCCCAGTCGGCCGGCGTCCAGATGCGGTCGCCTGGCTGAGGGAAGAAGTCGTGGTGGGTCTCGACGCCGGGGAAATGACCGATCAGGACGCGATGGCCGTGCAATGCGCCCTTGGGCTGGCCGGTCGTACCGGACGTGTAAACCATCATCGCGGGATCGTCGGCCGATGTGTCGACCGGCGTGAAATCGGACGACGCGCGCGCCAATGCGTCGGCGAAGCCAAGCGCGCTTTGTCCGGCGCCGTCCAGCGAAAGCACCAGCTTGAGATTGGGCAGATCTTTTCTGATTTCGGCGATGCGCTCGACGCCGCGGGCGTTGGTGATCAGCGCAGCAGCGCCGGAATTCTGCAGCCGGTAAGTCAGCGCATCAGTGCCGAACAAGACTGCCAGCGGCAGCGCCACGCCGCCGAGCTTGTAGATGCCGATGTGGCTCGCGGCCACCTCGGGCGACTGCGGCAGCAAGATCGCAACCCGATCGCCCCGCACAATCCCGTGCGCCCGCAACACATTGGCCAGACGGTTGGAAGTGTCGCGCAACCAGCCATAAGTGATTGGCTCGTCCCGTCCGTCGGGCAGGACGTGCAAAATGGCGAGGCGACCCGGCTCTTGTTGGGCCCAGCGGTCGCAGACGTCTACGCCGATATTGTAGCGTGCCGGCACTGGCCAGCGGAATTCTCGATAAAGGGTGTCGTAGTCCTTGACGCGAGGCAGTACCGGCATGGGCGCAAACTAGTCAGCGGATCACGCCGGGTCCAGTCCGGTCGCTGTTTTCTGCTCGGCCGGGTTGGACATCCGTTGAACACAAGCCTGCCAACTGTCGTCCTCGCCGAGGAACGGCATATGACCGGGTAGATTGAGATTGAGCTCCTTCGAAGCGCACAACATGTTGGAGGACGGCACAAAGTTTGGCCAGACGTTTTCCATGTTCGAATAGAAATTGCGCGCGTCGTAATACGGATAGATCGACCACCATGCGGTGTAGCCAAGCGAATTAAGGATTTGGCTTAGTTTTTTTGACGCCCCGGCCTCGTTGTTCTCGACATACAAAAATGGACGGCAGCGTTCGATCAACGATTTCGCGCCGGCCAGCACCTGCTCCTCCATGCCTTCGGTATCGATCTTGAGCAGACGGCATTTCGGCAAGTTGAGCGAATCGAGGGTCACCAACGGCACGCTTTCGCCGGTCGGCAGCCCTTTCACGAGCGATACGGCGCTGTAGTTGAAGGTGACGTCGGGCGGCGGCAAAGGCGGCAGGCTGATCTCTCCGTTCGAGTCGCCGACCGCTTTTTGATGACAGAAAACATTGTCGTGCCCATTGAGCGCGACATTGCCCGCCAACATCAGGAAATTCCTGCGCTGCGGCTCAAAGGCATGAACAACGCCGCCCGGCCCGACCAGATTGGCGAATGCGACCGTGTGCGTGCCGATATTGGCGCCAGCGTCGACAACAATATCGCCGAGCTCGACGAATTGCCGCATCAACTGGATTTCGAAATCGCACCACTCGCCGTAGAGGTCGAGGCCGCGCCCGACAAAAGCGTCGTTGCGGTTGTACATGAACAGGCCATGCTTGCAGCGCTTGACCGCCATGTGCCTGTTTTCAACCAGATAAGGCGATTGCATCTTTTCCTCTGCTCACATTGCCGTAGCGGGACACGGGGACGCGGGACGGATTGAAGACGCAACGGAATGAAACGAATCAGTCCATATTCACCGGACGGTATGCGTTGCTTTGATTCGGGGCAAAGGCGCAAGCTGACGGCAATCGCGCCGCCCGCCTCAGTTCAATATGACGCGAATAAAATTCCAGGATGGCGCGGCTGGGGACACCGCGTCAGCCGACTGTTTCGCGCCGCCGGACGCCAGCGAAAACGTACTCGATCCCGTCTCTAATGGCGCGAAGCGCAGCACCACGACATCGCCGGCCGCGTAGTCGCGCCGTTGGGGACAAGCCGTCACGTTGTCGCCCCCGAGATAGCGATAGTTTTGCCCGTTGGCGAGGAGGTACGGGCTGTTGGGGCCCGTCGGGGCAAAACACACTTTCTCAAGGGCCGCCTGCGTCTGCAGGTGAATTTCGGTGTGATCGGCCGTCCGCTCGACCCGCACGATCGCCACCGGCACCTGATTTTCGGCCCGATGCATCAGCGTCTCGGCCACAGCCGACAAGGTGAATTGCAACACCGCAATCATGGCGCAGGCCAGGACTATGCGCGAAGCCTCGTTTGCCATGGTCTCGAATGGCCCCCACCACACTCCACCAGTGCAAATTATCGCGAATGCGAGGATGGCGCCAAGTGGTGCCAAGTGGTGCAAGGGGGCTGCGTTTGCTGCGGCCCGCAGTCGCCTTAGCTTTTCTTTTCGTCCGGCTCAGCCAGGATGAGCGACCAATAGACTTTGTATTTCGAGGCCGGCGTATAGACCGCCGCAATTCCCATGCGGGTGGCGCTCGCCAGGAGCATATTGGCGCGGTGCGGACTTGAGTCGCGCCAACCGGAAAACGCCTCAGCCAGCGTATGATAGCCGGCGCTGATGTTCTCGGCGGCTCTCTTCGCGTCGTAACCCGATGTTTTCAGCCGTTGCTCGAATGGCTTTCCAGCTCCGTGATCGAGCTTGTCGCGCTTGGCCATGACTTCGGCCTGCGCCTGCGCAAGCCGCATCAATTCAGGATCAAGCGTAACGGCCGGAAGCCCGTTATTCGCCCGATAGCCCGAGATCATCGATGCCGCGGCGGCCGCATCGAGTTCGGCGCCCGGCTGCGCGAGATTGCGATAGAAACTCGGTTCCGCCTTCGGCACGTAGCTATCGGCGCAACCGCCGACCACAGCCAGGGTCAGCAGAATTGCGGCAAGGCGAAACAGCGTCATCGGCAATTGTTCCCCGAATCACGACCCGCAAGAGCTTAATGCAATGACCGTGGCCGAATGGTGATAGCAGCGGGCCTCGCAAAACAGCCCCAAGACAACCCCAAGACAACTCAATGAAGGTCCCGCATCTACTGGCGCGGCTGCGCAGCGTCAACTAACATCTCGCGCTATCAGCCGCTGCGGGAGAACGTCATGCCAAACGAACCGGCCGCACGCACACCGGGCGCCAAGCGCGCTGCCCCGGGTGAATATGTTTTCGATCTCGGGACCGTCGAGAAGATCATGGGCGGGCCCGCCTATTCGACGGCGCACGGTCCATGCGTCGAGGGCGATCGCATGATCGTCGGCCTGATGCGCATGAAAGCCGGCACCGGCGCCGAGGCGCATTCGCATCCGAACGAGCAGTGGATTTATGTGCTGGAAGGAACCTTTCACGCCAACATCGACGGGAAGGTAGTCGACGTGACACCGGGCTCGGTCGTCTACATTCCCGCCAATACAGTGCATGCCGGCAAGGCAACGGCTGACGGCGACGTCGTGTTCTTCACCGTCAAGGACGCCTCGCACAGCCTGCACGGCATCAAGGCGACCTGAACGATCGCGCAACGGCAACGTCCAAGAATTTCCGGCGCGCACAAACCCTGGGGAGGACCGCATGAATCGTCTCGTGACGATGGTATTTGCCGCGCTCTTGCTGAGCGCGGGCGCCGCAACGGCGCAGGACAAATATCCGAGCCGGGCCGTCAAGGTGATCGTCCCGTATGCGCCGGGCGGCGCCACCGACATTGTCGCTCGCATCGTCGGCGACGAGTTCCAGAAAGTCACCGGACAACCATTCGTCGTGCTCAACAAGCCCGGCGCCTTTGGCATGCTGGCGATCGACGAAATGGTAAAGGCAGCGCCCGATGGCTACACACTGATGATCGGAAACGTCTCGACCAATTCGATTACGCCGATCATTTACGCCAAGAAGATGAACCTCGATTACGCCAAGAGCGTCGTGGCGGTCAGCAACCTTGTCGATGTGCCGGCCTTCCTGCTCGTGACGACGGCGGATAATTTCCCGGTGAAATCCGCCTCTGAGCTCATCGCATACGCGAAGAAAAATCCCGGCAAGGTCCGTTACGGCACGGTCGGCATCGGCTCCTATCCGCACTACGACATGGCTTATTTCGCGAAACGTGCGGGCGAGCTCGACCTGGTCGCGCTGCCGAACAAGAACGGCGCCTCCGGCGTGATCCAGGACATGTTGCGCGGCGATGTGCAGGCAGCCTTCCTCAACGTTGCGTCGACCGCCGGGCAAGTTCAAGCCGGCAAATTCCGGGCCTTGGCGGTGGTCAACCGCACACGCCTCAAGGAATATCCCGATACCCCGACCATGAAGGAAATCGGATATGCCGATGTGGGCACGGTGGCATGGAACGGACTGTTCGCGCCGGCGGCCACGCCAAAGCCGGTTCTGGACGCGCTGTTCGCGGCCGTGAGCAAGGCGCTGAAGTCGCCAGAAGCGATCGAAAAGCTTCAGAAGCAGAACTTCAACGTCGTGCCAAACAAATCGCTCGCCGATGCCAAAGTCTGGCTCGATGGCGAAATGAAGCACTGGCAGACGATCACCAGCTCCGTGAAGATCGACGTGGCGCAGTAGCGCACCACTTTCGGCCTCTGGTGTGCGCTGTTGCCGGCTGTGCGCCGAAGTGTGAAAGCACAATGATCGTGCCAATGAGCCCGAACATCATAATGAGCTTGGCGCTTTCCAGTATGAGAGCAAACATTGGAGGCACTCCTGCTTTACTCAGGCAACCCCTCACCTGTCGTGCGCTCACGTCCCCTTCGGTTCTTGCAACCGGAAACTAGCAGGGCCTTTTGCCGGTGAATGTGAACCGGCTCACGTCGAGGCTCGTGAATTTCATGCAGATTGATTGCGCGGAGGCTCCAACACTCCTTCGCGTTCCTCCCTCACCCGCCAACTTCGGTTGGCGGGTTTTTTCATTTGGACGCAGGTGCAGAGGCTATTTGGCGCGCTGCAGCGCCTGCCACACCCGTTGCGGCGTGGCCGGCATGTCGAGCTGGACGCCCTTCGGCAACGCGTCGAGGATCGCGTTGATCACCGCAGGCGGGGCCGCCGTCGTGCCGGCCTCACCGGTGCCCTTTCGCTCCGACCGGGTTGGTGCGGCAGGCGACGGGGTGATGCTCGACCGTCATCGGCGGCACCGTGTCGGCGCGCGGCACGGCGTAGTCCATGAAGGTGCCGGAGACGAGCTGGCCGCCGGCATCGTAGACGGTGTCCTCGGTCAACGCCTGGCCGATGCCCTGCGCCACGCCACCGTGGATCTGCGCCTCGACGATGGTGCCGTCGAGCACGTTACCGCAGTCACCGACCGCAACGTAGTTGACGATCTCAGTCGCGCCGGTCGCCGGATCGATCTCGACCTCCGCGACATGGCAGCCGTTCGGAAATGACGGCGGCAGCTTGACCTTGTCCTGGGTATCGAGGCTTTCCGGGATGACGCCCTGGCGCTTGAGTTCGGCGGCGCGCTCGGCAACCTCGAACAGCGTGGCCTCGCGGTTCTTCACGCTGAACTTGCCATCGCGATACGCAACGTCGCTCTCGGGCGCCTGCAACAGCATGGCGGCGACGCGTTTGCCCTTCTCCAGAACCTTGTCGGCGGTTTGCGCAATGGCGCTGCCGCACATCATGGCCGAGCGCGAGGCGACAGCGCCAAAGCCCGGCACGTCGCGGTCGGAATCGCCCGTGAGCAGACTGACCGCCGACGCGTCGACCCCGAGGCGTCGAGCCGCCAGTTTGCCGAACACGGTCTGATGCGCCTGTCCGCTGGCGCCGGAGCCAATGCTGACATTCACCTTGCCGCCGCCAGGAAAGCTGATACGTGCACCCTCTTCGGGGAACGCGCCGGCAATCTCGAGGTAGCAGCCGATGCCGATGCCGCGCAGCCTGCCGGCCTTCTTCGAAGCTTTTCTACGCGCATTGAAGCCGTCGTAGTCGGCGAGCTTGAGCGTTCGCTCGAAAGCGGCCGGGAAGTCACCGCTGTCGTAAGTGCTGCCGAAGGCAGTGGTGAACGGCATTTTTTCAGGATGGATCAGATTGCGGCGGCGCAACTCCGCAGCGTCGATACCGGAAAGGTCGGCGGCGGCATCGATGACGCGCTCGAGCATGTAGCTCGCCTCCGGACGCCCGGCGCCGCGATACGGCCCCGTCGGCACTGTGTTGGTGAACACGCAGCGCGAGTTCACCTGCGCGATCGGGATGTCGTAGACCGTCGGCAGGCAGCCGGAGACATGCGTGGTGACGATGAAATGCGCGATGCCGGTGAAGTAGGCGCCGGTATTTCCGAGACCATTCACCCGCAACGCCAGGAAGCGGCCACGCTTGTTGAGCGCGAGCTCAACCGTCCACAATGAATCGCGGCCCTGATTGTCGGTCACGAAAGCTTCCGAACGGGTTGACACCCAGTGGATCGGCTTGCCGAGCGCGCGGGCGCCGTGCAGCAGCGCGACATATTCCGGATAAGTCGCGGCCTTCATGCCGAAGCCGCCACCGACATCGTCGGTGAGCACGCGCAGCTCTTCCGGCTTGATGCCCATGGACTCGGCAAGGTGCATGCGCATGCCGCCGACTCCCTGAGTCCCGCAGCGCAGCGTGTAGCGGCTGCTGCCGGCGTCGTAGCTCGCGCTCGCGGTGCGCGGCTCGATCGCGGCCACCACCAGGCGCTGGTTGACCAGTTCGACGCGCGCAACGTGCGCGGCGTCCTTGAAGGCGCGCTCGAGGGCGGCCTGCTTCTTGCCCGTCCGGATCGGCCGGCGCTGTCCAGTCGAAGCCTATGTTACCCGGTGCTTCCGGCCAGAGCTGCGGCGCACCCGGCGCTATCGCAGCGCGCATGTCGGTCACCGGCGTCATCGGCTCATAGTCGACGACGACTTTCTCGGCCGCGTCCTGTGCCGCAGCCGCATTGATGGCAACCACCATCGCGACCGGCTCGCCGATATGCATCACGCGGCCCTCGGCGAGCGCCGGCCGATGTGGCCCGACAGCCTTCTTGCCTTCGCGACCGGGAATCGGAACGGGATGCGAGATCGAGTGGTAATGCGCCGACGCAAGATCGGCGGCGGTGAGCACCGCGACCACGCCTTTCGCCTTCTTCGCATCGGACGTATCGATGCGGGCTATCTTCGCGAAGGCATGCGGCGAGCGCACAAAAAAGGCCGCAAGTGCGCCCTCGGGTTTGACGTCGTCACCGAAGTGGCCCTGCCCGCGCAAGAGCGCATCGTCTTCGATGCGTCCAGACCAGGCGCTATCGCGGGCAGCGGTCGATTGCGTCATGCGGTGCTCCGGTAAAAAATCTCAAAGCTTATGGTCGGTGATGCCGGCTTTGGCATAAAGCGCATTGATATGCGCCTTCACTTCCGGATCGGTCGTATCGTGTTCGGGCACATGCGCCCATCCGGTCTTGGCGCGTGCGTGGATCGCCATTTCTTCATCCTGCTGCGAAGTACCGCCGGAAATGCCATAGGCGCCGATCATCTCATCGCCTTTAAACACCGGCGCGGCGCCGCCACTGGCCGCAATGCGACCATTCGTCATGGCCGCCAGGCTGACCAGCAACTGCGGATTGCGTTCCTTGAACCATTGCTGGATGACCAGACCATCGGGAAAGCGCGGGCTCATCGACCGGAACGCCGCGACTGTGAAAGCCTTGGCAATCGCCGTCTCCGGCGTGATGAAGCCGGCATTGTCCATGCGTTCGACGGCGATGAGGTGGCCCTCGGGACCGACCACTGCGATCGATACCGGCACGCCCATCGCGTCGGCTTTTTCAACGACCGCCTTGATGAATTCACGGCATTCCGCCGCACGCAACTTGGCCATTCCCCGCCCTCCAGCCCCCATTAATCTTCGCTTAACCCTTCATGCCCAGCAATTAACTGCAAAAAAACGGGTTGGGGAATAGCGTGCGCGCCTACCTGGACGCGAAAATGGGCGAACTTACCTCCGCACACGCAGCCGCGCGGGACTGGCGTACGGTCGTCCTGACCGGCAGCACGAGCTTTGCCGTCAGCTTCGCGGTTCTCCATTATGTCTTGCCGATTGGAGCCTGGGTGGCGTCCGCCCCGGAGCCGGTCGTTTCCTTTTTCTTCGCGGCCCTGGTCGCATTGGCGGCAATGTCGATCATGACGACCCTGCTTGCCCGCAAGCTGCGGGTGGACAATCGACGCATGCGCGTCGCGATCAATAATATGTCGCAGGGCTTATGCATGTTCGACGGCAATGAGCGATTGGTCATCTGCAACCAGCGCTACATGGAGATGTACCATCTCGCCGCCGATATCGTAAAACCCGGCTGCAGCCTGCAAAGCCTGCTCGAATATCGCATCCGCAACGGCAGCTTCTCGCGTGATCCCGCGGAATACCGGCGCGAGCTGGTCGGCGCCATGGCCGCGGGCACCATCACCAGCAATGAAGTCAAATCGAAAGATGGGCGGACAATCGCCGTCATCAACCGGCCGATGTCCGACGGCGGCTGGGTTGCAACGCATGAGGACGTCACCGAGCGGCGCGATGCCGAACGTGAACGCATCTCGATGCAGGAACAACAGCAGCGGCGCACGGTCATCGAGCAGGCTATCGCGTCATTCCGCAAACGAGTCGAAGATCATCTCAAGACCGTGGCTGAAGGCGCCAAGACGATGCACTCGACCGCCACCACGTTGTTTGGCAATTCCGCACAGACCTCCAAGAGCGCCGATGGCGCCGTGTCGGCCTCGAATGAGGCCTCGACAAACGTGGAGACTGCCGCCGTTGCCGCCGACGAATTGTCCGGCTCGATCAACGAAATCGGCCGGCAGCTCGCCAAGACAACCGAGATCGTGCGGGCGGCGGTCGGCGAGGCACAGGGCACCAACCAGCAGATCACTGCGCTGGCGCAGGCCGCGCAAAAGATTGGCGATGTCATCAAGTTGATCAGGGCGATCGCCGGGCAGACCAACCTGCTGGCGCTCAACGCGACCATTGAAGCCGCGCGCGCCGGTGAGGCGGGCAAGGGCTTTGCGGTCGTTGCATCCGAGGTGAAGTCATTGGCCGTGCAGACCGCCAAGGCGACTGAAGATATTTCCAGGCTGATCATGGCCGTGCAAGCCGCGACGACGAGCGCGGTATCGGCCATCGGCCGTATTTCCGGCCGCATGCAGGAAATCGACAGTTGCGCGACCGCCGTCTCCGCCGCCGTCGAAGAACAAAGCGCCGCCACCGGCGAAATTTCGCAGAACGTCGCCAGCGCCTCCGACGGCGCCAAGATGGTGGTGTCGGTGCTTGGCGATGTGTCAGGGGCAGCGGCGCAGACGCGCGAATCGGCCGAAAGCGTGCTCACGGCCTCGCAGGCCGTTGAAGCCGCCGCAATCGAACTTCGCAAGGAAGTTGAAGGCTTTCTCGCACGCGTCGCGGCGTGATCAGCCGAGCAGCGAGCTCAGCCAATAAAACAACGCGGCCAGCAGGCCTGACGCCGGGATTGTAATGATCCAGGCGGTGACAATCTCCCGCGCCACCACCCAACGGACCGCCCTCACCTTCTTGGCTGCGCCGACGCCAATGATCGCGCCGGTGATGGTATGCGTGGTGGACACCGGAACGCCGAGCCAGGTCGCTGCGAACAATGTTATCGAACCGCCTGTTTCCGCGCAGAAACCCTGCATCGGCGTCAGCCGGGTGATCTTCGAGCCCATGGTCTTCACAATGCGCCAGCCGCCGGCCAGCGTGCCGGCCGCCATCGCGATCTGGCAGGCGATCACCACCCAGAACGGCACATAGAATTGGGTGCCCAGGCTACCTTGCGAGTACAGCAGCACAGCGATGATACCCATCGTCTTTTGTGCGTCATTGCCGCCATGCCCAAGTGCGTAGAGTGATGCCGAGACAAATTGCGCGCGGCGGAAAATCTGATCGACACCATACGGTGTGAGCCGAACGAATACCCAGGACACCAGCAGCATCAGCATCAAAGCGAGCAGGCAGCCAACCCCGGGCGACATAATAATCGCCACCGCAGTCTTGCCGACACCGCCCCACACGACGGCGCTAAAGCCAGCCTTGGCAATCCCGGCACCGACCAGCCCGCCGATCAGCGCATGCGAACTCGAAGAGGGAATACCGAGCCGTTGTGTGAGGAGTTGCCAGACAATAGCGCCCGACAAGGCACCAAAGATCACGTGCGCATTGACAATATCGACGTCGACGATGCCTCGGCCCACAGTTTCGGCCACGTGCAAGCCGAAAAAAAGAAAGGCAACGAAATTAAAGAACGCCGCCCAGGCAACCGCGTATTGCGGAGGCAGCACGCGCGTCGATACAATCGTGGCAATTGAGTTGGCGGCATCGTTCATCCCGTTGAGGAAGTCGAACGCCAGCGCGACGATGATCAATCCGACCAGAAATGGAAAAGCTAAGGCGCCGGCATCCATAGTCGTTCGGCCTTGAAATTACTAGACGTGCTCGATGACGATGCCATGCATGACGTTGGCCACGTCATCGAAGCGGTCGACGACCTTTTCAAGGTGATCGTAGACCTCGTTGCCAACGAAGAACGCCATCGGATCAGTCTTGGATTTTGTCAGATAAAGCTCCCGCAAGCCGATGTCGTGCAGTTCGTCGGCACGGCCTTCAATCGCGGAAATTTGCGCGGTCAGATCACTGATGTGCACCGCTTCCGAACTGATCGCCCGCAAAAGCGGCGCCGCTTCCTTGGCAAGTTCCGCACATTTTACGATCGCATCGGCCATTTCTTTCATTTGCGGCGTGAATTCGGTCACGTCGAACAGGATGATGCCCTTGGCCGTCTTCTGCATCTGGTCGATGCTGTTATCCATCGAGGTGATCAGGTCGCGGATATTGCCGCGGTCGAACGGCGTGATGAAAGTGCGGCGCACCGCGATCAGCACTTCGCGAGTGACGTCATCGGCATCATGCTCACGGTCCATGACGATCTGGTAGTTGCGCTGGATCGCCTCGCCGCCCTCCAGCATCGCGCGCAAGGCCTTGGCTCCGGCGAGCACGGCCTGCGAATGGCGGGCAAACAGATCGAAAAAGCGCTCCTCCTTCGGCATCAAGGCATGGAACCAGCGCATCATGGGCAGACCTCGGGGGCCGGTGAGCGGCTAACGAGGGCAACCTAGTCGCTCGGCCTGCGGTTGCGAAATCCGTCAAAAACGCGCCTGTGGAAACATCGGCGGCGCCGGCCGTGAGCATTCACGATACGTCACGGCATCCGAGTTTAATATCGTGAAAACAAAGACTTCGCAGGTCATTCATTTGCCCGCGCGGTGGAAGATTTGCTGCATCGATGCGCCGGGTCGGTTAGTTTGCGAGCCAAGAAGCATCGAGGCGGAGATATTCAATGCGGTTGGGCTACTTCACCATGCCGGTTCATCCGCTGGGCCGTGATTGGTCGCAGACGCTGCGCGAAGACCGTGAGGCGGTGATTCTCGCCGACCAGCTCGGTTTTCACGACGCCTTCATGGGCGAGCATCTGACCGATGCTTGCGAAAACGTCACCAACAGCATGCTGTTTCTGGCAACGCTGATCCACGACACCAAGACCATCAAGCTCGCGACCGGCACCACCAACCTGGCGCAGATGCATCCGGTGGTGGTCGCGGTAAACGCCGCGATGTTCGACCATCTGGCGCAGGGACGCTTTGTGATGGGCATCAGCGCCGGCGCGCTCACGTCCGATTCCGAAGCGATTGGAATTCTCGATCTCGACCGCAACAAGATTTTCGCCGAGGCAATCGACGTCATCCTCGCGGTATGGGAGCGCGACCCGCCTTACAATATCGACTTCCCCGACAACAGATTCAAAGTAACGTTCGCGCGCACCGCCGCACTCGAGCTCGGCGTCGGCGTGCTGGCCAAGCCATTCCAGAAGCCACGGCCGGAAATCGTCGGCACAGTCGTCGCGCCGTTTTCTCCCGGCGTGGTGCTGATGGGCAAGCGTGACTTCCATCCGCTGTCAGCAAACTTTTTGCTGGCCAAGCATCTCAAGTCGCACTGGACCAACTATGCCAAGGGCAAGGCGGAGGCGGGTCAGAAGGCTAGCGTCGCCGACTGGCGGGTGGCGCGCACGATTTTCGTTGCCGACGACGACAAGGTGGCGGCGCGCTACGGCTGCGATGATGCCGCCAGTCCCTACCGCCGTTACTTCAGCAACATGCGCGCCAAGATGATACGCGGCAACCGGCTCTATGTGTTCAAGGGCCACAAGGAACAGCCGGACGAGGAGATCACGCTCGACTATGTGATGCAGAACTGCGTGTTCCACGGCACCGTCAACAAGGTGGTGGACCAGATCCTGGCAATGCGCGAGGAGACCGGCGATTTCGGTGAACTCGTCTATGCCGGCATGGACTGGGCCGATCCGGCGCTCGCCAGGCGCTCGATGCAGCTGATGGCCGAAGAGGTGATGCCGCGCGTGAACGCGGCCATTGGAAAGCCGGCCAAGACCGCGGCGGAGTAAATAACAGCTGTCCGTACCCTCAACTGTCATGGCCGGGCTTGTCCCGGCCATCTCGTTTAGGGACGCAAAGTGCCCGCCTAAGCGGGGTCACACCGGAAGTCGGGCCTGCCCGACTTCCGTGTATTTGAACAACGCAAGTCGGGTAAACCCGACTTGCGGTGACAAGCCCGGTGACGACAAATGCCTACACCGACATCGGATCCGTCCCGAGCGGTGCATAAAGCCCGCGCTCGGCGCCTTGCGTGAACGGAGTGTCCTGGTCGAGCTCGATCGAGGCCGAACGCACGCGCTGCGCCTCCGGCTCGGTCGCCGGCACCTTGCCACCTTCCGCCGCCGCTTTTGCCGCGCGCAGCAAGATCTTGCGGGTCATGACGATGCCGCCGTCGGTCGCGCACAGGTGCTCCTTGGTGCGATCCTGGATCGGCCCCATGCTTTCCTGGATGGACGCGTCCTGCATGGCGATGCCGTCGACGCCGGTCGACGAATGGCCGTGACGCTGCGACTCGCGATCCATCAAATAATTGTTCGACTTGTTGGCGAGCGGAATGAACGTGCCAGGCACGTATTTGACGTGAATGCCCTCGCCATCCTGCATCGCCGAGATTTCCGATTTCGTCAGCGCGCGCTTGGGATGATAATTGATGCTCCACGCCCAGCAGGTCTCGTCGTCGATCGGCACCCAGGCGTGCGCACCGAGCGGATGGCCGGCACGCGGCGGGATGATCGAATACCAGGGCATGATCCACGGGGTGATGCGCCAGTAATATTTGCCGGCCTCGGCATTGCGGCGCGCGCCGATCAACAGCCCGCCCGCAAATTCCGCGACCTCGAACAGCGGCATGCGGTCCTGTTCGTTGTAGACGTTGCCCTTCGAGCCCTTGAACAGCGGATCGTTGTTGAGCTCGCTGCCGTGCAGCCACGACACGTGACTGGAATCGATGCCGCCTTCCATCGCCTGCATGAAGTTGCATTCCTGCAGCCGCTTGGAAACAAACCGCTGCGGCGGTTCGACATCGGTCCATTCCAGTGCCGGCGGCGGCGGCTGCAGCGCCGGCGGACCCAGATAGGCCCATACGATCCCGGCCTTCTCGATGCACGGATAGGATTTCAGCTTGATGTTCTTGCGGAAGCCCGATTCCTCCGGCTCCGACGGCAGATCGACACATTGACCGGTCACGTCGTATTTCCAGCCGTGATAGGGGCAGCGCAGCCCGCATTCCTCGTTTTGCCCGAACCAGAGCGACACGCCGCGATGGGCACAGAATTCGTCGATCAGCCCGATGTGTCCCTTGCTGTCGCGAAAGCAGACCAGATGTTCACCCATCAGCTTCACGCGCACCGGCGGGCAATCGGGCTCCGGAATCTCGGAAACCAGCAGGAAGGGCGCCCAATAGCGCCGAAGCAACTTGCCCATCAATGTTCCGGGGCCGACGCGGCTTAGCTGATCGTTCTGTTCACGCGACATCATGGCGACGTTTCCTCAGGCCTTTGCTATGCTTTTTGCTGTCGTGGCGGCCATTATAAGCAGCCACGCCGGTTACGGAAGCCAAGCGCCATGCCTCTGCCGCGCATCGCCATTGCAACAGGCGACCCCGCCGGGATCGGCCCGGAGATCGCACTCAAGGCCGCACTCGATGCGCGCGTGCGTGGCCTGTGCCGCCCGTTGCTGGTCGGCGACCCCGCCGCATTGGAACTGCATGCCCGCGCCGCCGGCCTGTCACCCGATCTTCACGTCGTGCAAAAGGCCGCCGACGCCGACTGGTCGGATGGCGCGGTCAACCTGCTCGACGCACGCGACGGTAGCAACGTTGCGGTCCGGATCGGTACGATCGACGCCGCTTACGGCCGGGCTTCGCTGGCGAGCGCAAGCCGCGCGATCAAGGCCGCGCTCAACGGCGAGGTCGAAGCGGTGGTGGCGGCGCCGCAGACGGAGCGCTCGATCGCGGCCGCGGGCATCGCATTCGATGGTTATCCATCGTTCGTGGCGCGCGAGACCGGCACGCCGGTCAACGATGTCTATCTGATGATCTGCTTCGACCAGTCGCGCATCGTGCACGCCACCTTGCACGTGAGTGTGCGCGAGGCCGTGGCGCTGATCACGCCGGAGCGGGTCGAACGCGTGATCCGCGTCACCGACGCATCGCTCAGGAAGCTTGGCATTGCGCAGCCGAAAATATTCGTCAGCGGGCTCAATCCGCACGCCGGTGAGGACGGACTCTTCGGCTCGGAAGAGATCGAGATCATCGCACCTGCCATCGCGCGCGCCGTGAAAGACGGAATAGAAGCGTCTGGCCCGTTCGGCGCCGACACTATGTTCCGCAAGAAAGGCTGCGATGCATTCATCGTGATGCTGCACGACCAGGGCCACATCGCCGCCAAGCTGCAGGCCTTCAATCGCACCGCCGGCCTTTCGATCGGGTCGCCGATTTTGTTTTCTTCAGTTGCCCATGGCAGTGCGCACGACATCGCCGGCAAAGGCCAGGCCGATCCCGGCGCCATCATCGAAGCCGTCACGCGGCTCGCTCGCGTCAATGCGCAGGGACACGACCGGGCTTAGGACATTCCGTATTCCGGGACGGCCCACCCGGATCGGCGCTTCGCGCCGTCCGGGCGCAGGCTCCGCGCCGGACCCGGAATGACTGTTTGTACTGAGCAGTGGAATGCTGTTCACCGCAGGCGGCTTCGGGATCGACTGCAGATACGCGTAGATGTCCGCGAGATCGCCGTCCGAGAGAATCTTGTCGCTGAAGGGCGGCATCGCACGGTTTGTCGAACGCACGAAGCCGGAAAACACCTCCCAAGGCAGCGGATCGGGCGCAAGGCGCTTGCCGCCGCTGGTCGCGATCGAACCCTGACCCATCGTGCCGTGACATTGCCAGCAGCCCTTCTGGATAAAGACAGTCTTGCCATGCTCGGCGGAAGCCGCGAGCACGGGACCATTCGCGACATTCGCAGCGATCAATGCCGCGGCAAATACGAAACAAAAACGCATGAGATTGCCCTTCATCGCGGCTGCGTCACGACATCGACCAGCGCCGGCTCGCCGGCCTTGACCACCTCGACGGCTTTTTTGAGCACCGGAGCCAATTCACTGGCGTCGGTGATCGGGCCAGCCGACCACATGCCCATGGAGCTTGCGAGCTTGGCGTAGTCGATGTGCGGGTTTTCAAGACGCGTTCCGACGGGACCAATATCCTTGCCGAGACTTGCAACGCGGTTACGCCTGTTCGACATGCGCTGCACGTGCATGACTTCCTGATGATAGCCGCGATTGTTGTGCATCACCGACAACAGCGGGATCTGGTGCCGCGCCGCGGTCCACAGCACGCCGGGGCCGAACATCATGTCACCGTCCGGCTGGAAGTTGACCGAGAAGCGCCCATGCGCGCGATTGGCCAAAGCCGCGCCAACCGCGGCCGGCGCGTTGTAGCCAATGCCAAAGCCGCCCGGCCCGCCAATGTGGTGATAGTGCTTGTCCATCGGCCACAGCCGGGTCGGCCACGAGGAAAATTGCCGGTCGCCACCGACCGACGACCAGTCGAGATCCTTGATCTGCGCATAGACTTCCATCGTCATGCGCGCGGTGCTGATCGGGCTCGCATCCCAGGCGTAGGACGCCGCCTGCCGCGTTCGCTCGCGCGCCTCCCCCCAGGCTTTCTTCAGCGCGGCGCCACGCGCCTCGATGTTCGCCGCGCGATTGGCCGGCAACGCTTGCTTCACCGCCTCGATCAGCGCCGGTATTGTCGCCTGCGCATCGCCCGCCATTTCGACGTCCACCACCTGGAAACGCTGGAAATCCTGGTAGTTCGACTTGGTGTTGAGCACGATCGAGCTGATGCTGATGAGCTTGGCATTCGCCTTGATGTGCGATTCCTGCAAGCCCGCGCCGTCATTTTCACCGTTGTCGATGTACCCGTTCACCGTGCCCCAATAGTCGGACAGTTCGAGCCCGAGGATCACGTCGGCGTCCTTGAGCAGCGCCTGGCTACGGCTGTTCTGGAACAAGTGATGCGTATTGGGGAAATTCATCCGGCCTTTTTGATCGATGACCGGCGCCTGCAGGATCTCGGCGAGTTGAACAAGCGACGCTACGCCATCCGCCGTGCGTGCGTATTTGTCGGCAATGATCACCGGACGTTCGGCTGCCGCGAGCAGACGCGCGGCTTCGCGCACTGCGTTCATGTCACCTTGCGGCGGCGCCGTTGGGACGTAGCGCGGGATCGTCAGTTTTGACCGATCGCGCACCATCTCTTCCTGCAGTCCGGTGTCGAGCGCGATCATCACCGGCTCATGCGGCGGCGTCATCGCCAGTTTGTAGGCGCGCACGAACGACTGAGCGAAGTGTTGCAGCGAGACCGGCTGGTCGTCCCATTTGGTGAAATCGCGGACGAGCGCGTTGATGTCCTGGGCCGAGTGAAATGTCGGCACTCCGGGGGGACGCTTGGAGGCATCGAGATCGGTTCCGCCCATTACTATGACCGGCACGCGATCGCACCAGGCGTTGTAGATCGCCATCGCGGCGTGCTGGAGACCGACCGTGCCATGGCACAGCACCAGCAGCGGCTTGCCGGCAATCTTGAAATAGCCGTGCGCCATGGCGACCGACGATTCCTCATGCGTGCAGGTGAGAAATTCCGGCTTCTTGTTGCCGCCGTAGTCGATCAGCGATTTATGCAGCCCGCGAAAACTCTGGGCGGGATTGCAAGGGACATAGTCGATATCGAGCGACTTGATGACATCGACCATGAAGTCGGAATTCGGCGTGCCCTCCGTTTGCACAGCAGCCTGCGGGGTACCGGTTTCCGCGGCGGCGATTTGTGCGGTCGGCCGCACGGCAGATGGCCGCGGTTCTGCGGGCGTCGGCGTGGTTACGACGGTTGCAGCATCGGCCGGCAGCGGACTTGCCGCCGCACCGGCGACCGCCACGCCCGCGAGAAACTTGCGTCGATTTAATCGGGATTGAGGTAGCCCACGCGCCATTTCCGCCTCCGCTGACTGTCGAGGCCCCGATCTGAGGCAACCCGGACCGAGCCGTCAGCGATGTTAGTTCAGCGGTGAGCGATGGGCCAAGGGGTGTCGGTCGGGCCTGACGCGGATTTAACGCACCGGCGGCAGCGGCGCGGACGAGATCGCGGTGGAACTGCTGGCGCCCTGGTTGGCCGGCGCAATGTTGGTCGGAACACCCGCAGGCGGCAGACCATTCGCCGCCGGCCGCGCGGCGGTATTGGCAACGTGCTCGGGCGCCTTGCCGCCTGGCAACACCACAACGCGCGTGCCGACCTGCACGCGACTGTAGAGGTCTTCGATGTCTTCGTTCAGAAGGCGGATGCAGCCAGACGATACGAACGAACCGATGGTCGAGGGCTGGTTGGTGCCGTGGATGCGATACAGCGTGTGGCCGAGATAAAGCGCGCGTGCGCCGAGCGGGTTGCCCGGGCCGCCCGCCATCATGCGCGGCAGATAGGGCTGGCGATCAATCATTTCCGATGGCGGGAACCAGTCCGGCCATTCCTTCATCCTGGAAATGCGCTCTGTGCCCGTCCAGGTGAAGCCTTCGCGGCCGACACCGATACCGTAACGCATTGCCTTGCCGCCACCGAGCACGAGGTAGAGATAAGTGTTGGGCGTATCGATGATGAGTGTTCCGGCCGGTTCCCTGGTGGGAAAGTCCACCAGTTGCTTCTTGAGGTTCGCCGGCAATTCCTTGGGTTTGCCGGTTTCTGGCTGATCCTCGGGTGGCAGCGACATGACGCTGGTGCCGGCGGCTTGACCCGGTTGGGACGGCGCAGCATTGGGCGCGGCGCCGATCGCCCCCGGCGGACGCACCGCGTCCGGATCATTGGTGACACGTGGCGGCGCAATAACCGGTGGCGGCTGCTGTGCTTCGAGTTGATGGCCATAGCCTGCGCCAGGGACCCGTTCCGGTGTGCCGAACAGCCCGGTCGGCGGCGGCAGCGCCGGCTCGTCATCCGGATAAGGAAGGGCGCGCTCGGCACCTCGGCGCTGACCACGTCCACGGCCCGGCGGAGGCAGCGCGTCATCATCCTCATCGGCACCCATGACGGGCGGCAACCGCTCTTCATAGACGCCGGGCGGCGGCAGACGGTACTGCGCCATAACCGGCGCAGCGGTCATTACCACCGCAACCGGCAGCGTCAGCAGAAAAGCAGCTGAAAATCGGATCATCGTCCACCCTGGGCGGCTGGCGGAATCGCCGCCAAACCGCGCCCTGATTGCCCCGGGATGAAGGCACATTCAAGACAAGAATACGGCTATCTCGTTAACGTGATTTTCCCGCGCTAGCTCAGCTTTTCTTGGCCTCCGCGGCCAGAACCTGCTTGGCGACGCGGTGGCAATCGACCGCCGCCGGGAACCCGCAGTAGATGGCGACCTGTCGCAGGACCGCCGACAATTCCTTGTGGGTGAGCCCATTGCGTAATGCCCCGCGGAAATGCGCCTCGAATTCATGCATCCGGCCGAGACAGGCGATCATGCCGAGATTGAGCAGGCTGCGGTCGCGGGGCTTGAGGTCCTCGTCGGTCCACACCGCACCCCAGCAGAACTCATTGAGCAGGTCCTGGAATTTGCGATTGAAATCGTCGGTATTGGCAACGGCGCGGTCGACATATTCGTCGCCGAGCACCTTACGGCGCATCGCCATGCCCTTGTCGTAGAGTGCCTTGTCCATAGTTTCCTCCCTGATGACGGAATATTCCGCGTTGGTCGGCGTATGTTGACAGAGATTGGACGATTTCGTCCATTCTTACGGGCCTTTGCCGGGCCGCCACGCAACGAATTAAAAAATGGAGGAACGCCATGCGTATGATACCGAGGCGCGCAATATATTTTGCCTTCGCCCTCCTCGCCCTGGGCTGGATCGTCAGTTACGTCGCACCAAAGGCAGCGGCGCAGGACGCCGGCTGGACCACGCTTTTCGATGGCAAGACTTTGGATGGCTGGAGCCAGGTTGGCCAATCCAATTGGCATGTCGCCGACGGCGTGTTGATCGCCGACAAGATGGAAGGCAAGGAAGCCGGCTATCTGGTGAGCAACAAGTCGTACAAGAATTTCATCGTGCGCGTCGAATTCTGGCCGAGCGACGACGCCAATAGCGGAATTTACTTCCGCTGCCTCGATCCCAAGAAGATCACCGACCGGACCTGTTACGAAGCCAATATCTTCGACCAGCGCCCCGATCCGAGCTACGGCACCGGCGCGATTACCCGCTACGTCGAGGTTAATCCGATGCCGAAGGCCGGCGGCAAGTGGAATACCTACGAGGTCACCGTTAATGGCCGCGACATCACCGTCGTCCTCAACGGCCAGACGACTGCGAAACTGCGCAACGGCATGTTCGACGAAGGACCGATCGTGTTGCAGCACGGTGCCGGAGCGATCAAGTTCCGCAAGGTCGAGGTCAAACCGCTGTAAGGCGGCGACATAGCAGGCGGGCGGAATGGACGTAGCGATTATCGGCGGCGGCATCTGCGGACTGTCGCTCGCCCTCAACCTCAAGGAGCGCGGCATTGCTTGCCGCGTGTACGAGCGCGCGCCGGAGATCAAGGAGCTCGGCGTCGGCATCACGTTGCTGCCGCATGCCATGCGCGAATTCAGCGCGCTCGGCCTCGGCGACGAATTGCTCAAGACCGGCATCGAGAATCGCGAAAGCCGCTTCTACAACCGCTTCGGCCAGCTCATCTACAAGGAGTCGCGCGGCAAGCTGGCCGGATATCAGTATCCGGAGGTCTGCATCCACCGCGGCCGCCTGCACATGATCTTGTACAATGCGGCGCGCGACCGGCTGGGGGCGGACGCCATTCGCACCGACCACGAATGCACCGGCGTGGAACAGGACGAGCGCGGCACGACCGTGCATTTCAAGGCGCGGGAAAGCATACGTGCAGACGTCGTCGTTGATTGCGAGGGCATTAATTCGGCGATCCGCAAGCAGTTCTACCCCGACGACAAAGTCGCGTTCGCCGGCATCAATACCTGGCGCGGGATCACGCGCCGCAAGCCGATCCTCGATGGCCGCACCTATATGCGCGTGGGGTCCATCCTCACCGGCAAGATCGTGATCTATCCGATTATCAATGACATCGACGGCGATGGCCGCCAGCTCATCAACTGGATGGCGGAGATCAAGCGCGACACGTTCGCACAGAACGATTGGAACAAGCCGGGCAGTCTCGATGATTTCTTTCCGCTCTATGAAAGCTGGCGGTTCGACTGGCTCGATGTGGCGCAGCTGATCCGGGATGCCGACCAGATCCTGGAATATCCGATGGTCGACAAGGATCCCATCGACACATGGACGTATGGCCGCGTCACGCTGGCAGGCGATGCCGCCCACCCGATGTATCCGCGCGGCTCCAACGGCGCGGCACAGGCGGCCATCGACGCGCGCACTTTAGCCGATCTGCTGGCGAAAAATCCGGATCCGCGCGCCGCGCTCAGGGAATACGAAGCCGCGCGCGCAGGTCCCGCCGCCAAGGTCGTGCGCACCAACCGCGATCACCCGCCCGATTTCATCAATATCAAGGTCGAGGAACTGGTCGGCGACAAGCCGTTCGACGATCTCGACAAATACATCACGCAGGATGAATTGCGCGCGCTGTCGGAGAACTACAAGCGCATCGCCGGCTTCGCGCTCGCCGACGTGGCCGGGCGGTGAAGGTCCGGTCCGGCGAGATCCCGCGCCCCTCACAAAACCACCGATAATTCAATGAGTTAAGCTTCGCTTTGAGGGGTTGGCTACCCGCTTACCGGCGCACCCTGCAGCACAGGGTTCGCCCGCCTCGCCCGTTATTTGGACAGGTCGATAACTGGGAACGGACCGGCGATTCCTATGGTAGCACCCTCATTGCGATGGATGACAGCGACGAGGCGCTCATGGCGCGGGTCGCCCGCGGCGACGAACGGGCGTTCCAGCTGCTTTCGCGCCGTCACTTGCCGGCCATGCTCGGGCTTGCCCGGCGTATCCTCGGGAACGCCGCAGAATCCGAGGACGTTGCGCAAGAAGCATTCCTGCGCGTCTGGACGCACGCGCCACGTTGGCAGCCTCTGGCGCAATTCCGGACCTGGCTCACGCGCATCGTCGTCAACTTGTGTCTCGACCGCAAACGGCGTGCGCCCTGGGTCGACCTCGAAGCAGCCGGAGATATCGTCGACCCAACGCCCGGGGCCACGGAAAGGGCGGAAGTTGACGAACGGCAAAGCATGGTCACGGCGGCGATCGGCAAACTTCCGGCCCGCCAGCGCGACGCCATCATGCTCACTTACAGCGAAGGCATGAGCAATGCGCAGGTGGCCGAAATTCTCGGAACGTCGGTGTCAGCGGTCGAAACCTTGCTGGTGCGCGGCAAACAAAATCTGCGCCGTACACTTGGCGACCTGATCGACAAGGATGAATGAAATGACCGATGAACAGCTCGAATCCTTTCTCAAGACCGCGCTAAAGCGTGAGGCACCCCCGGCTGATGAGGCCGCCGTCGATCGCGTGCTCAAACGGTTGAGCGGGCCGCTGCCGCGTCAGAAACAGCCATTCTGGCGCCTGCCCGGCGTTCTGCTCGACTGGCAGTTCGCGCCGGCCTGGCCGCGCATGGCGGCGCTGGCCTGTTGCGCCGTGCTCGGATTCTTCGTCGGCATCGCCGGGCTTGACCGGCAGTTCGATAATCCCGCTACGCCGCCCGCCTATATCGGCGGTGGCGGTATCGGCGCGATCACGTTCGAACCCGATGCGTTCACGGGAGCAAGGCCATGAGTGTCGCCCATGCCGTACCGTCAGTGACGCCCGGTTCTCCGCGCTGGCTGTTGCTCGGCTCGCTCGCGCTAAACCTGTTCTTTGTTGGCGTCGCGGTCGCCATGGCGATCCGGGCGCCTGCGCCATCCTATTGGGATCCCAATATATTCGTGCGCGTTGAGCGGCTGGCGGCAACGCTCCCGCCGGCTGACGCCGACATTCTGCGCGGCCAAATCAATGAAAATCACGCCGCCATCGACAATACACAGGCGAAATATCATTCCGCGCGTCAGCACATTCACGACGTGCTGCGGCAGGAACCTTTTGACGTCGAGGCCATGCGCACCGCAACCGCCCAGACGCGGGCAGCACGGCTGGCCTACGACCAGACCGTCCAGGGCGTTTTCGCGAATATTGCCGCGAAAATCTCTCCGGCGGGGCGTCAGGCGCTGGCCAATTGGCCCCCAGGACGCAAGCCCGTGACGGCCAAACAGTAGTATTATTTCGCGTCTGAGTCGTTTTTGGCCGGATTTTGAAAGCGATTGGAATGCATCGGGGCGGGACGACGAAGGAGGCGGGAACGAATACGTGGGGGCGCCCGTTTTGGACCATGCTGCAGGGCCTATGTCTCACACTGCCCGTTGGGGGCTGCTTGCTGACCGGCGAGCCGCCGGAGCCCGGACTTGACGTTCCACAAGGCTACAACTACGGCCCGCGCAATCCGAAGGTCGCAGAAGCCGCGGTTCCGCCGCTCGACTGGTGGCGCGCCTTCCGCTCGCGCGAACTGACCGAGATCATTGAAGCGGCGCGCGAAGGCAATCTCGACATTGCGGCGGCAATCGCCCGCATCGTGCAGGCCGACGCGAACGCGCGAATTACCGGCGCCGCATTGCTGCCGGTCGTTGGTCTCAATGGCAGCGCATCGCGGATAAGGACATCGCAGGCGACATCGGCGGGCAGCACCACCGGCTCGCTCGGCGGCTCGGAACGCGACCTGCTTTCGACGTCGCTCACCGCGAGCTACGAAATCGACTTCTGGGGCAAGAACCGCTCCGCCCTGCGCGCGCAGGAACAGATCGCCGTCGCCAGCCGCTACGACCGCGAGGTGGTGGGGCTCACGACCGTGGTTGCAACCGCTAATGCCTACTTCCAGGTCCTCGCCGCGCAGGACCGGCTGCGCGTGGCCCGCCAGAATCTTGAGAGCGCCAACCGCGTGCTCAATCTGATCAACCAACGGCTGCAGGCGGGCACAGCCTCCGCACTCGATACCGCGCAGCAGGAAAGCGTCGTCAACAACCAGCGCGCGGCCATTCCGCCACTCGAACAGACGCTGCGGCTGAATCGCGTCACACTCGCGGTTCTCATGGGACGGTCGCCGGAAAGCGTGAAGGTCCGCGGCGGCAGCCTGCGCGGCATCGCCTATCCACGCGTTACACCGGGGTTGCCATCCGAGCTGTTGACGCAGCGCCCCGACATCCGCGAGGCGGAAGCCAATCTCGCGGCCGCCAACGCCAATGTCGAGAATGCGCGCGCGCAATTGCTGCCGAGCATCACGCTCACCGGCGAAGGCGGCTATCAGAGCGCGATCCTGAGAACATTGCTGCGGCCGGAATCAATGTTTTTCACGCTCACCTCCGGCCTGACCCAGCCGATCTTCGAAGGCGGAAGGCTCCTCGGCAATCTCGACCTGCAAAAGGGCAAGCAGGACGAGCTCCTGCAGAATTATCGCAAGGCAGTGATTTCCGGGTTTGCCGATGTCGAGAATGCGCTCGACGATATTCGCAAGACCGCCGAGCGTGAAAAGCTTCAGCGCGACGTGGTGACCAGCTCACAGCGCGCCTTTGACATATCGGAACAGCGGCTGCGCGAGGGCACGGTCGATCTGGTTACCGTGCTGCAAACGCAACAGACGCTCTACCAGGCCCAGGATGCGCTGGTGCAGGCGCGGCTCGCGCACGTGCAGGCGATCGTCAGCCTTTACCAGGCGCTCGGGGGCGGCTGGCTGCCGAAACCCGTAGAAGCCGCCGATGCACGGTGAATTTTCCAAACAGCTTCTCGCAAAGGCAGGTGGCAGCAAACGCCGCGTGCTCGCGACCGTCATCATCCTGATCGCGGTCGTCGCCGCGCTCTATTACGTCTTCGGCGGCCCGGCCGGCCAGCAGCGCCGCGCCAACCGCTTCGGCGCTGACGGCCCTGTACCGGTTCTTGTCTCCGCCGTGACGCGCGCGGACGTGCCGGTCTATCTCGACGCCGTCGGCACGATCAAGGCGCTCAACACCGTGACCGTTCGCCCGCAGGTGGACGGCAAGCTGCTCAGCGTCAATTTCAAGGAAGGCGATGACGTCAAGAAAGGCGACGTGCTCGCGAAAATCGACCCCGTCATCTATCAGGCGCAGCTCGGCCAGGCGGTGGCCAAGAAGGCACAGGACGAGGCGCAACTCGCCAACACCAAGATCGATCTGGAACGATACGAAAGGCTCGCGGCCACAGCCGCCATCAACAAACAGCAGGCCGACACCCAGCGCGCGCTGGTCGCGCAGAACACAGCGCTGGTGCAGGCCGACCAGGCGGCGATCGACAACGCGCAGGCCATGCTCGGCTACACCACCATCACCGCGCCGCTCGATGGCCGCACCGGCATTCGCATGGTGGATGAAGGCAACATCGTGCATGCCTCCGATACCAATTCGGCCATCGTGGTGATGACCCAGTTGCACCCGATCTCGGTGGTATTCAACCTGCCGCAGCAGGACCTGACGCAGGTGAACACCGCTTTTGCCAAGGGCCCGCTCAATGTCGAGGCGCTGCGCTCGGATAATGATGTTGTGATCGATAAAGGGTTGCTCAAGGTGGTCGACAACCAGGTCGACCAGACCACCGGCACCGTGAAGCTGAAGGCCGAGTTTCCCAACGAAAACCTGCAACTTTGGCCAGGGCAGTTCGTCAATATTCGGCTGTTGATCGACACGCTCAAAGACGTGGTCGTGATCCCGACCGGCGCCGTGCAGCGCGGACCGAACGGCACGTTCGTATACGTGGCAAAGGATGACAACACGGTCGCGATGCGGGCGATCGTCGTGCAGAAACAGGATGAAACCCAGACGGTCGTGAAGAGCGGGCTCGAACCGCCGGAACGCGTCGTCACCACCGGCTTCGTCCGCCTGACCGACGGCAGCAAGATCTCGGTCGGCGACGCCAATGCGCCAGCCGGGCCGCCGCAAGGCGCGCGGCCGCGCGACGGACAGCAACGGCAGCGGGGCGGCAACACGACGAGACCGAACACGCAGCAATGAGCGTATCGTCGCCATTCATTCACCGGCCGATCGCCACTTCGCTGCTCGGCGTCGCGGTGATGCTGGGCGGCTTCCTGGGTTACTGGTGGCTGCCGATATCCGCCTTGCCTCAGGTCGATTTCCCGACCATCCAGGTCACCACGCAGTTGCCCGGCGCCAACCCGGACACCATCGCTGCGCTGGTGACTGCGCCGCTGGAGCGGCAATTCGGCCAGATTCCGTCGCTGCAGACGATGACCTCGTCGAGTTCGTTCGGCATCAGTCAGGTCACACTTCAGTTCGATCTCAATCGCGATATCGACGCCGCCGCACAGGACGTACAGTCGGCGATCAACGCCGCCGCCTCGACGCTGCCGCGTAACCTTCCCTACCCTCCTCTCTATTCAAAAGTGAACCCGGCCGACGCGCCGATCCTCACGCTCGCACTCACTTCACAGGCGATCGATCTGCGCGCGCTCAGCGATATGGCCGACACCATCATGGCGCCACGGCTTTCCGAAGTGAGCGGGGTCGGCCACGTTTCGGTGCAAGGCGGCATCCGCCCCGCAATCCGCATCCAGGCCGACCTGTCACGGCTCGCCTCTTACGGCATCGCGCTCGACGATCTGCGCACGGCGATTGTCGGCGCCAATGTCGCCGGGCCAAAAGGCGCGCTCGACGGCGCGCACCAATCCTACACAATCGCCGCCAACGACCAGATTATCACCGCCGACACCTACAAGGACATCGTGGTGGCGTTCCGCAACGGCGCGCCGGTCAAGATTGGCGACGTCGCCGATGTCATTGACGGACTTGAGAACACGAAAGTCGGCGCCTGGTATCGCGGTCAGCCTTCGATCGTGATCGACGTGCAGCGCCAGCCCGGCGCCAACGTGATCGAGACTGTCGAGCGCGTTCGCGCCGAATTGCCGCGTCTGCGCCGCGCCATGCCGGCCAGCGCGCAACTCACCATCGTCAACGATCGCACCACGACCATTCGTGCATCGATCCACGATGTGCAGTTCACGCTCGTGCTCAGCATCGGGCTGGTGGTGCTGGTCGTGCTGATATTCCTGCGCACCATTCGCGCCACCATCATTGCCGGTGTGGCGCTGCCTCTGTCACTGATCGCAACCTTCGGGGTGATGTGGTTCTGCGGATTTTCGCTCGACAATCTGTCGCTGATGGCACTGACCATCGGTACCGGCTTCGTGGTCGACGACGCGATTGTCATGATCGAGAACATCGTGCGCCACATGGAGGATGGCGAAAGCGCGATGGACGCCGCCTTGCGCGGCGCACGGGAAATCGGCTTCACCGTGATATCGCTGACTTTATCGCTGATCGCGGTGTTCATCCCGTTGCTGTTCATGACGGGACTTGTTGGCCGCATGTTCCGCGAATTTGCATTGACACTCACGATTGCGGTGGTGGCCTCCGCCATCG
Organism: uncultured Alphaproteobacteria bacterium; assembly: GCA_963810125.1. Classification (GTDB taxonomy): domain Bacteria; phylum Pseudomonadota; class Alphaproteobacteria; order Rhizobiales; family Xanthobacteraceae; genus Pseudolabrys. The sequence goes on from CAWEMK010000010.1 coordinate 247,293, forward strand.
TGTCGCTGACATTGACGCCGATGATGTGCTCGCGGCTGTTGCGCCACACTCCTGCCGGCTCGGAGAATGCCTTTACGGCCCGTTTCCACGAGCTGACGGAACGCACCATTGCCTATTACGGGCGCAGCCTCGAATGGGTCCTGCGCCGTCAACGCCAGACCCTCATCGTCACGCTGGCGACACTCGCCGCCACCATCTTGCTCTATATCGCCATGCCGAAAGGCTTCCTGCCGCTGCAGGATACCGGCCTGATTACCGCTGTGACGGAAGCGGGCACCGACGTCTCGTTCACCGAAATGCAGCGGCGGCAGCGGCAGGTCGAGGACACGATCCGCGGCGATCCCGATGTCAGTAGCGTGGTCAGCGTCATCGGTGTCAGCCCGATCAACGCGACGCCCAATGCCGGCCGGCTCGCCATTACCCTGAAGCCGCTGAACCAGCGCCGCGCCCGCGTTGAGGAGATCGTCGCGCGACTCAAGCAGAGCGTCGCCGGTGTCGCCGGCATGACCGTCTATTTCCAGGCGACGCAGGATATCCAGATCTCCACGCGGGTCAGCCGGGCGCTCTACCAATACACGCTGGTGGCCACCGACCGCGCCGAGGTCATCGAATGGGCTGACAAGCTCGTGCACCGTTTGCGCCGCGAGCCGGCATTTCAGGAGGTTGCATCCGAAGCGCAGGAAGGCGGCCCGCGTGTCCAGGTCGAGGTCGACCGCGAGCAAGCAGGGCGTCTCGGCGTCTCGATGCAAAGCGTCACCGACACGCTCAATGACGCATTCGGACAGCGACAGATTTCCACCATCTACGGTCAGGCCAATCAATACCGGGTGATTCTGGAGGCGCAGCCGCGCTATCAGCAGGATCCCAACTCGCTCTCGAAGCTCTATGTCACCGGCGCCAGCACGTCGAATGGCACCGCGGCGACCGTGTCCACCACAGCAACCGGAACCACCAACACCAATACGACGGCTACGCCGAATGCGGTGACGAGCAGCAATCAGGTGCCGCTCGCCGCCTTCGCAAGCTTCGTGCCGACGTCGGCGCCGCTCGCCATTGCGCACCAGGAGCAGTTTCCTTCGGTCACTATCAGCTTCGACCTGAACGACGGTTACGCGCTGTCCGATGCCGTGACAGCCATCCGCAGGGTCGAGCGCGAGATCGGCATGCCGTCATCGGTGACCGGCAGCTACTCGGGCGATGCTGCGGAATTCGCCAAATCGCTGGCCGGCGAACCCTGGCTGATCCTCGCAGCGGCGATCGCGATCTATATCGTGCTGGGCGTCCTGTACGAGAGCTTCATCCACCCGCTCACCATTCTGTCCACCCTGCCCTCCGCCGGCGTCGGTGCGCTGCTGGCGCTGATGCTGTTCGGTTATGACCTGTCGGTGATCGCGCTCATCGGCATCGTGCTGCTGATGGGCATCGTGAAGAAGAACGCGATCTTGATGATCGACTTCGCGCTCGAAGCCGAGCGGCATGAAGGACTGTCGCCCGAACAGTCGATTGTGAAGGCTGCCTTGTTGCGCTTCCGCCCGATCATGATGACGACGCTTGCGGCTCTGTTCGGCGCGCTGCCGCTGGCGCTCGAAGGCGGCACCGGCTCGGAACTGCGCAACCCGCTCGGCGTCACCATTGTCGGCGGCCTGCTGTTGTCGCAATTGCTCACGCTCTACACCACGCCCGTCATCTATCTCTACATGGAACGCCTGCGCGCGCGACTGGCGCCGACAGTTCCACCGGCGCCACGCCGGACAGCTCGCCCGGCCCCGGGGCCAACGTGAATTTTTCCGCCCCATTCATTCGACGTCCGATCGGCACCACGCTGCTGGCCATCGGACTGTTCCTCATCGGCGCGGTTGCCTATGCGTTCCTGCCGGTCGCCAGCCTGCCGAATGTTGAATTTCCCACCATTTTCGTGTCTGCAAGCCGGCCCGGCGCCGATCCCAACATCATGGCGGCAACGGTGGCAGCCCCGATCGAGCGCAGACTCGGCGAAATTTCCGGCGTCACCGAGCTCACCTCGGTCACCTCGCTCGGCAATTCCCGCATCACCGTACAGTTTGACCTGAGCCGCAGCGTCGACGGTGCAGCCCGCGACGTGCAGGCCGCGCTCAACGCCGCGTTGAGCGATCTGCCCTCGGACATGCCGACGCTGCCGACGTTCCGCAAAGCCAACCCTTCAGCAGCGCCGATCCTGATCCTGGCGCTGACATCGAAGACGATGCAGCCCAGCGCCATCTACGACGCGGCCGACAGCGTGATCGCCCAGCGACTGTCGCAGGTCGACGGCGTCGCCGACGTCACGGTCGCCGGCTCCGAGCAGCCGGCAATCCGCGTGCGCGTCGATCCGGCGCGGTTGTCGGCCATGGGCCTGTCCATGGAGGATGTGCGCACGGCGATTTCCAATGCCAATGCCGCCGGCCCGATCGGGACTTTCGACGGCGGCAAGCGTGCCGTCACCATTGGAATCAACGATCAACTGCGCGACGCCAGCGAATATGATCCGCTGGTCGTCAAGACCGCGAATGGTACGGTCATCCGGCTGTCGAACATCGCTTCCATTCGCGCCAGCGTGCGCAACAGCCGGGCGGCGGGTTGGTACAACAACGACCCGTCGGTCTTGCTCATCATCACCAAGCAAGGCAATGCCAACGTCATCGACACCGTCGATCGTATCTACGCGCTTCTGCCGGAGCTCAGGCAGTGGGTGCCCGCCGGTCTCGACATTTCGGTGCTGACTGACCGCACGCAGACCATTCGCGCCAGCGTCCACGACATGCAGCTCACGCTCGGGGCGACCGTTGTCCTGGTGATGATGGTCGTCTTTCTCTTTCTGCGGCGCTTGGCGCCAACCGCGGCAGCCGGCGTAACAGTGCCCCTCGCGCTGTCCGGCACCTGTGCGGCGATGTGGGCGGCCGGATTTTCGATCGACAATCTTTCACTGATGGCGCTGGCGGTGAGCGTCGGGTTCGTCGTCGATGATGCCATCGTCATGATCGAAAATGCATTCCGCCATCTCGAGCGTGGCGTTTCGCCGTTGCGGGCAACATTGCAGGGTGCACGACAAATCGGCTTCACCGTGGTGTCGATTTCAGTGTCGCTGATCGCAGCCTTCATTCCGTTGCTGTTCATGGGCGGCATTGTCGGGCGCCTGTTCCGCGAGTTCTCTGTAACGCTCGCCTTTGCCATCGCCATCTCGACCGTGGTGTCGCTGTCGGTCACGCCGATGATCTGCGCTTATTTCGTCCATGAGCCGCCGAGCCGCGACGCCACCTGGCTCGACCGCCGGGTCGAGGGCCTGCTGTCCCGCCTGATCCGCTTCTACGATCGCACGCTGACCTTCGCCCTCGCGCATCGCGCGCTGATGCTGATCGTGTTTGCCGCAACCATCGCACTGACGATCGGTCTCTATATCAAGGTGCCCAAAGGCTACTTCCCGCAGGACGACACCGGACTGATCTTCGGCGGCACCGAGGCCTCGACCGATATTTCCTTCGAGGCGATGGAGCAATTGCAGCGCAAGGCGATGGATATTGTCCTTGCCGATCCGGCCGTCGCAGGGCTGGGGTCTTCAGTCGGTGCCTCGCCGTTCAATGCCTCGGTCAACCGCGGACGCTTGTTTATCAGCCTCAAACCGCTGAACCAGCGCGGCAATGCCAGCACACAGCAGGTGGTGAACCGCCTGCGCAACAAGCTCAACCTGATTCCAGGTATCCGCGTCTTCATGGTGCCGGCGCAGGACCTGCGCGTTGGCGGACGACAAAGCGATTCACAGTATCAGTTCACGCTGTGGAGCGCGGACATCGACGAATTACAGAAATGGGTGCCGCGCGTGGTCGATCGCGTGAAACAGATTTCCGGCATTGTTGACGTCACGACCGACCGCGAGCAAGGCGGCCTGCAGGCCAATATCACGATCGACCGCCCGGCGGCGGCGCGCTTCGGCGTACGCGTGCAGGACATCGACAATGCGCTCAACAACGCGTTCTCACAGCGACAGATTTCGACCATCTATGGGCCGCGCAACCAATACCGCGTGATTCTGGAAGTTGACCGCTCCTATCAGCGTGACCCGACTGACCTCAGCCGCGTCTACGTCCCGGGTAAGGGCGATGCGCAGGTGCCGCTGTCGGCCGTGACACAGTATGAGCGGGGGATAGCGCCGCTGGTCGTCAACCACCAGGGCCAGTTCCCGTCGGTGACGATCACCTACAATCTGGCGCCCAACACCACGATTGACGAGGCCACCGCGACGCTTGAACAGGCTGTAGCCGAGATGCACCTCCCCGACATCATCCATGCCGATTTCTCCGGCGATGTGCAGGCCTTCAAGCGCGCGGTCGGGGCGCAGCCGTTGCTGCTCCTGGCTGCATTGATCGCGGTCTATATCGTGCTCGGCGTGCTGTACGAGAAGTCTCGCGCATCCGCTGACCATCATCTCGACATTGCCATCAGCCGGTCTCGGCGCCCTGCTCGCGCTCGAGATCTCCGGCACGGACCTCTCGGTGATCGCCTTCATCGGCATCATCCTGCTGATCGGCATCGTGAAGAAGAACGGAATCATGATGGTGGACTTCGCCCTCGACGGCGAGCGGCGCCTGGGGCTGTCGCCGCAGCAGGCCATCCACGAGGCCTGCATTGCGCGATTCCGGCCGATTTTGATGACCACGCTAGCCGCGATGCTGGGGGCTTTGCCGCTGGTCATCGCCATCGGCCCGGGCTCGGAACTGCGGCGGCCGCTCGGTATCACCATTATCGGCGGGCTGTTGGTGTCGCAGGTGCTCACGCTCTACACGACACCGGTGATCTATCTTCTGCTCGACCGGCTGCACCGCAAGCTCGGCGGCACGACTTTCACATTCATCCGTCGCCGCCCGCCGCCGCTCCAGCCGGCGGAGTAATCCTTTTCTTGTCATCACCGGGCCGCCGCGAAGCGGCGTGACCCGGTGATCCCGCTTAGGGTTGTGCCTTCCTAAGCGAGATGGCCGGGTCAAGCCCGGCCATGACGACGGAGGGCAGCGGGTTTAAACGCCAAGATACCGGTGCTGCACATCAGGCGCGGCGGCGAGTTCCGGCGACGAGCCTTTCCACACCACGCGCCCGCGCTCGATCAGGAAGTGCCGGTCGGCCACTTTCATCAGCGCGCCGACATTCTTGTCGATGACCAAAATCGAGAGGCCCGATTCCTTCAGACTTGCCAGGCACCGCCAGATTTCCGCGCGGATCAAAGGCGCGAGACCCTCGGTCGCCTCGTCAAGAATAAGCAAACGCGGGTTGGTCATCAGCGCGCGGCCGATGGCCAGCATCTGCTGTTCACCGCCGGACAGCTGGTTTCCCATACTGCCGGCGCGCTCGGCCAGCCGCGGAAACAACGCGTAGACTTTCGCCAACGTCCAATCCTCGCCATCACGCTTGACCGCCGTCGCCTGCAAATTTTCGCGCACGGTCAGATTCGGGAAAATCTGCCGGCCTTCCGGCACCAATCCGATACCGCGTTGCGCCACCTTGTATGACGGCAACCCGCGAATTTCCTCTTGCATGAACCGGATCGTTCCGGCCCGCGCCGCCGTCAGGCCCATGATCGAGCGCACGGTGGTGGTCTTGCCCATGCCGTTGCGGCCCATCAGTGTCACCATTTCGCCAGGCGCGACGGATAGCGAAACCCCGAACAGCACTTGGCTGAGGCCGTAGCAGGTCTCCACACCTTCGAGCGAGAGCACCGGCTCAGCCATTCGCAACCTCCTGCTCGCCGAGATAGGCGTCACGTACCTGGGCGTTGCTGCGAATGTCCTCGGGCTTACCGGTGGCAATCACGCGGCCATAGACCAGAACCGTAATACGATCGGCGAGCGCGAACACGGCTTCCATGTCGTGCTCGACCAACAGGATCGTCAGCTCTTTTTTCAGCTCGCGTAGCGTCGTCACCATGCGCGCCGATTCCTCGGGACCGAGACCCGCCATCGGTTCATCGAGCAGCAGCATGCGCGGACTGGATGCGAGAGCCATCGCAAGCTCAAGCTGCCGGTGCTCGCCGTGGCTGAGCGCCGAGGCCGGCAGATCGGCGCGGGCGCTCAAGCCAACGCGCGCAAGTGCCGCACGGGCGGGATCGCGTAGTTCCGCTTCGCGGCGCGCATCGCGCCAGAAATGGAATGAATGGCCGGCGTGTGCCTGAACGGCCAGCGCGACATTGTCGAGCACGCTCAGGTCGAGGAACAATGAGGTGATCTGAAACGAACGCGCCAGTCCAAGTGCGCTACGCGCATACATCGGCACTGCGGTGATATCGTCGCCCGCAAAGTAGATACGGCCGGAATCGGGCGGCAGCTGGCCGCTCAACTGAGCGATCAACGTGGTTTTGCCTGCGCCGTTCGGGCCGATGACCGCATGCAACTCGCCTTCGGCAACACCGAAATTGAGATCGTCGGAGGCAACGATGCCACCGAAACGCTTGGCGAGACTGTCCACCCGTAGCAGATCAGCCATGACTCACCCTATGGCGCACCTTGGCGAGCAAGCCGTCGATGCCGCCCCGCGCAAACAGCACGACCAGCAGCAGCAACGGTCCGAGGATGATCTGCCAATATTCGGTGATACCCGAGAGGACTTCTTCCAGCACCAGCAAAGCCACGGCGCCGAACAGCGGGCCGAAGGCCGAGCCCATGCCGCCGAGCACGACCATGATGATGAGATCGCCCGAGCGCGTCCAATACATCATCGCCGGGCTCACGAAGTCGGTATGGTTGGCGAGCAGCGCCCCGGCAAGCCCGCACATTGTCCCCGCAATGACGAAGCAAACGAGCTTGTAACGATAGGTCGGGAACCCGATGGCGCGCATGCGCGTATCGTTCGAACGCGCACCCTGGATCGTCAGGCCGAACCGCGAATTGATGATGCGCCAGACCAGGTAAATCGACGCAAAAAGCAGCGCGAGGCAGATGTAATAGAACTGGACCTTGTTGGACAGATCGATCGGTGAAACGAATTGGCTGCGTTTGTAGATGGTGAGGCCGTCGTCGCCGCCGTAGCGCGCCAGACCGGCGACGATGTAGTAGGCCATCTGTGCAAAGGCCAACGTGATCATGATGAAATAGACGCCGCGCGTGCGCAGCGAAAGCGCGCCGATCACCAACGCAAACAGCGAACTCGCAAGCAGCGCCACTGGCCACTGTATAAAGCCACTGAATACGCCTTCATGCGCCAGCATGCCGACCGCGTAACCGCCGATGCCGAGATAGGCGGCATGGCCGAAGCTCATCATGCCGCCATAGCCGAGGATGAGGTTGAGGCTCACCGCCGCCATCGCCAGGATCAGGATGCGGGTGAACAATGTGAGTAGGAAGCGGCTGCCGCCCAGCTCGACATAGACCGGCAGCAGCACCAGGACGAGCAGCAGCGCCACAATCGCAAGGTTGCGAACGGAGAGCCAGCCGCTCATTTGCCGCTCGCCGAAAACAGGCCTTCCGGCTTCACCACCAGCACGATTGCCATGAGCAGATAAATCAGCATTGACGACAGCGCGGGCGCGGCGGTCGCGGCCGCTTCCTTGGTCAGCACCAAGCGCATCAGATCGGGAAAGAAGGCGCGTCCAAGCGTATCGATGAAGCCCACCAAAATCGCCGCCACCAGTGCCCCGCGGATCGAGCCGATGCCGCCAATCACGGTAATAACGAAGGCGAGAATGAGGATGTTCTCACCCATGCCGATCTGCACGGTGAGAATGGGCGCCTGCATCAAACCGGCAAGGCCCGCGAGCGCAGCGCCCAGGCCAAAAACCAGCGTATAGAGCAGCTTGATGTTGACGCCGAGCGCACCGACCATTTCGCGGTTGCTGGCGCCGGCGCGGATCAGCATACCGATGCGCGTGCGCATCACCAGTACGTAAAGAAATATGGCGACGGCAAGCGTCACCACGATAATCGACAGTTTGTAGGCGGAATAGTCGACGCCGGGAAGAATCTGGACCGATGTATTGAGCCATGATGGAAGCGGCAGCGTGAGGCCTTCCGGGCCCCATATCAGCCGCACAAATTCATCGAAAAACAGGATTAAGCCGAACGTGCCAAGCACATGATCGAGATGGTCGCGGCCATAGAGCCTGCGCATCGCGACTACTTCGACCACCATCCCGACCAGCAAAGTGGCACCAAGCGCCAGGACCACGCCGAAGATGAAGTTGTCCGTCCAGGCCACAAATGTTGCAGCGAAGTAGGCGCCGATCATGTAGAGCGAGCCGTGCGCGAGATTGACCAGATCCATGATGCCGAAGACGAGCGTCAGCCCCGCCGCCAGCAGGAACAGCAGCAGGCCGAATTGCAATCCGTTCAGGCACTGCTCGATAAACAGCGTCATGATGCGCCGATCGTGAAATACCGCGATGCCCCCACAAGCAAACGGCGGCAGCGCATAAGCACTGCCGCCGCCGCGGACTTCTGGCCGATCACTTCATCGGACACTTGTCGTGGAAACGATCCTGACTATCCTTGACGATGGTGGCGGCAGTCTTCAGCACGAATTCGCCTTTGGCGTCCTTCACCACGTCCTGCAGATAAAAGTTCTGGATCGGAACGTGATTGTTGCCGAACTTGAAGTTGCCGCGCACCGATTTGAAGTTGGCTTTTTCCAGCGCCTTCTGGACTGCCGTCTTGTCGGACAGATTGCCCTTGGTAGCGCTCACCGCCGACGCAATCAGATTGGCGGCATCGTATGATTGCGCGCCGTAGAACGACGGCTTCTTGCCGGGATACTTCTTGACGTAGTCGGCGACGAATTTCTTGTTCGCCTCGTTCGGAAGGTCGTTCACCCATTCCTGCGCGCCGGGCACGCCCAGCGCCAGATCCTTCTGGAGCGGCAGCGAAAGCTCGTCGATCGTAAACGCGGTGTAGAGCGGAATCTTGCCCTTGAGACCTGCCTGCGAATATTGCGCCAGGAACTGCACGCCGGCCTTGCCGGGGTAGAACACGAAGATCGCGTCCGGGTTGGCCGCCTTCGCCTTGGCAAGTTCAGCCGAGAAGTCGAGCTGCGCCGGCCAGGTCGTGAGTTCCTGACCGATCACCTTGCCTTTAAAGGTGGAGGCAACACCCGCGAGCATGTCCTTGCCGGCCGCATAATTCGGGCCGATCAGGAATACCGTCTTCACGCCCTTCTGGTTCATGTAGAGGCCCATCGCCTGCGGCGTCTGGTCGTTCTGCCATGACGTCGAGAACACGGTTGGCGAGCAGAGTTCGCCGGCAATCTGGGACGGGCCGGCATTGGCGATCACGAGGAAGGTCTTCGAATCGACGACCGGCTTGAGCGACGCCAGCAGCACGTTCGACCAGATATAGCCGGCGATGAAATCGACCTTGTCTGACTCGATCAGCTTTTCGGTCTTCTGCTTGCCGACTTCCGGCTTGAAGCCGTCATCTTCGTAGATGACCTCGACCGGCAGCCCACCCATCTTGCGGCCCATGTGATCGAGCGCAAGCTCGAATGAGTTGCGCATGTCCTCGCCGATGACGGCGACCGGACCGCTGAATGTGCTGACGAAGCCGATCTTGATGGATTTTTGCTGGGCCATGGCCGGGCCCGCAGCGAGCAGCAGAGCGGCGCTCGCGGCCAAGAGTGTTTTACGCATTGGACATCCTCCCCGAGGACCATTCGGCCCTATTCCTTATTATAGTCTAGTGTACCGGCAGCGGCGCCAAAAGGTCCACCGCGCGTACCCGAAACATAATTCGCGGCTATGCAATCAATTCGGAAATGCCGGTATTTCCGGCTAACCGGCCATGCGGCTGCGGCCATTGACCGGTGCTCCGGCGCCCCGGCAGTCTAGCGTTGCCGGCCCCAACCGCCGGCCCACCAGTAGGACATTCGACCTTTGTCGAAATCACTCGAAAAGACCTATGACGGGATCATCATCGGCGCCGGCCATCACGGGCTGATCCTTGGCACATATCTCGCCCGCGCCGGCCTCGACATCCTCCTGGTGGACCGGCGGCTCACGTATGGCGGCGGCCTGTGCACGCGCGAAGTAACGCTGCCGGGCTTCTATCACAACCTGCATTCCATCAATCACTTCCACATCAGCGAGACGCCATGGTTCAAGGATTTGAATCTGGACGAGCGCGTCACCTACATCACGCCGCGCTACGAATTCGGCCAGGCGCATCGCGACGGCACCGCGCTGGTGCTCGGACGCGATCTCGAAGAATCGGTCGCCAATATTGCGCGCTTTTCCAAGAAAGATGCGCAGACCTTCCGCGACTGGAACCGCAAAGCCGAGAAGATCACGCGCGAGATTTTCCTGCCCGAACGCTACGCCGAGCCATTGGCCCAGGCCGAGCGCGAAGCATTTCTGTCGCGTACAGCGCTGGGCCGTGAATTCCTCGATGTGTCGAACCGGCAGCCGCTCGATGTCGTGCGTGAATTGTTCGAGAACGAGCACGTGCGCCTGTTGTTCCTGTTCAAGGTGTCGCTGTTCGGCACCTGGCTTGTCGACACAATGTCGAAAACCTCACCGATGGGTTCGGTGATCCGCGCTTTCGATCTGGAAAGCGGTTACCAGCTTTGTCAGGGCGGCTCGTTCAACCTGGCGCGCGGATTGATGGAGGCTTTCATTGCCGCCGGCGGGACTTTCCAGCCGCAAATTAACATCGATCACATCGTCATCGAGAACGGCCGCGCCACCGGCATCGAACTCGCCGACGGACGAACGGTACGCGCCAGGCAGTTCGTCGCCTCCACGCTCGACGTGCACCAGACCTTTGAGACATTGGTCGGACGCGAGCAGCTGCCGGCTGTGTTCCTCAAGAAACTTGACGCTTTCCAATACACCGCGTGGAGCCTGTTCGGCCTGCATCTCGCCCTCAATGAAAGCCCGCGCTTTGCCGCGGAAAAATTCGACCCCAACATCAACCGCGCGATGAAATGGAGCATTGGCGCCGAGACCATGGAGGACCTGTTCTCCGCGCATCAGGACGTGCAGGCCGGCCGTGTGCCCAAGCTCGTGCAGTTTGGCTCAGGCCCCCTCAGCTTGCTCGATTCGACACAGGCGCCGCCAGGCAAGCACACGACGTATTGCTGGCACGTGATGCCGCTTGAGCCCGATCTTGGCGGCAAGAGCTATGACAGCTTCAAGGAGGAATTCTCCGACAAGATCATCGAGTGCTTCGCGCGCTACTGCCCCAACATGACGAGCAAGAACATTCTCGGGCGCTACGTCTATACCGGGCGCGAATACGTGCAGGAAATGATCAACATGCGCGGCGGCGACATCTTCATGGGCGCCTTCAACGCCGAGCAGGTGATGTACAACCACTTCGGTTACCGCTCGCCGATCCCGAACCTCTATAGCGCCGGTTCCGCCGGCCACCCCGGCGGCGCCATTTCCGGCGGTGCGGGCTATATCAGCGCCAGCGTCATCGCAGACGATCTCGGCCTGAAAAAGTGGTGGACGCCCTGGGACGCGCGCGCGGCGCTTGAACAATTGCCGCAACTGGAACGAGGCGCGGCATGACCGCCGACTTGCAGAATGTGGTCTTTCCCGGCCTTAAGGATCGTGTCGTCATTGTCACGGGCGCCGGGCAAGGCATCGGCCGCGTGTTCGCGAAGGCTTTTGCCGCGGCCGGCGCGCGCGCTGTGATCGCTGAACTCAATGAGAAAAAGGCCGCATCAGTTTCCGAGGAAATCATGAAGGCCGGCGGCCAGGCACTGGCTGTAACCACCGATGTCGCCGACGAAGCCTCCATCAAGGAAATGGTCGAACTGGTTGAGGATGAATACGGTCGCATCGATGTCTTGATCAACAATGCAGGGGTTTTCTCCACGCTGGAAATGCGCCCTTTCGACCAGATTCCGCTGGAAGAATGGGAACGCGTGCTGCGCGTCAATCTCACCGGGCCGTTTCTCTGCGCCCGCGCGGTGCTCCCGGCCATGCGCCGCACGAAATGGGGCCGCATCATCAATGTTGCGTCCGGCGCCGTGCGTCTTGGCCGGCCGAATTATCTGCACTACATCGCCACCAAGGCCGCGCTCGCCGGCATGAGCCTGTCGATGGCGCGCGAGCTTGGGGCCGACAACATCACCGTGAATGCCATATTGCCGGGCGCAACCTTTACGGAAATCGAGCGCAACACCGTGACCCCGGCGCAAAAGGAACGGATTATCGCCATGCAATGCGTGCCGCGCGCGGAAGTGCCGGAAGATTTAGTCGGCGCTGCGCTATTTCTCGCCTCCGAGGCGTCCGCATTCGTCACCGGTCAGAGCATCAATCTCGACGGCGGAGTGACAGGCTCATGACGCCGACAGTCGCCATCATTGCGCCGGGCAATATGGGCGCCGGCGTCGCCGGCCGCCTGACAGAAAATAAAGTCACGGTGCTGACCTCGCTCGCGGGCCGCAGCGAGGAAAGCGCCAAACGCGCGCGCGAGGCCGGCATGCAGCCGGTCGAAGAGCGCGCGCTGATGGAAGCCGATTTCCTGATGTCGATCGTCCCACCCAGCGACGCCCTGGCGCTGGCGCAGCGCCTTTCTCCCATGTTGACTGCCGCCAACAAGAAGCCGGTCTATGTCGAATGCAATGCCGTCAGCCCGCCGACGATGCTGAAAATCGCCGACGTGATCGCAACGACCGGGTGCGCCTTTGTTGGCGCCGGCATCATCGGCCCGCCACCCAAGCCGGGCAGCACAAACACGCGGATTTACGCGTCCGGCCCTGCCTCTTCGAACCTTGCCAAACTCAATGACTACGGGCTGATCGTGCGCATCCTCGAAGGTCCGCTGACGGCGGCCTCGGCGCTGAAAATGTCCTATGCCGGAATCACCAAGGGCTTTACCGCACTCGGCGCCGGCATGATGCTGGCGGCGACGCGCGGCGGCTCAGCCGAAGCACTGAAGGCCGAACTCGCCGAAAGCCGCCCTGATTTGCTGCGCTATCTCTCGAACCAGGTTCCCAGCATGTACTCGAAAGCCTATCGCTGGGTGGCGGAACTCGATGAGATCGCGAGCTTCGTCGGCGCCGACCATGCCGAGCACGAAATGCTGTCGGCGGCGGCCCGGTTCTACGAGCGCATTGCCGAAGACGTCGAGAGCGAGAAGATTGAGGTCGGCGCGATGGACAAGTTTCTGAAGCCGTGATTGCCACAGGCGGCAAGCTCCTCCAGTCTGTCATGGCCGGGCTTGTCCCGGCCATCTCGCTTAGGGAGGCACTGTGCCCCTCTAAGCGGGATCACATCGGAAGTCGGGCAAGCCCGACTTCCGCGGCATGAAAAGCACAAGTCGGGTAAACCCGACTTGTGATGACAAGCCCGGTGATGACAAGTGGAAGCCTCATGAGTGACCAACCCATTCTCACCGAACAGCGCGCTGGTTATCGCGTGATTACGCTCAACCGGCCGGACAAACTCAATGCCTTCAACGATGCGATGCACGAAGCATTGCGCAAGGCGATCGAAGATGCGGAAGCTGATGAAGATTGCCGCGCGCTGATGCTCACCGGCGCCGGCCGCGCCTTCTGCGCCGGCCAGGACCTGAGCGACCGCCTGTTGAAGCCCGGCGAAACACCGGTGCCACGCAATTCGCTGGAGCAGCATTACAACCCCCTCATTCGAAAAATCCGCGACCTGCCCTTCCCGGTGATTGCGGCGGTCAACGGCGTTGCGGCCGGCGCCGGCGCCAATATCGCGCTCGCCTGCGACATCGTGATCGCCAGCCTCAAGGCGACTTTCGTCCAGTCGTTCGCCCGCATTGGTCTCGTTCCTGATTCCGGCGGCACATGGTTCCTGCCGCGGCTGGTTGGCGATGCCCGCGCGCGCGGGCTGGCCCTGCTTGCGCAGGATCTGGCGGCCGAGAAAGCGGCAAACTGGGGATTGATCTGGCGCGCGGTCGATGACGAGATCCTGATGCATGAGGCGACGCGCATCTGCGAGCACTTCGCGCAGGCTCCCACGCAGGGACTGGCGCTGATCAAGCGCGCACTCAATGCATCCGCAAACAACACCCTCGACGCCCAGCTCGATCTCGAACGCGATTTACAGCGCGCCGCCAATCTGACGCCCGACTATGCTGAGGGCGTGCGCGCCTTCATGGAAAAGCGCAAACCCAATTTTACCGGCCGCAAGTGATGACGACCAGGCAGCCATTGAACGTCGGGATTGCCGGCCTTGGCGCCGTCGGTCTCGACGTGGCCAAGCGGCTGATCGCCGGCGTGCCGGGATTGAAACTCGCCGCTGTTGCGGTGCGCGATGCCGACAAAGCGCGGCGCGCTTTGCCGCAGGTCGGCGACAGCATCCCGGTGCGCAAGGCCACCGAGCTCGCCGATCATTGCGACATCGTCGTCGAATGCCTGCCGCCGGCGCTGTTCCGCGAGGTCGCCATCAGCGCCATCGACAAGGGCCGTATCTTCATGCCGCTTTCGGTGGCGCAATTGTTGCAGAATGGCGATCTGATCGAACGCGCCGGAAACATAACGCACGCATCCTGGTGCCGACCGGTGCGCTGATCGGCCTCGACGCCGTTCGCGCGGCAGCCGAGGGCACTATCCATTCGGTCAAGATGGTGACGCGCAAGCCGCCGGCCGGACTCGAAGGCGCGCCCTATTTGCGCGAGCGCGGAATTTCGGTGACCGGACTGAAGGAACCGTTGAAAGTGTTCGACGGCAGCGCGCGCGAGGGTGCGCGTGGATTTCCCACCAACGTCAACGTCGCGGCGGCGTTGAGCCTGGCCGGCATCGGACCTGACCGCACGCAGCTCGAGATCTGGGCCGACCCCACCGTCACGAGAAACACGCACACCATCACGGTCGATGCCGACACCGCGCGTTTCACCATGACGATCGAGAATATTCCGTCGGACAATCCGCGCACCGGTAAAAGCGTTGCGCCCTCCACCGTCGCCGCCCTGCGGGCACTCGTGTCCGAGCTTAAGGTTGGCACCTGACGCGAAAGGCCACCGGCGAACTTGCGCGCGGTGGCCGTTCTTTGGGTTGCGAACGAAGCCTTAGTTTTTCTTCGGTTCGGCGGCCTGCGGATTGGCCTTGAGGTAATCCTGATACGAACGGCCAGCGAAGTTGTTTGACTCCGGTTCGGCCTGAGCTTGCGCCGAACTGCCGTCAACCGGCGCACTGGCCATTTCCTTGGTGCACAGATCCTGGAACACCACCGTGCCTTCAGGCGTGTAGTTCTTGGTCAGGCAGGTGCAGGGGCCCGGCTCGACCGAGCGCACCGCGTAGCCGACGGGGCGCACATAAAGCCGGTCGTGCGCATAGCGGAAGTGGAAGTTGTGGTGCCAGTGGTTGAAGCCAATGTTATGGCCGCCATTGTGACCGCCATTGTGGCCACCGGTGTGGCCACCGTTATGTCCGCCGCCGTTATGGGCAAAAGCTGGACCGGACGAGATTGCCGCGGTTGCGAGCGTGGCAACGGCGGCGAGGCTGAGAATGAGCTTACGGGACATGACGTTCTCCTGAGGTCGAAGTCGTTTCCCCGATAGCTTTTGGTCGCTGGGCCCCCACAAAAGGTTCAATGCAGCCTGTACCCGCTCAGACGCGCAGGAATATCTTGCGCCGATACAAGTAGCCGGCGAGCGCAACCGCCAAGACCAACCCCAACAGATGCGCGACGAAAAGGCCGGTTCCAGGCGTCACCGCGCGATCCATCCAGGCCGAGACATCACCGCCCACGAAGCGCAGCGCGAATGGCTCAAATCCGACGATGTTATTGATGAAATAAAGCGTGATGGCGTTGGCCCCAATCCATACGAAGACGGTCGCCCAGGCCTTCCATCCCCACACATCGGTCACCTGGTGCATAACGCCGAGCAGGATCGCGCCGTAACCGCTGACGACCAGCACAAACGACGATGTCCAGATCGCCTTGATAATCGGGAATTGCAGGGCCCACAGGTAGCCGGCGCCAACGGTGACAATCCCGCCGCCGATCAAACACAACGATTTTTGCGTCGGCGTCAGCCGGTCGTCTTTCAGCAAGAGGCCCGCCAGCACGCCGAAAAGACAGGTGCCGATCGCCGGCAATGTACTCAGCAATCCTTCCGGATCGCGTGTTTTGTCCCACAGCCGGCCAGGCAGATAGTTTGCATCGATCCAGTTGGCGAGATTGGCGTCGGGGCCGAACGAACCGGCGCCGATCCCCGGCACGGGAACGAAGGTCATCAAGGCCCAGTAGCCGCCGAGCAGCGCAACCAGCGCCACAATCAGCCCGCGTTTTCCGAGATTCAGAAACAGGAGAGCCGCGAACAGATAACAGATGGCGATGCGCTGCAGCACGCCGACATAGCGAATGTCGCTCCAGTGCTGGGCAACGCCGCCGTAAAAGATCACGCCCAGCGCATAAAGCAGCAGAGCCCGCCGCAGCACACGCAAATGCGTCTTTGCCTTGCCATCGCGTTCGACCAGCCGCGGCAGCGCAAGAACAATCGATACGCCAGTGACGAAAATGAACAATGGAAAAATAAAATCGTAGAAACGGAAGCCTTCCCACGCCGCATGACTCATTTGGGTTTTGAGAAAGCTGCCGATCGAGTTTAGTTCCGTCCCCTTGTCGTGCAGCATCCGTTCGAGAACCCAGACCGCACCGTCGGCGCCAAGGATCCAGAAAATATTGAACCCGCGCAGCGCATCGACCGATACGACGCGGCCGGTTTGAACGGCGAGCGGCACTTCAGCATATCGCATCGGGCGCCGATTGCGGTTGCGAACGGACTGACCGGACGAAAACGGGCCAGCGTTAAAATGGTTGCGAAAAACTAGCGGATCGACGTGACGGGGCTTTAGCCCACGTCAATAGCACGGAAACACGACACAATGGCGCAGTAAAACGCTAGTGCCGTGTTGCCGCCATTGCCGTGACTGCGGAGTCGCACCCGCCAGCCGGATCCTGGACGCGGAAATAGTTCCGCCCAACGAACGATTGATCGTAATGATGCCACGCAGTGCTGTGGTCGAAAGCCTGCACACCGGCCAATGTCACCGCGAACACCGAGCTTTCCATATCGCGCTGCTGTGCGTCGAGGTTCTGCGGGAGCCGCGAACTGGCATAGTCCACGTAGTAGACCCGGCGCACGCAGGAAAGATCCTTTGCGGCGTCAAGAGCGGCCTTGGCTGTCATCAAATGATCGGAGTGGTCCTGCGCATTGATGCGTGTATCGGTTTCCGCAACATTGAGCTGCATAAGCGCAGCATGGCCACGCTCATAAGCGATGATCACTTTCAGTGTCGCAACCAAATCATCCCAGCCATGATAGGTCGCTGAACCGTCGACCGCCCGCAATACGCTATTCTCGCCACTCGACAGGCGCCTGAGTGATTCAAATCCGGTGTCGTAGTAGCCGTCGCCCGACCAATGACCGTCCGGCACGCGCAGAAAATAGCTGACGGTGTTGCGATAGGTGACGCGATAGATCTCATGGCCGTTGAACAACATCGGCGCAGCCGAGCGTTCGCCGGGCTCGGCGTCAGCGTCCGCCATGAAGCGGATCGCCGCCTCCGCGCCATTCTCGCGCGCGAGATAGAATGGATATTTGCGGCCGCCCAGCCCGATGCCGAGACCGGCATCGCCGGCGGTCAGATGCACGAAGACGGTCTTGGCCGCGCCACCCATGACGTCCTGAAACGCGGACGGATTCATGAACAGTTGCCAGTCGTCCTCGTGGGCCGCAAAATAGAATGACACCTTGTCCGGACGCTTGCCGTCTTCGGCCAGCGCCGGCGACGCTCGCCAGCATCGCGCCGGCAAGACAGGCAGTCGCAATCAAGCGTGATATCGGCATCCCCGACCCCTTCTCGGCCCCTGACAGCTGCCAGATAGGATACGAATGCGGCCCGTTCAATGAAAGCCCGGTGGTAATTCAGTATGAACGCCAATCCGGGAGCGACCGCGTTTGACAATCCATAGGCGCTCTTTATCGTTTGCGTACAAATAATTAGCCCTTTAATTGGGCCTTGGCCGCCGGAACATCCGCCGCATGAAGCCCGCGCCCTTCATCCGCCACGTGCCGAAGACGCTCGACGAGGCGTTGAGGATTCTGGCTGACGTCGCGCCACAAGACGGCCGCGTCCTGGCGGGTGGACAAAGCCTTGTGCCGATCATGGCGTTCCGCCTCGCCAAGCCCGCGCATCTCGTCGACATCAACGAGGTAGCCGGGCTCGACAAGATTACAAGCGACGGAAAGGCCCTCTCCATTGGCGCGCGCGTTCGCCATGCGGCATTTCATAAGTCGGTGGTCGCCAATCCACTCGGCCAGTTGCTCAGCGTAGTCGTGCGCCATATCGCGCATTATCCGATCCGCATGCGCGGCACGTTTTGCGGCAGCCTTGCCCATGCCGACCCTGCGTCGGAATGGTGTCTTGTCGCGGCGACGCTCGACGCCACTATGATTGCCAGGAGCACGCGCGGCGAGCGTCAGATTGCTGCGAAAGATTTTTTCGCAGGAATCATGTCCACGTCCCTCACCGAAGACGAATTGCTTGCCGAAGTACGGCTGCCGCTGTTCTCCGCCGATACCAAATTCGGGTTCAATGAATTCAGCCGACGCGCCGGCGACTTTGCGATGAGCGCCGCGCTCGTCACATACCGATTGCAAGGCGGCAAGATCGCGGATGCGCGCGTCGGAGTTGGCGGCGCGGAAGCTTCGCCGCGCCGAATTACAGAGGCCGAAGCGGCATTGAACGGTCAGGCGCCCGGCGACAAAACGTTCCGCGCCGCAGCCGAAGCCGCCGCCAAGGCGATCGAGCCGCTCGAAGACCACCAGACCAATGCGGAATACCGGCGCGATCTGGTTCGCGCGGTCGTTCGCCGCGCGCTGGCAAAGCGCATGATCCCGAAAAGTGTGAAGCGGTTTTCGGAAATGATCATGCGCAAATGGAATGGGCCCGATGAGCGCGCACGGCACCAAAGGCTCCGGCATGACCTGGGTCGGCCGCGCCATCCGGCGGCTGGAAGACCCGGCGCTGATTTCAGGCCAGGGACGTTTCACCGCTGATCTGCCCGCCACGCATTGGGTGCGGTTCGTGCGCAGCCCGGTCGCCGCCGGAACGATTGCAAACATCAGCGCGCCCAAAGGCGCAATGGTGATCACGGCTGCCGATCTCAAAGGCGTGAAGAAAATCACGCCGATGCTGCACAAGTTCAACTACAAGCCGGTCGGCCAGCCGGTGTTAGCCGACGGGTCGTTCGTTTCACGGGCGAACCTGTCGCCGCCGTCGTGGCGGCAAGCAAGGAAGAAGCCGAGGACATCGCCGAGCAGATCGAACTGTCGATCGATGAAACGGACTCCCGTGATCGATGCGCACATGGCGCTTGCGGCGGATGCGCCACAGATCCACGCCGAAGCACCGGGCAATGTCATTCTCGAAGGCAAAATGAAGACGCCGGAGTTCGATGCGGTCTGGAAAAATGCGCACAAGGTGGTCAAGGTCGAGGCGCGCTCGCGCCGCCAGAATGCGACGCCGATGGAGGCGCGCGGCGGCCATGCAACCTACGATGTATCGACCGGGCGCGTGACCCTCACCTGCACGACGCAGATGCCGCATCTCACGCGGACGGCGATATGCGACGTGCTCGGCTTTGCGGAATCCGATTTGCGCGTGATCGCGCCCGATGTCGGCGGCGGCTTCGGGCAGAAGATGTCGCTTCCCGGCGAATATGTCGTGCTGGTTTGGCTGGCGCGCAAACTCAAAAGCTCGGTGGCCTGGACCGAAGACCGGCGCGAGAACCTGATCGCGGGCTTTCATTCGCGCGATCAGTACATCACGCTCGAAGGCGCCTTCGACGCCAACGCAAAACTGCTCGCGCTCAGAGCCGATATCATCTCCAATGTCGGCGCCTATTCGTGCTTTCCCACCACCTGCGGGGTCGAACCGCTGATGGCGATGGCCGAGATGCCGGGCCCCTACGATGTGCAGCAGTATCAGTGCCTGGCGCGCGGCGTCCTCACTAATACCTGCACGATGGCGCCCTATCGCGGCGTGTCGCGGCCGGTGATCACCTTCACGCTCGAACGGTTGATGGACAAGGCCGCGCGCGGCTTCGCGCTCGATCCGGTCGACATCCGGCGCCGCAACCTGATCGACAAATTCCCCTACAAATCCGCCATGGGCCTCGAATATGACGAGGCCACCTACAAAGAGACGCTGGAAATGGCGGTGAAAGCGGTCGACATGCCGGCGTTCCGCAAGCGTCAAAAAGAAGCACGCGCGAAAGGCCGCCATCTCGGAATCGGCATTGCGACTTTTTCCGAACGCACCGGTTACGGCAGCCCGGCCTTTGCCGCGCGCGGCATGGAGATCACGCCCGGATGGGAAACGGTGATCGTGACGGTCGATCCGTCCGGTTTCGTCGAGGCGCGCATCGGATCCTCCCCGCATGGCCAGGGCCTGCGCACCACGCTCGCCCAGATCATCGCCGACGAAATCGGAGTGACGCCCGACATGATCAAAGTGGTGCATGGCGATACCGACCGCGCGCCCTATGGCTGGGGAACTTTCGCCAGCCGTTCACTGGTGATTTCAGGCGGCGCGACGCTGATCGCGTCGCGAAAAGTGCGCGCCAAGCTGATCAAAATCGCCAGCCATATGCTGGAGGCGGCGCCTGACGACATCGTGCTCGCTGACGGCGTGGCGAAAGTCGCCGGCACCGATCGCTCGATTGCGATCGCCAAACTCGCGCGCGAGGCCTATACGCAAACGCATCGCTTCAAGGGTGAAATCGAGCCCGGCCTCACCGAGACTGGCCACTACGATCCGCCCGGTACATTCTCCAATGCCTGCCACATTGCCATCGTCGACGTGGACGTGGAAACCGGCCACGTGAAGGTCGAGAAGTTCCTGGTGGCGGAGGATGCCGGCCGCATCATCAATCCGATGATTGCTGACGGCCAGGTTCATGGCGGCATCGCCCAGGGCATCGGCAACGCGCTGCTCGAGGAAATCATCTACGATGACAATGGCGGCATCCTCACCGCGACACTGGCGGATTACCTGCCGCCCACCGCGCACGAAATCCCCGAAATCGAACTGCATCACATCGAGACGCCGAGCGTAAACTCGATCACCAAGGCCAAGGGCCTGGGCGAAGGCGGCTGCATCGGCGCGCCAGCCGCGGTGGTGAATGCCATCAACGATGCGCTCACGCCTTTCGGCGTGGAAATCGACGAGATACCGGCGACACCGCAACGCATTCGGGCCGCTTTGCGCAAGGCGGAGAAGGCCGCATGAGCGAAAAGACCGCTATCACGCTCATCATCAACGGACGCGATCACGCGATCGGCGTCGAGCCGCGGCGAACATTGGCTGATGCCATCCGTGAAGATTGCGGTCAGACCGGCACACACATCGGTTGCGAACACGGTATCTGTGGCGCCTGCACCGTGATTGTCGACGGTGAACCTGTGCGCTCTTGCCTGATGTTCGCCGTACAGGCCGATCGTAAAAAAATCCGGACTGTCGAGGGGCTGGCCGATGGCGACAGGCTGCATCCGATGCAGCAAGCCTTCATGGATCACCACGGCCTGCAATGCGGATTTTGCACGCCAGGCTTCCTGATGTTGGCCGTCGGCGTGCTGGAACGCGAGCCCGACATCAGCGACGAAGACCTGGTCGACGTGCTCTCATCGAATCTCTGCCGCTGCACCGGTTACCAGAACATCATCAAGGCCGTCCGCGCGGCGGCCAAAGAAATGCGAAAACGATGAGCGGTTTCGCTCATGCCCGTTAAACAGAAATATGTCGGTCGTTCGGTTCCGCGGCTGGAGGATCGCCCTCTCCTCACCGGCCAGGGACGCTTCGCAGCGGATATTTCATTCCCCAATCAATGGCACATGCGGGTGGTGCGTTCGCCGATCGCGCACGGCAAGATAAAATCGATCGATGCCCGCGCAGCCCTTGCGCTGCCGGGCGTGCACGCGGCATGGACACATGCTGATGTCGCGCATATCCCGCCGATCCCGTTTCGACTGACCGGCCTCAAGACACTCGAACCCTACCGGCAGCCGGTGCTCGCGCACGATGTCGTGCGCTACGTCGGCGAGCCCGTCGCCGTGGTCTTTGCGGACGATGCCTATACCGCGGAAGATGCCGCCGAGCTGATCGCGCTTTCGATCGAGCCCCTGCCGGCAACCATGCTCGCCACCGGGCAACCGGCCGTCTACGCGGGCGAGCTGTCGACGGAACCAGGACTCCTGCAAAAGGCCTATGGCGATGTCGACGCAGCCTTCCGCAATGCTCACGCCGTTGTTGCGCTTGAGCTTTCGATCGGTCGCCATTCCGGCGTTCCGATGGAAACGCGCGGCGCCATCGCCCGCTACGACACAGAGCGCGACATTCTGGAACTGCACGGCGCCGCCAAGGTGCCGCACTGGAACCGCGATGCCATCGCACAGATGCTCGGACGCCCGAAAGACTCCGTTCAACTCTACGAAGGCCATGTCGGCGGCGGCTTCGGCATTCGCGGCGAAATCTATCCTGAAGATGTTCTCGTCTGTGCCGCGGCGCTGAAGTTCAGGCGCCCGATCAAATGGATCGAAGATCGCCGCGAGCACCTGATCGCCGCCAATCATTCGCGTGATCAACATCATCGCGTGCGCGCCGCCATCGATGCGCAAGGCCACATCCTCGGTATCGATGATGAATTCTTCCACGACAACGGCGCCTATATGCGCACCCATGCGGCGACCGTGCCCGATCTTGCCGCCGCCATGTTGCCCGGCCCCTATCGCGTGCTGGCCTACCGCGCGACCGGCCACCTTCGCCTCACCAACAAGACACCCTGCGGCACTTACCGCGCACCGGGCCGATATGAATCCACATTCGTGCGCGAGCGCCTGATCGACGCGATCGCGGCCAAAGTCGGCGTCGACACGGTCGAAATAAGAAGGCGCAACCTGATCGGCAAAGAGGCGATGCCCTACAAGCTTGGGCTCGATACGCTCGGCACGCAGATCGTCTACGATTCCGGCGACTATGCGCTGCTGCTCGACAAGGCCTTGAAGGCCGCGGGCTGGTCCGATCTTCAGAAGCAACTCACCGCGCGCCGCAAGAACGGCGAAATGGTCGGCGCCGGCGTTGCGATGTTCGTCGAGAAGAGCGGGCTCGGCCCCTTCGACACGGTTCGCGTCGAGGTCAAGCCGCACGGCGGCGTGGAGGTCATCACCGGCGTTGCCTCGATCGGCCAGGGCGTCGAAACGGTGATCGCGCAGATCTGCGCCGACGCGCTTGGCGTCGACTACGGCACAATCCGCGTGATTCACGGCCAGACCGACCGCATCGCGCGCGGCATGGGCGCATTCGCCTCGCGCGTCACGGTCATGTGCGGCGAGGCCACGCGGCTCGCGGCCACGAAACTACGCGCGCAGGCGTTACGGGCCGCGGCTGAGCTGATGCAAACCAGGCGCGGATGCGCTCGACATCGTGAACGGAGAGATCGTCCGCGCCAGCGGCCCCGGCCCATCAATGCCGCTCGCCGAACTCGCGCGCGCGCTCCCCGGCGGATTGAGCGCCGAAGACACGTTCGAATCCACGCATATGGTCTATCCCTACGGCGTGCATGTCGCGGCCGTGCGCGTCGATCCCGACACCGGCAATGTCGCAATCGAGCGCTACGTCATCGCCTATGACATCGGCAAGGCGGTGAATCCGAAGCTGGTGGAAGGCCAGATCGCCGGCGGGCTGGCGCAGGGAATCGGCGGCGCGCTGCTGGAAGAGTTCCGCTACGACGAAAACGGCGAGCCGCTTTCGGTCACCTTCGCCGATTACCTGATGCCGACAGCGCGCGAAGTGCCGGAGATTGCCATTCTCGTGTCGGAAGACGCGCCAAGCCCCCTTAATCCGCTGGGCCTGAAAGGCGCCGGTGAAGGCGGGGCAAACCCCGTCGGCGCCGTGATTGCATCCGCGATCGATGACGCACTGCAGCGGCCAGGAGCGGTGACTGCGCTTCCAATCACCCCGCAAAGGCTCAAGGCCATCTTACGGAAAAGGTCCGGATAGCAGCACGCAAGTTGCCGCCAAAGCCGGCCAGATCGGCATTGACAATGTTGGGCACGCCGACACACTTGGCCTTTAAAGGCGCAGACGAGCGCAAATAGCGTCACACGGCGATCCCGCCGCTTAAGACGCAGAATCATTCCGGGAGGTCTCCATGTCCGTTACGCGTAACTCATTGCTGCGCGGCCTCGTCTTTGGCGCAGCGCTCACATTGGCATCCAGCGCCGCGTTTGCCCAAAACCGCCAATTTTCGTTTGCCTACGACCAGCCGAAAGGCAGCGGCTACGACGTAGGCGCCGACATGTTCAACAGCAAGCTGATGGAACTGAGCAAGGGAACGCTCTCGATCAATAAATATCCCGGCGCCCAGCTCGGCACGGAAGCGCAGACCCTGCAAAAAGTGCAGACCGGCGACATCGATTTCGTGTTCCTGTCGACGGCGAACGCGTCGACCGCCCAGCCGGAATCGGGCGTGTTCTCGATCCATTTCATCTTCCGCGACGAAGCGCATGCCATCAAAGTGCTCGGCGATCCGACCGTGATTGCAGCGATGAAGGATCTGTATGCCGCCAAGATGACAGGCGCGCACATGATCGGCTTAGGCTCCCAGGGCCTGCGGCACATGTACGGCAAGAAGCCGATCGAGAAAGTCGCCGACCTCAAGGGCGTCAAGATGCGCGTGCAGGCCACGGTGACGGAAGACGCAACCTTCCCGGCCTATGGCGCGCAGGTCGTGCACATGGCATTCGGCGAAGTCTATACGGCGCTACAGACCGGCGTCGCCGACATGGCCGAAAACGGCATCAACAATTACCTCATCAACAAGCATTACGAAGTCGCGCCGGTGCTTTCGCTCACCGAGCACGAAGCCAACAATGCCGCGCTGTTCGTCAGCGACAAGGTCTGGAAGAGCCTGAGCGACGAACAGAAGAAATGGGTCCAGGCGGCGGCCGACGACGTCAGCAAGAACGAGCCGACCGCAGCCTTCAAGCTCGAACACGAGGCCCAGGCAAAGCTCGAAAAGGTGGGCGTGAAAGTGGTCAAGAACGTCGACAAAAGCGGCTTCTCGTCGATCAGCAAGCCGATCCAGGACAAGCTTGCCAAGGATCTCGGTCCGCACGCCGAAAAGGTCCTCCAGCTCGTTCGCAACGTGAAATAGCCAGCACGTTCACGACAGCGGGGAGCCCAAAAGCTCCCCGCATCGTTTCCCACCGCATATTTCGGAATTGAGCGATGCGCCGTTTTGACGGGCTGGTCTTGCAGGAACAGCGCCATTTGAAATGGCGCGTGCTCGACCCGCTCGAAAATCTTCTGATGATCCTGTGCGGAATTGTCATCACCGCATTCAGTGTGCTTGTTCTTTGCGACATCGTCACCCGCGCGATTGGCCATCCGTGGCTGTGGCTGCAAGAAACGACGATGGATTTCTTCATCTATGGAACGTTTATCGGTGTCGCCGCCGCGACGCGGCGCAACGACCATCTCTATCTTGCAGTGCTCGCCGAATCGATGAGCGGCAACAAGCGTCTCTTTTTCGAGATGTTCAATCGCTTCGTCGTGCTGTGCGTGGCGCTTTGCATGGTCTATTTCGGCTATCTCAACGTGCTCGACGGCTTCAAAAGCCTGCGCATGCCGTCGATGACTCCAATGGCGTACCTCTACATAGCGATCCCGATCTGCGGCGCGCTGGTGGCGTTGTTCACGGTCGAGCAAATGGTGAACGGCTGGCGCAAAGGATTCCCTGATATCCCGATCGATGAGCGGAGGACGTCGCTGTGATGTCCAACGGCACGCTCATCATCGCGATGGCGCTCATGTTTCTGTTCTTCGGCTATATGGGCGTGCCGGTCGCCTTTGCATTGATTTCCTCCGTGCTTTTGATCACGGCGTTCACGCCGGTCAGCCTCGCGTCGATGATCGCCCAACTATTCAATGGCGTTGACGTCGAAGCGCTGATGGCGGTGCCGTTCTTCCTTTTGGTCGGCGACCTGATGACGTCGGCGAACGTCACCGTCCGCATGATCAAGCTGTCGCAGACCATGGTCGGACATTTCCGCGGCGGGCTGGCCCAGGTCGTGACCATTTTCAGCATGTTTTTCGCGGGTATTTCCGGCTCGTCCGCCGCCGATGTCGCGGTGTTGACGCGCACGCTTGCGCCGGAGATGAACCGCGAGGGTTATGACAAGGCCTTCACCGCGGCGCTGATTGCTTCGGCCTCAACGATGGCCAACTTGATTCCGCCAAGCATCATGGCGGTCGTCTATGGAGCAACCGGCAACGTGTCGATCGGCGGGCTGTTTCTCGGCGGCGTCGTACCGGGCATGCTCGTTGGCATCGGGTTGATGATCTACAGCCATTTCTTCGGGCCAATCGGCTTCAGGCACAAGCGCGCAACATTCGGACAGTTCAGCACGGCGGCCAAGCAAGCCGCCGTTCCGCTGATGATCCCCATCATCATCATGGGTGGCATCCTCACCGGTCAATTCACCCCGACTGAAGCCGGCGTCATCGCGGTGGCGTATATCGTGTTTGTCGCGATCCCGCTGCTCAACTGGCGGCATGTCACGAAGCTGCCGCGCGACATGGCACTGACCGGGCTGCTCTATTCGATTCCGCTGATCACCATCGGCGCGGCCTCAGTGTTCGGCTGGATGCTGGCCTATCTGCGTGGTCCGGCGATGGTGTCGGGTTGGATATCGAGCGCAGCGGGTGGCGATCCGTTCATGATCATGTTGCTGCTGGTCGTATTGTTCGTGATCGTCGGAGATTTTATCGACGCCATCCCAGCTATCATCATCTTCATGCCGATTATTCTCGACCTCACCAAGAATGCCGACATCAACCCGGTTCACATGGGTGTGGTGATCATCGTGACTTTAGCGTTCGGATTGATCACGCCGCCTTACGGACTTGCGCTGCTGATGGCGTCGAAATTCGTCGGTATAAAATTTTACAAGGCAATGCTCGCGTCACTCCCGATTTATGTCGTGTTCTTCGCCGCAATTGCTTTCTGCATCTTCTTTCCCAATGTCGTGCTGTGGCTCCCGAAAACACTGCTGCCGCAGTCGGTCGGCTGCTTCCCGAACCCGAATGGCACCGGCTTTATCTGCCCATAGGCCCCAATCATGCCGCCCCTCGACAGCACGCTCGCACCGAAACTCAAGACGCCGCCCGGTACCTGCGACACGCATATGCATGTCTACGATCCGAAATTCCCCAAGGCGCCGACGGCCAAGATCGATGCGCCCGCCGCGCCCGTGTCTGCCTACCGCAAGATGTGCGAGCGTCTCGGCATCGAGCGCACCGTCGTAGTGCAACCGTCAACCTATGGCATGGACAACCGCTGTACACTTGAGGCCGTCACCGAGATTGGACCAAATGCACGCTGCATCGTCGTCGTCGACGAAAGCGTGACCGATGCAGAGCTCGACCGGTTAACCAAGCTCGGCGCCCGAGGCATTCGTTTCTTCATGCTGGCGGGCGGGCCGCTGCCTTGGGAGATACTCGAAACCATGTCCGCGCGCGTGGCGCCGTTCGGCTGGCACGTGCAACTGCAGCTCGACGGCCGTTCGCTGCCCGAGCGCGAAGCCATGCTCAAACGTCTGACCAGCACATTGGTGATCGATCACGTCGGCAAATTTCTCGAGCCGGTACCGCTCGATCACCCCGGATTTCGGACGCTGCAAGGCTTGGTCGACGGTGGCCGCACCTGGGTCAAATTGTCGGCGCCCTACGAAGTCTCAAAGATCGGCCCGCCGAACTACGACGATGTCGGCAAGCTCGCCAAGGCTTTGGCAAGAGCGGCGCCGGAACGGATGTTGTGGGCGACAAACTGGCCGCATCCAACGCCCGGCGTGCTGGTGCCGGACGACGCCTGGATGCTCGACATGTTGCTCGACTGGATTCCTGACGAGCCGGCACGCAAACTGGTGCTGGTCGATAATCCCGCACAGCTCTACGGATTCTGACCGCTCAGGGCGCGAAGTCCGGCCGGAACCCCTTTGCCGTCGCCTCGACCCGGCCCGCAAAGGGCAAGCCGACATGTCCCGGAAAAACCAGCGCGCCGCTTGAGGCGCAGTAGTCGAGCACTTTGCGGCGACTGACGCGCGCCTGCGCCGCGTCGGAATTCTTCGGGAAATTCCAGTCCGGATAATAGACCTGCAACAGGTGATGCCAGACATCGCCGATGAACGCGGCGCGCTTGCCCTTGCTTTCGAGCTTGAAGAACACGTGACCGGGCGAATGGCCTGGCGCCGAGTTCGATCTCGATGAAGTCGTTGAGCCGGTAGGGCCCGCCGCTCACGAGATCTGCCTTGCCATATTCAAGAATCGGGACGACGCATTCGCGGAATGTCCCCAGTTCCGCCGGGCCCTCTTTTGGGTCCGCATCAACCTTCGAAAAGTAGTCGACGTCCGGCTTTGAAAAGACGTAACGCGCATTGGGAAATGTAGGGACCCATTTGCCGTCCTTCTGCTGCGTGTTCCAGCCGACATGGTCGTGATGCAAATGCGTGCACATCACCATGTCGATTTCCTCCGGTCGCGCGCCGGCGGCCGCAAGCCGTTCGAGATACGGCAGATTGAGCATGTGCCAGAACGGCCGGCCCGGCTTGGCCTTATTGTTGCCGCAGCACGAGTTGATCAGGATTTTCTTGCCGCCGACCTCCAGCAGCCAGCTATGGACGGAAAGCCTGATCTTTCCGGTCTCGGCCTCATAATGGTGCGGCGCCAGCCAGGCCTTGTGTTCGGCCATGTGGGCATCGGTGAAATCCGGAAAGATGTCCCGCAGCGGATAGCTCGGGAGATTGGTTTCCTCGACCCGCGTGATCGTTGCATCACCGACACTGAACACCGGCACCTCCCAATAAGTCTTATTTTTTCGGCAGGAACTCGTTGGTGAAGGTCGACGGAAAATCGACTTCCGCCGGCCCTTTCGGCTGGAGGTAGGCGAAGGTCCCGCGCGCCTGCGCTTCGTTGATGTGGCCGTCGCGCGTCCAGATCTGGCTCACCGTCTTGTAGGCCTCGGCATTGGTTTCCGGCGTCATGCTCGGATATTCCTTGCCCATGATCGCCATGCCGCGCTTGGGATCGTCCTTGAGAATTTTCTGCGCCTCGTTGAACACCTGCGCGACCTTGCGAAGCATCTCCGGCTTTTCCTTCATGATGTCGGGATGGGTCGCCAGCGTCATGAACAGGATATCGCGAAATTCAGGAATCTCGCCGTTCATCATGTTGAGATAGATCTTGCCCTTGCCCGACTGCTGCACCAGAACGCCCGCCGGCTCGAAGGGAAGCGCAGCATCGATGAGGTCTTTCTGGAAGGCGGCGACGTAAGACGGCGCTTCGGCGCCGAGATAGACCGTTGAAATATCGCCCGGCAAAGTGAGCCCGTATTTCTTCGCCAACACGCCGAGCATCTTTTCGCCGGAGCCATTGGCCGAGGGCATCGCCACGCGCTGGCCCTTCAGCTTCTTGATCTTGTCGGCGACGCTGAGCTTTTCCGATCCGGCCATCAGCTTGTCACTCGCGATCACATTATTGACCGGGCGATTGGCGATGTTGAAGAACGAGACGACGCGCTTGCCCTGCACCGCCACCGAGAGGACGTGTTCATACGACAGGATGCCGACATCGGCCTGCTTGGTCAGCACGGCTTGCAAAGCGAGCGGCCCGCCTTGCACGTAGGATACATCCGGCTCCAGGCCGTATTTCTGGAAGAGCTTTTCCTGCACCGCGACGTAAAGCGCGCCGGAGAAATAGCCGTGGCCGATATTGGTGATTTTCACGGTCTCGGCCGAGGCGGCGCCGGCCAGCAGCAAGGCCACGGTAACCGCTGCCATTTTCAGTGATTTCATAGCGCACCCTCCCCGATTGTTCTTTGTTTCAACGGCCGATCACCCGCCATTGCTGCATGCGATGCTGCACGATTTCGACCAGGAAATTAAGTGCAACGGCAAGTAGCGCGATCACGATCAGCACCGCGAAGACCCCGGCGGTGTCGAATTGCGAGCCCGAAAACTGCACGAGATAGCCGAGCCCCCGGTTGGCCGCGATCATTTCACCCAGTACGGCGCCGATCAACGCATAGGGCACCGAGATTTTCAGCCCTGCGAAAACCCACGACATTGCCGACGGGATGATGACCTTGGTGATGACCTGGACTCGCGTCGCCTTCATCAGCCGTGCCCCGTCGATCAAATCCTGATCGACCTCCCGCACTCCGGCATAGGTGTTGAGAAAAACCAGGAACAGCACCAACACGGCGGCCAGTGCGATCTTGGATTCAATGCCGAGGCCGAACCACAGCACGAAGAGTGGTGCCAGCGCGACCTTGGGCAGCGCATTAAGCGCATTGAGATAGGGATTGAGCAGCCGGCTCGTGAACGGTGAGACGCCGAGCCAGATTCCAAGCACGACACCGATGACCGCGCCGGCGACGAAGCCCATGATCGTGGCATAGACCGTCGCCCAGATGTGCAGGAACAGCGAGCGATCGGCGATCCAGCCGACCAGGCGCCGTCCGACATCGAGCGGGTTGGAAATAAAGAAGTTGTCGACCAGACGGCCTGACACGCCCTGCCATAGCAACAACAGGGCGAGCCCAAGCACGACCTGGCAGATCACCATGAACCCGCCGCCGAGCGCGCCTGGGCTTGTCGGTTCACTGAATGCGGGGAGTTCTGCGTCAGGCGCGGTCATACCCGCTCCTCCTGATATTCAACCCGCAGGCGTTCCCACAGCGCGTCGTAATGCTCCTTGAATTCATTGGTGAAACGCACATTGAGCACATCGCGCGGCCGCTTGAGTTCGATGCGTTGCTCGACCGCCAGCGTGGCCGGCCGGCGCGTGCAGACCAGCACACGATCGGCCAGCGTCACCGCCTCCATGAGATCATGAGTGACCAGCACGATGGTCTGTCCGGTTTCGGCCGCAAGCTTGAGCAGCAGGTCGTGCATCGCCAGCTTCAATTGCGCGTCGAGCGCCGCGAAGGGCTCGTCGAGCAACGCGGTCTCCGCGCCGTAAATCAGCATGCGTGCGAGGCAGGCGCGCTTGCGCATGCCGCCAGACAGTTCATGCGGAAAGCGATGCGCAAAGCCGTCAAGCCCGACATGGTTGATCACCTGGTCGGCGCGCTCGGCGCGCGCGGACTTGTCCATACCGGCGAGTTCGAGCGGGAATGCCACGTTGTCGCGCACCGTGCGCCAGGGCAGCAAATTATCCTTTTGAGTCATGTAGCCGGCGTCGGTGTTCACATCCGACACGCGCGCACCTTTGTAGACGATCGAACCGCTCGACGGCGCGTAAAGGCCGGCGATCATGTTGAGCAATGTCGACTTGCCGCAACCGCTTGGTCCGATGATCGCGACGATTTCCTTTTGCGCAATCGTCAGATTGATATCGCGCACGGCTTCGACCGTTTCGTCCCGTTTCCGGAAGGTCTTGGAGACGTGCCGCAGGTCGATCATCGTCACGCCCCGCTAGAAAATTGACCGTTGATGGCCACCGTCGACATCGATATTGGCGCCGACGATAAAGCCCGCGCGCTCCGATGCGAGAAAGGCTACAGCGTTGGCGATGTCCTCCGGCGAGCCCCAATGGCCGAGCGGCACCTCGGCGCCCCACTTGCTCTCCTGCTGCTCGAGGCTGCGGCCGTAATAGACTTCGTTGTGCAACGTCCCCAGCGCATGCGTGAGCGGGCTTTTGATGCGGCTCGGGCAGACCGCATTCACGAGAATACCGTGTGGCGCGAGATCATCGGACAACGACTTCACAAAGGCATGCTGTGCAGCGTTGATGACGGTCGAGGCGATGCCATTCGCCTGCGGCACCTTGCCAGCCTGGCCGATGATCACGATGAAGCGGCCACCGCCGCGCGCTTTCATTACCGGCACGACGCGGCGCGCCAGTTCCCATACGCCGAAAACTTTTGTCTGGAAGTGACGCTGCAATGCGTCGCCTGCGACTTCATCGAGGCGGCCAGGCAAATGCGTGCCGGCATTGCTGACCACGATATCAATGCCGCCGAACGCCTTGTCGACGTTGCCGACGAGCGTGGCGACATCGCCAGGCTTGCAGACATCCGCGATGAAGCCCTTTGCATCCGGTGACTTGATCGCAGCCACCGCCTTGTCGAGCTTCGCCTTGTCGCGTCCGCAAATGGCAACACGGCAGCCTTCCGCCGCAAGCGCCTGCGCGATCGCCAGCCCGATCCCGCTGGTGCCGCCGGTGATGAGCGCAACTTTTCCCGTCAACCCGAGATGCATGGCAATCTCACCCGAACACGTAACGATGATAGCCGCCGTCGATGCTCACCGCGCTGCCCGCGACGAAGCCGGCGCAATCGGAGACGAGAAACGCGACGAGATCGGCGACCTCGTCAGGCCGGCCGGTCCGGCCGAGCGGATTGGCGCGCGTGAAGCCCGCCGCCGCCGTTGCGCGATCGACGCCGCGCTCGCGCATCTCCTTCTGGATCAGCGAGGTCAGCAGCTCGGATTCGATATATTGCGGGCACACCGCGTTGACGCGGATATTGTCGCGCGCAACCGAATCCGCCACCGACTTGCTCATCGCCATCAGCGCGGCATTGGTGACGCCGGAGGGAAAACGGTCCGGATGCGGATGGCGTGCGGCCTGGCCCACGATATTGACGATACGGCCGTCGCGCTGCGCCTTCATCGTGGGTAGCACGGCCTTTATCATCGAAAAAAAGCCGAAAACCTTGTCGCGCAGCTGGCGTTCAAGAATGTCGAGCGTCGTGCTCTCGACCGTGCCGCGCAGATGCGTGCCCGCATTATTGACGAGAATGTCGATGCGGCCGAACTCCTTGAGCACCGCGTCGATGAATTTTTTCACGGCGTTTTCGTCGGTTACGTCGGTGGGCACGCCGAGCACGCGGCCGTTTTTCGATAATTCGGCTACCGCGGCGTCAAGTTGCGCCGGGTTGCGACTGCAAATTGCAACCGCGCATCCCTCCTCAACGAGCGCCTGTGCCACCGCCTTGCCAATACCGCGCGAGGCGCCGGTGATCACAGCAACCTTGCCACGGAGGCCGAGCTGCATTGCGTTCCTCGTTTTCTTGTTGCATTGCTGCCGCGAGCGATACTCTATGCTGCGCCTGAAAGCGTCAACGGGAGAGTGAGATGGATTTGGGAATCAAGGGCCGCCGCGCGATTGTCACCGGTGGCTCCAGCGGCATCGGCTTCGAGACCGCGCGGCAATTCCTTGAAGAGGGCGTGCGCGTGCTGATTACCGGGCGTAATCAGCAGAAACTCGACAAAGCATGCGAGGATTTGGCCAAACGCACTGGTGGCGAAGTGCACGCCATCGTTGCCGACATGACGAAAGAATCCGACATCGCGAAAATGGTCGAGACCGCAAAGGAAAAACTCGGCGGCGTCGACATCCTCATCAACAATGCCGGCCAGATGTATTCCGGCCGCTTTGCCGCGTTCAGCGATAACGACATGAAGACGCAGCTCGAAACCAAGCTGTTTGGTTTCATGCGCGCGATCCGCGCCGTCTATCCGATGATGAAGGCGCAGAAATGGGGCCGCATCGTCAATACGATCGGCGGCGCGGGCAAGGAGCCGGACCCTTACATGTTCGGTAGCGGCATGACCAACAGCGCGCTGCTCAATCTCACGAAGTCACTTTCGACCGAATTCGGCGAGGATAACGTCCTTGTCAATGCGATCTGCCCGGGCTGGGTGGCGACCGATTTGTGGGTGCGCAACACCGAAGGCATGAAAAAGGAATTCGGCGTCGCAAGCGAAGCGGAAGCACGCAAGGTTGCCGCGAAGAAAAATTCTCTTGGCCGCATGGGCAAGCCGGAAGAACTCGCAAACGCTACCGTGTTCCTTTGCTCGGAACGGGCAAGCTACATTACGGGCGTGTCGCTTAATCTCGATGGCGGACGGCTGAAAGGACTTTGGTGAGCGGTGGCGACAATTCGCTCAGCTGAGCTTGCGGAGCAATTTCGCCACCAGCCGCTGCTCTTCTGTGGTCAGCGGCGTCAGGGTGGCCGCGGTGATCTCCGCCGCGACCTTCATGGCGGCTTCCGTGACCTGCCGCCCGCGATCCGTCAACGTGACCGCACGGCGGCGGCGGTCCTTCGGATCGTTGAGCGCGGTGAGGAAGCCGCGAATATGCAGCCGATCGACAACGCCCTTAATGGTTGCGGCATCAAGATAGATCAGCCGGCCAAGATGATTTTGCGAGCACGGACCGACTTCGTACAGTTTGGCGAGCGCGGCAAATTGCGTCTGCGTCAAACCCTCGACCATGCGTGACGTGAAGATCGATGTGTGGCGCTGCATGGCGACGCGCATCAGGAAGCCGGCCTGATTGTCGAGCACGTAACGCCCGTGCTCGGCAGCGTCGGCGGGTGCCGCCACGACTTTCAGCTTTTCCTGTCGCATCGCCCCTCTTATGTCTGTTCCGTCGCCGCGGAAGGAACCCGTTCGGTGCAAATCAGGCTCAAGATTGGCCGATCGGGAATGGCAGCCGGTCCCCGGCCCACCTTACACTGTCAGATAGGTCCTTTGCACCTCCAGGTTGGCATCGAGCTCGGCGACCGACCCTTGCCAGTGAATCTGCCCCTTTTCGAGCACGTAGACCCGGTCGGCCACCAGCCGCGCGAAATAAATATTCTGTTCCGAGAGCAGAATGGAGAGGCCCTGTTTCTTCAGGGCCAGGATGGTGTGCGCCATTTGCTCGACGATCAACGGCGCCACCCCTTCCGAGGGCTCGTCGAGCAGCACCAGCAACGGATTGCCCATGAGCGTGCGCGCGACCGTGAGCATCTGCTGCTCACCGCCGCTCATGCGTCCGCCGAGGCGGTCCTGCATCTCGGCAAGGTTCGGAAACAACGTGAACAATTGGTCGGGCGTCCAGGACGGAACGGCGGTCCCATCGGTGAAGCGGCGCTGCGGCTGACGGCCGATATCGAGATTTTCCATCACGGTGAGATCGACAAAGATCCGCCGGTCTTCCGGCGTAAATCCTAGCCCGCGGCGCGCAATCTCAAACGGTTCGCGTGCGGAGATGTCCTCGCCGTTAAAGCGCACGGCGCCTTGCCGCTCGTCGACAAGACCCATGATCGCCTTCATGGTGGTGGACTTGCCGGCGCCGTTGCGCCCCATGAGCGCCACCACCTCGCCGCGGCCAACCTCGAGATTCAAATCGTAGAGAATGCGCGCGGCGCCGTACCACGCACTCAACCCCTCGACAGACAACATCTGCTCGCTCATGGCGTGGCTCCAGCAAAGGTCTTGCCGGAACCGAAATAGACTTCCCGCACCTGGGCATGATCGCGAATGGCCGCCGCATCGCCATCGGCGATCACGCGTCCGCGCGCTAGCACGATGATCCGGTCGGCATAGGCGAACACAACATCCATCGAGTGTTCCGTGAACAGCACCGAGATCCCCCGGTCCACCACCAGCCGTTTGACCAGTGCAATCAACTCATTGCGCTCGCGCGGCGCCATTCCGGCGGTCGGCTCATCCATCAGCAGCAACCGCGGTTCATTGGCGAGTGCAATGGCCAGTTCGATGCGCTTCACGTCGCCATAGGCAAGTTCGCGGCTGGGACGATCGGCGGCGTCGCGCATGCCGACCTGTGCAAGAAGTTCGAGCGCGCGATCGCGATGCAGATCGCCCGCCCGACGCCAAAGATTGAAGGTCTCGTTCGCGTACGAGATCAGCGCCATCTGCACATTTTCGGCGACCGTCATCGAGCCGAATGTGGCGGCGACCTGGAAAGTGCGACCGACGCCGAGCCGCCAGACCTCACGTGGCTCGCGCCCGGCAATATTGCGGCCTTCCAGGAGAATCTCGCCGGAATCCGGGGACAGCTGGCCGTTGATCATGTTGAAGCAGGTGGATTTTCCGGCGCCGTTCGGTCCGATCATGGCAAGGAATTCACCGCGCCCCACGTCAAAGCTCACCTCGTTGACGGCGCGCACCCCGCCGAATGCCTTGGACAGCGAACGGATGGCGAGCACGCTCACGGCTTCTTCTCCATGCGCCGCCACAGCGTGGAGAAAGCGCCGACGATGCCCTGCGGGAAAGCGAGAACGAGCAGCAAGATGATAATGCCGAGGAGCGCGCGCCAATATTCAGTCTGCCGCATGACGGTGTCTTGCAGCGCGGCATACACAGACGCGCCGACGATGGGTCCGGTCAGCGTCTGAATGCCGCCAAGCAGCACCATCACCAGCCCGTCGATGGAGCGGCTGACGTGAATGGTTTCGGGCGAAATAGAGCCCTTGGCAAACGCAAAAAGACCGCCGGCAATGCCGCAGATGCAGCCTGCAACGGCAAAGCCGAGCCAGTGCACGCGCTTGACGTCGATGCCGATTGCTTCGGCCCGTAACGGGGAATCGCGGCCGGCAC
This sequence comes from uncultured Alphaproteobacteria bacterium, assembly GCA_963810125.1. Taxonomy (GTDB): domain Bacteria; phylum Pseudomonadota; class Alphaproteobacteria; order Rhizobiales; family Xanthobacteraceae; genus Pseudolabrys. Next base: position 283,655 of record CAWEMK010000010.1, read on the forward strand.
GCATGGCGTAACCGAACGGCGCGAACAAAAACCGCCGCAGCAACAGCACCGCGATGACGGCAAACGCCAGCGTGAGCAGGAAATAGACCCAGGCCTTGTCGAACGGTGGTGGCGGCCACACGCCGATTACGCCATTGGAACCGCCGGTCAGCGCCTCCCATTGAAATACGAGCGCCCAGACAATTTGCGCGAAGGCCAGCGTCAGCATCGCGAGATAGACGCCGGATAGCCGCACAGCAAACCAGCCGAACAGCAGCGCGCCCGCAAAAGCAACGATGGGCGCAGCAATCAACGCCAGCCCCATCGGAACGGCGAGCCATTTCACCAGCAGCGCCGCGCCATAGGCGCCGAGACCAAAATAGGCGGCGTGGCCGAACGAGTGCATCCCGCCGGGCCCCATGATGAAGTGCAGCGACGTCGCGAAGATCACCGCGATCAGCACGTCAATGCCGAGAATGAGAAGGTAGGGCGACGCTTGTGCGAGCAGCGGCAGGCACACCAGCAGCACGACCACGGCGGCCCCAAGCATCTTGAGCGCCGGTGTTGCAGGCCGGATCGGATACTCTGGCTCGGCGATTGAGCGCACCTGCGCCTGCGGACGGCCGAGCAAGCCGTAAGGCCGCGCGATCAGCACCACCGCCATCACCAGAAATTCAGCAACCAGGGTGAGCTTCGAGAAGTTCACGGTCACAAAGCCAAAATCGACGACACCGATGCCGATGCAGATCGCTTTCACCTCCGCGATGATTACGGCGGCGAGATAGGCGCCCGTGATCGAGCCCATGCCGCCGACAACCACGACGACGAAGGCATCGCCGATGGCCACCAGATCGGTGGCGAGATTGGCCGGTTCGCGCGCCACCTGCAGCGCGCCGCCGAGACCAGCGAGCGCCGCGCCGAGCGCGAACACGCTCGTAAACAGCACCGCCTGGTTGACGCCGAGAGCGCCCACCATTTCCCGGTCCTGCGTCGCCGCGCGCACCAGCCGCCCGAAGCGCGTGCGCGCCAACGCGAAATGCAGGATCAGCAACACCAGCGGGCCGATGAAAATGAGGAACAAGTCGTATTGCGGCAGCTGGCGGCCGAACACTTCGATGGCGCCGCGCAAGCCTGGGGCGCGCGGGCCGAGCAAATCTTCCGGACCCCACAGCCAGAGCGCAGCGTCATTGATGACGAGCACCAGCGCAAATGTGGCCAACAGCTGGAACAGTTCCGGCGCACGATAGATTCGGCGCAGGAGCAGAATTTCGATGAGGGCGCCGATCAGGCCAACGACAATCGCAGTCGCGACGATACCGCCCCAAAAGCCCAGGGGGCCACCGATCCGCGTCGCGAACGTGTAGGCAATATAGGTCCCCAACATATACAGGGACCCGTGCGCGATATTGATGATGCGGGAAACGCCGAAGATCAGCGACAGGCCGACCGCGATAAAAAACAGGCCGGACGCGGTCGAAAGCCCGTTAAGCGCCTGGAACAGGAATGCGCTGAAGGTCATCTGAGCCGCGCGCCAGTCTCTCTTTCCCTCTCCCCTTGTGGGAGAGGGTGGCTCGCGCGGAGTGATAGCGAGCGCGAGCCGGGTGAGGGGTTCGGGTTCAAAGGATACACTGCCCCCTCACCCGCCTCGCTCACTTTGTTCGCTCGGCACCCTCTCCCACCAGAACTCGGGTTTACCCGAGTTCTGTATTCTAGAGATTGGTCGAAGTCGGATATATCCGACTTCGACTGGGAGAGGGTAAGAGCGCACGCTGCAATGCCTCAGTCCCCCGCTGGACGCAGCTTCTTGACCTCGGCATCACCGGGCAGCACCGAAGTGCCGTCGACATATTTGAAGTCGGCCATCGTGCCCTTGCCGCCTTCAAGTGCAATCTTGCCGACATAGGCGCCCATGGTGGCCTGATGGTCGCTGGCCCGGTACAAGAACGGTCCGAACGGACTGTCGACCTTGAGGCCCTTGAAGGCCTCGACCAGTTTCTCGGTGTCCGTCGACTTCGCCTTGGCGATGCCCGCCGCTACCGATTTCATCGTCACGTAACCGACGATCGAGCCGAGCCGCGGATAGTCGTTGTACTTTCTTCTTGTAGGCATCGACGAAGGCCTGGTGCTCCTTGGTCTTGATCTTGTCCCAGGGATAACCGGTGACCGTCCAACCGACCGGCGCTTCATCTTTCAGCGGATCGAGATATTCCGGCTCGCCCGAGAGCAGGCTCACGACGGTACGATTTTTAAAGACACCGCGTGTATTGCCCTCGCGCACGAATTTGGCGAGGTCGGCGCCAAACAGCACGTTAAAGATCGCATCAGGCTTGGCATCGTCGATCGCCTGCGCGACGGCGCCGGCGTCGACCTTGCCCAGCGGTGTGGCCTGTTCAGTGACAAACTCGACATCAGGCTGGGCTTTCTTCATCAGCGTCTTGAAATTCTCGGCGGCCGACTGGCCGTACTCGAAGTTCGGATAGACCAGCGCCCACTTCTTCTTTTTCGCGGCGGTCGCAGCCGGCATCAGCATGGCAACCTGCATGTAGGTCGAGGCGCGCAGGCGGAACGTATACTTGTTGCCATTCTGCCAGGTGACCTTGTCCGTCAAAGGCTCGGCGGCCAGAAAGAACACTTTTTTCTGACCGGCAAAGTTAGTGACCGCGAGACCGATATTGGAGAGGAACGTGCCGGTGATCATCGCGACGCCCTCGCGGGTCACGAGTTCTTCCGCGACGCGGACGGCTTCACCGGGGTTGGCGCCGTCATCGCGCGAGACGACCTCCAGCTTCTTGCCGAGCACGCCGCCTTTGGCGTTGATCTCCTCGATCGCCATCTCCCAGCCCTTCTTGTATGGGTCGAGAAAGGCGGACTGAGATTTATAGCTGTTGAGCTCACCGATCTTGATGGTGTCCTGCGCCGAGGCCTGTGAAGCGAGGACAGCAGCGAGGCTGCCTGCGAGCGCGAGAGAAAACACGTGACGCGTAAGTCTCATGACTTGGCTCCGTTCTGGGGTCCCGGCACGGCAAACTCGTTTGTACGCAAATAGTCCGTCCGGTCGCCTGACCTTGTCAACCCAAGCATAGCGCAGCTGCGTGCGTCATGGACGCGAGGGAGCTATGCGTCCGGCCTGTCGCGGAAGCGGTCCATCAGCGGCTTGTCCTGGCCGCCATCGATTTCAATCATCGTGCCGTTGACCATTTCCATCATCGGCGAGGCCAGCATCACAACCAGAGATGCTACCTCCTCCACCTCGGCGATACGGCCCATCGGGATCGAGGCCGGCGCCAGCTTGTCGGCCTGTTCGCGAGGGATTTTCATGTCGCGCGCCATGGCGTCGACCAGGCCGGCCCAGCGCTCGGTGCGCACGGGGCCGGGATTGACCGCGACAAAACTGATGCCGTTCTTGCCGTATTGGCCGGCGAGCGAGAGCGTGAGGTTTTGCCCCGCCGCATTCGCCGCGCCCGGACAAATTTCCCAATAAGACGGCTTGACGCCGTCATTGCCGATCAGGTTCACCACGCGGCCGCCGCCCTGCTTGACCATGATCGGCAGCACGTAACGCAGGCAGCGCACATAGCCCATGAATTTGAGCTGAAGGCCCTTCTCCCAATCGTCTTCTGTGAGATGTTCGATCACACCGCCTGCGGCTGAGCCGGCATTGTTGACCATGATGTCGACGCGGCCGAGCGCCCTGTGAGCCTGCTCGATAAAACTTTTGGCGTCGGCATCCTGACGCAGGTCGGCCGGAATGGCGACGATCTTGCGCCCGGTCTCCTTCGCGATCTCCTTCGCCGTCGCCTCCAGCGGTTCCTTGCGGCGCGCGCAGATCGCAACGTCGACCCCCTCTTTCGCCAGCATCAAGGCAATCCCCTTGCCGATGCCTTCGCTGCCGCCGGTGACCAGCGCAGTCTTGCCCTTGAGCTTGAGGTCCATCGCGGTACTCCTCTTAGAACCTGTTTATCGCCTATTCCAATTCCCGAATGCCCAGCATCAGCTTCCAGGCATTCAAAACCACGGAAACGAAAAAAACGGCGTTCGAAAACGTCACCAAATAAAGACCCCACGACAACGACTGAGTAAGCGCTGCCCCACCGGCCATGCCGAGCCCATAGGCGAAGATGTAGATCGCTCCCATATAGATAGAAAACCCGCCGCGCTTGCGGCGCGAGCGACCGCCCAGGAAATGCTTGTAGACAAAACTGAGCGGCAGATACATGCCGCACAGGTTTATGACGATGATCTCGATTCCAAGAAACAGCAGCGGCTGTGGCGTAAGAATGGCCGCCGCTTGAACCAGCATCGCCGTCAGATGAAGCGTCAGATTGCGCGACCTCGTGCGCAAGACCTGTTTGTCGACCAGTTCCTTGAGATGCAACGAAGTGGCGACGAACAGAAGGCCGATAAGCGCCGCGGACGAGGTACCGAGCATCACGTAGAGTTCGCCCCACGATCCCACCTTTCCAAGATGCTCCATGGTGCGTTCCCTCAAGCCCTCGGCTTATGCGCGAGCCAGCGGCCGGCCTCCGCCGCGGCAAACAAATCGGCCAGTGCGGCGTTGAATGCCGCCGGCTCCTCCGTCGGAACGTTGTGACCAGATCGCGGCATCACCAGCAAGCCGGCAGTCGGCACGATCCGTTTGAGAAATACACTGCCGTCGATGCAGGGCTCGTCCTCGTCGCCGACAATGATCAGCAACGGCACGGAAAAAATTTTCAGCGCCGCTTCCATCTCCCACAGCGTCGGCCGCTTGAGTTGGAGATTGAGCATGGTGTGCGCGTGGCCTTCGGCGGAATGGTCGGCCAACATGCGCGCGAATTCGGCGTAGCCGCGCGGGTCTTTGTTCTTCTGCGCCTGGCGCATCGGCGCGTCGGCATATTTCGCTGCCGCCGCCGCGATGCCTTCACTGGCAAACATCTTGCCAACTTCCGCGGCGAGCGCCTTCATCTCCTCGCGCTTCTTGACATCGGGCGTCGACCCCCAGCCGCAACCGGCCGCAACGACTGAAATGCAACGTTTCGGTGCATTGATGCCGACGTGCAATGCCGTATAGGCGCCCATGGAGTGGCCAACAACGTGCGCCTTCTCGATCTTGAGTGCATCCATCAGCGCGAGCACATCGTTGCGCGCAATGTCCTGGCTGTATTTAGCCGCGTCCGAAGGAACGTCGGACGGCGGATATCCACGCTGGCTATAGGTGATGCAGCGATGCGCGCGGGAGAAGAACCGCATCTGCATCTCCCAGGTGCGGTAATCGCCGGCATATTCGTGCACTAAGATGACCGGCGTGCCGTGCCCAGCCTCCTCATAATAAAGCCGCGTGCCGTCCTGCGCGGTGATATGCGGCATCACGCCCTCCGGTTACTGCCGACAATTATTTGCACGCAAACGAAAGCAGAGTAAAGTCGCGCTCGCATTCAAGCCAAGTGACGAGCAAGATCACCGTTTGAACGGCCACGAGGGGGAATAGTCCATGTCCAATTTGTCTCGCCGCGGCCTTGCCGCGCTCGCCGTTGTATTTGCTATCACCGGAATAGCGTCCTTGCCGGCGCAGGCGCAGCAAAAGCCGGTGATCAAGGTCTCCAGCCTGACGCTGCCCGTATTCAACCCGCTGGTGTGGAATATCATGAAGGTGAAAGGCATCGATGCCAAACACGGCTTCGAGCTGGACGCCCACGCCTATCCCTCGATCTCGGCGTTTTACGCGGGCTTTGCCACCGGCGAAACCGATGTACTGATCGGCGGCCCGACGATTTTGCAGAAGCTCTATCAGGAGGGCGTACCGGTGCGCATCATTGCGACTGGCTTCACGCTCGCCGATCTCGTCATTTTCACGAAAAACGACGCCATCAAGTCGCTGGCCGATCTCAAGGGCAAGCAGCTCGCCGTCGACATGGGCGGCTCGCAATTCCAGGTCACCAAGATGTACCTCGCCGCCAAGGGTATCGACCTCGGCAAGGACATCACCGTCGTCAACGCCAATTTCGCCGTGGCCCGCGCACAGCTCGAGGCCGACCGCGTCGACGCCGCGTTGGTGATCGAACCGCTGGCCAGCATCATCGCCAAGCAAAATCCCACGTGGAAAGTCATCTTCAACGGCGCGGCCGGCTGGAAGGAAATCACCGGCACCGACGGCTGGGAAATCGTCACCGCGATGCGCGCCGATGCGATCGCGAAAAATCCCAATGCGCCGAAGATGCTGGTTGCGGCGCTCCAGGACGTCGCCGCATTCATGTCATCGAACACCGCGGAAGCCGACAAGATCGCCAACGAGACGCTGAAGCTGCCGCCGGGCATCCTCACCGCCGCGCTGGAAAGCAAGCGGTTGCAGATGATCATCAAGCCCGCCTGGGAGCCGGCGACGAAAAAATCCATCACCGACATGATGGAACGTGCGGTGAAGGCCGGGTTCTACGAAAAGATGCCGGACGCGAAGATCATCTATGCGCCATGAGGAAATCAGCGGGTCTGTCCCGAGCCTAGCTTTTCCCGCGACAGACCCTCGTTTCCCTCCTCGTCTTTGCGGTCTGCTGGGAGGCGCTGTCGCATCTGGCGCCGGTGCTCGGGATTCCGCCATTCGCCATCCCGAGCCTGCTGAAGATCGGCAAGAGCATCGCCACCATCACGCCGGCCGATATCGCAGTGACGCTGGCGCGCGTCATCGGCGCGCTGATCGCATCGTTCGTGCTTGGTCTGGCGCTCGCGATGGCGATGTACCGCTCCGAGGCCCTGGAAAAATATCTGCACCCGATGATCCGCATTTTGATGGCGGTGCCCGTCGTATCGTGGATTTTGTTCGCGGTGTTGTGGTTTCCCGGAGTCGAATTCCGCATCGGTTTCGTTCTGGTTGTCGTGTGTGGCCCGGTCTTTCTGGTCGACACGCTCGACGCCATGCGCAGCGTGCCGCGCGAATTGCGTCATATGATGCAGTCGTTCCGGCCAACGACGTGGCAATATTTCTTCAAGCTGATGCTGCCGGCAATCATTCCGACTATCTTCACCAGCTGGAAGGTGAACATCAGCCTGGCCATTCGCGTCGTGACGATCGCCGAGTTGGTCGGCGCGGTGACCGGCATCGGTCATCAGTTGTCGGTGGCACAGGAATTGTTCTCGGTTGCCGACGTGTTCGCCTGGACCATTGTGCTGGTGGCTTTGCTGTTCCTGCTGGAAGCCATGGTGGCGCGAGTCGAAGCGCGGCTATTGCGGTGGCGGCCATGAAGGCGGACGCAAAAAACGATCCGCCGCGGATCGAGGTGCGCGGCCTGCGCAAGGTGTTCCGGCAGACCACGACCGGACAGTCCGTCGTCGCCATCGATCGGCTCGATCTCACAATCGCGCCGAAAGAAGTCGTGGCCATTGTCGGCCAGACCGGCTGCGGAAAATCCACGTTCTTCGACCTGATGATCGGGCTGGATGCGCCGAGCGAAGGCACGATCCGCATCGGCGACAAGAGCCCACATGCCGACTTCGACCATTTCCGCGGCCGGATCGCGACCGTATTCCAGCAGGACCGCCTGCTGCCCTGGCGCTCGGCGCTGGACAACGCCAAGCTGCCGCTCGAGCTGATCGGCCTGTCCGAAGACGAGCAGCGCGAGCGCGCCCTTACCTGGCTCAAGCGCCTTGGTCTCGGGCAATTCACCAATGCCTATCCGCACGAATTGTCGGGCGGCATGCGCCAGCGCGTGGCCATCGCGCGCGCTTTCGCGGTCGAGCCTGACATCATGCTGGCGGACGAAGCCTTCGGCCATCTCGACGAAGTGACAGCGGCGGAGCTGCGCGAGACATTTCTGGCGCTGGCGCGCGAAAGCGGCTCGACCGCGATCCTGATCACCCATCAGCTGGAAGAAGCGATCGGCGTCGGCGACCGCATCATCGTGTTCGGCAAGTCCGCGAAACTTCTCGCCGACATCCATGTCGCGCATTGGCCGAGGAAGAAATACGCGCTGTTGCGCGAGGCGATCCAGGCCACGCTTGCAGAACAACGAGCCGGATGCGCGCCTGGCTAGCGCATCACTCAACACCCGTTCGTCCCCGCGTAAGCGGGGACCCAGAAAAAAATCCAGACCGTCCAACTAGCTTACTGGGTTTCCGCTTACGCGGGAACGAACGGTGGATGTGGCGCCCGCGAGTGAAACTTTAGTTGCCAAAAATCGCCTTCGCCGCGTTGCCGACAGCCTCAACCTTGTCGCCGACATCCTCAAAGCAAACGATCCGGCACGGGCAACCTTCAAGGCCTTCGTAGCGCCAGGGAAACGCGCCGATGATGCAACGCTTGCCCAGCATCAGCTCGATGTCGCCGCCGAGATTCTCGGCGTGCAGCAGGCCTTCCTGGAACGCCCAGTTGTGAAACGGAAAAACGTCGGCCGAGACCTTACGGCCTGAATTTTTGTGCGTGTATTCGAAGGTCCCGAAGAATTCCGCCGGCGTCTTGCCGTGCTTCTTCGTGAATTCGTCGGCAAGATCGGGACGCATGTAGCGGATTGACGTATTCATCGAGTGGTCGCAGGAGCCGCAATCCATGCCCCACCATTTGATCTTCTTCTTGAACATCCAGTGCAGCGTGTCGAGATTGGGACCAGGGTGATAGCAGAAGTATCGCACGAGATCCTGCTGCGGCTGGCCTTCGTAGTGCTTGTGCCATCCGGTGTGCAGAATGAGAATGTCGCCCTCGCGGATGTCGGCGCCGGCGCTTTCAATCATCTGCGGCGTGATCACCGCCCAGTCATGCATGTGCTTTGAAATATCGACCACGACGCCGCGATTGCACAAATAGTCGAGCGGCAGATGCGCCATGTCGCCCTTGCGATTGTCAGTGGCGTGCATGGCGCCGTCAAAATGCGTGCCGACATGCAGCGCGGTATCGATGCGTTGCGCGACAATCCGCACGGTCTGCAGATTTTGTGCGTAATACATCTTGTTGCCGGCATACCCGACCCAGCCGGGCGTATGCACATTCATGACGTGGGAGAGATCGACGATTTTCATTGCAAATGTCCTGGTGGCTTCGCGCTGCGCAGCCTAATCGATCACAACAGCCCGCGCAGCGCCAGATGCGCGCCGAGCAGAAGAAGCCCGATGAAGAAACACAACCGGAAGGTTTCTTCGCGCACTTTTCCGCGCACCACCTGTCCGAGCCACATCCCGACTAGTGCTGCCGCAAGCGCCATCAGCGAAGGCCCGGCCAGCGACGTCTTTACCTGCCCGGCATAGGCGAGCGCCAATGCGAGCGTGACGGTGGAGATCGTGAATGACAGGCCCAACGCCTGCACCATCCTGTCGCGGTCGAATTGCAATGATTGGACGTAAGGCGTGCCAGGCATGACGAAGATGCCGGTCGCCACCGTGATCGCGCCGGTCGCCGCGCCCATGAGCAGACCGAGCCAGACTTCAGAACGCCGTGGAACGGAAAAGTGCACTTTGACCAGGCCGAGCGCGGCGTAAACCACCAGCGCCAGCCCCAGCCAGACCGTCGCGCGGCCACTGTCATCGTGCGGCAGCAGTACGGCACCGACGAAAGTGCCGGCGCAAATGCCCGCGAGCATCGGCCATAGCCGCCGCGCCAGCGCCATTACTCCGCCGCCAACGGCGGCTTGCCAGACATTCGTCACCAGCGACGGCACAACCAGGATCGCGGCCGCCTGCGCTGGCGTCATCAAAAGGCCGAGCAGACCGATCGACACCGTCGGCAAACCTAGGCCGATCACGCCCTTGACGAAACCGGCCAGCAGGAAAGCCCCGGCCGTCGCAGTGAGAATGAGCGCAGAGTCCACGTCGGCACCTGTATTTTCGCCCCGCGGACCCTGTGCGAAGGCCTGCGTGGATGCAATGCGCATGGACGCAACCCTGCATTCGAATTCGGCGAAGCCCGCTTCGTTGCCGCCGGTGATGGTTCGATGCCATACTTTATTTTCAGTCTTTCATCGGGCGGAGCCGCGCTGCATGCCGGACGTTTTCGTTGCCAAAGCTGCCCAATTTCCCGACGGCGAGCGCCGGATTGTCGCCCACGGCGGGCGCGAGATCGGCGTGTTCCATTGGCAGGGCAAGTTCTACGCCTACGAGAACCTGTGCGTGCATCAGGGCGGGCCGGCGTGCGAGGGCATCATGATGCACAAGGTCGAGGATGTGCTCGGTTCCGATCGCAGCTGGCTCGGCCAGAAATTTTCGAGTGAGGAAATTCATTTCGTCTGTCCCTGGCATGGTTATGAGTACGATCTAAAGACCGGCGAATGTGCCGCTGACCGGAGCCTGAAATTGAAAAAGTTCGAAGTGCTCAAGCGCGGGGAGGACATCTATGTCGTCACAGGCTGAAACAATTGCGCGCGCGAGCGATACCGAAATCCAGGAGATGCTGGCGAACGCGGTGCGGCTCTACGCCGGACGCGCCGCGGAACACGACGGCGCCCTGCCCGCCTTTGCGCCCGACGCCGCCACCGCGACTGAAGTGATGGTGACGGTCACCGCGATGCTCAAGGCGGTGAACCTGCAGGTGTTCGAGCTCGGCATGTGGCAAGCCTGGTCAGGACGTTAGAAATGGATCTTCCGCTCAGCGATTTCCGCCGCATGGAGGTCGAGGAATTCGACACCAGCAAGCTGCTTGCGCATGCGGCCCAGCAGGCCACGGAACGCGGCTACAAGAACTTCCCGATCGTGGACGTCGATTCGCATCACTACGAAAGCGAATCGATCGGCGAGATTCTCGAATATATGGATGACCCGGTGCTGCAGCAGCTTGCGCGCAGCGCGCGGCAAGCGAATGCAAAAAGTGTCGGCATGCTTCCTGCCGGTGTTGGATACCAGGACATGGGCGGCCGCGTCATGCGCTACGCGGTGCGCGGCATGGAAAAGACCGAGCCTGGTGTACACCGTGACATCGCGCTGACGCGCCGCTGGATGGATGCCATCGGCATCGATGTCGCCGTGATGTTTCCGACACCGATGCTGCAGCTCGGATTGCACCCGCAGGTCGAAGTCGAAGTGGCGCTGGCGCGCGCCTATAACCGCTGGCTGACCGAGCGCGTGTTGGCGCATGAGCCGCGCATCCGATCAATGCTCTATCTGCCGTTCAATGATGCCGATGCCGCGTTCAAAATGGTGCAGGAGTTCGGCCAGACCAAAGGTGTGGTCGGATTCATGGTGACTTCAGCGCGCTACCGGCCGGTGCATCACAATTCCTACATGAAGACCTATGCGCTGATGGAAGAGATGGGCCTGCCGCTCGCATTTCACGCCGGCTACAACTGGAATGACCAGACCGTGGGCATGATGAACCGCTTCATCTCGGTGCATGCCCTTGGTTTCGTCTTCTACAACATGGTGCATCTCGCCAACTGGATCACCAACGGCCTGCCGGAGCGGTTTCCCAAGCTGAAGGTGCTGTGGGTGGAAAGCGGGCTCGCCTGGGTGCCGTTCATGATGCAGCGCTTCGACAACGAATATATGATGCGCTCGTCGGAAGCCCCGGCCCTGAAGAAAAAGCCGAGCGATTATATGCGCGACATGTATTTTTCCTCGCAGCCGATGGAAATGACCGACATGGCGGCGCTTGAGCAGACTTTCCGCATGATCAACGCTGAAAACCAGTTGCTCTATTCGTCGGACTATCCACACTGGGATTTCGATCTGCCTTCCACCATCTATGATCTGCCGTTCCTCGGTGAACAGACGAAGCGCAATATACTCGGCGGCAATGCGATGAAGCTGTTTAACCTCAAACTGCCAGCGCAAAAGCTGGCCCGCGTCGCATAGGCCGGATAAGGATTCAGGGAGGAAAGAGTGCGTAAACTTCTGGCGTTAATTTCTTTCACGCTGCTTCTGACGGCGGGTGCGTCGGCACAGGATGCCGCGGCCAGTTTCCCCAACAAGCCGATCAAGATCGTCGTCTGCGTGCCCGCCGGCGGCGGCGTTGACACGGTGACGCGCATCGTCGCCGAAGGGCTGCACCAGCAGCTCGGCCAGCCGGTGGTGGTGGAAAACCGCGCCGGCGCAGCCGGCAATATCGGCGCCGAATATGTATTCACGTCCGAGCCCGACGGATACACGCTGCTCGCCGCCCAGCCGGCGCCGTTGACCGTCAATCCGCTGCTTTACAAGAAGCTGAATTTCGACCCCACCCAATTCGAACCGGTCGCAATCATGACGTCGATTGCGAACGTGCTGCTGGTGCGTCCTGATTTCCCCGCCAAGACGGCGAAAGAGTTTGTCGACTATCTGAAGGCCAATCCGGGCAAAGTGAACTATGCCTCGCAGGGGATCGGCACCACCTCGCATCTGACCGCTGCACTGTTCGAACGGGTGACCGGCACCAAGCTTGTGCACGTGCCCTACAAGGGGACCGCACCGGCCCTCAACGACATCATTGCCAGCCACGTCGACTTCATTTTCATGGAGCTGGCTTCAGCGATCAAACTGCACGAGGCCGGCAAGGCGCGCATCTTGGCGGTTGCTACCGACAAGCGCATCCCTAACCTCCCGGACATACCGACGCTCGACGAAGCCGGCGTAAAGGGCTTCGAGTCCGGCACTTGGAACGCGCTGGCCGCGCCGCCGAAGACGCCAGCCGCGGTCGTCGCCAAACTCAACAAGGCCGTCAACGAAGTGCTGCACGGCCCGCAGGCGCAGGATCACTTTGCAAAGATCAACCTGCGCGCCGCCAGCGGCTCGCCGGCCGAAGCCGCAGCCTTCATCAAGAAAGAAACCGAGGTCTGGGGCGGTGTCATCAAGGACGCGCACGTCGAAGCGAACTGACGCGCCCGGACGCCCTCTGGCAATCGAACGAATAGGATTATAGTCAGTATAGGATTAAAGTCGAGGGCCCCCCGGCGACCAAATGCCCGTCGCGTTTTTGCCGACAGCGCCATCGACAAGGCCTATAATGCGGCGACCTCACCGGCTATAAGCCGGAAATCAATACCGCTTAAGGAGACGACCATGGACGAGAGAACGCGCGACCCGTTGCAAATCCGCGCTGAGGACGTCAACCCGCGCTACAACTGGGGCCGCGCACTGCCGGCGCTCGGCACCATGGGCGTCGACTTCGAGGAGCGCGTCGACTACCGGCGCCTGCATCGCTACAGGCTTGGCCGCGCCAAACAGGTTCTGGAAGCGTCCGAATGCGGCGCGCTGCTGGTGTTCGACGTCAACAACATCCGCTACCTGACCTCGACCAAGATCGGTGAATGGGAACGCGACAAGATTTCGCGTTGGGCGCTGCTCACCCGCAACGGTGATCCGATCCTGTGGGACTTTGGTTCGGCCGCCGTGCATCACAAACTCTATGCGCCCTGGCTCAAGCCGGAGAACTGCAAGGCCGGCCTGCTCGGCCTGCGCGGCACGGTGCAGCCCTCATTTGGGTTGATGGCCAAGCACGCCAAGGAACTGTTCTCGCTGCTCAAGGAAGCCGGTGTGGAGAAGATGCCGGTCGGCGTCGACATCATCGAGCCTGCCATGATGTTTGAATTGCAGAAGGCCGGTGTAAATGTCGTCGATGGGCAGCAGTTGATGTTGGAAGCGCGCGAGCTCAAGTCCCAGGACGAGATCGCGCTGCTCAACCGCGCGGCCGCCATGGTCGATGGCGCCTATCACATGGTCAGTGAAGAGCTCAAACCGGGCGTGCGCGAGAACGACATCGTCGCCAAGGTGAACGAGTTCCTCTATCGCCACGGCTCCGACGACGTGGAAGCGGTCAACGCCATTTCCGGCGAACGCTGCAACCCGCATCCGCACAATTTCACCGATCGCATGATCCGGCCGGGCGACCAGGCGTTCTTTGATATCCTGCAGTCGTTCATGGGCTATCGCACCTGCTACTACCGCACCTTCAATGTCGGCCGCGCGACGCCATCGCAACACGACGCCTACAAGAAGTGCCGCGAATGGCTCGATCGCGCCATCGAGTTGATCCGCCCCGGCGTGATGACCGACGAGGTCGCGCGCGCCTGGCCGAAAGCGCAGGAGTTCGGCTTCCCGGATGAATTGTCGGCCTTCGGCCTGCAATTCGGCCACGGCCTCGGCCTGGCGCTGCACGAACGGCCGATCATCTCGCGCGTGATCTCACTCGAGCATCCGACCGAGATCAAGGAAGGCATGGTGTTCGCGCTCGAGACCTATTGCCCGGCCACCGACGGCTTCTCCGGCGCGCGCATCGAAGAGGAAATGGTGGTCACCGACAAAGGCTGCCGCGTGATCTCGCTGTTCCCGGCGGAAGAACTGCCGATCGCGAACAGATACTGAGAATGGCATTGATGCAAAGTCCGCCCAGCGCCGCGCAAGCGCTGCGGCGCGGCTTGCGTGGCCGCTGCCCCGCCTGCGGCGAAGGCCATATGTTTCGCGCCTTCCTGAAGGTCGCCGACACCTGCCCACATTGCGGTGAAGAGTTGCATCACCACCGCGCCGACGACTTCCCTGCCTATCTTGTGATCGTTATCGTCGGCCACATCCTGGTGCCGATCGTGCTGCTTGTCGAAACTGAAATCGCCCCGGCAATGTGGATCAGCATGACGCTGTGGCCGCTGGCCGCACTGGTGATGGCGCTCGGCTTACTGCAGCCGGTCAAAGGTGCCGTGGTAGCGATCCAATGGTACGGCGGCATGCACGGCTTCGAAGCGGCGAAGAAAGCACGGGTGCTCGCCGCCGCGTCAGTGGATGCTGGGTAGCGATCTTCGCCCTAACCAGCGCTCTTCCCGCCTAACGTACCCGCTTGAGCCATCGCCGCCGGCAGCGCGACGCTCATGGAATCGACCATCGAGGTCGGAATCAAAATGGTCGCGCCGCGTTCCTTGGTGGTCTCGTAAATAATGTTCATGGCGCGCAGATGCAGCGCCGCCGGCTCGCCGGCATAAGTGCGCGCCGCCTCGACAAATTTAGCGGCGATCGCGGCTTCGGCCGAGCCAAGGATGACGCGCGCCTCTTTCTCGCGTTCCGCCTGCGCCTGGCGCGACATGGCGTCCTGCAAGGCAACAGGGATGGCGACGTCGCGGATCTCGACCGAATTGACCGAGATGCCCCAATCGGAGGTCTTACCGGCGATTTCGGTGCGCAGCACTTCGTCTGCGGCCTTGCGCTCTGCCAAAAGCGCCGACAGATGCGACGCGCCGATCATTTCGCGCAGCGAGGTCTGCGCCACTCGATCGATGGCCGAACGATAGTCGGTGATATTGAGCGCAGCGCGTTGCGCGTCGTGCACATGCCAGAAGATCACGGCGTCGACGTTGACCGGCACCGTGTCGCGGGTCAGCGCCTGCTCGGCATTGAACTGGGTGGTCTGGATGCGTTCATCGATGACGGCGGTCACGCTGTCGATGACGGGGATGATCACGAACAGCCCCGGACCTTTCACGCTGGATAGTTTACCCGCGCGCAGGATCACGAAGCGTTCCCAGTTGTTCGCCATCTTGAGCGAAAATGCGGTGAGCACCGCGAGGACGCCGAAACCGATGCCGGCCGCCTGAAAGCCTGCAACAAACAGCAGCGCACCGACGGCAGCGAAAATAATGGTGACAAGCGTGGTGATGGGATTCATGGCAAAGCTCCGCGTTGCAATGACAAGTCGCGGCGCAGTCGGCGACAACGCCGTGCACTGGAGATACGGCTTCTGGGCAAAACTACAAGGCGGCCGTACGGCCGTTCCGGTCATGCCAGGAATTCAATTCCGTATTTGCCTGCAATCGCTTTGAAATCCGCTGCTGGACCGCCCTGCGCGGCCGCCGTCATTGCGCCCGTCACCTCTTCAATGAACGCGTCGAAAATGCCCCCCGGCGATGAGATGACAAGCTCACGGCCGGTTTCCGGACCGATGCTTTTGATACTGTGCGGGGTGCCGCGCGGCGCAAACATCATTTCGCCGGGGCCGAGCATGAGCGTGGTGTCGCCCAGTTGGCACTCGTAGTGACCTTCGCAAATAATATGAATTTCGTCGTAGGTCGGATGACGGTGCAGGCTCGCAGCCGCGCCCGGCGGCTCGATCGCTTCGCAAAGGGTATAGGCCCCGCCAGTCTCGGCGGCGCTGGTCTTGACCGTCAACGT
This sequence comes from uncultured Alphaproteobacteria bacterium, assembly GCA_963810125.1. Lineage (GTDB taxonomy): Bacteria > Pseudomonadota > Alphaproteobacteria > Rhizobiales > Xanthobacteraceae > Pseudolabrys. The sequence continues at coordinate 299,651 of CAWEMK010000010.1, forward strand.
GATGCGGCCGAGCTGGTACGTCTTGCCGTCGCCAGGCCGGAAGTGTCGCGCCTGCACTGCCATGGTCGCCCCCTCGCGCGCCTCAGGCCGAAGCCTTCTCCTTCAGATGCGGAAACCGCTCGCTCAGGAGCGATCCCGGGTAGTAAGTCGGCTTGAATGCAGGATGCGCGCGGATGTTATCGAACCATGTGACAACGCGCGGCAGATCCTGCCACTCCGGCATGCCGAGGTCGTCCATACGGATGAGGGCAGGCATCGCCGCCACGTCGGCAAGGGTGATGTCCTTGCCAAGCAGCCAGGGGCCGCCGCTGCTCTTGATCTCAGCATCCATGCGTTCATAGGCGCGGCGCAGGCGGGCGAGCGCGCCATCCATTTCCGGCTTCGGAAAACCGGTTTGCCCCATCGTGAGCATGAATTCGCGGCGGATCGGCTTCGATTCCGCCATGGCGACGAAGGCGTCGCGGCTCATCTTCTGGAAGCTCGGCAGGAACGCGAGGTTGAAAGTCGGAACCCGCACGGCGGCGGCCGGCATTTCGTCGATGAAATGCATCAGCGCGCGCATGCGGGCGCGCACGACCGGATCTTTGGGTGTGAAGCTGTCTTTCGGCGCGACTTCGTCGAGATATTCGGTGATGACCGTGGAATCGATGACAATGGCACCGTCGTGATCGAGTGTGGGCACGACACCGTTGGGATTGAGCTTGAGATAATCGGGCTTGAGCTGGTCGCCCTCGAGCAAATTGAGTTTGACTTCGTCGAAGGGAAGTTTCTTCGCGTTGAGAACAAAGCGGACACGTTGGCTGCAGGTCGACTGTGGCGCGTTGTAAAGCTTGAAGGTCATTTCGAACTCCCGTTCAGCACTCGCCCATCATGACGGATGCCGCATGCGTTTGACGCATATCCACTATGAAGTTTACGGGCAATTTACTTGTAGTAGACACCCCGGCCCGGTTCACTGAACACGTGCGCAGCCGCCGTTTTCCTCCCTATAGGCTTAGACGGCGGCGTGAATCCTCCACCTTATGCACACGGGCCCCGCAAGGGGCCCTTTTTTTATTTGCACCCATCGCGCAAGGGCCCTTTTGTCGTTTAGTTCGTCATCGCCGGGCTTGTCCCGGCGATCCCGCTTGGTCGGGCACCGTGCGTCGCTAAGCGAGATGGCCGGGACATAGGCGAGCAAAGCGACGCCGTTCTTTGAACGGCTATGCCCGGCCATGACTCCGGAGGCCTACTCCAACCCGGTCGACACATTTTTGTTTTCCGGCGTGAGCTTCATGCCGGCGGCAAGCGCCATTGTTTCAGCCAGCGCGGCGAAATCCTTCTGCAAATATTCTTCCGGGTTTTTCTGCAGGGTGGCCGCGCCGAAGTGGGTTTGCAGCACCTCGCGCGTAGCGGCGGTCACCGGCATGGGCACGTCCCATTCGCGACCGAGCTCGAGGCCGAGATCGAGATCCTTGCGCAACAGTTCCGGCGTGAAGGTCGTGGTCCAGTCGAGATTGACCAGCGCCGGCGTCTTGTAGCGCGTGAACATCGAGCCCATGACGCCATTGTTCATGAACGCGAGGAAGGCATGACGCGGCACGCCCATTTTGTTGGCGAGCAGCGTGATCTCGATCAGGTTCTCGATCACCACGCCGAGCATGACGTTGTGCGCGATCTTGCAGATGCGCGCGAGTTCGCCGTCGCCGACATAAGAAACGCCCTGCGGCGCGAATACCTCGATCAACGGCATCGCGATCTTCGCATCGGCTTCGGGACCCGACACCACCGACGACAGCTTGCCGGCCTTGATCACCTTGGCATTGCCCGACACGGGCGCCGCCAGGAAGCTCACGCCTTTTTCGGTGAGACGCTTGCGGATGGCGGCCGATTCCTCGACCGAGATCGACGAGCAGTCGACCAGCATCTTCGGCTTTTTCGCGCCGCTCAGCAGACCGTCCTTGCCGAAGACAACTTCCTCGACGTCCTTGCCGGTCGAAACGATGGCGAACACCACATCGCAATCGGCGAGCTCGACCGGCTTGTCGACCAGTTTACCGCCTTTGGCGGCGAGCGGTTCAGCCTTGGCGCGGGTGCGGTTCCAGATCGTCACGTCGTGGCCAGCCTTGAGTAGGCGCTCGGCCATGGGCGTTCCCATGCGGCCCGCCCCGATCCAGCCGATCTTTTGTGCAGTCTTCGACATCACGAAACTCTCCCGTTGAAACTTGTCGCGGTCCAGGCGCGCGTGGCGGGGCTTTAGCCGGTCTGCCGCAATTGCGCCAGAGGCGACTTACCAGGCGAGAATCCGAAGGGGCGCATGCTTGTGGTGGGCGTTCAAAGCGCATTATCCTTCCAGCAAGGCCGGTCACAAGGCCGCCCAGGGATCCGCGCTCAATCCGCCTTGGCCCAGTTCGCGGGAGGAATACAGGCTCCGATGCAGGATGCCGTCACCACCATTGCCGTGACCGGCGCTGCGGCCCGTTCGCAAACCAGCGAGCGCCTGCGGCTGATCGCGCGCAATATTTTTCCGTTCGTCGTCGTCGGGACGATTTGGGAAATTGTCGCGTGGGCCGGCGTATTTCCGCACCGTTTGTTTCCGACGCTGGAAGAGGTGGCCGCGTCCTTTGTGCGGCTCACCGTCGCGGGGATTCTTCCGCACCACGCCATCGAGACTGTCATCCGGCTGCTGAGCGGCTTTGCTTTGGCCGCACTCTTTGGCGTCACCATCGGCGTGCTGATGGGACGTTCGCGCCGCGCCGAGGATATTTTTCTTCCGCTGGTGAGCATTTGCGCGCCGATCCCCGGCCTCGCCTATGCGCCCTTGTTCCTGCTCTGGTTTGGCCTTGGCAATATTTCGGCTGTTCTGCTCGTCGGGTTCGTGTCGGCCTTCCCGATCATCTTCAACAGCTGGACGGGCGTGAAGGCGGTGAAGGAGATCTGGGTGCGCTCCGCGCAATCCATGGGCGCGGACGATCGCCGGCTGTTCAGCCACGTCATCCTTCCGGGCGCCTTGCCTTACATTCTCACCGGGCTTCGCCTCGGTCTGGCGCAAGCCTGGCGTATCCTTGTCGCAGTCGAGATGCTCGCCGCCGTGCCCTGGGGTCTCGGCTGGCTGATCTTCGGCGCGCGCGAATTTCTTAACACCGATGCCATGCTGGCCGGCATCACGGTCATTGCGCTCATCGGTCTCGGACTTGAGAAATTCGTGTTCCAGAAAATCGAAGACTACACCGTGGTGCGCTGGGGAATGGTCACCGCATGACCGAAAACGGACAACGCACACGCTCGTTTATCCGCGCCGCCATCACGCTTGCCATTGCGGCGGGCATCTACGAGGGACTGGCGCGCAGCGGTTATTTCGCGCCCGCGTTGCTGCCGACAATTCCGGCCATTGCGAAAACACTGTTCGCGATGTTCGCCGATGGCAGCATCATCGAGCACGCCGCTTTCACGATGTACCGGGTGATGTTCGGCTTTAGCCTTGCGGTGGTCGTGGGCATCCCGCTCGGAATTTTGATGGCGCGCTTTAGTGCAATCGAGGGTTTCTGCCTGCCGCTGGTCAGCGCACTGATGCCAATTCCCTCCTTCGCCCTGGTGCCGCTGTTCATGCTCTGGTTCGGGATCGGCAATCTCACGACAATCCTCATCGTGTTCTATGCCGCAACGTTCCCGATGGTGTTCAATACCTGGTCGGGCGTGCGCTCCGTCAATCCGCTCTGGCTGCGTGCCGCCGGCGCCATGGGCGCCGATGAGAATTCTTTGTTCTGGAAAGTAATCATCCCGGGCGCCTCGCCTTTCATCATCACCGGCATGCGACAGTCATTCTTGCGCGCCTGGATCGCCGTCGTTGGGGCCGAGATGATCGCGGCCTCCGACTGGGGACTCGGCTGGGTGATCTTCGACGCCAAGGAGTTTCTCAATGCCGACATCATGCTGGCTTCGCTCGCCGTCATCGGCGCGATCGGTTACGCGTTCGAGCGCCTGGTATTTGGCTCGATCGAGCGCGCAACTGTGCAGCGCTGGGGCATGGTGCGCCTGGCTAAGGGTTAAGATGATTTGACGGAATAAACGGCACAACATGGTCCCGATCGAAATTAAAGACGTCTCGCTGGTCTACGATACCCCCGGCGGCAAGGTCCCCGGCGTCAGGGATGTCAGCATCAATATCGACGCGTCCGAGTTTGTCTGCATTGTCGGCCCGTCCGGCTGCGGCAAATCCACGTTGTTGAATATCATCGCCGGCTTCCTGTCGCCGGCGGCCGGCGAGATCCGCATCGGCGGCAAACCGGTGACGGGGCACGGCATGGACCGTGGCGTCGTATTCCAGGATTTTGCCCAGCTTTTTCCGTGGCGCACGGCGCTCGGTAATGTGTCCTTTGGTCTCGAGATGAAGGGCCTGCCCAAGGACGAGCGCGATAAAATCGCGCGCGAGCAGCTGCGCCTGGTCAAGCTCGAGAAGTTCACCGGTTCGTATCCGCATCATCTGTCAGGCGGCATGCAACAGCGGGTCGCCATTGCGCGCGCGCTGGCGTACAATCCGTCAGTCCTGCTGATGGACGAACCGTTCGCGGCGCTCGATGCAATGACGCGCGACGACATGCAGCGGCTGCTCGCCGACGTGTGGCGCGAAACCCGCAAGACGGTGATTTACGTGACGCATAACGTGGCGGAAGCGGTCTATCTCGCCGACCGCGTGGTGGTGATGAGCGCGCATCCAGGTACTGTGAAGAAGATCGTCAAGATCGACCTGCCGCGTCCGCGCGATCCATTGAGCGTTGAATTCGTCGAATGCCAAAAGGAGCTGCTGGGCTACCTCGGCCACGATGTCGGCATCGAGGCACCGGCAAAAGGCGCCAACGGCAAAGCCAAATCATAGGGAGGATCAACAATGACCATTGCAAGCAAGGGAATGACCCGTCGGCAATACCTGGCAACGACCGGCGCCGGCGTGCTGGTGGCTGGCCTGGGTGCGAGGCCCGCGGCGGCACTGGAGACGGTCCGGCAAGGCTATCAAACCAACATGTGGGGCATGCCGACTTATTATCTGATGCGCTCCGGCCTGCTGGAGAAGCACGGCATCAAATTCGAGGAATTCGCGGTGCCATCCGGCAACCTCACCATGCAGCAGATGGTGGCGCGGCAGGTCGACATGGGCACCTATGCCGGACCATCGCTCGCGCTCGGCCACGACAAAGGCGGGCTCGTCGGCATCGTCATGATCGAATACGTCGGCAAGACTGCGCGCGTGATGGCGCGCAAGGATCTCGGCATCACCAAGGTGGAGCAACTCAAGGGATTGAAGGTCGCCAACCAGAGCGGTTCGTCCACCGGCAATATCTTCGTCGACCAGATTGCCACCAAGGCCGGGCTCAAGAAAGGCGACTACCAGGAAATCCGCATGGACGTGAACAACATGGTGGCGGCCATGGCCGCCAAGACCGTCGATGCCATGGTCAATATCGAGCCGTATAATGCGATCGCGGAAGCCGACGGCCTGGCCAACACGCTGGTGGATTTTTCCAGCTTCGACAAGTTGCCGGTGTTTATGGCGGCAACGCCGGACTTCGTCGACAAAAGCCCGGACACCGTCGTGGCCTATCTCAAGGCCTGGCTCGAAGTGGCGAAGGACTTCAAGACCCAGCCGGACAAGGTCGCCGACGTGATCTACGCCTTCTACACCTCGAAGGGGTATGCGATGGCAAAGGACACATTCGCCAAAGCATTGGCGCGGGTGGAAGTGCAGCCTGGCTGGCCGTCGGACATCGTTCCCTATATGCAGCAGCAATCGGAAATCCTGCTGAGGGAAAACAAGATCAAGGCGATACCCGACTGGAATAAAGCATTGCGCACTGATTTGCTGAAGAAGGCCATGGCCTGACGATTTACAATGTTGCGACCAGGGCCGGCGCCGTGCGCCGGCCTTAATCTTGGAAAGACCTGAAATCACGGAGTGATCTGAATGTCCGCCAATCCGCTTACGCAATCTGGAGAGCCCGTCACCTGGAATTTCAAGCTGCTCGCGCAGCACGATCTCGGCGGCTTTGGCGGCATGGGCGAGGGCATGTCGGTGCAGATCGCCAAGGATGGCCGACGCATCATGTGGCTAGCGCATGAAAGCGCGCCGAAGAACTTCACGGGCGTCGACGTTTCCGATCCGCGCAATCCGAAGGTGGTGGTGCAGACCGACCTGCCGAAGCCGCACATGCGGTCGAATTCGCTGGAGACAGCAGGCGATATCATGGCGGTCGCGTATCAGACGCAGAAGACCGGGCAACAGCCGGCCGGACTTGAGTTGTTCGATATTTCGGTGCCGGAGAAGCCGCGCTCTATTTCATTCTTCGATTGCTCGGGTCCGACCTCGCGTGGCGTGCATCAACTTTGGTTCTGCGACGGTGAGTACGTTCACATGGCGTCGGGGTCGCCCGATTTCAAACCGAGCAACCCGAACGACGACCAGTTCTACCGCTGCATCGACGTGCGCGATCCCTCGAAGCCAAAGGAAATCGGGCGCTGGTGGATGCCGGGCACGAGTGCCACCGACAATGTCGCGCCGCCGCCGCGCCATCCGCTGGACAAAGGCTATCGCGCCCACAACACCAATGTTTACCCGCAGCGGCCGGACCGGCTCTACCTCTGCTACATCGACGGCGGCATGTTCGTGATGGACATCAAGGATAAAGCTAATCCGAAAGTGATCTCGCACTGGACCAATTCACCGCCCTATACCGGCTTCATGCACACGGCCGTGCCGCTGTTCGATCGCAACCTCATGCTGGTGACAGACGAGTTGACCGAGAACGCCGGCAAGGACTGGCCAAAGTTGATCTGGATTCTGGACATGCGCGACGAGACGCATCCGGTCTCGATCTCAACCTGCCCGCTGCCGCCGGTTGACGCCTACAAGGATCGCGGGGGCCGCTTCGGCGCGCACAATATTCATGAGAACGTCGCTCTGCCGACGTCCTGGCAGTCGGACCAGATCGTCCTCGGGACCTTCTTCAACGGCGGGCTGCGCGCCTACGATATTTCCAATCCCTATCAGCCCCAGGAGGTCGGCACCTTTGTGCCACCGCCGCCGAAAGGTACGCCGGTCGGCGCCGTGCAGCTCAACGATGTATTCGTGGACGAACGGCAGATCGTGTACACCGTCGACCGCCACACTGGCGGGCTGTACACGCTGGAGATGGATTTCTGAACGAACTCTTCCCTTCCCCCGCCGCAGGGCGCTTCGGCCGCAGGCTCAAGCGCGAGCGCGGGGCGCGTTTGCCCGTCACGGTGATCACCGGTTTTCTCGGCGCCGGAAAAACCACGCTGCTCAAGCACTTCCTGGCGACGCCGGAAGGCAAAGGCACCGCGGTGGTGGTCAACGAATTCGGCGCCACCGGCATCGATGACGCGCTGGTGCGTTCGAGCGCCGACGAGACCGTGCTGCTGGGGAATGGCTGCCTGTGCTGCATTACGCGCACTGACTTGCAACAGGCGCTTCGCCGCATGGTGATCGAGCGCGAACGCGGCGAATTGCCGGACTTCCGCCGGGTCGTGATCGAGACGAGCGGGCTCGCGGATCCCTCGCCTATCTTGCAAACCTTCGCAACCGACCGGGCGCTCGGCGGCATCTTCCACGTCGACGCCGTGGTGGCGGTGGTGGACGCCGAGCACGGCCTCGACACGCTGTCCTGGTCGGTCGAAGCGCGCAAACAGGCAATGCTTGCGGATCGTCTCGTTATCACCAAGACCGACATCGCCGGCGAGAGTGCCGGCGCGGCGCTCACCGCGCGCTTGCGCGAACTCAATCCGGGCGCGGAAATTCTGGAAGCGGTCAATGGCACGCTTGATCCCACCCGGCTTACCGAACCGGCCGCCGATCAACGCAATCTCTTCGTTGCCGACGCGGCGCACGCCGACGGCATCGGCAGCTTCGTGCTGAGCGAGAGCACGCCGATGCCGTGGCCGGTGTTCGCGCGCACCATGGACACCTTGATGACGCTGCGCGGGCCGGACCTGCTGCGGGTGAAGGGCTTCCTCGACGTCGAAGGATGCAAAGGGCCGGTGCTGGTGCAATTCGTGCAGCACCTCGCCCATCCGCCGGTTGAGCTGGAGTCATGGCCCGACGGAAACCGCACAAGCCGCGTGGTGTTCATTACGCGGAATATTTCGGAGCAGAAGGTGCGCGATTTGCTGAAGGCGATCAGGGCAATCGCCTGACTACTCCCGATCCCTGCCCGCGATTTCCGCCTGCCAGGGCGCGACGCGGCGCTCCACCCAGCCGATCAGCCAATTCAGGCCGACCGCCATCAACATCAAGATGATGATCGGCACGAACATCGTAGCGGTGTCGAAGTTGTTGGCGGAGTTTATGATCACCGCGCCGAGACCTGAAATGGTTGTGAAAAACTCCGCGATCACCATCGCCACCACCGCGCGGCCGACGGCCAACCGCACACCGGCCATGATGTAAGGCAGCGTGGCGGGCAGCACGATCCGGCGCAGGATCACCAGGTCAGGCGCCACGAAGGATTTTCCGACCTCGATCAGCGTCTTTGGCACGGCGACAACGCCGAGCCATGTATTGATCGTGATCGGGAACAGCGCCATCAGGAAAACGACCGCTACTTTCACCGCGAAACCGAGGCCAAGCCACAGGATCAGCAATGGCACCAGCGCAACCAGCGGCATCGCATATCCGGCAGTCACGTAGATGCCGAGCGCAGCCTCCGCCGCGCGGAAGCCGCCAATCAGCAGGCCGAGCGGGACGCCAAACAGGATCGCCAACGCGTAGCCGAGTAAAAACGGCCGCAGGGAATCATAGAGCGCCGACCACAATTGGCCGGAAACCGCCAGTTCCCAGAACGCCACCGCAATTGCCGAGGGATAGGAGCCGAACACCGGATTGATGCGGCGGCCGAAAATCTCCCACAAGATTAGCATGACCGCGATCGAGGTGAGCGTGATCACCCAGCGCGGCAAAGGTTTCCGCTCGGCGCTTTCCGTTTCCGGAGCCGCCGTGGCCTTTTCATTTCTGTTTGCGATATCGACCATCAGTGAACCGATGCGCCATCGTGGATCGCACGCCAGACCTTGTAGCGTGTCTCGGCGAATTCCGGCGTACCGCGCACGATCCCGAGATCCGGACGCGGACGCTTGAGCGGCACGTCCATGACTTCCTGCACGCGGCCGTTCTTCATCACCACGATGCGGTCGGCGATCAGCACGGCTTCATCGAGGTCATGCGTCACGAATATAATCGTCTTGCCGGTGCGGGCGTGGATATCCAGAAGTTCGGCCTGCAGCGATTCACGTGTCTGCGCGTCGAGCGCGCCGAAAGGCTCATCCATCAACAAAACCTTGGGATCAATGGCGAGCGCCCGCGCAATACCAACGCGCTGCTTCATCCCTCCGGAAAGTTGATGCGGACGCCTGTTCTGTGAATCCTTCAATCCCACAAGGTGCAGATACTTTTCTGCCGTCTCGCGCAGCGGTGCACCGCGCATGCCTTTCATTTCCAGGCCGAACATCACGTTTTGCAATGCAGACAGCCATGGCAGCAATTCGGCGTGCTGGAAAACCATGCCGCGGTCGTGGCCGCAGCCGTGGACTTCGCGCCCATCCACCGTGACACGGCCGCTGGTCGAAGGATCGAGGCCCATGGCGACGCGCAGCGCTGTGGTCTTGCCACAGCCGGACGGCCCTATCAGCGCGACGATCTCGCCATCCTTGACGTTGAAGCTGACACGGTCGAGCGCCTGCACATGATGAACTTCTTCATCCACGCGCAGCGTGAAGCGCTTGGATACGTCGAGGAAAGTGACCTCACCCATTCCATTCTCCAAGAAAACGCTAGTGACCGATAACCTTGAGCGCCTTTTCACGAAATTCCGGCGCGGTCACGACCTTGAGATCCAGCGGTGCCTTCAGCTTGCCGGCCTTTACCATCTGCTCCTGTATCCATTGGATCTTCTCCGCCGGCAGCGGCAGCGTCGGATCCACGGCGTGATGTGCCACCGCGTCATCATACACGAAGCCCGGGCGCGGATCGTCGGGCTTGGCGTGGATCAACTCGCGCGTGAGAGCAATAGTTTCCTCCCGGTGTGAGAGCGCGAAACGCAACGCGCTCATCTCGGCGGCAAGGAACTTGACGGCATCGTCGCCGCGTTCGGCCAGTTTTTTGGCACTGGACACCAGGCAAACACGCAGGAAGTTCGGCACCGCGTCGCGGCCAGCAACCAGCAGATGGATATTTTTTGGCGCCACGGGCTGATACTCGTTCGAAATCACCGCAGCATCGACCACCCCGCCGACCAGCGCCTGATACCGGTCGTTGTCGCCGCCGACGGCCGCGAGTTTCACATCCGTATCGGCGACGCCATATTTTGCGAGCGCCGAGCGCGCCAGCATGTCGGGCATGGAGTTCGGAGCGGATACTGCAATCTGCTTGCCCTTGAGATCCTCAACCTTGGTGATCTTCTCATTGGCGTAAATGGCATGCGGGACCACGATCCAGTGGCAGCCGAGCAATTTCACGTCACCGCCCTTGGCGTCGACCGCGAAAACGCCCTGCGGGCCACCCTCGAAGCTGTCAAGCTCGCCGGCAATCAGCGCTTTGAGCGCGAGTTGATCGTCCTTGAATTGCGAGATCTCGATCTTGAGACCCTGCTTTTTGGCAAAATCGCGCGTCGATACCATCAGGAAAATACCTGCATCCGCCTTGGCGTTGATAAGGCCGTGCTTCCACACTTTCTCTTGTGCGGTAGCTGGAACAAACAAAGCGGAAAAGATCACTGCGGCCGCAATTGTGCCGAGTGCGACGCTCTTGGATGCGGTGATGCGCATGGCGACATTCCTCCCTGAACCCAGGTTCCTTATGGCCTCTCGACCGGGCCACTATTCCCATGGGCGTAACAGCTATTTTATCGCAATCGGGCGTTCCCAAGACCAGTGTGCGGGACTAGCCTGTGGTCCGCAAGCGTCGCCACAAGACGCATCCGCAATGGGGTGGGCGGCCGTAAGCCCCTGCCCTGCAAACTGTTCAGGGAGCTGAACGCTATGACCCAACGCTTTACCCTTACGGTCAACGGCACGTCGCACACTATCAACGCCGATCCGGACATGCCGTTGCTCTATGCACTGCGTGACGATCTTGGTCTCAACAATCCACATTTCGGTTGCGGGCTTGCGCAATGCGGCGCCTGCACGGTGCATCTTGACGGCCAGCCGACCCGTTCTTGCATCACCACGATATCGTCCGTCGGCGACGCCAAGATCACGACGCTCGCAGGCCTTGGGACACCTGAAAAGCCACATCCATTGCAGGCCGCCTATGTCGAGGAGCAGGTGCCGCAATGCGGCTACTGCATCAACGGCTGGCTGATGACGGCTGCCGCGTTTCCTCCGCGACAAGAAAAAACCGACGGAGGCCGAGATCAAGGATGCGCTCTCCGGCCTCAAGTGCCGTTGCGGCACGCACATCAGCATTCTCAAAGCGGTCAAGCGTGCCGCCGAGATGATCGGTTGAGGGAGGGCACCATGACAAAATTTGAAAAAACCTCGTCATTCAACCGCCGTTCGGTCCTCCTCGGTGGCGGCGCCCTGGTCGTTTCGGTCGGCGCAGCGATATCCCTGGAGACCGTTCTGTCGATCGGCAACGCTCACGCGCAGGGCGCCAAGCCGCCGCTGACGCCCGATCAATTGTCTTCGTACATCGCTGTGAACGCCGACGGAACCGTCTCCGCCTTCTACGGCAAGATGGACATGGGACACGGTTTGCATGTTGCCATCGGTCAGATCGTGGCCGAAGAGCTCGACGTTCCCTTCAAGAGTGTCAAGGTCATCATGGCCGACACGGCCCTGACCGTGAACCAGGGCGGCGCCTCCGGCTCCACCGGTATCCAGGAAGGCGGCAAGCAGATGCGCGTCGCCGCTGCGGAAGCGCGGCGCGTGCTGGTCGAGATGGCGGCAAACCAGCTATCCATTCCAGCCGAAAAGCTCGCCGTTGCGGATGGCGTGGTGAGCGCCAGCGACGACAAGACCAAGCGCGTGACTTACGCGCAATTGATCGGCGGAAAGTATTTCAACGTTCAGCTCGACTGGAACAAGAAATACGGCAACCCGCTCTATGCGCCAGGCAAGGCACAGCCGAAAAAGCCAAGCGAGCACAAAATCGTCGGCCAGCCGATCAAGCGCGAGGACGTGGCGCCAAAGGTCTTCGCCCAGGAGGACTTCGTCACCGACGTGAAGGTGCCTGGCATGGTGCATGGGCGCATGATCCGTCCCGCGGTGGCCGGCAGCGTGCCGGTGAAGGTGGACGAAAGCTCGATCAAGGACATTCCTGGCGCCAAAGTGGTGTGGGACAAGGGTTTCCTCGGCGTCGTTGCCGACAAGGAATGGGATGCCATTCAGGCGGCGCAGAAACTGAAGGTGGAATGGTCACAGGTTCGATGCACCATTCCCCGAGCAAGCTTCGCTTTACGACCACATCCGCAAGGCCAGTGTCCGCAAGCGCCAGATCGAAAAAGAAAACGGCAATGTCGACGAAGCCTTCAAGAACGCCGCGAAGGTAATCGAAGCGGAGTACGAATGGCCGTTCCAGTCGCACGCCAGCATGGGTCCGGCCTGCGCCCTGGTCGAGATCAAGGATGGACAGGTCACCTGCTGGTCGGGCACGCAAAAATCGCACTTCCAGCAACAAGGCCTGGCGGCGACCCTTGGCGTGCCGGTTGAAAGCGTCCGTGTCATCTGGAAGGCAGGGCCTGGCTCCTATGGCCGCAATGACGCCGATGACGCGGCCATGGATGCGGCGGTGATGGCGAATGCCGTCGGCAAACCGGTGCGTGTGCAATATATGCGTGATCAGGGCACCGGCTGGGACCCGAAAGGTCCCGCCTCGGTGCACAAGGTCCGCGCGGCGATCGATGCCTCCGGCAAGGTCACCGCTTACGAGTTCATGACCAAGGCGTTTTCGCGCGTCGACGTCGACACCAATGGCAGCAAGCCGTTCGATACGCTGGCCGGCCAGGCGCGCGGCGGTGACCTCAAATCGGGCGATGGCTTTGGCATTCCCGCTGAATCTTACGCCTTCGAAAACAAGCGGGCTGGCTGGGAAACGATCCCGCCGTTGCTCGACCGCTCGTCGCCGTTGCGCACGTCGCATCTGCGCGATCCGGTCGGGCCGCAGATCCATTTCGCCAGTGAATCATTCATCGATGAAGTGGCTGCAGGGCTGAATGTCGATCCGATTGAATTTCGGTTGCGACATATCAAAGATCCACGCGACACCGCACTGCTCAAGGCCGTTGCCGAAAAATCCGGATGGCAGTCGCGGCCCTCGCCGCGGCGTGACCAGACCGGAAATAAAGTGTCCGGCCGCGGTCTCGCCTACTCGCAAAGAAACGGCACGCGTGTCGCGATTGTCGCCGAAGTCGATATCGATCGCTCAACCGGAAAAATCTGGGCACGCAAATTCACGGTGGCGCATGACTGCGGGCAGATCATCAACCCCGACGGGCTGGTGAAATGCATCGAAGGTAACATTGTCCAGGGCGTCAGTCGGACCTTGTGGGAAGAAGTCACCTTCGACCGCAAGGCTGTGACCAGCGTGGACTGGCTGACTTATCCGATCCTCGACATCACCGAGACGCCCGGCGAGGTGAATGTCGTGCTGATCAATCATCCGGACATTGCACCGACCGGCGCCGGCGAGCCGTCGATCCGTCCGGTGGCGGCGGCGATCGCCAACGCCATCTTCGACGCGACCGGCGTGCGCATTCGCCGCGTGCCGTTCTCGCCGGATCGGGTGAAATCGGCGCTGAGCTGAACGATCAGGCGGGCGCGAGGCGGGAGATGCTGTCTCGCGCCGTCTTGATGACGTCAGGCACCGCGGCGTCGTTTCCCGGCGCCATGATGTGGACGCCGGCGACGTGCGGTATTTCCGCCAGTTCCCGAACGACATCGATGCAAATGCGGCGGCCCTCCTCCGCCGGATCGGTAGCGCGATCCATGCGGTCGATGATGGAATCGGGGATCACGGCGCCGAACAGTTTCTCCTTGATCCAGCGCGCCGATTTGGCCGAGCGCAGCGGCACGATGCCGATCAGGAAGGACAAGTTGTCCGCGATGCCATGCTCGGCCAGCCGCGCCATGTAGCGGCGGATCACACCCGCATCCATGCAGAACTGTGTCTGCACGAATTGCGCGCCGGCAGCCGCCTTGGCTTCGAGGCCCGTAGGTTTCCAGCCGGGCTGCGGATCGATCGGATTGTCGGCGCTGCCAAGGAAAAAGTCGGCGCGGCCGGTGAATTTGCGCCCCGACGGCAGCTCGCCGGTGTCGCGCATGCGGCGTGCGGTCTCGAGCAAACCGCGCGGATCGAGATCGAACACCGCCTTCGCATCCGGCTGATCGCCGGCGCTTGGATCGTCGCCGCGCAACATCAGAAGGTTGCGCACGCCGGACGCAGCGGCACTCAGCAGATCGCTCTGCAAGGCGATGCGATTGCGGTCGCGGCAGGTGAATTGCAGGATCGGCTCGATCCCCTGCTCGACCAGCATGGCGGCGGAGGTCACCGCGCCGAGATGCGGGCGCGCGCCGGCACTGTCGGTGATATTGACCGCATCGGCGAGACCCTTCAGCGGTAGCGCTTTGGCCAGCAATTCATTGCGGTCCACCGTCACGGGCGGCGTCACTTCCGCCGTGATTACAAAGCGCCGGGCGCGAAGTTTGTCCTGGAAGCTGTTTTTCACCGAAACCACGTCGCAAAATTGAGTGGACGTTGCAAGGGCAACAATGGGAAAAACGGCAGCGGCAGCGATACCGCACGCATTGGCAGGTAGCAGTGTTTCAGCTGGCGAAATCAACAGCCGAATTAGTCGCTCCGATTGGCGACGGCTGCATGCTGGTTGTACCGCGCGAGGTGTCCGGCGTGCCGATGGCGGCGACGCGCGCCCTGATCAAGCGCGGCGTAAAACGGCTGCACTTGGTGGCGCTGCCGACATCGAGCTTGCAGGCCGATCTGCTGATCGGCGCCGGCTGCATCGCGACGCTGGAAACCAGTGCCGTCAGCCTCGGCGAATTCGGACCGGCGCCGCGTTTCAATGCAGCAGTGACGTCGCGCACAATCGAAATGAAAGATGCCACCTGCCCGGCACTGCATGCGGCCTTGCAGGCCGCCGAGAAGGGCGTGCCGTTCATGCCGCTGCGCGGACTGATCGGCTCCGACGTGTTGAAATATCGCAACGACTGGAAAGTGATCGACAGCCCCTTCGGCAATGACGACCCGATCGTGCTGCTGCCTGCCATCAAGCCTGATGTCGCGCTGATCCATGCGCCGATGGCGGACCGCTTCGGCAATGTCTGGATCGGACGCCAGCGCGAACTCGCCACCATGGCGCACGCCGCGAAACTGACAATTGCAACCGTCGAGAAAATTCACGACGGCAATCTGCTTGACGATCCTGTGCTCGCGGCCGGGACACTGCCGGGATTCTATGTCGAGAGCATCGCGATTGCGGAGCGTGGTGCCTGGCCGCTCGGACTTCCCGATCACTATGCCGCGGACGCGGACCATCTTGCGGAATACGCCCGCATGGCTGCGACCGGAAGGCTTCGCCGACTACCTCAAACGGTATGTGTATGAGCAGAACGCGGCGTAATTTTCAGCCGTCATGAGCGGGCTTTTCCGGCCATCTCGCTTAGGTGGGTGCGTCCCTAAGCGGGATGCCCGCGACAAGCGCGGGCATGACAATCGAGGGGTTCAAGTGTGACATTGAGAACCAGTTCCGACCGAGGAACTGCTGGCCGACGTGATCGCGCGCCTGATCGGCGACGTGCGGCACGTCGCGGTCGGCAACGCCTCGCCTATCCCGGCAACCGCCGCACTGCTCGCCCGCGAACGCGGAAAAGGGCGGCCCTATGTTTCTTTATTGCAAAGCCGGAAGCACAATTTCTTCACCGATGGCGCGCGTGAACTATTTGACTGTGCGGGCCAGGGCCGCATCGACGTGTTTTTTCTTTCCGGCGGACAGATCGACGGCCAAGGCAATGTCAACCTCGTGAGCACCGGCGACTACGCGCATCCGAAAGTACGATTTCCTGGCTCATTCGGATCCTCCTATCTCTATTATGTCGTGCCGAAAGTCATCCTGTTCCGGATCGAGCATTCACGCCGCACGCTGGTGCCCAAGGTCGATTTCATCAGCGCCCCGGGTGCAAACGACGGAAATGTCTATCGTCCGGGTGGCCCGATCGCGCTGGTGACCAACCGCTGCCTGTTCAGCTTCGCCAATGGCCGCTTCACGCTCGACAGCGTGCATCCCGGGCATACGATCGAAGAAGTCGTCGAAAACACCGGCTTCGATTTCGACATGCCGGCCAAGGTGGCTGAGACGCCGGCACCCTCGCCCGAGACGCTCAAGCTCATGCGCGAGGTGGTGGCCCCGCAATTGGCCGAGGTCTATCCGCAATTTGCAGCGCAGGTGTTCGGCGTCGGCAAGGCCGCTTTGACGGGCTGAAAACCCCTGCCCTTCCAGTCATTTCGGCTGTGAGCTAGGGTGCCGCCCGCGCGGCCGTTCGGCCGCGGGCATCACAAGAACCTGAAGGATAAGCTCGGTGAAAACGGTTGAAGCTGCGGTGATCGGCGTCGGATGGGTTGGCGGAACGCGCGCGGAAACGCTTGCGCGCACGGCGCTGGTCGACAAATTGCACCTGTGCGAAATCCGGCCCGACCGGCTGGCCGAGGTGAAGGCGCTGTACAAGCCCGCCACCGCGACGCTCGATTACAACGACATCATCAAGAACAACAATATCTCGGTCGTTTACATCTCGACCACACCGGAATCGAACCACTATCCAATCTGCCGCGACTGCCTGAAATCCGGCAAGAACGTGATGCTGGAGAAGCCGATCGCGCTCGAGCTGTGGGAAGCCGACGAACTCATCCAGCTCGCTAAGCGCAACAATCTGAAATTCACCATCGGCTACTCGCAGCGCTTCAATCCAAAGATCGCCTACGCCAAGAAGAAGATCGTGGACGGCACACTCGGCAAAGTCGTGTCGGTATTGGTGAGCCGGCATTTGTCGCGCAGCCTGGGCAAGAAGATTGCCAGCCGCGTGCGGCTGTCCCCTGTCGTCATGGAATCGACGCACGATCTCGATTTCGTGCTCTGGCTGCTGGAGCCGGCGAAACCCGTGCGCGTCTATTCGCAGGGCGCCTACGGCTACATGCAGCCGATCAACGGTTCGCACGACGTCATGTTCACCACCGTCACCATGGACAACGGCGTCGCGGTGATGATCGGAGGCGGCTGGAACCTGCCGCCGAGCTATCCCAATTATTGCGCGACCTGGATCGAGATCACCGGCACCGACGGCTCGCTGTTCCTCGACGACACCCAGCGCGACAACTGGCTCAACACCGAGAAACACGGCCAGGAATTCCCGATGTCGACGATGCCGGGCGAATGGGTCGACAATGTTTTCGCCGGCGGCATGGGGCCGGAGACCATTCACTTCCTGGAGGCCTGCATCCGCGATACGCCGGTGATGGTAACCCCGGAAAGCGCGCGCCGCGTGATGGAAACCTACAGCGCCGCCGATCTGTCCGCCGACCGCAATGAGCCGGTCGATCTCCCGCTCACCAACGAAACGATCTCGGGCATTGCCGAGCTCAAGGAGCGAAACCGGGCCGGGATCAATCCAGCGGGAGCGGCGTCATGAGGAAATCTGCCAAGGGCGTCGGATTGGCGATTATTGGCGGCGGCCGCGTCGGGCTGTTCCGCGGCGAAGTGGCGGCGCGCCATCCGTCGGTCGAATGGATCGGCCTTGCCGAAAAAAACCCGAACCGCGCCGGCGAAGTTGGCCCGAAAATCAGCGCCGACTTCGTCACGCAAAGCCACGTCGAATTGCTCAAGCGCCCGGAAGTGACCGCCGCGATCATCTGCACCGACGAGCATCTGCACGTCGACCCGATCATGGTGGCGCTCGAGCGCGGCATCCCGTTGCTGATCGAGAAGCCACTGGCGACGCGGCTCGATGAATCGGCGAAGGTCCTCAAGGCGATTCAGGAAGCCAAGGTCGATGCCGTCGTCGGCTATACCCAGCGCTTCCGCAGGCGCTGGCTAGCGGCGAAGGAGAAGTGCCGAACCGGCGCCTTGGGCGATGTCACGCTCGTCACCTCCCGCGCTTTCATGAACCGGCTGGTGGCGATCGACAACTATAAGCGCACCGACGATCCCTCGACCATCTCTCCGATGGTGATCTCGGGAACGCACGCGCTCGACATCTGCATGTGGTGCCTTGAGCCGAAGAAGCCGGTCGAGGTCTATGCCCGCTCGATCGACAAGGTGCTAGGCCCGCTCTACAAGGGCATCGACGCCACCGCCGGCATGATCACCTTCGAAGACGGCACGCTCTACCACCTCAACATGTCATGGGCGCTGCCGGTCACCTGGCCACCGGCGGTCTATTCGCTCAACGTTGGCATCATCGGCAGCACCGGCGCGCTCACCATCGACGACACGCACAGCGACATCGTGCTGGCGGTGTCGAAGGGCACCTCCGAAGGCTACAACCCCGACGCGACGCGGCTGGTCGATTTCCTGGGCAGCTATCCGCCGGGCGACATGGCGCTCGGCGAGTTGCGCGGGCCGATGGCGCTGGAGACCGACTCGTGGCTCAACCGCGTGTCGCTCGGCCTGCCGACCGCGGCCGCGACCGTGGAAGAAGCGCATCGCAACCTGATGCTGACCAAGGCGCTCGATCTCTCGGCCAAGCGCAAACAGCCGGTCAAACTGCCGCTCGATCCGGACGACGTGCGCGCGACGGCCTAGCCCGCTTTACTGCGGCCTGCGTGCCGGCGGTGTCGTTGCCGCAGGAGCGGCGGCGCCACTACCACCGAACAGAAAGCGTTGCGGATTGTGCGCGAGGTCCGTGATCGCCTTGCCGGCGCTGTCGATCTGCCGCGTCGCGGTCGCCGTCATCCTGTTGACGCCGATCGTGATTTCATCCGTGCGCTTGTCGAGGTTTTCAATCAGCGTACGCGCCGATGCCGTTGCTTCCTTGGCATTGCTCATGGCGGCATTGGTGTTGTTCATGATCGAGTCGACGTTGTCGGAGTTGCGCGCGAGCGAAGCGCTGAACGTGGCGATGTCCTTGATCGCCTGATGCAGCGCTTCCTGGTTGGCGGTGATCACCTCTTCGGCCTTGTTCAGCACCTCGCGCGCCGCTTGCATCATGTCCTGACTGGCGCTGGGATCGGCTTTCAAAGTCGGCGGCTCGCCCTCTTCTCGTTCGATCAAGGGCGTGGTTGCGGACACGCCTTTGAGCGACACGGCGGCAACACCGGTCAGGCCCTGGAACTCAAGGCCCACGCGCGTGTCCGAGCGGATCGGCGTCGCCTTGTTGACCGCTAGCAAGGCGATGACCTGGGAGGGCTTGTCGGGATCGAGCCGCAGGTTGGTGACCTCACCGACGCGAATGCCGTTGAACAGCACATTGCCGCCCACCTGCAACCCGGAAACCGAACTGTCGAAGATGATGCGGTAGGCGACCGCCTGTTTCTTGCCCGAAGAGTGATGGAGCCAGAAAATGAAGCCAAATGCGCCCGCGACCACGGCGAACGTGAACAATCCGATCAGTGCGAAGTGCGCTTTTCGTTCCATCACTCTACTCCATTAGTTCCGGGCCGCCGCGTGCAAGCCCGTTCGCGCACGCACGCCGTGGAAATAGGCCTTCATCCACGGGTGCTGTGACGCCAGCATCGTATCCATAGTCCCCGCTTCAATGATCTTGCCGTCACCAAGAACGGCGATGCGGTCGCAAATCGTATGCAGGCTGTCGAGGTCGTGCGTCACCATGAACACCGCCATCGACGTGGTTCGTTGCAAGGTCAGGATCAGTTGATCGAAATCGCCCGCGCTGATCGGGTCAAGCCCCGAGGTCGGCTCATCGAGAAAGAGAATCTCGGGATCGAGCGCAAGCGCGCGCGCGAGTGCGACGCGCTTGATCATGCCGCCGGAAAGCTCCGACGGATACTTGCGGTACACGTCCGGCTTCAGGCCGACCATCTCCAGCTTGGTGATGGCGATTTCGGTCATAAGACTGCCCGAAATATCGAGATATTCGCGGATCGGGAATTCGACATTTTCGCCGACCGTGAGCGAGGAAAAAAGCGCGCCTTGCTGGAACAGAATTCCCCAACGCCGCTCGATTTCCTGGCGTTGCGCCTCGCCGGCCTGATCAAGATTGACCCCGAAGACGTCGATGCGTCCCTGCTCTTTCGGCAACAAACCGACGATCGTTCGCGTCAGAACGGATTTGCCCGCGCCCGAGGCACCCACGAAGCCGAGAATTTCGCCGCGATAAACATCGAGCGTCACGCCGTTGAGGATCCGGTTGCCTTTGAGATTGACAACCAGGTCGCGCACCTCGATCACGGGAGACTGCGGATCTTTTGCCATGTCACATCCCGATCGAAGCGAAAAACATGGCGAAAATACCGTCGAGCACAATGACGAGAAAAATCGACTTGACCACGGAGTTGGTGGTCTGCTCACCGAGCAACTCCGCGCTGCCTTGCACCTGCAATCCTTCGACGCAAGCGACAACGCCGATCACCAGCGCCATGAACGGCGCCTTGATGATGCCGACCTCGAAAGTGTTCATCGAAATCGCTTCGCGCAGCCGCGTCAAAAAGACTTCGGGCTGGATGCCGCCGTACAGCCATGACACCAGGCCGCCGCCGTAAAGCGCCGCCATCGATCCGAGGAAAGTCAGGATCGGCACCGCGATCACGAGCGCGAGGATTCGCGGGAGGATCAGAACCTCGATCGGATCGAAGCCCATCGTGCGCAGCGCGTCGACTTCCTCGCGCATGCGCATGGCACCAATCTCGGCCGTGTAGGAGCTGCCCGACCGGCCGGCGACCATGATACAGACGATCAGGACACCGACCTCGCGCAGCACCAGCACGCCGACCATGTCGATCACATAGATGTCGGCGCCGAATTTGCGGAAATGGAAAATGCCTTGTTGGGCGAGAATGGCGCCGATCAAGACGGTGATCAGCAGGACGATCGGTACCGCACGCCAGCAGACGCGCTCGAGCTGGAAGACCATGGACGTAAGGCGAAAGGTTGTTGGCCGCAGCAAAACGCGTCCCAGCGCGACCATTGTCGAGCCGAGCATTTGCGCAAACAGCATAAGGTCGGCGCCGACCGTGGACATGGTCATGCCGACGCTTTCCAAAGTCGCGATGATGCTGTTGTCTCGGGGCGGCGGCGGCGCCAGCGTCTGCGTCCCGGCGCGAACTTTCTCGAACAGGCCGCGGTAATCTTCGCGCAATCCGATGAGGCGCGCGTCGCGTCCCTGGTCGGTCCAGCTTCGTAGCGTGCGCTCGATCAACCACGCGCCGTAAGTATCGAGATATTCGATGCGGGTCAGATTGATCGCGATGCTGCGCGCGTTAATTCCGCGCGTGGCGGCAATAACCTGTGGCTCGATCGCACCGGCATACTCGGCCGTCCACGACCCGCCGGCGCTGAGTTCGATGCGATCGCCCTGCACCTGACCGCTGAGCAAGGTTCCTGCCGTCACCGAGCCACTCCTTCATCCACACAACAACACCGCGCACCTGCGCTTTGCCCCTCGCAGGCCGCCGTGCCGAGACAGGACTGGATGCGTTTCGGCGGGACTTTGCGTTCGCGCCACAGGCCGATCTGCAAGCTATGGCCGCAACTCAAGGGCCGCACTTAGCGCAACCTCTGGTCCCGCCCCTAACACGGCCAAAAGTTAACAAATTGGTAGCATTCGTTAAACGGCGTTTACCTAATTAGGTTAACGGGCCATTAACGCTGTTTTGCCCAGTTTGACGGGCCTTTGGCCGGGTGATCAGCGCTGGCGTCCGCACCGTTAGCAGGCGGATACGCCGACACAATTGGCGTTCGCGTCATTGACGGCGAACAGGCTTTCCACGACCGGCCGGCGCATATTGTTGATCGGCGGGATCGAGAGAACTTCCATGTAGACGGTGCCCAATCCCTGCAACCCCAACAATGTGCCGGCGCCGAGACTGAGATCGAGGTCTCGATTGGGCGCAAAGGGACCGCGATCATTGATCGTCACATTAATCGAACGATGGTTCTTCGGATTGGATACGCGGATCAATGTCCCGATCGGCAATGTCTTGTGTGCCGCATGCCATCCGATCGGGTTGAAACTCTTGCCGGTCGAGACCAGTTTGTCTTCCCAATACATCGACGCGACGACCCACTCTCCGGCCTGAATGCGATCCAAAGAGTTTTCGCTCGAGACGCTGTACATCGGAATCGCGGACAGCACGGCGCTGCACGCCAAAATGATTCCGACATGGGCCAATGTCCGTTTCACCCACGCCATAAATACTGTCTTTTCGACCAGCTTCATCGGTTTGATTCGGCAAATGATTTTTGCCAAAGCCCCAAGGACGGCCTCGCGCCCAACTGAGAGCGAGACGCGGAATGAACGGAGATTTATTCGATTTGTTCCCTTGGGCACTACAAATGAGGCCGTTATGTGATGCCGGCTCGGCTGATCAACTGCGCTCGCGCAGCGGCTTGATCGCCAGTTCAGCCGCGAGTTTGTCGAGCTGCGTCAACAATTCAGGGCCGAGCGGTAGTCCATTGCGCAGACGATCGGCGCGGCGCTGCGCGCGTTGTTCACCGGGCAGCCGAACCGACTGACCGGGAAGAGGTTTTGTGTTGCGCAGCTCGCGGATATGCCGATCAACTTCGGCCTTGAACTGATCGATCGGCTGGAAACGGCTCGGATCGAGCGCCAGCACGAACTGCCCGGTGTTGGTAATCTTGTCCGGCTCGGCGTTGAAATCGACACAGTCGCGACCAAATAGCGCACCATTGAGCGTGCCGGCGAGCAGACCGAGTGTCAGCGCCAGACCCGCGCCCTTGTAACCGGCCATCGGCAAGAGCAATGCCTCCGCGCTCTTGTGCGGATCGATAATGGCCTCGCCGGTTTTCGGATCGATCATCCAGTCGCCTTGCAGCGGCTTGTTCTGCAAGCGGTGGTTCTTGATCGTGCCGTAAGACACGATCGAGGTCGCGATATCGAGCACCACCGGCGGCTCCTTGCCGGCGGGGATCGCGATCGCCAATGGATTGGTGCCGAGCAGCGGCTCGGCACCGCCTGCGAGCGGCATGTGATTGGCATTCGCCACGGCTGAGTAAATGCCGACCATGTCGGCTTTCAGCGGCAGCGCGGCATAGACGCCCGCAGCGCCGGCGTGACCCGACATACGGCAGCCGACCCAGGCCACGCCGCATTCCCGTGCGAGTTCGATCGCGGTTTCCGCCGCGCGCGCGACGACCAGATGGCCCATGCCATTGTCGCCGTCGACCAGCGCGGTCGCCGGCGCGCTGCGCTTCACCACGATATTCGGGCGCGGATTGGTCGAACCGAGCTTGAGCCGCTGGACATATTGCATCAGGCGGAACACGCCATGCGCATCGGCGCCGATCAGATCGGCTTCCAGCATCAACTCGGAGATTTTGACAGCGTCGTCTTTGGAAACGCCGGCCTTCATCATCGCGTCAACGATCAGGCCGGTGACGGCGGCCGTAGGAATGCGTGCGGCTTTGGTGGCCTGGACGTTCATGATTTTCCTGACAGCAGCTTTTCGGCGCGAGTTGAAAGAATCGTCGTCTTGTCGGCGTCCGAGATCTTCAGGCCGCGCACGTGTTTCACGCAATCCATCATGGCCATGTCGTAGGGATAGTCGCTGCCCAGCATGACACGATCCGCGCCGACATGCCCGATCATGAATTCCAGCACCGGCGCTGAATGCAGGATGGTGTCGTAATAGAACCGCTTGGCGATGTTCTGCGGTTGCTTGGAAATGTTCTTTTTAGGCTCCGGCCGCACCGCCCAACCGTGCTCCCAGCGCGCCGCCTGATAAGGCGTAAAGCCGCCGCCGTGCGCGAGCATGACGGTCAGCTTCGGATGGCGGTCGAGCACACCACCGAAATAGAGGCAGGCGGCGGCGATCGTGGTGTCGAGCGGATTACCGATCAGGTTCTGCAAATAATATGACTTGAGGCGGTCGGCACCGGCGACGTTGTTGGGGTGCACAAACATGAAGGCGCCGAGTTCTTCGGCCGTCGCCCAGACCGGCTCGAAACTCGGATCGTCGAGATTCTTGCCCATGATATTGGAGGCAAACATCGAGCCCTTGAGCCCGAGCTTGGTCATCGCGCGCCGCAGTTCGTCGGCCGCGCGCTTGGGATCCTGCAGCGGCAGCGTGGCAATGCCCATGAAGCGGCCGGGATGGGCCGAAATGTGTTTTGCTATCTGGTCATTCTGAATGGCGGCGAGCGTGGCGCCCAGCGCGGGTTCCTGGTTGTAGAGGTAAGTCTGCGGCGTGGCCGAGAGGACGTGCACGTCGACGCCGGCCGCATCCATGTCTTTCAGGCGGCGCGCGATGTCGAAGCCGCCGGTCGGGAACGGACGGTACACCACACCGGCCACGTCGAGCGCGGCGCTTTCGCTGTCGTCAGGTGTGATGGTGACTTTGACCCCGGCTTTGGTGAGCAGCTCGGCGGTTTCCTGGGTCAAAATATGGGTATGGGTATCGATCGTACGCTCGTTGCTCATTTCACCACCCGAAAGACGCCGTAAAGATGCCACTTGGCGCGCGGCAAGGAGCGCCTGAGTGCCGCAGCTCGCGCATGGACGCAAGCCCCTGTCGTAGGCTGTTCATTCGGCTATAAACGAAGCCCCGCAAGCGAATTTCCGGATCTCCGCATGACAGCCAATCCCGCACGCACCAGAAACACGCCACGCGTCGAAGACGATGCCCTGGTGCGCGGCGCCGGCCGTTTCATGGACGACCCGCGCCTTCCCAACACGGTCTATGCCGCCTTCGTGCGCTCGCCGCACGCCCATGCGCGGGTGCAGTCGGTCAACGCCGATCAGGCGCGCAAGGCCAAGGGCGTGCTGGCGGTGCTCACCGCGCAGGACATCAAGGCAGCCGGGATCGGCAGCATCGCGCGCCATCCGCCGGTGGCAGGGCGCGGCGGCGCCAAGATGGCGATGCCGTTCCGCCCGGTGCTGGCGGAGACGGCCATGCATGTCGGCGACCTGGTCGCGATGGTGGTGGCGGAAAGCCATGCCGCCGCGCAGGACGCCGCCGACCTCGTGCAGGTGGACTACGAGGAACTGACACCGGTGGTCGATCTCGAGTCCGCGATGAAAGCCGCAACGCAATTATTCCCGGATGCGCCCGGCAATCTCTGCGTCGACTGGCCCGGCACGGTGCCGAGCGAAGAGAACGAGCGCGAGGTCGAACAGATCATCAAAAGCGCGCCGCACGTAGCGCGGGTGCGCGTCGTCAATCAGCGCATGGTGGTGGCCTCGCTCGAGACGCGCGGCGCCACCGGCCAATACGACAAGGCGAACGAGAGCTACACGCTGCGCGCCTGCTCGCAGAGCGCCGATGCGCTGCGCAGCCAGGCGGCCTCCATCATGGGCGTGCCGAACGAAAAACTGCGCGTCATCACCGATGATGTCGGCGGCGGCTTCGGCATGAAGACGACGGTCTATCCGGAATATGTCGCGCTGCTGGTGGCTGCGCGCAAAGTCGGCCGCCCGGTGCATTGGCAGTCGACGCGTTCGGAGGCCTTCATCAGCGACGCGCAGGCACGCGACGCCGTCACCGAGGCCGAACTGGCGCTCGACGAGAAGGGCAAATTTCTCGCCTTGCGCGTGCGCCATTTGTGCAACCAGGGCGCCTACGTGGCCAATGCCGGCGTCAACATCAACACCAACAATTTCGCGCGCTGTTTTCCCGGCATGTACCGCATCCCCAAGGTCTATGCGTCTGTCGCCTGCTATTTCAGCAACCGGGTGCCGATCGCGCCGTATCGCGGCGCCGGCCGGCCGGAGGCGAACTACGCGCTCGAACGCGTGGTCGAAGAAGCCGCGCGCGTCACCGGCATCGATCCGCTGCGGCTGCGCAAGAAGAACCTCATTCCGCCGTCGGCGATGCCGTACAAGACCGCGATCGGCAATACTTATGACAGCGGCGATTTCCCCGGCATCGTCGAGCAGGCGCTGGAGCTTTCCGACTACGCCAATTTCAGCAAGCGCAAGCGCGAGTCGGCGCGCCGCAAAAAACTCCGTGGGATCGGCATCTCCTGCATGCTGGAGCATTCCGGCGCCACGCCGATGGAACAAGCCTCCGTCGCGTTTCCCGAGGGCGAGAAACTGATCCTCGGCTGCAACGTGCAGTCGACCGGACAAAGCCACGCCACCGTGTTCGGCCGCCTGCTCGCGAATAAACTCGGCATCGACGCCAGCAAGATCGAGCACCGGCACGGTGACACTGCATTGGGCCTGACCGGCAACGCCTCGGTCGGCTCGCGTTCGGCGATGTGCGCCGGCAATGCCATCATGCATACTGCCGACGTGATGCTGGCCAAAGGCAAGAAAGTCGCATCATCGCTGCTGGAGGCGTCCGAGCAAGACATCCAGTACCGCAACGGTCAATTCGAAGTGGTCGGCACCGACCGCAAGATCTCCCTGTTCGACACCGCGCGCCGCGCCAAGGAGTTGGGCGAAAGCCTCGACACCAAGGACAAGGCCGATACGCCGCTCACGTTCCCCAATGGCTGTCACATCGCCGAGGTGGAGATCGATCCCGACACCGGCCATGTCGATCTCGTCACCTACACGGCGGTGGATGATTGCGGCAATCCGCTCGACACGACGATTGTCGAGGGCCAGGTGCATGGCTCGCTGGCGCAAGGGTTGGGCCAGGCGCTGGTGGAAAACGCGGTCTATGATTCAGGCAGCGGACAATTGGTGAGCGGCTCGTTCATGGACTACGGCATGCCGCATGCCCACACCATGCCGGTCGAATTGCGCGAGGCGCTGCGCCCCTCGCCGGCAACGACGAATCCACTCGGCGTGAAGGGCACCGGCGAGGCCGGCACCACGGCCGCGATCGCCGCCGTGATGAACGCAATTTCCAACGCGATCCCGAACGGCGCCGCCGACCACATGGAAATGCCGGCCACACCCGCGAAAGTGTGGGAGGCGTGTCAGAAGGGGATGGCGGGGAAGTAGCTTAAGTTGTCATCACCGGGCTTGTCCCGGTGATCCCGCTTAACAGGGCACGGTGCGTCCCTAAACGAGATGGCCGGGACAAGCCCGGCCATGACAACTTCTGTGCAATGGGTCTGGCATTACGCCTGCGAGATGAACTTCGTGTTCATGTAGGCCTGCAAGCCTTCCATGCCGCCTTCGGAACCGTAGCCCGACTCCTTGATGCCGCCGAACGGCGTCTCCGGCGTCGAGATCGGCGATGCTGTTAACGCCGACCATGCCGGACTGCATCGCGTCGCCGATTGCGGTAGCGGTCGCGTCCGGATGCGGTGAACGCATAGGCCGCCAGACCGAACGGCAACGAGTTGGCGCGTTCGACCACTTCGTCGAAGGTCTTGAAGGGCACGATCGGCGCCACAGGGCCGAACGGCTCCTCGGTCATGATCTTGGCAGTCGTCCGGAACGTCGGTAATGACCGTCGGCTGGAAGAAGAAGCCTTGGTTGCCGTGGCGCGAACCGCCGGTGACGATCTTGCCGCCGCGGTTTCTTGGCGTCGTTGACGAAGCTGTCCATGGCGTCGAGCCGGCGCGGATTGGCGAGCGGGCCCATGGTGATGCCCTTTTCCAGTCCGTCGCCCATCTTGATGCCCTTGGCATATTCGGTGAAGCGCGCGAGGAACTTGCTGTAGGATGATTCTCGTGCACATAGAAGCGCGTCGGCGAAATGCAGACCTGACCGGCGTTGCGGTACTTGAACGCGGCAATGGTATCGGCGGCCTTCTCCGGATCGGCATCGGCGAACACCACGACCGGCGAATGGCCGCCGAGCTCCATGGTGGCCTTCTTCATGCCCTTGGCGGCGAGCGCCGGCGAGATGCTTGCCGACCGGAATGGAGCCGGTGAAGGAGATCTTCTTCACGACCTTCGTCGGAATGAGATGTTCGGACACATCGGCCGGCACGCCGAACACCAGATTGAGCACGCCCGCCGGAAGACCGGCATCGGCGAAACATTTCGACCAGCTCGACGCAGCCGCCCGGGGTTTCTTCCGAAGCCTTGATGATGATCGAGCAGCCGGCCGCGAGCGCACCGGCAATCTTGCGCACCGGCGTCAGCGTCGGGAAATTCCACGGCGTGAAGGCCGCGACGACACCGACCGGCTCCTGCAGCACGATCTGACGCACGCCTTTCTGCCGACCGGGCACGACGCGGCCATAAGCGCGGCGGCCTTCTTCGGCGTACCAGTCGATGATGTCGGCGCAGGTGAGCACTTCCGCGCGTGAACTCGACATAGACCTTGCCCTGCTCCTGCGTCATCACCTTGGAAATGTGATCATGGCGTTCGCGCACGAGATCGGCGGCCTTGCGCAGGATCTTGGCGCGGTCATAGGCCGAGGTCGCCTTCCACACCGCGAAGCCCTTCTCGGCGGCGGCAAGCGCGGCATCGAGATCGGCTGTGCTGGCATGCGGCAGATGCGCCAGGGTTTTCCCGGTCGCCGGATTGATGACGTCCTCGCCCTTGCGGCCTTCGCCGTTGAGCCATTTGCCGTCGATGTAGAGAGCGAGATCGGAATACATAGGAACCTCGTTGTTACCCGGAACAATCTTGGGACGATCTTGGGCGTGGATTAGCACTTTCGTCGGCTGCGTCACCGGGCAACCGGGTCCGGCCACCGGCCGGCCCGGCTGACTTGCCGATGGCGACAACTAGGAGCCGAGATAGGCGCCGCCGCTGACATGGATGGTCTGGCCGGTGACGTAGCGCCCGCCGGGCCCGCACAGAAACCGCACCATGGCCGCCACATCCTCAGGCTTGCCGCGCTCGCCCGTGATGGTGCCGTGCGTGAGATGGTGGGCGGGGTTCTGCGACGTGGCAGGCCGTGTCGTATCGATGGCGCCCGGCACCACGCAATTCGCGGTGATTTTGTGGGCCGCCAGATCGTGCGCCAGTGCACGCGAAAAGCCGACCAGCGCGGACTTTGCGGTCATGACATGGGCGCGGCCCTTCGAGCCGATATGGGCGCTCATGCCGCCCATATTGATGATGGTGCCGCCGTTCTTTTTCATTGCCGGCAGGCAGGCATGCACGCAACGGAAAGTGCCATCCAGGATGACGCCCATGACCTCGCGCCATTCGGCGAAGCTCATCTCGTCGATCGGCTTTTCGCGGCGCAGCGCGGCATTGTTCACCAGGATGTCGATACGGCCGAAGCGCTTGAGCGCGGTGTCGGCGAGCGCGGCCGCGGTTTTTTCATCGGCGATGTCGCCGAGCACGCTGGCCGCCTTGCCGCCCGCCGCTTCGATTTCACGCACGACACTATCGGCTTCCGCCTGGTTCGCGCGCACGTTCACCACGACGGACGCACCGGCCTGCGCGAGCGTCAGCGCGATCGCGCGGCCAATATTGCGCCCGGCGCCGGTGACGATGGCGACTTTCCCTGCCAATTCCCTGTTGTCAGCCATAGGTCTTGTTCATCCCCGTAACGAGGCAAGGTCGATCTTGCCATCATATAACTTCGCCAGCAGCGCGAGCGCCGACGTAGCGCGTTTGTCATCCCAGCCGCCGTAGCGGACGCTGAGCGCAAACTTCTCCTCGATGTCGGCGCGCGTGAGCGGTTCCTGGGCGCCACCACGGAAAGTGTGGCTGCCGTTCCTCGACGACACGGCCATCATTCAGCACGGCACGAATGTGCCCGGTGAAATTGTTGGGATAGGGATTGTTCGGGTCGATGACGTATCGCACCTTCGCGGCGAGCGCGAGCACGTCCTTGTCGCGCACGGCCACTTCCGTGAAAGCATCGAGCCCGACACCACCGCGCACGAATCCGGTAGCGAGAATGAAGGGCGTCGCGAATTTCGCGGCATAACCGTTGGGCGGCCGTTGCTTGTCGGCCAGCGGCTCCCACAGGCGGTGCACGGTGCCTTCCGCCACTTCGCAGATCAGTTCCTTGACGTCGCCGGGCTTGATGCCGCGTGGCCGCAAGACGCTTGGCGCAGTCGATGTAGGGATGCGCCATGGTTCCGCACGGATAAGGCTTGAACGCCAGCGTCTCCGTCACCCAACGCGTGCCGAAATCGCCGGTGAGCGCCGCGTAATTGCCCTCGGTCGTGTGCGCGAAACCGTGGAACAGCCCGTGCACGCCTTCAAAGACCGTGCGCGGCCCGGTGAAACCGCCGCGCGCCAAGCAGCGCCGCGCGGATGCCCGATTGCGCGGCCCAGCCCGGGTGCAGCCGCTTGGTCCAGGTGCCTTCGGCGAGATATTCGATGATGCCGCCGGCAAAACTCGCGGCGATGCCGAGTGCGTCGACGATCTGCTTTGCATTCAAGCCAAGCGCCGCGCCGACACCGGCGGCCGCGCCCATCACACCGAATATCGCGGTCGGGTGAAAGCCTGCCTTGTGCACCGCCTTCGGCACAACGGTGCTCAGCCGGCACATGACTTCGGTGCCAACCGCAATGCCGAGCAACGCGGCGTGGCCGTCCGGCCTGTGACGCTCGCAGGCCGCCAGCACCGCCGGCACAATCACCGCGCCGGCGTGAACCGGCCCGCCTTCGAACGTGTCGTCGAAATCCTCGCCATGCGCGGCCGTGCCGTTGATGAAGGCGGCGCTCGCCGCAGTGAACGTGCGTTTGTGACCGATCGCGGTGCAAGGACCTTCATCATCGCAGCCGGCGAGCGCACTCTTGATGTAGTCTTCGTTGCGCGCGGTGACGCAAAGGCCGGCCACATCGATCAGCAGGTCTTCGCATTTGCGTCGCACCGCCGGCGGCAGTTTGTCGGCGCGCAGCGCGGCGATGTGCCCGGCAAGAACCTCGGCAACTGCGGTGGCGGGAAGTTTTTCTGTCTTGGACATCAGGTACGGAAGCGCACGGTGCCAAAGCCGGGAATTCGATTGACGGCGATCACCACCGCGAAGGTGATCAGCAACATGCCGAGGCCAATCACCGAGATGGCGCCGAGATCGCCGCTTTCGTTGAGATCGTAGATCAGCACCGAGACCACTTTGGTCTCCGATGTAAAGAGGATGATCGCGGCCGACAATTCGCGCATGACGCCGACGAAAACGAAACACCAGGTCGCGATCACGCCGGTACGTAGCAGCGGCGCGGTGATCTGCCACAACGAACGCAGCCGCGTCGCGCCGAGAATGCGGCTGGCGTCTTCCAGCTCGGGATGAATCGTGCGGAATGCCGCCTGCATCTGCTGATAGGCCGAGGGCAGCGCAATGGTGACGAAGGCGATCAGCAGGATCCACAACGTGCCGTAGAGCACGAAAGGCGGCCGCGTATAGCTCAGGAACAGGCCGACGCCGAGCACGATGCCGGGAATGGCGATCGGCGCGGTGGCCAGGAAACCCATGACGCGCCAGCCGGCGACCATCTGGCGCGCCGTGACATATGCGATTGCCACCGCAATCGCGGTGCCGATGGTGGCGGTGGCGGTGCCGAGGATCACGGTGTTCTTGAGCGCGAGCGAAGCCGCAGACAATTCGAACAGAACGAAGTTGATGTTCTGCAGCGTGAAATTATGAACGGTCAGGAAGGTGCTGGCGACCGGCGAGAAAGCCGCGTTGAAGAGTGCGGCATAGGGCAAGAACACCGGATTAAGCAGCACGACCAGACAAAGCGCGAAAGCCGGCCAGCGCCAGCGATGCAGCGGGATCAGCCGAGGTGCGCCGTATTTTCCGCCGACCACCGAATAGCCGCGGCGGCCAAGAATCATGTTCTCG
The DNA here is from genome assembly GCA_963810125.1 of uncultured Alphaproteobacteria bacterium. GTDB lineage: Bacteria > Pseudomonadota > Alphaproteobacteria > Rhizobiales > Xanthobacteraceae > Pseudolabrys. Next base: position 331,438 of record CAWEMK010000010.1, read on the forward strand.
GCGCGCAGCAGGATGACGGTCAGCACGAGGAGCGGTAGCGCAGCGGCGGCGGCAAGTTCGGGCTTGGGAGGAAACTGGAACAGGCTCCAGATCTTGGTGGTCATCGTATGAAAACCAGCCGGCAGCGCGAGGATTGCCGGTGAACCGAACAGCGTCATGGCCTGCAGGAACGCAACCAGCGCGCCGGCGAGCAATGCGGGAAGCACCAGCGGAATGGTGACGCGCCGCGCGGTGTACCAACGTCCCCCACCCAGAATCGAGGACGCATCCTCAAGTTCGCCAGGCGTGCGATCGAGCGAATTGGCGACCAGCACAAACACATAGGGAAACGTGTAGCAGGAGATCACGAAGATAATGCCGGTCAAAGTGTAGATGTTGAACAGGTGCTGATCGGACGTCATGCCGAACCAATCGCGCGCCAGCTTGTTCAGCAGCCCGCTATTGGGCGCCGCCAGCAATTCCCAGGCGATTGCGCCGAGGAACGGCGGCGTCACGAACGAAGCCGTCACCAATGCGCGGATGATGCCGCTGAACGGAAGATCGGTGCGCGCCACCAGCCATCCCATCGGGGCTGCCACCGCGCAGCAGATGATGGCCGATGATGTCGCCAGGATGAAGGTTGTGATTAGCGGATCGATAAACGAAGACTCTGTGAACAGCCGGTAGAAATTGCCGAGCGTGAACGAGCCATTGGTGTCGGTCAGGCTGTAGAGCAGCAGCCATGAGATCGGCAGTATGATCAGCACGCACAAAATCGCAGCGAACGAATAAAGCACCGGCCTCGAGATATCGACCCCGAAGCGGCGTTCCGCGTGTGCTGGCAAGGCGATGGTCATGACGTCTGACTTAATTGCGGGCGCGGCAGGTCTTACTGCCGCACCCGGATGTCATTTAGACGTGGAAGATCTTGACGTAATGCTGCTTGATCTCGTCGCTCATTTTTTCGACCGCGGCGGGATCGTCCTTCATGACCTTGATGTCCTTGAAGGGCGTGCGGCCGGCTTTTTCCTTGGTTTGCGGGTGCATCGAGCGCAAGCCGCCGACATCGATGATCAGCTGCTGGCATTCCGGCGTGAAACTGTAGGCGGTAAACAGCTTGGCGGCGTTCGGATTCGGCGCCGCCTTGAACATGCCGGTCGGACCCACGATCAGCGGCGAACCTTCGGTAGCATAAACCGGTGCAACCGGACCGCCCTTCTCGCTGATCTGGAATATGTTGTACTCGTTGCCGTCGGCCATCACCGCCCGCTCGCCAAGCGCCAGGCGCTTCGGCGGATCAGCCGATGACTGAACCTGCATGATGTTCTGCGCGGCAAGTTTTTCGAAGAAGCTCCAGCCAAGATCGCGCTGCATCTGGTAGGTCGCGGTCATGATCGTCCCGCTGTAACCGGGATGTGCCTTAACGATCTTGCCCTTCCACTTCGGATCAAGCAGATCGGCAAAGCTTTTCGGCGCCTCTTCCTTTTTCACCAGATTGGTGTTGTAGGCGATGATCGAGACCCAAACGCGGAAGCTTGCGAACATGCCGTCCGGGTCCTTGTGTTCGGGCGGATAGAACTTGGCGACATCCTCAGGCAGGTAAGCCTCCAGCAGGCCACCTTTTTTCCAGACAATGAAATGGGCAGCATCCGATGAATTGGCGACGTCAACGGCGTGGATGTTGCTGCCATATTCCTGACCGATGCGCTGAAAGACGCGCTCGGCGCCAGTCCGCTCGACGCGCACTGCAATGCCGGGATATTTAGCCTCAAAGGACTTGGCGATCTTTTCAGCGAGCGGCAGATCGACGGATGTGTACCATACGACCTTGCCTTCCTTTTTCGCCGCCTCGATCAGCGCAGGCGTAATAGCGGTTGCCGGCGGCGCAGCCGACATGACCTTGGTCGAAAACGCGGCGCCCGCGGCGAGCGCGCTTGAGCCGATCAGCACATCGCGACGAGATATTCGTGAACCCTTCATCGACGTATCCTCCATAGCCCGACCTTGTTGTTGCGCCCCGCAACTTTCTTGAATTAGCCGCTCAGCGCCCGGCAACGCTCCGGCGGCAGATGCAGCCAAACCGTGCTGCCTTCCGGAATATTTTCGCCAGCGGCAGTGAGGACGCGCAATTGCGTGCCGTCCTTGGCCTCGACCATATAGTCCCGGGTGCCACCGAGAAAGACCTGCCTGACCACCGTCGCCGGCACCACGTTTTCACCCTGCCGCTCGACGGCAGAAATGGCGATATCGTGCGGGCGGACGGACACCGGCGTTGCGGCACTCGCCACAACCTTTTCACCGGTACACCGCAGCACGGCGCCAGCAAAATCGACGCGGGAGGCATCCACCCCCTTGCCTTTGATGACGTTGCTTGAACCGATAAAGCGCGCCACGAACTCCGAACGGGGCCGGTCGTAGATCTCTTCGGGCGAGCCGGCCTGCTCGATCTTGCCGGCATTCATCACCGCGATCAGGTCGGCCGTGGTCATTGCCTCCGACTGGTCGTGCGTCACATAGACCGTGGTGTAGCGATATTCGTCGTGCAGGCGACGAATCTCGAACCGCATTTCCTCGCGCAAATTGGCGTCGAGGTTTGACAATGGTTCGTCAAGCAAAAGTGTCTGCGGCTCCACGATCAGCGCCCGCGCAAGAGCGACACGCTGCTGCTGGCCGCCCGACAATTCACCCGGGTAGCGCTGCGCCAGCGGCGCCAGCTTGGTCGTTGCCAGAATGGCATCGAGTTTCTTGCCGATAGTGGCGCGATCCAGCTTCCGTAACTTCAGCCCGTAGATGATGTTCTCGGCCACCGTCATGTGCGGCCACAGCGCGTAACTCTGGAAAATCATCGACATGTTGCGCCGCTCGGGCGGCACCGTGTCCGCCGGAGAAGAAACAAGCCTATCGCCGACGCGGATTTCACCGGCGCTCGGCTCGACAAACCCGGCAATCAACCGCAGCGTAGTCGTCTTGCCGCAGCCTGATGGGCCCAACAGGCAGACCAGATGACCGTGCTCGATCGTGAGCGATATGTCGTCGACCACCGCGGCCGCGCCATATCTCTTGGTCAAACCCCGTAACTCAACTGACGCCACGCGCTTCCTCCCCTGAACCCGCCGCTTGCCGCGGCTGTATTTTTCGACATTTTTTTATCAATACCACAGGCCGACTTTTTGTGCCGCCGCGGCGCAGCAATTCATGATCCGGTAAATGCCGGCTTGCGCTTCTCCATGAAGGCTTTGCGGCCCTCTTTGTAATCATTGCTGGCAAAACAGGCCTGCACCAGTTCATCGCATTTTTTCAGGTTGCGCTTGCTTTCATCCGTGACTGCCTGGCCGACGATGTATTTTACCGAATCGATCGTCAGTGGCGCGTTTCCGGCGATCGTTTCGGCGTAATCCTTGACGTAGCTTTCGAGTTCCGCGTCGGGTAGCACGCGGTTGACCAGGCCCATCATCTGCGCTTCGGCCGCCGTGAATTGGCGCGCCGTGAAGAATATTTCCTTGGCAAATGACGGGCCGACAAGATCGACAAGCTTCTTGAGGCCGTCATAGCGATACCCCAGGCCCAGTTTGCCGGCCGGCACGCCGAATTTCGAGCCATCGGTACAAATGCGCATGTCGCAGCACAGCGCCAGGCCGACACCGCCACCGATGCAATAGCCGCGGATCATCGCGATGGTCGGCTTGGGAAATGTGTAGAAAGCGTTGTTGGCGTGATCGACCGCTGCGTTGTAGCGGTCGACGCCTTCTTGCGTTGAGCGTTCCTTTTCGAATTTGGAAATATCGGCGCCCGAAATAAAAGCCTTACCGCCGGCGCCGGTAACGACAACCACGCGGATGTTGTTGTCGTTCTTGAAATCCTCCAGGAAGCCTGAGGCCGCTTCCCACATTTCGAGCGAGACGGCATTGTGTCGCTCAGGATTGTTGAAGGTCAGATAACCAACCTTGCCTTCCTTACGCGACAGCATCTTGTCAGTCTGCGACATTCCATTCACTCCTTAAACCGCCTTCACTGCATGCAGCTCGGCGATATCTTTTTCCGCGAAGCCGAATTCCTTGAGAATCTCGTCGGTGTGCTCGCCAAGGTCCGGCGGCCGCGCCGCAATCTTGCTCGGCGTGCGCGAGAGCTTGAACGGCTGGCCGACCAGGCCAAGTCGGCTGCCGTCGGAGCGCGCGGATTCCTGCGCCAGGCCGAGATGCTTGACCTGCGGATCGGCGAACACCTGATCGATTGAATAGATCGGGCCGCATGGCACGCCGACTTTGTTGAATATGTCGACCCATTCCGCACTTGATTTCGTCGCGGTGGCTTTGTCGATTTCCGCATTGAGTGCGTCGCGGTTCTGCAAACGCAGCTTGCCGTTTTTAAAGTCCGGCGACGCGATCCACTCCGGATGGCCCACTGCGTTGCAGAAGCGCTCCCAGATCACCGTTCCGGTAACAGCAATGTTCAAGTGCCCGTCCTTGGTCTTGAACACGCCGGTCGGAATCGATGTCGGGTGATTGTTGCCGGCCTGCTTGGCCACCTGCCCCTCGGTGAGGAAGCGCGATGCCTGGAAGTCGAGCATGAAAATCTGTGCTTGCAAGAGCGACGTGTTCACCCATTGGCCTTCGCCGGACACCTCGCGCTCGAGCAGCGCCGTCATGATGCCGAGCGCGCAGAACAGCCCGGCGGTGAGATCGGCGATCGGTATTCCAACGCGCATCGGGCCGGCGCCGGGCGCGCCCGTGACCGACATCAGCCCGCCCATGCCTTGCGCGATCTGATCGAACCCCGGCCGCTTGGCGTAAGGGCCATCCTGGCCGAAGCCGGAAATGCTGGCGAGGATGATGCGCTTGTTCACCTTGCGCAGGGACTCGTAATTGATGCCGAGCCGATCTTTCACGTCCGGCCGGAAATTCTCGACCACAACGTCGGCCTTTTCGACCAGCCGCTTGAATGCCGCAAGACCCTGCGGCGATTTCAAATCGAGCGTCATGCCGCGCTTGTTGCGTTGAAGATTCTGGAAGTCGGAGCCTTCGCGCGGACCGCCCGGCCCCTCGCCTTCCGACAGATGCGGCGGTGCCTCGATCTTGATGACATTGGCGCCCCAATCGGCGAGCTGACGCACGCAGGTCGGCCCCGATCGGACGCGGGTGAGATCGAGAACAGTAAAGCGGGAAAGAGCCTCGGAGGCTCTGGAAAACGGCATTTCAACGGCTCCGGAGTGGCTATTTGACCCAGAACGAGCAATTTGGGGGCCGACATTCCCCGATCTTCCTCGCCTTGTCCATCACGGGAAAAGGGCCGCCCGCAACGACTTTATTCATCATTCGGCGGAATAAGGAGCGGTGACGCCTTGAAAAGGACATCGCAGGCTGTCATATGAGCGCCAACGGATGAAAGACCCGGTCTCGGGTTTGCGGGCTGCGTGCACGAAACTCTTTAAAACGAATTTCGCCCCGCCTCCTCCGTTTCTCCAACGAACCGACAACCCTGGCCACGCGGGATGTCTTAAGAACCCCGCGATCCCGCCGGCTGCAAAGGCAGTACGGCCGTTTCGCCGTATAAGAAAGAGACTCTTTGACTTCATTTAACGAGTTCGGCCTCGCAGCGCCGATCCTTCGCGCCCTCGCGGAAGAAAAATACGTCACTCCCACCCCGATCCAGGATCAGACCATTCCGATTGCCCTCCAGGGCCGCGATGCCATTGGCATTGCGCAGACCGGCACCGGCAAGACTGCAGCCTTCGCACTGCCGATCCTCAATCACCTGTTCAACAAGCGTCAGCGTCCCGCGCAGAAATCCTGCCGCGTGCTGGTGCTCTCGCCGACACGTGAATTGTCCGGCCAGATCGCCGACAGTTTCCGCACATATGGCAGACACGTTCGGCCGCTCGCAATCGAACTTGCCATTGGCGGCGTACCGATCAACCGGCAGGTGCGCGCACTCGCGCGTGGTGCCGAAGTCCTCGTGGCGACACCCGGTCGGTTGCTCGATCTGATTAATCAACGTGCGCTGCGTCTCGACCAGGTCGAAGTGCTGGTCCTGGACGAAGCTGATCGCATGCTCGACATGGGCTTTATTCACGACATCAAGAAGATTGTCGCCATGCTTCCAAAAGCGCGGCAGACGCTGTTCTTCTCGGCCACCATGCCGCAGGAAATCACCCGGCTCGCCGATGCGATGCTGCGTGATCCGGCCCGCGTGGCGGTCACGCCGCAAGCAACAACGGTCGAACGCATCGAGCAACGCGTCATCCTGACCGACAAGGCGTCGAAGGCATCGTTGCTGGTCGAGGTCCTCAAGACCGAAAAGACCGATCGCGTCCTGGTGTTCACCCGCACCAAGCATGGCGCCGACAAGGTCGTTCGCGGATTGCAGAAGGCCGGTCATACGGCCGAAGCAATCCATGGCAACAAGTCGCAGAACCAGCGCGAGCGCGTGCTCGCGGCCTTCCGCAATGGAAAGCTGCGGACGTTGATTGCCACTGACATTGCCGCCCGCGGTATCGATGTCGACGGCGTAAGCCACGTCGTCAACTACGACCTGCCGAACATTCCGGAAAGCTATGTCCACCGCATCGGCCGCACCGCGCGCGCCGGCGCCGACGGCGTAGCCATCTCGTTCTGCGATCATGAAGAGCGCGCCTATCTGCGCGACATCGAGCGGCTCATCCGCATGACGATCCCCTCGACCGACCGTCGCACCGGCAAGCCGGTGGCCCATTCAACGAGCCATGCGGCACCGCAACAGGCGGAAGCCCGTCATGGTGGCCGGCCAAATCGCGGCAACCGCCAGCGTAGTCATGGCGGTGGTCATGGTGGCGGTCACGGCCGCCCGGGTAACAATGGCCACCGCTCCCATAACGGCGGCAATGGTCATCAGGGCCGCCCAAGCCAGAACGGTCATGCTGCACACCAGCAGGCTGCCACGGCGGGGGAGCCAAATGATATCGGAACTGTTACATTCCTGAAGCGTCCGAACGAGCCGCGCCGCAACGCCGGCCATCGCGCGCCGCGTTAGGCATGGTCGCGAAAAGCGAAACCCGCTTTTCGGACACGACCAAGCGCCTAGCAAAGTAGACGACTAGGAGAGGACTGGATGGCGAAGGAAGAACTGCTGGAGTTCGACGGTACGGTGACCGAGGTTCTCCCGGACGGCAATTTCCGGGTGAAGCTCGATAACGAGCATGAGGTACTGGCCTATACCGCCGGCAAGATGCGGAAGTTCCGTATCCGCACCGGCGTCGGTGATCGCGTGATCGTTGAGATGTCGCCCTATGACTTGCAGCGCGGACGCATCAGTTTCCGCCACAAGGGCGACGCGCCGTCTCCGTCTCCACAGCAGCGCCGGCCGAACTTCCGCCGCCGCTGACGCGTTGCCCGGCCGGGCTGGCCGGATTATTGGCGCTGGGGGCACGTCTATCACGGGAGCCGCGCGTGCCGATGATCGTGTCCACCTTCCCCCGCATCGCACTGGCGATCATGCTTCGCCAGCGCGCTCAGCGCCGCCAGCGCGCAAGACGCACCCCAAAGACGCTTCCAAAGAGCGCGCGCAGCCAAAGCGCCACCGAACGCCACGAAACCGGCAAAGGCATCTTGCGGCTGCTGCCGACAGATGCCGTGACCGAGCATTCGATCGACACACCGCGCGGCAAGCTTGCCTATACGGCGACCGCCGGAACGCTCGCATTCTATGACCAATCCGGCGATCAAAGCGCGTCCGTGTTCTACACCGCCTATACGGCAAAGAACGCCGCGGCCAACCGCCCGCTGACGTTTGTCTTTAACGGCGGGCCCGGCGCCGCGTCGGCGTTTCTCCATCTCGGCCTGGTCGGCCCGCGCATCCTCGATTTCGGCGCTGACAGTCATGATGCTTCGCGCGCGAGCCTGCGCGATAATCCCGACACATGGCTCGCTTTTACCGATCTGGTACTGATCGACCCGATCGGCACCGGGTGGAGCCGCGCAATCAAGAACGATGACGCGAAGCATTTCTGGAGCGTGCGCAGCGATGCCGATGCCATGGCGAAGGCGATCTCCCTGTACGTTGCGAAAAACAATCGCGCGGGCTCGCCAAAATATCTGTTCGGTGAGAGCTACGGCGGCTTCCGCGCCGCCAAAGTCGGGCGCGCGCTGCAAACCGACCAGGGGATAACGATTGCAGGCATCGTCATGCTGTCGCCGCTGCTCGAAGGCTGGCTCACGTTCGGCGATGACAGCTCGGCGCTGCACGCGGCGTTGCAATTGCCATCGCTGGCGGCGGCCGAACTTGAGCGCAAGCATGCGTTTACGCCCGATGCGCTCGCCGCGGCAGAAAAGTTCGCGATGACGGATTATTTGGTGACACTGGCCGGGCCCACCCCGAAGGGTGATGCGGCCAGTACATTTTATGGACGCGTCGCCCAAATGACGGGGTTGCCGCTGGATGCAGTGACACAGGCGCGCGGATTTGCGGCCAATGCCTATGTGAAAACATTGCGGGCGTCCGACAACAAGATCGTCAGCCGCTATGACGCAACTTTTGCCGTCGATGACCCTTATCCCGAGCGGCGATCGTCGCGCGCGCCGGACCCGATCCTCGATGCACTCTCGCGCGCCTATGGCGGGGCGATGGCTTCCTATGCGCGCAATGAGCTCGGCTTCAAGACCGAGATGACATACGCGCTGCTCGCCGGCGACGTCACCGGCCATTGGGATTGGCAGGGCGGCCGCGTGCAGGCCAGCGCCGAGGATGACCTGCGCGTGCTGCTGGCCTACGGCCCGTCATTCCGGTTGATGGTTGCGCACGGCTATGCGGACATGATCACGCCCTACGCAATGTCGCGCTATATCCTCGATCATATGCCTGCGTTTGACCCGCCCGGTCGCGTCCAGCTCAAGCTCTATCGGGGCGGGCACATGCTTTATATCGACCCGGAATCGCGCAAGGCGTTTTCGGCCGATGCCGCGGCGTTTTATCGGCCGGTCGAATAAGCCCGCGTCAGGTGACGCGGCCGCCGTCGAACTCGAGCACGTCGAAACCGACGTGACGATCCACGACATAAATTAACCCGCGTTGATCCAGCACCACGTCGTTGCTCTGCGGCGCGGGCCTTCCGCCCGCGGGCTCTGGAATAAAGAAGCCGACTTCGCGCGGTGATGAGGGGTCGGCGAGGTCAATCACGCGCAGGCCCGCGCTGAACCACACGGCAAAAACCAGTGTCCCCGCCATGCGCTCATGGAACTGGTGCGCGCCGAAACGCGCGCCCGGTGTGCGGGCAAACGGCGAGTTGAGTTCGCTCACCTCGAACAGCGAGAGCGGCTTTACGGCCGAATAATCGCTCACGTCGAAAATCGACATGCCGGCGTGCGGTCTGCCGCGCCGCGCCTCTTCTTCATTGGCGCTTTGCGCCTGGTCTTCTTCGTCGATGGCGACGGCAATCCGGCGGCCGCCAAGTTTGACGGGTACCGGCATCACTGTGTGCGTCGGTTCCGGGAAAGGCGGATGATAATTATAGGACGCCACTGTCTTGGGTTTTCCGAGGTCGGTCACGTCGACGATTCGGAAACCGCCATGCCAGCAGCTCGCCCACATTTCATTGCCGAAACGCAACGCGTGGTGCAGCCGGTGCCGCTTGCCCGACCAGGTTGGTTTTTCACCGGCGACGATATGCTGCCCCGGCATCCACCAGCGTGAAACCTCTTCGGGATTCGTCGGATCGCGCAAATCATAAGTCACGAGGATGTTGCCGACAAAGCCGTCCATCTCCGTGGAAATGTAGGCGTAGCGATCGTCCATATCGAACCGGTGCACGCCAATGCCACCGGTTAATTGATGATGTGTCAGGGCCGGCTTTGCCGGATTGGACACGTCGTAGATGCGGAACCCGCCGTTGCGATAAGGCTGCTGTTCCGCCGCCTCGATCGCAACGAGATCCGCTTCGGTGACATTGAGCTTTTGCGCCAGTTCGCCACGCGATGCATCGCGTCCAAGAATTTCTCGCAACTCACGCCGTACCGCCGGCAATTGCTCAGCACGCCGCCCGACCGGCGTCGGATTGCGCTCGTGGTTCACGACCATCACGTCGCCAGCAACGCGCACCTTGTGGCTATGCGAGGTCGGATCATCGAGCGTCACCGCCGCCACCAGGCGCGGATTTTTCGGGTCGGCGATATCGATAATCGATGTGCCGAGATTTTCCTTGTTGGGGATGTGCCCAACATAGGCATGGTGACCCGCGACGGTGACCTGCCCTGCGCCGGGCAAATCGAGATGGCCGATCCGCCGCACGTTGCGGGCGAGTGCGCCGTTCGGCCTTTCCGCTTTGCTCATCGGCTATTTATCCAACGTGGCACCTGAGGCCTTCACGATCGCCGTCCATTTCGGGATTTCGCTGTTGATATAGGCCTGAAATTCCTGCGGCGTGTCGGCGACAATGTCGACACCCAGCTTGGCAAGCGAAGCTTCAACGCCCGGATCGTGCAACGCCTTGACCGCCGCATCATGCAGCGCCGCAATCACCTGCGGTGGCGTGCCCGCCGGCGCGACCAGCCCATGCCATGTGCTCGCATCAAAGCCCTTGAGGCCAGCCTCGTCCATCGTGGGAATATCAGGCAGTATTTTTGTGCGCTTGAGCGTCGTCACCGCAAGCGCGCGAACCCGTCCGCCCTCGATATGTCCGATCACCGAGGCGGCCGTGGCGAACATCATCTGGTCGTGCCCGCCGATGACATCCTGCAACGCCGGAGCAGCGCCTTTATATGGCACGTGCACGATATCGATCTTGGCGTCCGACTTGAACAGTTCGCCAGCGAGATGTGCGGCGGCGCCATAACCCGACGAGGCAAAATTGATCTTGCCTGGCTGCGCCTTCGCAAGCGCGATCAGTTCTTTCAGCGAGTGCGCCGGCACGTCCGGATTGACGACAAGAATATTGGCCTGCGTGCCGATCAGCGTAATCGGGACGAAGTCCTTGCCCGGGCTGTAGTTGATATGTTTGTAGAGCGCCTCATTGGTGGCGAGGATGCTGTTGTTGCCCATCAGCAGCGTGTAGCCATCGGGCGCGGAGTGCGCGACGCCTTCAGCGGCAATGTTGCCGCCCGCGCCCGGCCGGTTCTCGATCACGAACGGCTGCCCGAGCAGCTGCTCCATTTTCTTGCCGACGATGCGGGCAAGCACGTCGCTCGGTCCGCCGGGCGTAAATGCGACAACCAGCGTGACCGGGCGGGACGGATAGTCCGCGGCGGCAACAGGAAGGACGTTCAGCAGGACAGCAGATGCGGCAACCAGCGCCATCCGCGTCCAGGTCTTCGATATCGTCATGAAAACCGGCTCCACCCGACACCTGGTAATAGCCCCTGCGGGCATCACCGACGCCATCAAAGCAGCGCCTGCAACAATAGTGGGGTTGCCGAAATTCTCTACAGAAAGTTTGGGCTCAGTTCCCGAAAGGGCTGCAGAATAAATTGACGCAAAATCATTCGGTGCGGGTGAGCTGATGCTCTTCGGCGATCCGCTCGAAAGTCTCGGCGGTGCTCTTGATCCGATACGACAAGCGCCGGTCATTTTCGATAGGCAGCTGACGCACGATCTTGTACGTACCGCGCGAGGCGTTGTTGCCGAATTGCGGCTCGTAATAGACGTTCTGGCCGTTGGAATATCTGTGGCTCATGTCCGTCCTCTTTTGGTTGGCGTCCGTCTGCGCACAAACAACGGCTGTCGCAGTACCGAGTAAAAACGCCCGGCTCGGTGGCCGGGCGCCATCATTACATGATTCGATGCCAGATCAGGCATTCTGCAGGTTGGATGCCGCCTGCTTGCCGCGCTCCGTCACCACTTCATAGGTGAGGCGCTGACCCTCATTGAGGGTGCTCATGCCGGCGCGTTCTACTGCGCTGATGTGCACGAACACGTCGCGCGAGCCGTCGCTCGGGGTGATGAATCCAAAACCTTTTTGCGTATTGAAGAACTTGACGGTACCTGTAGCCATGGTGGCATTCCTTGCGTTACACGCTGCTTCGAGTTGAGATGCGCATGAGTGCTCATGCGATCGAAACGTCCGAGTTTCTGGGGGTGACTTGTTAAGCGCCCAAGTCGGGGCGGCGCAGCAAGGCAAAACCGAAAACCTGGTTTTCAACAGGCGCTACTTACATGATTTAACGCTGCAAGTCCAATTCCCGCGCTGCAGCAACACTCTCATCAAAGCCTCGCCAAACGCGAAAACCAAGGCCAACGCGACATTGACCAATATCAATGTTGCTCGCACTATAAAATGAAAGGTAATGGCGTGGGTTGCGGAATTTGGCATCCCATCTTTTGTCATTTCACATAAGATCGCGGTCGCAACCACTTGAAGTCCAGTTGGGGCAAAGCCGTGAAACAAGATCGAGAAAAGAAATCCAGTCGCGATCAGTTCACCGGGCCATTTATCGAGACAGCGATCCGGCTCGGAGCGCTCGCTCTCCTCCTGTATTGGACGCTGATCCTTGTCCGTCCTTTCATCTCAATCGTGATCTGGAGCGTGGTTCTGTCTGTCGCGCTCTATCCCGTTTTCGTGTGGATGTCGCATTTCCTTGGTGGCCGACGCCGATTGGCAGCTTTTGTCGTTACGGTTTTGACCTTGCTGGTCGTCATCGGGCCGGCAACGTGGCTCGCGCTGGGGCTGATCGATAGCCTCCGTGTTATTTCCGAGCGGCTCGATTTTTCCAGTTTGGCAATCCCTCCGCCGTCACAATCGGTGAAGGAGTGGCCCCTGATTGGCGATCCGATCTATCAATTTTGGGATCTTGCATCGACGAACTTCAAAGCTGCTCTGGCCAAGATATTGCCTCAACTCAAGCCTCTGGGCAGCAGCCTGCTTCGCGTCGGCGCCGACACGGGCATTGGCATGATCAAGTTTCTTGCTTCCATTGTTGTCGCCGGCTTCCTCTTTTCGCCGGCGCCGGCACTCGCGGATGCCGTCAAGAGTTTCTCGCGCAAGCTCAATCCGGAACGGGGGGAAGAGTTCGTCGTCCAGGCCGCCGCAACCATCCGGGCCGTATCGCGCGGAGTCATTGGCATTTCAGTTTTGCAGGCTCTTCTTGCAGGTCTCGGCTTGATGGCTGCCGGTATCCCTCAAGCCAGCTTGATTGCGTTTGCGGTCTTAATTCTCGGCATTATCCAGATTGGACCGACGATTGTTATCGTTCCTGTCATTATCTGGAGCTGGACGGTGATGGAGACCGGGTCGGCGCTGTTGTTCACCGCCTACATGATACCGGTCAATCTCATCGACAATATTCTAAGGCCCATCGTCATGGGCCGCGGGTTGAAGACGCCGATGCTGGTCATTTTGCTCGGCGTGATTGGCGGCACGCTCGCTTACGGGATCACCGGACTTTTCCTTGGCCCGATTGTGCTGGCGGTCATATGGGAGCTTCTGGCCGCATGGATAAAAGAGCGCGACAGCGCTCCATAATCTGAAAATAAATGCAATTGGCGTTGGCACGACGCCGGTCTGGACGACTTAGCCGCATTCTTTTACGCATCAGCCGGGTCTCCTGATGCCCGGTCTGCTGCGAGAATTCGTTAAGCGAGGCCTATCGGCGTTTGAGCGATATTGTCACATTGGTCACGCGGCTCCCCGGCGACCGCAGCGAGACCGATTGCCGACTGCCGTGCGTGGTCACGTCCAGAAACGCCGCAAAGGTCTGCCCTTCAATCCGCGCGTCGATGCGGTTTCCTTTGACGCTACCGATGAACTGGCCGGCAACATGATTGGTGGCCTCGAACCAGCTGCCGGTCAGCGAACCGCCACTATTCCGCGCGTTACCCTGAAAATCGACATTGTAACTATCGCTGGCGCATCGCAGCGACAGCTTGAGGTCGTTGCCGCTCCCTTGCGTGTCGTAACTCGCCCGGCATCGGATCGGCTCGTGCGATCCACCCTGCAGCGTGATGTTGCCGCCACCGACCCAGGACCCGGTCAAATCAGCAAAGGGGCCTTGCTGCGCATAGCCTGGACTTACCGATCGTGACAGTGCGGTCACGAATACCGCGGCAGCGATCAGAGCCGTGTAGACGTTCACCAGTCGTGGTGTTGTGGGTCTGAAACCAAAGTCCAGTGCGCGAGCCCCACCAAGCACAGACAACAGAACAGCATTGCGTGTTTTCATTGTCGCCCCCCAGCGCCGGCTATCTTAGCGGTCATTTGCGTGCAAAGGCAAAGCACCATTTAAAGATGACGGCCTTGAGATGGCGTCTCTAATCCAAACAAAACAACGCTTTAGGGTGGCCCGTTCCTCAAAGCTTCAAATTCGTCGATGCTGGCGATGAATAGTGGCAATCCCGAGATCGGCGTTACAGCGCTTCGATTCAACTACGCCGCAATCGTCTTGCGCCGCTTTGCAACCTGAGGTGCCGCCGAAGGCCGCAATCCAGCGGCGCCCTTCGAAAGGGTGTAGGTCACGCAATCCTGGATGTGTTTGACGAGAACAGCCTGCGCCTTGGCTGCATTGCGGGCTAGCGCGCAGTCCAGAAGCTGACGGTGCTCATCGGCTGCAATTTCACCGCGAAACACCACGGCAATCATCTGATAACGCAAATATTTGTCATACACGGCGGAATGCGCGTCCAGCAGCGCCTTCGAACCACACGCTGACAACAACGCGTGATGAAATTCCCAGTCGTAGCGTTTCCACGTTTCTGGCGCGCCACGATCACCCGCCAGCATGCGCTTTTCCATGAGCGCAAGCTTGTGATGCGCCGAAACAACCCGGCCCTCCCATTCGAGGTCTCCGGCGGCAAACGATTGCTGGAGTGCGTGGCACTCCAGAAGCTGCCGCAAATTGGCGAGTTCTTTCAGGTTCTCCGCGGATACCGCGGCAACCTCAAAGCCGCGCGCGCTTTCCGCCACGATCAACCCTTCGGACGTCAGCCGGTTGAGCAGTTCGCGCAACGTGCTGATGCTGACGCCGTAAGCCTCTTTCAGCCCGTCGAGCTTCAGCCTCTGCGCGGGCGGAAGACGGCCAAAAACGATGTCGCTTCTGATCCGGCGGTAGGCTTTTTCTCCCGCGGTTTCCGCAGTCGCAATCCGGCCAGCCATGGATACGCCCCCGCCACACAGTTTCAATTTTCTTCAGAGCACCCTATCAAAAGGCGATCATCTGATGAAACCGTTTTTATCTATTGAATCGCCCTTGGTGGGACGCAATAACTTGACCTCGTTTTCGTGAGGAAGCGGTCAGGGAGGATCAAGATGGGTTCATTGTTCACACGCCGTGCCGTGGTGGCCGGGGGCGTTTCGGCGTTCGCTTTGGCGTCATCGGGGATTGCCCAGGCGCAAACAAAGCAAAAGCTAAAGTTCAGCTGCGCGTTTACCGAAACCGATCCACGCGCCGAGGCCTACAAAGCATTCGCAGCGGCAATCAAGGACGACTTCGATTTCGAGCCGTACTGGGGCAATACCTTGTTCAAGCAGGGTGCCGAGCTGGTCGCGCTGCAGCGCGATAACCTCGACCTTTGCAATTTGGCGCCAGCCGATATCTCCAAGCAAATTCCCGCATGGTCGCTGCTGACGTCGGCTTATCTGTTCCGCGACGCCGATCACATGAAAAAGGTATTCAAGAGCGACATCGGCAAGGACTTCATAAAAATGGCCAAGGACCAGCTTGGCATCCAGATCATAACGCCGGTGTATTTCGGCGCGCGCAACGTGAACCTGAAGCCCGACAAGCAAATCAAGACCCCGGCAGACCTGCAAGGCATCAAGCTCCGCATGCCGCCTGGCGAATTCTGGCAGTTCCTCGGCGAGTCACTTGGCGCCAATCCAACACCCGTTGCCTATGCCGAACTCTATACGGCTTTGCAGACCGGCACGGTTGACGGTCAGGACAACCCGCTGGTCAATAGCAAGCTTATGAAATTCGATGAGGTCACTTCGCAGTTCGTGCTCACCCGTCACGTTATCGGCTACGATGTGATGACGATCCGCTCCAAGATTTGGGACGCGATGAAGCCGGAGCAGCAAGCGAAGTTCCAGGCGGCAGCCGACAAGGCAATGGACGACAACACTGCGAAATTCATAGCGCAGGAAGCCGACGTCATTGCCTACTTCAAGAAGGAAGGGAAAAAAGTCTACGAACCGGACCAGGAAGCATTCCGGGCCTTTGCACAGAAGAAGTACGTCGAAAAATACGGCAATGACTGGCCGAAGGGCGCGCTGGAGCGAATTAACGCGGTCAAGTAATTCAGCGCACTGACATGGCTTTTGGAATAAGTCCGGCCGTCGTCCACGTGATGGCTACGTGTGGCGTGACTGACTGGTTCGCCCAAACCGGACAGGCAGACGGGGAAATACAATGACATTCGAGCAATCCGTCGCGCTGGGCCGGTGGCTGCGTCGCCGGGCCGAGAACGTCACCGTCGCGCTGCTGTCGGTGATGTTCGCCACCTTCATCATTCAGATCTTTTTTCGCTATGTCCTGAATAACCCCATCGGCTGGTCCGAGGAGGTCATTATCACGACCTGGCTCTGGACGGTGCTTTGGGGCGCGGCCTTCATTCTTGGCGAGGCGGAAGAAATCCGCTTCGATATAATTTATTCAAACATCTCTGAAGGCACGCGGCGCCTGTTCACGGTCATAACCGGAGTTGCGCTCGTTTTTATATACGGCATTTCGCTGCCGGCCGCATTTCGATACGTCAGCTTCATGAAGGTGGAACGGTCGGCGTACCTGCATGTGCCGATCAATATTATGTATTCGGTCTACATCATTTTCACCGTTGCTTGCATCGGTCGCTACTGCTGGCTGGTGTATCAAGCCCTGCGCGGCGCGAAATCACCGATGACCGACCCCGCCAAGGTCGGTGACTGATCATGCCGATCAGTCCTTTTGCTCTCTGTGTTCTGGCGATTGTCATCCTCGGGGCCCTCGGCCTGCCGATCGGGCACTCGATGATCGTCGCTTCGATCTTCTATCTATTGCTATCGGGTCTCGATCTTGGAACAGCCGCCGAGCAGATCCTGAACGGGCTTTTCAACAGTTACGTCCTGCTCGCGATCCCGTTGTTCATTCTCGCTGCCGACCTCATGAATATCGGCAGCCTGACCGACCGCCTGTTGCAATTCTGTCTTGTGCTGGTCGGACGATTCCGCGGCGGGCTGGGGCACGTCAACGTCGTGGCCAACATGATCTTTGCCGGCATGTCCGGATCGGCCATCGCAGATGCCGTCGGCATTGGCCGCATCATCATCGGCATGATGACGAAAGATGGCCGCTATCCAATCGCGTATGCCGGCGCAATTACAGCCTCCGCCGCCATTATCGGGCCGATTATTCCGCCATCGATCCCGATGGTTCTCTATGCGCTGATCTCGGATACATCGATCGGCTATCTGTTTCTCGGCGGTTTCGTTCCGGGAGTCATGCTCGGGCTTGGCTTCATGGTCACAAACTCGATCATCGCACGGCGCCGGCACTATCCGGTCGAGGCGCCGATTCCAATGCGGGAAATTCCCAAAATTACGATGAGAGCGTTTCCCGCGCTGATGCTGCCGGTCATCCTGTTGTTCGGGATCTACGGCGGCGTCATGACGCCAACAGAAGGTGCTGCCGCGGCGGCCTTTTATGCGCTGTTCGCATCCACCGTCCTCTATCGCGCGGTGACATGGAAGCAGCTCTACCAAGCCATTCTCTCGAGCGGCAAGGCCACAACGTCGATCGGCATGCTCATCGCCGGCGCCATGGTTTTCAATTACGTGGTGACGGTCGAGAACATCCCCAACGCGCTGGCGCGGTTCATGGGAAGCTATGATCTGGCGGCAGGCGGCTTCCTGCTGCTCGTCAATGTCGTTCTGCTGATTCTCGGATGTCTCTTGGAAGGCAGCACGATCCTGCTTGTCGTCGTGCCGATCTTCATCCCGACCGCCAAGGCACTCGGTATCGATCTCGTCCATTTCGGCGTGCTCGTCGTGGTCAACATCATGATCGGCTTGCTCACCCCGCCCTACGGCCTGCTCCTGTTTGTCCTTGCCAACATGACCAAGCAACCTCTGGGCGCGATCGTGCGCGAAGCCGCACCTTTCATTTTGATGTCAATTGTCGTTCTCGCGATCATCACGATTTTCCCCGAAACGATTCTCTGGCTGCCGCGAATCTGGGGCTACAAGGGGTGAACTGCCAATGAAAAGGCCAATCTATGTCCTCAACGGACCTAACCTTAATCGCCTTGGCAAGCGCGAACCTGAAATCTACGGGGCGACAACTCTGGCCGAAGTCGAGGCGTCGTGCCGGACTGAAGCAGACGATCAAGCCATCGAATTCCGTCAGACCAACAGCGAAGCGCAAATGATCGACTGGATTCACGAAGCGATCGATGAAGGCAGCGGGATCATCATCAATCCGGCCGCTTTTACGTTCACGTCAATCGCAATTCTTGACGCGCTCAAGATGTTTCCTGGGCCGATCATCGAACTTCATATCTCGAATATTCATCGTCGCGAGCCTTACTATCATCACTCGTATGTCTCCAAAGTCGCGACCGGAGTGATTGCCGGCTTGGGCACGAATGGATATCGCATGGCTGTGCGCGCACTCCGCAAGATGATCTGAGGGATACGTCGTTCGTTAGAAGAGGTCGCTAAGCCTCAGCCACAGCCTTTTCGCGTGCAGCGAGAGCCGTGGCGAATGCACGATGCAGGCGCGCGGCCTCGGGCTCAACGCCGGTGAAGAGACGAAACGCCTCCACGGCCTGGTAAACGCACATCCCGCCGCCGCTCATGACGCGAGCGCCTTTCGCGGCCGCCGCCTGGATGAACTCGGTCTCGATTGGCGTATAGATCACGTCAGCCGCCCAGTGCGCCGCCTTCAGCGCAGACACAGGCACCGGATTGCCCGGAAAGCCGCGCATCCCGACCTGAGTGGCGTTGACGACGCCATCTGCACTCGCAATTTCACGTTCAAGGTCGCTTGTGATGCGGCAGCGCGCGGGGCCGTAGTGAGTCGCAAGGTCGGACTTAAGTGCATTCGCGCGCGCGCCGTCCAAGTCATGAATGATAAGCGTCGCGACACCCAGATCCATCATTGCAAAAGCCACGGCGCGCCCGGCACCACCGGCACCGACCTGGACCACCGTCGCATTTTCCGCGCTGCTGCGCCCGAAGCTTTCTTCAAAGCTGCGGCGAAAGCCTATGCGGTCAAAGTTGTAACCGGTCGTTCGGCCGTCTGGCGCAATCGCCACAGTGTTGATCGCGCCGACCTGAGCGGCCTGCGAATCCACCGCATCGAGAAGCGGTAGAATGTCTTGCTTGAAGGGAAAGGTGATGTTTGCGCCGGCAAAGCCGACGGTTTTCATGGCATCGAGCAGTTGCCCGAGGCGCCGTCCCGGCAAGCGATCGACGTCCATCAGATGATAGAAACCATTGATGCCCGCGCTTGCAAAGGCATCCGCAAAAAGCGCGGGCGTGAGCGATCCCATGATGTTTGCGCCGATCAGGCCGATCAGGAGTTCTTTTTTCGTTCATGAGATCCGGGCTGAGGATGCGTGGTGGTCCCGAGAGGGTTTCACCAAGCCAATCAGAACAATGCGTTGATGAAAAGTGGGACCCCAATAGCGGACATTCTCCTGTTCACTCAAACACCTCAACGGCTTGGGCGACCAGTTTTTATAACCTCTACGAAGGCGGTTGGCATCGTTGTATTTTGGCCGTATCCTCCCACGTCAACACCGGAGTTTGAGTATGGCTAGAGGCACCGTGAAGTGGTTCAACCCGACCAAAGGGTACGGATTTATTCAACCGGCAAGCGGAGGTGGAAAGGACGTTTTCGTCCACATCTCGGCCGTTGAAAAGGCCGGCTTAAGCACCCTCAATGAAGGGCAAACTGTTGAGTACGAAGAAGTACCCAACAAGGGCAAGACATCGGCTGAGAATCTAAAGATCGTGTGATCGGCAAAAACGGCCGTCAGGCAAGTCACACCCAATCATCGCGTCGGCCAGGTGAGCAGCGCGGGGGTTAGAGCGATCTGCTTTCCAAATTCGTCCGCATCAGCGGAGCAGCCCGGTCGCCAAAGTAATTTTCCTGCGGCCGTTTGCATGGCTATTATTGGGCAATGGTGGCGGCGCCTCCCGCGATCGTTCGAACAGGACGGCACCCGCATTGCCACCCCAGTCGGCAAGGTCGTCCTTGTCGCAGGTTGCAGCAATCGCCAATCCGATCGACGCAAGGTGGGCGCGACGGTAGCAATACACGGCGAGCAAGACTCTCGATGTCGGTGACACCGTCGCAATGAGTTCGTTCAGCCCATGTGCGCTTGCGCGATACATTTCACCGAGAATTTCATCGGCGACGGGACAGGGCTCGTCCTCAAGAAGTGCACGGTGTTCGGGCAGCATCGCGAGGCCTCCGAATCGGTTGTTCTCATGGTGACCATCCGATGCGCCGCGTTAAAGTGGCGTTAACTGAATCCCTTTGGGTCATTAGCGGACATGTGCAGTGCAAAAGCGGATGTCCGCTTCACTCCCAACAGCGGTTATTGGGTGCAGCCAGCCGTCTATCGCTACTTTCATGGAGCGCCTTGGGCGCTCACGCCCTCAATCTTGACTTCCTCGCGATTCCGTATCATTTGATTAGGTGTCGGGCTTGATTAGCAGTCGCCCGGCTTATCAAAGGCATCTCGCCCAAGCACTGCACTTAGCCCAGCGTCGGGCCGAGGGCTTTTGGCGATATGCAACATCACCACAAGTCCCATCCCGGCGGCGGCACTGGAGAAATCCATGTCGGGTCCGTTGCAGCCACCCGGCCGCTACAAGGCATTCGCCCAAGCTCTGCACTTTTTCCGCAATCCATGCGCGCTATCGCAGGGACGCGGTTCGGAGAAGGCAAATGTTGCCTACAATGTTCAGACTGCCGCTTAGCAGTTTCATCAAACATGACGATATAAAGATTATCGGTACCGGTCTCGATAGCAGGAAAGCACGCAAACAGAAGCCAAAACGCAAAGTGTCCCGTGAGACAGAGGCCGCCCTGCTGCGGGAAGACCATATCGTCCTGCTGGCGATTGACGGAGTGCTCGCACTGCATGCGGCGCTCAAACGATATCTGCTGCGTCGCAGAACCCGGCGAATCCTGGCAACTCTCGACGACCGACAACTGAAGGACATCGGTCTCACCCGCGGCAATGCGTCCCATTAAAACAGCCATGACTGGTGAAACTGGCCATTGGCTCAACAGTGGAGCAGTTAGTCTGTCCGAATGATTTCACCTGAAAAGCCTCGCTCCGCGCGCAAGAGTGTCATGCTGCTTTACGTCGCGCGCGGGGTCCGAGGTTTCGGCGACGGATTTGCGGTGATTGTCCTGCCAGCATATTTGTCGGCGGCCGGCTTTAGCACGGGCCAAATTGGTTTGATTGCCAGTGCATCGCTGCTCGGAACCGCGTTGTTCACGCTCGCCGTCGGCTTCATCGCGCCACGATATGATCTACGCAATTTGCTGCTCGCTGGCGCCGTCTTGATGGCCTGCACCGGCATCGCATTTTCTAATGTAGATATATTCGCCATTATTGCGGTCGTCGCGTTCTTCGGAACGGTCAATCCGTCGACCGGCGACCTGGGCGTTCTGGTGCCGCTTGAACATGCCATGCTCGCTCACGATGTGCCAGATCAGGAGCGGACACGCACATTCGCGCGCTACAGCCTGATAGGCGCACTGTCGATGGCGTTAGGATCGTTGGCTGCGGCAGCGCCCGATTTCATGACCAAGGCCGGCATCGATACGGTGACTGCGTTCAAGGGCATGTTCTACGCCTATGCCGCACTCGGCCTCCTGTGCATTGCGCTCTACCGCTGTCTGCCACATGCGCACGTGGATGAGGTAAAACCCAGCGCTCCGCTCGGCCCATCGCGACTAGTTGTTTACAAACTAGCCGCCCTGTTCAGTCTTGATGCTTTCGCCGGGGGCTTTGTCGTTCAATCGCTGTTGGCGTTGTGGTTGTTCCAGCGCTTTGACATGTCGCTTTCGGCGGCCAGCGTCTTTTTCTTCTGGACGAGCACGCTGAGCGCATTTTCCTATCCAGTCGCCGCGTGGCTCGCGAAGCGCATCGGCCTCGTCAACACAATGGTCTTCACCCACATTCCATCCAGCATCTTTCTCATTCTGGCTGCTATCTCTCCAAATTTGATCCTTACTCAAGTTTTGCTGTTGTTGCGTGCCGCGTTATCGCAGATGGATGTGCCTACGCGCACTTCCTATGTGATGGCCGTAGTAACGCCCGCCGAACGGACCGCCGCAGCGAGCGTGACCGCCGTCCCCCGAAGCCTCGCATCGTCCATCAGCCCAGCAATGGCGGGCGCTTTACTGGCAACGTCGTTTTCAGGATTGCCGCTAGTGCTCTGCGGAATTCTCAAGATTGCCTACGACTTGGCGTTGCTAGTTTCGTTCCGGCATGTGAAGCCGCCCGAAGAAAAAACGCTGTCACAAGTGTGATCGTATGTCCGCATTGGGTTGTTAGCGAATATTTTGCGGTGTGCGAGCCATGTCCGCTTTACACGCGAAAGCGGATATTGCACTCCGGTTTGACAACTCGGCGTAATAAGTTTGGAAGATCAAAGTGATTTGGCGGTCCCGAGAGGAGTTCGAACCTCCGACCTTCGGTTTAGGAAACCGCTGCTCTATCCTGCTGAGCTACGGGACCGTCGGACTGCGATGTAGCACAGGTGCCGTGAACGTGCACCGCTGCAAACCCTAATCCACTTTCGCGCCCGAAGCGGCAACGACATCTTTCCACATTGCACGTTCCTTCGCCGCAAAGGCGATGGCGCCCTCCGGCGTGCTGGACAGCACGCGCGCGCCGGCCACCAGGAAACGGTCCTGGACTTCTTTTTCGCCGGCGATCCGCCGCTGCGCCGCGGAAACCTTGTCGATGATCGGCCGCGGCGTTGCCGCGGGCAGCACAAAGGCGGCCCATGACGTGACCACGAAATCGCTGACTCCCGCTTCGCCCATGGTCGGCACATCCGGCAGCGTCGGCCAGCGCTGCGCCGAGGTCACCGCGAGGGCGCGCATTTTTCCCGACTGGATCACGGGCACGTAAGACGCAAGATTGTCGATCGCAAACGTGACGTCGCCAGAAAGCATGGCGGGAATAGTCTGCGCCGCGCCGCGGAATGGGACATGAACGGCATCGATGCCGGTGCGCTTGGTGAACATGATGCCGGACAGATGCGGCGAGGTGCCGACACCGGGGCTTCCGAAATTGGTACGTCCTGCCTGCTTTGCCCAGGTCAGGAATTCCGGCAGCGTTTTCGCCGGCACATGGTCGGTGGGTACGACGAAAACGTTCGGCAGCTCCCAAGTCAACGACGCCGGGATCATGTCATGCTCGGGATCGTAGGGCATCTTGCTGTAGAGAAACTGGTTGATTGCGAAATGCCCGATGGTCGCGGAACCAATGGTATAGCCATCGGGCGGACTGCCGGTGACCGCTGCAATGCCGATATTGCCGCCGGCGCCACCACGGTTCTCAACGACAAACGATTGGCTAAATATGTCCTTCAGCCGTTCGGCTAAAATACGCGTGAGCACATCGGTCGAGCCACCGGCCGGGTAAGGCACGATGATCCGCACTGGACGGTCAGGCCAATGATTGTCATCACCGCGCGCCCGGGTCGCCACCATGACGCCGGCAGCGGCAGCTGAGGTCAGGAATGCGCGGCGGCTCGGCGAACGCCCAGGCTTCTGCATTGAGTTCCTCCCAGCGGTTATGATGACGTTCACGTTTATACTGTCATTCTAGCGCGTCGCCGGGTGGCCGCCATCTCTATTGACGGCCTGTGAGCGCGTAGCGGCAGTCTTGTTCATGAAGCGTTTGACGTTACCTAGCCCTGCCTCGGTCCTTGCGGCGGCCCTTCTTCCGCTGCTGGCTTGCAGTGCGGCGGGACAAGCATCCTGCAAACTCGTCGATATTGGCACGGCAACTGTCGCCGCCGTACGTGACGGCCGCACGCTATTGCTGGCCGATGGACGGGAATTGCGCCTGGCCGCGATCGAAGTCACGGGCAACAGCCGCGAGCTGCTTCAGCAACTGGTCGACGGGCACAGCATACGGCTGGAACAGCTCGGCAATGCTCCGGACCGCTATGGCCGTCTGATTGCCTTTGTTTATGCGGAAGATACCGAGCAATCAGTGCAGCAAGCGATGGTCGCGCAAGGCCAGGCGCGCGTTTCCGGAAGAATTGGCAACAAAGCCTGCGCTGATATGCTGCTGGGCGCCGAAAAGGCAGCCCGCAAAGCGCGTCGTGGCATTTGGGCCGACCCAAATTTCGCCCCTTTGCGCCCGGAAAATGTTACCCGGATTGGGGCTGCGCGGGGACAATTTGCGCTGGTCGAAGGCAAGGTCTTGTCGGTGCGTGAAAGCGGCGCCACTATCTATTTGAACTTCGGGCGGCGCTGGACCAAGGACTTTACCGTCACCATTCTCAAGCGCCATCGGCGCGAATTTGCCGCCGCCGGCATCGATCCGAAACAGCTGGAGGGTCGTCCGATCCGGGTGCGTGGCTGGATCGAACAGCGCAATGGTCCCGTCATCGAGGCCGACGCGCCCGAACAGATAGAGCTCGTCGAGTAGTTTTTATTATGAGTGAGAGCCGGATGGTTGCGGCACTGACAGGCAGAGCAGCGAACAAGTCGCTCGGACTAGCGGCCTCGCTTGCCATTCTGTTGGCCGCCTGCACCAGCACGCCCGACAACCGCTTCGTCTCGCTGCCGGTGGCGCAAGTCACTGCGCAGGCCGATCAGGCGCCCGCGGCACAACGCGAGCACGCGCGCATACTCGCCTCATACGGCGGGGCTTACGACAACGCGCGCTTGCAAAGTCTGATCGAAAAAATTGTCGGCCGCCTGGTGGCGGCATCGGAACGGCCGGATCTGAAATATCAGGTCACGATCCTCAACTCGCCGGCCATCAATGCTTTCGCACTTCCGAACGGCAAGCTCTACATCACGCGCGGACTGATTGCGCTCGCCAATGACAACGCCGAACTTGCGTCCGTGCTCTCGCACGAAATGGGGCATGTCATTGCGCGCCATGCGGCGATCCGCGAGGAACAGGCCCGGCAGGTCGCTATCATTAGCCATGTGGTCAACGACGTGCTCAGCGACCCGCAGGTGGGAGCATTGGCGCTCGCCAAATCGAAGCTCACATTGGCGGCGTTCTCACGCGCACAGGAATTCGAAGCTGACGGCATCGGCGTCGGCATATCTGCGCGCGCCGGCTTCGATCCATTCGGAGCCTCCCGCTTCCTGACCGACATGCAACGCAACGCCGACCTCAAGGCGTCCAGCGGCGGCGCGGATCCCCGCATGCTTGATTTTCTGTCATCGCACCCGGCGACGCCCGAGCGCGTTAAAAACGCTGTCGCCAATGCCCGTCAGTTCAGTGGGCCGGGCGCCGGCGAACGCGACCGTGCTGAATATCTCGCGACTCTCTCCGGATTAATTTATGGCGAAGACCCCAGCGAAGGCTTCGCGCGCGGCCGGCATTTCCTGCATCCAAAACTTGGCTTCACCTTCGTGGCGCCGCCGGGCTTTACGCTCGACAACACGGCGCAGGCCGTTCTTGGTCTCAAGGACGGCGGTAACGAAGCCTTGCGACTCGACGTCGTAAGCGTTCCGGCCGAGCAATCATTGCCCGACTACCTGAAATCGGGATGGATGACGAATGTCGATGCCGCAAGTGTTGAGGAGTTTTCAATCAACGGCTTTCCGGCGGCGGCGGCCACCGCGAGCGGCGATCAGTGGTCATTCCGGTTGTTTGCGGTGCGCTTTGGCAGCGACGTCTACCGATTTATCTTCGCGGCCAAGACCATGAACGCGCAAGTCGAGCGCTCATTCCGGGAATCGGTGACGAGTTTCCGCCGCATGAGCCTGAAGGAAAGCCAGCAGATCCACCCGATGCATCTGCAGATCGTGACGGCCGCGCCTGGCGACACTGTCGAAAAGCTGGGGCGGCGCATGGCCGTCAGCGATCACGCCATCGAACGCTTGCGCGTGCTCAACGGCCTTTCCACCACCGACCGGATCAAGCCGGGCGACAAGCTGAAGATCGTCATCGACTAACGGCTTCGCCGCGGGTACGCCTTAGGTTTCGCCGACTTCGGGATTGAGCGTGAATTCGCGCGGCACATCGGGCCCCCAGAGATAGAACGAATCCTCGGGTTTGTGGTCAGCGGCAGGCCAGCGCTCTTCTTTTGGAATGTAGTCGATATCGCACGAATATTCCGAGAAGCTGCCCCAGGGATCCATGACGTAGTGGAAGTAGTTGGAGCCGAGCACGTGCCGGCCGAGACCCCAGCCTTTGGTCCAGCCTTTGTCGTGCATGCGCATGGCGCCAAGACCGATGTCCTGGATGCTGGCTGTGTCCCAACTGCAGTGATGAAAGCCCGGCCCGGAGGATTTCACCAGAGCCAGCAGATGATGGTCGCTGCCGTGAATGCCGTGCATAAAAGCAACGAGATCCGACGCGCGATCTGAAAGCCGCAGACCAAGCGTACGCTCATAGAATTTGATCGACGCGTCGATGTCGCGGGTGAAGATCAGGACATGTGACAGCCGGCGCGGCCGCACGGGCGGGGCCTTCTCGCGCGTGGTCGCTGCGGCAATGCCGGGACCGACCGTGGCCCACTCGCTCTGCGCCTTGTGATCAGGAGAAACCTTGCGGGCGACTTTCACTTCGATCAGCACGCCCTCGAGATTGCGGAACCAGAAACCGTTGCTCTCAAATCCGGGTGGCGGATCGATGAGCTTGATCCCCTCGCCTTCGATACGCGCCTTCAGCCGCGGCAAGTCATCGGCATAGCAACCAAAGGAAAGATGATGGAGCGCCTTGGTTTTACTGCCTTCGACCACCGAGCCCCAGCGGTGTTCATGACCAAACGTCTTGATCGCGAGCGCGTTGCCGTCGCGCCGCACGTCGAGGCCGAAATTGCCGTAGAAATCCTGGGCAACCGACGCATCTGGCACTGCGAGCACGAACTGGTCCAGCGAGTGCACGCCGAGCGCGTCGGTTTCGGTTGTCGGCGCGACATAGCCGCGAATGGCGGTCATCGATTACTCCATCAAACATCGAATGCGGTGGTTGGCCGGCATATAGGCCAGAGAGGTGGCTGGAGCAACTGCGGCCCGCGGCCCATAGAGCCTACTTGAGCCCCACCTGGGGCCCAAAGCAAAAGCCCGGCGCGAGCGCCGGGCTTTGGACTATTCATATGGACTGCGTGTCCGTTAAGCAGCCTCTTCCTCGACCGCATCGTCCGAACCCGCCTCTTCGGCCGGCTTGGGACCGCGGCGCGGGCCCTTCGCGAGCGCCGCCTCGATCTCCTTGATCGCTTCGGTCTCGGTCACGCGCTGGACGGCCGCAATCTCACGCGACAGGCGATCAAGCGCTGCTTCGTAAAGCTGCCGTTCCGAATAGGACTGCTCCGGCTGGGATTCCGACCGGTACAGGTCGCGGACGACCTCCGCGATGGCAACGATATCGCCGGAATTGATCTTTGCTTCGTATTCCTGGGCGCGGCGGGACCACATGGTGCGCTTGATGCGCGCGCGGCCCTTCAACGTCTCGAGAGCCCGCTTGACCAGCGGCGCCTCGGCCAGCTTGCGCATGCCCACCGACACGATCTTGGCGGTCGGAACCCGCAACGTCATCTTGTCCTTGACGAAATTGATGACGAACAGCTCCAGCTTGGCGCCTGCGACCTCCTGCTCTTCGATCGCCATGATCTGACCCACGCCGTGGGCCGGATAGACGATGAATTCGTTGGTCTTGAAGCCTTGTCGCTGGGTAGTCTTCTTATTGCTGGTCATTCCGGGCACGACTCCTTCGCCGGCCCCTTTGCGGGCACCGGCCAGTTTGGCTGCGGGAGCCCCGGCGCGGGCGGTGCCGCGCGAGGCGTGGGAGGTCCGCCGCGCTTCGGCAGACTTTTTGGAACCCCGGCTCATGCCGGCGGAACCTTTCTTTGATTTATGACGCGTTTTTCCTGCCACTGCTCACGCGTGGATCGCACGCCCTCTAGTTTGGGAACCTTGGAACTCAGCCACCGAAAAATAATGCTCCCGAAGGGGGAGCTCACCGATGGCAACGTCGTTCCTATCCATCTTTTATGTATATAGCACATTTTTGGGCGGAATCAAAGCCTTATGCCGCCGCAGCGCAGCTATTCGGCGGTAAAAACCCTGCAATTTCACCGAATCGGTTAATAGCTTCCGACAGGTAGACCTTTGGGCGCTTGGCCGGCCCTTGGGCGGCCCTTGGGCGGCCCTTGGGCGGCACTCGGGAGGCTCTCGGGGCGCCCTTGGGCGGCACTTTGGCGGAGGGCCCCCGGCAGCGGTGCCTAATTACGGCACCGGCTCAGTCGCCAGTCCCGGGGTCGGGCGAGAAGAACTTCTTGAACTTGTCTGGTACGCCATCCCATTCCTTGCCGTCGGCGGGCGCCTCACGCTTGACCGTGATATTTGGCCAAGTCTTGGCGTATTGGGCGTTCACTTCGAGCCATTTTTCGAGCCCCGACTCGGTATCCGGCTTGATGGCCTCGGCGGGGCATTCCGGCTCGCAGACGCCGCAGTCGATGCATTCGTCGGGGTGAATGACGAGCATATTGTCACCCTCGTAGAAGCAGTCGACCGGACACACCTCCACGCAGTCCATGTATTTGCATTTAATGCAGTTTTCGACGACGACGTAGGTCATTCACCGCTCCGCACAGCCACTTACCGACGCTCCGTATCGTAACGACAGATAAGCCGCAACTGGTGTCCCCGCCACTGTAAAACGCGCTCCTCGCAGGGAATTGGGACGAAAGGTCAAGGTATTGGCCGCGGCTTGGCACCATCTTGGCCCAGTCTTGGCCCAGTCTTGGCCTAGTCTTGGCCCTGCCTTGACCTCCAAGAGGGTCAGCCCAGATCGCGGTAGAGCGTGCGGGCAGCCGGCGCGTTACCGCGCCGTTCGCAGATAGCTTCAACCCGAACCACACGTATCGAACGATCGAGCGCGAGCGTGACCACATCGCCGATTCGCACCGGATGGCCGGCGGCGGTCAGGCGTTTTCCATTGAGCCGCACGAACCCGGCTGTCGCGAGCGCCGCAGCGTCGCCGCGGGTGCGCACCATGCGGGCATGCCAGAGCCATTTGTCGATGCGTTGGCGGTCAAGGCTTTTGCGTTCGAGACTCTTGCAGCTGGCGCTCAAGACGGATCTTTGCTGCTCTGTTCTAGCTGCTGCTTGAGCGCAGCAAGCTTGGCGAACGGCGAATTGGGATCCGGCTGCTTGTCGCGCCCGCCGGAGCGATTGCCGAACGGTTTGGCGTAATATTGCTCGCGCTCCGCGCGGTCGACCGAGTCTCCCCGGTCGCGACGGCGGCCGCGGTCCTGCCGTTCGTTGCGTCCGCCAGGGCCCTCTTTGCCTTGGCGCTCCGTCCGCTGCTGCCGCTCTTGTCGATCTTGGCGCGGCTGTTGCTCCTTGCGCTCCGGGCGGTCGCTTCGATCATGCGGGCGCCGCGGCCCGCGTCCGGCCGGTGCCGCATCCGACGGCGCTGGTGATGCGACACCTTCCACCGGCGCAGTTGCCGGCGCGGCGGATGCTCCAGAGTCAGCAACTTGTGTTTGTTGCTGGCGTTGTGGACGGCGGGGCCGATGGGGACGCCGGTCGGCACGACCAGCCGGTCGCCAGACCTCGATGAAAGCCGGCTCCTCCTGCGCTGCGCCCTCACCGGCGGCAACTGCATCAGTTGCAACATCAGCTGAGACTGCCTCCTGCTTTGCGGCGTCTTCCACAAGCGCGATCGCAGGTTCATGCACAATTGGCGCCGTCTCCGGCGTAACGAATTCGGGTCCAGGCAGAAGTGAGCGTGACGGCAATTCGGCAGCGGATGCATCTTGTGCAGGCGCGACGTCCGCTGGAACCGGTTCATCCGGCGGCGCCGTCACATCGCTGGCCGGCGCTGCTGCGGCGTCGCTGGCCACAGATGTTGTTTCCGCTGCCGCAACCACAGGCGCCGCTGGTTCGGCGGGCTTTGGCTTGCGGTCCATGCGATAGCCAAGCGAGCGCAGAATGGACGCGAAATCTTCTCCCGACGCGCCGGTGAGCGAGGTCATCGCTCCAGTGATCAGGAAGCCGCGGCCATCGAATACTCCGTCCGGTTTCGGACCCGGTACGCCTTCGCGCCAGGACAGTGCCGGCCGGATAAGATCTGCAAGCCGCTCCAGGATATCGACGCGGACAGCCCTTTCACCGCAAATACGATAACCGGCCGTGCGGTAAAGCGGCTTCGGCGTTTCCGGTTCGACGGGAATCGAGGTGCGTCCGCTGGCAGCAAGATGCAGCAACTCGCCGACACCCTTGGCGTCCGGGCTCTCGTGCCGGATCGCCCATAGTTGTGTTGCAAGCGCGCGTGGCGCCGGTTTGAGCAGTGCCGGCAGATAGATGTGATAGGCGCCGAAGCGCACGCCATATTTGCGCAAAGTGGCCCGCGCGGGTTGGTCGAGGCCCTTGACCTCCTCCGCCACCTTTTGCCGCTCCAGCACACCGAGCGCTTCGACAAGCTGAAACGCGACGCCACGCGCCATGCCCGTGACGTCCTCGGCGGCGGTCAACGAGAACAGCGGCGCCAGCAGTTTTTCGATATGGGTCTTGAGCCAGAGATCGAGCCGCGTCTGTACCAACTCACGAGCCGGGCCAGTGAGTTGCTCATCGGCAATGACACGCACGCGCGGACGCAATGTGTCATCACCGGCCGTCAGCTTGCCGACCAGATCGCCCGTCCAGCGCAGCGCGCCGTCGGTGGCCAGCACGATCTGATCATTCGAGGCCTGCGAAAGCTTTGTGGCGCGTGCTTCGATCTCGCCGGCCAGCGCTTTTTGCGCGGCGGCGTTGAGCGCTTTTGCTTCCGAGCCTGCGGCGGAGGCATCGGGCGCAAACATGAATCCATCGAGCCGGCCAATCACATGACCCTCGACCGTCACTTCGCCAGTTTTTCCGATTTCAGTTTCCAACATCGTGTTCTCTCGCAGCCGCCGCATCAAGACGCTGGTGCGGCGGTCCACGAACCGTTCGGCCAAACGTTCGTGGAGCGCATCGGATAACTTGTCCTCGATCGCTCGTGTAAGCCCCTGCCAATGCTCCGGGTCGGCAAGCCAATCGGGACGATTGGCGACGAAAGTCCAGGTTCTGACATGCGCAATCCGGTTGGAGAGAGTGTCGATATCGCCGTCGGTCCGGTCGGCCTGGGAAATCTGACGAGCGAACCAATCGGTAGGGATGTTACCCTCTCGCATCAGGAATCCATAGAGGGTCACGGCCAATTCCGCATGGGTCGCAGGCGCGATTTTGCGATAGTCCGGAACCTGACAGGCATCCCACAACCGCGCGATGGACGCCCGATTGCCGGCAATCGACCGCACATTTTCGTCGCGTGCGGCGTGTTCGAGAACGAGAACGTCTTCTCCGACAGGTGCGCGCGTCAGCCCCGGCTCGTTTGGCGTGGCGGCGAGCGAAGCCTGCAATGCGCCGATCGAGGCAAAATCGAGATCGGCATTGCGCCACTGCAGCAACCGGATCGGCTCGAAGTTGTGGCTTTCGAGCGCCTGCACCAGTTCCGGCTCGAACGGGTCGCAGCGCCCCGTCGTGCCGAATGTACCGTCGCGCGTCGCGCGGCCAGCGCGGCCGGCGATCTGGGCGAGTTCGGCGGGGTTGAGTTTGCGGAACTGATAACCGTCGAATTTCCGGTCAGATGCGAAAGCAACGTGATCGACATCGAGATTGAGCCCCATACCGATCGCATCAGTGGCCACCAGATAGTCGACATCCCCCGATTGGTAGAGTGCGACTTGTGCATTGCGCGTGCGCGGCGAAAGCGCGCCAAGCACGACCGCGGCACCACCGCGCTGGCGGCGGATCAGCTCGGCGATGGCGTAAACTTCTTCCGCCGAAAACGCGACGATAGCCGACCGGCGCGGCAGCCGCGTTAGCTTTTTCTCACCCGAATAGGTGAGCGTCGATAGCCGTGGCCGGCTGATGACGTGCGCTCCGGGCAGCAGTTTTTCGACCATCGGACGCACGGTGGCGGCACCGAGGACCAAGGTTTCCTCGCGCGCCCGCGCATTGAGCATGCGGTCCGTGAAGACATGGCCGCGCTCAAAATCGGCTCCAAGCTGGATCTCGTCGACGGCCAGAAATGCCACGTTGAGATCGCGCGGCATGGCTTCGACAGTTGAGACCCAGAAACGCGGGTTCGGCGGCTTGATCTTCTCTTCGCCGGTAATGAGGGCGACCGCGTCCTTGCCGGCCCGGTCGGCCACCTTGTTGTAGACTTCGCGTGCCAGCAGGCGCAGCGGCAGCCCGATCACGCCAGACGAATGGGCCAGCATGCGCTCGATCGCGAGATGGGTCTTGCCGGTATTGGTGGGGCCCAGCACGGCCGTGACCCCGGCGCCGCGTGTTCGCGATGTTCGGGCAGGCTGCGGGGAAAAAGAGATGGCCATTACGCGTCCAGACTGGTGGCAAACCCCTCAAGCAGGCCCTGCCACAAATTTTCTGTACCACAATGCGACGCCGAACATGCGCCAGGTTAAGTATTAGAACGAGTCTGGAACGAAACGCGCCCGAATCACTGACTCGGGGCCTGTATACCTTCGTTCACGGCGACATCTGGCAACGTTCGACTGCACGGCTACAAGATGGGGTAGGGGCGCTGCGATTCACTTGCGTTTCCGACGCGTCAAACGTTAACACCCGCTTCAACTCGCGCCCTACCAAAGAGTCAAGCGCAAGGTCACTGCACCTTTGGACCGGTGGCCGAAGCTCGCGTCGGAACGGGCACGGATACGAATTCATAAGCCTCGAGTATGGCCTGGCCAATCGGCGTCGGTCCTTGAGCGCGGAACGGGACCAATACGCGCGTTCCGGATATAGGGGCGAGCCAAACTTCCATGTCGCGCTGCTTGGCGAGGTACTTGATCGCCGCGCGCGACGGGATGTAGCCGGCCACCGGGGTGAAATATGCCGAACAAACGACGACCGGGCCGGCATAGCCCTTGGTCGCTTTGACCTTGTCCATCCGCTTGAAGGCAAACTGCATGTCGTAGCGCAGCCGGCCATCGAAAATGGCCATTGTGCGCTGGCACGCTTCGGACGACAGCAGTTCGCCATTGCCCGGTACTCGCACCATCGAAGCCGTCATCGGATCAAAAACGCCGTGTTGGTGCGCTTCCGTGAGCGGCACACGCTCGGGATCGTCATCCTGCGGCGGGTCGACCTGCAAATCCTTCACATTGCCATTGGCGATCGTGAACCGGATGACGTCGGATTTCTTCCGGGAGCTAATTGTTACTGCATAAGTGGAAGACAAAGGCCGGCCGCCATTGAGCGTGCCGCGCGCGGTGCTGTCGCCTTGCCCGCCGGTGAAAGCGCGCAACAGACCGCTGGTCGAACCGCTGGCAGCTGCCGTGTATTGCGTATCGACAACGTCGATGGCCCAGGTGCCGCTGCCAATCGGAATGCCCGCGATCGTCGCGGTATAGCGAGCTTCCAGTCGCCCCTGCGCCTCAGCGGGGGCGAGCGCGCCGACCAGGGCCAGGCCCACCAGGCCTGACGCCACCAACGTGCATCGTAGGGTTTGACGCAAGACCTGATCCTTCCGCGCGTCGACACCAGCGGATCTTCCGCGGTCGGGCAGCTGATATTACCACCCGCAGCGCAATCCGGCACACAACGCGGCCACACAACGCGAACTTGGCGGGCGACGTGATGGCCGCAAAGTTAACGCGGGAGCCGCCGACAGTGTGAGCATGTCGTCGGCGCGGATTTCGTCGAATCTGTGTTCGCCGGCGCCAAAGATCTACCGGACGGCTCTGAAATCCGGTCAAATTGCGTTCAATTGCTCGGCTTGACGCCTTTAACCCCGCTCTCTATACGTCCGCGGTCTTAGCCCAGACGATTGACCTGAACCGGCGCGCTGGCGCGGGTATTATTTCGAGGAACTGAGCCATGTCCTGGCGTTGCGACCTGACCGGTAAGAAGCCACTGGTCGGCCACAAAGTAAGTCACTCCAACATCAAGACCAAGCGGCGGTTCCTGCCGAACTTGCGCAACGTGACGCTTATTTCCGACACGCTTGGCCGCAGGTTCCGCCTGCGCGTATCGGCGAACGCGCTCAAGACCGTCGATCATCGCGGCGGGCTCGACGCTTTCCTCCTCAAGGCCAAAGACGCCGAACTGGCGCCAAAGGTGCTTGAGATCAAGCGTCAGATCGTAAAGAAGCGCGACGCCGCAGCCGTCTGACGGCTCACTCGCCCACGATCGCAAACTGCAGCAGCAGGTTGCGCTGAATAACTGAAAAATTATCATCCGAGACAAGCGTGACGATGGTTTCGCCGCTCGCAGCGCTGTGCACGGCGATGCCCTCCATATTGTCGATCTGGTAACCGAGATCGGCCTCGATCATCGAACGGCCATCAGTGACGGCATTCGCCCTGATATCGGCAAGCGGAATGCGGCGAATGCGCATCGCGATGCCGCGCGCCGGCGAAAATCGGCGCTCCAGCAACAACAGATCGCCGGGCGGAAGGATCGTGCAGTCACTGACGTCAAAATCGTCGGTACGCTTCACGCTAAAGGGGGTGGCAGTGTCACCGTCCAATATGAACGAGCGCAGATTGCCGTCCTTGTCGAGGCTATGTTCCGTCACAGCGATCAAAGCGGTGGCGAGCGGCGAGCCCTGCGGCGCGGTCGCGAGACATTCCAGGCTTTTGTTGAACGCAAAAGTCCTGAAGTCGGGCGGCACCGCGATCGGCTGGCCGCGCGCGCGTAAGCCGTCATGACGATAGTCAAAGCGCACGATCTGCTCGACCCGCTCGATTCCGATGTAGAGCATGCCGTCATGTTCGGTGAGCGACTCGACATCGTACCAACCGCGCGCCGCCAGCGGCTTTCCGTCGGATCCAAGGATCGGCGCCATTTCGGCGTCGGCAATGCCAGCCGGTCTGCCGTCACGGTAGACGATCCGCCCGCGAAGCCACGATCCGCGGTCGGTGATCGCGATAAAACGGTTGCCGTCCGGCTCAACATGAATGGCAGAGATGCCGCCGAAAGCCGGATGGCGCGAGGTGAGCACGAGACCGCCGCGAAATTCCAGAGAACCGAAGCGCGTCAGCGTCTCATCGTGGTTATCAAAGGAGGCAATGACCGTCGCATCGATTTGCACGCGTGTCGGCGTCTGGGGATAGCGCAATGCGTCGGCCAGGGCCAAGGTACCGATGGCCAGTGCCGCCGAGAACGCGCCAGCCACGAGCCAGCAACGACGTGTCTGCGTCAAGCGACGCGTCTCCGTGTGCGCGGGCTTGGCCGTTCGGCCGCCGCGTGCTCCTCGAACAGTTCCGCAAGCTTTTCGGTCA
This sequence comes from uncultured Alphaproteobacteria bacterium, assembly GCA_963810125.1. GTDB lineage: Bacteria > Pseudomonadota > Alphaproteobacteria > Rhizobiales > Xanthobacteraceae > Pseudolabrys. The sequence goes on from CAWEMK010000010.1 coordinate 366,794, forward strand.
TTGCTCCGCCGAGTTCTTCTGCATCGACGATGGTGACAGCGCGCCGGTAATAACGCGTCACGTCATGACCAATACCGATCGCAATCAGCTCCACCGGTGACCGGGTCTCGATTTCCTCGATGACCCATCGCAAATGACGCTCGAGATAGTTGCCGGGATTGACCGAGAGTGTGGAGTCGTCGACCGGCGCTCCGTCGGAGATCATCATCAGAATTTTGCGTTGCTCGGTGCGCGCCAGCAAACGCTTGTGCGCCCAATCGAGCGCTTCGCCGTCGATGTTCTCCTTCAGGAGACCCTCGCGCATCATCAGGCCGAGATTCTTGCGCGCGCGCCGCCACGGCGCGTCTGCGGATTTGTAGATGATATGGCGCAGGTCATTGAGCCGGCCAGGATTGGCGGGCTTGCCGGCCGTAAGCCAATGCTCGCGCGATTGTCCGCCTTTCCACGCCCGCGTGGTGAAGCCCAGAATTTCGACTTTGACGCCGCAGCGCTCGAGCGTGCGCGCGAGAATGTCCGCACACGTCGCCGCAACCGTAATTGGACGTCCGCGCATCGAGCCGGAATTGTCGAGCAAGAGCGTCACCACTGTGTCGCGGAACTCGGTGTCCTTCTCCGCTTTGAACGAAAGCGGATGCAGCGGGTCGATGACGATGCGCGAAAGGCGCGCCGGATCGAGCTGGCCTTCCTCGAGATCGAATTCCCAGGATCGATTCTGCTGCGCCATCAGCCGCCGCTGGAGTCGGTTGGCGAGCCGCGCCACGACGCCCTGCAGATTTGAAAGTTGCTTGTCGAGGTAACCTCTGAGGCGATCCAATTCTTCGGCCTCGCACAGATCCTCGGCCGCGACAGTTTCGTCGAACTTCGCGGTGAATGCGCGGTAGTCGGGGCCGCGCGGCTCATTGGCCCCAAAATGACGCGGGCGCTGCGGTTCGCCGGGCGTTTCGGAATCACCCATGTCGGTGTCGTCGGCCATATCGGCAGATGGTGCCTCGGCCGCTTCGGCAGCGGAATCCGGCATGTCTTCGGACGACACCTGGGTGTCCTCCATACTCATGCGCTGCATCTCGTCGGAATCCGCAGCCTCGCCTTCTTCGCCGGATTCCTGTTTGCGGCGGTCGTCCTCGCCCTCCTCCTCTTCCTCATCGGAGTCGTTACTGCGGTCCTCGCCCATCTCAAGAGCGTCGAGCAGATCGTGGACGACATCGCCAAACTGGCGCTGGTCCTCGACCAGGTTTTCCAACCGATCAAGATCGCGCCCCGCGCGGTCCTCTATCAGGGGACGCCAAAGATCAACCAGTTTCCGGGCCGCCGGCGGCGGAGCCATGCCGGTCAGGCGCTCGCGCACCATGAGCGCCAGCGCGTCTTCGATCGGCGCATCGGCGCGTTCGGTGATTTCGTCGAACTTACCGCGATGGAAGCGCTCGTCGAGCATAGCCGTCAGATTTTGGGCGACGCCATCCATGCGCCGCGCGCCGATCGCCTCAACGCGCGCCTGTTCCACCGCTTCGAATACCGCACGCGCCTGCTGGCCGGCCGGCTGCAGCCGGCGATGCATGGCGGCATCGTGGCAGGCCAGCCGCAATGCAATTGAATCAGCATGGCCGCGCACGATTGCGGCTTCCGCCTTGCCGAGCTTGCGGGGCGGCTCCGGCAGCCGCACTTTGCCGCCCATCAGGCCGGGCCGCTCGGCCGCGAACGCGACTTCCAGTTCCGGCTTGCGCGCAAGCGCGCGCAGGCAGCCGGTGACGGCCCGCTTGAATGGCTCGGTCGGCAATTCCTTCGACGACGACTTGCTTTTGATGTTGGAGGCCATCACTCGTCCTCCTCTCCCGCACTTGGGAGAGGCAAAATCAAGACAGCGCCACGTTCACGGACGATTCCGGCAGTTCGACACCGAAGCAGCGTTGATAGAATTCGGCAACGATCGGCCGTTCCAGCTCATCGCATTTATTGAGGAAGGTGAGCCGGAACGCAAAACCGATATCATTGAAGATTTCGGAATTTTCCGCCCAGGTGATCACCGTACGCGGGCTCATCACCGTCGAGATGTCGCCGTTCATGAAGGCATTGCGCGTCAGGTCGGCAACGCGCACCATCTTGTTGACGATGTCGCGGCCCTGCTCGTTGCGATAGTGCTTGGCCTTGGCCAGCACGATCTCGACTTCGTTGTCATGCGGCAGATAGTTGAGCGTGGTGACGATCGACCAGCGGTCCATCTGGCCCTGGTTGATCTGCTGCGTGCCGTGATAGAGGCCCGACGTATCGCCGAGGCCAACCGTGTTGGCGGTGGCGAACAGGCGAAATGACGGATGCGGCTTGATGACCTTGCTCTGGTCGAGCAGCGTCAAACGGCCCGAAGCCTCAAGCACGCGCTGGATCACGAACATCACGTCCGGGCGCCCGGCATCATACTCGTCGAAGCAGAGCGCAACGTTATTCTGCAGAGCCCACGGCAAAATGCCTTGGCGAAACTCTGTTACCTGCTGGCCGTCCTTGATGACGATGGCGTCCTTGCCGATCAGGTCGATACGGCTGATGTGACTATCGAGATTGACGCGCACGCAGGGCCAGTTCAGCCGCGCTGCTACTTGCTCGATATGGGTCGACTTGCCGGTACCGTGGTAGCCGGTGACCATGACGCGGCGGTTCTTCGAAAAGCCGGCAAGAATGGCGAGCGTGGTCGGCCGGTCAAATCGATAGTCCGAAATCGACATCAGGCACGTGCTCATCCGCCTTCGAGTAGGCCGGCACTTCCAGATCGCTGTCGATACCAAACACCTGCCGGACCGACACTTTCATGTCTGGCAAGTTCTCGTAAGATTTGCCGGCAACTTCTTGCACTGCGGCGGTCATTGATCCTCCGTGGCTTCGGAATGCCGAAGCCCTCTACTGCGGTCCGACTCGTACGGTCCGGCTGATGGCGGCGGCAACTTAGCAGAGGCCACGGCAGCGAAAAACCCGCTGCGTCCGAATAGCACCATCAATTATTTCAATGAGATAGGCATGCCCAGCCCTGTGCGGAAGGCGGGGCTGGGTTGTCCGGCAGCCCCGGCGGCCCGCTCAGCCGAAACCGACAGATTTCAGGTAATTGTATGCCTTAATGACCTCCACCAACCGGTCCTCGGTGGAGCGGTCGCCGCCATTGGCATCCGGGTGATGCCGTTTCACAAGGTCCTTGAAACGCGTCTTTACCTGTTGCGGGGTGGCCTCGACATCGAGCCCAAGCGTATCGAGCGCCTTGCGTTCCGCATTGCGAATTTGCCGGGTCTCGGCGCGCGCCTTCTGTTCCGCCTTCACACCTTCGCCAAAAAGACTGAATGGATCTGATTGGCTACCGAAATTGCGCAGGTCCGGCCGGACCTTTGCTTTGCCGGTTCCCATCTTCCAGGTCGGTCGATGTCCGGTCAGCGCGTCCTTCTGGTAGGCCATGACTGCGGCATCATTCATGCCGTTGAAGAAGTTGTACGACTGATTGTACGCGCGCACGTGCGCGAGGCAGAACCGCCAATATTCATTTTCGCGCCCACGGCCTTTGGGCGCACGATGGTCCGCCTTTTCCTTGCAGCCATGCCATTCGCAGACGGGCCCGCCGGTTTTCGGCCGGCGATCCTTCTCCGGTTTGACGCGGATGCCATCAAAAAGGGGTGAGTCGAATTTCATGACCGATCATTATGCGCTTTTGCTGGTGAAGCCTTCAAGACTTGTTCTCGGTATCAGGCGCGATTTCAACCATTGACCGGCGCGCCGCCCTCTCCTAAGCGGGGCAGAATGCGGACCGCCGATCTCATCACAAAAAAGTTGTCAGAGGCTTTCACGCCGCAAAGCCTGAAGGTGCTTGACGAATCTCACCAGCATGAAGGCCATGCGGGCCACCGGCCGGGCGGGCAGACACATTACCGAGTGTATATCGTGTCGGAAGCGTTCAAAGGAAAGACCCGGCTCGAACGTCACCGTATGATTAACCAGCTACTTTCGGCCGAACTCGCGGGCAGTGTGCACGCACTTGCCATCCACGCGGCCGCGCCAGATGAAGAAGGCAGTTAGGCCCTACCGTGCGTGCTGCGTCCGCGTCAACGGCTGGATACGCAGGGCCGTGATGCGGTTGCGCGCGCGGCGCAGCACGCGGAAGCGGAACCCGTGGAAAGTGAAACTCTGGCCGACCTCCGGTATCGAGCGCGCTTCGTGAATGACAAGACCGGCAATCGTGGTCGCTTCCTCATCCGGCAAATTCCAGTCCATGACACGATTCAAGTCACGGACTGGCACCGCGCCGTCGACGTTAACGGACCCATCGGGTTGACGCCGTACGCCCGGCACAGCGACATCGTGTTCATCGGTGATATCGCCGACGATCTCTTCCAGAATATCCTCGAGCGTCACCAGCCCTTCGACTTCGCCGTATTCGTCCACGACCAGCGCAAACGGTGTTTTGCGGCGGCGGAACGCCTTGAGCTGTTCCGATACGGGGCGCGTGTCGGGCACAAACCATGGTGGAGTCAGCAATGACGCAATATCGACCTTGGTGGCGTCGCCATCGACTGCGTGCAAGGCACGCAGCAAGTCTTTCACATGTAAAATTCCCACGATGTTTTCCGGATTCTCGCGCCACAGAGGCAACCGTGTAACCGGAGACGCGATGACCGTATTGACGATGTCCTCCGGTGATTCATTGGCATCGAGTGTGATCATGTTAGTGCGATGGATCATCACATCCGATACTGCGAGCTCGCGCAGATCGAGCACGCCGCCAAACATATCGCGGTCGAGCGTTTCGACGTCACCTTCCCGATGCAGAAGGTCGACAGCGCCACGCAATTCTTCGCGCGCCGACAGTACCTGCTGATCGTCGCCCACCGTCATGCCGACGTGCTTGAGCAACCATCGCACCAGCGCCTCGACGGCCATCAATACGGGGCCGAATAATTTGACGAAAAGATAGATCGGCCGCGCCACTGCCAGCGCAATGCGGTCAGGCGCGTTGAACGCCGCCGTCTTTGGCAGGATTTCCGAGAATACGACGACGATGACCGTCATCACCACGGTGGCGTAAACGACACCGGCGGTGCCGAACCAGGTCAGCAGAACACCGGTCGCCAGCGCCGAAGCAGCGATATTGACCGCGTTATTGCCAAACAGGAGCGCGCCGAGCAGCCGCTCGCGCTGTTCCAGCAGGCGATTGACGATACCGGCGCGGCGGTTTCCGTGTTTCTCCAGGCGCGTCATGCTGGCGCGCGAAGAAGCGGTCAGCGCCGTTTCACTGCCGGCAAAGAAGGCCGACAGCAGGAGGCAAAAGAAGACGATGACGAGGGAAAGCCAGTCGTTCGCAGTCATCGTTTATTCCTGGCGCGTGATCTTATCCGAAAACCGGTATCCACTTTTCGGGATCACACGCTAAGCGAGTTTTTCACTGAGGAAAGCGCGAACTTCGGCCGGATCGACATCATTCTCGACGAACGCCTGGCCGATGCCACGCACTAAAATAAACGTGAGCTTGCCGCGTTTCACTTTCTTGTCTTGGCCGATCAGGTTCATCAAAGCATCAATGCCCGGCACGCCGCCGCGCACATGACTAACATGGGTCGGCAGGCCGACCGCCGCAAGATGCGCGGTGGCGCGAGCTGCCTCCGATGCCGCGATCAGCCCCTTTTGGGCCGAGAATTCGAACGCCAGCGCCATGCCAAGAGACACCGCCTCCCCGTGCAGTAGCCGATCAGAGAAGCCGCAGCCTGCTTCCAGCGCATGGCCGAACGTGTGCCCAAGATTGAGCAGCGCGCGTTCGCCGGTTTCGCGTTCGTCACGCGCCACAATGCCAGCTTTGCCGCGGCAGCAAACCGCAATCGCGTGCTCGCGCGCAAAGTTTCCTGAGGTTTGCCCGCCAGCGAATACGTCCTGCCAATTCTTTTCAAGCCAAGCAAAAAACTGAGCGTCTCCAAGCAGCCCATACTTCGCGACTTCGGCATAGCCGGCGCGAAAATCGCGCTTGGGCAATGTGTCGAGCAAGGCGGTATCGGCAACGACCAGAACTGGCTGATGAAAGGCGCCGATCAAATTCTTGCCCTGAAGCGAATTGATGCCGGTCTTGCCACCGACCGAGGAGTCAACTTGCGCCAGCAGCGTTGTCGGCACCTGTACGAAGTCGAGCCCACGCCGCACGCTGGCTGCGGCAAAGCCGGCCAGGTCTCCAATCACACCGCCACCGAGCGCAACGATGAGATCATTTCGCTCGACGCGTGCGTCGATGATCAACTCACAGACCTTCTCAAAGGTCGCGTAATTCTTCGACCCTTCGCCCGCAGGCACGGTAATACGTGCGCTATCAATGCCGGCTGACTTGAGCGCGACCTCAACAGCGCCTGAATGAAGTTGGCCAACCGTTTCGTCGGTCACGATTGCCACCCGCGCGCCGGGCCGAAGCGCCTTGACCCGCTCACCGAGCGAAGCAATGAGGCCACGCCCAATGACGATTTCATAAGCGCGCGCACCCAGCGCCACTGGCACCTGGATCGGCTCGATCTGTCGCAAGGGCGCGGTCATGGCGGCTTCTCGGTGCCAAGACCAAGATCAAGGCAGCTCGGCAGCTTGGCCATAATTTCATCAATTATAGTTTCGTGCGGTTCGTCACGTGACTGCACGATAATGTCGGACAACGAATAGACCGGCTCGCGCTGCGGGAGCAGATCCTTGATCTTCTCTGCGAGCGGCCGGTCATTGCGGCGCTTCGTACGCTTGAGCAGCACATCGAGGTCGGCCTTTAGCCACACCGATATGCCCTTGATGTGAATAAGGTCGCGCGTGCTTTGGTCCATCACAGCGCCGCCGCCGGTGGCAAGCACCTGAGGACCGTTGTCGAGCAGGCGCGCGATCACGCGTTTTTCGCCCGCGCGAAAATAGGACTCCCCGTGTTTGTCGAAAATTTCGGGAATGGTCATGCCCGCTGCGTTTTCTATCTCGGTATCGGCATCAATGAACGGAATCCCAAGTCGGCCTGCAAGCCTTCGGCCGATCGATGATTTGCCGGCACCCATCATGCCGACAAGCACGATCGAGCGGCTGCCCAGCGCGCGAACGATCGCCGACTCCAGGCCATTTTCCGCGGGTTTTTGAACAGCACCGTTAACCATGCTATGGTTCCGAAGCGAATCCACGGTTCCATATACCAGCAATCGGGCCAACCGCGAGGGCCGGTCTTGTCAGCGGTTCCGGGACGTGGTCGTAACTTGCCTGAAATCGCTGGGCGCTGGTGCACGGACAACTGCCAGGTTTGATCGATGCCGAGCCTATTCAGATTTCTGATCTTTCTCGGCCTGCTCGGCGGGCTGGCATACGGCGCGGTGTTCTCGCTTGCCACGTTCGTCAAATATCAGCCGCGCGAGATCATCGTGACTGTTCCGCCCGACAAGTTTCTCAAGAACCATTGATGCCGGAGGCAGGCAAGGCGATGGCGCGCCGGCCAAAAGCATCCGACGAAGTTCTGGTCGAATTGTTTCTCGACATGCTCGCCGCCGAGCGCGGCGCCGGCGAGAATACACTCGCCGCCTATCGCAATGATCTCGACGACCTGTCGGCGCATCTGCGCGCAGCGAAACGCGCCATCGCCGACGCGACCACGGACGACTTGCGCAAATTTATTGCGAGCCTCCACGAGCGAGGCTTCAAGGCATCTTCACTGGCGCGGCGTTTATCGGCGGTGCGCCAGCTCTACCGGTTTCTCTATGCGGAAGGCAGACGCGCCGACGATCCGGCCGCCGTTCTCGAGGGGCCGAAACGCACGCGCGCGCTACCAAAAGTTCTCTCCATCGCCGATGTCGACGGGCTCCTCACGCAAGCGCGCGCGAACAGCGAGAACGCGGACCAGCCATCAGCCCAGCGTCTGCGCGCTGCGCGGCTGTTGTGTTTGCTGGAAGTCGTTTATGCCACCGGATTGCGTGTGTCCGAGTTGGTAGCGCTGCCGGCATCGTCCGCGCGGCGCGATCAACGCATGTTGGTAGTGCGCGGCAAAGGCGGCAAGGAACGTCTCGTGCCGCTCAATAGCCAGGCCAAACGTGCGATGACGGAGTATCTCGAACTGCGCGCAAGCACTGACAATGATGCTCAGTCTAAGTGGTTGTTCCCCTCATTTGGCGAACAAGGTCACCTGACCCGGCAGCATTTTGCACGCGAGCTCAAGTCGCTCGGCCAGGCCTGCGGCATTCAACCGGCTCGCTTAAGCCCGCACGTGCTGCGGCATGCCTTCGCAAGCCATTTGTTGCACAACGGGGCCGATCTGCGCGTGGTGCAAACATTGCTTGGCCATGCCGATATTTCGACCACGCAGATCTATACGCACGTGCTGGAAGAGCGCCTGAAAACACTGGTACGCGATCTGCACCCTTTGACGGATAGCTAGCCAAGGGCCGGCGTAAAAGCGAAATTAACCCGTTTTGCTTGACTTAGAGGGCTCGCCCGCGTCAGTTCGCCTCGAAAAACACCCATCGCCTGGACCCAATGCGCAGCTATCTCGACTTCGAAAAACCGGTGGCGGAATTGGAGGCCAAGGTCGAGGAATTGCGCGCGATGGGCGAGAGCGACACAGCGGTCGCCGTTGGTGAGGAAATTTCCCGGCTCGAGGTCAAAGCCGCGGTCGCGCTCAAAGAGCTCTACGCGGAATTGACGCCGTGGCAGAAAACTCAAGTCGCACGACATCCCCAGCGACCACATTGCCTCGACTACATCGCCGGTCTCATCAGCAATTTCATCCCGTTCGCCGGAGATCGCAAATTTGGCGACGATGACGCCATCGTCGCCGGCTTCGGCCGGTTTCACGGTGAAAGCGTCTGCGTCATAGGTCACGAGAAGGGCTCCGACACCGAAAGCCGGCTCAAGCACAATTTCGGAATGGCGCGCCCGGAAGGATATCGAAAGGCGGTCCGGCTGATGGAGATGGCCGACCGTTTCGATATTCCGGTCATTACGCTGGTGGACACGGCCGGCGCCTATCCCGGCATTGGCGCGGAAGAACGCGGCCAGGCTGAAGCAATTGCCCGGTCGACGGACGCATGCCTTTCGCTGGGCGTGCCGAATGTCGCGGTGATCCTCGGTGAAGGCGGTTCAGGCGGCGCGATCGCGGTCGCCACCGCCAACCGCGTCCTGATGCTGGAGCATGCCATCTACAGCGTGATCTCGCCGGAAGGGGCAGCATCGATCCTGTGGCGCGATACTGCCAAGGCACAGGAGGCGGCGACCAGCATGAAGATCACAGCCCAGGACATGGTGCGATTCGGGATTATCGATAGCATCGTGACTGAACCGACCGGCGGCGCGCACCGCGACCCTCAGGGGGCCATTGCCGCAACCGGCGAGGCTATCGCCAAGGCTTTTTCCGAATTGCGGGGACTCGACCGCGATGCGGTCCGAAAGCAGCGGCGCGAGAAGTTTCTCGCAATGGGCCGCAATTCTGGTTAACCGCGCGACGATTTACTTTTGCTTTACCATAGGCTTAGCGGTAGTCTGAGAGGGTGTGGAGCGCCTTGCGGATGCCACATCTTAAGGATAACGATTACTCAATGAGGGCCCGCCCCCTCGGGGAGTATCAGGTTTGAACCGACCCTTCGCTCGCGCCCTGTTGGCGTCTGCGGCTATTGCCGCGGCGATTGCCCTTGCCGGTTGTGACGCTGACAGCATCACACCCACCGGCCGCGCGCAGGCTCCTATTTCCGATAAAACGCTGGCCGAAATAGCCGCGAAGAATATGGACAAGGAATCTCCGATCCTCGCCCGCATCTTCAAGGAAGAGGCGGAACTGGAGATCTGGAAGAAGAATCGCAACGGCGAATACGCCTTGCTCAAGACCTTCCCGATCTGTCGCTGGTCGGGCGATCTCGGCCCGAAGAAGAAGGAAGGCGACCGCCAGGCCCCGGAAGGTTTCTACACCATCACGCCCGGGCAGATGAATCCGAATTCGAACTACTACCTTGCCTTCAACACCGGCTTTCCGAACGCCTATGACCGTTCGATGGGTTACACCGGCTCCGAGTTGATGGTCCACGGCGACTGTTCTTCGCGCGGTTGCTACGCGATGACCGACGAGCAGATCCAGGAAATCTACGCATTGGCGCGCGAGTCATTCTTCGGCGGGCAAAAGGCGTTCCAACTGCAAGCCTATCCGTTCCGCATGACCGCGCTGAACATGGCCAAGCACCGCAACAACTCGAACTTCGCGTTCTGGAAGATGTTGAAAGAGGGCTACGACCATTTCGATGCAACGCATCAGGAACCGAAGGTCGCAGTTTGCGAACGGCACTATGTGTTTGATCCAGCCGCGCCTGAGGATTCGACGAAGCCTTTGTCGTTCAATCCGAAAGGCGCGTGTCCCGCTTATCAACTCGACAAGACGGTCGCCGACGCAGTGCTTGACCAGCGGCGCCAAGAGCAATTCAAGATGGCCGAATACATCGCGAGCGGTGTTTCGACTGTTCCGTCACGCGAGGGCATCGACGGCGGCATGAACCCGGCGTTCGCCGACAAGCTCGGCACGCAAGAGGGCTATGACAGCAAGGGCCGGCTGATCCGCGTCGCCACTGCGCCCGGCTCGCTACCGCGCACGTCCGACAAGCCGGCTCCAGCTCCGACCATTTCGGTTCCGGAAGCCGCGCCGCAAACTGAAAGCGCGCGAGTGGTCATGGCGAGCGTACCAATGCCCCGGCCGGCGCCACAGCCGAAAACGGGTGAAGCTCCCGCTTCTGAGCATCCGACCACGATTACCGGCTTGATCGGTAATCTGTTTGGCGGCTCAAAGGCCGAAGCTTCGACCGTGACGGCATCGGCCGACAGAGAGCAGGTGCCCGTGCGGAACACCAGTACCGATCTGGCGGCAAAGCCGAAGCACCCTGCTGTGGTGCCGACGACAGCATCGGCGCCGATGCGAACGGCTTCGACATCGTCCGCGCCGAAACCGCGCGATGTTGCACCCCCGCCGGCGCCCGAGAATATCAGCCGTCCGGCGTCGAAGCCGCCTGCGCAGCAAACCGCCAAGACCGAAGCGCCGCGCGCCCCGGAGCCGGAAATTCGCGCCGCCTATGCCACGCCACCGGCCAGCAACAGCGGCATGCTGACCGGTGCACAGCCGGTTGTCCCAGCCGGCTCGTTCAACAGCTTCCGTTAAAGCCTTTCCGCGCATCCCGACGGGACGAAACATGGACTGCTATGTCTATGTTCTCGGCACCCTCACCAAAACCCGGCACTTGACCTATGTCGGCTGGACCGACGACGTCGCGCGCCGCCTGGCGCAGCACAATTCTGGAAAAGGTGCACGTACCACACGCGGCCGCACCTGGGTGCTACTGTATTCGGAACGTTGCACGAGCCGGCGTCACGCCATGAGCCGCGAATGGCACCTCAAGCGCGACCGCGCCTTCCGAAAAAAACTGGCGCTTACCGAATTCGGCAAATAGCACCAACGCGCTATTTCTCGGTGACCCTCACTTTGGAAGCAATCGGTCCGGTATCACCGGTTTGCTCCACGTAGGACACTTCATCGCCACGCTCCAGGCCGTCAAAGTCGCCGCTGAGCAGGCTGTTGCGATGGAAGTAAAGCAAGCCGCCTTCCTTGGTCAGCAAAAAGCCGAAATCCCTTTCCGGCGTGATTTCGGCGATCTGCCCGCGAAATTCGTTAGCCGCTTCATGCCCGCGTTCCGCAATACCGTGATCGGTCAATTTGTCTTTGTACTTGCCCAGGCGTCGCTCGGCGACACGGAAGGCCTCGTTAATGGCATTGCGCAGATCCGGCGCCTGGTATTTGCGCTGGAGATGATCCGCCTCGTGCGCGACCACAATGTCGTTGTGACCGGGTACTGAAATGTCGATGTGGACAACCGGCGGCATGGTTTCATTGACATTCTGATTACGCTGATCGACTCGAACGCGGCAGCTCGTCATGCGGCCAAACATGTGTTCCAGACGCGCGACATGATCGCGAATGGCCGCCTCAGCAGCATCGGACGACTCAATATTACGAAAAGCGATCTCGACAGGCTTTTGCATGAACACATCCCGACATGAACTGATGATCGATAATGCAGCAATCGACAGTTTGGTTGCGGAGCGGTTCCGCTGCCTTGATCTCGGTCAAACAGGAGGGATTGCCCGTGATAGGCAGTGCTTTCATGCGTTCAAAATAATTTTGCAGAAGCGGTGTCGGAAGGCTCTACGCGAATTTACCATGACAATGCTTGAATTTTTTGCCCGACCCGCAAGGACACAATTCGTTGCGTCCGACCTTGCCCCAGCTCGTTGGGTCATTCGCATTCCGTTCCGGCTGTGCGCCGTTCCCATTGCCGGCCAGCGCCGGCGCCAAGGCAGGCGCCATCTCGTCCTCGCCTGTCGTCGGGTCGACCTTGTGGGCTTCCATATACGGGAGCGCGGCAGATTCTTCAGCCGGCGGCTGCTGGACGATCTCCACGCGCATAAGCTGCGCCGTCACCGCCTCGCGCAGGTGCGCGATCATCGCCTCGAACAATGAAAACGCTTCCGCCTTGTATTCGTTGAGCGGGTCCCGCTGGCCGTAACCACGCAAGCCGATGACCTGGCGCAGGTGCTCGAGCATGACGAGATGTTCGCGCCACAGGTGGTCAAGCGTTTGCAGCAATATTGATTTCTCGACATAGCGCATGACGTCGGGGCTCCATTTGGCCACCTTCCCCGCCATCCACTCGTCGGCGCGCCGCGTGATCCGCTCGCGCACATCCTCGTCGGTGATGCCTTCCTCTTTCGCCCAGTCCTTGACCGGCAATTCCAACGTCAGCATTTCGCGCAGACTGGTGTCGAGGCCCGTAACATCCCACTGCTCGGGATAGGCGTTTGGCGGAACGTGCTTGGCGACCAGATCCTCGATCATCGAATGACGCATGTCGGCGATGGTTTCATCAACCGTTTCGTCGCGCATGAGCTCGAGGCGCTGCTCGAAAATCACCTTGCGCTGGTCGTTCATCACGTTGTCGAACTTCAGCAAATTCTTGCGGATATCGAAGTTGCGCGCTTCGACCTTCTGCTGTGCCTTTTCGAGCGCTTTATTGATCCACGGATGAACGATCGCCTCGTTTTCCTTCAACCCCAGCTTCTGCAGCATGCCGTCTAGTTTGTCGGAGCCGAAGATGCGCATGAGATCATCTTCGAGCGACAGGAAGAACTTCGAATGGCCGGGATCGCCTTGGCGGCCAGAGCGGCCGCGCAGCTGGTTATCGATGCGGCGGCTTTCGTGCCGCTCGGTGCCGAGCACATAGAGCCCACCGGCGGCGAGCGCCTTTTCCTTCAGCCGCGCGACCTGCTTGCGAATCTCATCGGCGCGCGGGCTTTTTTCGCGCTCGCGCGGATCGGTAATGTCGGTGATTTCCTGGCGGATGCGCATGTCGGCGTTACCACCGAGCTGGATGTCGGTACCGCGGCCGGCCATGTTGGTCGCAATCGTGATGGCGCCCGGTACGCCGGCTTGCGACACGATGTAGGCTTCCTGTTCGTGATAGCGGGCGTTGAGGATGGCGAAGACCTTGGTCTTGGTGGCGCCGTCATCGCCTGAGTAAAGCGCGGCAAAAGCGTTGGGATCGGAGAAGTCGTGCGCCTCCCAGCCGGCCTCGCGCAGCATATCGGCGAGTTGCTCGGACTTTTCGATCGACGTCGTGCCGACCAGCACCGGTTGCCCGCGCAGCTTGCAGTCCTCGATCAGCGCAATGATCGACCGGTATTTCTCCTTGGTCGTGCGATAGACCTCATCATCGTCATCGAGGCGCACCAAAGGCATGTTGGTCGGCACCTCAAGAACTTCGAGGCCGTAGATATCCATGAACTCGTCGGCTTCGGTGAGCGCCGTGCCGGTCATGCCGGCAAGCTTTTCGTACATGCGGAAGTAGTTCTGGAAGGTGATCGAGGCGAGCGTCTGGTTCTCGGGCTGGATCGGTTGATGCTCTTTGGCTTCGAGCGCCTGATGCAGGCCTTCCGAATAGCGCCGTCCCGGCATCATACGGCCGGTGAACTCGTCAATGATGACGACTTCGCCGTTGCGCACGATGTAATCCTTGTCACGCTGGAACAGCTTGTGGGCGCGCAGTGCCTGATTGACGTGGTGGACGACCGACACGTTCTCCACGTCGTAAAGAGACTCACCCTTGAGCTCCCCCGCGGCGCGTAGGCGCTGCTCAAGCTTCTCCATGCCGGCTTCCGTCAACGTCACCGTGCGTTGCTTCTCATCGACCTCGTAGTCGGTCTTGTCGAGCAGCGGAATGTAGCTGTCGATGGTGTTGTAGAACTCCGAGCGGTCGTCGAGCGGACCGGAAATGATCAGCGGCGTACGCGCTTCGTCGACCAGAATTGAGTTGACTTCGTCGACGATGGCGTAGACGTGTCCGCGCTGGACCATGTCCTCCATGCGGTATTTCATGTTGTCGCGCAGATAGTCGAAGCCCAGCTCGTTATTGGTGCCGTAGGTAATGTCGCAGTCGTAAGCCTTCTTGCGCTGCTCGTCGTCGATCCCGTGCACGATGACGCCGACCGTTAGTCCGAGGAAATTGTAGATCTGACCCATCCATTCGGCGTCACGCTTGGCCAGATAATCGTTGACAGTAACCACGTGAACGCCGCGGCCGGAAATCGCATTGAGGTAGACCGGAAGGGTTGCGACCAGCGTTTTGCCTTCGCCAGTTTTCATTTCGGCGATCTTGCCGTCGTGCAGGATCATGCCGCCGATCAGCTGAACATCGAAATGACGTTGGCCAAGCGTGCGTTTGGCGGCTTCGCGGACTGTGGCGAAAGCAGGCACCAGGATATCGTCGAGCGAAGCGCCTTCGGCGACCTGCTTCTTGAACTCCGCGGTGCGCGCTTGCAGGGCTTCGTCAGAAAGCGCTTGCACCTCTTTTTCGAGCTCGTTGATCTCGCGCACCCGCGGCAGATAGCTGCGGATCCGCCGTTCATTGGCGGAACCAAACAGCTTGCGGGCAACGGCGCCGATCATACGGAGAGCTCCTCAGGTGGGCCGGGCGCTTATATCACGCCGTCGCGGCCGGATTGCTTCCGGCGCTCCGGAATGCGGCACTTTTCGGGCAAATTCGACGCGAAACGCGCC
This sequence comes from uncultured Alphaproteobacteria bacterium, assembly GCA_963810125.1. Classification (GTDB taxonomy): domain Bacteria; phylum Pseudomonadota; class Alphaproteobacteria; order Rhizobiales; family Xanthobacteraceae; genus Pseudolabrys. The sequence goes on from CAWEMK010000010.1 coordinate 381,882, forward strand.
GGCGATCAGCGAATAGCCAACGCCGAGCGAGAGATATGGGGGGGTCGGATTGTTGTCAATCGGCGGGTTCTCGAGGTTTACCGATCCTCCGGTCACGCGGACGTTAATTGGCACGCGCCAGTCGGCCATTGCAAAGCCACCGTTGTTGGGTGAAAAGTTCGCCACCGTCGGCCCGAGCCGGCGGACCCTGCCATTTCAGGATAGCGCCAAGGACAACACCATGACGATTTCAGCTCCCGCCGGCATTCCGATCCGACCAAAGTCTGGCGGTTTACTCGCGGCCAGCCTGGCGCTGCTGATCGTCTCGACCGCCCCGCTTTATGCCCAGGACAAGGACCCCCTGGTCGCCAAGGTCAATGGTGTCGAGGTCCATCAAAGCGACCTCGCCGTTGCTGAAGAAGAGGCTGGACAAATCCCGCCGATGTCGCCTGAAGCCAAGCAGGACTACCTGGTCCAGTTTGTCGCCGACATGATCCTGGTGTCGAAGGCCGCGGACGACAAGAAACTCGGCGACACGCCCGAGTTCAAGCGCAAGACCGAATTTACCCGCAAGAAACTGCTCATGGAAGGGTTGCTGCAATCGATCGGCAAGGACGCCCTCACCGACGATGCCATGCACAAGGTCTACGAAGATGCGGTCAAACAGATTGGCGAAGAAAAGGAAGTCCATGCCCGCCACATCCTGTTCCGTGCGGCTGCAGGTGACGAGAAGGCAAGCAAGGAAGCCGAGGACAAGGTCAAGGCGGTAATCGCCCGGCTGAAGAAGGGCGAAGATTTTGCCAAAGTTGCGGGCGAGGTGACCGAAGACCCGTCCGGAAAAGCCAATGGTGGCGATCTCGGCTATTTCAGCAAGGACCAGATGGTGCCGGAATTCTCCGAGGCCGCCTTCAAGCTGGAGAACGGGCAGATCTCCGACCCGGTGAAAACCCAGTTCGGTTGGCACGTGATCAAAGTCGAAGACAAGCGCGTGAAGCAGGCGCCCAAGTTCGAGGAAGTAAAGCCTCAGATCGAGAATTTCGTGGTTCGCAAGGCGCAGGCTGAGCTGGTGACCAAACTGCGCGCCGAGGCCAAGATCGAACGCATGGATAAGCCGGCCAAGACCGACGACAAGCCTGCCGCATCGACACCCGCTCCGGCCCCGGCCCCGGCGAAGAAGTAGCCAACATCGTCATGCCCGCGCTTGTCGCGGGCATCCACGTCTTCTAAGTATCAAAATCCCTCAAGACATGGATGGCCGGGACAAGCCCGGCCATGACGCAAAATGTCGACCGCAGTTTCGCCCCTCGCCCCGCTCCACGTCCCAGACATGCCGGTCATCGCAGGCGTGCGCCTCGCGACCGCGGCAGCGGGCATCCGTTATGCCGGGCGCACAGACGTGCTGCTCGCGCTGTTCGATCCGGGCACGACCGCCGCCGGTGTCTTCACGCGCTCGAAATGTCCGTCGGCGCCTGTCGAATGGTGCCGCGCGCACCTCAAGGCAGGCAAAACGCGCGCGCTCGTTGTCAATTCCGGCAACGCCAACGCCTTTACCGGCAAGAGTGGACGCAACGCCTGCAAATTCACCGCGCAGATCACCGCCCGCGCCATTGGCTGCAAACCCGCGGATATCTTTCTCGCCTCGACCGGTGTGATCGGCGAGCCATTGAAAGCGCAAGCCTTCGACGGCGTGATGGAAGGGCTAGTCACGCACGCGCAGCCTGGCGATTTCCTCGCTGCGGCGCGCGCGATCATGACCACCGACACATTCCCAAAAGTAGCGACCGCCACCGCAAAAATTGGCAAGGCCAGGGTCACGATCAACGGAATTGCCAAAGGTGCGGGCATGATAGCGCCCGACATGGCCACCATGCTGTCCTTTGTCTTTACCGACGCGGCAATTTCCGCGGCCGCATTGCAGACGCTGCTCAAGGACGGCGTTGCCGACACCTTCAATGCCGTAACAATCGACGGCGATACCTCGACTTCAGATACGCTGATGATGTTCGCTACCGGCGAGGCCGCGGGAGTTCCGCGTATCGCACGCGCTACCGATCCGCGCCTGAAAGACTTCAAGAAGGCGCTCCACACCGTCCTGGCGAACTTGTCCGAACAGGTTGCCCGCGATGGTGAGGGCGCGCGCAAACTAGTGGAAATTGTGGTCGAAGGCGCCGTGTCGAAAGCCTCGGCACGCCGTATCGCCATGTCGATCGCCAATTCGCCGCTGGTGAAGACCGCGATCGCCGGCGAAGACGCAAATTGGGGTCGCGTTGTGATGGCGGTCGGCAAAGCCGGCGAGCCGGCCGACCGCGACCGACTTTCAATCTGGTTTGGCGGCATTCGTGTGGCGCACAAAGGTGCGCGCGACCCCGGCTATGACGAGGCAACCGTCAGCGCGGCGATGAAAAAGCCCGAGATCAGCCTGCGCGTGGCGCTCGGCATGGGCAAAGGCCGCGACCGCGTTCTCACCTGCGATTTGACCAAGGAATATATCGCCATCAACGGCGACTATCGCTCATAAGAGCTGACGAGGCCGAAGGCTGTGCCTGCCAAGATTGTCCTTGTTGCTGCCTGCGCCCTCGTCGACATCGATGGCCGCGTGCTGCTTGCGCAAAGACCTGAAGGCAAGTCGATGGCCGGCCTGTGGGAATTTCCTGGCGGCAAGATCGAGCACGGCGAAAGGCCCGAAGAAACATTGATACGGGAGCTAAAAGAAGAACTCGGAATTACCGTCCGTGAGGATTGTCTCGCGCCGCTGACTTTCGCCAGTCACAGCTATCCGGACTTCCATCTCCTGATGCCTCTGTATGTTTGCCGGCGATGGGAAGGAATGATTGCTCCGACTGAAGGCCAGCGCATCACTTGGGTGAAGCCGAACCGGCTGCGCGATTATGAAATGCCGCCGGCTGACATCCCGTTGGTGTCGCACCTGATGACGCTGCTCTAGCCCAAACCCCGGACGTGCTCAGCGTTCCGGTTTTTCGCCGGTCGGAATTTCCCGGGTGCCGAGTGCATCGGCAAGTCGCTGAGCCGCCGAACCAGGCTTGAGCGGCCTCTGCTGGCTTTCGTGCGGCGCCCAACCTGACAGCCAGATAATTTCGAAACTCGCCCGCAGGCGGGCATCCGCATCGGCAAAGCGGTCGGCATAGATCGCTTCCATGCGCTGCAACGTGGCGCGCTTGAGTGGTCTGCGCCGGCGTTCCTGCATCACATTGGTCGCGCCCATGCGGCGCAAGTCGTGCATCAGCGCCAGGACCGAGTCATAGCGCACGGTCAACCGCTCGGAATCGACCACCGGCAGCGCAAAGCCAGCGCGCTGCAGCAGCGCGCCAAGTTCCCGTACGTCCGCGAAGGGCGCGACGCGCGGGGATAGGCCGCCCTCGATTTCGCTTTCGGCATCGGCAAAGGCTGTGCGCAGTTCGGCCAGACTTTCGCCGCCAATCAGCGCGGCCAAGAACAATCCATCCGGCCTCAGCGAGCGGCGGATCTGGATCAACGTCCCGGGAAGATCATTGACGAATTGCAGCGCCAGAACTGAAACAACCAGGTCGAGCGATGTGTCGGCAAACGGCAGTGCCTCTTCGTCGGAGACGACGCGCACCACAGAATTTTCGAGAGCGGCCGCATCGGCGGCGGCTGCAACAATCGTCCCGATTTTTCCGCTCGCGGCCAGCGCGTGTCGCACCGCATCGCTTGATGCACCAAGATCGACCGCAATATCGAATTGGCGCAGCACCGCGGAAAGCCGCTCCGCCACTTCGGTGGCGGCATGATCGAGCAGGAACGTCGCCGCCCCCAACGCGCGTGCGCGCCGCCGCCGGACACGCAGCAGGCGTCGGTCAAAGATTTTGGGGCCTGACGACATCGCTTTGTCCTGTCGCGCGCTCGAGATCCTGTCAGACCAAATTGTGCCTATGCTACCGTTGCAGCATGAACGAGCTGACTTCGGCAAGACCGGATGACGTTGTACCCCCGGCCCTCGCGCGCATGGGTGGCGGGCTACGAGCCGCGTTGCGGCTCGCGCTCGACTTTGCCTTGCCACCACTTTGTCCATCATGCCGCGAGCCGCTTGGTGACGGTATTGGTCTATGCGCGTCCTGTTGGTCCAGGCTCTCGCTGATCGAGCCGCCATATTGCGTACGGCTCGGCATTCCGTTCGTCTTCGATCCGGGCGCCGGCCTGTTATCGATGGAGGCGATTGCCAATCCGCCGGCCTATGACCGGGCTCGCGCCGCGGTGCGCTACGATGACGTCGCCAGCTCGCTGGTGCACCAATTCAAATATGCCGACCGGCTCGACCTTGCCCCAATGATGGGCCGGTGGATGGCACGCGCGGGCCGCGAACTGCTGGCCGATGCCCACGCGCTCATCCCGGTGCCCCTGCATTGGCGGCGGCTATGGGCGCGCCGCTTCAATCAATCGGCGACACTCGCCGGCGCGATCTCGGCCTTGTGCGGCGTGCCGGTCATTCATGGCGGGCTCAAACGGGTGCGTGCAACACCTCAGCAGGTCGGCCTGTCGAAGGCGGAGCGCGCCGACAACGTCCAGGGTGTTTTTCGGGTGCCGGGCGAGCGCAAGGCCGAATTCGCAGGACGCCGGCTTGTGCTGATCGATGACGTGCTCACATCCGGCGCCACTGTCGATGCCTGCGCCCGTGCGCTTTTGCGCGCCGGCGCCGCGCATGTCGATGTGCTGGTTTTTGCCCGGGTTGTAGCTTCCGCGCGCGGTCCCATATAATTGATACCGATACAACCAGAACGCCGCATGCCACCCGTCGAAATCTACACCACCCGCTATTGCCCCTATTGCCACGCCGCCAAGGCTTTGCTGAAGAGGAAGGGTGTTACCTTCAGCGAGATCGACGTTGGCCGCGATTGGGAGCGCCGCGAAGAGATGATTCAGCGGGCAAATGGACGCACGACGGTGCCGCAGATATTCATTGGCGCAATGCATGTTGGCGGTAGCGATGAGCTTCATGCGCTCGATCGTGCCGGTAAACTCGATCCTATATTGGCGGACGGCAAGGCATCCCCATGAACGCCGGGACGTTCAAAACTGCGATGATCCAGATGCGTTCGGGACTTAACCCCACCGCAAACATCGATGATGCCGCGCGCCTGATCGGCGAGGCAAAATCAGTCGGCGCCGATTACGCGCTCACGCCTGAAATGACCAATATTCTGGCGGCAAAACGCGAGCAATTGTTTGCTGTTGTCGTCGAGGAAGAGAAGGATACTTCGCTCGCAGCTATGCGCGAACTGGCGCGCAAGCTTGGAATTTATATTCATATCGGCTCGCTCGCGATCAAGGTTTCGAATGACAGGGCGGCCAACCGCTCGTTCCTGATCGATCCAAAAGGTGACATCGCCGCACGCTACGACAAGATCCACATGTTCGACGTCGACCTTGCGGACGGAGAGAGCTACCGCGAGTCGCGAAACTACCGGCCCGGTGAGCTCGCCGTGTTGGCGGATCTACCGTGGGGCCGTCTGGGCTTGACAGTTTGTTATGACCTGCGCTTCCCCGCACTCTATCGCGCGCTGGCCGAAGCCGGCGCCACGATGCTTGCAATTCCCTCCGCATTCACCAAACAAACGGGTGAAGCCCACTGGCACGTGCTTATGCGCAGTCGTGCCATAGAAAACGGCTCCTTCGTCTTCGCGGCCGCGCAGGGCGGCAAGCACGAAAACGGCCGCGAGACCTACGGCCATTCACTGGTCGTTGACCCCTGGGGGCGTATTATTGCGGAAGGCGACACCGAGCCTGGGATAATCATGGCCGAGATCGATCTCGCCGAAGTGGCCAAGGCGCGCGCCCGAATTCCGTCGCTGCAACACGGACGGCGCTTTGAAATCGTCGAGCCGATGGCCGAGCCAACCCATTTGCATGCCGTGCGGAGCGCGGAATGATCCGTTACGCACTCATCTGCGAAAAAGGCCACGACTTTGAAAGCTGGTTCCAGGATTCCGCCGCCTACGACAAGCAGGCCAAGCGCGGGCTGGTGACTTGCCCGCAATGCGGCTCGGCCAAGGTCGAAAAAGCCATCATGGCGCCGCGGCTGTCCGCGACCGCGAAAAAACGTGGCGCAGCCATCGAGGCGCCAGCGCCGGCTATCGCAGTCCCCGGCGACCTCCGACATCGTCTGCACCGGTGGCAATGATTTCACCGCAGGAGCAGGAGTTTCGGTCAAAGCTCAAGGAACTGCGCGACCACCTCACGAAGAATGCCGACAATGTCGGCGGCAAATTCCCCGAAGAAGCGCGCAAGATGCACTACGGGGAAATCGAACACCGTTCAATTTACGGCGTTGCTTCGCCAGAGGAAGCAAAGGATTTGTCCGAGGAAGGCATCGAATTCCATCCGTTGCCGCTTCTGCCGGACGAGCGGAATTAATACGCCCACACCAGCAGGGCGACACCGATCACCACCAATACGATACCTGCGAGCTCGCGCCGGGTTGTCGGCTGCTTGAACACGAAGCGCGTGACGCCCTGCGCAAACAAGACTTCGACCAGAGCCAGCGTGCGCACGTTGGCCGCGCTCGTGATGGCGAAGGCCAGAAACCAGAACTCAGAGGCGAAGGCGCCCATAAACCCAGCAAACAACGAGGGTTTCCAGGCGCGGGCGATCGCACGTAAGACGCCCGGATCACGCAGCGCCAGATAGGCCGAAAGCAGCGCTGCCTGAATCACCAGTCCGACGGTGACAGTGAACGTGGCGGCCAGCACGAAATCCGTAAGGCCCAGCGAAAGAATCGCACCGCGATAACTGATTGCGGACAGCGCGAACATTGTGCCACCGCCGAGCCCGACCAGCGTCGACCGCGTGGTACCGGCTTGGCCGGCGCCCGGCTTCAGCGACATGACAATCACGCCGGCGGTTGCAATCAGAATGGCTGTGGCAGCGAGCGGCGTGAAACGGTCGCCGAGGAAGATCAGGCCAAACAGCGCCACCTGCACCGGCTCGGTCTTGATGTAGGCGTAGGCCACGACGAACGATCGTTCGCCCATTGCGGACAGCATCAACGCAGTGGCGGCGATCTGGCCGAGTGCACCACCAATCACCCAGGGCCAGAACGCCGGCGGCGTTGCCGGCAGGTGGTCGCCGGTGATCGCTATCAGGCCGGACAGGAACAGTAGTGCGAAAGGAAAGCCAAACAGGAAACGCACATGCGTGGCGCCGACCGTGCCAAGCGTGGCGGTCAGCTCGCGCTGCATGGCATTGCGCGCGGTCTGTGCCGCCGCAGCAATCAGCGTAAAAACGGCCCAGAGCATTGCCAGCCTCTCACACAGTCATGCCCGGCCTTGTGCCGGGCATCCACGTCTTACTTTCCTTACTAAGTCGTGGATGGCCGGGACAAGCCCGGCCATGACGGGAGGCATCTCTGCTATGCGGCAGGGCGGATTTCCGCCGCCTCGGGAAATTCGGTGACCGCGCCCTTTTCATTGTCGATCAGCAGGAACAGATCGAAATAGCGGATGGTAGGCGCGCCACCGGTGCGCTTGATCACCGATTGGCGCCACTCTTCATTGTGCGCGCGTTTCGCTGCTTCGACCGACGGCCAAAGATAGACGCCGGCTCCGGTCTTGCCACCAAGCTCGAGCAGGAAATGCTTGCGCAGCAATTCCTTGTTGGCGCGCCATTTCGGAATGACGTTGCGGGCCTCTTCGGCAACCTGTTGGCGGGTCCAGCCCTTCGGCGAATTGAATTCCACCAGCTCGAAGAATCATGCAGCTTCTCCTTTGTGCTTCGGGCGTTGCGCCACCAGCATGTAATTGACGTCCATGTCCGATGATAATTGCCAACGGTCGGCGAACGGATTGTAGATCACGCCGCGTTCTCCAATAATGCGAAGACCGCTATCTTCAATCGCGGTCTCCAGTTCCACGGGCGTAACGAACTTGTCCCATTGGTGCGTGCCGCGCGGCAGCCAGCGCAGAACATATTCGGCGCCGACAATGGCCAAGGCAAAACTCTTGAGCGTGCGGTTCAGCGTGGCGGCGATCATCAGCCCGCCTGGTTTCACCATCGCGGCACAAGTAGCAACGAACGCATTCACATCGGTGACGTGCTCGACCACTTCCATGGCCAATACGACGTCGAACCGTTCCTTTGCAGCGGCCAGTTCCTCGGCGGTCGTGGCGCGGTAGTCGACTGCGACGCCGGCTTCCTCTGCGTGCGTCCGCGCGGCGGCGATGTTTTCCTCGGCCGGGTCAGCACCGATCATTTGCGCGCCCAGGCGCGCCAGCGGCTCCGACAGAATGCCGCCGCCGCAGCCGATATCGAGCATGCGCAGGCCCTTGAGGCAGTCGAGCTTCTTCGGGTCGCGGTCGAAGCGCGCGGCAGCCTGATCGCGAATATAGGCGAGCCTGATTGGATTGAACTTGTGCAGCGCTGCCATCGGCCCGCGCGCATCCCACCAATCCGCGGCATGGCGCGAGAAACGCTCGACCTCGGCCGCATCGACGCTGGATACATGGGCTTTTCGGGTAACCATTCAAACACTCTCGTCAAATCGCTGCCGGCAATTGTTGCAGGTGGGCCGACCCGCCGGTATGTAATACGCGCCTTTTGGGGCCGGCGCCGCAAGGCCAAATATCCTCTCGCCGGCCGCTTGTTAGCGCCTTTCGGCGCGTTCGGAAACGTCAGGTTCTTATGGCCCGGCTGGTAATGAAATTTGGCGGAACGTCGGTCGCCGATCTAGACCGCATCCGCAATGTAGCGCGCCACGTCAAGCGCGAGGTCGATGCCGGCTACGATGTGGCCGTCGTGGTCTCAGCCATGGCGGGCGTGACTAATCAGCTGGTCAACTGGTGCCGCGAGGCAGCCATGCTGCACGACGCGCGTGAATACGACGCCGTGGTCGCAACCGGCGAACAGGTCACTGCCGGGCTGCTTGCGATCGTGCTGGAAGGCATGGGCGTCAATGCGCGCTCCTGGCAAGGCTGGCAGCTGCCGATCCTGACCGACAATGCGCATGCCTCTGCGCGCATTTTGGGGGTGAATGGGTCCGAACTAATCAAGCGCTTCAAGGAGCACAAGCAGGTGGCGGTCATCGCCGGCTTTCAGGGCATGCACAAGGAGACCGGCCGTATCACCACGCTTGGCCGTGGTGGTTCCGACACGTCTGCCGTCGCCATCGCCGCGGCCATCGGCGCTGATCGATGCGACATTTATACGGACGTCGATGGTGTCTACACCACCGACCCGCGCGTTGTGCCAAAGGCGCACCGCATGGACAAGATCGCTTACGAAGAAATGCTCGAACTCGCCTCGCTCGGCGCCAAGGTCATGCAGGTCCGCTCGGTCGAGCTCGGCATGGTGCACAACGTTCGCATCTTCGTACGCTCGAGCTTTGAAAAGCCGGAAGACATCGACCCCAAGAAGCCGCCATCCGGCACACTCATTTGCGACGAGGGAGACATCGTGGAACAGCAAGTCGTCACCGGCATCGCTTTTTCCAAGGACGAGGCGCAGATTTCGATCCGCCGCGTGCAGGACAAGCCCGGCGTTGCCGCCGCCATCTTCGGACCGCTCGCCGATGCCAACATCAACGTGGATATGATCGTGCAGAATGTATCGGGCGACGGCGCCACGACCGATCTCACCTTCACGGTGCCTTCGGCCGACTATGAGCGTGCTCGCGTCACCCTCGACAAGGCCAAGGGTGCGATCGGGTTTGAACGTCTGGACGGAGCCACCGACGTTTCCAAGGTTTCGGTCATCGGCATCGGAATGCGCAGCCATGCGGGGGTCGCCGCCCAGGCGTTCAAGGCGCTTTCCCAGCAGAAGATCAATATTCTCGCCATCACCACCTCTGAAATCAAGTTCTCGGTGCTGATCAAGGCCGCCCAGACCGACCTCGCCGTCCGCACCCTGCATACGCTGTACGGACTGGATAAGGCGTAAAGCGGCTTGCGATTGTACGGCGTTTGAACCTCCAAGTGTCGAGCTGCGACTAATCGAAGAAAAGACCTTCGAGCCTCTTCGACGGGTGACAAACGTGACAACTGACAGCGCGGCTCCTTCGGACACGCACGCCTACGCGCGTTTCATGCGGCGTGTGCAAGGCGTGTGCATCGACGCGATCGTTTTCATGCTCATCATGGCCGGCGCCCTGATCATTGCGGTGTCATTCGGATCTGACAATATCGCGCGCATTCTGGGATTTACTGTCGCCGCCACCTGGCTTTTGTATGAGCCCGTATTGGTGTCCATGACCGGCGGGACTGTCGGCCACTATGTCTACAATATGCGTGTCGTCGACGATCGAAGCGCCGGCAATATTTCCTTCGGCAAGGCCGTCGTCCGAATGGTCATCAAAACCATCCTCGGCTGGTACTCATTCATCGCTATGGCGGTGACATCCCGTCATCAGGCGCTCCACGACCTCGCCACCGGTTCCACGGTCCAGATGAGGGACCTGGCTCGGGCACGACCTCACCACTTCAGCGCCAGGCAAGATCTCTCAGGCTCGGAAATGCCGTCGCTTGGCCGGCGGCTTCTGCTGATCGTTGCTTATGAACTGAGCTGGTTCTTGGTCTGCTGGTTTGCGCTCGTCGCCCTCTTCACTTTTGGCCAAATCTCAGCTGCATGCATCGACAATGACGTGTGCCGCGCGGGCGAGAACTTATGGATAGACGCAGTCGGGCTGGCCTGGATCGGCGTCAGCGCGTTGATCGTCTTCCTGGGGTGGCGGGGCCGGCTCTGGGGCGGCCGCGTCCGAAGGCAGCCGGTTTAGCCATGCCCTTTGCAAGGCGTCATCAGCTATTGGGATCGTAGTGTTTGGCTTGCCCCTCGCACGCTTTGGCTTGCCCCTTGCACCCTTTGGCTTGCCCCTTGCATATGCCATTGGTTATAGCCTGAGGCGTAAGCGGCCGCGGATTCCGGATCTGGTGGTCGCTATTCGTACATGATTTGGCCGTAGACGAGGCTGCGGCCCAAACCGTGGCCAGAGGACTTCTATAATGCGTGGCGCGCTCGGCGGTCCGCGCGTGCTGTTGCGCCGGCTTCGCGAAGTGATGGCGGAGCCCGTCAGCGCGCAGGATCGCCTCGACAAGGTGGTGGTGCTGATCGCCGCCAACATGGTGGCGGAGGTGTGCTCTGTCTACGTCCTGCGCGTAGACGGAACGCTCGAGCTATACGCCACCGAAGGCCTCAAGCGCGAAGCCGTTCACCAAACCGTCCTCAATGCCGACGAAGGCCTGGTAGGCCTCGTCGCCAGCGAAGCCAACCCGATGAACCTGTCGGATGCGCAAGCGCACCCGGCGTTCTCCTATCGTCCGGAGACTGGCGAAGAAATCTACCATTCGTTCCTCGGCGTTCCCATTCTTCGCGCGGGCAACACCCTTGGCGTGCTGGTCGTACAGAACCGCGCACGCCGTACCTACACCGAAGAAGAAGAAGAGGCCCTGCAGACCACGGCGATGGTGCTCGCCGAAATGATTGCATCCGGCGAGCTCTCCTCGCTCGCGCGTCCCGGTGCCGAACCCGCCGCGCGTCACGCGATGCATCTTACCGGCAGTTCGCTTTCTGACGGTATTGCCCTCGGCCATGTCGTGCTGCACGAGCCGCGCGTGGTCATTACCAATGTTATCGCGGACGACGTACCACACGAGCTCAAACGGCTCGATGCCGCCATTGCCACCTTGCGCGAAGATCTGGATCGCCTGGTCGAGCATCGCGATGTGGCAGACGGCGGGGAACATCGCGACGTGCTCGAAGCTTATCGCATGTTTTCATACGACCAGGGCTGGCTGCACAAAATACGCGAAGCCGTGATGACCGGCCTGACAGCGGAAGCCAGCGTCGAGCGCGTCCAATCAGACACCCGTGCGCGCATGCTCCGTGCATCGGACCACTACTTGCGCGATCGACTGCACGATCTTGATGACTTGGCCAATCGGCTGATGCGAGTCCTGATGGGTCAGGATCACGCGCCGACCAAAGAACAACTGCCGGAAAACGCTATCGTCGTCGCACGTTCCATGGGGCCAGCGGCCCTGCTCGACTATGACCGCAAGAGGTTGCGCGGCCTTGTGCTGGAAGAAGCCGGGCCGACCTCACATGTTTCGATCGTGGCGCGCGCGCTCGGCATTCCGACCGTCGGCGAAATCGAAAATGCCACCGGCCTGGTCGAGCCGGGTGACGCCATCATCGTCGACGGCTCGACCGGTCACATCCATATGCGCCCGCCGCAGGACATCCAGGCGTCCTATGGCGAGCGGGTCAAGTTGCGCGCCCGCCGGCAAGCGCAGTACCGGGCGCTGCGCGAGCGCCCTTGCATCACCAAGGACGGCCAAAAAATTGCACTGATGATCAATGCCGGCCTCATGATCGACCTGCCGCATATCGAGGACACCGGCGCGGCCGGCATAGGGCTCTTTCGGACGGAATTGCAGTTCATGGTCGCGGACACTTTGCCGCGCACTGGCGAGCAACTCGCGCTCTATCGCGCGGTGCTTGACGCCGCAGGGAAAAAACCTGTGACGTTCCGCACGCTCGATATCGGCGGGGACAAGGTCCTCCCCTATTTGCGCAACATCGAAGAGGAAAACCCTGCTTTGGGATGGCGCGCCATCAGGCTGGGTCTCGACCGGCCCGGCCTGTTGCGCAGCCAGGTGCGCGCCTTGCTACGCGCCGCCGGCGGACGCGACCTGAGGCTGATGTTTCCGATGATCGCCGAGGTGGCGGAATTCGACAAGGCGAAGGCCCTTGTCGAAGTCGAATTGACCCATCTGCGGCGGCACGGACATGAACTGCCGGAGCGTGTCGAGATCGGCACCATGGTCGAAGTGCCTTCGCTCCTGTTCCAGCTCGATGAATTGCTCGAACGCGTCGACTTTCTGTCGGTCGGCTCCAATGACCTGATGCAATTCTTGTATGCAGCCGATCGCGGCAATCCGCGGGTGTCCGACCGGTTCGATACGCTGTCCGCGCCGGTCTTGCGCGCGCTCAAGGACATTGCCGACAAGGCAAAGAAACATGGCAAGCCTGTTGCACTATGCGGTGAACTCGCATCGCAACCAATTGGCGCGCTGGCACTTGCAATTCTTGGTTATCGCACCCTTTCGCTCTCGCCATCGGCAATTGGGCCAGTCAAAGCACTGTTGCTCGAACTCGACATCAGTAAAGGCGAAACTGCTCTTCTGCCCTGCCTTGAACAACCGATCGGCAGCGTTTCTATCCGCGACAGACTGGAAAGCTTTGCGGCCGCCGAGGGGCTGCAGCTTTGATTGTCCTGCCACAGCAAAAGCTCGATGCGCTGCTCGCCCGCCACGCGTTGGTGGAAAGCGAGCTCGCCAGCGGCCTGAGTACGGACGCATACGTCAAGCTATCGCGAGAGTTCGCCGAACTGGGTCCGGTCATCGCAACGATCAAGGCCTATCGCGATGCCGAAAAAGAAATCGTCGATCTTTCCGCGCTGGTCGATGACCCAAAATCCGATTCCGAAATGCGCAAGCTCGCCGATGCCGAGCGGCACGAATTGCAGGCCCGCCGCGACAAGCTGGCCGAGGAAATCCGGCTCGCTTTGCTGCCGAAAGACGCGATGGACGACCACAACGCGATCCTTGAAATCCGCGCCGGCACCGGCGGCGACGAGGCCGCGCTCTTCGCCGGCGATTTGTTCCGCATGTACGAACGCTACGCCGCCAAACAGAGCTGGAAGACGGAGATTCTATCGATCAGCGAAGGCACCAAGGGCGGCTTCAAGGAGATCGTTGCCGAGGTGCGGGGCCGCGGCGTATTCGCCAAGCTCAAGTTCGAGTCAGGTGTGCACCGCGTGCAGCGCGTGCCCGACACGGAAGCTTCAGGCCGCATCCATACCTCCGCCGCCACCGTTGCCGTTCTGCCCGAGGTCGAAGACGTCGACATCCACATTAACGAGGCTGATCTGAAGATTGACACCATGCGGGCGCAGGGCGCCGGCGGTCAGCATGTCAACAAGACCGAATCCGCGATCCGCATTACGCACATGCCGAGCGGCATCGTGGTCTTCGTGCAGGAAGAACGCTCGCAACACAAGAACAAGGCCAAGGCGCTGACGATGCTGCGGGCCAAGCTCTATGACCAGGAGCGCACAAAGCTTGATGCCGAACGTGCCGCTGACCGGCGCGGACAGATCGGCTCGGGCGATCGTTCCGAACGCATCCGCACATATAACTTCCCGCAGGGCCGTGTGACCGACCACCGTATTAATCTGACCCTTCACAAATTGCCGCAGGTGATGGAAGGCGAAGCACTGAACGAGGTCATCGACGCGCTGGTAACCGAGCATCAGGCCGAATTACTGGCGGCCGAAGGCGCGACGTGAGAATCGTACCGGGGCTGAAGGACGGCGTCTCAGTGTCCGAGGCAACGCAACTTTTGACGAAGACGTTCAAGCTCGCTGGCCTCGAAGACGCTCAGATTGACGCACGATTGCTGATCGGCCACGCGCTGCACCTCGACCGCGCCCGGTTGATCGCACAATCGGATCGTGTGCTCGAAGCGCGCGAAATTTCCGTCATATCCGCGCTGGCCGCGCGCCGACTGAAGCGCGAGCCGGTATCGCGCATTTTGGGACAGAAGGAATTCTGGGGCCTTTCGCTGCAGGTCACGCCTGACGTTTTGGTCCCGCGGCCCGACACGGAAACAGTCGTTGAAGCGGCCCTGGATTTCGTCGTTCGCGGCGGTCTGCGCATGGAAAAGCTGCGTATTCTCGACATCGGCACCGGTTCAGGCGCATTGCTGCTCGCACTCCTGCACGAATTGCCAAATGCGATCGGTACCGGCACCGACGTCAGCGTCGCCGCGCTCGATGTCGCGCGCGCAAATGCTGCCCTATGTGGAGTGGAACCGCGCTGCAATTTCGTTGTTTGCGATATTGCGTCAGAGGTGCAGGGCCCATTCGATATTGTCGTTTCCAACCCACCCTACATCGCGCACAAGGAGATAGCGTCGCTCGCGCCGGAGGTGCGGAACTACGATCCAGAAGTTGCACTCGACGGTGGCGACGACGGGCTTGCCGGCTACAGCGCCATTGCATCCGAAGCCCGGCGCCTTGTGGCACCGGGCGGACGACTATTTGTCGAATTGGGCGCGGGCCAGGAAACTGCGGTTCGCGCGTTGTTTACCAACGCGGGGTTAACCGTCGGCGCCGCGCGCAAGGATTTAGCCGGGATTCCGCGCGTGATTGGTGCAGGTCTAGTGCCATGAACTGGTCGCATTCCCACCCGATGAAAATCGCAGAACTCGATTATCGTCGAAAAAACCGCTTGGATTATGGTCCGGAAACGACTAGCTTCCAGTCACGGAATCGACCCGTGACGGTTGCATCGCCAAAAACCCCGGAACCAATGGCTCTGTGTGGTACGGCGCAAGGCGGATGACGAAAAGCCGGCATTCGAAAAGACGGCAAACGAAATCGCCAGATACGGGTTTGGACGCTTCACCGGTTGGGCGCATCATTTTCGAAAACTAGGACGATGCGCGTAACGAAAGGTTGGCAACGCCGCGACAGGATCGCGGCTATGGGGTTGCTGCGACTATCGCGATAAAGAACACAACGTTTCGATCATTGGCGCGGATTACTGATGCAGGTCCGGCCGCGCAGTGAAATTTGTATGGACTTGCGATCAGGGTTGAGCGTTCGGCGGTGAATGCCGAGGCAATGTGAAAGGTCGACGAACAGGCACATCATGAGAAACGGTCAGAAGCGCATGCGGGGACGCGGCGGTAATAACCATCGCAAAAGCCAAAATCCGCTGACGCGCGTATATGAATCAAACGGTCCCGACGTAAAAATCCGTGGCACCGCCTCGCACATTGCAGAAAAATACATCCAGCTTGCGCGCGATGCGCAAAGCTCCGGCGACCCGGTAGCGGCCGAAAATTACTATCAGCACGCAGAGCACTATTTTCGCCTGATCGCCGCCGCACAGGAACAGTTCCGCCAACAGAACCCCTATTACAACAATCAACAGCCGCAGCAGCAGGGCCAGGGCGGAGCACCACAAGGTGCTGCTGATGATAATTACGACGACGGCGAAGATGACGGCCAGCCATTCATGGGCCAGAACGAGCCGAGCTACGCGCCGCAGCCGCCCGTGCAGCAGGGCCAACCTTATTTGCCGCGCGATGCCCAGCCATTCCCGCCGCGCGATCAACAGGTGCAAAACCGTCCACAACCCCAGCAGCAGCCCTATCAGCAACCGAGTCAGGGCAACAACGAAGGCGGCGGACAGGATTTGGGCGGTCTACCGGCGTTCATTACCGGAGGCGGCGGTCCGCAACCGCAGCAAAACCCCGCCCCCAACGGCCACGAGCAGGGCGACCGCGGCCAGGACCGTTTCGGACATCGCCGGCGCCGGCGTCATCGTGGTGGTGGCTATCGCCCCGACCGGCCGGAATTTGGCGGCAACAATCCGCAGACCGCAGCGCCGCAACCCGATGAAGGCGGCGACGAGCCGCGGCAGCCCGACTGATCGGACTCCCTCCACAATCTGGACGGTCTAACGTGAGATCAGGCGCCCGGTGAGGGCGCCAATGCCGGCTCGAGCGCCGGCACCAGCTGCCGCTTTTCGCGGCGCGCCGGTATGGCGCGATAGACCTGCTTGGTTGCTTCCACGAGATGCACGCCGGCAAATGGCGCCGACAATGTTGCGCCGGTTCGCTCCCAGGCCACCGCGGTACGCAGGAACCAGCCACGCGCGATGGGCGGCACATAGAGCGCCTCGCTCCATCCGGTCGGCGTAAACCAGGTTTCACGCAAGAGCTGGTTGATCTGGCTGCGCGAATAGGGACGCCCGTGGCCGAACGGAGTCGTGTCCATGCGCGCCCACAGGCCGCGCCGGTTCGGCACCACCGCAAGTAACCGGCCGCCGGAGGCAAGCACCCGCCACACTTCGCGGAGCAACGCGCCTGGATCGTTCGTCATTTCCAGTGCATGCACCAGCATCACGCGGTCGACCGCCGCGTCGGCGAGCGGCAATTCGTTCTCGTCGACCAGAGCGGACAATGCCGGCCGCGTCGTCGGCCACTTCACGACCCCCTGCCCCGCAGGCATGAGCGCGAGACAGCGCTCCGCCTCCTCGCGGAACAGGCCGAGATAAGGTGTTGCGTAGCCGATCCCGAGCACGCGTTGGCCGGCCGTATCGCCCCAAAGCGAGCGGACGCCGCGTCCAATAAAACGGCGCGCCACAACTCCCAGCCGTTGGCCGTAGAAATTGCGCAGGTCCACGACGTCAATCGACATGAGCCGAAACTACCATGAAACGCGTAGCAAACCGCTAATGGTGCAGAACCCACGGACGTGCATGATGTTTCACCGGCGTGTTACGGTTAATCTATTCCCGAACAGGACGAGGACCTTATGCCCGCTGAAATCCGTCTGTTTCGCTGCCGATCCGACAATTACGGGGTACTGCTTCACGACCCGGACAGCGGCGCAACCGCTGCCATCGACGCGCCGGAGGCCGCGCCGATTGAAGCGGCCTTAAAAGCAACCGGCTGGAAGCTGACCGATATCCTGGTGACCCACCACCATGCTGATCACACAGACGGCATCAAGACGCTGAAAGAGAAATACAAGTGCCGCGTGGTGGCACCGGCAGCTGAAGCCTCGCAAATCCCGGCGGTGGACGAGACGGTCCATGAAGGCGATAAAGTTTCCGTCGGGACATTGTCGGCAAACGTGATCGAAACGCCGGGCCACACGTCCGGCCACATTGCCTACTGGTTTCACGCCGACAAACTCGCTTTCGTCGGTGACACGCTGTTCTCAATCGGCTGTGGGCGAGTGATTGAAGGCACACCCGAACAGATGTGGCACTCGCTCGTGAAGCTGCGCGACCTGCCGGACGACACCGAAATCTACTGCGGCCATGAATACACGGCCGCTAACATCAAATTCGCGCGCACCATCGAGCCCGACAACAAGGCGCTTGCCGCGCGTGAAGCCGAGGTCAAAGGGCTGATTTCGCGAAATGAAGCGACCATTCCGGTCACCATCGGCGACGAGAAGCGGGCAAACCCGTTCCTGCGCGCGGATCTCGCCGAAGTGGCAAAAGGCATCGGTATGGCGGGGAAACCGGCGACACAAGTATTCGCCGAAATCCGTGCACGCAAAAACAAGTTCTAGCGGTTCGCATGCCTGTACCCACGGCCGCCGACATGATTCGCGCGCTTGAGCTCAAGCCGCACCCGGAGGGCGGTCACTACCGCGAAACCTTTCGTGACCCCAGGCTGATTGATGGCCGCTCGGCCTCAACGGCCATCCTGTTCCTGCTCGCCCGTGGTGAACGCTCGCACTGGCATCGCATCGATGCCGTCGAAATCTGGCACTATTACGCTGGCGCACCGCTTAAGCTGTCGCTGGTCGACGGCGCCAAGGAAGAGATATTCCGACTTGGTGCCGACATTCAGACTGGTGAAGTGCCGCAGGTCACGGTGCCGGCACGTGCTTGGCAGGCTGCGGAAAGTCTCGGAGATTGGACGCTCACCGGATGCACGGTCGCGCCCGGATTTTCCTTCGAGGGATTCGAACTGGCGCCGACCGACTGGTCGCCGCACAATCAAATGCGATAAAAACAGCAAAATCTTCTGACAGGGGACGTGCCGTGACAAATAAGCTCGATGAAGCGCGCAAACTGGTCGCCCGCGCCAACCGCATGATTGCCAATGAAGGTGTGCTCGACGCCTTCGGTCACGTCACCATGCGGCACCCGACCGATCCAAAACGCTATCTGATGTCGCGTTCGCGCGCGCCCGAACTGGTTCAGCCGGACGATATTCTGGAATTCACGCTCGATTCACAGCCCGTGAAGCCGACAGACGTACGGCTCTATGGCGAGCGGGTGATCCATGGCGGAATCTATCTGGCGCGGCCAGATGTGAACGCTGTATGCCACCATCACGCACCGTCAATTCTTCCGTTCTGCATATCCGGCATGGATCTCAAGCCTGTCTATCACCTTGGTGCAACGCTCGGAGAGAATGTGCCGTTCTGGGATGCCCGCGACGAATTCGGCGATACCACGCTGATTGTGGCCAAGCCGGAAGAAGGCGCTTCGCTCGCGCGCGCGCTCGGGCCCAACTGGATCGTTCTAATGCGCCGTCACGGCGCGACAGTCGCGGGCGCAACTCTGGAAGAACTTACATTCCGCACAATCTATACCGCGCGCAACGCCGCTCTGCAGATCCAGGCGCACAGCCTCGGCTATGTCTCACCGCTCAACGCCGCAGAGACCCGCCTTGCCGGTGAATACAACTTGCGGCCGGGCCCGGTCGCACGCGCCTGGGAATATTGGAACGTGCGTCTGGACAAGGCCGAAGGCACCTGGGCCGGACCGAAAAAAAGTGCGGCCACGCAGAAAAAACGACAGCCCAAACGGAAAACAAAACGCCGGCGCTGAATTTGAACTTACTTTGAGCGCTATTTACGCCCGTTGCGATGCATGCAGGTCAAATAGCCTTCGAGCGCACGGCTTCGACGAATCTTGAAGCCTTCTCGCCGGTAATATTTAGGGAACGCAACACGGCCCCCGTCCAGCGTTTGAGTTGATTCAGGACTTTCTCGCGGCTGTAGCTTCAATCCCTCGCGCTTGACGCCGACTGGCGGCGGAATTACCCGCCCGCCATTTTGTAATGCGCATTTGCAGGCAATTTTGTCAAATATCTCGGCGCACTGCGCATCGGCATCTTGCGCTGACACGGGCCATGCGACCGACGACACCGACAGGCCGATGACTGTCGCTCCGACTAAAACTGCCTTCATATGCCCGCCTGCCATCTAGCCACGCCGTCTATACAAAATACTGCCCGCCGTTGGCAGTGAGCGTAGACCCGGTAATCAACCCGGCATCGTCGGATGCTAGAAACACAACACAACGCGCAATTTCCTCTGGCTCGCCCAAGCGGCCGATAGGGATGAGCGGCAGGATCGATTTCTCCAGCACGTCCTTCGGCACCGCCTGCACCATCTCGGTATTGATATAGCCCGGCGCGATTGCATTCACGGTCACGCCGGCGCGCGCACTTTCCTGGGCTAATGCCTTGGTGAAGCCAAGCTCGCCGGCTTTGGCAGCGGAATAATTGGTCTGGCCGAGCTGACCTTTCTGGCCATTGATAGAAGAAATATTCACGATGCGGCCGAATTTCCGTTCGCGCATGCCCTCGATGACATTGCGGCACATGTTGAACAGCGAATTGAGATTGGTGTTGATGACCGCGGTCCACTGTTCCGGCTTCATGCGGTGCAGCGTTGCATCCCGTGTAATGCCCGCATTGTTGACCAGCACGTCGACCGGCCCGACTTCGGCCTCTACTTTTTTGATGCCGTCGACGCAGGCCTCGAAAGACGAGACGTCCCACTTGAAGACCGGAATTCCGGTTTCCGCCTTGAATTTCTGCGCGGCCTCGTCGTTACCGCCATAGTTGGCTGCGACTTTATAGCCTGCGGACTTCAGCGCCTTGGCGATCGCCGCGCCAATCCCGCGGGTGCCGCCAGTAACCAACGCAACACGCGACATAATACCGTCCCCTCCCAAGGATTTTTTAATTTCGCCACAGACGGAACGAGCCGTCGATGACGTAGATCAAATCCGGGAGCGCCGGCGGTCCCCGCGCCGGCACGCCCCAAATCGCGCTAGCGTTCAACGCACATCGCGATGCCCATGCCGCCGCCGATGCAGAGAGTGGCGAGGCCTTTCTTGGCGTCACGTTTTTGCATTTCGTAGAGCAGGGTCGTCAGCACGCGTGCGCCAGAAGCGCCGATCGGGTGCCCGATGGCAATCGCGCCGCCATTGACGTTGACCTTGGAGGTATCCCAACCGAGGTCCTTGTTGACCGCGCAGGCCTGCGCGGCAAAGGCTTCGTTGGCCTCCACCAGATCGAGGTCATCGTGTTTCCAGCCGGCTTTCTTGAGCGCGGCGCGCGAAGCGGGGATGGGACCCGTGCCCATGATCGACGGATCGACGCCGGCCTGCGCCCAGGACACGATGCGTGCGAGCGGTGTCTTGCCGAGCTTGGCGGCTTCCGATGCCTTCATCAGCACGAGCGCGGCAGCACCGTCATTGATGCCTGATGCACTACCCGCTGTCACGGTGCCTTCTTTGTCGAACGCCGGACGCAATTTCGACAATGATTCAAGCGTGACGCCGGCCTTTGGGTGTTCGTCGGTATCCACCACGACGTCGCCCTTGCGCGACTTGATGGTGACCGGCACGATCTCGTCCTTGAACTTGCCGGCCTTCATCGCCGCTTCGGCCTTGTTCTGGGACTTGACCGCGAATTCGTCCTGCTGCTGACGCGTGATCTGCCACTGCTTTGCAACGTTCTCGGCCGTAGTGCCCATGTGATAGCCGTTGAAGGCATCCCACAGGCCGTCCTTGATCATGGTGTCGACCATTTCGAACGAACCCATTTTCACGCCGGAGCGCAAATGCTGGCAGTGTGGCGCCATGCTCATCGACTCCTGGCCGCCAGCGACAACGATCTCGCTGTCACCGTTGAGGATCGCCTGATAGCCGAGCGCAACAGCGCGTAAGCCTGAGCCGCATAGCTGGTTCACCCCCCACGCAGGCGTCTCGACCGGAATTGCCGCCGCAATGGAGGCCTGCCGTGCCGGATTCTGCCCCTGCCCTGCGGTCAGTATCTGGCCCATGATCACTTCGCTGACACGACCGCCCTCGACGCCCGCCCGCTCCAATGCGGCCTGGATCGCGGCCTTGCCGAGCTCATGGGCCGGCAAGTTCGCGAATGCCCCATTGAACGCGCCAACCGGAGTTCGGGCGGCGCTTACGATCACGATGTCGTCTTTCATCGGAAACTCCTGTTAGTCGCGTGCGGGGCAACGCGGTTTTTGGCACTGCCGCATCCTCAGCAGGCCCGGCAGGTCTGTCAACAACAGCTGTCCCTCAGATATCCCTGAGAATTGGCGCTTTTTTGACGTTTCCGCAAGGGCGAGCCGGGTGCCCGGCGCTCTGCCGCGCCGCCACAAAACGGTGGCCCCTTGAAGCGGAAATTGGCTATGCTCGAAATCTGGGCAGGGGAAACGTGTGATCCACATGGCAGAGGATAAAAAAGAGCCGGTTACAATCAAGAAATACGCCAACCGGCGGCTCTACAATACTGGAACCAGCACCTACGTGACGCTCGAAGACCTCGCCACGATGGTCAAAACCGGCGAGGATTTCATCGTCTTTGATGCGAAGACCGGTGAAGAGATTACGCGGTCGGTGCTCGCACAGATCATCTTCGAGCAGGAAAACAAGGAAGGGCAAAGCCTGCTGCCGATCGCTTTCTTGCGACAACTGATCCGCTTCTATGGCGACAGCATGCAAATGCTGGTGCCGCGATTTCTGGAAGCCTCTATCGACTCGCTATCGAAGGAGCAGGGAAAGTTCCGCGAGCAGATGGCTCAGGCCTTCGGTGTCGGCGGATTCGGGCCGCTTGAAGACCAAGTGCGGCGAAACATGGAAATGTTCGAAAAGACATTTGCAATGTTTGCGCCGTTCGCACATGGCCAATCAAAGCCGACCGACAAGCCGCCCAGCTCGGGAAGCGAGATGGACGAGCTCAAGCGTCAGCTCGACGAGATGCAAAAACGGCTGGATAAACTGGGCGGCAAGGAATAGCCGCCCGTTCGGCTATGCCGACGCGGTGCGTCCGCTTTTGTCCTGGCGCGGCCGCTCGGGCGTCGCAAGCCCTATCAAGGCGCCTTGCAAGTGGTCGCAGCCCCAATCTGCGAGTAATGCAGCGGTCTCTTCGTCCTGGACCCATTCTGCAACACTCTTGAGACCGAGCCGTCGCGATAGATCGACCAACGTGCGTACGAATGCCCGGTCGTCATTCGACTTCGTAATATTCGGAACGAAGGCTCCGTCGATTTTCACGATATCGACGCCGAGTTTGCGGAGGTTACGGAACGAGGTATAGCCGGCGCCGAAATCGTCAATAGCAATACGGCATCCCAAGTCCTTTACCCGCGTGACGAAACCCCGAGCGTCATCCAGATCATGAATTGCCGCGGTTTCGGTGATCTCGACAATCAGGCGGCCTGCGGCATCGCTATTGGCGCGCAATAAGGCGCCCAAGCCCTGCCACCAATGTGGGTCAATCGCTGAATTTGGCGATACATTGACGCTTGCCTGTATGTCCGGCGTGGCGGCCAATTCAGCGACCACCAGTTCAAGCACGCGGAAATCAAGCATGCGCACGAGACCGACCCGTTCGGCCACCGGAATAATCTCGCTCGCCTGCGCGATGCTGCCGTCGCTGCGATTGATGCGCATCAGGCATTCGTAGAAAGCGACCTTGCGGCTTTGCGTCTCAACCACAGGCTCGTACGCGAGCGCAATGCGGCGTTGATTCAGGGCCGCAACGATTTCGTCAGCAGCGCGCACGCTCTGCCGGCGCAATGCATCGCGTTCGACATTGGGTGCGTAGGCAATAAAGGAACCGTGACGTTTTGCGCGCGCAACTTGCAGAGCGTCCTGCGCACGAGCCAGGACCTCGACCACAGTCCGAGCATGGCGCGGCGCGGTTACCCCGCCGATCGTGATCGTCACAGCCATCGGACCAGCAGCGGTATAGAACGGCTCGTCGCGTATTCCTGCGAGCAAGCGCTCGGCTGCGATTGACAATTCATCGGGCGTGCAACTGGCCAGAATGACGCCGAATTTGTTTCCGGAGTACCGGCCGAGGGAATCCTTGCCACGCAATCGCGCCCGGATACGCTTTCCGACCTGGGCGATGACCTCATCGGCAACATCAAATCCATAAGCTTCATTGAGATGTCCGAGGTGGTCGATCGCCACCAGCATAAATCCGCAAGAACTCCGGAAGCGCACCGCCTCGTCGAGAGCCGTGCCGAGCCCTTCCGTGAGATAAATGCGGTTGAGCTCGCCGGTCAGTGGATCGAATTTCGCCCGCTGTTCAAGCCAACGTTGGCGTTCGTGCCGTTCGTTGATCGCGCGTATGATGCCGTTTGCATAATTTGGCGTTCCATCGGGTCCGGCAAACCAGCGACCGGTATCCTCGAGCCAGATCTTTTCATCCCCGCGTTTGAGTGCATATTGAATCTGGTAGGGCACGCCCTTGCCTGTGTCCCGCCGCGTCGCCTGCTGGACAATTTCGGCGCGGCTTAGCCCACCCGCGACATCAACGTGGCGCGCAAAGGCCCGGCCGCTGGCGATTTCTCCAGGATCGATGCCGAGCACTTCAGCGGCGTTACCGCTCCAGACCAATGCGTCGGTACCCAGTTGCCATTCATAGGCAACGTCACCGATCGACCGCAAAATTTTTGCGGTATCGAGGGGTGGAGGTGATTGATCGAAGCGGGTCACAATCGCCCCTTTTTGGAACGCCAAGGTGAGTCCAGACGTTGCTTGGTGCGACGAATGAGCCTCAGACGTTAAGGCCAATCGTTAAACAATTCGAGAATGCGGCTTTTATTCAAGGTCCTGCTGCCGTTAACTGGTGCGGCACAGCCCTTGCTCGTTAGACAGCGGAATAGCGTTGATTGTCCTAAAGCGAGACGGGTACTGCAATGCGACTTGGCGAAGTTAACTCATCGGCTTCTCGGCACCATGAATCGGCCGGTCATCGGCCCGAGCTGAGCGGTGAATTGCCCGCATCTGAAAGCCGGGCGCTGGTCACGCTGGCGCCCGACGCCAATCATTCCGACGGCCAAGCCGGATATCGCAACGTGGCTTTCCTCGCCCAGTTGATTGCTACAAAAGAACAGCACCCGCAAACCCGCGAGCGGCGTCGCGCCGAACCAACCGACGTGTTGGCGGCGTATCGTGCCGCCGCTGCGCTTACCGAAGCTTAATAGCCCAAGGCACAGCCGTCTTTCCGCGGCTCTGAACCCGCGATAAGCACGCCGCGATCCCAATCGATCTTGATCGTTTGCGCCCCGCCCCACGGCGACGAAGCGCTTACAACGTCGTGCCCGCGTGCCTTCAGGCCTTCGATGGTCGCTGCCGGCGTACCGTGCTCGACATCCGTCTTCTCGCCTTCGAAGAAGAAGCGCGGTGCGTCGATCGCCTGCTGGACGTCCATGCCGTAGTCGATCATGTTCGTGATGATCTGAACGTGTCCCATCGGCTGGTAATGCGCACCCATGACGCCGAAACTCATGTCGCAACGCCCGTTGCGCATGGCGAGTGCAGGAATGATGGTGTGCATCGGACGTTTGTCCGGACCGAACGCATTGGGGTGATCCGGCTCAAGCGTGAAGCATGACCCGCGATTGGTCAGCATGATGCCGGTTTTCTCGGTGCATATGCCAAGGCCGAAGTGCGAGTAGAGCGAATTGATGAACGATACCGCCATCCGATCTTTGTCAACGATCGTGAGATAAACGGTGTTGCTGCCGGGTGTAGGATGGCTCGGAAGCCTGGCACGCTTTTTCATATCGATCAGCGATGCCAGTTTCTTCGCAAAACCCTTGTCGAGCAGATCGGCGACCGGCGTGCGCATGTGCAAGGCGTCGGCGATATGCGTGTCGCGCACCGCAAAACCGAGACGCGCGGCCTCCAGCACCAGATGAAATCGTTCGGGTCCGACCGGATCGAGCGCCTTGATATCGAAGTTCTCCAGAATGTTGAGCATCACCAGCGCTGTGAGCCCCTGCCCATTCGGCGGAATTTCCAGAAGATCCAGGCCGCGATAATTGGTCGAGATCGGCTCAACCACATCGCCATGGTGGCGGGCGAAATCTTCGGAGGTCAGAAACGAACCGCGCGCCGAAACGGTCTTCGCCATATCATCAGCGATTTCACCTTCATAGAAAGCGCGCGCGCCCTTGGCGGCAATGGTCTTTAAAGTCGCCGCGAGCGCGGGGAAGCGAATGACGTCGCCTTCCTTGGGCGCGGTGCCATTAAACAGATAATGCTTTGCGGCACCCACATCGGCCTTGAGCTTGCCGACATGCCGCGCCCAATCCCATGCGACGCGCGCGGCAACTGGGAACCCGCCTTCGGCATATTTGATGGCCGGCTGCAGCGCACGATCCAGCCCGAAGCGACCGTGGGTTTTGAGAATGGCTTCCCAGGCATCGAGCGCACCTGGCACCGTGACGGCATGAATCGAATTGCCAATTTCGGTCATGCCCTCGGCGCGCAACGCCTCGTATGAAGCTTTCGCGCCGGCGCGGCCCGAACCGTTATAGCCCCACACCGGCTTGCCCGGCCGCGACACCAGGCAATAGCAATCGCCACCGATCCCGGTCATTGCCGGCTCGACCACGCACAGCACGGCGACGGCAGCTACTGCGGCATCGGCCGCGCTGCCGCCGGCGCGCAACGTGTCGACGGCGGCCAAGGTCGCCAATGGATGCGAGGTCGCTGCCATGCCGTCGCAGGCGATGACGGGCGAGCGGCCGGGGAGCTGGAAATCACGGCTCATGACAAGACCAGGGATGTACGACGATCAGGACGAAACGTGTTCGACGCCCTCGACAGTCAGGTCGCGCTGGGCCGAACGCAAAGTCACGGCAAAGCCGCCGAGCACGTCGATGAAGCTCACAACCAGCAGCAAGAAGAATGTCGCGGTCGCAGCCTGCTTGACCAGAATGAACTCGACCACCATGCCGAGAAACAGGATCAGCGATAGAGCATGGTCGACCACGGTGCGGATGCCGATGCGGGTCGATTTCATCACCTCACCGCACAGCAGCACGATCGCCAGTGCGATGAGGATGTCGCCCGCCGACATTGTCCAGTCGGCGCCCGATACCATGTGCACGGTGGCGACAACGCCGGTCCAGGTCACCCCTGGCATCAAAAAGGCAATGATGTTGTAGATCGCGAACGGGATCAGCAGCAGCGGGAAGCCAAGCACAAACATGGCACAGATCGCCTTTCGGCCCCCGGCTGTCCTGTTACGCCTCGGCCTTCGGCTTTAGAACCTGCCGGCCTTTATACATGCCGGTCTTCAGGTCGATGTGATGCGGACGACGCAGTTCGCCGGAGTCCTTGTCCTCGACATAAGTCGGCCGCTTGAGCGCGTCGGCCGAGCGGCGCATGCCGCGGCGCGACGGCGAGGTTTTTCTTTTTGGCACAGCCATGGACGAAACTCCTGAAAAGGCACGACAATGTCGGTTTGAAGCCGGGCTTATAGAGGAAGGCTGGCGTCAAGGCTAGTGGCTTCGGCTAGTGGCTTCGGCTAGTGGCTTTGGCGCACGCAAGCCGTCGCCGCCGGTGCCCGCGCCGCGCGGGCGTCATATAGGCCGGCAAGACGGCGCAATCCCGGCCCAGGCTGGCGCGCATTGCGCTCGACCGGGTTTGGCAATGTCGCCGCCAGCAGCGCTGCCTGATAACGGGACAGATCCCGGGCCGGTTTACCAAAAGCGCGCTGGGCGCCGGCCTCGGCACCGAATTCGCCATTGGGGCCCAATTCCGCGATGTTGAGATAGATCTCCAGAATCCGCCGCTTCGGCAGCACCAGGTCGATCCAGAGCGCCAGCGGAAATTCAAGCGCTTTGCGGACTAGGCTCCGGCCAGACCAGAGGAACAGGTTCTTCGCAACCTGTTGCGTGATGGTCGAGCCACCCCGCATCTCGTCAATGTCGTCGGCTTCGGCAATTGCTTCACGGATTTCCGCAAAATCGACACCGTGGTGGCTGCAAAAGCGGCCGTCTTCAGCAACGATCACCGTCAGCGGCAAGGACGGCGAAATACGTGTGATCGGCACAAAGTGGTGCTCAACGCGCGCACCGGTCAGGTGCCGCCAGAGCATCACCGTCGAGACGGGGTTAACGACCCTGTAGAGCGGCGCGATCAGGTAAGGCAGCAGCAACACCAAAAGGACGGCGAAGACGACGACGCGTAGCGCCCGCGGCAGCCCCAAACGCCCCGATTTTTTGTCCAGCCAGCTCACGGGGCCAGATTAGCCCATTCGCGCCGTGAATTGCCCGAGTTTGCCCAAGCGCGAGATCCGAATTACGGGACGGTGCCTACTTTTCCAGACCAAGCGCAGCGGCTATCAATGCGCCGATGAACAAAGATACGACCGATTTTTCCACCCGGCTCGGCGGCGTCGCCGCCGAAACCGAAACGTTGCTCCGTCAGCTCCTGGCTGATGCGCCGCTCGAGGGTGAAATCACGCGCCCGCCACGCCTCCTCGCGGCTATGCGCCATGCGGCCCTCGATGGCGGCAAGCGTCTGCGCCCTTTTCTTGTCGTTGAGACCGCCGCGCTTTTCGGCGCCGGACGAACAGGCGCCCTGATGGCAGGCGCAGCGCTCGAATGCATCCACTGTTATTCGCTGGTCCATGACGATCTCCCGGCGATGGACAATGACGACCTGCGCCGCGGGCGGCCAACCGTCCACAAGGCCTTTGATGAAGCGACCGCAATTCTTGCCGGCGACGCACTACTGACGCTCGCCTTCGACATCATGGCTCGTACCGAGGTGCACGCGGATCCAGCCGTGCGCGTGGCGCTCGTTCTGGAACTCGCACGCGGCTCCGGACTTGGCGGCATGGCGGGCGGCCAGATGCTCGATCTCGCTGCCGAAGGCCGCTTCGAGACAAAACGCGCACTGAGCAAAACCGAAATCGCCACCATGCAAGCCATGAAAACGGGTGCGCTGATCCGTTTTGCCTGCCGCGCCGGCGCCATCATCGGACAAGCGGATGCCGACGCGCATTCCCGGATGGACCGCTACGGCACGGCCATCGGTCAGGCGTTCCAGATCGCCGATGATCTTCTCGACGTCGAAGGCGATACAAAGACTCTCGGCAAGGCGGCGGGGAAGGATGCGGCCGCCGGCAAGGCCACGCTGGTCGCCACGCTCGGCGCGGACGGTGCACGCGCCCGTCTCAAGGAACTGGTCGCCGACGCCGACGCGGCGCTGGTGCCGTTTGGCGCGAAAGCCGATACTCTGCGCGCCGCGGCCCGATTCATTGCCGAGCGGACGACATAAAAGGAGCGCCCCGTGGCCCGCAAAATTGTTGCGCGACCTATCTTGCCGGTCCGCCTGGCGCGTTTGCACGCACGGTTGCTGATTTCTATCGCAGTCGGTCTGGCGGTGACGCTCGGCCTGGGCATGACTGACTGGACCATGGCGACCAAGCTTCTGCTCGGCTGGGACATCGGCGTCATTCTGTATCTGGTGTTGGCGTATCAGTTGATGGTCACCTGTGGTATCGACGAGATTCGCCGCCGCGCTTCCGAGGACGACGAAGGCGCTCTCGCGCTGCTGATTCTCACCGGCCTCTCCGGTCTGGCAATCATGGGCGCGATCATCGCTGAACTTGGCATTGCCAAAGTTTCCGGACAGCCCCGCAGCGGCTACGGAGTCGCGATCGCGATGATCACGATCGTCGTGTCCTGGGCCTTCGTCCACACGATTTTTGCGCTTCACTATGCTCATGAATATTATGGGGAGGGCCGCGATCACGCGATCGGCGGACTGACGTTTCCCGGCCGACAGTCACCTGACTATTGGGACTTTGTCTACTTTTCGGTTGTCATTGCGATGACCTCGCAGGTCTCCGATGTCGTGATCACCAGCAAAATTATTCGCCGCATCGTGATCGTGCATGGCGTGCTGGCGTTCTTTTTCAATGTTGCCGTATTTGCGCTGACCGTAAATATTGTTTCCAACCTGATCTGACCCGCGTGGCGTGTAAGTTTGTGAATCAATGACCGGGATCGTCCAAACCGTTCTGTTCATGCTGGCGGTGCTTGCGACGGTCGCGATCGCGGCCAAGCGGCTGAATATTTCGCCGTCGATCCTGCTGGTGGTCGCCGGCATTGGCATGGCCCTCATTCCCGGGCTGCCGAAAGTCGAGCTGGCGCCTGAACTGGTGCTGCTGGTGATCCTGCCGCCGCTGATCTATTCGGCCGGCGTCGCCATGAGCTGGCGCGAATTCCGCTTCAACCTGAGGCCAATCGCGCTACTCGCGTTCGGCTGCGTGTTGTTCACTACGTGCGCGATAGCGGCAGCCGCGCACTATTTCCTCAACTTCGATTGGGCGGTGGGATTTCTGCTCGGCGCCATCATCTCGCCCCCGGATGTTGTGGCGCCACTGGCCATTGCGCGACAATTGGGATTGCCGCGCCGGATCGTCGTTGTGCTGGAAGGTGAAGGCCTCGCCAATGATGCCACCGCTCTCGTGCTTTACCGCTTTGCCGTCGTGGCTATTAGCACCGGGACGTTTTCGCTCACTGAGGCGTCAGGCACTTTTGTGTTGATCGTCATCGGTGAGCTCATCTATGGCCTCGCGGTGGGTTGGCTCAGTCTGCGTCTGCGCCAATGGGCCCGCGAACCGCGCGTCGAGATCACTCTGTCTCTTATGACGCCCTATCTCGCCTTCTGGGTGCCGGCGCATCTCGGTGGCTCCGGCGTCCTCGCGACCGTCGCTTGCGGCCTGTACGTGAGCTGGGTCGGACCGCGCCTGATTCCATTCGCAACCCGGCTGCAGGGAATCTTTTTCTGGGATCTGATCGTGTATCTGATTGAGGGGTCAGTGTTTCTCGTCACCGGCCTGCAAGTGCGCACACTGCTCGAACAGGTGCATGCTTTTACGATCCACGATCTGCTGATTGCGACGGCTTGGACGACACTGATTGCGATCGCAGCACGATTTATCTGGATGTTCCCGGCAACTTATTTCCCGCGCTGGCTCAGCCCACGTTTGCGCAAACGCGATCCATCGCCGCCCTGGCAAGCTCCCTTCTTTCTGGCCTTCACCGGCATACGCGGCGTCGTCTCGCTCGCTGTTGCGCTTGCAATTCCCTACACCATCCTCAACGGGCAACCGTTTCCCCATCGCGATCTGATCCTGTTCGTCACCTTCGGCGTCATCATCACTACGCTGGTCGGCCAAGGCCTGATGCTTGCCCTATGTCGTGCGCTGGCTCGGCTTGAGCCGCATTGGGAAAAAAGAGCACAAAGATGAGATCAGGGCTGAGCTGCGCGCCCGCCAGGCCGCGTTACGGCAAGTCGAAAAGCGGCTGGAAAGGGCCATCAAGGAGCACGACCTGCCAGGCGACGCAATCGCCCATTTGCGCACACGCAACCAAAGCCGCTTGCAGATATTGCCGACGAACCTGACCGAGGGCCTCGAGCACATGCGCCGCACCGCCAAGGTCAAGGCTGAGCTGATCGAGGCCGAACGTGAATTTATTTATCAGCTCCTGCGCGACGGGAAGATAACCGACGAAGCGCGCCGACGAATCGAATACGAGCTGGACCTGGAAGAAGCGAGTGTTGCCAATCGCGGCAAAGACGGCGGCGGCTGGATATAGTCAGCCCCGTTCGGCTACTCAGCCGCCGCATCGCGACTAACGCCGCCAAACCGCCGATCAATATAATCGATCACCATCTGCTTGAAGTCGGCGCTGAGCGTCGGTCCGCGCAGAGTGGCGGCCTTCTTGCCGTCGATGAACACCGGCGCAGTCGGCTGCTCGCCGGTGCCGGGCAGCGAAATACCGATATCGGCGTGCTTGCTCTCGCCGGGTCCGTTGACGATGCAGCCCATCACCGCAACGTTCAGTGTCTCGACGCCCGGATAGCGCCGCTTCCACTCGGGCATCGAGTTGCGGATGAAACTCTGGATATCGGAGGCGAGTTCCTGGAACGTGGTCGACGTGGTGCGTCCGCATCCGGGACATGCCGCAACCAGCGGAACGAATGTGCGCAGACCCATGGTCTGCAACAGCTCCTGCGCCACCTGGACCTCACGCGTGCGGTCGCCATTCGGCTCCGGCGTGAGCGAAATACGGATCGTGTCGCCGATGCCTTGTTGCAGCA
The DNA here is from genome assembly GCA_963810125.1 of uncultured Alphaproteobacteria bacterium. GTDB lineage: Bacteria > Pseudomonadota > Alphaproteobacteria > Rhizobiales > Xanthobacteraceae > Pseudolabrys. The sequence goes on from CAWEMK010000010.1 coordinate 413,603, forward strand.
GCACACCCATTGCCGCGGAGGAGGCAACAATGCCCTTGGACCCCATGCCGGCTTCGGTGAGGCCGAGATGCAAGGCGTAGTCGCAACGCCGGGCGAGTTCGCCGTATACGGCAATCAGATCCTGCACCGCCGAGACCTTGGCGGAGAGTATGATGCGGTTCTTCGCCAGGCCGATCTCTTCGGCACGAGCAGCTGACAGGACTGCCGATTGCACCATGGCCTCGTGCATGACTTCGCGGGCATCGAGCGGCTGAGCCGTCTTGGCGTTTTCGTCCATCAGGCGCGTGAGCAATTCCTGGTCGAGCGAGCCCCAGTTGGCGCCGATGCGCACCGGCTTGTTGTATTTGAGCGCCATCTCGATGATGGCCGAGAATTGCCTGTCGCGTTTATCCTTGAATCCGACATTGCCGGGATTGATGCGGTACTTGCCGAGCGCCTCCGCACAGCCGGGATGATCGGCCAAAAGCTTGTGACCGATATAGTGGAAGTCGCCGACCAGCGGCACGTTCACACCAAGCTGCGCAAGCCGGTCGCGGATGTGCGGCACCGCGGCAGCAGCCTCATCGCGGTCGACAGTGATGCGCACAAGCTCGGAGCCCGCCGCAGCCAGGGCGGCCACCTGGCGCGCGGTGCCTTCGACATCGGCAGTGTCGGTGTTGGTCATCGATTGCACGACAATCGGCGCGCCGCCGCCAACGACGACGCCGCCGACATCGACGCCGACCGTTCTATGCCGTTGTTGGGTGCTCGTGGCCATCGGTTGTCCTCAATAACGGGTGCCAGACAAATAAGTTGCGGTCAACGCAGGCGGAAGAGCCCGAATGACGGGCCTTATCGCACTTTGCCCGTGACTTTGCTTGTGAATTACGGCCGAATTCAACAATATTGCTCCGCAAGAACGCAAGGGCCCGCCGATGGACGAAGAAAATCAGGTGACGGTTAAGTTTCGTTGCCCGCCGCAGATGGAGCCGATCTTGCCCCGTCCGATACCAGCCGTGCGCGGCCTGCCCGACTGGTTCAAAGCGTTGCCGCAAAATTGCTTCAGCGCGGTTTCCAACAAAGAGCTTATGACGGTCAAGAAATGTCCGCCGTTTATCGACGCTATGACCTACGGTTTCCTCATGCCGCTGGCGGCGGACATCAAAGTTGAAAATGGTGAATTTAGCTGGGACAGCGAAATTCCTGTCGTCAGCAATCTCCGAAATCTCACCCGCTCGCCGATCGATTATCACGACAGTGTTCAGGTCAAGGGCACTCCGTTTTTCGACAGTGATCGCTTCATCATCAAGTTCAACAATTTCTGGACGATCGAGCTTCCGCCCGGCTATTCGCTCTTCGTCACGCACCCGATCAATCGTCCCGATCTGCCGTTTACCACCATTACCGGCCTCGTCGATTCCGATCTTTACGCCGACAGCCTGGTGCATTTCCCGGCGCGGTGGAACGATCCCACATTCACCGGCGTCCTTCCAAAAGGCACGCCCGTTGCGCAGTGTATCGCGATCAAGCGCGAAATCATGGTTGAACAGTTCGATGTTCTTTCGGAAGAGGCCGCACATCGCCTGTGGGAAACCGCAAGCGCGATCAACACCGAAACCGGCGTCTATCGCCGCGAATTCCGCGCGCCCAAGCGCTAATTCCGCTCGCCGCGAAAGAATTGCGCGGCGGCGCTCGGTTGCAGCCAGAAGCGGCCGCGCGACGACGTCGCCAAAATCTTGAGCGCCTTGCCATAAAAATCCGGACCGCCGCGCGTCACCAGCCGAAGGCAGGTTGCGGCGCCGGTTTCACCAATTTCAAGCAGACATGCCCCAAGGTAGAGCCGGGCCTGTTGATCGGCCGGATCGCTGACGAGAGCCTGACGGAAATGTGCCGCCGCTGCCTGAAACTCGGCCGCCTCCATCAGAACCAGACCCATTCCATAATGTGCATCGGGGTGATTGGGAGCACCCGCCAGTGCACGCCCAAAGGCCGATCTCGCGTTGGCTCCATCGTTTCTGGCGTGGAAAATCCAGCCAAGCAATATCGGTAGATCAGGTAACCAAGGCGCGGCGTCCATCCCGCTTTTGAGCACCTCGATTGCTTCATCGACGCGGCCGAGTGAATTGAGCAGGTAACCGAGTTCATGGATCGCGGCCGGAAACACCGGCACCTGCTTGGCCGCGCGCTGGAGCCTGACCAGAGCATCCTCGGTCCGTCCAGCTTTTCTCAGGGCAATTGCAAGCTGGGTTTCGATTGCAGGATCGCGAAGAGATCGAAAGGCTTTTTCAAGCGGCGCGATCGCCTCGCTCGCGCGATCCTGCATAAGCAAGGCATAGCCATAGATGTGAAGTGCGTTGGGGTGGCTTGAATTTCGCTTGAGGATATCCTGCGCCAGTTTTGCCGCGTAATCGGCCTGCTGGCTCTGGATCGCGGACATTGCCCGTTGCAATGTCTCTTCGATCGCGGCGGCCTCTTGCGCCTTGTTTTTTGTGATCTCGCCGCGGTTCGCCATCTTGCCTATACGCGCAAACACACAATCGAAAGCGTGCCAAGCCCGGAAGCTACCATCAGCGCGCCCGGTTCACCAGCACGAGGCCCGCCGCAACCAGCGCAACCGCCGCAGCAAAGGCCCCCGTTAGCGGCTCATTCAACACAAGGTGCCCCGCCGCAACGCCAAATAGCGGCGTCAAAAACGTAAAAGCCGAAAGCCGGCTAGCGGAAAAGCGTGCAATCAGCGCGAACCATACCACGAAGGTCACGCTCACAACCCAGACAGTCTGATAGACGAGCGAACCGATTGCCAGCGCCGACGGCATTTGCGTGATCCGCTCGTTCATTGCAATGGCCGCGGCAGCCATGATGGGCGCCGATACAACGAGCTGGTAGAGCATGACTTTCTCGGCGGACACCCGCGTGAGCGGACTGGCCTTGATGATCAAAGTGGTCGCGGCCCAGAACAGGGCCGCGCCGACCATCATCACATCACCGACAAGTTGCCTCGGATCCATCGCCGGCGTCGGCACGCCAAAGGCAATCAGCATGCCGGCGAAAGACAAGCCGAGCCCCAGCCATTGCGCTACTCCAAAACGATCGGCCGGCAGAACAACGCGTGCGCCAAGCACGACGAAGAATGGCGCGAGGTAGATGAACAACACGGCACGGGTTGCGGTGGTGTAGACGAGGCCCTGATAGATCAGAGTGAACTCGACGGCGAACAGCAAGCCGGCCGCCACCCCGAACCACAGCGTGCCATCCCGGTCGAACAGCGGAATGCCGCGCAGACGGCACCACCCGGCGATCAAGAACGCAGCGACGACCGAGCGTATCGCGGCCTGCGTCAGCGGTGGGATATCGTGGATCGCGAGCTTGGTCGCAACCTGGTTAAAACCCCACGACAAACACAACACCACCACGATGGCCGCCGCCAGCGCATCAAGCGGACGCGTGGTGGATGTGTAAACGGGAGTCGACAAGGCCGGATTTGCCTCACGCGGCCTTGCAATGCGCGCAGATGCCGGAGATTTCGATCACCGGCGTCTTCGGCGAAAAGCCGGCCGCGCGCGAAGCGCTTTTGATGGTATCGGCCACCGCAGCGGAGGCGGCCTCGCCGACCGTGCCGCATTTTTCGCAGATCAGAAACACCACCGGATCGCCCGTCTCGTGATTATGGACGCAGGCGATGAAGGCGTTGCGGCTCTCGATGCGGTGGACGAGACCCTGTTCGCGCAGAAAATCGAGCGCGCGATAGACAGTGATCGGCGCCGGCCGCGCGCCCCGCACCGCCAGTCGATCGATCAGTTCATAGGCGCCGAGCGGCAGATGAGTTGCCAGTAGCGCCTCCAGCACACGACGGCGGATCGGTGTCAGCCGCTCCTTGCGCGAAGCGCAAATCGTTTCCGCATGCGCGATGGCGTCGCTCGCGCAGCGACCATGGTCATGATCTGGCTTCGGAAACACCGCGTGCGCGTGTGATTTTCTGGACAAGAACTGTTCCGCCTTCCGACACAAGTCTAACGGCAAACCACTCGAATCTCTAAGTCACGAACATATATATTGCAGTGCAATAAAAATAGAGGCAGGTTCCGGCCCTCAATTCCAGGAACCGCCCCCTTACGACGCGAGGACCGCATGCTCAAAGGCAAGACCGCACTCGTCACCGGCTCAACCTCCGGCATCGGCCTTGCCACCGCCCGCGCCCTCGCTCACGACGGCGCCGATATCATGCTCAACGGTTTCGGCGACAAAACCGCCATCGAGATAATCCGCACGGGCATCGAGAGGGATTTCGGCGTCAAGGCGCGATACTCGGCGGCCGACATGAGCAAACCGGCGGAGATCGCCGACATGGTCCGCGCGACGGAAAAGGAATTCGGCGCGCTCGATGTATTGGTCAACAATGCCGGTATCCAGCACGTGGCGAACATCGAGGATTTTCCGATCGAGAAATGGGACGCGGTTATCGCAATTAATTTGTCGTCATCGTTTCACACCATCCGCACCGCTGTGCCGGGCATGAAGAAACGAAAATGGGGCCGCATCATCAATATTGCGTCTGCGCACGGCCTCGTCGCCAGCGCGCAAAAAGTCGCTTATGTCTCCGCCAAGCACGGCCTCGTCGGTCTCACGAAAGTGGTCGCGATGGAGAGCGCCAACGCCGGCGTGACCTGTAATGCCATCTGCCCAGGTTGGGTGCTCACCCCGCTCGTGCAGCAGCAGATCGATACGCGCGCCAAGGCTTCCGGCAAAAGCGTGCGCGAGGAGGAAATCGCGCTGCTATCGGAAAAGCAGCCGATGCACCAGTTCACCAAGCCGGAAAGCATTGGTGCGCTCGCGGTCTTTTTGTGCAGCGACGCCGCGGCGACCATCACCGGATCGGCCTATTCGATCGATGGCGGCTGGGTGGCGCAGTGACAACCTGGTCATTCCGGGGCACGCGCGGAGCGCGTGAACCCGGAATGACGGATTGGGACAACAATGATTGAATTTCTCGCGCGCGCCTTCGGCGGCGACAAGTCTGAAAAGCCAAGCGCAGGCAAGCGTATCAATTTGGCGTTGCAGGGCGGCGGCGCGCTCGGCGCATTCACCTGGGGTGTGCTCGACCATTTGCTCGAAGACGGCCGGCTGAAGATCGAAGGCATTTCCGGCGCATCGGCCGGCGCCGTCAATGCGATTATGCTGGCCGACGGTCTCGCGCGCGGTGGGCCCGACGAAGCGCGCAAACGGCTTGCCGATTTCTGGAAAGCGGCGAGCCTTGCTGGGAACCTGCCCGACCTGCAGCGGCGCGCCGTGGACCGGCTGTTTTCGTTCTGGCCGATCGAGGATACGCCGGTCGGCCTGTGGATGCAGGCGTTGACGCGGTACCTGTCTCCCTACGACTTCAATCCGCTCAACATAAATCCGCTGAAGGATCTGGTCGGGCGTTTCGTCGATTTTGACTCGGTGCGAGCCTGCACCGATCTGAAATTGTTCGTGTCGGCGACCAATGTGACGACCGGCGAGCTTCACGTATTCAGGCGCGAGGAAATGACCGCCGACATGATCGTCGCCTCGGCCTGTCTGCCGCATCTCTTCCGCGCGGTTGAAATCGACGGCGAGCCCTATTGGGATGGCGGTTATGTGGGCAACCCGGCGCTTTATCCGCTCGTCGGCGCCACGCAGACCGAAAATCTGCTGCTGGTGCAGATCAATCCTCTGCACCGCAAGCATGTCCCGAAGACACAGGCCGAGATTCTCGCGCGGATCAACGAAATCACCTTCAATTCGTCGCTGATGTCGGAACTGCGCGGCATCACATTCGTGGGCAAGCTGATCGACGAGGGCAAGCTGCCGCGTGGTATCGGCGAGGGAAAATACCGCCGTATCAACATCCATCGCATCGCGCTGACCGGCGCTGCGCAAACACTCGATACTGCCAGCCGGCTCAGTACTGACTATGATTTCTTCGAAATGCTGCGGACCAATGGCCGGCGCGCCGCACGCCGCTTCCTGGACGCGCACTACGATGACATTGGCGTGCGATCAACCGTCGATTTCGAAGCCGCGCCGGAGACCGAAGGCGCGTGATAGAGTTGCGCTCATGACGCAGCTTGTCGCCGAGATTGGATCGACAGTTCTCGAGATTATCGTAGCAGACATTACGACGCTCGACGTCGATGCCATCGTGAATGCCGCCAATCGCTCGCTGCTCGGCGGTGGTGGCGTCGATGGTGCGATTCATCGCGCCGCCGGGCCGGAATTGCTGGCCGAGTGCGAAACGCTCGGTGGTTGCGGTACCGGCGATGCCAAGATCACCCGTGGCTATCGGCTCAAGGCCCGGCACGTCATTCATGCGGTCGGGCCCGTGTGGGGTGGAGGCGGCCAGAACGAGGAAGCGCTGCTGGCGAGCTGTTATCGGACCGCGCTCGACCTCGCGGCCGAAAACAGACTGACGTCGGTTGCCTTTCCGGCGATCTCGACCGGTGTCTACCGCTTCCCGGGCGATCTCGCGGCGCGGGTAGCGGTCGGCACAGTTGCGGCCGAAATTGCCGCGCATCCACGCAACATCACACGCGTGGTTTTTTGCTGCTTTTCAGCCGGGAGTGCGGAGCATCACAAGGCTGCGTTCGCGGAGTTGGGGCTGGCCTAGACTTTCGGCTCGACGTCGAGCCGCACAATCCAGTTCTCCAATCCCGACTTTACGGCCGGATAAAGCCTCAGCACCTCCGGGTCGTGCCCGGGCACGATGTGCTGGCGCGAGCTCGCGAGCTTTTGGATCGTCTTATAGCCCTCCAGCGTATCGCCGACGCTGTAGGTGATCGGAAAGACGCGGCCCTCGTCGATGTGCGAGTAAAGATGGATGCAATCGGAGGCGACCACCACATAGCCGCGCTTCGTCTTCACCCGCACGCATTGCAGGCCCTTTGAATGACCACCGATCTTGTGCACGGTGATGCCGGGCGCCAGCTCCTCACTGCCATCATGGAATTCGCACCGGTAGGCAAAGATCTTGCTCACCATGGCGTGCACGTCGCGCTCGCTGAACGGGATGCGTAGCATCTGGTGACACATGCAGCGGCCGGTGGCGTAGGCCATTTCGGCGTCCTGAATGTGATAGCGCGCATTGGGGAACAGGTCGTAATTTCCGGCATGGTCCCAATGCATGTGCGTGGCGATGACATGATCGACTTTGTCGGGCTGCACGCCCAGTGCCTGCAAGCCTTCGCCGACGGGATGAATGATCTTGCGCCCGCGTTCCTTGGCGGCAGCTTCGTCGAACCCGGTATCGCAGACAAAGACGCCGTGCGGTCCCTTGATGACCCATACGTAATAGGAGATCGAAGTCATCTCGTCGTGTGGATCACCAAAAATGTAATTCTCGGAACGCTTGCGCGCATGGCTCGCGTAGCAGACCGCGTAAACCTCGTGAATATCGTCGCTCATGATTTCTTGCCCACAGTGACGCCGGCGCGCTTCTCGATCATCTTGACGATGGCGGTAAAATCGCTGTCCCCGCCGTATTCCGTATTGGTCGTCTCCCATTGATCAAGAACAGCGCTCATGACCGAATTGGGAACGTCTAAGCCGCGCGCTTCGTCGACGCACAATCGGACGTCCTTGAGCATCAGTGCCGTGGCAAAACCGTAGTTGAACGTGCGCGGCAGAATCGCCTGCGGAAATTTTCCGTCCGATGCAGTGGTACGGCCAGAGCCGGCGTTGATGACGTCGATCATCACCGCCGGATCGAGACCGGCTTTCACGCCCATGGCCACGGCTTCCGAGGTGGCCGCCATCGCGGTAGCCGAGAGAAAGTTATTTGCGAGCTTCATGGTCTGCGCCATGCCGGGCTTTTCGCCGATGATGAAGACCTTGCCGAATACGGCAAGCGCATCCTTCACAATTTCAATTTCATTTTTGGGTCCGGATACCATCACCGCCAGTGTGCCCTTGTTGGCACCGCCGACGCCGCCGCTGACCGGTGAATCGATCTGCACGATGTTCTTCTTCGCCAATGCCGCGGCGATCTTTGCCGCAACGCGCGATCCGGTGGTGGACAGATCGATAAAGCGCTTGATGCGCTTGCCGTGAATGACGCCACCCTCGCCGGTCGCGACCTTTTCGGAAATCTGCAATGACGGCAGGCTCGCCATCACTGTCTCGACCCGATCGGCTACGTCGGCCGGCGACGATGCGAGCTGGGCGCCGAGCGCAACCAGCGGCGCCACCGCGTCGTTGCGCGTGTCGTAGACGATGAGCTTGTGTCCGGCCTCGATCAGCCGGCGCGCCATCGGCTGTCCCATATTGCCTAGCCCGATGAAGCCGATCTCCATGTGAAGTTCCTCAGATTGCGTGGATTGAAGCGGCCGCGACTTTGCCCGACGTCCCAGCCTTCGTCATCCGCGCGCTGCGCGCGGGCCAGCCACGACAAAATAGCATGTTGCGCTTATTATAAGCTTGCTTATTATATTCCGATCTCGAACACGAGGCGGCGATGCCCCAACAACCCATAAAGCGTGAATTTGCCTTTACTATCATGGATGTAGCGCGGCTGCTGAAAACCTACGCCGATCAGCGCGCGCGCCAGTTCGGCATCTCCCGCGCGCAATGGGCGGTGCTGATCCGCATCGATCGCAGCGAGGGCCTCAAGCAATCGGAACTCGCCGACATGCTCGACCTTCAGCCAATCACGCTGACGCGCCTGCTCGATCGCCTCGCTGACAACGGCCTGATCGAGCGTCGTGCTGACCCGAACGACCGGCGCGCCAACCGGTTGTACTTAAAGCCGGCGGCTAAACCCCTGCTCGATCGCCTGGCGGATTTGGGCGCCGACATGATGGAGACCGTCCTCGACGGCCTTTCGCAAACATCGATCGAGCGCACGCTCAAGGAACTCACGATGGTCAAAGACAACCTGCGCTCGGCCATCGCCCGCAATGCAAGCCAACCACAAGCAGTCGCTGGATAAGTCATGAGTGAGAAAGCACTGAAAATAGTTTCGGCCCCGGAGGCCAAGACCCTACCGGACTCAAAAGCTGATGCAGCGGCGCGCTCGGGCCTGTTCGCGCGGATCGGCCGCAAGCAGCTGCGCACGATTCTGCTTGTGGTATTGCCGGCGCTTGCTGCCTTGGTCGGGCTCGGAATTTATCTTTCCGGCGGACGCTATGTTTCCACTGACAATGCCTATGTCGGCGCGCAGAAGGTCCTGATCACGCCGGATATTGCCGGGAAGATCCTCCATGTCGCCGTCCGTGAAGGTCAACACGTCAATCCCGGCGATGAGCTCTTCTCGCTCGATCGCGAGCCGTTTTCACTCGCTTTGCAGCAAGCGAAGGCCAAGCTTGATACTGCGCGCAGCAACTACGACAAATTGAAGACCAATCTCAAGTCGCTGGATACGCTAACTGATCTCGCCCAAAAGAACGTCGATCTCAAACGGCGCGACGTCGAACGGAAAACCAAGCTGGTGAGCTCGCAAGCAGGCTCGCAAGCAGATCTCGATACCGCACTGGCGGTCGTCGTCACCGCGCAATTGCAGGCGGAATACGCCACGCAGCAACGCGACACCACGCTGAACCAGCTGCTTGGTGATCCCAACCTGCCGCTGGAAAAGTATCCGGAGTATGCGCAGGCCAAGGCCGTGCTCGACAACGCACAGCGTGATTTCGATCATACGATCGTGCGCGCGCCGATGTCTGGTACTGCCACGCAAGTGGATAATATCCAGCTCGGCCGTTTCGTCGCCGCTGGCACGCCCGTACTGAGCGTTATCGACGATCAGACGCCGTGGGTCGAGGCCAATCCGAAAGAGACCGACCTTACCTATTTGCGGGTCGGGCAGAAGGCGACGCTCGACGTCGACAGTTTTCCGGATCACACCTTCACGGGCACCGTCGTGGCAGTGAGCCCCGGCACCGGTGCGCAATTCTCGATCCTGCCGCCGCAGAACGCGACCGGAAACTGGGTGAAGGTCGTGCAGCGCGTCCCGGTGCGAATTGCCTTCGACAAGAGCGAAGACACGAAACTATTGCGCTCCGGCATGAGCGTGAATGTCGAGATCGACACCGGCCACAGCCGACTGCCATTTCTGTCCGCGCAGGCGAAAGAGCCAAAATGACTGCGCACTTCGCTTCGATGGATCCGAAGCTGCGGCGCATCCTGATCACGGTCTGCACCATGACCGCGACGGTCATGCAGGCGCTCGATACGACCATCGCTAACGTCGCCCTGCCTTATATGCAGGGCTCGCTGTCGGCCTCGCTCGACCAGATTAACTGGGTGCTCACGTCCTACATCGTCGCCGCCGCGATCATGACAGCACCGATCGGCTGGCTCGCGGACCGCTTCGGCCGGAAGATACTGTTCATCATCTGCGTCGGTGGCTTCACCGTCGCATCGTTCCTGTGCGCGCTGGCGCAAAACATCGAGCAAATGGTGCTGTTCCGCTTGCTGCAAGGCATGGCCGGCGCCGCGCTGGTGCCGTTGTCGCAGTCGGTTTTGCTCGATGCTTATTCAGCCGAGGAGCGCGGGCAAGCCATGGCGATCTGGGGCGTCGGCGTGATGCTGGGCCCGATCATGGGCCCCACTTTGGGCGCCTGGTTGACCGACAATTACTCCTGGCACTGGGTGTTTCTCATCAACCTGCCGATCGGCGTCATCACCGTGCTCGGGATGATGTTCTTTATGGACGAGACCAAAAAGCAGGCGCACTTGCGCTTCGACTGGTTTGGCTTTGCGGCACTCGCCGTCGGCATCGGCTCGCTGCAATTGATGCTCGACCGCGGCGAGCAAGTCGGCTGGTTCGACGCGAATGAAATCTGGATCGAGGCAATCGTCGCAATAGTAGGGTTCTATTATTTCTTCGCGCATTCGCTGACGGCAAAAGAGCCGTTCGTGCGATTTGAGATGTTCAAGGACCGCAATTTCGTCAGCGGGTGCATTTTCATGGTGGTGATTGGCGTGGTGCTGTTCGGCACCATGGCGTTGGTGACGCCCTTCATGCAGAATTTGCTCGGCTATCCGATCCAGACCGCAGGCTTTTTGCTCGGCTCGCGCGGGGTCGGCACGCTCCTCACCATGATGGTGGCGCCACGGCTGATGCGGATGGTGCAGCCGCGCTACCTGATCCTGTGCGGCCTGCTGCTGGCTGGCGGGACGCTTTACTACATGACGGGCTTTTCGCTCGATGTGACCAAAACGACGATCGTCGTCACCAGCATTATCCAAGGCGTCGGCCTGGGCTTGCTGTTTGTGCCAATTTCAACGGTTGCCTTTGCCACCTTGCCCGGCCATTTGCGCACTGGCGCGACCGCGATCACCACGCTGACCCGCAATATCGGTTCTTCGATCGGCATATCCATGGTGATCGCAAACCTGACCAGCAAGACCACGGAAATGCATGCGCGGCTGGCCGAGCGGGTGACGCCGTTCAACGACGCCCTGCAAATGCCGGATGTAGCCGCAAACCTGGATGTACACACCGATGCCGGCCGGGCACTGCTCGATATGATCGTCACGCAGCAGGCGGCGATGCTTGCCTATCTCAATGACTTCAGGCTGTTGATGATCCTGACGCTGGCCGTCATTCCGCTGGTGCTGATCATTGGTACCGTGCCACGGACCCCCGGTGCAAAGCCGGAACACGCCGCTATCGACTGACGTCTATTTCGTAGCGAATTCCTTGCGGACTATTTCGGTGTGTTCCCCGAGCGCGGGCACAGCACCGTAGCGACGCATGACGCCGTCGTGGATCGCGGTCGGCGCCGGCATATGGACCGGTCCTGTCGGACTGTCGACCGTCGTGCGCCGCAAATGCGGGTGGCGGCCCAGAAGATTCAAGTCGTTGATGCGGCCGAAGGCGATATCGTAACGCGCGAGCTTTTCCACCAGCGGTTCGACATCCATCGATGCAAAGGCCGCGGCGACGCGGCCGTCAGTCTCGGCGCGCCGTTTCACGCGTTCAACATTGGTGGCGAAGTTCGGATCGGCGGCGAGCGCCTTGTCCCCCATCACATGCTCGGCAAGGATGCGCCATTCGCGATCGTTCTGGATTGAGATCAGCACGTCAGCGCCATCGCGGGTCTTGAACGCGCCATAGGGCGAGATCGAGGTGTGTGCAAGCCCAATACGTTTCGGTGTGTCACCGCCTTCGTGCTGCAAGAGCGGCACGGCCATCCAGTCGGCCATCGCGTCGAACATCGAGATCGCAATCGTTGCGCCCTCGCCGGTGCGCGCCCGCGTCAGCAGCGCTTCCAGTATCGCCTCATAGGCATTCATGCCGGCAGCGATATCGACGACCGAAACGCCGGCACGCGCCGGCGCTTCCGGGCCGCCGGTAATGGAGGCCAGCCCCGACTCGGCCTGGATCAGCATGTCGTAGGCTTTGCGCTGGGCGTAAGGTCCGCTCTCGCCGTAGCCGGAGATCGAGCAGCAGATCAGCCGCGGATAATCGCGGCGCAAACGCTCGAACGGGAAACCGAGCTTGGCGAGCGCGCCCGGTTTCAGGTTCTGCACGAACACATCGGCTTTGGCGAGCATGGCCTCAAGCAAGGCCTTGTCGTCGGGCTTGGCGAGATCGAGCACCACCGACTGCTTGCCGCGATTGAGCCAGACGAAATAGGCGCTCTCGCCGTGCACCAACCCGTCATAGCGGCGGGCAAAATCACCCTCCGGCCGCTCCACCTTAATGACGCGCGCGCCCGCATCCGCCAGCCGGCAAGTGCATTGCGGCGCCGCCACCGCTTGCTCGACCGAGACGACGAGAAGGCCTTCAAGCGGCAGCGCCATCTCAATACGACCGCGGCAGGCCGAGCACGTGTTCGGCAAGATATGAAAGGATCATGTTGGTGGAAATCGGCGCCACTTGATAAAGCCGCGTTTCGCGGAATTTACGCTCGACATCATATTCCTCGGCAAAGCCGAAGCCGCCGTGCGTCTGCACGCACATGTCGGCAGCCGCCCATGACGCATCGGCGGCCAGGAGCTTCGCCATGTTTGCTTCGGCCCCAATGTCCTCGCCCGCATCATATTTCCGCGCAGCCTCATGCACCATCAGTTCGGCGGCGCGCATTTGCGCATAGGCGCGCGCGATCGGGAACTGCACGCCCTGATTTTGGCCGATCGGACGGCCGAACAGTTCGCGCTCCTTGGCATATTGTGTTGCCTTGCTGATAAACCACTTGGCATCGCCGATGCACTCGGCCGCAATCAGAATGCGCTCGGCATTCATTCCGGACAGAATGTAACGAAACCCCTGGCCTTCCTCGCCGATCAGGTTCTCCGCCGGCACACGCAGATCGTCGAAGAAGATCTGCGTGGTGGCGTGATTCATCATGGTACGGATTGGATTGATGGCGATGCTGGAGCCTTGCGCGAGCCGCATGTCGACCAGAAACACTGACAACCCATCGGTGCGTTTCTTGACCTGTTCCTTCGGCGTCGTGCGCGCGAGCAGAAGCATCAGATCGGAATGTTCGGCACGCGAGGTCCAGATCTTCTGCCCATTGATGACATAGTGATCATTGCCTTCGCGACGCGCCACGGTGCGCAGCGAGAGCGTGTCGGTGCCGGACGTGGGCTCGGTCACACCGAAAGCCTGCAGGCGCAATTCGCCGCTGGCAATGAGCGGCAGATAGCGTTGTTTTTGATCCGCGCTGCCATGCCGCAGGATCGTGCCCATGGTGTACATCTGCGCGTGACAGGCCGCGCCGTTACCACCGGAAGCGTGCACTTCTTCAAGAATGGCAGCGGCGGCACCAAGGCTGAGCCCGCTGCCGCCATAGTTCTCGGGGATCAGCGCAGCGAGATATCCTGCTTCCGTGAGGGCCGCCACAAACTCGGTCGGATAGGCGCGGTCACGATCCAGCGTGCGCCAATACTCACCCGGAAACCTGGCGCAAAGCGCGCGCACGCCGTCGCGAACGTCGGCAAATTCGTCAGGCTCGCTGCTGCGTTTTTTCATCGGTCCATTCTATGCAACCGCGCCCGGCGCCTGACAAGTGCGCGCTAGATCGGGTCCCAGTTGAAGACATCTTCGGAACGCTCGAGCGGCGTAAACAGAGGCGCGAATGCGGTCTTGATCTCGGCCGCAAGCGTCTCGGGCGTCCAGCCATCGGCGCGATGGATGGTCTTGATCGGCCGCGGTTGATTGAACAGGTAGATCTCATTGTTGCGAACCGAGAAGATCTGCCCGGAGACACCGGCGGATGCGTCCGAGCCGAGATAGACCGCGAGCGGCGCTATCTTTTCAGGCGTCATGCGCTGGAACGCTTCGATGCGGCGCTTGTCCTGCTCCGATTGCGCGGGGATCAACTCGATCATGCGCGTAAACGCAAACGGTGCGATGCAATTCGAGCGCACATTGAATCGCGCCATGTCGAGCGCAATACCGCGCGACAGGCCCATGATTCCGAGCTTTGCCGCCATGTAGTTGGCTTGTCCGAAATTGCCAACGAGGCCCGATGTGGATGTCATATGGACATAGGCACCGGAGCCTTGTTCGCGGAACAGGGGCGCGAGGGCGCGGCTCATGTTGAACGAACCGTTGAGATGCACGGCAATGACGTCCGACCAGTCTGACCAGCTCATCTTGTGAAAGATGACGTCGCGCAGGATGCCGGCGTTGTTCACCAGTATGTCGACACGGCCGAAGGTATCGAGCGCGGATTTGACGATCAGCTCGGCATTTTTCGGCTCGGTGATCGAAAGCGTCGAGGCAATCGCGTCGCCGCCGGATTTCTTAATCGCATCTACCGTCTGTTGAGCCGGACCCGCATCGGCGCCTTCGCCCTGCAGACTGGCGCCAATATCGCAGACAACAACCCGCGCGCCCTCGCTAGCGAGCAGCATCGCGATCCCGCGCCCGATGCCGCGCCCCGCCCCGGTGACGATCGCGGTCTTGCCTTTAACGATTCCCCCCATCAACGTCCCCACACTTCCTCCGAGACTTCAATAATCATGCGGAGCTTGGCCCATTGCTCGTCTTCGGCCAGCACATTGCCTTCTTCAGTCGAGGCAAAGCCGCATTGCGGCGACAAGCAGAGCTGATCGAGCGAAACGAACTTCGCAGCCTCGTCGATGCGGCGCTTGATCTCGTCCTTCGGCTCCAGCCGCCCGCTCTTGGTGGTGACCAGCCCGAGTACGACCTGGCGGTCCTTTGGCAGCATGCGCAGCGGCTCGAAGCCGCCGGCACGCTCGCTGTCGTATTCCATGAAAAAGCCGTGCACCTTGATCTTGTTGAAGAGGATTTCCTGCACGGCTTCGTAGCCGCCGACGCCCATATAGGTCGACTTATAGTTTCCGCGGCACATATGCATGGTGATCGTCATGTCGGAGGGAATGTCCGACATCGCGATATTGATGAGATCGCCATAAAGCTCACCAAGCCGTTCCGGGTCATCGCCGCGATCTTTCATCGCCTGGCGATATTTCGGATCGCACAGCATGGCGATGAACACTTCGTCGAGCTGGAGATAACGGCAGCCGGCGTCCGCAAAAGCGCGCACCGCTTTCTTGTACGCCTGCCCGAGATCGTCGAAGAATGCGTCCAGCTTTGGATAAACAGAATTGTCGATCGGCGTGCGCATCGGACGGCCGTAGGCCGCCGACGGCGAAGGGATCGTGATCTTTGGCGTGCGTTTGGTGTGAGCGGCGACAAACTTGAAATGCTCGATCATCGGGTGGCCGGAAAAGCCGATCTTGCCGGTGACCTTCAGGCCCTCATTGCGCGTGGTCACGGCGGCAAAGGCAATACCCGTTTCCATCACATGCTTCTCGATCCCGTCGAGGCCCCAGAGAAAATCGAGGTGCCACCATGAGCGCCGGAATTCACCATCGGTAATCGATTGCAGGCCGACGTCTTCCTGCTTCTTGATGACGCGTTCGATCTCGCGATCTTCTGTGTCCTTCAATTGTGTGGCGGATATTTCACCCTTGGCGCGTTGTTCGCGCGCAGTCTTCAACGCGGCCGGGCGCAACAGGCTGCCGACATGATCGGCGCGAAAAGGCGGCTTCGTACGTTGAGACATTGTCGTTTTCCCTTCGGCCGTTTCGTCCCCGGACTCGGGTCCAGCCTTCGGCTGGCCCGAGCGCAGGCTCCAGCGGGGACCTTAACTCGGGATTCCAGCTGGAGCCTGCCCCCGCGCAGGCGGGGGCGGGAACGAGCGGACTTTGTTACTTTCCCCACACTTCGTCAGCGATTTCGACAATCATCCTCAGCTTCGCCCATTGCTCGTCTTCGGCGAGGATATTGCCCTCTTCCGTGGAGGCAAAGCCGCACTGTGGCGAGAGACAAAGTTGCTCCAGCCGCACGAATTTCGATGCCTGCTCGATGCGGCGCTTGATATCGTCTTTCGATTCGAGACGGCCTGATTTCGAAGTCACGAGCCCCAGAACGACGGTCTTGCCCTTCGGCACGAAACGCAGCGGCTCGAAGCCGCCCGCCCGATCGCTGTCATATTCCATGAAATAGCCGTGAACGTTGATCGAATTAAACAGGATCTCGGCCACCGGCTCGTAGCCTCCGGTGGCCACGAACGTGGATTGGAAATTGCCGCGGCACAAGTGCATGGCAATCGTCATGTCCGCCGGAATGTCGGAAATCGCGGCGTTGATCATCTCGGCATAGATGGAAGGCAACTGCTCAGGGTCGTCGCCGCGATTGGCGACCTGGGCGCGCAGTTTCGGATCGCACAGATATGTAAAGTTGACCTCGTCAAGCTGAAGATAACGGCAGCCGGCATCCGCAAAGGCGCGCACGGCCTTGCGATAAGTCTGGCCGAGGTCACGGTAAAAATCCTTCATATCCGGATAGATCGATTCCGGAACGGCATCGCGGCCGTAGCGGAAATGCAAAGATGAAGGCGACGGAATCGTCATCTTCGGGACGACACGCGTGTGCGCCTTGACGAACTTGAAGTGGTCGAGCATCGGGTGGCCGGAAAATGTGCCGAGCTTGCCGGTCACACGCAGCATCATCGGCTTCGGATTGACGCCCTCGAACTTGATCTTCCGCTCGCCGAGATAGGCTTCCACACCATCGAGCTCGCCAAGGAAATCGTAATTCCAGAAGGCCCGGCGGAATTCGCCGTCGGTCACGGCCTGAAGGCCAATGTCCTGCTGTTTCCGGATGATCGCGTCGATCTCGCGGTCCTCGATGGCTTTGAGATCATCAGCTGAAATATCACCCTTTTCGCGTCTTGCGCGCGCATCCTTCAGCGACGCCGTACGCAACAAGCTGCCGACGTGATCGGCACGGAACGGTGGCGTCGCTCTTTTCATGTTTCGATCACGAAAGCTTTCACGAATGCGGCCGGCGCCTTGCGACGCCGACCGCTGATGTCACCACAAAAAGAGCGGACCGCAAGCTTATTTTGAGATCGCCTTTTCGTACGGGTAGATTACCTCGCCGCTCTTGTATTTCGGCGGATACACAATCACCTCGGTCGTCAGGTCGCGGAAGTCGTCGACTGCCTTGCCCTTGATGTTCTGGAACTGGGCCGCCAAGGTGCGTTCTTCCGCCCATTCGCCTTGTTTGCCGAATTTTACATCGCCGACAACTGTCTTGAACGTGGTCTTGCGGATATAGTCGGCGAGCACGTCGTCGTTGAGGCTCTTGGTGTTGGCGATCGCATCGCCGAGCACTTGCAGATAGGCATAGGCCCACACCGGCATATAGTAGCCGAGTGGATCGGTGCCGGCGGCCGGGGCGCGCGCCTGATATTTCTTGAGCAGATCGAATGCGCCGGGGAAATCCATCGACTTGACCGGCAGCCAGGTCTCGAAATTGACGACGCCGTTGAGCAGCGGGCCAAGCTGGGTCTTGAACACGGTCGCCTGCAGGCCGACCATCGCGCCGCCCCACATCTTCGGCTTGAAGCCGACCTCACTCATCGCTTTGACCATGCCGACCGTGTCGAGTGGATAAGAGCAGATCACCAGAAGGTCCGGATTCAGCGCCTGGATAGCGCGCACGATTGGCGTGAAATCGGTGGTGGATGGAGGATAGGCTTTTTCGTAGACGATCTTGAAACCTGACGCTTGTGCATTCTGATGCGCGCCTTCACATGCGTTGCGACCGAATTCTGCGTCTGCCATCGCAATCGCGATCGTCTGCGGCTTTGGCTTCTGCACTTCCGCCACCTTGAAGAAGCCGCGCGTGAAGGCTGGCTTCGGTGTCGGGCCGTTCGGAATCATCGAGAAATATTTCGGATAGTTGAAAGTCTCGTTCACGCCGGTGCCGAACAGGCTCATGAACAACTTCTTCTTCTGGATGGCGACCGGCATCGCAGCAGCAATCTGGGTCGATGCATAGCCGCTTACAATCAGGTCAACCTTGTCGATATCGAGCAGCTTGGCGTAGATGCCGGGCACCTGCGACGGATTGCTTTGGTCGTCGTAGTAGACAAGCTTGACCGGTCGGCCGAGCAGCCCACCCTTGGCATTGATGTCGTCTTCCCAGACCTGCATCGCGACCAGCGACATTTTGCCGTTGGCCGCGAGGGGACCTGTCAGCGCCATACCGAATCCGATTTTGATCGGCTCGGCCGCCTTGGCCGGGGCCACCGTCAGCAAGAACGCTGCGGCAATAGCCGACACCGCAACGCGGCTCGTGCTAAGCCATTGGGATCTAATGGACATTTTCATGCCTTTCCGTTGAACGTGGGGATGACGCGCAAACGCGACGACATCGCGTGTCGTGAATCGGCGGCATCCCGATCTAAAAAGGCTAGGCGGCGTCCGGCGGAACCGGTTTGCGAAATATCAATTGCGGCCCCAGACCTCGTCCGCAACTTCGACGATCATTCGCAGCTTGGCCCACTGCTCTTCTTCGGCCAGCACATTGCCTTCTTCAGTGGAGGCGAAGCCGCATTGCGGTGACAGACATAGCTGCTCGAGGGGCACATATTTTGTCGCTTCGTCGATACGGCGTTTGATGTCGCCCTTCGGCTCCAGCCGCCCGCTTTTCGAAGTGACGAGGCCGAGCACGACCTGCTTGTTGCCCTTGAGATGGCGCAGCGGCTCGAAGCCGCCGGCGCGGTCGGTGTCGAATTCAAGGAAATACCCGTCGATATTGACCTTGCCGAACAGCTCCGCGGCCACAAATTCGTAGCCACCGGACGCAATGAACGTGGAGCGGAAATTTCCGCGGCAGGAATGCATGGTGATCACCATGTCCGCCGGCTTTGCCTCCAGCGCCTTGTTGGTCATGCGTGTGTAACGCGGTGGGAGCTTGTCCGGATCATCGCCACGCTTGCGTGAATCCTCCCGCTGCTTCGAGTCGCAGATCATTGACCAGGCGGTATCGTCGAGCTGCAGGTAACGACACCCGGCATCGTAAAATGCGCGTATGGCCTTTTGGTATGCGATCGCCACGTCGTCGAAATAGGCGTCGAGGTCGGGATAGATCTCTTTACTGATCGACTGCCGGCCCTGGCGAAAGTGAAACGTTGAAGGCGCGGGAATGGTCATCTTCGGCGTGACTTTGGCGTGCGCCTTCAGAAACTTGAAATGCTCGACATGCGGATGGCTGGAGAAGCCGACTTTCCCAACCACGCGCACGCTTTCTGCTTTTGTATCAACGCCGGCGAAATGGATACCCTCGCCCGTCTGATACATTTCGACGCCGTCGAGGTCCTTATAGAAATCGAAATGCCACCAGGACCGGCGGAATTCGCCGTCGGTCGCGAGCCGCAGCCCGGCCTCTTCCTGCTTCCTGATGACTTTCTCGATCTCGCGATCTTCCACCGCCTTCAATGCGTCGGCGGGCAACTCACCCTTGGCATGTTGGGCGCGCGCATCCTTCAGCGCGGCCGGACGCAACAGGCTGCCGACATGGTCGGCGCGGAAGGGCGGCGTGGTCCGCGCGCTCACTTCCCCCACACCTCGTTCGACAATTCGACGATCATGCGCAGCTTGGCCCATTGTTCGTCCTCCGCCAGAACGTTGCCCTCTTCCGTCGAGGCAAAACCGCATTGCGGTGATAGGCAGAGCTGGTCGAGCGCAACAATTTTGGCGGCTTCCTCGATACGTTTCTTGACGTCAGCGCGTGGCTCCAGCCGTCCGGACTTCGAGGTGACGAGGCCGAGCACGACGAGCTTGTTGCCCTTGGGCAGGAAGCGCAGCGGCTCGAAGCCGCCGGCACGGTCCGTATCGTATTCGAGGAAGTAGCCATCGTAGTTGCATTTGGCCAACAGGCTTTCGGCCACCGGCTCATAGCCGCCCGACGAGATGAACGTCGAACGGAAATTGCCACGGCAAACGTGGGTGGTGATCACCATGTCGGCTGGTTTGGCTTCCAGCGCCTTGTTGATGCACTTGGTGTAGCTCTCCTGCAGGTGATCGACGTCGAGCCCGCGGTCACGTGCTTTCTTCAGTTCTTCCTGCGAGCAGAGATAAGCCCAGGCGGTATCGTCGAACTGCAGATAGCGGCAGCCGGCATCGTAGAAGGCCTTGATCGCCTTCTGATAGGCAACCGCGAGATCATCGAAGATCGCATCGCGGCTGGCGTAGGCGGCCTTGCTTACCGCATTCGGCTCGAGCCGAAAGTGGAAGGTCGACGGCGCCGGAATGCACATCTTCGGCGTCTGCTTGGCGTGCTGCTTGAGAAATTTGAAATGCTCGATCATCGGATGGTTGGAGAAACCGATCTTGCCAGTGACCTTGATCGAGCGCGGCTTGGTCTGCACGCCCTGGAACTGAATGCCGTGGTCAAGCTCATAGATCTCGACGTTGTCCATCATCCCGTAGAAGTCAAAATGCCACCAGGAGCGGCGGAATTCGCCATCGGTGATGGCCTTGAGCCCCACCTCTTCCTGCTTCTGGATGATCTTGATGATCTCGCGGTCCTCGACTTCCTTCAGTTGCGCCGCGCTGATCTCACCCTTCTCGCGCTTGGCGCGAGCGTCCTTGACCGGTGCAGTGCGCAGGATGCTGCCGACATGATCGGCGCGAAATGGTGGTTTGGTTCTTTGCATATTGTCCTCCGCGAGTGGCCCGCCCTTGCTGGCGGGTCTTAGTTGCTGCGAGCCATAGCACGGCCGGCACCATGCCGTCCTTCGGCGGCTTCGCACGCGTAGCGTGCGGTTTCAAGCGTTCCGCCAAAGGAAAAATAGTGCAGCGCGACATCGCCCAGGCCGTCGGCCACTGAAACGGTTTCGATTATGCGATCAGGCCCGACATGGCCGACAAGCCCGCTGGCAACACCGGAGACCAGCCCGCGCAAAGAGGCCGCGACGCCGCAACGCCGTGCGTAACGCAGCAGCGCGGGGACACTGGTCGGCCCTGCCATGCCGATTTTTACCGGCTTGCTAATCCCGCAAGCTCGTAATTGCCGGAGCCAGTCCAGAATGCGTTCGGGCGAGAAGGAAAACTGGCTCACGATATGGACGCGCAAATCCTGCGCAGTAGCAGCGGCGATCTTCTCGTCCAACACCGCTTCAAGACGCCCGGCTGGAATGCGCGGGTGGCCGTCCGGATAGGCGCCAATGCCGATCTCTTCAATTCCGGCCGCGCGCAGCCCGCCCCGCTGTATAATTGAGAGCGCATCTGAAAATGCGCCGGGCGTGTCGATGTCGCCGCCGATCAGCAATAGCCGGCGCATGTCGGCTTCGCCGCGAAGGCCGGCGAGCAATTCTCGGAGTGCTTCGGCACTCATAAGCCTCCGGGCGGCTATATGGGCAACCGGTTCCATGCCTGCCTTGCGCAACGCGGCGGCAGCCTTGATCAATTCGTTCGCATCTTGCGTCGGCACGGCGGTCAGATAGAGCGGCGTACCGTGCGGAAGAATCTCTGCCAATGCGGAGATTTCTGTGGTTCCTGGCCGCGTGGTTTCGAGCGAATAGCGCCGCGCGAGAGCGGAAACATTCGACGCGGGCGCAGTGACTGACATGGACCCTATTCTCGCCGGCGCGAGATGACGAACAACTCGTCGTAAAACCACAGCCCTCCATGCTTCTGGAGAACCTCACGGGTCGCGTCGACATAGCGGCGGTCACTGTTCACGTCGGAGAGGCGATCGTCTTCTACTTGCGCCACATAGATCGCGGCATTCCACGCGGCGAGCAGCGTCGAAGTGCCGATCGACGACGAAATTTCCGATGGCAGCGTGTGCATATCGTAGCGGAATAGCGAACGCTGGTCCGCATAGGCATTGAAATTGAGGTCGCGCCCCGCGGTACCCAGATCGTGCTTCACTTCCTTGAGCAGATCGTGGCGGCTGTGCATGAACGGATTATCGTTCGGCCAGACCTTTTCGATGATTTCCATGCCTGGGTCATGTCCGTAGGAGTGGATCGCAATCATGCGGCCCCCGGGGCCGAGCGCACGGGCAAGCGGCGCCAGCACGCGTTTGGCCTTGAACTCGAGCGATGCGCGCGCGCGATAAGGCTGCGACGCAATGACCAGGTCGTAATCGGCGACGGTGCCGCCGGGCTTAGGCACGATTTGATCGAGCAGGAAACGGTGGTCATTGCGATAGATCACCAGGATCACCGGGCGTTCATAAATCGGATTGCCGCTTTTCGCGCTGACCTTCGCCTTCCAGTTTTCCGACAGGAACGGCTCGAGGTCTGTGATCTGCTTCTCGAAGCTATGGGCGGTGCTGCCTTCCATCGCCAGTTCTTTCCAGACCAGGCTGGTGGCGGCACTCAACGACTTCACGGCCAGCCATGGCGCTTCGGCATAAGCGAGATTGGTGAGCACCAGGACGGTGGACGGATGCTCAATGAAGCGGTCCGCCATCTTGTGGAGCGTGAGCCGTATGTCTTCGAGGCTGATCTCCTTGCCGACGATGTAGAACGGCGTCGTCGGAAAGCGGTCGTGCATCGAGCGCATGACGCGCGCCAGCACCGTGCCGTCGCCGACGCCGGCATCGAAGACGCGCACCGCCGGCGGGCGCGGATGAATGTTGGCGAGTTCAAGCGAGACGCGTGATGCAACCTCCCATTTCTCCGAGCAGGTGTTCACGAACAGCAGATATTTTTGCCGGTTGTCGAAGAAGCGGAAATTGCGCTGCGGGTCATCACTGGCGAGGCCGGAGGCCACCGGCGGCGCCGCCGGCTTCACGACCGGCAACACACCGGGCGGCGTCGGTTCGAACAGCACGCGGCGTCGCGCCGGCGCACCATCGGAATTGCGCGCCATGAATGCGCGGATGCGTTCGAGCGTGTCGGTGGTGATACGGCCGCCATTGCGCAAGCGGTTCGCGAGCTTGCCGTCGTTGACGGCGCGGCGGCCGAACGTCGATTCGGCAAGTCCGCGCGCGCGGCAAAATTCACTGATCTCCTGGAGGATTTGCTCGTTCATGGCAGCGTTTCCTGTCCGGCTCTGAATGGCCGTTACGGATCAAAGCGAACCAAGCCGCCCCGCTTTCGTCAACAATAAATTCCTTTGTGGGAAAGATGGGCAAGGTGGGTGGGCGAGTTGCCCACTGTTAAATTGCTGGTACTTAGGACGAAAATGCCAATAAATTTGTGATAGCGGCGCTGAGACACACAAATATTGGGGTGAGTCCCACTCTCCGGAGCAGGAGTGTGGGCGGAGGTGGGCCCGGCGACGGCGCCAACACGCGCGCGACAATGTCTGAAAAATCCGGCCGCCTGGGTCAGATATCGAAGAAAACCGTCTCGCCGTCACCCTGGACGCGGATATCGAAACGATACACCGCCAGCTCGCCCCGCATCTCCTTGTGGGCAATGAGTGTCCCACGCCGGTCTGTCGGAACCAGCGTCAGGATGGGATCACTGTCGTTGGCCGTCTCGTCGGCAAAATAGAGCCGGGTATAGATCTGCCGCAGCATGCCGCGGGAAAATATACAAAACACGATATGCGGCGCCTGCGGCTTGCCGTTCGGGCCCGGCACCGGGCCCGGCTTGATGGTGTCGAAGCTGTAATTGCCATTCTTGTCCGTCGCCGAGCGACCGAAGCCCGTGAACTTGGTGTTGGGTCGCGTTTGGCTATCGCGTGGGTTGGCATAGCGGCCCTGCGCATCCGCCTGCCAGATTTCCAGCATGGCATCGTTGATCGGCATGCCGTCACCGTCGAGCACACGGCCCTCGATGCGAACCTTCGTGCCGGAAGCATCCGGCGTCACCAGATTGGCGCCGACGGTTTCCTTCCAGTCATAGATATCGCTCGGCTTCCAGTCGCAGCGGCTGTGTGGCGCCAGACCGTAAGCGAAGAACGGGCCGACCGTTTGTGAGGGAGTAATGTCCGACATTAGTTTTTTCCTTTGCGCATGATCTCGTCCGGAAACCCGCGTCCACTTTTTTTCGGGATCATGCGCTAGTGCTTGTCTGTGTCCTGGGGCGTGGCTTCGCGTCCGCGCAACACGATGTCGAAGCGGAAGCAAAGCGCCCAATCGGGGATTGTGTTGTCCAGATCGAAGCTCGAGACCATGCGCTGCCGCGCCTTCTCGTCGGTCACTGAATTGAAGATCGGATCGAACGGGAACAAGGGATCGCCCGGAAAATACATCTGCGTGACCAGCCGCGACAGAAACGAATGGCCGAACACCGAGAAGTGGATGTGGTTCGGCCGCCACGCATTGTGGTGGTTGCCCCAAGGATAGGCGCCAGGCTTCACCGTGATGAAGCGGTAGTAGCCCTTCTTATCGGTAACGACACGGCCGGCGCCGGTAAAATTCGGATCGAGCGGCGCCGGATGCTGGTCGACATTGTGGACGTAGCGGCCGCAGGCATTCGCTTGCCAGATTTCCACCAACGTGTCGGAAATCGGGCGTTTGTCCTCATCGTACACGTGGCCATGGACGATGATGCGTTCGCCCAATGGTTCACCTTTGTGCTGCTTGGTGAGGTCGGCATCGCCTTCCTGCACAGCGTTGTGGCCGTAAACGGGACCGGTCAATTCCGACAGCGTGTGTGGTACGATGATCAGCGGCTTCGATGGCGAGCGCTTGACCGTGCTGCGGTAATCAGGAGTGAGGTGCTTGGGAAATGCACCCAGGCTCTCTTTGGGAAAAACCAGCGTCATTATTCTTGCCCCTTTGCCCGCCTCTTCAAGTTACCCGTTCCAAGGCCAACGATACGCCCTGCCCGACACCGACACACATGGTGGCAAGTCCGAACTTGCCGCCATTTTCTTCCAGCCCGTGCGCAGCCGTCAGCACCAGGCGGGTGCCCGACATGCCGAGCGGATGACCGAGCGCGATCGCCCCGCCATGCGGATTGACGTGGCCGGCATCGTCGGCAAGCCCCAGCTGCCGCAAGCATGCTAGCGACTGCGAAGCGAATGCTTCGTTGATCTCAATCAAATTGTAGTCGCCGATTTTATGCTGCAGGCGCGCCATCAGTTTTTGTGTCGCCGGCACCGGCCCAATGCCCATGATGCGCGGCGGCACTGCCGCCGAAGCCATTCCCAAAATCCGCGCACGCGGCATGAGCCCGTGCGCCTTCACCGCTGCCTCTGAAGCGAGAATGATGGCAGCTGCGCCATCATTGACGCCCGAGGCGTTGCCCGCGGTCACCGTGCCGGGATTGCGGAAAGGTGTCTTAAGCTTGGTGAGTTGCTCGAGCGTCGTGTCGGGACGTAGGTGCTCATCTTTATCGAACTTGACGGGCCCCGCCTTGCCGCCCGGCACTTCGACCGCGACGATTTCCTTGGCGAAATAGCCCGCTGCCATGGCCTTGCCGGCGCGCTGCTGCGAGCGCAGCGCAAAAGCGTCCTGGTCGGCACGGCTGACCTGGAATTCCTCCGCCACGTTCTCGCCGGTCTCCGGCATCGAATCGACGCCGTATTGCTGCTTCATCAGTGGATTGATGAAGCGCCAGCCGATGGTCGTGTCGTAGATTTCAGCGGTGCGCGCGAAGGCTTCCTGGGCTTTTCCCTGCACGAAGGGCGCCCGCGTCATTGATTCAACGCCGCCGGCGATGGCGAATTCGATCTCGCCGGCGCGGATTGCGCGCGCGGCCGTGCCAACGGCATCCATCCCTGACGCGCAGAGCCTGTTCAATGTCACGCCCGGTACGCTCACCGGAAGACCCGCCAGCAGCAGCGCCATGCGCGCAATGTTGCGATTGTCCTCGCCGGCCTGGTTGGCGCAACCGTAATAGACCTCGTCGAGCTTCTCCCAATCGATCTTGGGATTGCGCGCCATTAGCGCTTTGATCGGCACCGCCGCGAGATCGTCCGTACGTACCTTGGCTAGTGCTCCGCCATATCGCCCGATCGGCGTACGCACGGCATCGCAAAGAAAGACGTCACGCGCCATCACGCGGCCTCCGCATGCGCGCGGTTGGTGCGGGCATGTAATTCACGGAGCACTTCGAGCTCGCGTTGCGTCGGCGCCGACGTCTCGGCAACTTTCGCGGCAAATTTCACCGGCCAGCCGGTATTCTCCTGGATCTGCTCGCGCGTCACGCCGGGATGGATGGAAACGACGGTCATTTCCTTCGTTTCTGGATCGGGCTCGAACAAAGCCAAATCTGTGATGAGCTTGGTCGGGCCTTTGGTTTTGACGCCGAGCTTGGCGCGGCTGTCGCCGCCGGACACATGGCCGATCGAGGTCACGAAATCGAGCTTGTCGACAAAACTGCGCTTGCCTTGCGCCATGATGATGAAGATCTCGCCGCACGACGTCGCAATCTCCGGCGCGCCACCACCGCCGGGCAGCCGCACTTTCGGCTTGTCATAGGGCCCAACCACCGTGGTGTTGAGATTGGCGTATTTGTCGATCTGCGCGCCGCCGAGGAAGCCGACCTTAATGCGGCCGCCTTGCAGCCAGTAGCGAAACATTTCCGGCACCGACACGGTGGTGATCGCCGTTTCGCAAAGCTCGCCGTCGCCGATCGACAACGGCAAGATGTTCGGCTTGGTGGCCAGCGTGCCGGATTCATAAATCAGCGTGATATTTGGCGTGTGCGTGAGGCGCGCCAGATTGCAGGCCGCCGATGGCTGGCCGATGCCGACGAAACAGACGTCGTCATTTTTCAGCGCGCGCGCCGCCGCAATGGTCATCATCTCATTCGGCTTGTAGTCAGCCATGATGTCACTCCGCCGCGACGCGATGCTTGCGCGCGTATTTTGCAAATGCCTCGGGACCCTTCGACAGCACGTTCTCTTTCATCCAGGCATGGAATGAATCACGCTCGCGCGAGACCGCATCCCATTCTTTATAGAAACTGTTGTTGCGCGGATAATAGCCTTGCGCATAAGACGGGAAGGCGCCACCCGGCACCTCGACCACGTGGCCGACCGTCCAGTGCGGGAGCACAACGGCGTTGAGGCTACGCTCGGGAAGCTCATCGACGATTTCTTCAACAGTCACTACCGAGCGTTTGGAGGCGAGCACCGCTTCCTTCTGCACGCCAAGCACGCCCTCGATCATGACGTTGCCGGCCTTGTCGGCGCGCTGGGCGTGAATGACTGCTACGTCCGGACGGTGCGCCGGAATAGCGGCAAGCTCCTCGCCGGTGAACGGGCATGTCACACGCTTGATATTGGAATTCACTTTCGGCAGGTCGCCGCCGATATAGCCGCGGAAAATTGCACAAGGCAGACCGGCCGCGCCGGCTTCGTAGGCGTTGGCCATGGCGGCATGTGAATGTTCCACAAGTTCAAGCTTGTGGGGCCAGCCGTTCTCGATTGCGTCACGCAGGCGATGCAGCGAGCCTACGCCAGGATTGCCACCCCACGAAAACACCAGCTTGGCGACGCACCCCATGCCGATCATCTGATCGTAGATGAGGTCCGGCGTCATCCGGATCAACGTCAGGTTTTTGCGGCCCTGGCGGATGATCTCGTGGCCGGCGGCGTGCGGAATGAGATGGGTGAATCCCTCCAAGGCCACGGTATCGCCGTCGCGGACGGCAGATTTGATGGCTTCGGCGAGCGAGGAAATACGCGCCATGTGTGTACTGTATCCCGGTTGCGAACCCGTATTTACGGCTGGCCATCGGCAGGGTCAAATGGCGGACGCATAAAGTTGGAGCCCCAACGGATCGCGACCGATGCTGAGCAAGCAGCCTATTTTCACGATAAATGCCGAACTCGAGGGCATCACCAGTCTGGGCAGGACGCCCTATGGCGAACGCCGGGTCATCGGCATTCTCGGCGGCAGTGTGCGCGGACCGAAGCTTGCCGGCCGCATCCTGCCGGGCGGCGCGGATTGGCAGATCATCCGCAGCGACGGGGCAGCCGATATCAAGGCGCGTTACACCATCGAGACCGACTCCGGGGCCCTGATCATGGTCACCAGCGAAGGCTTGCGGCACGGGCCGCCCGAGGTCCTGGAAAAATTATTACGGGGCGACAATGTGGATCCCCGTCTCTATTATTTCCGCACGGTCATGCGTTTCGAGACGGCCGACGCCTCCGTCGACTGGCTCAATCGCATCCTGGCGCTGGCGCGAGGTCAGCGGGAAGCCCGGGCCGTGCGGCTGGATGTGTATGAGGTCGAATGATGGCAGAGCGGCTCGCGATCAAGCTCCCGTCGTCGCTCGTTGCCGAGCGAGAAGGCGCCGTCGCTATTCTGCGGCTTAACCGTCCGCACAAACGCAACGCGCTCGATGACGAAACCATTGTCGGGATCGAACAATTCTTCACGACGCTGCCGGACGGCATCGGTGCGGTGTTGCTCGTCGGCGAAGGCGAACATTTCTCCGCCGGCCTCGATTTGTCCGAACTAAACGAACGCGACGTCGCGCAAGGCATCGCCCATTCCGGTCTGTGGCATCGCGCCTTCGAGAAGATTGAGTTCGGAAAGGTGCCGGTTGTCGCCGTGCTGCATGGCGCGGTGGTTGGCGGCGGCCTTGAGCTTGCCGCGGCCGCGCATATCCGCGTCGCCGAGAGTTCGGCCTATTACGCGTTGCCGGAGGGCAGCCGCGGGATCTATGTCGGCGGCGGCGGTTCGGTGCGCTTGCCGCGGTTGATCGGCGTTGCGCGCATGATGGATATGATGCTCACGGGCCGCACGTATTCCGCCGATGAAGGCCAGGCCATGGGACTGACGACATATCTTGTCGGACCGGGCAATGGTTTCGCCAAAGGCCTCGACCTCGCGCAACGCATCGCCGGCAACGCGCCGC
This sequence comes from uncultured Alphaproteobacteria bacterium, assembly GCA_963810125.1. Classification (GTDB taxonomy): domain Bacteria; phylum Pseudomonadota; class Alphaproteobacteria; order Rhizobiales; family Xanthobacteraceae; genus Pseudolabrys. Next base: position 442,594 of record CAWEMK010000010.1, read on the forward strand.
TGACGAATTTCGCTGTCATGCAGGCGCTGCCGCGCATCGCGGAAATGGATCCGGCAAGCGGCTACGCGGTCGAAGCGCTGATGTCAGCGATTGCGCAGGCCGACCCCGGCGCAAAAGCGCGCCTGAAGGATTTTCTCGAAAAGCGCGCGCCGAAGGTGACGCGCAGTTGATGATGATCGGCCGGAAACCGATGGCAAGCGTAGCGCGAGACATGCAAAGCCAGGCGCCGCTGCGCTCCGTACGGCTGCGCACGTTCGATCCGATCGTCGAGCAACGAGCCGGCGGGGTCATCCATATCCGGGCAGCGCGAACACTTGAACGCTATCACGACAAGCTGAGCCAGCCGCTCGAGCATTGGGCGAAGGTCGCGCCGGATCGCATCTTCCTCGCGCAACGCGACGCGCAGGGCGAATGGCGCAAGCTCACTTACGCGCAGGTCCTTGCCGACGTGAAACGAATTGGAGCGGCGATGCTGCGTCGCGGTTTGTCGCCCGAACGGCCACTGGCCGTGCTGTCCGGCAACGATATCGAGCATGCGCTGCTCGCTCTGGCGGCGATGTATGTCGGCATTCCTTATGCGCCTATATCTCCGGCCTATTCGCTGATGTCGAGCGACTTCGGAAAATTGCGGGCGATGATCGAACGGCTCACGCCCGGACTGGTATTTGCCAATGACGGCGGGCCGTTCGCGCGCGCGATTTACGCAACTTTGCCGGATGAAATCGAGCTGGTGGTCGCGCGCAATCCATTGGGTGATCGCAAAACCACGATGTTCAGCGAGCTCCTGGGCGCGACTGACGACGCCGGCGTCGCGGCTGCATTCGCCAGTGTCACGCCGGACACCGTTGCAAAATTCCTGTTCACCTCCGGCTCGACCGGCAATCCCAAGGCCGTCATCAATACCCACCGCATGCTGTGCTCCAACCAGGCAATGCTGGCGTCCGGCTTTGCCTTCGTTGCCGACGAGCCGCCGGTGGTGGTGGACTGGTTGCCTTGGAGCCACACGTTTGGCAGCAACCACAATTTCAATATGGTTCTCGTCAACGGCGGCTCACTCTATATAGATGAGGGCAATCCCACCCCGCCGGGCGTTCCGAAAACCGCGCGTAACTTGCGCGAAATTGCGCCGACCATCTATTTCAATGTACCGAAAGGCTACGAGGCGCTGGTCCCGCATTTTCATGCCGACGAAGCGCTGCGCCACAATTTCTTCAGCCGCCTGAAGGTGCTGTTCTATGCCGGCGCGGGTATCAACCAGCCCACCTGGGACGAACTCACCCGGCTCGCGGTCGAGACGACCGGTGAACGCATTATCTTTCTGTCGTCGCTGGGTTCTACCGAGACCTCACCGTTGGCGCTCGCATGCACGTGGGATTTTGGCCGTCCGGGCAATATCGGCCTGCCGGCGCCCGGCGTCGAGCTCAAGCTGGTACCAAACGAAGGCAAGCTGGAAGCGCGTTTGCGTGGCCCACACATTACGCCCGGCTACTGGCGGCAGGAGCAGCTGACGCGCGAGGCTTTCGACGAAGAGGGCTACTACAGGATCGGCGACGCATTGAAATTCGTCGACGCCAATGATCCTGGCAAAGGCCTTCTCTTTGACGGCCGCATCGCCGAAGACTTCAAGCTGTCGACCGGCACATGGGTCAGCGTCGGGCCGTTACGCGCACGTTTCCTTGATTACTTTGCACCTTATGTCCGCGATGTGGTCTTCGCCGCCGCCGACAAGGACGACGTTGCGGCACTGATTTTTCCGGAGATCGAGGCTTGCCGCAAACTCGGCGGTCTCGCGGCCGACGCTTCACCCGGCGCGATCATCGATGCACCGGCCGTTCGCAAGAAATTTGCCGACCTGCTGAGCAAGCTTGCCGCCGTTACCCCCGGCTCGTCGATGCGTGTCGAACGCGCGATCCTGATGGCCGAGCCTCCATCGATGGACAAAGGCGAGATGACCGACAAGGGCTCGATCAATCAGCGCGCGGTATTGAAAAACCGCGCCGCGCTGGTGGACGAGCTTTACGCACTGCCGCTATCGTCGCGGATCATCGCGGTCGAAGGAAAACACTGATGGAAACCAAGGGACAGGCGGCCATCGTTACCGGAGGTGCATCGGGCCTCGGCGCCGCTACTGCGCGCGCGTTGGCGGCGGCCGGCGCCAGGGTCGCAATCCTCGACGTCAACGAGAAAGCCGCCACCGAAATTGCGGCCGAGCTCAAGGGTGTCGCCGTCACCTGCGACGTCGCGGACAGTGCGAGCGGGGAAGCAGCGGTCAAGAAGGCTGCCACCGCGCATGGGCCGGCGCGCATCCTGGTCAATTGTGCCGGCGTCGGCCCCGCCAAGCGCATTGTCGGCCGTGACGGGCCGATGCCACTCGCCGACTACGAGCGCGTTATCCGCATCAACCTGATCGGTACCTTCAACATGATGCGGCTGGTTGCTGCTGCCATGCAGACAGCCGAACCCCTCGCCGGCGGCGAACGCGGGGTGATCGTGTCCACCGCCTCGGTCGCCGCCTTTGAAGGGCAGATCGGACAAGCCGCCTATTCTTCGTCCAAGGGCGGGGTTGCTGCGCTGACGCTGCCGGCGGCGCGCGAATTCGCGCAGTCTGGCATTCGTGTGCTCGCTATTGCGCCCGGTATTTTCGGCACGCCGATGCTGCGCGCGCTGCCGCAGGAAGCACAGGATTCGCTAGGCGCTTCGGTGCCGTTTCCCAAGCGGCTCGGCGAGCCGCGGGAGTTCGCAGCACTTGTGCTTCATTGCATTCACAACGGCTATCTCAACGGCGAGGTCATCCGCCTCGACGGCGCGCTTCGCATGGCGCCGCGCTGATATGGGATTATCGTGACAGCATTCAGCAACACCCGCACGGTGCGGATCGAATGGGGCGATTGCGACCCCGCCGGCATTATTTTCTATCCGCGCTATTTCGAAATTTTCGATGCCTCGACCGCGCATCTCTTCGAGGTTGCGCTCGGCATAACCAAATTTCAGATGTTCAAGAGCCTGGAATTCGCCGGCTTCCCGCTCGTGCGCACGCATGCGCGATTTCTCAAGCCGACGCGTTTCGGCGACGATGTCACGGTGGAAAGCAAAATCACTTTCGGCCGCTCGAGCTTCGACGTCGAGCACAAGCTCAGCCTCAAGGACGACGTCTGCGCCGAGTGCTCGGAGAAGCGGGTTTGGGTGGTGCGCAATGCAGACGGCGCGCTCAAGTCGCATCCCGTCCCGGAATCGGTGCTGGCGAAATTTCGCGCCTGAAAATCCGACGAGCGTTATTCGATCTCCGCGGCGATCTTCTTCAGGATCTGGATGAACCGCTTGCGATCACGCGCGCCAATGACGTGATCGAGATTGCGTTCGTGGCGGCGCGCGCAGCGCGTCAGTGTCGTCAGTATTTTTTTGCCGGCTGGCGTGACGTTCAGACGGTAGGTCCGCCGGTCGCTGTCCATGCGCTTGCGCTCCACCAGACCACGCCGCACCAGCTCCTCGACCACAGGCGTGAGACTCGATTTGTCGCGACCATTGGCGTGCGACAGCTCGGTCTGGCTGATGCCGGGATTGCGCGCTATCAGCGTCAACGTGGCGAAGCGGCCCGGGCTTTCGCCGATTTCCAGCGAGCGGCGCGAGAACGCCTGGAACGCGGCTTCTTGCGCCATGCGGAGATTGAAGCCTACCCAATGGGCGAGCGGCCCGAAATTGAGCGATTCGGCAAGAGCTTCGCCGTTCCTGCCGCGCCGGCGTCCGCCGGTGCCGTTGGCTCCGTGCACTTTCAACCCCACTTCGCGAGGCGCCACATCCGAATTAGTTGGATGCCAAACTACACGCTTTACAACGCGGCGGACATCCGGCTGAATATCGCAAAAAGTTGGTGACTAAACCAACACCCCAACCCCCAAGGGAGGAGCCGATGAAACTCCGTTTCACCGCATGTGTCTATGCCGCCGCCATATTGATCGGCGGCGTGACCGGTGCGCTTGCGCAGGAAAAGACGTTCGAACTGAAGCTGTCCCACTGGGTTCCAGCGTCGCATCCGCTGCAAAAGGCGCTGGAAGAATGGGGCGCCAACGTCGAAAAGGCGTCGGGCGGCACGCTGCATTACAAGGTCTATCCGGCTCAGCAGCTCGGCAAGGCCTTTGACCATTACGACATGGCGCGCGACGGCATCGCCGACCTCACATACATCAATCCTGGTTACCAGCCCGGCCGCTTCCCGATCATCGCTGCCGGTGAATTGCCGTTCCTCGTCTCGGCGACCGAGGGCGGCACCCGCGGCCTTGATGAATGGTATCGCAAATACGCGGCCAAGGAGATGAAGGACGTCAAGTTCTGCCTGGCCTTCATTCATGCCCCAAGCTCGTTCCACTCGAGCGAAAAAAAGGTCTTGGTGCCGGCGGATGTCAAAGGCATGAAAGTCCGCCCGGCCGACGCCACCATCGCGAGCTTCGTGACGCTGCTCGGCGGCACCAACGTCAACTCCGCCGCGCCGGAAGTGCGCGACATCATGGAGCGCCACGTTGCCGACGCTGTAACGTTCCCGTGGGGTTCGCTGGTCCTGTTCGGCATCGACAAGGTCACGAAGTATCACATGGATGCGCCGCTCTACGTGACGACCTTCGCCTTCGTCTTCAACAAGGCCAAATACGACGAGATGTCGCCGAACCAGAAGAAGGCGATCGACGACAATTGCAACAATGATGCGGCTGCGCGTGTCGGTGGTCCATGGGGAAAGTTTGAGGACGCCGGCATCGACAAGGTGAAGGCGCAGCCGGGTCAGGAAGTGTACAAGCTCACGCCTGAGCAGACCGCGGAATGGAAGAAAGCGGCCGAACCGCTGGTGAAGAGCTGGGCCGACGGCGTCAAGAAAACCGGCATTGATCCGGATCAGGCCATGAAGGACCTGCGCGCCGACCTTGCCAAGCACGACGCGCTGGCGAAATAACGCCGCGCGGTGCGGCCTTGAAGGTCGGACCGAATGCGGCGGCGGGTGAGTCCCGCCGCCGATTGCCGTTGTGAGCAGACTGGGGCCGGCATGAATCGCAAAACCATGGACAGGTTCATCGACACGATCGAATGGATCGCGGCGATCTTCGTCGGCATTGTCGCGATTGATATTTTTCTGTCCGTCCTCCTGCGTAATCTTTTCAATTATGCGATTCCGGATTCCTTCGACTTCGGACGCCTGCTGCTCGGCATTCTGATCTTCTGGGGAATTGCCGCCACGTCGTATCGTGGCGGCCACATCACGGTCGATCTGCTCTGGGCCAATGTCGGCCCGCGCTATCAACGCTATATCGACGTTTTCGCAACGCTCGTTCTCTTGTTCGTGGTGACGGTGCAGACTTACACGCTGTTCGACAAGGTACGGGGCACCTACTACGACAACGTGCTCACCTTCGATCTGCGTCTGCCGACCTGGCCTTTCTTCGCGGTCGCCTGGGCGGGTGATGTGTCAGCCGTGCTGCTCATTGCGATTCGCACTTACCGGCTCATCATGCAGCCGGAGCTGATGAACGAAACCAAAATAAAACCGGTCGAGTGAGGCACGCGCGATGAGCACCGACGCCGTCGCGATCATTGGCTTCATATCGCTGTTCGGGCTGATGATGCTGCGCGTGCCGGTCGGCATGGCGATGGGGCTGGTCGGCGTCTCCGGCTTCGCCTACCTGGTCAATGGCAGCGCTGCTCTCAAGCTGGTCGGTCAGACCTCAATGCGCACGGTGACCGACTATACGTTCGGCGTCATCCCGATGTTCCTGCTGATGGGCATGTTCATGTCAAATTCCGGCATGAGCCGCGACCTGTTTAAGGCTGCCAACGGCTTCGTCGGGCATTTGCGCGGCGGATTGGGATTCGCCACGGTCGTGGCCTGTGCCGGTTTTGCCGCGATCTGCGGCTCATCGGTCGCCACAGCCGCGACGTTCTCCGCCGTGGCTTATCCGGAAATGCGCCGCTTCGGTTATCCGCAGAGTTTCGCCACCGGTGTGATCGCCGCTGGCGGCACGCTCGGCGCCATGCTGCCGCCATCTATTGTGCTCGCGGTTTACGGCATCATCACCGAGCAGGACATCGGCAAGCTGTTCATCGCAGGCATCGTGCCCGGCATTCTCGCCATGGCGATGTATCTCATTACCATTTTCGTCATCGGCCAGGTCCGACCCGGCTTCCTGCCGGCCGGCCCGCGGGTCGACTGGCAACATCGACTTTCGGGACTGAAGGACATCGCAGCGCCGGTGCTGCTGTTTGTCTTCGTCATCGGCGGACTTTACGGCCTGCCTTATCTCCCGCGCTTCACGCCAACCGAAGCGGGTGGCGTCGGCGCCAGTGGCGCGTTCCTGATCGGCGTTTTCACCGGCCGGCTCGACAGGGACAAGATCCTTGCTTCGTTGCTGCAGGCGACGCGCACGGCGGCGGCGGTGTTCACTGTGCTGATCGGCGCGCTGATTTTCGGCTACTTCCTTACGATTACGCAGACGCCGCAAAAGGTCACCGAATTCCTCACCGGCCTCGGGCTCGGTTCCTACGGAGTGCTCGCACTTATCATGCTGATGTATCTGGTACTCGGCTGCCTGATGGACGCCATGGCAATGATTATCCTGACCGTGCCGATCATTTTCCCCGTGGTCACCCATCTTGGCTTCAACCCGATCTGGTTCGGCGTCATTATCGTGATGACGGTGGAGCTCGGTCTGATCCATCCGCCGGTCGGCATGAATGTGTTCGTGATCAAGAGCGTGGTGAAGGATGTGAGTTTCTCCACCATATTTAAGGGCGTATTGCCGTTCATCGTTACCGACCTGATCCGGCTGGTGATTTTGATCGCCTTCCCGATCATTGCTCTCTGGCTGCCCTCGCACATGTAAGCTCATTCGTGGTATATAGTTTGGGTCCAAACTATCTGGTCTGACGATGGAACGCTCATTCAAGAAAGAAGTGCAGGCGCTGCGACTGGGCGACGGTGAGACCTTCCATGGCGAGGGCATCCTCGCTGTCACCAAGGCGCTGTTGCAGTCGGGCGTTTCCTATGTCGGCGGCTACCAGGGCGCACCGGTGTCGCACCTGCTCGACGTTCTGGTGGATGCCGAGGACATCATGGCCGAACTCGGCGTGCATCTGGAGACCTGCTCGAACGAAGCGTCCGCCGCCGCCATGCTCGGCGCGTCGATCAACTATCCGTTGCGCGGGGCGGTGACCTGGAAGTCGATTGTCGGCACCAACGTCGCGGCCGACGCACTGTCCAACCTCTCGTCACCCGGCGTCGTCGGCGGCGCTATGATCATTCTCGGCGAGGACTATGGCGAGGGCGCCAGCGTCATCCAGGAACGCTCCTATGCTTACGCATTGAAATCCTCGATGTGGTTGCTCGACCCGCGCCCGGATTTGCCGTCAATCGTGCGCACGGTTGAAAAGGGCTTCGAGCTGTCGGAAGCGAGCCACGCGCCAGTCATGTTGGAGTTGCGCATCCGTGCGTGTCACGCCACCGGTGAATTCGCCGCCAAAAATAACCGCAAGGGCATTGTGTCGGGCCTCAACAAGCTCGCCGGCCCGCCGCGGTTTGAATACGGGCGTCTCGCGCATCCGCCGGTGATCTTCACGCAGGAAAAGCTGAAGGTCGAGGAGCGCCTGCCGGCGGCGCGTAAATTCATCCGCGAACACAAGCTCAACGAAGTGATCGACGGTGATGTGTCCGACATCGGCATCATCGTGATGGGCGGGCTCACCAACAGCGTCTTGCGCGCGCTCGAGCGCGTGGGGCTGGCCGACGTCTTCGGCGCCTCGCGCATCCCGGTGCTTGTACTCAACGTGGTCTACCCGCTGGTGCCGGAAGAGATCCGCGCGTTCTGCGCGTCAAAGCGCGCCGTGCTGGTGGTGGAAGAAGGCAACCCGGCCTACATCGAAGACAGCCGTCAACGTCGAACTGCGCCGCGCCGACATCCAGACCAAGGTGCTCGGCAAGGGCCCGCTGCCCATGGCGGGCGAATATTCTTCCGATGCGCTGCTCGAAGGTCTCGCCGCATTTCTGCAGAGCACAAAACCGAACGGCATCGATGGCGATACGATTGCAGAAAAAGCGCGCGGCCTGATTGCACACAAGGCGAAAGCCGCTGCAGCACTCGGTCCGCTGCCCCCGCGCCCGCCGGCATTTTGCACCGGTTGCCCGGAACGTCCGGTGTTTGCGGCGATCAAGCTGATGCAGCGCGAGCTGGGCCCGACCCATATCAGCGCCGACATCGGTTGCCATTCCTTCGCTACCTTCGCGCCGTTTTCGCTTGGCAATTCCATTCTCGGCTACGGCATGTCGCTCGCCAGCGCCGCCGCGGTGACACCCAACATGGAACGGCGCCCGATCGCGATCATGGGCGACGGCGGCTTCTGGCATAACGGCTTGATTACCGGCGTCGCCTCGAATCTGTTCAACAAGGGCGACGGCGTCCTGATCGTGATGCAGAACGGCTACGCTTCCGCCACCGGCCAGCAATACATTCCTTCGAGCACAACCAGCCGCGACGGTCCGACTCCCGGCGTCGACATCGAGCAGACTCTACGCTCGATGGGCGTTCGCTGGCTGCGCAAGGTGCGCACCTACGGCGTCAGCACCATGGTGGCCACGCTGAAAGAAGCGATGAAGACCGCCGAAAAGCGGGCTCAAAGTCATCATCGCCGACGGCGAATGCCAGCTCGCGCGCCAGCGCCGCGTGCGCGCCGAAGATACCGAGAAGCTCAAGCGCGGCGAGCGCGTCACGCGTGTGCGCTATGGCGTCGACGACGAAATTTGCACCGGCGATCATTCCTGCATCCGGCTCTCCGGTTGCCCGTCTTTGACCGTGAAGCCCTCGACCGACCCGCTGCGCACCGATCCGGTGGCGACCGTCGTCGAAAGCTGCGTTGGCTGCGGCCTGTGCGGTGAAGTCGCGCATGCGGCAGTGCTGTGCCCTTCGTTCTATCGCGCCGAAATCGTGCGCAATGCGACCTGGCGTGATCGTTTTGTCCATCGTGTTCGGCAGAAGATGATCGGCTGGCTTGGGGGCTATGCCGGCGAAACTTCCGGGGCAAAGATTTCGGCATGACATCGCCACGCCCCATCACGATGCTGATTGCCGCGCTCGGCGGCGAAGGGGGCGGCGTACTCACGCAGTGGATCGTTACGGCGGCGGCGCAAGCCGGTTTCCCGGTCCAGAGCACATCTATCCCCGGCGTCGCGCAACGCACGGGCGCCACCACTTATTACATTGAAATATTACCGGTGAAGACTGCCGAACTCGGTGGCAAACGCCCCGTGCTCGCGCTTACGCCCGGTGTCGGCGATATCGACATCGCAGTTGCGAGTGAATTGCTGGAAGCCGGCCGCACGGTGGCGAACGGCTTTGTCACGCCCGACCGCACGCATGTCATCGGCTCGCTCAGCCGCTTCTATGCGATGGACGAAAAGATCGCGATGGGCGATGGCCGCTTCGACCAGGACAAGCTGGTCAAAATCATCAAGGAGCACGCCAAGGACGTCCTGCTCATCGATATGGACGTGCTTGCAAAACAAAGCGGCTCGATCATCAACGCGGTGATGCTGGGCACGATTGCGGCGTGCGGACGATTGCCGCTGACGGTGGAGCAATTCGAAGCCGCCATTCGCGCAGACGGCAAATCGGTCGACAGCAACTTGCGCGGATTTCGCGCCGGCTACGAAGCGGCCCGCGCCAACCTGCAACCCGCAAAAATTCCTGACAAGAAGAAGAACGCCGCCGGCACGCCGGCGTTGGTCGAACACGAGGTTGCGCGCACATTTCCCGCGGTTGCGCAGGCCACCGGGCTCGAAGGTGTGCGACGGCTCATTCATTACCAGGGCGTTGCCTACGCATGGCTTTATCTCGACCGCCTGCGGCCGATCGTCGAATCCGACCGGCTTGTCGGCGCGCAAGGTAAGCTGCTGAAGGAAGTTGCGCGGCATCTTGCCGTGCGCATGTCGTACGAAGACGTGGTGCGGGTGGCACAGGCCAAGATCGCGCCGGCGCGCATGCGCCGCATTGCGCAAGACGAATTGCGCGTGAGCGGCGAGCCCTATTCGGTGCACGATTTTCTCAAACCCGGCATCGAGGAATTGAGCCAGCTGCTGCCGCCGTTCCTGGCGCGGCGCATACTTCGAATGGCGGAGCGCAAGGGCTGGCTCGGCCGCGTCTACTTCGGCATGGAAATCAACTCCACCTCGGTGAGTGGCTATTTGCGGTTTCTGATGCTGGCGAAGCTCCGGCCGTTCCGCCCTTATGGCTATCGCTACAAGCAGGAGCAGCTACAAATCGAGGGCTGGCTCGCCTTGATCCGCGCGGGGGCACAGCATTCGGCCGAGCTCGCGCTGGAAATCGCCGAATGTGCGCGCCTGATCAAGGGCTACGGCGATACCCACGCACGCGGTCTCGCCAATTATGGCGCCATTGAAACACGGGTTATCCGGCCGGCGCTGGCGGGCCAAATCCCACCCGGGCGCGCTGCCGACGCCATTGCCAGCGCACGAACAGCGGCGCTTGTCGACCCGGAGGGCGAGAGCCTGACGAAATGCCTTGCCGACATCGATAGCCAGCCGGCATTCCGCGTGGCAGCGGAATAGCATAGCCTCTGAGACGCATTAAGCTGAGATTGCGACACCACCCTCACAACCATCATGGCGACCGGCGGCACGGACCATTATCCGTCATGCCCGGCCTTGTGCCGGGCATCCCGCTTGGGCGGGCACGACACTGACTTCCTAAGCGAGATGGCCGGGACATAGGCGCGCAAAGCGACGCCGTTCTTCGAACGGCTATGCCCGGCCATGACAGGGTTGCGTCGCAGTCCGTTGTCACCATAGCCCTCGTCGCGTAAAAGACCGGCACAAACATGAATAAGGCGCCCGGAGCGGCCCTGCGACGCTAACCGGATGCCGCGAGGGGCGAAACGAGATGGCCGCGACACCGACGGGACAACGGCCAACGATCGCCGCCGAAGCCTTCCTGCGCGCATTGGCGGACCACGGCGTCGAGTATTTCTTCGCCAATCCCGGCACCGACTTTCCGCCGATCGTGGAAGCCTTCAGCCGCGCCAAAAAAACCAACGCCAAGGTCCCGCGGCCTGTGCTCATCCCGCACGAAAACCTCGCGGTCAGCATGGCGCATGGCGCCTATCTGATGACGGGACATCCGCAGGCGGTGATGGTTCACGTCAATGTCGGCACGGCCAATACGATCAACAATCTCACCAATCTTTCGCGCGATCGCATCCCGCTCATACTCGCGGCCGGGCGCACGCCGATCACCGAGAAAGGCTCCTTCGGCTCGCGCTCGCGCCCGATTCACTGGGCGCAGGAAATGTTCGACCAGGCCGGCATGGTGCGCGAACTTGTGAAGTGGGACTATGAGCTGCGCATGCCGGGACAGATCGGTGACATGGTCTCGCGCGCGGTCGAAGTCTCGATGGCGAGCCCGCGCGGGCCCGTTTATCTCGTGCTGCCGCGCGAACCATTGTCGGCGCCGATGCCGGAGCCGGTCGGCCCGCTGAAGCCGCGTCCGCAAGCGGCGGCTCCGCATCCCGATCCGCGGTCGGTTGCGCAGCTCGCGGAGTGGATTGCAGCCGCTGAGCGGCCGCTGATCATTGTCTCTACTTTGCCGGCGAATGCACCTGCGATCCTCGGGCAACTGGCCGAGCGCGCGGCGATCCCCGTCGTCGTCAGCAATCCACGCACGGTGTGCCTACCCTCAAGCCACTCCATGCATTTCGGCTTCGAACCGGGCACGCTGCTGGCAGACGCCGACCTCGTCATCGCCATTGACTGCGATGCACCCTGGATCCCCAGCCTGCATAACCCGCCCGCGGGATGTCACGTCGTGCACATTGGCGAGGAGCCGTTCTTCGTGCGCTACCCGATGCGCACCTTCCCGAGCGATCTCGCAATCCAGGCCGGCACCGTCAACACGCTGGCCGCTCTCAACACCGCGATCGGGCCGCGGCTGCAGATGGCGGAGGCGCGCATCGCCGCCCGCCGCGCCCGCCTGACCGAGCGCATGCGCACACGGCGCGCGCAACTTGCGAAGGATTCCGCGCCCGGACAAACAATCTCGCCGGAATATCTGTCGCGCTGCATCAGCGAAGCCGTCGGTCCCGATGCTGTGATCTTCAACGAATATTCCCTGCGCGCCGCGCAAATCCAGCGCGACAAGCCTGACACGCTGTTCGCGCTCGGCCCCGCCGGCGGACTTGGCTGGGGTTTTGGTGCGGCATTGGGCGCCAAGCTTGCGGCGCCGGACAAATTCATCGTCGCGACGCTCGGCGACGGCGCGTATATGTTCGCCAATCCGATGGTTGGGCATTGGGTCTCGGCCGTTCACAATCTTCCGATCCTCACGATCCTGTTCAACAACAGCCGCTATGGCGCGGTCCGCAATGCCACGATGTCGATGTTCAAGGATGGCGTTGCCGGTGAGGGCGACGGGCGCCTGCTCGCCGATCTCGATCCGTCGCCGCCATACGAAGAGATGGCGCGCGCGCAAGGCGCCCACGCCGAGCGCGTGGAAAAACCGGACGAACTGCCCGACGCATTGGCGCGCGCCCGCGACGTTGTCCTCAAGGAAAAGAAGCAGGCGCTTCTCAACGTCATTACGCCTTATTGACCGGATCATCTGCCTCAAGAACAATCGAAAGCACACGGAGGAGTTCATGCGTATCGACGCCTACACCCATTTCATCCCGGAAAAATACTTCAACAAGATCGTGGAAAGTGGGCACGCCGATATCGGCAAGCGCGTGCGTGAAATCCCCTGCATCCATGACCTCGAAGTGCGCCGCAGGATCGTCGACAGCTTCAAGGATTATGCGCAGATCATTTCCTATCCGATGCCGCCGCTCGAGGTCATGACCAAGGGCGACGCAAAGTTGACCGAGGAATACACCCGGCTGGTGAACGACGGCTTCGCGGAAATCTGCACGAAATATCCCGACCAGTTTCCCGGCTGGGTGGCGCAGGCCGCGTTGATTGCGCCCGACGCCGGCGTGCGCGAGGCCGAGCGCGCGCTGAAGAACGGCGCGCTGGGCGTACAGATCTACACCAACGTTGCCGGCAAGCCGCTCGACGATCCGGCGTTCGAACCGTTTTTTGCTTTCATGAACAAGAGCGGCAAGCCGGTGTGGATGCACCCGGCGCGCGCCGCCAATTTCCCCGACTACCTGTCGGAGACGAAATCAAAATACGAAATCTGGTGGACCTTCGGCTGGTCCTACGAGACCGCGGCGGCGATGGCGCGCCTGGTGTTCTCCGGCATCATGGACAAATACCCGAACCTGAAGATCATCACGCACCACTTTCGGCGGCATCGTTCCGATGCTGGAAGGCCGCATCGGCCCCGGCTGGGACCAGCTCGGCGCCCGCACCTCGGATGAAGACTTGAGCCTCATTCTCAAGCGGCTGAAGAAACGCCCGCTCGATTACTTCAAGCACACGTTCTACGCCGACACTGCGGTCTTCGGTGGCGAGCCGGCGACGCATGCCGGGTTTGCCTTCTACGACCTCGACAAGATCGTCTTTGCCTCCGATTGCCCGTTCGATCCCGAAAAGGGCACGATGTACACGCGCGAGACTTTGCGCATCATCGAAGGCATCGACATGCCGAAGGCCGACAAGGAAAAGATCTGGCACGGCAATCTCGAGGCAATCACCGGCGTGAAGTTCAAGAGCTGAGCTCTGAGCGCTGTTGCCGGGTGAAAGGCAAAGTCCATCGACGTCATGGCCGGGTTTATCCCGGCCATCTCGCTTAGCTAGGCACGACCGTGCATTTTATAAGCGGGATGCCCGGGACAAGCCCGGGCATGACGGAGGAGAGGCCGTGTACCGCTGAGTTAGCCTCAGAAATCCTCGCTCAAAAATCCCACGTGAACGCGCCCTTGAGCGCATGGCTTTCGGCGTGGGTTGCAAGTTCGCCCTGGTAGTAGGCACCGAGCTTGGCCTGCGGGCTGAAGCGCCAGTCAAAGCCGCCTTCGAGGAGCGCCGTGTTGCGCGCAATCGGAATGCCCGCAACCGTGAACGAGGTGCCCGTGCTCTGGAAGGCGATCGCCGTCACCGGCGTCACATCGCCGAAGGCATATTGCCATTGCAGCGAGCCGCGCGGAATCAAGACCGTGCCATTGGCCAGCGGAACGGCCGTGGCCGCGCGAATGCCAAGCGTGGAGTAACCGGTGCTCTCGTTGGCGCTCGAGGCTGATAGCGCGGCCAGGCCGCCGGCCTCGGCGAACGAGCCATCGCGCACATGCACATAAGCAAGACCTGCGATCGGCTCGATCGCGACCGGTCTGAGCGCGATGCCGTAGCCCACTTCGCCGAACACCTGCCCGACATTGCCGTGGAAATGCGCATTGGCTTTGTCGGTGAAGCCGGGGAAGAAGATCGAGCGGCTGGTGTCGATGCTGTCATATGAATAAGACGCCCCGCCCCGCACATTGAAGGCGCCGAGACGGCCGCCGACGTAGCCACCAAACTGGGCACTGTCGATGCCGGCGCTGCTGGAGCGGTCAGCGACATTGAGATCGGTGCGCATATAGCCCGCCACCAGGCCCGCGCGCCATGTCTCGCCCAAGCGCACATCGGCGCCGGAGAGGAAGCCACCGAACCGGCTTCGCACTGATGCGGCATTGTCATCACCATCGGCGTGACCCCAGCCGCCGAGCCCTTGCGCCCAGAAAGTCAGATCACGCGAGGGGCCAACAGGCCGTGACGGGGCCTTGCCGGGAACAGCGGCCATTGTACTGGCCATGGCATTGGTGCCGGCATCGCCGCCTGCATAGGCTAGTTCCGGGCCGCCGAAGCTAAGTGCGCCGAGTTCACCCGGAGCACCATAATACGAAGCCTGCCGCATGCGGCCGAGCACAGCCTCGCGCGTGAAATGCATCTGTCCCATTTGCGCGCTGTGCACGCTGCCAAGGACTTCGCCCGACAGCGCGTCGAATCCCTGCCGGATAACATCCGTGGTTTGCGTGATGAGCGCGCCGACCAGCAGATTGGTTGCAATACTTGCGTCCAGCGCGCCCGCGACCGCACCCTGATTGCGCGTCTGCGCCTGCGTCGCAAATCCGAGGCCAATAGGTGTTCCGCCCCCGCCGCCACCTCCTCCACCTCCACCTCCGCCTCCACCGTTCGGATCGAGCGTCAGGAAGACAATTTTGCCCGTCTGGTCGTAGCTGAGCGTTGGCGTGAGTAGCGCCATATTGGTCGTGACCACTGGATTGAACTTGTTTGTGCCGATGCCCATTCCGCCGCCGGTGGCGGTGAGGATCGTGTACTGCGTCAACGCTGCAAAGCTGCCGCCAGCCAGCACCTTCACCAATCCGCCTGTCAATGTCGCGTTGCCGGTCACGACAAGCTTGTCAATTTTGGTCGGATCGGGAGCGGCGTTGACCTGGAAGGTCGAGCCGGGCTGGAAAGTGACATTGCCGGTGACATTCAAGGTACTGAAGATGCCGACCGGGTTCGTTGCGCCCGGCGCCACGACGCCGCCATTTTGCACACTCACATCGCCCGTGATGATGCCGTTACCCGCAAGCATCCCACCGTTAAACACGGTGACGGGACTGACGAGCGTCACACTTGAATGGTTTACATCGCCGACCACGAACGTGCCGCTGCTGACCGTCGTTCCAAGGCTGCCAGCCGTGGGATCGATGGTGACGTCGGTATTCCACACCCATCCGGTGGCGTCCGCCTGCACATCGAGCGAGTTGAAGTTTATGAAACGGTTGCTGGCGGTGCCGTGACCCTGGAGGAAAAGATTGTTGGTGGCCCCGACGCTGCCTTGCGCAACGCCGATCAGCTCCGACCCGGTTTGCAAAGTCAACTTGTTGGTGACGTCGACTCCAGAAAAATTGACCGAACTCGAGACCCGAAATCTTGCCCGAGTTTGTCACCGTGCCGGAGCCCTGGACGCCTACGGTGGTGCCACTGATCGTCCCCTCATTTGTCAGCTCGAGCGTGGCCGTCGGCAAGACAACAATGCCCGCTCCGCCAAGGGTGCCGTCGATGCCTCCTGTTATTCGACCGTTAGCAAAATTATTTATTATATTGTGACCGGTCTCTGCATGAATGGCTTGCCCGTCGGCAGCCCTCGCTTCGATCACGTCGAAATTACCGCCAATATTGACGGTGTCGGCCCGGATGCCAAATGCGGTGCCCGAGATGGAGCCAAGATTCTTCGTAACTGTAACCGTACCGTTGGTGGCGATGATGCCAGCACCGCCGGCGCCGGTAGCCTGAATTGCACCAGTGAGGTCGTTGTTTGTCACGGTGACGTCGCCGACAGCCCTGATACCACCAACGTTGGGGCCAGCCGGGGTTGTCGAGCCCGTTGCTTCGATCGTCGATGTATTATTGGTAATGGTCACGGTGGCGCCGTCATCGATGCCAGCTTGAACGCCTGTAATTGGGATCGAATTCGAACAAGTCTGATCTTTTCCCGTCGGCGTACATTGCAGCTGCGCCAATGCCTCGGACAGCGGCCAGAGCGATGTGATCGCGAGTGCGCCCACAACCGAGGCACTCGCAAACATCGTGACCGGCTGCAACAGCGCGCTCACGACACTACGCGCGGCCTTACTGTTCTTCGGTCCGACGTGCTTCATTCCCCAACTCCCAAAACGGCTCAAACGGCCGTGCCTCTTCAGTGCGATCATCCAGCCCAATCCCGTCCGCGCGTGACGTCCGGCATGTCCTGTGCGGCGGCTGGTTTTCCGCTGGTAATTTCTTAAGTGGCGCGGTTCCCAAAAACTTGGGCCGCGGCGACTGCGATTTGGACAAAACTGAAAAAATGAAATTGCGCGCGCGCGTGATGCAAAATTGCGACAGTGCTTGTGACGACGCGGGCAAGCGCCTGCCGACACTCATTGCCACGCGCGGCCCACCACATACTCGGCGTCATGCCCGGGCTCGACCCGGGCATCCATGATGACGCGCAGCGTCGAAAAATCCTTACGGCCATTCTTGCCCGAACAGCCTCATGGATTGCCGGGTCAAGCCCGGCAATGACAACCGGAGGGCAAAAGCAGCCCTTATCTGCGTAAAAACCCGTGGATGCTTTGCACAAAGGCGGGCATGGTGCGCCAAACCAGGCCCGCGTTGCATAGAAGCCGGGCGGCTATCTGGTAACCTCGCGCCCATGGCGCTGACGCAACCGATCGACCCGCCCGACACCGAGCCGCCGGCCGAGGAAAGCCGCGTCACGCCCGCGATGGCTCAATTTATTGAGATCAAGGCCGCTCACCCGGACTGTCTCTTGTTCTACCGGATGGGCGATTTCTACGAGATGTTCTTCGAGGATGCTGAGATCGCGTCACGCGCGCTCGGCATCGTGTTGACCAAGCGCGGCAAATATCTCGGCAAGGATGTGCCGCTCTGCGGCGTGCCGGTCGTGCGCGCCGACGAATATCTGCACCGGCTGATCGCGCTCGGCCATCGCGTTGCGGTGTGCGAGCAGCTCGAGGATCCGGCGGAGGCGCGCAAGCGCGGCTCCAAGAGCGTTGTCCATCGCGATGTCGTGCGGCTCGTCACCGCCGGCACGCTCACCGAAGACAGCCTGCTCGATGCGCGCCGCAACAATTACCTGCTGGCGGTTGCCCGCGCGCGCTTGTCCTCCGCCGGCGAAGAGGCGCGCTTCGCGCTCGCCTGGATCGATATTTCGACCGGGGAATTCCGCGTCACCGAATGCGAACCGGCGTCGCTTTCCGCCGAGATCGCAAGGCTCGAGCCCGGCGAGATCATCGTCTCCGATGCGCTGTTCAGCGAGACCGATCTTGCGGCCTATTGGCGCTCCTTGCCGGTAGTGATGCCGGTCACGCGCGATGTGTTTGATGGCGCCACGGCCGAGCGGCGGCTGGCGTCTTTCTTTGCGGTGGCAACCAGCGAAGCGTTCGGGCCGCTGACGCGGCTCGAGCTCACCGCCGCCGCGGCCTGCGTCACTTATGTCGAGCGCACGCAGATCGGACAGCGGCCGGCATTGTCTCCGCCCTTGCGCGAAAGTGCCGGCACCAGCATGGCCATCGACCAGGCGACGCGCGGCAATCTCGAATTGATGCGCACGCTGACCGGCGAACGGCGCGGCTCGCTGCTCGACGCGATTGACCACACCGTGACGGCGGCCGGCTCGCGGCTGCTCGCGCAACGGCTGGCGGCCCCCCTCACCGACCCGGCGCAGATCGCCAGACGGCTCGATGCGGTCACAAGCTTCACCGACGATCTCACCGCGCGCACCGAGACCCGCTCGCGACTGGCGGCGGCGCCCGATCTTGCGCGGGCGTTGTCACGGATTTCAGTTGACCGCGGCGGGCCGCGCGATCTCGCAGCAATCCGCGATGGCGTGCTCGCCGCCGCCGATCTCGCCCGCGCGCTCGCAACGCGCAGTGTCACCCCTCCCCCTTGTGGGGAGGGGTCGGGGGTGGGGGTCGGTGTCGGCGAACATCGTCGCCTCACTACGACCCCCCTCCCTAACCCTCCCCCACAAGGGGGGAGGGAAAATTTGCCGGCGGACATCGTCGACGCGATGCAAGCCTGCCGCAAGCCCGACGGCATGCTCGCGGCCGAACTGTCCGCGGCCCTGGCGGCCGATTTGCCCGCCTTCAAACGCGACGGCGGTTTCGTGCGCGAGGGCTATGATGCATCGCTCGATGAGACGCGCGCGCTGCGCGATGAATCGCGCCGCGTCGTTGCCGCCTTGCAGGCGCGCTACGCCGAAGACACCGGCATTCGTATCCTCAGGATCAAGCACAACAATGTGCTGGGCTATTTCGTCGAGGTGACGGCGCAGCACGGCGAGAAACTGACGGCGGCGCCCTTCAACGGCATCTTCATCCACCGGCAGACGCTGGCCGGCCAGATCCGTTTCACCACGACGGAGTTGGGCGAACTCGAATCCAAAATCGCCAGCGCCGCCGACCGCGCGCTCGGGCTCGAGCTGGAGATCTTCGAGCGGCTTGTTGGAAGCGTGATGGTGGAGAGTGCCAACATCAAGGATTGCGCCGGGGCGCTCGCCAGTCTCGACGTCGCAAGCGCGCTCGCGCATCTTGCTGCGGAGCGCGACTACACGCGCCCGCTGGTCGATGACAGCCACGCCTTTGTTATCGACGGCGGCCGTCATCCGGTGGTCGAGCAGGCTTTGTCGCGCGACGGCACGCCGTTCGTCGCCAATGATTGCGATCTCTCGCCGCCGCCGGAGACGGACGCCGGCCGTATCTGGCTGATCACCGGCCCCAACATGGCCGGTAAATCGACGTTTCTGCGGCAGAATGCGCTGATCGCCATCCTGGCACAGACCGGCAGTTACGTGCCGGCAAAGCACGCGCATATCGGCGTGGTCGACCGGCTGTTCTCGCGCGTCGGCGCCGCCGATGATCTTGCGCGCGGGCGCTCGACCTTCATGGTCGAGATGGTGGAAACGGCCGCCATCCTCAATCAGGCGGGTGAACGCGCGCTGGTGATCCTCGATGAAATTGGCCGCGGCACCGCGACCTTCGACGGCTTGTCGATCGCCTGGGCGACGGTTGAACATCTACATGCTGTCAACAAATGCCGCGCGCTGTTCGCCACGCATTTCCATGAGCTGACCGCGCTGTCCGCTCGCCTCGACCGGCTGCACAACGCGACGGTGCGGGTGAAAGAATGGCAGGGCGACGTCGTGTTTTTGCACGAAGTGATTGCCGGTGCCGCCGACCACTCTTACGGCATCCAGGTCGCCAAGCTCGCCGGCCTGCCGGCCAGCGTGATCGAGCGCGCCAAGGTCGTGCTGGCCAAGCTCGAACAGGAAGACCGCGCCGCGCCGAAGGGCTTTGAAGACCTGCCGCTGTTCGCGGTTCCCAAGCCGTCGCAGGATGTGCGGGCGTCCAGCGATGACCTGCTGGCGGCGGCCCTTGCCGCGATCAATCCGGACGACCTGTCTCCCCGCGAGGCGATGGAGGCGCTTTACCGCCTGAAGGAACAGGCGGCGAAGAAGGCCTGACCATCGCGTGGCTCTCCCGTCGTGCCCGGCCTTGTGCCGGGCATCCCGCTTAAGAAGGCACGGTCATGCCATCCTGATCGAGATGGCCGGGACAAGCCCGGCCATGACGAGTAACCTTGGTGCGTGCAAACGGAAGCGTGCGTGATGAACATCGTCGACAGAAAACAGGCGACGGCACCGGCGGATGCGCAGCGCTGGCTTGAGAGCTTCGGCGCAGCTTTACAGGCGCAAGACACCAACGCGGCCGCGGACTTTTTCCTGGTGGACGGTCTTTGGCGTGACGTGCTGGCCTTCACCTGGACTATCCAGACCATGGCCGGCCGGCAGGCCATTGCGGCAAGGCTGCAAGAAACGCTGGCCCGCACGCAGCCAGGACAATTCCATATTTCACCCAAGCGAACGCCACCACGCTGGGTGACGCGCGCCGGCGTCGAGACGATCGAGGTGCTGATCGACTTCGAAACGGCATTCGGCCCTGCCAACGGCGTCGTGCGACTGATGCCTGATCCGCAAACGCCATCGCAATTGCGTGCATGGACCCTCAACACGAACCTGCATGAATTGCGCGGACACGAAGAAGAATTCAAAAGGCGCGCGCCGCCGGACAGCACGCGCGATTTCGGCGCGGAGAACTGGAGCGACCGGCTCGCCAGGACGCGCGCTTATGCCGACCACGATCCCACGGTCATTGTTGTCGGCGGCGGCCAGGCGGGATTGTCCATCGCCGCGCGACTGCATCAACTCGGTGTTGACACTTTGATTGTCGACCGCCACGCGCGCGTCGGCGACAATTGGCGCACGCGCTACCATTCACTGACGCTGCACAACGAAGTGTTCGTGAACCACCTGCCTTTTCTGCCGTTCCCGCCGACCTTCCCCGTCTATATTCCAAAGGACAAGCTGGCGAACTGGTTTGAGTCTTACGTCGAAGCGCTGGAATTGAATTATTGGACCAGCACCGAACTTGTCAGCGGCAGTTATGACGACAAAGCCAAGCAATGGTCGGTCACGCTGCGGCGTTCGGATGGCACTGAGCGCGTCATGCACCCACGCCATCTGATCTTTGCGACCGGCGTCAGCAGCATTCCTTACACGCCGTCAGACATACCGGGGCTCACTGAATTTGCCGGCACGAAAGTTCACTCGGGCGACTTCAAAAACGCCGAGCAATGGAAAGGCCGCAACGTGGTGGTGCTGGGCAGCGGCACCAGCGGCCACGATGTCGCGCAGGAACTGCATTCCCATGGTGCACATGTCACCATGATCCAGCGCAGCAAGACTTATGTGGTGAGCCTGAAGGAAGCGCAGAGCGTCTACGCAATTTATTCGGAGGGCATTCCGTTCGACGATTGCGACCTGCTGGCGACGTCATTTCCCTATCCGGTGCTGCAACGCTCCTACCAGATTTCAACCGCCAAAGGCCGCGAGGTCGACAAGACGCTGCTGGAAGGCCTGGAAAAACGCGGTTTCCGCCTGCACTTCGGCGAAGACGACACCGGCTTCCAGATGATGTATTTGCGCCGCGGCGGCGGCTATTACTTTAATGTTGGCTGCTCCGACCTCATTATTTCAGGCAAGATCGACCTCATCCAATTTGCAGATATCGAGACCTTTGTTCCGGAAGGCGCGCGCATGCGCGACGAGCGTCTTGTTCCGGCCGACCTGCTGGTGCTGGCGACGGGTTACTTGAGCCAGCAGGAAACCGTCCGCCGCTATCTCGGCGATGCTGTCGCCGACCGCATTGGCCCGGTCTGGGGCTTCGACGACGGCGGCGAACTGCGCAACATGTGGCGGCGCACCGCGCAACCGGGACTCTGGTTCACCGCCGGAAGCCTCGCACAATGCCGGATTTTCTCGCGCTACCTGGCGCTACAAATTAAGGCGTTGGAAGAAGGGCTAGTGCGGTAAACTCTCAACTGTCATGGCCGGGCTTGTCCCGGCCATCTCGCTTAGGGACGCAACGCCGTGCGCTCCTTATCGGGATCGCCGGGACAAGCCCGGCGATGACGGCCTCCGCCACTCGCGCACGCCCCACAGCAACGCGTTCCAGGCGATGCCGACGCTCAGGCCGATCGCATAGGACCACCACACGCCGAGCGGTTCCGCCAGAAAATGCACGGCCAGCAGGCTCAACCCCAGTCCGATCAACGGCGCCTGCACATGCGCGGCCACGCTCGCGGCGGCCGGCCCGCCGATGCGCGGATGCAGAATGATGAAGAACGATCCCATCGCGACCGGAAAAAACGCGAACAGGCCGGATGCAAACGAACCGATCGAGTTACTGGCGGCCGTAACGATAATGACGCAGAGCGTCACCACGCCCGCACGCCAGGCGAGATCGGAGCTCGTAAACGCGACACGCGTCTTTGCTGCGCCCTCGGCGCGAAAACGGGTGCCGGCAAGGATCGTCAGAGGAAAAACCACAACATTGAGCAGCACTGCGCTGGTCGCGGTCCAATCCACCAGCCGCGTGAGGGCGGCACAAACGAACCACACCAGATAGGCAAACCCCAGACTGACCAGCAACGACCTGCGTTGCGCCAGAGCGGCATAGCTGAGTGCAAAAACCGCCACCACCGCATTGGCCACCACGCTTCCCACCGCGCTCTGCGCGATGAAAGCCGGCGGATGCTCGATGGCAAGAATAATCATGGCCGCGCCGCCGGCGGTCGGCAGCGCGGCAATCAATGAGCCGATGAACGGTCCGCTGCGCTCGACCACGACCGAGGCGCCCACAACGATCGACGCCGTCATGACGATTTTCAGCAGCAGGCTGATGAGAAGTAGTGTCATCGGCTAGACCGCAATGCCGTGGCGGCGCGCCAGCAGAACGCCCAGGCTCCAACCGACCGACGTGGCAAGCGCCAGCGTCAGGCCGATAACCGAGCCAAAGGCATCGGCGGAAAAATGCAGCACTGTGCAGGCAAAGGCGAAGCCGACCAGCCCGAGCACGGCATTGGCCAGTACCGCAGCTGCAGCGGGCCCGCCAACGCGATTGTGCAAAATGAACATGATGCTGATCAGAACTACCGGAAATACGGCAAGAATACCGCTGCCGCCGGGACCGAGCTGGAAGCTGAAGGTCACGACCACACCGACCAGCAACGCGACCAGACCTGCGCGCAGCGCCATGTCCGTCCAGCGCGTGCGAAAACCCGCCACGCGCACATGGCGCAGGGGGCGCGCCAGCCACACGCATACACCCAGAACAATGACGTTGACCGTTGCAACGGCACCAAACGTCCAGTTCACCTTCACCGCAACGGTGGCGAGGATCAGCCAGACCAGAAACGCCAGCGCCATACTGACCGCGCGCGAGCGCGTCTGCGCCAGTAACGCATAACAAATCGCGAAAATGACGTTAACCGCGTTAATGGCGAGGCTCGCGATCGCGCTTTGCGCGATAAAATGCGCGTCGTGATCGATCGCAAGGAACACATAGACCGGGCCGGCGCCGATCGGCAGCGTTGCCACCAGGCCGCCGAGCAAGGGGCCGACGCGCTCCGCGATCACGGTCGCCGCCAGGACGAACCCGGCGGTGATGACCATTTTGACGATCAGCGTGAGCGCGAAATAAAGATCGGGGGGCATAGAAGTTCCACAGTCATCGCCGGGCATAGCCGTTCGGAAGGACGGCGTGTTTAACACGCCTATGTCCCGGCGATCCCGATTAGGAGGGCAAGGGCGCGCGTCCCTAAGCGAGATGGCCGGAACAGGTCCGGCCATGACAATTCACGAAGCCGGCGTCAGCACGATGCGGCCGATCACCTTGCCGGCGCGAAGCTGATCCATCACCGCGTTCACGTCGGTGAGCGGACGCGTTGAGACCGGAACCGGCGGCATGCCGGTGCGGCGGACGAGGTCGATCAGCTCCTTCATCTCGGGCAGGCTCCCGACATAGGAGCCCTGAATGGTCAGCGCCCGCATCGGTATCGGCGGCAACGAAATTGTAATGTCGCCGCCATAGAGACCGACGATAACGTATTTGCCACCCTTGATCAGGCCGTCATAGCCGACGCGCGCGCTCTGCGACGAGCCGACAAGGTCGATCACGCCCCAGGCGCCGCCATTGGTCATGTCGATGATCTTCTGCGCCGCATCAGCCGCGCCGCCGTCAACCACCGCAACGGCGCCCGCCTTCTTCGCGGCGTCGCGCTTGGCCGGATCGATGTCGACGACAATCGCGCTGTGGCCGCCCATTGCCTTGTGCAAGGCGAGACACATCAGACCAAGACCGCCGGCGCCGATGATGACGGTCGGCTCGCTCGTCAGTGTTGGAATTTTCTTCAGGGCACCGTAGGTCGTCACACCCGAGCAGGCGAGCGGTGCGGCGCGCTCGGGCGGCAGGTCGCCGATGTCGAACAGATAGCGCGGATGCGGCACCATCAGGTAGTCGGCATATCCGCCGTTGGAGAAAACGCCGAGGCTGCGCATGGCGCGGCAGAGATTTTCCTCGCCGCGCTTGCACGGACCGCATGTCCCACAGCCGATCCACGGATGTGCCAGCACGCGCGCGCCAATCTTGACGCCTTTGGCGTCGGGACCGGCCGCCACCACCTCGCCGACGTTTTCGTGACCCAACGTCACGGGAAGTTTCATGCCGCGGTCGGTCAGACTCATCCGCTTGCCGCCGCCAAGGTCGAACCATCCGTCCGCCAGATGCAGATCGCTATGGCACACGCCGGCTGCCAGAACTTTCAGCAGGACTTCACTGCCTTTCGGTTGCGGTGTGGGTTGCTCGTTAAGCTGTAACGGCTGGCCGCACACGCAAACCTGAAACATCCGCATTTCGAATTCCTCCCGGCTTCTTTTATGTCCCGGCGCCCCGCAAGGGGGCTGGCTGGGACAGGCCCGTACAAGGAACCACATTACACCGCCAAATTTCTAGGCACTTTTGCCTGCCGCCGAATATCTTTCTGTCTGCCCGTGACTTAACGCCCGGCCTCCGCTATCCCCCTAGGCCCATGGCTTCGCTTGCTCTCGACAGCAGTACGCGTTCGGCGTCCGAAATTCCCGCCCGCTCCTCGGGCGATCTGATCGACGCGCGCGCTCTCACCGCCGAAATCGAGGAACTGCTCAAGGCGCACTCCGGCGGCGAGCGCGAGTTGCGTTCGGTGCTGGCCCAGCGCCTGAAGTTGGCGCTGGCCGAAGGGCGCTCGAAGGCCGAACAATTGCTGTTGAAGGACCGGCACGGCCGCCGCTGCGCCGAGCGCCTGTGCCGGATGGAAGACCAGATCATCCGCATTCTGTTCGATTCCGCACGCAAACTTTACCCGTCGCAGAACCCGTCCGAAGCCGAGCGCATGGCGGTGGTCGCGACCGGCGGCTACGGCCGGGGATTGCAGGCGCCCGGCTCCGACATCGACCTGCTGTTTCTGCTGCCTTACAAACAAACCGCCTGGGGTGAGTCGGTCGCGGAGGCAATTCTCTATTGTCTTTGGGACACCGGACTAAAAGTCGGCCACGCCACGCGATCGGTCGATGAATGCATCCGCCAGGCCAAGGCGGACATGACAATCCGCACGGCCATCCTGGAAGCGCGCTTTCTGCTTGGCGACAAGAAATTATTCGACGAGCTACAGACGCGTTTCGACGATGAGGTCGTGCGCAACACGGCGTCGGAATTCGTGGCCGCCAAACTCGCGGAGCGCGAAGACCGCGTCCGCCGCAGCGGACAGTCCCGCTATCTGGTCGAGCCGAATGTGAAGGACGGCAAAGGCGGCCTGCGCGATCTGCACACGCTCTTCTGGATTGCAAAATATGTCTATCGCGTGCGTGAACCGGATGAGCTGATCAAGCGCGGCGTATTCGATAAGGCGGAATACCAGCGCTTTCGCGCCTGCGAGGATTTTCTCTGGGCGGTGCGCTGCCACATGCATTTTCTCATGGGACGCGCCGAAGAACGCCTGTCGTTCGATATCCAGCGCGAGATTGCCGTGCGCCTCGGTTACACCGAGCATCCCGGCCTGCAGGATGTCGAACGCTTCATGAAGCACTACTTCCTGATCGCCAAGGACGTCGGCGATCTCACGGCGATTTTGTGCGCAGAACTGGAAGACAGCCACGCCAAGAGCGTTCCAGTTCTCAGCCGCGTAATGGCGCGGTTGCGTCCGGTGAAGCGCCGCAAGCTTGCCGAAAGCGACGACTTCATCGTCGACAAGAACCGCATTCGCCTCGCCCAGGCCAACGTGTTCAAGCGCGATCCGGTCAACCTGATCCGGATCTTCTATCTGGCGCAGAAGCACAATCTCGCATTCCACCCCGACGCCATGCGCGCCATCACGCGCTCGCTCAAGCTGATCGATGCTAAATTGCGCGAGAACGAGGAAGCCAACGAGTTATTCGTCGACATTCTAACGTCGAAGAACGACCCGGAAACCGTGCTGCGGCGGATGAACGAGGCTGGCGTGCTCGGCCACTTTGTGCCGGCCTTCGGCAAGATCGTCGCCATGATGCAGTTCAATATGTACCACCACTATACCGTGGACGAGCATCTGCTGCGGTGCATCGGCGTGCTCGTCGAAATCGATCGTGGCAGCAACAGCGAGACGCCGCTTGCCAACGAGTTGATGCACAAGATTCTGCCCGAACACCGGCGCGTTCTCTATGTCACGATGTTCCTGCATGACATCGCCAAGGGCCGCCCGGAGGACCACTCGATCGCCGGCGCGCGCGTGGCGAGACGTTTTTGCCCGCGGCTTGGTTTTTCAGCGGCCGATACGGAAACAGCCGCCTGGCTCATCGAAAATCATCTGGTGATGTCGAGCGTTGCGCAGTCGCGCGACTTGTCCGACCGCAAGACCATCGAGAATTTCGCCGCCACTGTGCAATCGGCCGAGCGGCTCAAATTGCTGACCATCCTGACCACGGCCGACATTCGCGCGGTTGGCCCGGGCGTGTGGAACGGCTGGAAAGCCCAGCTCATCCGCACGCTCTATTACGAGACCGAGCCGGTCCTCACCGGCGGCTTCTCGGAGGTCAACCGTGCGCAACGCGTGACGATCGCGCAGAACGAGTTCCGCCAGGCGATGACGAACTGGCCGCAGGAGCGGCTCGAGGCTTATGTGGCCAAGCTCTATCCCGCCTATTGGCTCAAGGTCGATCTGCCGCACAAGATCGAGCATGCCAATTTCGTGCGCGCCACCGAGGACGCGGAAAAGCGCCTCGCTACGTCAGTCGCTTTCGATGCCGAGCGTGCGGTCACCGAGCTCACGCTGCTCGCACCGGATCATCCCTGGCTATTGTCGATCATTGCCGGGGCCTGCGCGATGGCCGGCGCCAACATCGTCGACGCGCAAATCTACACCACCACCGACGGCCGCGCGCTCGACACCATTTCGCTGTCGCGTGAATTCGACCGTGATGAAGACGAGGAACGCCGCGCCAGCCGCATTGCCGACTCGATCGAAAAGGCATTGCGTGGCGAACTACGGCTCCCGGACGTCGTGGCCAAGCGCGGGCCGCCCAAGGGCCGCATCCGCGCTTTCGCGGTGGAGCCGGCTGTCACCATCAACAACCAGTGGTCCCACCGCTACACGATGGTCGAAGTCACCGGGCTCGATCGCACCGGCCTGCTCTATGAGCTGACCGCGACACTGTCGAAGCTCAATCTCAATATCGCGTCGGCCCACGTTGCAACATTTGGCGAACGGGTCGTGGACGTGTTCTATGTGACCGACCTGATGGGGGCGCAGATCGCCTCCCCGACCCGGCAGGCCGCGATCAAGCGCGCCTTGGTCGCGCTTTTTTCAACCGCTGAAGGCGGCAAGTCCGAAAAAGCCGCAGTCGATTAAAGGGCCGCAGATGACCCCGATTTCTTGCAAAATTGCACCTTAACGGCCCCTTAAATCGGCCCGCTTAGCGTGACGCTGGGGACCGGCGCTTTGTATCCGCCGGCACGGAACGGGTCGCGTGATGGCGTCAAAACGGGGACAAGCGGGCACGCGCCGGGAACCGGCGTTTGACAAAAGCCCCGAGCTGCGCGTCTCCGCCGACGACCGGCCCGCGCCTGCCGCGGAAAGGCCGGTCGCGGCTAGCAAACCTCCAGCACGACGCCGCAAGCGGCGCGCACGCAAGGCACGCGCCGCGCGCAGCAAGCGCGCAATCATCGGGCGGATCGCGTATTGGAGCCTGGTTGCCTGCCTGTGGCTCGCGATCGGCGGCGCCGGCGTTGTTGCCTGGGTCGGCGCGCATCTGCCGCCCATCCAGTCACTGGAAATTCCGAAGCGCCCGCCCTCGATCCAGATCGTGGATACGCAAGGCCACGCGCTCGCCCGTCGCGGCGACCTCGCCGGCGCGCCGACGCCCTTGAAGGAAATGCCAGCCTATGTGCCGAGGGCCTTCGTCGCCATCGAGGACCGGCGTTTCTACGAACACTATGGCGTCGATCCTTTCGGGATCGGGCGCGCCGCCTTCGCCAACATTCTACATCGCGGCGTCGCCCAAGGCGGCTCGACAATTACACAGCAGCTCGCCAAGAATCTTTTTCTGACGCAAGAGCGCACGATCACGCGCAAGCTTCAGGAAGCTATCCTTGCGCTCTGGCTCGAGCGTAAATTTTCCAAGACGCAGATTCTCGAAATGTATCTCAACCGGGTCTATTTCGGATCGGGCGCCTATGGCATCGAACAGGCTTCACAGCGGTATTTTGGAAAATCCGCAAAGCAAATCACGCTGGCCGAAGCCGCGCTGCTCGCGGGACTGGTGAAATCACCGTCGCGGCTCGCCCCGACGCGTAATTTCGACGGCGCTGAAAAGCGCGCCAAGATCGTGCTCGCAATGATGACGGAGCTTAAATTCATCAATGTCAGCACCGAACGCATTGCATTGTCGCGCCCGCCAAGGATCGTCGCGCAGGCCAGCAATGGCGCCGTGAACTATGTGGCCGATTGGGTCATGGATGCACTCAACGACGCGCTCGGCCATGTCGATGAAGACATCGTGGTGTACACCACGATCGACGCGAGCCTGCAGGCCAACGCGGAAAAGTCCCTCGAGGAAGAACTTGCGCAGAAGGGCGATAAAAACGGCGTTGCGCAAGGCGCATTGGTCGCCATGACACCCGACGGCGCGGTGCGCGCCATGGTCGGCGGCCGCAGCTACGCCGACAGCCAGTTCAACCGCGCGGTTGCCGCCAAACGCCAGCCCGGGTCCGCGTTCAAGCCATTCGTCTACCTGACCGCACTTGAACATGGCCTCACGCCCGACACGGTGCGCGAGGACAAGCCGATCAACGTCAAAGGCTGGCAGCCGGAGAACTATGGCCATGAATATTTCGGGCCGGTGACGCTGACCAAAGCCCTGGCGCTATCGCTCAATACCGTATCGGTTCGTCTGACGCTGGAAGTCACGCCTCTGGCGGTGGTGCGCACCGCGTATCGGCTCGGCATTGCCTCGAAGCTCGAGCCCAACGCATCGATCGCGCTCGGGACCTCGGAAGTCTCGATGCTGGAACTGGTCGGCGCCTACGCACCGTTTGCCAATGGCGGTTATGCCCTCATCCCGCACGTGATCGAGAAGATCGCCGCCTCCAACGGCAAGGTGATCTACAGCCGCAACTCGCAGCAACTCGGCCGCATCATCGAAGCACGCTACGTCACGATGATGAACACGATGATGGCCGAGACCCTGACAATCGGCACCGCGCACAAAGCCGCATTACCGGGTTGGCCAGCGGCCGGAAAAACCGGCACGTCGCAGGATTTCCGCGATGCCTGGTTCATCGGCTATACCGCACATCTTGTCACCGGCGTCTGGTTGGGCAATGACGACGGCACGCCGACCAAGCACGTCACCGGCGGCAGCCTACCGGTGGAAATCTGGAGCCGCTTCATGCGCGGTGCACATCAAGGCGTGCCGGTTGCGAGCCTTCCGGGCTCTTCAGCCGGCGGTTTGTTCTCCGGACTATTCGGCGGGCAATCGAAACCGACGCCGCCTGCCCCAGTACAACCGGTCGCGGCCAATAATTCCGCAACGACCGGAAGCGGCGGCCTCGACGGTTGGCTGCTCAACAATCTTTTCGGCCGCCGTTGAATTCAGTGTTTGACCGCGCGGCCACGGATTCCGCGCGTCAGCAGCCAAAGCACCAGCGTCGTACAACCCATCACCGCCACGCCAAGCACGAGTGGCCACGCGCTATGGCCGAGGAACCAGCCGACGACGGCGCCACATACCGCCGCCGCACTTTG
The DNA here is from genome assembly GCA_963810125.1 of uncultured Alphaproteobacteria bacterium. Lineage (GTDB taxonomy): Bacteria > Pseudomonadota > Alphaproteobacteria > Rhizobiales > Xanthobacteraceae > Pseudolabrys. The sequence goes on from CAWEMK010000010.1 coordinate 472,766, forward strand.
CTGAACGAACCCGAACAGCGACGACGCAGCGCCGGCACGCTCGGGAAATGGCGTCATCGCGCCGGCGATGCCTTGCGGCAACACCATCCCAAGACCGGCAAGATAAATTGCGACCGGCGCTACCAGCGATAACGACGACGTCAGACCCAATGCGACCGCCGCCACCATGCCAAGCCCGCCAACGGCACAGGCGCAACCACCGACGCCAAGCACGCCGTCAAGCCCGAACCTGACCACGATGCGCGCGGCCAGTGCAGAGCCGGTCATGTAGCCGATCGAGCCAAGCGCGAAGGCCACGCCGAAATCGAACGGCGTCAATCCGTACAGGTTTTGTAATACGAAGGCCGCGCCCGAAATCCAGGCGAACAGGCCGGCATAGCTCGCCGAGGTGATGCCGAGATAGGCGAGATAGGCTGGATTGCGCACAACAATGCGATAGGAACGGCCCATGGACGCTATCGAAACCGGCTCGGCGGCGCGCGTATTCAGTGTTTCTGGCAGCAGCAACCAGACGATTCCTGCTCCCACCAAACCGGCGGCGACCAATGCGAAAAACACGGCCCGCCAGCCGAAACCGGTCTGCAACAGGCCGCCGGCTATCGGCGCCAGCACCGGTGCGAGCGCCATCACCGAGCCGATCAATGACAACTCCCGGCCCGCGCGGGCACCTGCGTAAATGTCACGCACGATGGCGCGCGTGAGTACGATGCCGCCGGAACCGCCAAGCGCCTGAAAGGTGCGGGCAATGATCAGCATTTCGATCGATGTCGACAGCGCGCAGGCAAGGCTCGCCACGCAATAGAGCGCCATGGCCGCCATCAAGACCGGCTTGCGGCCATGCCGGTCGGACACCGGACCATAAAAAATCTGACCGACCGCGAAGCCGATCAGGTAGGCGGAAATCGTGAATTGAACCTGCGCCGTTGATGCATGGAGCTGTCGCGCGATGTCCGGAAGCGACGGCAGATACATGTCGGTGGTGAGCGGCCCAATCGCGCTGAGTGCCGCCAGCAAAGCAGTCAGCGCGAATGTGCCGGTGCGGAGCATATGGATTTGTCTATCGCGTTACGGTGCCTACCGAGTCATGGCCGGACCTGTCACCAAAAGTCGCGTATACGCGACTTTTGGCGCTTGAGCACCCGCGCAACTCGGGCGAGCCCGAGTTGCGGCCATCTCGCTTAGGATTGCACCGCGTTGCCCACCTAAGCGAGATGCCCGGCACAAGGCCGGGCATGACAGATTACCTATATCAGTGATCGACCTCAGGCTAGCCCGCATCGAGACCGTATCGGTGCAGGTCGGCACCATGCGCGTCGAGCCAGGCTTTGGCGCGGCCCATATCGGGACAGATCCGCTCCACCAATCGCCAGAACCGGCGCGAGTGATTCATCTCGATCAGGTGGGCGACCTCATGCGCGGCGAGATAGTCGAGGACAAAGGGTGGCGCCAGGATCAATCGCCAGGAATAGGACAAGACGCCGCTCGACGAGCACGACCCCCAGCGGCTTGACTGGTCGCGCACTGATACCCGCTTGACCTCAACGCCGAGCGCGAGCGCTGCCTGCCGGCTTGCCGTCTCAAGATCGCGTTTTGCTTCCCGCTTGAGATAGTCCTGTACACGGCGCGGAAGATGCGGCGCTTGCCCGGCGACGCAAAGCAGGCGTTCGTCCGCTTGTGCCTCGATCCACACGGTCCCCCGCGCGCCGCGCCGGTGCTCGATACGGTGCTCGGCACCCCGCAACGGAAGCACGGCGCCGTGCACAAAAGGCGCGCCATCCGGCAGGCGACGCAGCCGGGCCGCAATCCACGCACCGTGCTTCTGTGCAAACTCCTTCGCCTGCCTCACGCTGCCGCGCGGGGGCATGGTGAGCACCACCTCGCGGTTGGCGGCGTTAATGCGCAATGTGTACCGCCGAGCCTGCCGGTGGCGACGCACGCGCACCAGATAGACCTCACTGTCGAATTCGACCGTGATGGACGCCGGTTCGCTGGTCCGGCGAAAAAGCAAGGCGCGCAGCGGTATGGACATTATCGACCCAGAATCAGAACGCGCCGGCAGTTTGGCACAACCGCACGCACCAACGCGAGATCGTTACCGGGCGACAACCTTCAAGGAGGGGCGTGCATTGCGGCTGCCGTTGCGCGACAGCACGAAATCCGCAATGCGCGGGGCGATCTCGGCACGGAACCGCGAGCCGTTGAAGACGCCATAATGCCCAACCGCGGGCTGCACATAGTGTACCTTGTGCTCGTCGGGAATGTTCACGCACAGCGCGTGCGCGGCTTCGGTCTGGCCGACGCTCGAAATGTCGTCGTTCTCGCCTTCCACCGTCATCAGTGCGACGCGCGTGATAGCCGCCGGGTCGATAGGACGACCGCGGTGGGTCATTTCTCCCTTGGGGAGCGCGTGGCGGATAAATACAGTGTCGACCGTCTGCAAATAGAACTCGGCCGCAAGATCCATGACGGCGAGATATTCGTCGTAGAATTCGCGATGTTTCTGTGCGGGTTCCCCGTCGCCCTTGACCAGATGCAAGAACAGATTGTGATGCGCCTCGATGTGGCGGTCGAGGTTCATGCTCATGAACCCGTGCAGCTGCAGGAAGCCCGGATAGACGTCGCGCATTACGCCAGGATGAGGAAATGGCACTTTGGTGATAACGTGATTGCGGAACCAGTTCACGCCGCGCCGCTCGGCAAGCTTGTTGACTTCATTGGGGTTGATACGCGTGTCGATCGGTCCGCCCATCAGCACCATCGAACGTGGCACAGCGGGATCGTTATCCGCTTCCATCAAAGCAACGGCAGCCATGACCGGCACCGAGGGCTGGCACACGGCAATGACGTGCACGTCGCCGTCGAGCGCGTGCAGGATAGAGACGACGTAGTCAATGTAGGTATCGAGATCGAAGCGCCCTTCGCTCAGCGGCACCATGCGGGCGTCGATCCATTCGGTGATGTAGACATCATGATTGGGCAGAAATGTCTCGACCGTACCGCGCAGCAATGTCGGATAGTGGCCCGACATCGGCGCGACGATCAGCAGCTTCGGCTGCGGGCGGCGCGGCGGACGCGTGAACGCGCGTTCGAAATGTAGCAGCCGACAGAACGGGCGCTGCCACACGCTTTTGATGGTGACCGGAATCTTCTCGGCACCGACGGTGGTTGAATCGATCCCCCACTCCGGGCGGTGATAGCGGCGCGTCGAGCGCTCGAACAATTCCATCGTCGCCGCCATGGACTTGCCATAGGCGGTGTGGGCGAGCGGGTTGGCGGGATTTTTGAAGAACAATTTGGCGGCATCGGCAAAGGCGCGCGATGGATTGAGCGCGGCGTGCCCCATTTCGTAGAACCAGTACATGGGGGTCGCCAACAACGACCCGCCATCGCCGGAGAGCGTCGCTGCTCCGCCGAATTCACCTATCGCCATAGAATCAGACCCCGGCCCTCGCTGCAGTGCGGGAGACTGTCGTTTTTCTGTCATAGCGTCAACATAGCGATAAGGTGTTCGAGTCCCGTTTACAACGCGCCCGGAGCCGATAAGTCCCAATAAAGACTGCGGTTTTCGGGTTATTCCCCGGTCTGCAAGAGCGAACCCTGGATCCGCGCGCTCTGCAAAAGCCTGAGGAAAGCCCATGACGCAGCCGCGAAAAGCACAACATTGAACGCAAAGGCCTCCGCCATCAGATCGGCCCGAAACACATGGTCGATCACCAGCGCGCGCATGCCTTCAAAAACGTAAGTCGGCGGCAAGGCCCAGGCGACGTATTGCAGCCACTCCGGCAATACCGCGACCGGGTAGTACACACAGGTCAGTGGCAGGAACAGAAACATGATGGTCCAGGCCATGCTTTCGGCGCCGAGACCGTTCCGCAGCAGCAGACCCGCGACGAAAATCCCGACCGACCAGCTCGTCAGAATGAGATTGACGAAAAACGCCGCGAGCGCAAAGCCGAGCGCCCACAAATTGAAACCGAAGAAGGCAATGGCGAGTAGCGACACCGGGACCATCCCGATCGCCAGGCGCACGATACTCATGATCATCAACGAGAGCAGGAATTCCGCAGGTCGCAGCGGCGACATCATAATGTTGCCGAGGTTGCGCGCGTACATTTCCTCGAGAAATGAAATCGAAAAGCCGAGCTGTCCGCGAAACAGGATGTCCCACAGCAAAACCGAGCCGATGAAGACGCCGCCAGCGCGGGCAAAAAATCCGGCATTCTGCGAAATGTAAACCTGCAGGAAGCCCCACATCAGCATCTGCACCGTCGGCCAATAAATCAGATCGAGAATGCGTGGCCACGAGGAGCGCAGCAGGTACCAATAGCGCCGTACCATGGCGGCGACCCGATTGCGCGAAAAATTCATGCCAGCATCTGTGCCGATCATTGCGCGGCCTCGCGGTGGCGGCGGCCGCGCGCGACATCGAGGAACACCTCTTCGAGCGTTTCGCGGCCGTAGCGCGCGAGCAGATGCGCCGGCGTGTCATCATCCTCGATATGCCCTGTCTTCATGATGATGACGCGCTCGCACAGACGCTCGACTTCGCCCATATTGTGCGAGGCGAGCAGCACCGTTGCGCCTTGTTCGGCGCGATAGCGTTCGAGCCGCGAGCGGACCCAGTCGGCCGTGTCGGGATCGAGCGATGCGGTGGGTTCATCGAGCAACAGCACTTCAGGCTTGTTGAGCAGCGCCTTGGCGAGCGAGACCCGCGTCTTCTGTCCGGCCGAAAGCTTGCCGGTCGGCCGGTCGAGAAATTCAGTCAGGTCGAGATCGACGGCGAGGCTGGCAATGCGTTCGTCAATGTCCGGCACCGCGTAGAGCTGGGCAAACACCGAGAGATTCTGCCGGACCGTGAGCCGCATCGGCATATCGACGTATGGGCTCTCAAAATTCATCCGATGCAACACCCGGTAGCGATCGCGCGGCATATCGGCGCCCAGCACAGAGACTGTGCCGGCGGTGGGTGTCACCAGCCCCATGATCATTGCAATGGTAGTGGTCTTGCCGGCGCCATTGCCGCCAAGCAGGCCGGTGATCGAACCAGGGGGCAGCCGAAACGAAATATCATCGACCGCGGCCACGCCCTTGTAGCGTTTGACCAATTTGTCGACGGCGATGGCAGAGGCGCTTTCTGCGTTCATTCAGCGAAAGATGTGACGCCCCGCCGCAGGAAGTGCAAGCCCCGTGATGCGCGGGCATTTTGCACGCGCGCCGCATGGCGCTAGGCTCTACGCATGGCCGCGCCCAGCTTTGCCCAACACCACCCGCGCCGCAATGTGCGCCTCGATACGCTCGTGCGGCTGCGCTGGCTTGCCATCATCGGACAGACCACCGCGGTGCTGGCCGTCTATTACGGACTCGACTTCGAGCTGCCGATCTATGCCTGCCTTGCCGCGATCGCACTGGCGGCCTGGCTCAATGTGGCATTGCGGCTGCGTTTCCATTTAACGCAGCGGCTCGAACCTGACCGCGCAGCCTGGCTGCTGGCTTTCGACATCGCAGAACTGGCGGTCCTGCTGTTCCTGACGGGCGGCCTGCAGAATCCTTTCGCCTTCATGTTCCTCGGGCCGGTGCTGCTGTCCGCCACCGCACTGCCCCCGCGTTACACGCTCACGCTTGGCGCGTTCGCCGTCGGCTGCGCGACCGTCCTGGTGTTCGTGCATTACCCGCTGCCGTGGGACAGCGACGATCCACTACAATTGCCGCCGATTTATATGATGGGCGTCTGGCTTTGCATTTTGCTCGCGATCGGATTCATCGGGGTCTACGCTTGGCAGATTACCGAGGAATCGCGCCAGCTGACCGACGCGTTGGCTGCGACCGAACTGGTGCTGGCGCGCGAACAGCATCTTTCGCAGCTCGACGGACTCGCGGCCGCAGCTGCCCACGAACTGGGTACGCCGCTTTCGACCATCTCGGTGATTGCCCGGGAACTCGAACGCGCCATCGCGCCGAATGCGCCGCACGGCGACGACGTCCGCCTGTTGCGCGAACAGGCCACGCGCTGCCGCGATATCCTCGCCAAGCTGACGGAGTTGTCGGCCGGCGGGGAGCCGTTTGACCGCATGCCGCTCACCGCGTTGATCGAGGAAGTGGTGGCTCCGCATCGCAATTTCGGGGTCGCCATCGCCGTCAATACGCCAAGCGACCGCGGCGCCGAGCCGGTCGGCGCGCGCAACCCGGCCATCCTCTACGGGCTTGGAAATCTCCTCGAAAACGCGGTCGATTTCGCGGCCAACCAGGTCGCGGTGGATGTGCAATGGGACGAACTGACAGTCGACATCACGATTAGCGACGACGGACCCGGTTTTGCGCCGGAAATCCTGGGGCGCATCGGGGAGCCCTATGTCACCAGCCGGCACCATCAACCTGATGATACCAGCGAGGAATCGAGCGGTTTGGGCCTCGGATTCTTCATTGCCAAGACCCTGCTGGAACGGTCCGGCGCGACGCTTTCGTTCCAAAACCGGCCGGCGCCCGAGCGGGGCGCAATCGTCCGGCTCAGCTGGAGCCGCAGAGATTTCGAGCGGCCATTAACCCTCGTGGCGGCTTGAGCCGGACGCCGGTAGTCACTATTTGTTGCGGTGTGGTGATGAGCCGGGCGAAGTACCATGCGCCATGGCTCGCCGCGCAGGTGACAACGTGGACGCCTTAGCAAACGAGACCGCCAAGCCGGCGGGCAAACAGAACATACCCGCCGAACGATCCTTGCTGATCGTCGAAGACGACCATTCATTTTTGCAGCGGCTCGCCAAGGCGCTCGAACAGCGCGGCTTTACGGTGACGACGGCCGAGTCGGTCGCCGACGGTCTGCTGCAGGTAGAGAAAGTGGCGCCCGCCTTTGCCGTGGTCGACATGCGGCTCGCCGACGGCAACGGGCTCGACGTGATATCCGCGCTCAAGCGCCGGCGTCCGGACGCACGCGGCATCATCCTCACCGGTTATGGCAACATCGCCACTGCAGTGAACGCAGTAAAACTGGGCGCCGTCGACTACCTGGCCAAGCCTGTCGATGCCGATGATGTCGTCGCGGCATTGCTCGCGCAGGACAATACAAAAATCGAGCCGCCGGAAAATCCGATGTCGGCCGATCGCGTGCGGTGGGAGCACATCCAGCGCATCTACGAAATGTGCGGCCGCAACGTTTCGGAAACGGCGCGCCGGCTCAACATGCACCGCCGAACCTTGCAGCGCATTCTGGCGAAACGCGCGCCACGTTGATCTCACTGCAACTTCAGCCGACATCTCCATAAGGTCCGGTCGGATCGGCCAGCGACTGCAACCGCATCGCGGCGGCACGCGCGAATAGCAGCATCATCGATTTGCGTGTCGCGGCCGGCAATTTGTGCTCCGGCGCCTCGCATCTGAATTCCGCGCCAAACGCATCGGCCACAATCAACCCGGTTTCGGGCGGGAAGATCTCGCACGGCACCTCGACCGTGGTGGCGAAGAACAGCCGGTCGCAATGGGCACGGTAGTCCTGCCATTTCTGGTCGGCGCGAAAATCGGCGATTGAGGATTTGATCTCGACAATCCAGAGCTCACCGCTCGAATCGAGCCCGACGAGATCGGCGCGGCGGCCCGACGGCAGCGGCAATTCGCTCACCACGCATCGTCCGTGCGCATGCAACAGACGCGTGGTGCCGCGCGCGATCGCCAGCGCGGTTTCCGACTGGCGGCCGTCGACGGGAAATTCCAAGGGAGTGGCAAGCTTCATCGCCAATTCATAACGCGCTTCGCTGTGGCCGACAAACCACAATGATGCGCCAAAGCCACGGGCTAAAACTGCCGCAAATCAGCCGGTGGTCCGCCGCAATTCCGGCCTGCGCCAGACTTGAATGCAAAACATGGTTCCCCGGTCTGAGATTCTTCCATCGGAGGGTGAACTCATGCTTGCCAATCACGCGAGGGCCGCGGCTCTCGCTTTTTTTATGCTGCCGTTTGTTTTGCTCAATCAAGGATGGGGCAGTGAAAGCGTCCCATCCGTGGCCAGGGTCAAGCCCGTGGTCGAAGTCGCTTTTGTGCTCGACACCACCGGCTCGATGGGCGGGCTGATCGAGGGCGCCAAGCGCAAAATCTGGTCGATCGCCACCGCGATCGTCGATGCCAATCCCGACGCCGAAATCCGCATGGGCCTGGTCGCCTACCGCGACATCGGCGACGACTATGTCACCAGGACGTTTCCGCTGACCAAGGACATCCAGGACCTCTACGCCAATCTACTCGAACTCAAGGCGCGCGGCGGCGGCGACTGGCCCGAAAGCGTCAACGAGGCGCTGCATGTCGGCGTAACGAAACTGGACTGGACGCAAGGCCCCGAAATCTGCCGCATCATGTTTCTGGTCGGCGACGCACCACCGCACATGGACTATGCGCAGGACGTTAAATATCCGGAGGTCCTGCGCATGGCGCGCGAGCGCGGCATTGTCGTCAATGCTGTGCAGGCCGGCGGCGCGCGCGACACCGAGCGGGTGTGGCGCGAGATCGCCCAGCTGGGCCAGGGCCGCTACATCCCGATCCCGCAGGATGGCGGCCATCTGGTGGTGATCGAAACGCCTTACGATACCGAGATCATCGAGCTGCAGAATCACATCAACGGCACCGTGATTCCTTACGGGCCGCGCCAGCAGCGCGGCGATGTCGAGAAGAAAACCCGGCAAGTCGCCGCCGCGCCGGTGTCGGCCGGCGCCGATATGGCCGGCTATATGTCACGCAATGCGGCGAAAACGTCCGGCGAAGCCATCACCGGCGCCGGCGACCTGGTCGCCGACGTCAAGGCCGGACGGCAGAAACTGGCGGGGCTTAAGGACGACGACCTGCCGGACAATGTGCGCAAATTGGACGCCGTCGAACGCCAGCAATTCATCGACAAGAAGATGACGGAGCGCAAGGCGCTCAACGAACGTATGGCCGCACTGGTCAAGCAGCGCGATACTTATGTGCTCGAACAGGCCAAAAAATTCCCGACCCGCACCGCGGATTCGTTCGACCGCGCTGTGGCCGAAACCTTGCGCACGCAGGTCAAGCGCAATCCTTGAAGAACTTGGCTTCTTGAATAACCTGGCTTGATGACGCCGCGGCTTTGCCGCAAGCTCCCCGCCGGTCAAAAACCGGCGGGGATAGCGGATGTTGGCGATCGATTACGAGGTTGAATACGACAACCGCGCCCGCGTGCCGGAACATCCGGAGATTTTCGCCCGCTGGCAGCGTGATGGTGCGGCCTACCGAGCGGCCGCGCACAATCCCAAGCTCGCAATGGCTTACGGACACTCTCTGCGCCAGACCGTCGATCTGTTCCCGGCCAAGAACGACGACAAGGCACCGTTCGCCATGTTCATTCACGGCGGCTGGTGGCGTTCGCTCGAGCCTTCGATGTTTTCCCAGCTGGCGGCCGGCCCCAACGCGCGCGGCATCTCGGTTGCTGTCGTGGGATATGATCTGTGCCCACATGTCTCGATCGCCGATATCATCGTTCAGATAAGGAACGCCTGCCTGATGCTGTGGCGCAAGCGCCGGCAGCGCATCTTCATCTATGGGCATTCCGCCGGCGGGCATCTTGCGGCCTGCATGGTCGCGCAGGATTGGAAGGCATTTGCTTCCGATGCGCCGGCGGATCTGGTGCCCACGGCCTATGCCATTTCGGGCGTGTTCGACCTCCTGCCGCTGGTGCATGTGTCGCAAAATCAGGACTTGCGGCTTGATGATTCGGAAGCGCGGCGGGTGTCGCCGCTTTACTGGGACGTGCCGCCCGGACGCTCGCTCGATGCCGTCGTCGGCGCGCAGGAATCGAGCGAATTCCTGCGTCAGAGCAAGGCCATCGCCGAAGGCTGGCGGCAGCGCAGCGCATTGACCCGCTATGAGGAAATCGCCGGCGCCAATCATTTCACTGTCGTCGATCCGCTCACCGATCCGAACAGCGCAATGACGGCGCGCGTTGCTGCTCTGGCGAACAGCGTCAGCACGATCCCGCTTTAGCACCCGGCAGAGCGCGATCACGCAAACCAGTAGCGCCGCGCAAAGGCAACCGTCAGCGCCACGCCAACGACGACAATCAGGACGCGGATGACCTTGCGCGGGATGATGCGCGCCACAAGGGCCCCGATCAATCCGCCGCCGATCGTACCGACGGCGAGCGCCAAAGTTTGCGGCCACAACACGGCGCCTTGCGTTGCGAACACCACCGTCGCGGCAAATCCGTTGAGGCTGGACACAAAGTTCTTCGTGACATTGGCGGCGCGATAGTCGCCCCCGGTTGCAAGCGAGAACACGCCGAGCATCAGGATGCCGACACCGGCGCCAAAATATCCGCCGTAGAACGAGACGGGCAGTATGACCTTCAGGCTGGCGAAATTGAACGCCATGGCATGGCCGCGGCCTTCGGCGCGCGCGCGTAGCCAGGCGCTGATCCGCTCGGAATAGGCAAACAGCAGCGTCGCAAAGCCGAGCAGCAGCGGCACAATCTGCGCGAACAACCGTTCGGGCGTAAACACCAGAAGCGTTGCGCCAAGGCCCGCGCCGACAATCGAAGCAACGATGAGGCCGACGAAGGCGCGGTCGAAGGGCGGCAATTGCGAGCGGTCAGCGAGCGCCGCCAGCATGGTCGCCGGCATGATGGACGCGAGATTGCACACCGCCGCAAGCTGCGGCGACACGCCGGTTGCGATCAATGCCGGATAGATCACGACCGCCGCGCCGCCGACCATGGTCGCGATGATCCCGGCAACGACGCCCGTGCCGGCGAGAAATGCGATGGTGAGAATGTCCATTTAGAGGCGTTTAGTCATCCAGAATTTTCAGACTGTCATGGCCGGGCATAGTCGTTCGAAGAACGGCGTCGCTTCGCTCGCCTATGTCCCGGCCATCCCGATTATTGTGGCAAAGCCGTGCCTGCCTAAGCGAGGTCACCGGGACAAGCCCGGTGACGACAAATTGCTAAAAAAACGCCTGAATGCCGGTTTGCGCGCGGCCGAGGATCAGCGCGTGGATGTCGTGCGTGCCCTCGTAGGTGTTGACCGTTTCGAGGTTCGATAGCACGCGCATCACGTGATATTCTTCGGAAATGCCGTTGCCGCCGTGCATATCGCGCGCGAGCCGCGCAATGTCGAGCGCCTTGCCGCAATTGTTGCGTTTCATCAGCGAGATCGACGGCGGCGAGGCCTTGCCCGCTTCCAGCATGCGTCCGAGCCGCAAGGCGCCCTGCAGTCCGAGCGCGATCTCGGTCTGCATGTCGGCGAGTTTCTTCTGCACCAGCTGGTTGGCGGCGAGCGGCCGGTTGAATTGCTTGCGATCGAGCACATACTGGCGCGCCCGGTGCCAGCAGAATTCCGCAGCGCCCATGGCGCCCCAGGAAATGCCGAAGCGCGCGTTGTTGAGGCAGCCGAACGGACCAGCGAGACCTTTCACGTTCGGCAGCAGGTTTTCTTCGGGCACCACGCAATTTTCCAAAACGATTTCGCCGGTGACCGATGTGCGTAGCGATAGCTTGCCTTCGATCTTCGGCGTCGAGAAACCCTTGGCGCCGCGTTCCACCAGGAAACCGCGAATGACATCGTCGAGCTTGGCCCATACGACCGCGACATGCGCGACCGGAGCATTGGAGATCCAGGTCTTGGCGCCGTTGAGCTGATAGCCGCCGGCAACTTTTTCGGCGCGCGTGACCATCGAGCCGGGATCTGAGCCGTGATCGGGCTCGGTCAGGCCGAAGCACCCGATGAGCTCGCCGCTCGCAAGTTTTGGCAGATATTTGCGGCGCTGCGCTTCAGTGCCATAGGCATAGATCGGATACATCACCAGCGATGATTGCACCGACATTGTCGAGCGGTAACCGGAATCGACGCGCTCGAGCTCGCGCGCGATCAGCCCGTAAGACACATAGCCGAGGCCCGCGCCGCCGTATTCTTCCGGAATCGTCGGGCCAAGCAGGCCAAGCTTGCCCATCTCAGGCAACATGTTCGGATCGTATTTTTCGTCGCGAAAGGCCTCGGTCACGCGCGGCATCAGGTAGTCCTGCGCGAACCCACGCGCGGTGCTGCGCACCATGCGTTCGTCTTCGGTGAGCTCACCCTCCAGATCGAGCGGGTCTTCCCAAACGAAGGCCGCGTCTTTCAGGATAGCGGGCAGACCACCGCGTTTTTCGGCCGTTTGCGACATAAAGCCTCCTCGGAATTACTCAGGCCATTATAGACCTTGAGGCGACTGGGTGGCCAAGTGCAAATCAGCGCAAATCAATGCCCGACGACCAGCGCCGGCAGCCAGAGTGACAGCGCCGGCACATAGGTGACCAGCATCAGCACCGCAAACATCACGGCATAAAACGGCCAGATCTTCCGCATGACCTCTTCTATGGTGACCTTCCCGACCGCGCAGCCGACGAACAAGATCGCGCCAACTGGCGGGTGGCATAGCCCGATGCCGAGATTGAGCATCATGATCATGCCAAAGTGCACCGGGTCGACCCCGAAATTGATCATCACCGGCAGGAGAATTGGCGTGCAGATCAGGATCGACGGCGCCATATCGACGAGCGTGCCGAGAATGAGCAGCAATATATTGATCAAAAACAGGATGACGTATTTGTTGTCGGAGATAGTCAGGAAAAACGCCGTGATCTTCGCCGGCATCTGCGTGAGCGCCATCACGTAGCCCACGCTTGACGCGCAGGCGATCAGCGTCATCACCATCGCCACCGTTCGCAACGTGCGGTGAACCAATGCCGGTAGATCGCGCCACTTGTAATCCCGATAGACGAACATGGTGACGAGAAACGCCCACACGCAGGCGACCGCGCCGGCCTCAATGGCTGTGAACACGCCACCAAGAATGCCGCCAAGGATAATCACAAGCGTGATCAAGCCCCAGGCGGCATCGACGCAGATCTTGATGGCGTCGCGCAGCGGCACGGCCGTGCCTCTTGGATGGCCGTCGCGATAGGCAATTACCAGGCACAGCACCATGATCGAAAAACCGAGCAAAAGGCCCGGTACCACGCCGGCCATGAACAGGCTGATGATTGAAATCGTGCCACCGGTCGCCAGTGAATAGATCACTGCGTTATGGCTGGGTGGCACCAGCAGTGCCTGCACCGACGCGGTGATCGTCACATTGGTCGCGAACACGCGCGGATAACCGCTTTTTTCCATTTGCGGAATCATGACCGAACCGATCGCGGACGTGTCGGCGACCGCCGAGCCGGAAATTCCGCTCAGGAATGTGGTGGCGAGAACGTTGACGACGGACAGCCCGCCACGCACGCGCGTAAAGCCAACCAGCACATCCGCGAAGGCGACCAGGCGCCGCGCCATGCCGCCTTCCGCCATGATTGCGCCGGCCAGCACGAAGAACGGAATCGTCAGCATGGCGACCTTGCTCACGCCATCGGAAATCTTCAGCATCACCGCTTCAAGCGGAATGCCTATCCACAGACAGCCGGCGATTGCCGCCAGGGCGAGCGAATAGGCGATCGGCACCCCGATGAAGAAACAGAAGAACATCGTGCACAGCAGAACCGCGATGTCCATTTTCTTTCCCGGGTGCCCGATCAGTGATGACTTGCGGGCGCTGGTGGCGCCCCGCAGAAAATCCGCTCGACCACAAACAGAAACAGAACCGCCCCGCCAAGCGGGATCGGCAGGTAGGTCACGCCGACCGACAAGTCCGGAAAGTCCGCGATGGAATTATTCCAGGTCGCGATGACGAGCTTTGCGCCCCACACAGTCATGAAGACGGACATCGCAATCATGGCCATTTCGGCAAGCGCATCGAAGAAACGTTGCCAGAAAGCCGGCATCAGCTTCACGAAATACGACACGTTCATGTGAAAGCGCAGCCGGTAGCAGGCTGCGGCGCCGAAAAAGGTCAGCCAGATCGTGAGCAAGACCGCCGTAGGCTCAGGCCACGACGCCGCGCTGTTGAGAACGTAACGGGTGTAGACCCCCCAAGGGATCACCGCCGAAATCAAAACCAGCGCGGTACCGGCGATCAGCACGCAAACGAAATAAAGCGCATCCATCGCCCTGCGGAAGGAGGCGGCCATTGCGTTCATTTCGCCAATTCCGCGATTGTGCGCGTTCCGTTACTTCGTTTCCTGGATCCGTTTGACCGTCGCGGCGTATTTGGGGCCGTATTTGTCCCACACCGGTTTGACCGCGTCCTGGAAGGCCTTCTTGTCCGCGTCCGAGACCTGAATGATCTGGATGCCGGCGGCCTTGGCCTTATCCATGGCCTGCTTCTCGTAGGCCTCCCATAGCTTGCGTTCTTCCTGTTGCGCTTCCTTGGCGAACTTCAAGAGCAACGCCTGATCCTCCTTCGACATCGCGTCCCAGGCTTTTTTCGAGAACACCAGCATTTCCGGTACGATCAGATGTTCATCGAGCGTGTAGAACTTGGCGACCTGATAGTGGTTATCGAAGACGTAGCTCGGCGGATTATTCTCCGCACCGTCCACTACGCCGGTCTGCAAAGCGCTGAAGACCTGATCGTAGCCCATGGCGACACCGTTGCCGCCCATGGCGTTGGCCATGTCGACGAAGATCGGATTACCGATGACGCGGATCTTGAGACCCTTGAGATCGGCGACGGTTTTGATCGGCTTCTTCGTGTCGTAGAAATTGCGCGCGCCGGCATCCATCCAGCACAGGCCGATCAGCCCCTTGCCACTATTGGTCACCTTGTCGAGCAATTCCTGGCCAATCGGCCCATCGATGACCTGCTGCATGTGCGCCGTGTTGCGGAACACGTAGGGCATATTGAATACATTGAGATCATCAACGACCGGTCCAAGCGCGCCAACGCTGACGCGCGCAAAAGCAATAGCTCCGATCTGCGCCTGCTCAATCGCTTCCTTCTCGCCGCCAAGCTGCATCGCCGGATACATCTGGACGCTGACGCGCCCACTTGTAGCTTTCTCGAGCTTTTTTCCGAGATTTTCGACCGCAACCACCGTCGGGTAGCCTGCGGCATGAACGTCCGATGCTTTAAGCACCGTTTTTTGTTGCGCTGCGGCCGGCGCCCACACATACGCGACGGTCACGAGAATGGTGGCAACGAAGGTGGCAACGATCTTCATGTCGGCAGCCCTCCCGGTTTATAGTTATGATCTTGAACCTACTATAACCGAGAAAACGGAAATGCATATCCTGATCACCGGCGCGGCCGGCGATGTCGGCGGCCGGTTACGAAAGCTGTTGAAAGGCGTCTATCCGCGCATCCGGCTCAGCGACATCCGGAAACCCGCAAATCTCGCCGCGGATGAGGACTTCATCGCTGCTGACCTTGCCGACTACAGCCAGGTCGAAACGATCACCGCCGGTATCGATGGCATTATTCATCTCGGGGGCCATTCGATTGAAGGATCGTGGGATGCGATCCACAAAGCCAATATCGTCGGCTGCTACAACCTGTTCGAGGCGGCCTACCGCGCCGGCGTAAAGCGCGTTGTGTTTGCCTCATCCAATCATGCGGTCGGCTTTTACCCGCGCGACCAGAAGATCGGTGTGAACGTCACGTTGCGACCGGACAGTCGTTACGGCGTCAGCAAGGCTTTCGGCGAGGCGGTGGGGGCGCTCTACGCGGACAAACATGGCCTGCGCGTAACCTGCGTTCGCATCGGCAATGTGAACGACATACCGCTCGACAAGCGTCGGCTATCGATCTGGATCAAGCCGGAAGATCTCGCGCAACTTGTTCGCATCGGGCTTGAACACCCCGATATCCGCTTCGAGGTTTTCTATGGATCATCCGACAATAACGCGGGATGGTGGGACAACAGCAACGCCCGGCGCTTTGGCTATCGTCCGCAATTCCGCTCGCAGGATTTCGAGGCGCAAGCGCTGACCGAACAGGCAAAGCTTCCTGCCGATCCGATCGGCGACCGGTTCCAAGGCGGCCCGTTCTGTTCCGACGAATACGATGCCGACCGCAAGTAGTGGTTTCGGTTATGGCCGAATGCCGCGTTGGGCTTTTTCCTCGGGCTTAACCACAGAAAGCTCAGATCTCGCGCCTCAAAACGGGCCACAAGGAAATCCGGCCGTTGCCGCTTGAGGGCGTTTCGTCTATTCAAGGTTTACGCGCGCCCGTAGCTCAGCTGGATAGAGCGTTGCCCTCCGAAGGCAAAGGTCGGACGTTCGAATCGTCTCGGGCGCGCCAGTTATATGCAACCCCACGCTTTCCGAAATATCCCAGAACACTCCGGCGGACCAACGCCGGGCTTTGCGGAACCTGCCGGGAGGAACACCATGCCAATCTCGCGCCGCGCGCTGATCGCCACACTCGGTTTCGGCGCGGCAGCAACAATGCTGCCTCGCAAAGCCTTAGCCGCCTATCCCGACCGGCCGATCCGCTTGATCGTGCCGTTTGCGGCCGGCGGAAATGCCGACATCGTTGGCCGCATCGTCGGCGAGCGGATATCGAGTGCGCTCGGCCAACCGGTCGTCGTCGACAATCGCGGCGGCGCGGGCGGCAGCATAGGCGCCGAGGCCGTGGCACGCTCGACCCCCGATGGTTACGCGTTGCTGGTCGGGTCGAACGGACCGCTCACGGTCAATCCCTTCGTGCAGGCCAAGCTCGGCTACGATCCGCTCAAGGATTTCGCGCCGGTCGCGCTGACCAGTTACGTGCCGCACGTGATTATTCTCAACAAGAATGTCGCGGCCAAAACACTGCAGGAACTGATCGCACTGTCGAAGAAGCAGCAGATCGCTATCGCCACCAGCGGCGTCGGTAGTGCTACTCACATGACGCTCGAGCGCTTCAAGGCGGCAACCGGCGCGGACATCGTGCACGTGCCCTATCGCAGCGGCGGCGCCCTCATGCCTGACCTCATTGGCGGCAGCATCCAGGCGGCGATGACGGAATTCTCCACTGCGTTGCCGCTGCACAAAGGCGGGCAGGCGCACATCGTCGCAATTGCCGCCATGCAACGCTCCAAGCTCGCGCCCGACATTCCAACATTCATTGAAGGTGGCGTGAAGAACTTCACCGCGCAAAGCTTTATCGGAATTCTGGCACCAACCGGCACGCCGGCCCCAATTGTCGCACAGCTGCAGAAGTCGATCATTGCCGGGCTTACGGCGGGACCTGCGCCCGAAAAACTGCGCGACATGGGCTCGGAAATTGCCACAGCGGAGCAAATGACGCCGGACGGCTTCGCAAAATTTATCCGCGTCGACTATGACAACATGCGCGAGGCCGCAAAACTCGCCGGGCTCACGCCGAAATGAGCGGCGTCCTGCCGCAGGGTGCCTGCGACTGTCACTGCCACGTGTTCGGCCCGGCCGCGCGCTTTCCTTACGCCGAGCCCCGCAGCTACACGCCTGATGATGCGCCGCTCGAAGCCTACCTGGCCCTGCTCGACCGCCTCGGTTTTGACCGCGGCGTGCTGGTGCAGCCAAGCGCCTATGGGCGTGACAATCGCGCGATGCTCGATGCGCTCGCGCGTGAGCCGAAACGATTGCGCGCCGTCGCGGTCGGTGGCGCCGAACTTTCCGTCGCTACCCTCAAGCAATGGCACGCTGCTGGCGTGCGCGGATTGCGCGCCAACGAGTTCCGACGCGATGGCAAGCCCTACTATCAGAATGGCGTGAGCCTCACCGAGGTCGAGCCGTTGCTGCCCGCGATCGCCGATTTCGGCTGGCATCTGCAATTGTGGATCGACGCACGCGATCTGCCGGACCTGACGCCGCGGCTCGAGCGCGTGCCGGTGCCGGTGGTGGTCGATCACATGGGACGCATGGAATATCACCACGGCACGCGGCATCCCGGCTTCCAGGCCTTGTTGCGTGGGGTTGGCGACGGGAAATTGTGGTCGAAGCTGTCAGGAACGTACCGGCTGGGCGCCACGCCGCCGGATTACCTTGAGGCAAGGCCGTTCCACGACGCACTGGTCGCCGCAAATCCGCGCAACCTGGTCTGGGGCACAGACTGGCCGCATCCGCGCCCGGAGGGCCCGGTCCCGGATGCAAAACGCCTGCGCGATACATTCATTGACTGGACGACGCCCGCCAACCGGCAAGCAATCTTCGTCGACAACCCCGCGCGGCTTTACGACTTTCCGGCCGCCTGACTCCGCTGCCAGATCCGCGCCGCTCTATTCCACCTTGATGTTCGCGGTCTGAATGACTTTCGCCCATTTCGGGATGTCAGCCCGGATGCGGGCCGAGAATTCCTCCGGCGTGCTGTCGATGGTGTCAAAGCCGAGGGATGCGAGCTTCTGGGCGGCGTCCGCTTCCGTCATTGCCTTGCCGACCTCGCGATGAAGCAGATCGACAATGGACTCTGGCGTGTGAGCAGGAACGAGGACGCCCGATATCGTGTCGGACTCCTGATCGGACAATCCGGCTTCCGCCATTGTCGGCACGTCGGGCAGCGCCGGCGTACGTTTCGGGGTCGTCACCGCCAATGCACGTAACTTCGCCTCCTTTACTTGCGGAACGGCGGGCGTGAGCACGGTAAAGGCAATCGGCGTATGGCCGGCAAGCGTCGATTGGACAGCGGGTGCTGCACCATTGAATGGAACCGATACGAGATCGATGCCTTGCGAATGCTTGAACATTTCGCCGGAGAGATGCGACGTAGTGCCGATGCCGGAATGGGCATAGCTGTACTTGCCGTTGTTCTCCTTGAGAAACGCAATCAGCTCCTTGACGCTGCTTGCGGGAATCGACGGATGCACCAGCAAGACGTTGGGGGTCGCAGCGGCCAAAGTAACGGGCGCAAAATCCTTGAGCGGATCATACGGAATTTTCGGATAAAGGCTCGGGTTGACGACGTAGCTCGTGCTGACGATCGTGATTGCATATCCATCGGGCGCCGCGCGCGCGCCGGCGCCCATGCCGAGATTCCCGCCGGCACCCGGTTGATTCTCGACGTAGAACTGCTGACCGAGATTGCGTGAGAGATTTCCGGCAATGATCCGCGCAAAAACATCGGTCGGGCCGCCGGCAGAAAACGGCACGATCACGCGCACAGGATGCGCCGGGTAGCTCTGCGCTCGCGCATTCCGTCCAAGCGCTGGCAGAGCGGCGGCACCAGCCGCCAGATACAGAAATCGACGCCGTTGCAGAATCATTGACTTGCTCCCGGTAGAAATTCAGTGCGCCGGGAACGAGCAATGGACGATGAAATTTGTCAACACGGATTTGCGCATAGGACAAATGTTTGTCGCTTCAAGCATAGTAAGCGACAACAGTTGTCGTTTTAAGCAAAGATGATTGTCGCTCTGTGCATAAGATTGCAAACGCGCGCGCTGTGCTGCGCACCGAGATCCGTCGGCGACGTCACTCCATTTCGACCAGCGGAGTCTCAACTGACGACGGCATGCGCCGCGGCTCCGGCACATAGTGTTTGCCCATCGTCACCATAGGGCGCGGCTTGAACACGATCGCGGTCAACCGGTCGCACAGCGCTTTGGGCGACGTCGGCTTGAGCAGGAATTCGTTGGCGCCGGCCTCAAGCGCCTCGTTCACCTGGGTGCGTTGGGCGCGCGTGGTCATCATGATGACCGGCAAGTTCGGGCGCGGAAACACGCCTGGCGAGCGCACGATTCGCAGGACTTCGATGCCGTTGAGCACCGGCATGTCCCAGTCGAGCAGCATGACATCGGGATCTGACGTGCGGATCGCCTCCAGCGCGGCAAGGCCGTCGGGAGCCTCAAGCACGGATTTGGCGCCGAGATTGGTCAACATCGTGCGCGTGAGCCTGCGCATATAAGCGTTGTCGTCGACGACCAGGATATTAAGATCCTGAATCATCTTCTCGATCTGCTTGTTGGCCATGAAACCCGCGAAACCCGTTGCGTAAAATTTAGGGCAATCTAGGAGGAAGTCTCTGCCGTTCTGTTGAACCGATCGTTCAACTTTTCGCAATCGGGATGGAAGTCCCTGAATGGCGCGCTTAAATCATGCCGCGCGGCAGCGTTCAGAAAGAATTATCCATAGTGGCACGAGGCAAGCACCATGAAACTTCCGGGCCCGGACCATCCGATCACCATCGCCCCAAACGGCAACCGCGTGCGCGTCACGTTCGCGGGCCACGTGGTCGCCGACACCACGCATGCCCTCACATTGAAGGAAGTGAGTTACAAGCCGGTTTTCTATATTCCGCGCACCGACGCCGACATGAGCCTGCTCAAGACGACCGATCACCGCACGCATTGTCCCTACAAAGGCGATGCGAGCTATTTCACGATTCATGCCGGTGGCCGCAATGCCGAGAATGCGGTCTGGTCCTACGAACAACCGTTTCCCGCGATGGCCGAAATCAACGGCTATTTGGCGTTCTATCCGAACCGCGTGGATGCGATTGAGGAAATCTGACGCGGTGCTTAGTGCAAACGCGGGCCCTTGAGGAATTTTGCGCGGTCGGACGAATTCACCCGCACGTCGAAGGTCACGCCATCCCGATAGAGCGTCAGCGGCACTTCGACACCCGCTTGCCCCAGTGCCCAGACTTTCCGGTAAAATCCGCCGAGCGTCGACACGCGCTCGCCCTTCACTGCAACCACCACATCACCCGTCTTGATCTCGGCGCGCGCCGCCGGGCCCTTGGGCGCGATGCCGACCACGACAACCCTGTCCTCGATCTCTGTCGAGTAAACGCCGAGCCAGGGCCGCACCGGCCGGTTGACGCGGCCGAATTTACGCATGTCGTCGAGGATCGGCTTCAGCAGATCGATCGGCACGACCATATTGAGATGCTCGTTTTTTCCTTCGCGCGCGCGCTCGAGCTGAAGCGAACCGATGCCGGCCAATTGTCCATTTGCCGCGATCAGCGCGGTGCCGCCCCAGTTGGGATGGGCGGGATATGTAAAGATGGCCTCGTCGAGGACGTATTCCCAATAGCCGGCGAATTCCTGCTTGGCCGCGATACGGCCCGCAAGCGAACGCGTGCGGCCGCCGGCCCCGCCGACAACGACGCGCTCACCGACTTCAACCGCCTTGGATGATCCAATGGTCAGCGTTGGAAGATCGATTTTGCCGAGCGCCTGCACCAGGCCGAGACCGGTCTCGGAATCGAACCCGAGCGCGTGACCCTGGACGACGTGGCCATCGCCGAGGTGCAGCCAGACGGTGTCGGCCTCTGTGATCAAATAGCCGATGGTGAGCACAAGCCCGTCGTCAATCAGCACGCCATTGCCGGCGCGTTCGGCCCCCAGGGTATCGGCGGTGAAAGCATCCGGCGGAACGATGGAATGCAGGCCAACCACCGAGGACAAAGCGCGCTCCAGATCATAGGAATAGTCCTCGGCGCGCGGCTGCACCGCTTGCGGCACTTTCCATTCGACCAAAGAGGCCATCGACACGCTCCCACTGAACTTCCACCTATCATACGACAAGCCATGTGGGCGAAAAGACGGTGCTCACATGTTAGTGTAATTCTACGCCATGGTCCCGTTATCCATCCTCGATCTGTCACCCGTTTCCGCCGGCTCCACGGCCGCGCAGGCGCTTCGCAATTCGCTCGACCTCGCCCGGTTGGCGGACGGCCTCGGCTTTACGCGGTATTGGGTGGCCGAACACCACAATTTGCCGGCCATCGCAAGTTCAGCGCCCGACATCATGATCGGGCAGATCGCTGCGATCACTAAAAACATGCGTGTCGGCTCGGGCGGGGTGATGCTGCCGAACCACGCGCCGCTGATGGTCGCCGAACGTTTCAAGGTCCTGGAAGCACTCTTCCCTGGCCGCATCGATCTGGGCCTGGGCCGCGCGCCTGGCACCGACCCGGCGACGTCCTATGCGCTGCGCCGCCGCCAGGGCATCAGCGACGAGGACGATTTCCTCGAGCGCTTCAACGAATTGATGCTGCTGGAATCGCGCGCCTTTCCCGCCGGCCATCCATTTCACAACGTGCGCGCGATGCCGTCGGATGTGCCGCTGCCGCCAATCTATCTCCTGGGCTCGTCGGACTACAGCGCGCAGCTCGCAGGCCACATCGGCGCGGCATTTTCATTCGCGCATCACTTTGCGACATTCGATGCGGCCGAAGCGATGCGGCTCTATCGCGACAATTTCAAGCCGTCACCGTCGCACGACAAGCCATACGCGATCCTGGCGACGCATGTGGTTTGCGCCGACACCGATGCAGAGGCCGAGCGATTGGCGGCGACCGTTGACCTGAACATCGTACGCAGGGCCAAGGGTGAATACCTGCCCCTCGCCTCGCCGGAAGATGCTGCGAAATACGAATACACACCGGTCGATCGAGCCCGCATGGCGCAGAACCGTACAAAGCTCGCCGTCGGCTCGCCGGCCACCGTGAAGGCCCGGCTCATGCCGCTGATCGAGTCCACTAAGGCCGACGAGCTCATGGTGACGAGCATGCTGTTCGACCACGCCGCGCGAAAACACTCCTACGAACTGCTGGCAAAGGCGTTCGCCTGATCGTCATTCCCGGCCCGCCACTCGGTGACGTCCAGGAATGACGACGCGGAAGGACCGTGCTAAAAGCCCGGCCGGGTTTTCGTTCAGAAAATAATGGGAGGCATCGTTGGGTAAGCAGTTCACCTTAAACACGACCGACAAGCATTCGCTCGGCGCCTACCGGGCCGATCCGGCCGGCACGCCCAAGGGCGGCATGGTGGTGGTGCAGGAAATTTTCGGCGTCAACCACCACATCCGCGCAGTCTGCGACCGGCTCGCTGCGCTGGGTTACGTGGCGGTTGCCCCGGCGGTGTTCGACCGTTTCGTGCGCAATTTCGAGAGCGGCTATACGCCCGATGAAATCGCCCATGCGCGCAGTTATCTCGGCAATCTCAATTGGGATCACATGATGGCCGATGTGGCGGCCGCCCAGGGCGATCTCAAAGGCACCGGCCCGCTCGGCATCGTCGGCTTCTGCATGGGCGGCACCGCGGCGTTCCTCGCCGCCTGCCGTCTGCCGGGATTTTCCGCGGCGGTCTCGTTCTACGGCGGCATGATCGGCAAATTCGCCGACGAGAAACCGAAGTGCCCGATGCAGATGCATTTCGGCGAAAAGGACGACGGCATTCCGATGGACGTCGTGGCGGACATCAAGGCGAAGCAGCCGCAGGCGGAGATCTATACCTATCCGGATGCACCGCACGGCTTCTATTGCGATGAGCGCGCGAGCTACCGCAAGGAATCCGGCGACCTCGCATGGAAGCGCACGCAGGAATTCCTCACAAAGCATATGAAGAAGTGACGACTCTTGACGTCATCACCGGGCCGGCGCCAACGGGTCCGCGCGAAGCGCGGCCCGATGACAGGCTCCGCGCCGTGACCCGGTGATCTCGAGAGACAATTCTGTGCCTTCCTAAGCGAGATGCCCGGCACATAGGCCTTCAAAGCACGCCGTCCCTTCCGGACGGCTATGGCCGGGCATGACAATTTCAAATCCCATTTTCCCTGCGTCGCTAAAACCACCGCTCCTTGACGAGGATAGTGTCGCCGGGCCGCACCGGATAATCGAGCGGCACTTGGCTGCGTACCAGCTGCCCGCCGATCTTGCGCGTGAGCTCCACCGTTGTCTTGAGGGCACGCGGTGCAAAGCCGCCTGCAATCGCAATCGCGGTTTCCGCGGTCAAGTTGGCAACATAGGGATACTGCCCCGGCGTCGTCACTTCGCCGAGGATAAAGAACGGCCGGTACGTCTCGACCTCGACGCTTACATGCGGCTCGCGCACAAAACCTTGCTTGAGCCGCGCGGCGATCGCGTCCGCGAGTTGCTGGTTGGTGAGGCCGCGCGCCGTCACCGCCCCGATCAACGGCAGATTGACCTTGCCACCGGCGTCAACGGTGTAGCTGTTGGTGATGCCGTCCTGGCCGAACACCACGACGCGAAGCTTGTCGCCCGCATCGAACGTGTAAGTCCGCTCGCTCACAGCCGCCACAACGACGGCCGCTGGCGCGGAGGCGTAACTGGAGGGCGCGGCAACATAAGGTCCACCCATCGCGGGCGGTGGCGGCGGCGGCGGCGGCGGAGCCGGCGCGGTGTAAACCGGCGCAGCGGTTCTTGAATTGAACAGGCCGCGATCGTCAGCCGATGCGGGCTGCACTTCAACCATCTGATAGGCCGGCTGCTCGTAGGCCTGCTGCGCGTAAGCTGGAGAGGTCGAGTATAGATGACGCGCTGGCGGCGCCGGCGCGGCCGCGCGCGGGCTTGCCTGTTGCGCATATTGTTCATGCACGCAGCCCGCAAGCGCCAGCGTGGCGCAAACCGCCAATAGAAATCGGGCTCCTCGCATCAAGGCGTCCACTCAGCCTGGAGGAAAACGAGCCCGATTAAGGCTTTATATAGTTAATAAATCCTAACCGACGGATGCATCTGCCTCTCCCCGCTTGCGGGGAGAGGTTACAGAGCGGCGGTCAGGCCGGCGCGCTTTGGGTGAGCTTGGCGCCGGTCCCGATTGGACAAGACACTCCGGTACCGCCCAGCCCGCAATAGCCCATCGGATTCTTCGCCAGGTATTGCTGGTGATAGTCCTCGGCGAAATAGAACTCGGGCGCATCGACGATCTCGGTGGTGATGGCGCCGTAGCGTTTCTTCTGGAGCTCCTGCTCGTACATTGCCTTCGAGGCTTCGGACGCCTGCCGCTGCGCTGCGTTGAACGTATAGATGCCGGAGCGATACTGGGTGCCGACGTCGTTTCCCTGGCGCATGCCCTGGGTCGGATCGTGGCTTTCCCAAAAGGTCTTGAGCAGCGCATCATAGGAAATCTTCTTGGGATCATAGACCACCAGCACCACCTCGTTGTGGCCGGTGCGGCCCGAGCAGACTTCCTCATAGGTCGGGTTGGGTGTCATGCCGCCGGCATAGCCGACCGCGGTCACGTATACCCCGTCGCCCAATTCCCAGAATTTGCGCTCGGCGCCCCAGAAGCAGCCGAGGCCGAACACCGCCTTCTCGAAGCCTTCCGGATATGGGCCTTTGAGTCCGTGATGATTGATGAAATGCGCGGCAGCGGTGCGGATCGGGCTCGCGCGGCCCGGCAAAGCCTCGCCGGCCTTGGGCATGGCAACTTTCTTGAAGCCGAACATGCTGGGTCCTCCTGCAATTGCTGACCGCAATATATGTCGGACGGCGGCTTGCCGAAACGGCCTACCGATCACGTCTTGGCAAGAAGTCGGATTCCGTGGTTCACGCGCCCGCGAGGCAACTCATTGCCGTTCAAGGCCGTGCGTAGCCGATCAGCGGCTTCTTCTTGCGGCCGAGCACAAGGAAGAGAATGCCGAAAAAGCCGAGGAGGCCCCAGCTTGGCGCCGCCAAAATGCCCACCGTCAGCGGATCCCACAGATAACCGCCAGCGTAGGGTTCGATCATCGGTTGAAGCTTCGCCAGGCTGCCCGCGTTGAACAGCTCCCACAGCGTGCGCACGCTGGTGAAAAAGACCTTGTTCCCGGCGATCGACTTGGTGCCGTCATAGACACCCAAGATAAATCCTGCCGCCAGGAAGATCAGGCCAAAGAAGCGAAGTAGAAAACGAATCATAGCCAGCCGATCATAGCAATCGTCCGCGGGAGGCACCGATTAACCCGCGCCTCGATTTCATACAACAGTACCGTTGGGTGCAGTTCCGTGCTCTTCCCTTGCGTTGGTTGCATCCGCTAACGTTCACCAGCCGGGCATTCCGGTCATGTTCATGGAGTAATAATGCCCGCCAAGCCCCCCACCGGCCGCAGCCGGCCCACCTTTACCGACCAGGAAGCCCTGCAATTTCACAGTGTTGGCCGGCCGGGCAAACTGGAAGTCATCGCCACCAAGCCGATGGCAACCCAGCGCGACCTTTCGCTCGCCTATTCGCCAGGCGTCGCGGTTCCCGTGCTGGCGATCGCCGAGGATCCGAGCCGGGCCTACGACTACACAGTGAAGGGCAATTTTGTCGCCGTCATCACCAATGGCACGGCGATCCTTGGCCTCGGCAATCGCGGCGCGCTGGCGGCAAAGCCCGTGATGGAAGGCAAGGCCGTCCTGTTCAAACGCTTTGCCGACATCGACTCGATCGATCTGGAAGTCTCCACTGAAGACCCCGACCAGTTCATCAATTGCGTGCGCTATCTCGGCGCCGGCTGGGGCGGCATCAATCTCGAGGACATCAAGGCGCCGGAGTGTTTCATCATCGAGCAGAAGCTGCGTGAGCTGCTCGACATCCCGGTTTTCCATGACGACCAACACGGCACCGCAATCATCGCCGCCGCCGGTCTGTTGAATGCGATCGATCTCACCGGCCGCGAAATCGCCACGACCAAGCTCGTCTGCAACGGCGCGGGCGCTGCCGGCATCGCATGCCTGGAATTGCTCAAGGCGATCGGATTCCGGCCGGAGAACCTGATCCTCTGCGACACCAAGGGCGTGATCTATCAGGGCCGCAAAGACGGCATGAACCAGTGGAAGTCGGCCTACGCCATCAAGACGTCCAAGCGGACGCTCGCGGAGGCTTTCGAAGGGGCCGACGTGGCCTTCGGGCTCTCCGTCAAAGGCGCCTTCACACCGGCGATGGTCAAGTCGATGGCGGCCAAGCCGATCATCTTCGCCCTTGCCAATCCCGATCCGGAGATCACCGCTGAGGAAGTGGCCGAGGTGCGTGACGACGCCATTATGGCGACCGGGCGTTCCGACTATCCCAATCAGGTCAATAACATTCTCGGCTTCCCGTTCATTTTCCGCGGCGCCCTCGACGTACGCGCCTCCACCATCAACATGGAAATGAAGATCGCCGCTGCTCGCGCGCTGGCCGAGCTCGCACGCGAGGACGTGCCCGACGAAGTTGCCGCCCTCTACGGAGCGCGGCCGAAATTCGGTCCCGACTACATCATCCCGGTGCCGTTCGACCCGCGGCTGATCTCGACGGTGCCGCCGGCGGTGGCGAAATCCGCCATGGATACCGGTGTCGCGCGCAAGCCGATCGTCGATATGGATGCCTACCGCCAGCAGCTTAACGCACGGCGCGATCCGATCGCGGGAACACTGGTGCAAGTGTTCGCCCGGCTGCGGCGGCAACCGAAGCGCGTTGTGTTCGCGGAAGGCGAGGAAGAGCAGGTGATCCGCGCGGCGGCGAGCTTCGTGCACCAGGGGCTCGGTACCGCGCTCCTTGTTGGACGCGAGGACCGTGTGCGGCAGTCCGCAAACGAGGCCGGCATCGACCTGTCCGATGGCATCGAGATCGTTAACGCACGTCTTTCAAACCGCAACGCCGCCTACATCAATTTCCTGTACGAACGATTGCAGCGGCACGGCTATCTGGTGCGCGACTGCCAGCGGCTGGTGAACCAGGACCGCAATCATTTCGCCGCCTGCATGGTCGCGCTTGACGATGCCGATGCGATGGTGACCGGCGTGACCCGCAATTTTTCGGTGGCGCTCGAGGATATCCGTCACGTGATCGATCCCAAGCCGGGACACAGGGTGATCGGCGTGTCCATCGTGGTGGCACGCGGGCGAACAGTGCTGGTCGCCGACACCGCGGTGACCGAAATGCCGGAAGCGCACGAGATCGCCGATATCGCCATCGAGGCCGCCGGCGTTGCGCGCCGGCTCGGCTATGAGCCACGACTGGCGCTGCTTGCATTTTCCACCTTCGGCCATCCGCCGGGCGAACGCTCGGCGCGGGTGATCGAGGCGGTGAAGATCCTCGACGGCAAGCGGGTTGATTTCGAGTATGACGGCGAAATGGCGGCCGACGTGGCCCTCAATCCGGAGCTGGCGGCAGCCTACCCGTTCTGCCGGCTTTCCGGTCCGGCCAACGTGCTGGTCATGCCTGCGTTTCATTCGGCGTCGATTTCAACCAAGATGCTGCAGGAACTGGGAGGCGCCACCGTCATCGGACCTCTGCTGGTCGGCCTCGATCGCCCGGTGCAAATCGTGCAACTCGGCGCCAAGGACAACCAGCTGGTCAACATGGCAGCGCTTGCCGCCTACAATGTCAGCGGCTAGATCACTGCCGACAGCCAAACGGAGCCAACGTTGAGCAAGACCCTTTCCGGTGTGATCGCCGCCGTCGCCACGCCGATCGAGGAGAGCGGCGCACCCGATCTCAAACGCGCCGTCAGCCTGGCGCGCTATCTGCTCGACAATGGCTGCGACGGCCTCAACGTGCTCGGCACCACCGGCGAAGCGACCTCGTTCTCGCTCGACGAGCGCAGAGGCGTCATGGACGCCTACAAGGCGAATGGACTCCCCCTCCACCGCCTGATGGTCGGGACCGGCGCGGCCGCGGTGTCGGATGCGGTCGCGTTGACGCGCCACGCCGCTGAACTCGGCTTTGGCGGTGCGCTGGTTCTGCCGCCTTTTTATTACAAAGGCGTGCCCGATGAGGGATTGGTTGCCTACATCGATACTCTGGTGAAGGCGACGCAGTCGAAGCCGATCCCGCTCTATCTTTATCATTTCCCGGCGATGTCCGGCCTGCCCTGGCATGTCGCGCTGATCGAACGGTTGCTGGAGTCGTATCCAACCCGCATTGTGGGTCTAAAGGATTCCTCCGGTGACATGGCCTTTGCGCGCGCCGCGGCCAAGGTTTCGCCGGACTTTGCCGTCTTCCCTTCAACGGAAGCCTGCCTGATCGAGGCGCGGTCCGGCGATTTCGCCGGCTGCATCTCCGCGACCGCCAATCTCAACGCAGACCTCTGCCGACGGGCCTGGCTGGAGGGCGATACGACCGCCCTCGACGCGGCGGTAAAGATCCGCAAGCTGTTCGACGGTAAGCCTCTGGTTTCAGGCGTCAAAGCATTGCTCGCGCATATTCATGGCGATCCCGGTTTGGCGCGGGTCAGGCCACCGCTCGCACCATTCTCGGCCGCCGATCGTGCATCCGTAATCGCCGGCCACGATGCCGTGCGGGCCAAGCGCGTCGCCTGAGGGAGGGGTTTGCGGACGTTGACGCCCGCACAAGCCCTCACTATAAGCCTCAGCCTTGGCGGCGAATTCTTTTGCTGCCCTAACTTCTTGTAAATCCTAGTCGCTTTCGCGGACTTTCGCGGGAAGCGCCAGCTGTGATGAGAGATTGATGGCCAATACCAAGTCCGCCCGCAAAGCCACGCGCGTGATCGCGCGCCGGACCGAAGTGAACAAAGCGCGTCGTACGCTCTTGCGGAGTTCGGTGCGCAAGGTCGAGGAAGCGATCCAGAGTGGCGACCGCAAGACCGCGATGGCGGCATTCAAGGCGGCCGAGCCGGTTATCATGCGCGCTGCGCAGCGCGGTATCGTGCACAAGAACAATGCCAGCCGGAAAGTATCGCGTCTCGCTCACCGCATTGCCAAGCTGGGCAAGTAGATAAGTACTCCGGCTGAACAAGCCGCGCGGCAATTTCGCTTCAAACTCGACGAAAAGTCGTCCGAACGGACCACGTGTGCGCCACCGTGGTCCACCGGCACTCGGCTGTAGTTAAAACGTCATCACCACGTCAGAGAAGTCTGGTCGCCAACGACCTGTTGGTCAAATCGCAATGCCGTCCGCAGCAATGCAGTTGCCAGCGGCATTTTCAGAACGGGAGTTACCCAAAAATTCGCTC
The DNA here is from genome assembly GCA_963810125.1 of uncultured Alphaproteobacteria bacterium. GTDB lineage: Bacteria > Pseudomonadota > Alphaproteobacteria > Rhizobiales > Xanthobacteraceae > Pseudolabrys. Next base: position 502,231 of record CAWEMK010000010.1, read on the forward strand.
AGATTTTTTTTCGCGACGATAAAGACTTAAGAGGAAAGCGAAGCAAGGACCCTGAAAATGCATATGTGACAGGCATTTTTGGCGGCCCTTAAATTTTAAAATATTTTCTCCCTCATACCGCCCTGCCTAACAAATTCTGCGACGAAATTCCGCGCGACTCCAACACGTTGGATAAAGTAACGCCGTGGCGGCGTTGCCGAGACAACACACACAATGATCTCTGTTACCGCCACAGTCGTAAAATTCATTGCGAGAGCACCTTGCTCGTGTATCTTGAAAACGCGCGCGGGAATTCTTCGCGCGTGATCAGAAACAAGGTTCCGGGTCGCGCTCATCGCGGATGAGAACGGATTTGGTTTGCCGCTCGCGTCAAATTCAATCGATTCAAAACGTAGATACAACTCGGAGCAGAAAAACAAAATCAGGTCTAGTGGGCTCGGTGCGGACGCAATTTGAAAGTTTCGGTAGCGCTGACACCGGGGGGACGCCAAAATCTGGCAAGTAACAAACCGCAGGGCGAAAGCCCGCAAGTCATTCGAGGGGTGATGTTATGAGAGGCGCAGGGACAGGGTCAGTGACCAACGCTAGTGGCATTGGATGGACGTCGTCCAGTGCGGAATCGCACGTCGCTTATTCCCGTATGGCCGGTCGATCAGCGCCACTCTTTTATATAGTGCATTCCAATCGCCATACGTCTCGTACGGCCTCCATTTTCACGATCGGAACCCGAGGCGCCACTCCGCCGCCGGCGGACTGAAGGCGCAACGCTCTCGACGTCCTTTTGATGTCGTTCCGCCGGACTTTCATCACAGCGGCGGAAACCCTACCCCCGACGACATCATCGAGTGAGTGCTGTTGCGTCCCGTTTCCGGCGCGTTTGGCATATGGCGCCAAGCCGGGCAACCGAGTCCGTCCAACCAATTCATCGGATTGAGCAGAAGAAAATGTCGAACGCGGATCAGGAGTGCTGGTCACGGGTCAAAGAGCACCTGCGCACAGAAGTCGGTGATGACGTCTATTCGAGCTGGTTTGCCCGTATGGACCTGGAAGCGATTGAGGAAGGCGCCGTGCGGCTGTCCGTGCCGACCCGCTTCCTCAAGAGCTGGATCCAATCACATTATGCAGAGCGCGTGCTGGCTTGCTGGCAGGCGCAGGAAGACAAAGTCACGCGCGTCGAACTGATTGTCCGTTCGGCGGTCCTGAAGTCGACCATACTGCCGAAGGCCAAGCCTGACCTCGCGACCGAAAATAGCGGCCGCTATACGAATGGCCACGGCATTGGCCGGGCGCTGTCCGTCGGGGACCCGAGCGTGCACGAGGCCCTCGGCGGCTCGCCGCTCGATCCGCGCCTGACCTTCGATACATTCGTCGTTGGGCGCTCCAATACGCTTGCCCAGGCGGCAGCCAAACAGGTGGCGGGCGCCAAACGCGGCGACCCGGTAATGTTCAACCCGCTTTACATTCATTCGGGGGTCGGCCTCGGCAAGACACACCTGCTGCAGGCGGTGACCTGGGCCGGTAACGCCGCAGGAGAGCGCAAAGTGCTCTACCTGACAGCAGAGAAGTTCATGTACGGCTTCGTCTCCGCCCTGCGTACGCAGACGGCGCTCGCTTTCAAGGAAGCGTTACGCGGAATCGGCGTCCTGGTGATCGATGACTTGCAGTTCCTGCAAGGCAAATCGACCCAGGCCGAATTCTGCCACACCCTCAATGCGCTGATCGATGCCGGCCGTCAGGTCGTGATTGCATCCGATCGCCCTCCTTCGGACCTGGAAAGCCTGGACGACCGCGTAAGGTCGCGACTGGCTGGCGGTCTGGTGGTCGAAATGGCCGCGCTCGGCGAGGAGCTGCGGTTGGAAATCCTCAAGGCCCGGGTCATGGCCGCGCGGGCGCACCATCCGGCCTTTGACGTCCCGCTTCCGGTGCTTGGCTACATTGCCAAGACGGTCACCCATAACGGACGCGACCTGGAAGGCGCACTCAACCGGTTGCTCGCCCATAACAAACTGACCGGCCATGCCGTGACGCTGGAAATGGCCGAACGCGAGGTGCGCGACCTGATCCGGCCGCAAGAACCCAAGCGGGTCAAGATCGAGGACATCCAGCGCGTGGTCGCCCGCCAGTACAACGTCAGCCGGTCCGACCTGCTGTCATCGCGGCGCACCGCCAATGTCGTTCGGCCACGCCAGGTGGCGATGTATCTCGCAAAGACCCTGACCCTGCGATCGCTGCCGGAAATCGGCCGGCGTTTCGGCGGCCGCGACCACACCACAGTCCTGCACGCTGTGCGCAAGATCGAAGGCCTCGTCGGCAATGACATGGCGCTGGCGGAGGAAATCGAGATCCTCAAACGGCAGTTGCAGGAATAGGCGCCGCTCGCGCCATCCGATCGACAAAAGGCCCCGCTCCACGCCTGGACGGGGCCTTTTGCTTCGCGGCCACCTTGTGGACGCCCTGGGGAAAGACGGCCGGGCCGGCCGCCTGCCCTTGCGCAACGCGCACTCTTTCGTCACCTTTGCTCCCCGGCTTCGCATTCCGCGAGCGCCGGCTTGTCGTAGCGCCTGGTTTCTAGGTCCGTTTCGAAGGCGCCCAAGCGGGTTTCCCAATGAAAGTAACAGTCGAGCGTGCAGAGCTTTTGAAGTCGCTGGGCCACGTGCATCGCGTGGTGGAGCGGCGCAATACCATTCCAATCCTGGCCAACGTGCTGGTCAAAGCCGACAAGGGCAAGCTCAGCCTGAAGGCGACCGATCTCGACCTCGAGGTTACGGACTCGATCGCTGCCGAAGTTTCTCCCGGCGGCTCGACTACGGTGCCGGCGCATATGTTCTACGAGATCGTGCGCAAGCTGCCTGAGGGCGCGCAGATCATTATCGAAGGATCCGGCGACCGCGCCGTGCTTTCGCTGCGGGCGGGACGCTCGCGCTTTACCCTGCAGACGTTGCCGGAGAGCGATTTCCCCGATCTCGCCGCCGGCGAGATGACCCATTCGTTCAAGGTTGCCGCTGCCGATTTCAAGCGGCTGATCGACAAGACCCAGTTCGCGATCTCGACCGAGGAGACGCGCTATTACCTCAACGGCATCTATCTGCACACCGCGGGCACAGCCAAGGCCGGCACATTGCGGGCCGTGGCAACCGATGGGCACCGCCTCGCGCAGGTCGAACTGCCGCTGCCACAAGGCGCTGCCGGCATGCCCGGCATCATCGTGCCCCGCAAGACCGTGGGCGAGGTCCAGCGGTTGATCGAGACCGGCGAAGGGGAAGTCGCGATCGAACTATCCTCTGGCAAAATCCGCTTTACCATCGGCAATGTGGTGCTCACCTCAAAGCTGATCGACGGCACATTTCCCGACTACGGGCGGGTCATTCCGGCCAACAATGACAAGAGCCTTGTCGTTGACAAAAAGGATTTCGAGGCGGCCGTCGACCGCGTCTCGACCGTGTCGAGCGAACGCGGCCGCGCAGTCAAGCTGTCGATCACCGGCGGGCGGCTTGTGCTGTCGGTGACAAACCCCGATTCCGGGAGCGCCACCGAAGAGATTGAGGTTGAGTACGATGCCGATCCGCTCGATATCGGTTTCAACTCACGCTACTTGCTCGACATCGCCGCGCAGATTGAAGGGGAAGTTGCGGTGCTCAAGCTCGCCGACCCCGGTTCGCCCACGCTCATCCAGGACAAGGACGCCAAAGGTGCGCTCTACGTCCTGATGCCGATGCGGGTGTGAGCTTCTCCCGATAAGCAAGAGGGTGGTATGGGTCATCAATGGCCGCTGCCTTCATTCGACGACTGACGCTTACCAATTTTCGCAGCTATCACGCCGCGCAAGTTCTTCTCGATCGTGCGGGCCCGGTGGTCCTTACGGGCGCCAATGGCGCCGGCAAAACCAATCTGATCGAGGCGATCTCCCTGCTTGCGCCGGGTCGCGGATTGCGGCGCGCAACCATGGAAGAGCTCGCCTTTTCGGAAGGCGATGGCGCCTGGGCTGTATCAGCCGAGATTGAGGGCATGCTGGGTCTCGGGACGCTTGGCACCGGCATTGATCCGCCGGCGGGCGATGAATCCGCCCCAACGCGCAAATGTCGTATCGACCGCGAAAGCGTCGGCTCCGCGATCGCATTCGCCGACCATCTGCGCGTTGTCTGGCTCACGCCGGCGATGGATCCGCTATTCAACGGTCCGGCTTCGGAGCGCCGTCGCTTCCTTGACCGGTTGGTGCTGGCGGTCGACGCGCAACACTCCAGCCGTGTTGCAGCCCTCGAACGCAGCCTGCGTTCGCGCAACCGCCTGCTGGAGAATGCGCCCGGCGACTCGCACTGGCTCGACGCCGTCGAACACGAGACCGCGGAGGTCGCCGTAGCGGTAGCCGCCGCGCGCGCGGAAACAGTCAAACGACTTTCGGCCGCGCTCCATGCCTCGCGTGGCGAGGCCCCGGAATTTCCACAAGCGGAAATCGCGCTGCTCGGCTGGATGGAGCTGTTGCTGCCCGATCACAGCGCCCTCGAAATCGAGGACCGGTATCGCGCGCTCCTGAAGGACAACCGGGCGCGCGATGCCGCCGCCGGACGCACACTCGATGGACCGCATTTGTCCGATCTCTCTGTCAGTCACGCTGGCAAAAACATTCCAGCGGCAGATGCCTCAACCGGAGAACAGAAGGCGTTGCTGATCCGCCTGGTGCTCGCGCATGCGGGCTTGATCAAGCAAATGACGGGTTTTGCGCCGCTGCTCTTGCTCGACGAAGTGGTCGCGCATCTCGACCCGGCGCGGCGCGCAGCCCTCTACGACGCGCTCACATCGCTGGCCGCGCAGGTCTGGATGACCGGGGCCGACCCTGCCGCCTTCGGCGATATCATCGGGCGCGCGCAGGTATTCGTTGTCCGCGGTGGAGCAGTGGAACCCGCTGCGGCACAGTTCCTTTAAAGCCACTCACATTTTATTAATTCAAATGCGATCAATTCTTTGAGAATAGGAACTATCGCCAAGCGCATTGCTTTACCCCCATACAATTCACGCGAACACACAGCGGCGATGATGGAAAAGGACGCAGCAGCTGCCAAGGTCAGAAACGAGCTTTATCGCGCGTTCGACAGGACGCGCGCTGAGCTCGATCGTATCGAGATTCTTGCGGCGGGCCTTGCGGCATTCAATGCGCCGATTCCTGAGTACGAACCGACGTTCCATCATATGCGCCGCTTGGACCTGAGCAAACACGAATTGCCGTCGGACTATCCGCGGCGGCGCTAGATTTCTCCGAGCAGTTCGCGCCGCTGACGCTCGGACGCGTCGGAATAGCGACGCAATGCATGTGCTTCGCTGAGCAGCCCGGTGACTTGCCGGCGCTCCAGCGAGTTGACGACAGCCAACGCCTCGGCTTCATAGCGGTCAAAGGCCACAACGGCTTCCTGCGCGGTCATCTGCGATAAAAGCATGTTGTCGCGGTGATGCAATATATCGCGCAGCGACGCCGTAGCGCTGAGTTCAACCGCGTGGGCTTCGGCCACGATCACCATTCCGGCATAGCGTCCGTCGTCATCCACGGCGATCACCTGATTGGTCGAGCCAAGCGGAAACGCCTCGCGAAACGTCGGGATCGGCGATTCAACGGGCGTCGTGCGCACGTCCGCCCGCATCATTTGGGCGACAGTCAAGTCACGAATCCAGCCGACATCGGCCGCGCTGCGGATGGTTTCGCCGCGCAGATGGAACCGCCAGGTGGCGAACGAATAACCGAAGAACTCGCGCGTCACCTGCATCGCTATGATCGCGGCAATGACCACCGCGGTGGTGAGCCACAAGTCGCCAGTGGTTTCCAGCGCGATAAATGTCATCGTCAAAGGCCCGCCGATCACCGAGACCGACAGCGCGCACATGCCGATGATGGCGTAGGAATCCGGATCTAGGTGCAGACCGGGGAAGATCGCGCCGAGCCCGATTGCAAATAACTGGCCGCCGAGCGCACCCAGCAAAAGCGAGGCGAAAAACAAGCCACCGCGGAAACCGGAGCCGAGCGAGACCATCGACGCAAGCGACTTCAGCACGAAAATAAGTGCGATGGTGGCCAGCGGCAACTTGAAGATGCCGGTCAGATGCAGTGCGCCGTGACCGGAAGACATGACCTGCGGCGAGATCATGGCGAGCAGGCCCACCACCGCGCCACCGAACATCGGGCGCAATGCCGGTTTCACGCGCAAGCGCGTGAACAATAATTCACATGCCGCTACGCCGCGCATCATCACAATGCCGCACACGGCAGCGAGCACGCCGACAAAAGCCGCGATCACCACGTCATGGACCGCGAGATTGGATACCGCGCCGGTCTCGATGCCGAGCCGATCGGGCGTGAAGACTTGCGCCGTCAAATAGCCGACAAGAGATGCCATGCCGACAGGAGCAAGCGAAGCGATCGAATAACTGCCGATGACCAGCTCGAAGCCGTAAAAAGCGCCGCCAAGGGGAGCGCCGAAGGCGCCGGCGATTGCGGCGGCTGCGCCGCAGCCGACCAGGATACGCATATCGCTGCGCCGCAGCCGAAACGATCGTCCGATGGCCGAGGCGATGCCGCTGGCGAGCTGCGTGTAGCCCGCTTCCAATCCGACTGACGCTCCGATGCCGCTCGACCATACGGTCTGTGCTGCAACGATCAGGCTGCCGCGCATGGACATGCGGCCGCCATGCAGCGCGTTGGCTTCGATCGGGTCGACCTCGGTGCCACGCCGGCGCGTGATGTAGGCGCTAACGAGACCGAACAGCAGTCCGCCGAGACACGGTGGTAGAAATGCACGGAGCGGATCGAGCGAAACCCGGCCTGACAACCGCTCACCGGGATCGAGCCCGAAAATAATCTGATGCATGTACCCGACCGCCTCGCCCATGGCGGCGACCGCGAGTCCCGGCAATCGCACCAATGACGACCGCCAGCACGATCACGCTCGATTCCCGCGCGCGGACGATAGCGCGCAGGCGGTGCGGGACTTCGATTGGGCGGGTAAGCCAGTTCATGCTGAATGAATTCAAATCGGACGCAGAGTGTCAGCGCCTTAAATGCCAAGGCGCGACCAGGTGCAAGCGATGGATTCAACGCGCGAAAGGTCGCTTCGATTGTCGCTAATCCGGTCTTTTGCGACACACCGAAATGCGGGCGATTCGGACTAAAAATGGGGTGAAAAAAGTGGGGATTTTTACACCCACTCCCCTTTAAAAAGTGCTGCTAGATCAACATATTAAGCCCACTGACTTTGCGCTGTACGGGACCCATTTTTCATGTCACACAAACTGCTCATTCCGACTCAATTTTTTGTTCGATTCGAAGGTGCCGCCAATGGCTGAACCGGCCCGCAAGAACCCATCCGACTATGGCGCCGAATCGATCAAGGTCCTCAAAGGCCTCGACGCCGTGCGCAAGCGGCCCGGCATGTATATCGGCGACACGGACGACGGGTCCGGCCTACACCACATGGTCTACGAAGTGGTGGACAACGCCATCGACGAGGCGCTTGCCGGATTTGCCACCGAAGTTGTGGTGACGCTCAACCCGGACGGCTCCTGCACCGTGCGGGACAACGGCCGCGGCGTCCCGACCGACATCCATAAAGGCGAAGGCGTCTCGGCAGCCGAAGTCATCATGACCCAGCTGCACGCCGGCGGAAAATTCGACCAGAACGCCTACAAGGTTTCAGGCGGCCTGCACGGCGTCGGCGTCTCGGTGGTCAACGCGCTATCGACCTGGCTCAAGCTCACAATCTGGCGCGACGGCAAGGAGCACTTCATCGAGTTCCGCGACGGCGTCGCGGTTGCTCCGCTGAAGGCCACCGGTGACGCGAAAGACAAACGCGGCACGGAAGTCACTTTCATGCCCTCGACCAAGACATTCACGATGGTCGAGTTCGACTTTGCCACGCTCGAGCATCGCTTGCGCGAGCTGGCGTTCCTGAATTCCGGCGTCCTCATCGTCCTCGCCGATCAGCGCCATGCGGTCGAAAAGCGCGAAGAGTTGAAGTACGAGGGCGGCGTGGAAGCGTTCGTGAAATTCCTCGATCGCAACAAGACCGCGCTCATTCCAAAACCGGTCATGATCAAGGCCGAGCGCGACGGCATGACCGTAGAATGCGCGCTGTGGTGGAACGACGGCTACCACGAAAGCGTGCTTTGCTTTACCAACAACATCCCGCAACGTGATGGCGGCACGCATCTCGCCGGCTTCCGCGGTGCGCTCACGCGCCAGATCACGCAATATGCCGAGACCGCCGGCACCTCGCGCAAAGAAAAAGTCGCGCTCACCGGCGACGACTGCCGCGAGGGACTGACGGCGGTTCTCTCCTGCAAAGTGCCGGATCCGAAGTTCTCATCGCAGACCAAGGACAAGCTGGTGTCCTCGGAAGTGCGCCCGGTCGTCGAAAACGTCATCAACCAGGCCTTGCAGGATTGGTTCGAAATCCATCCGCAGGAAGCGAGAGTCATCGTCGGCAAGGTAGTGGAAGCAGCAGCCGCGCGCGAAGCCGCACGCAAGGCGCGCGAATTGACCCGCCGCAAAGGCGCGCTCGACGTGTCGTCACTTCCCGGCAAGCTTGCCGACTGTCAGGAGCGCGACCCCGCGAAATCAGAGTTGTTCATCGTCGAGGGTGACAGCGCCGGCGGCTCCGCCAAACAGGGCCGCAATCGCGAATTCCAGGCCGTGCTGCCGCTGCGCGGCAAGATTTTGAACGTCGAGCGTGCGCGCTTCGACAAGATGCTGGGCAGCCAGGAAATCGGCACGCTGATCACGGCGCTCGGCACCGGCATCGGGCGTGACGAGTTCAATCCGGACAAGCTGCGCTATCACAAGATCATCATCATGACGGACGCGGACGTGGACGGCTCGCACATCCGCACGTTGCTGTTGACGTTTTTCTTCCGCCAGATGGAAGAGCTGATCAAGCGCGGCCACATCTACATCGCGCAGCCACCGCTTTACAAAGTCGCGCGTGGAAAGTCCGAACAATATTTGAAAGACGAGCGCGCGCTGGAAGACTATCTGATTATGACTGGGGTCGAGGAAGCGGTGCTGCGCCTTGCCTCCGGCGAAGAGCGCGCCAGCGAGGACCTGCGCAAGCTGGTTGAACAGGCGCGGTCGGTCCGTAACCTGCTCAACGGGTTGCACAGCCGGTACAATCGCCAGGTCGTTGAACAGGCCGCTATTCTTGGCGTGCTCAGCTCCGATATTGTCGGCGATCCGAAAAAGGCCAAAGCAGCGGCGCCCTACATCGCCAAGCGCCTCAATGCGCTCTCTGAGGAAACCGAGCGCGGCTGGGAAGGCGAGTTCAGCGAAGAAGCCGGCTTCACTTTCACCCGCACGCTACGCGGCGTGAAGACCGTCGCCATCATCGATCATGCGCTGCTCGGCTCGGCCGATGCCCGCAAGCTCGACGAATATGCCGCCTCATTGCAGAAGATCTACGAAAAGCCCGGCTCATTGCGCCGCAAGGACGAAACCTGGGCGATCCACGGGCCCGTCGGCCTGTTCGAGGCCATTACCGGTGCGGGCCGCAAGGGCGTAACGATGCAGCGCTACAAAGGCCTGGGCGAAATGAACCCGGAGCAATTGTGGGAGACCACGCTCGACATCAATGCACGCTCGCTGCTGCAGGTGCGCATCAAGGAAGTTGATGAAGCCAACGTGCTGTTCGACCAGTTGATGGGCGATCTGGTCGAGCCACGCCGGCAATTCATCCAGGATAATGCGCTGGCGGCCAGCGTCGACGTCTGACGATGTTGCCTGCTCAGGGTGAATCGCAAACCTCTTTCACGCCCATGACCAATCCACCGCGGCCGTCGGGAACCGGTGCATCGCGCCAATAGCAGCTGGGCGTGACGTCGTAGTAGCCATAGCACCCACCCAACGCGCAGCCGCGCTCCCAAACGGGTTTACCGACATAGCGAAGCCGCACGGTGCGCGAAGAGCTCCAGCCAATGGGGGCTTCGCAATCACCGCAATAAGGAACCTGTTCGACAACGCGGATGCGGGGATCGGAAGAAACAACGCGATCGACGTAGGCACCGCCGTGCGAGACGCGCACGGATCGATGCGTCGGATAAATTAGATCGGCCGCCTGGGCCAATCCCGTGAACGAGCCGAGCATTGCGAACGCCAGAACGGCGTAAAAGATGCGACGCATAGTTACTATCCTCCAGAAAATCCGGGGCTGATGATATCCGCAAAAACGCGGAGCCGTGACCCGCGGAGGTAAAATACTCACGATGTCAGCCGGGCGCCGATGCTCAGGCCGATGACCAGCGCGCCCAGGAACAGCACCAGGAAGATGCCAAACAACCACTGCGCGATGGTAGCCGAGGCCGCCTCGACGTCCGTGAAGCCGAAAATACCGGCGACAATGGCAATCAGCAGGAAAACAAAGGCCCATTTCAGCATTGGCACCTCCTCGGCGGGTCCGCCCCAATAATGAGCGGGGCCGCCACAGAGTTCCATCGCTAACGAGGGGCCTCAGGGGCGCGGGTCCGGGGATCACGCGTCTGCCAGGCGCCGGTATCGACGCGGGCCAGAAAATCAGCGACCACCCTGTTAAACAGGTCCGGCTCTTCGAGGTTCACCGCGTGGCCGGTCTTCGGAAACATGACGAGGCCGGAGGCGGCAATCGCATCCTTCATGAACCGGCCCGGTTCGATGCAACGCTCGTCCTCGTCGCCGACCACGATAAGCGCAGGCGTCGTCAGCTCTCGAATTTCGTTCTCGAAATCATAGAGAGAAGGACGCGCACCCTGGAAGCCGCGCGACATGTGCGCGGAGCCTTGTGCATCGTGCTCAGCGAGCTGTTTGGCAAATTCGGCGAAACCACGCGGATCCTTGAGCTCGAAGGGAATGCGGCTCGGGCTGCGGCCATAGGTCTTCGCGACCGCCGCGGAGCCTTCACGCTCGAACTGAGGCTGCGAGGTCGCGCGAGCGCTTGTGGAACGCTTCGGTATACCACCGCTCGCTGCCCGAGCCTGCACCGGCAAGCACCAGCGAGCGCACGCGGCCGGGATGGTTGAGCGCAACCTGCAGCGCCGTGTAACCGCCCATCGACAGGCCAATGATGTGCGCCTTATCGATTTTCAGATGATCAAGCACCGCGACGGCGTCGCGCATCACATGCAGATAGCTGTAGGTCGAAGGATCAGCCGGTATGTCGGACGGCTTGTAGCCGCGTGCTGCGTAGGCAATGCAGCGATAACGTTTGCCGAATTCACGCAGCTGCGGCTCCCAGCTGCGATGGTCGCCGGCAAATTCGTGCACGAACAGAATTGGCGTACCCTGCCCGACTTCTTCGTAATAGAGTTTCACATTGTCCGCTGTGCACGCATACGGCATCAGATTGATTCCTGAATTTTCGTTCTGATCGCAAGGCGCACCAGCGAGACGCGCATTGCGGCGGGCGGATCGATCAATTCCGTGGCATACCTTGAACCTTCATCGCGATACGCACGAGGTCGGCAATATTACGGGCACCGATACGCTCCATCACCCAGGCGCGATGATTTTCCACGGTCTTCGGGCTGATTTTGAGTTGCGATCCGATTTCCTTGTTCGATAACCCGGCCACGGCGAGCTCCATGACCTGGCGTTGCCGGGCCGAAAGCGTGTCGAAGCGGGATCGCAACTTTTCCAGCTCAGCGGCATCGATTTCAGGCTGCTGATTCTTTTCAATCGCATTCTTGATGCTGGCGAGCAAACGGGCCTCATCAAACGGCTTTTCGATGAAATCGAAGGCCCCGACCTTGATGGCGGCGACGGCCATGTCGACGTCACCATGTCCGGTGATCAACACGACCGGCGTGAGCAAGCCCCCGCTTTTCAACCGGTGAACCAGATCCAGGCCCGACATGCCGGGCATCCGAACGTCCGACACAATGCAATCAAATCGTTGTCCGCCCTCCATCGCTGAAAGAAATTCCTTCGCAGACGCAAAGCATGCTGTTTCGATGTTTTGACGGGCGAAATAGAGGCGCAACGAATCGAGGACTGCCTCATCGTCGTCAATAACTGCAATGCGAAAGAGCGCGCTCATGCCTTGGCCGTCTTTGCGATGGGCAACGTAAAGTGGACGGCGCCGCCCTGCGCGCCGTCATCGATCCATAATTTGCCACCATGCGCCTCGACGATCGACCGGCATAGCGGCAACCCAATGCCGAGCCCTTCGGCTTTGCTGGAAGACAATGGCAGAAACGCACTTTCAAGGAGCGTGGGCGGAAAGCCCGGGCCGGTGTCGACGACGCGAACCTCAATGAATTCGGCATCGAATGTCTTCGCCGCGATCAGAATGGAGCCGCGTCTGTTCCCGATCGCCTCGATAGCATTGCGTAGAAGATTGATCAGCACCTGCTCGACCTGAAGGAGGTCGACCATGATGCGCGGAAGATCTGCAGCAATGTCGGTCCGGGCGGTCACGTGTGTGCGATCAAGATCGGGCCGGCACAATTCGAGCGCCTCCTCCACGATCTGTTCGAATCGGCACAGCGCGCGGTTGCTGCGGTCGAGCCGAACCAGGGCGCGCAAATGGCGCACGACTTCGGCGGCACGCTCAACCTGGGCAACCGCCTTTTTCGCGGTTTCGGCAGCCGTTACGACATCAACAGGCGCCGCGCTCATCGCATCGTTGACAAGCCGGGTATAGGTGCCGGCCGCCATCAAAGGCTGATTGAGCTCATGCGCGACCGCGGCGGCGAGCTCACCCATGCTGCCAAGCCGCGCCAGACGCGAATGCAATTCCTGCTGCAAACGCAATTGCGCTTCGGTACGCCGCCGCTCGGTAACCAGTTCACCGGCAACCAGGCCCGTCACCGCCAGGACGAGCATGAGTGCCTGGAAGGCCGTTACGTCGAATGTTCCAGCTGGAAAAAGCTGGATCCCCAGGATCAGCCCGAGTTGCGTGACCAGAATCCCGACACTGACACCTTCCGAACCGGTACGGACAGCGAGCCAGACGATCGGCAGGAAGAGCACATAGAACAATTGGAATTGTTGTTCTTCCGCCAGGCCAAACACCAGCGCCAGGGCTATGCCGATCGCAACAAATTGGAGCGATGTTTCTGTCGTCATTGGCAGGATGCGGCGGCGCGTTAGCGCAAATAACGCAAATGGTGCGATCACCGTGATGCCAATCACATCGCCAACCCAATAGCGCAGCGTCGCAGCCGTGAAGTCCGCAGGCGGCAACAATCCCGCCGCGATCGTCAGGCTCACATATCCAATTGCGACGAAAGCCGCGCTTACAACCGCAACGATCATCAGCAACACGAGATCGCGCATCGAGTCGAGTGTCGGTTCAAACCGCAACTTCGGATGCAACAAAATCGTCAATGCAATCGAGTAGCCGCCACCAACCAGCATCGAAGCAAGGATTTCGACCTGCCAGGGCATTGCAAACTGTTGATTGAAGTAATCCGCCAGCAAGGGGCTAATAAGCAAAAAGGGAATCATCCGGAGCCCAAACAGCAGGAGCAGCACAAAGCTCAAGCCGGTACCGGGATTCCAGGGCGTGATTCCGAGATGCGCATAGGGCTCGATGAAACTGATCCAGTCGAGCACTGCGTAGGCCGCAAGGTAAACAAGTCCGACGACCAATTTGTGCGCGTCGAAAACTCGCGGAAAGGCCATCACTCGCAATCGCTCCGCCTGCATTCTGGTCGTCATCAATTCTAGACCTCTTCCGCGGCGACACCCCGGATATTAATCCCTAGGGGGAAATACCCAAGTGCATCGCCCCGGGTATTCATCCTGAATTGTAGCCCGATTTGCCGACCCTATTCTTTCGGCACGGCAATCTGAATTGCCGCAAGCGGGCAGGGATCGTGCCGAACAGACTTCCATTGACAGCGAATTCCGTGGCGCGCGCGGGAAGTGTTCGATTGCAAAGACCCGCGAGCCGTCAGCCATTGCGACAATGGCAGAACACCCGTGGGCCGGCAGGCGGACCAACAGGACACTCGAGCGCACGGATCTCCATCCGTGCCGTTCTCGTCAACTGGGCCGGACTCGTGGCGCTTTGGGCACTCCCCTACCTGACATTGCTCGATCATCTCCGTGTCGACGCAGCGCGCTCTGAAATTTTGCAGTGGTCGCTGCTCGTTGTTGGTGCGCTCGGACTTGTCAGCATTCTCTACACGGCGTGGCGGGAAACGCTCGATCCCGCGTGGCGTGCGCGACATGGATTAACGCTTCGCAAGCGCCAAGCGCACCAAGACCGCTCGCACACCGGAAACGTCGCTTAGTCGAACTGCGCAGGGATCGCGAATGATCAATTTCTTGAACGATATCGGCGTCAATACGCAGCCGCAGTTCTGGATCTCGGTCGTTCAGATTATCTGGATCAACGTCCTGCTGTCGGGCGACAACGCCATTGTGATTGCGCTCGCTTGCCGGAATTTGCCGCAAAAACAGCGTCTCGCCGGAATGGTGTTGGGCACAGGGGTCGCGCTTTTATTGCGCCTGGTCTTCGCGACCATTGTCTCGACGCTCATGTTGCTTCCTTACGTCAAGATTGCCGGAGGCGCCGCCCTTCTCTGGATTGCGGTCAAATTACTGTCGCCCAACGAGGGCTCCGAAAACGGAGATTCATCGTCCCAGAGTCTCTGGCGCGCGGTGAAACTTGTGGCCATTGCCGACGTGGTCATGAGCCTCGACAACGTCATTGCCGTCGCCGCTGTCGCCGATGGAAGCCTGGCTTTGCTCGTGTTCGGATTGGGCGTGAGCATTCCGGCCATCGTCGCCGGCGCGAACATCATCATGGCCATGCTCAACTATTTCCCGCTCATCATTTGGGCAGGCGCAGGTTTACTGGGATGGATCGCGGGCGACGTGATTGCCAGCGACCCGATCATCGCGGACTACGCGGCGTCGTTAAGCGCCGGCGCGCCGGCGAAGGTCAAGCTCATCTTTGCGATTGCCGGCATGGCCGGGACAGTGGGCTTCTGCCTCATTAGCCGCGCGCGATTGCGCGCGCCACGGCTCGATTATTAGCGCGTCAAAATAGATCCAGGTATTCCTTCTGCTCCCAAGGCGTCGGCTCCGGCTGTTCGCGCAATTCTTTCTGGAAACGTTCGAGCTCGGCTGCCTTGATGTGCGTGTAGTAATCGACAAATCCTGCGCCGAAGCCGGCACGAAAAGTCTCGTCCGCACGCAGCGCGGTCAGCGCCTCGCCGAGATTTTTCGGCAGCAGCGCGGCCACCGCTTCGTAGGGCGTGTCGGCCGATGGACCCGGATCAAGCCTGCGTGCAATGCCATCGAGGCCCGAATAGATCTGTGATGCAACGTAGAGATAAGGGTTGGCGGCAGGCTCACCGACCCTATTTTCCAGGCGGGTCGCGGCATCTCCCGGCTGGCCAAGGATGCGCACCATGGCGCCGCGGTTGTCGCGCGCCCAGATGGCGCGGTCGGGCGCGAGTGAATAGGGCCGGTAACGTTTGTATCCATTGATAGTCGGCGTGGTGAATGCCGCTGCGGCGCGCGCATGGCTGAGCAGGCCGCCGAGATAGTACTTTCCGACCGTTGAGAGCACATCTCGGTGATCAAACGCGAATGCGTTGCGCCGCGACCTGGTCTCGATCAGCGACTGATGCAGGTGCCACCCGCTCGACATCATGTTGGGCAACGCCGGCCGGCACATGAAGCTCGCGAGATAACCGTGGCGGCGCGCGATCTGCTTCACCGCCGCGCGAAACAGCACCATGGTGTCGGCACTTTCCAGCCCCGCCTGCGGACGGAAAGTGAATTCGCACTGGCTTGGCCCGAGCTCGACCTCGACCGAACGCAGCGGCAGGCCGATTTGCTCGATGCCATGGCGCAGCAGCTCCACCGCCGGATCGAGCATGTCGTAGCGGGATTCAGTGAGATACTGGTGGCCTTGCGTCAGCAGGCTGACGTCAGGCGCTTCCGGCGGCCAGGTCGCGTCGGAAGGGGTCAGACGCGGATTCGTCAGCTTGAACAGATGAAATTCGACTTCCAGTCCGGCAACAAAATCGAAACCGGCCTTGGCAAGCGTCGCAAGCGCATCGCGGCAACGCGCGCGCGTTGAAAACGGCACCGGCTGGCCATCGGCAAAATAGATATCGCACAGCATCCAGCCGGTTTTGTTCGCCCAGGGCAGAATGCGGAACGTCGTTGGATCGGCGACCATGACGAAATCGCCACCGCCCTGCATCTGCTCCATCGCGAAACCGCCACCCGGTGTGAACACAGGATAGACAGTGCGGTGCGCGGTATCTTTCGCGAGCAAAGTCGTGGTCATGGTGACGCCACTGCGCATCGCACCCGCGGCCTCCGATGCGAGCAGCGCTTTGCCGCGCAGCACGCCGTGCTGGTCGGCAAAGGAAAAGCGCACGACCTCAAGTTTTTCCTTTTTGATGATGCGTTCGACCTGCGCGGCCGCCTTGGTCTGCGCGTCGCTCCACAGACCATGGCGCTCGACGAAACTGGCGGATTTACGCGAACGCGGTGGCATTCGATCTAATGCCCGTTGGCCCAGCTCGCAGCCTTGCGCTTCACGGCCTCGGTCTTCTGCCAATAGCCCTGCCAGTCGTCGGCGGGGCCGATACCGTCGATTGCCGCCGGGCCTGTCATGCTCGCGGCATGTGCAGGGTCGAGAACCATGATTGGCTTCTCGCCTTTGCCCGCCTGCTCGATCGCCTCCCGAAGCAGCTTGCGATAGGCACTGATTGCCTTATCGGACGTACCGAGATGTTCTTCGGTGCGGTCCTGGATCGCGCCCATCAACTCGCAAGCCCACTGGTCGTGCACGTTGATGTCGGCGCCCATGCCGGTATAGGTCTCGTGTTCCTGCTCGTGCGGATCAAAGCCGTAGTCGTTGCTCTTGTTTTTGTTCGGGATGTAGTCGGGCAACTGGTAGAGCGCGAGACGCTGTCGCCGCATCTCATCCTTGTCGACAGCCGCGCCGAACGAAGTGAAGATCGCGTACCAATAGTGCTTTGTATCGTCGACGGGCACGTGCCATTGCGTGATTGTCATCTCCCAACTCATCGGAATGATGAATGCATTGGGAAACATCAGGTTGGTGACGCGCACATGCATGCTTGCGTCGCTGATCTGGCGCAACGTCAGCAACCGGAAACCGAACTCGGTCGGCTCAACTTCGATACGTGGCCGTGTCACCTCGCGCATGATGCGCGACATCGGCATGTCGGAATCGCGCGAGGTGTCGCGAAAGAGCTTGCCGTATCCCTGGCTCGGATCCTCGTCCTGGAAAAACCGGTGCAGAAATGAGGTGTGCACGGGATCGATGCCCACCTCGAGCGATTGCAGCCAGTTGCAGTCGATCATGCCCTTGAACGCAAACGTGTGGCTCGCCGGCGCAACGAAGCAATCGAAGTGCGGCAATGCGGGCGGCGTGCCCGGACCGAGATAGGCAAACAGAATGCCGCTCTTCTCCACCACCGGATAGGATTTCTGTTTGACGTTGGAGCAGAGATTGCTGTCGTCAGGCTCGGCCGGGGTCTCCAGGCATTTGCCGTTGACGTCAAACAGCCAGCCATGGAAGGCGCAACGCAGTCCGCCATTTTCGAGGCGCCCGTAGGCAAGGTCGGTGCCGCGATGCGGACAGCGGCGGCCGATCAAGCCGTAACGGCCCTTCTCGTCCTTGAAGATCACCAGGTCTTCGCCGAACAGCCGCACCGGCTTCACGGGACGGTTGCCGGAGAGCTCATCAACCAGTGCCGCCGGTTGCCAATAGCGCCGCATCAACCCACCCGCGGGCGTGCCAGCTCCGGTTCGGGTGATGAGATCGTTCTGTTCTGCACTTAACATCGGCAGCCATCCCCATATACGCCGGAGGATGACTGTATACGAAATCCGCAATCGACCGAAAGCTACCGGCCGCCCCGCGCGCGCAACGCAAAACGACCGGCACCAGGCCGGCCGTATGAGCGATAAAACGCGTAGAATCTCAGTTCGAATGGCGCGCGGCGAAACCCATGTCCATGCGCCGCCGCCAGGCGGTCTGGCGCAGGCCCACCAAACGCTGTGCGGCGGTTTTGGCTTCGGCGCGGCTGGCCGCCGCGCACGTGCGGTATTCGAGATCCGCAACGCGCGACACCAGCGGCTGCTTGCGAAAGAGCTTCGTGAACACGCTGGCACCGTCGTTCAGCTTCAGATCTGCCAGCGAATTGGCAACGTTGCCGGAATGCCCGAAGGCAACAACCCGGCCGGTCATCGTATGCCGGACCTCGTAAACACCAGGGCCGATGGGCGCTTCAACATGTTCGCCGCTATATGCATCGGGAAATCGCTTCCAATTACTCCAAGTCTGAACCATGAAAATCCCTCAAAAACTCATTCAAAAAAGGCGCTGCAAGAACGCGACAACTAACCATTGGTTCCGCCAGGTCAACTGGCCCCGGCGAGGGCTGTTGATAAGCCGGCAATAACGGCTGCAATTTGACGCGGAGCAAGCTCCACGTATTTCCACTTACAAGTGCAGTTAATTGCTTCGGTTAATGGCCGGGCAGGACCATTACTTTCGGCTTTGCCGGGAGGCTCGCCTTGCTTACCACCAATGATGGTATTTCCGCGACTTCGACATCCCACTCCTGCCTGACTCGCTGCAGGAAACGGTCGAGGGTGTAGGCGCTGAAATAATGCATCGGAATCATCAGCGGCGCCTTGAGCGCGTGCAGCACCTCGACCATGCCATCCAGGTCAAGCGTATAGGACCCGTCCACCGGCACGAGCACGATGTCGACACGGCCGATTTCGTTGAGCTGCTGCTGCGTCAATGTGTGGTGCAAATGACCGAGATGCGCGACGCATAAATTGGCAACCTCGAAAATGAAAATTGAATTGCCATGCCGTTCGGTCCCGCCGTCGAACGACCGGATATTGGTTGGCACATTACGTACACGCACGTCTTTATATTGCAGATCGATGCGCGCGGGCTTCTCGTCGTCGGCCCAGCCGTGCAGCACGTATTTGATCCCCGCATCCGGCGACAAAGTGTAGTGCGTCGAATGCGCATGATTCATCGTCGCAATGTCCGGCAGCAGCGGTGACCTGACATAGTCGTTGTAGTCGGTGGCAATCCGAACCAGCTGCGGGCTTTCGATCAGGAAAGTCGAGTGGCCAATATAACTCAAACGCATCTGATCGTGCTCGAGCGCGGCGAGGCGCAGCGATGCGTGTTGGACGAGCGGTGGCCGCGCGGCGATCAGGCCGGGACAGCTTTCCGTCATTTCTGGTTTTGCGGGTGCCGGCGCGGCGCCTTGCGCCCCCGCCTGCCCTGCGGATGCGATGACAAATGCCGCCGTCAGGATTTTCAACGCACCGTTGTGCATGACATGACCCGCGTCCGTTCAGCGGCCGGAATCTGACACGGATTTACAACGCTCGCTACCGGCCTCACGCGCAAATGAAGAGCGGCGCCCAAGGGGCGCCGCCGATCATCGTCCGCATTGTGCTGGCGGTCAGAATTGCTCGAAATAGCGGCGATCGCGCATTGAGATGATGATGCCTTTCGGAGTCACCACCAGCCAGCGGCCGTCCTGACGTTTGATTTGCTCCACTGGGCCGAGGCCCGGCAGCGGTGCGCCCGGGACCACCTGATAGACGTCGCCGTGGCCCTGCACGTAAACGTAGCCATCGCGCGTCTCACGAATTGACCAGTCCGGCACGATCGAAAAGCGTGGCGGCGGTTCTACAGCGGCAACCTGCGGAGGACGCGGAGCGGGCAAGGGCGCGGTTGCCTGCGGCGCCGACGGAACCGTCCGCGGCGGCGTTATCGAGCCGGTGATATCCGTCTCGTGGCTCAGACGATCGCTAAGTTTCGCAATCTGGCTGTGAGCCGCTTTGTTGGCGGCTTCGAGGCTCGCCTTCAGATTTGTGATTTCCTTGGTGAGATGCGCAACGGATTGCTGTGTCGCTTTGTTTTCTTCCATTGCCGCAATGTCGACTGCCGGCGCTTTGGAGAACCCGCCGGTTGCCGCAGCGCCGACCACGGCACCGAAGGCTGCCGCGATAGCCACGGATGCGGCAAGTAGCGCGTAACGTTTGTGGCGTGGACGGAAATGAAAGCGCGGGAGGAAATGGATGAGCGCTGATGGTGCCGTTGGCGCTTGGTCTGCGGGCGCGCTCACCGTATCGGCAGGAGCCGTGGTCGCGGCCGGCTCTTCCGCGGCGCCAGTGCCGGCAGCGATTTCCGCCTTTGCAGGAGAAATCGACGGTGACTCAACTGCTGGCAATCCCATGCCGGGTTGTGTTTTGTCGGCCGCAGCGCCCGGGGTCGCCGCCGTGTCGCTTCCGGAAGTCTCGATTTCCTTGCGCTTGGCCATGACTGCACGTCCTCGATTGGCTGTTCACCAATCGGTAACCATGTTCGGTTACCAATTGGTTACCAATTGCTTGCGGCAAGCCCAGCGCTGTTCCAATTTGATTTCAGGACCTTGCACGGCGTCCCCTCCGTCGCACCGGGGCGCCGACCGGTCAGCGTGAGATGCCCAGGCGACTGCCCCGGCGTCTCACGCACTTCCTTCACAAACGTTCAGAAAAGCGCCGGTCAGACAGGCAAGCCGCACTCAGCGGCGCGCGCCTTGAGAGAAACGGCCGGTCTTGCACCGATGTGCTGGATGACTTCAGCCGCTGCCAGCGCACCAAGCCGCGCGGCGGTGCGATGATCCTTGCCGCGCGCCAGTCCAACCAGAAAGCCCGCCGCAAACAGGTCACCCGCACCGGTGACATCGGCCACCTGCGCCACCGGCTCCGCCGCCACTGTCTCGATGGCATCGCGGGATACAACGACGCAGCCTTTCTCGCTGCGCGTCACGACCGCCAGCTTGGCCTCGCCACGCAACGCTTTCACCGCGCTGTCGAAGTCGGCCGTCTCGTAGAGGCTGTGCAACTCGCGTTCGTTGGAAAATATGATGTCGACAACGCCTTTCCGGATGAGGTCAAGAAACTCCGCGCGATAGCGATCGACACAAAAAGCATCCGACAATGTCAGCGCCACGTGACGGCCTGCCTTGTGCGCGATGCCCGCCGCCTTGACGAAGGCTTCTTTCGCCTGCGGTGGATCCCACAAATAACCTTCGAGATAAGTGACGGCGGCACTCGCCACCTGCTCTTCGTCAATGTCGCCAGGCTTCAAATCCTGCGCGGCGCCGAGATAAGTATTCATGGTGCGCTCGCCGTCCGGCGTCACCATGATGTAACAGCGCGCGGTCGACGGTCCCGCACTGGCCGGACGGGTTTCGAAGGCGACTTTGGCGGCGCGAATGTCGTGCGCGAAGGCACGCCCGAGCTCATCATCCTTGACCTTGCCGACAAAGGCGGCGCGCGCGCCGAAGCTGGCAACGCCGACAATCGTGTTGGCCGCGGAACCGCCCGAGCTTTCCACCGCCGGCCCCATGGCCGCGTAGATCGCCTGCGCACGCGCTTCGTCGATCAGCGCCATGGTGCCCTTGTGCATCCCCTGCGCCACCAGAAAATCGTCGTCGGCACGGGCAATCACGTCGACAATGGCGTTACCGATGCCGAGCACGTCGTAGCGGGGGGCGGTCATAAGGGGTCCTCGATGAAAGCGCGGGCAATATATCGATTAAGAAGTGTGACGCAATGTACGCGTTCTCATGCACCTTGTACCGCCTATGACGAAGCACACGCGGGCGGAGGCCCAACCGCTCGCGCGAAAGAGGCTATGCGAAAGGTGCCACCACGATTCCCGGCCGCTCGAATAGGACTTTAGGGCGTGTCCTAGTGGGGGGGCGGAAGTCTCTTCAGCACTTCGAGACTCCACCAGAAGAAGTATCCGGCGATCAGAATGCCGAGCGCTACCTTCACCAGTTGGATGATAAGTTCGTCTTTGCTCATTTGGTCCTACCCGCCGCTCGCCCCGTGATTCGGACGCTCTTGCCTCTATAATGGAACGGCAGCGGCTTTGATATTGTCGCGCTCCCCGTGACGGGCCAAAGCATAGGCGCGGCTGGGGTTGCGCTGCCAACGCCATCATGCGATGTGGCCGCCGCGAGCCTAAGGGAGTGAGGCAATGGCGTTCAAGGAGCGGGTATTTTCCGGTGTGCAGCCGACCGGCAACCTGCACCTCGGCAATTATCTCGGCGCAATTACCAAATTCGTGGCGCTGCAGGATCGCTACGACTGCATCTATTGCGTGGTCGATCTTCACGCGATCACGGTCTGGCAGGATCCGAGCGAATTGCCGCGCGCCACGCGCGAGGTGACGGCCGCGTTCCTGGCCTGCGGCATCGATCCGAAGAAGAACGTTATCTTTAACCAGAGCCAAGTTGCCGAGCATGCCGAGCTGGCGTGGGTGTTCAACTGCGTTGCGCGCGTCGGCTGGCTCAATCGCATGACCCAGTTCAAGGAAAAGGCCGGCAAGGATCGCGAAAATGCATCGGTGGGACTCTACGTTTATCCGAACCTGATGGCCGCGGACATTCTCGTCTATCGCGCGACGCACGTGCCGGTCGGCGAAGACCAGAAGCAGCATCTTGAGCTGTCGCGCGACATTGCGCAGAAATTCAACAATGACTTCGCGGCCTCGATCCATGCGCATGGCTACGGCGAGGCCTTCTTTCCGCAACCGGAACCTCTGATCCAGGGACCCGCGACCCGAGTCATGTCGTTGCGCGACGGCTCGAAGAAAATGTCGAAATCGGAAGCTTCGGATTATTCGCGCATCAATCTCACGGACGACGCCGACGCGATTGCGCAAAAAATTCGCAAGGCCAAGACCGATCCGGAACCGCTGCCGAGCGAGGAAAAGGGTCTGGCGCCGCGCCCCGAGGCCGACAACCTGGTCGGCATCTATGCGGCGCTGCAAGGCGTGAGCAAAACTGAAGTCCTGGGCCAGTTTGGCGGCGGGCAATTTTCTACCTTCAAAACCGCCCTCGTCGACCTCGCGGTCGCCAAGCTGGGGCCCATCGGCTCCGAGATGAAGAAACTGGTGCAGGATCCGGTCTATATCGACTCGGTATTGGCCGACGGTTCACAGCGCGCGCAGGCGATTGCCGCCGAAACCATGAAGGCGGTCAAGGATATCGTCGGCTTCGTGCGCCGTTAGTTGCAGCGCGGGACACCCGCCTTGTCTGAGCGGCAGCCGACATGCCACCATTGTCTGCTTGTGCGTACATTTCCGCGCATATGATCAGACCGGAGCGTGGCGACGATGGGCAGCAAGCGCCAAAGCTACGAAAAGGGGCACAAGCGTAAATACCTCGTGGTCATCGACGACACCGAGGAATGCGACCGCGCAATCTATTGGGCAGCCAAGCGTGCCGGCCGCACCAAGTCACAGATCGTGATGCTGCGCGTGATTGAGCCTGGCGATCGCAACCAGCAATGGCTCGGCGTCGCCGATCTTATGAAAGCGGAAGCGCAGGAAGCGGCAAACGCCACCCTCGACAAATTCGCCGCGCGCGCGAAAAAAATTGCCCGTATTACGCCCGACCGGGTGATCCGCGAGGGTGACACCGCCGAGGAGATCATCAAGCTGATCGACGAAGACGCCGACATTGGTATCTTGGTCCTGGCCGCCGGCACAGGCAAAGAGGGCCCGGGCCCGCTGGTTTCCAACCTGGCCAAAACGGCAGGGACATTCCCGATCCCCGTCGCGGTCGTGCCAGGTCATCTGAGCGACGAGGATATCGACGCCAGTTCGTGAATTCTGTGCGGTTTTGCGGTGTTGACCGCACCCCGCGCAATCGCCATCTATACGCTATAGTAGCACTGCCCTGCGGGCCTTGAACCCGCGCGAGGCAAGGAGACCGCGATGTTCATTCAGACCGAAGCCACGCCGAACCCGGCGACACTGAAATTTCTTCCCGGCCGCGCCGTGCTCGAAAGTGGCACGCTTGATATGCCCAACAGAGAGGCCGCGGCGCAATCACCGCTCGCAACGCGGCTATTCGATATAGACAATGTCGGCGGCGTATTCTTCGGATCTGATTTCATCGCGGTGACCAAGACCGACGGTGACTGGCAGCAGATGAAGCCGGCAGTCCTCGGCGCCATCATGGAACACTTTATGTCAGGTGCGCCGCTGGTAGCGGACGACGCCAAAGTGACCGACGCGGCAGCCGACGAGTTCTTCGACGCCAAGGATGCCGAGACCGTGGCAACCATCAAGGACCTGATCGAGACTCGCGTCCGGCCGGCGGTCGCCGGCGACGGCGGCGACATTACGTTCCGTGGCTACAAGGAAGGCGTTGTCTATCTCAACATGAAAGGCGCCTGCTCAGGCTGCCCGTCATCCACCGCCACCCTCAAGCACGGCATCCAGAATCTGCTGCAGCATTTCGTGCCCGATGTGGTCGAAGTCCGGCCGATGTAAGATCGCCGTCGTGCCCCGTGAAAGCGGGGCATCCAGTAATTTCCGGACCTGCGCTATAATGGAAAATTAGCGGTTACTGGATCGTCCGCTTTCGCGGACGATGACACCCGGGTTGCCTATGCGCGTCCTTGCCATTGATACAGCGCTGGAAGCCTGCTCGGTCGCCGTGCTCGACACCGAGCGCGCGGATGCGCACGCGCATGAATCGCTTCCGATGCAGCGTGGCCATGCTGAAGCACTGATGCCGCTGATTGCGCGCGTGCTCGCGCGCAGCAATCTCGATTTTTCAGCGCTTGACCGCGTGGCAGTTACCACCGGACCCGGCAGCTTCACGGGCTTGCGTGTCGGCATTGCCGCCGCGCGCGGCATAGCGCTCGCCGCCGGCAAGCCCGCAATCGGGCTCTCGACACTGGCGGCGTTCGCAGCGCCATTGATTGCCGCCGATGACACATTGCCAGTTGTGGTGGCGATCGATGCGCGCCACGACCACGTTTACCTGCAAGTGTTCGGACCCGGCGGTCGCACGTTGGTTGCACCCCGCATAACACCATTGCGCGAAGCATTGCGGGTGTCGACGTCGGGCGCCCCCCAAATCACCGGCAACGCGGCGAATTTGCTGGCAAGCCTTTGGCCGGCCGGCGAGCGCGCACCGACTTCGGTTGATCAGCGCGGCGCGCCTGATATCGATTGGGTGGCGCGACTTGGCGCGGCCGCAACCGACACCGGAACGCCGCCGAAGCCGCTTTATCTGCGCGCGCCCGATGCCCATCCGCAGGACGCTGTTCAACTGGCCCGCCGATGATCGGCTTTATCAGCAGCCTTTTTTCACGCGGCGAGCCGGCAATGTCGGAGGCGAGCCCACGCGATGCATCGGCAATCGCGGCGTTGCACGGCTCATCCTTCCGGCGCGGCTGGAGCGAACAGGAAGTCGAGGGCCTGTTGCTCGATCGCCACGTCATTGCACACCGCGCCATGACGGGCGCACGGTTGGCTGGCTTCATCATGTCGCGATTGGTCGAGGATGAAGCAGAGATTCTGTCAGTGGCGGTTGCCGGCCGCCAGCGTGGCCATGGATTTGCGCGCCGGCTGCTCGATCTTCATCTGCGCCGTCTGGCGGGACTTGCTGCGCGTACGGTATTTCTGGAAGTCGACGAGCATAATGTTCCGGCGCTTCGGCTCTATCAGCGCGCGGGTTTTCGCGAGGTTTCGCGCCGCCCCAATTACTATCCGGGACCTGGCGGCAAGGCCGCGGCCGCGCTGGTGCTGCGGCGAGACCTTTATTGATGTCATGATTGATGTCATGGACACATCCCGGGCACGGTCAATATGATATCAATGGTTGCAAGATCCCGACCGAAAAGTCGCTAGAGACGACACCGTGACCAACGCAAGCAAATCCGCCCTCGAACGGAAAAACATCGAGGCCCTGTGCGCAGCCAAAGGCATGCGCATGACCGAGCAGCGTCGTGTGATCGCGCGCGTGCTGGCGGATTCCGACGACCATCCCGACGTCGAGGAGCTTTACCGGCGCTGCGCCAAAGTGGACGATCGAATTTCGATCTCTACGGTGTATCGCACGATGCGCCTGTTCGAGGACGCCGGGATCATCGAGCGGCATGATTTCCGTGATGGCCGCGCACGCTACGAGACCAGCCCCGAGGCGCACCACGATCACCTCATCAATCTACGCAGCGGCGAAGTCATCGAATTCCAGTCCGAGGAGATCGAGCGCTTGCAGGCGGAAGTCGCGCGCAAGCTCGGCTATAGGCTGGTTGACCACCGGCTTGAGCTTTATGCCGTGCCGCTCAACGACGACAAGAAACGCTAGCGCATGATTGATTCACCCGGGACGGGTTAGACGCCGATGGCGCGCGCGCTTGTCATTGCCGCATTCTTTTTCACGATGACGCCACTGTTGATTTCGGTGCAGTGGTTGCTCGGCAAGCTCAATTTGCCCGGCTGGGGTTTCATCGCCTCGAACTATTATCGTGTGCTCTGTTCGCTTTTGCGCATCCGCACGCGCGTTAGCGGTGAGCCCGTGCGCGACCGCGCTGTTTTTTTCGTATCCAATCACGTATCCTGGGCCGATATTCTCGTGATCGGTTCCATTGCTCCAGTTGCCTTTGTCGCAAAACGAGAAGTCCGCGATTGGCCCTTGGTCGGAATCACTGCGGAATTGCAGCGCACCGTATTCGTGGATCGCACACGCCGGCATCAGACCCCCGAGTTCGTAGGCCAGATTGTCAAACGGCTTGCTGACGGAACCTCGGTGGTGCTGTTCGCGGAAGGGACGTCGAGCGATGGAAACCGCGTCTTGCCATTTCGCTCGGCCCTGCTCGGCGCCGTTGAGGAGGTCGCCAGCCGTGGCGACGCTGGCAGCATTCTGATCCAGCCCATGGCGATTACGTATACCGGTCAGCACGGTATTCCGATGGGACGCCAGCGCCGTCCGCTCGTGGCCTGGTACGGCGATCTCGACTTCATGCCGCACATCAAGGCGTTCATCGAACGCGGGGCAGTTGATGCCGTTGTCAGTTTCGGCGAGCCGGTGGCCGTCAGCAGCGCTACCGACCGCAAGGCCGTAACCAGGCAGTTGGAAACCGCAGTACGCCGCCTTCTGGCCACAACGCTGCGCGGACGCCCCCTGGTGCCGCAGGCGGCGGAATGAGCGGCGTTTATTTTTTCGGCGAATGCGGCTAAGACCCCCACCTCGCGGTGTGGCCGCGTCTTAAACTTGTTGTAAAATCAACACTATAGTCGAACGGGACAAACCCTGGCCCGACGGCTAGATTGGACCCGCTTCGCACCGAAACGCATGAGCAAAGCCCGCAAAGTCCACGTCAAATCTTTCGGCTGCCAGATGAACGTCTACGATTCGCATCGTATGGCGGACACGCTGGTTCCCGCCGGTTACAGCGAAACCGCGAATCCCGAGGACGCCGATCTCGTCATTCTCAACACGTGCCACATCCGCGAGAAAGCGGCCGAAAAGGTCTATTCGGAGATTGGCCGGATACGCGAAATGAAAGTGGCCGCCGCACGCGACGGCCGCAACATGCTGATCGCCGTCGCCGGTTGCGTGGCGCAGGCGGAGGGCAAAGAGATTATCCGGCGGGCCGGTGCCGTTGATCTGGTCGTCGGCTCGCAAAATTATCACCGTCTGCCGGAGATGATCGCGCGGGCACAGGCCGGCGAAAAAGTCATCGACACGGAATTTCCGGTCGAGGACAAATTCGACATCCTGGCTGAGCCCCGACGCGAGGCAATTGCCAAACGCGGCATCACGGCTTTTGTCACCGTGCAAGAAGGTTGCGACAAGTTCTGCACCTTCTGCGTGGTGCCCTATACGCGTGGCGCTGAAATTTCACGACCGGTGGAAAAGATCGTCAGCGAAGTCGCACGGTTGGCCGATGCCGGCGTGCGCGAGGTGACGTTGATCGGGCAGAATGTGAACGCTTATCATGGCGTTGGGCCCGATGGCGCGCCGTCATCGCTTGGAAAATTACTGCATCGTCTTGCGCAGGTGCCCGGCATCCTGCGTCTTCGCTACACCACCAATCATCCGCGCGACGTGGATGACGACCTGATTGCGGCGCATGCCGATATACCCGCGGTGATGCCTTACGTGCATCTGCCGGTGCAGTCGGGTTCTGACCGAATTCTGGCGGCCATGAATTGGAGGCATACGCGCCGGGACTATCTTGACGTGATCGCGCGTCTGCGAGCGGGACGTGCCGATCTCGCGTTCACGTCCGATTTCATCGTGGGATTCCCGGGCGAGACAGAAACAGATTTCCGCGACACTCTCTCGCTCATCGACGAAGTCGGTTTCGCCAGCGCCTATTCCTTCATGTACTCGCCGCGCCCGGGCACACCCGCTGCCGAGATGAATGACCCGGCAACGCCTGGAGAAAAGTCGGAGCGACTGCAGCGGTTGCAGGCTGCAATCACGCGCGATCAGCGCAGTTTTCTCGCCGGATTTACCGGCCGCACGCTGGACGTGCTGCTTGAAAAGCCGGGCAAACTCCCTGGCCAACTCGTCGGCCGCTCCCCATATTTGCACGCGGTCCAGGTCATGGCGCCCGCGGGCATGATCGGTTCAATACGCCGCGTAACGATTACCGAGGTCGGCACCAACACTCTTTTCGGCGTACTCGCCGAAAGGACCCAAGCGCCCGTCCTCACCACAGCAGGAGCTTGATTCACCCTTGCGCACGACGGATCCCGTGATCCCGCCCGCCGCCGCCTCCGAGGAGACGGCCACCACGCAGACCGTGCTCGCGTTCGAGGACAACAAGCTCGCCTCGATGCTGTTCGGCCAATACGGACAGAACCTCGCGCTCATCGAACGCCGCCTTGGCGTGGTCGCCGAGCAGCGCGGGAATCATGTCACCATCGACGGATCGCGTGGCGCTTGCGAGCAAGCGCGCCGCGTTCTGGAAGGCCTCTATGAGCAACTCAAGCGCGGCCATGATTTGAGCCAGGGGGACGTCGACGGCGCCATCCGGCAGGCGATCGCGCAAGGCTCGCTGTTCGACTATGACCCGGCAGCCCCGCGGCCGGCCTTCGAAGAAATTAATTTACGCAAGCGGCCGGTGCGTGCGCGCACGGCCGCGCAAGATGCCTATATCCGCGCGCTCAAGCGCCATTCGCTTGTGTTTGGCACCGGCCCCGCGGGCACCGGCAAGACCTGGCTTGCTGTTGCGCAGGCGGTGCAGATGTTCGAACGCAAGGAAGTCGACCGCATCATCCTGTCACGGCCTGCGGTCGAAGCCGGCGAACGGCTTGGCTTCCTTCCCGGAGATATGCGCGAGAAAGTCGATCCCTATCTCCGTCCTATCTATGACGCGCTTTATGATCTGATGGATGCACGCATCGTCGAGCGCGCCTTGCAGGCCGGCGAAATTGAAATTGCTCCCCTCGCCTTCATGCGTGGTCGCACGCTGTCCAATGCCGCCGTCATCCTCGACGAGGCGCAGAACACGACCTCAATGCAGATGAAAATGTTTTTGACGCGGCTGGGCGAGAACAGCCGCATGATCGTCACCGGCGATCCAAGCCAGGTCGACCTGCCACCCGGCCAGAAGTCCGGACTGGCGGAAGCGGTCAAATTGCTCGCCGGAATCGAGAACGTCGGCCATGTCGCATTTACCCATGAAGATGTGATCCGCCACGAATTGGTGGCGCGCATCGTCGAGGCCTATGACCGCGGCACGGCTGCGCGCGAGAGCAAGGGATGAGGCCGACGCCCGAGCGGCGCGCGTCCCCGCCGCAAATCGACATTCAAACCCAATCGCCGCTGTGGAAAGCGCAGCCATTGGCCGAACAAACCGTGCGCGACGCGGTGAAGGCGGCGGCTTCCGCGCTCTCAACAGCGGACAGTGAAGTGAGTATTGTGCTGACCGACGATTCGGCGATGGCTGTCCTCAATCGTGACTGGCGCGGAATCGACAAGCCGACCAATGTGTTGTCGTTCCCTGCGTCGGGCCACAAAGGCAGTGAAAGTTCGCGTTTTCTTGGCGACATTGTCATTGCGTACGAGACGCTTGTTCGGGAGTGCGATGATGAAGATCGGAAATTCCTGCATCATCTCGCCCATCTCGCAGTGCATGGTTTTCTTCACCTCGTCGGCTACGATCACGAGACCGATGCGCAGGCCGAAGAGATGGAAGGGCTGGAAAGCAAAATCATGACGCGCATGAGCATGCCTGATCCCTATATTGCGCGCGATCTTGGCGACGCCTGACCGTCATGCCTGACAGCCAACCACCAAGTTCAAGTCCAACCGGCGGCGTGCCTTTCGAGCCCCGCAATTTGCCGGTGCCAGTGCCGCCTGCGCAAGAAGGCGGCGACAGCTGGTTCATGCGCGCGCTGCGCACACTGTTCGGCTGGAAGCCGAGCACGATGCGCTCGGATCTCACGGATATCCTTGAAGCTATGAGCCCCGGCGAATCCGGCTTTTCGCCGGAAGAGAGCCGGATGCTCAAGAATATCCTCGGCTTGCGCGAGCGCCGGGTCGGCGACGTCATGGTGCCGCGCGCCGACATCATCGCCGTCCAGCAGGACATCAAGCTTGGCGAGCTCGTGCGCGTGTTCGAAGGCGCCAGTCATTCGCGGCTCGTGGTCTACGACGACACGCTCGATGATCCGGTCGGGATGGTGCATATCCGGGACCTGATCGCCTTCATGACCGCACGCGCGGCCGTCGATCCGGAAAAGAATGCCAAGCGCAAAAAGCCGCTGCCCGCCAATCTTGATCTGAAGGCCGTCAACCTCGGCATGCCGCTGTCGGCGACAAAGATTGTGCGTGAAATCCTGTTTGTGCCGCCATCCATGCGGGTGATCGATCTGCTGGCGCGCATGCAGGCCACACGAATTCATCTGTCACTTGTTGTCGATGAATATGGCGGCACCGACGGCCTCGCCTCGATTGAAGACATCGTCGAACAGATCGTGGGCGAGATTGCCGACGAGCACGACGAGGACGAGACGCCAGCGGTTTCGCAACAACCTGACGGTTCCTTCATCGCGGACGCGCGCGCCAAGATCGACGATGTCGTTGGTGTCGTTGGCAACGATTTTGACGTTGGCGACGCCGCGGACGATGTGGACACGATCGGCGGCTATCTGGTGACGCGCGCCGGGCGTTTGCCGATCCGCGGCGAAATCGTTCCTGGTCCCGACTTGTTCGAATTTGAAGTGCTCGATGCCGACCCGCGCCGCGTCAAGCGTGTACGAATTACACGCCTGAAGGAACGCCGCGACCGGCCGCGCGAACCGCGCCGCCGTGGCGAGGGCGACAATTTATTGACCGGGCAGACCGTATCCTCCTCGCCGACCGACGACGCGACTTCCAAGGATTCCGATTCAACAGCAGGCGCCCGCCGACCGTGACGCTCGCCAGGTTTTCTCAAGCTGTTGTTCTCGCCTTCGGTTGGCGTCGCGCGCTCATCGCGCTCGTCGCCGGCGCGGCGTCGGCACTGGCGATAGCGCCGTTCAATGCTTGGCCGATCTTGTTCGTGACGTTTCCCGTGCTCGTTTGGCTTGTCGACGGCTCGGCTGCCGGCCGCTGGAGCGGAGCAACAACTGCCGCTTTGGCGGGCTGGTGTTTTGGTTTCGGCTATTTCACCGCCGGCCTGTACTGGATTGGCTACGCCTTTCTTGTCGACGCAAAAACGTTTGGCTGGCTCTTGCCCGTAGCGGTCGCCGGGTTGCCGGCCTACCTGGCGATTTACACCGGTCTTGGATTGGCTGCCGCCAGGCTAATCTGGGTGCGCGGACCAGAACGGATTTTGGCGCTTGCCGCCACGCTGACGGTCGCGGAATGGCTGCGCGGCCATCTGCTCAGCGGGTTTCCCTGGAACACATTCGGCTATGCGTTGACCGAGCCTTTGGTGCTTGCGCAGAGCGTCTCGCTTGTCGGCATATGGACTCTCACCTTTGTCTGCATCGCTATCTGCGCCGCACCAGCGGTGCTCGCGGACGATAGAGCCGATACCCGGCATCCATACGTTCCACTGTTTCTCGCGGCCGCAATACTGGTCGGCTTCGTCGGCTATGGCGCGACACGACTTTGGTCGCATCCGACCGGCTACGTGAATGGCGTCAAGCTACGCATCATGCAGCCCAATCTGCCGCAGGATGACAAATTCAATTATTCGGCGAAGGCGCAGGTGATGGATCGTTACTTGCGCCTTTCCGATCGCGCGACCGGACCGCAATCGAATGGTATTCGCGACGTGACGCATTTGATCTGGCCGGAGGCGGCATTTCCATTTTTCTTAACGCGCGAACCGGACGCGCTGGCTCAAATTTCTGCGCTGCTAAAACCGTCGACAGAATTGATCACGGGCGCGGTTCGTGCCGCATCGAACGCCAATGAGCGCAATCCTCAAGCCTATAATTCAATCTACGTGATCGAGCCCGATGGCTCGATCCTTGGGGTCTATGACAAAGTCCACCTTGTTCCATTCGGCGAATACCTGCCATTTCAGCGACTGCTTGAACGGCTCGGGCTGAAGCAATTGACTAAGGTCGTCGGAGGTTTTCTGTCGGGTGATCGTCGGCGTGCCATCGACGTTTCCGGCGCGCCAAAAATGCTGCCGTTGATTTGTTACGAGGCGATCTTCCCCGACGCAGCGGTGCCACGTGGCGAGCGGCCTGGATGGTTGGTCAACGTCACCAATGACGGCTGGTTCGGTATCAGCACCGGCCCCTACCAGCATTTCCAGCAGGCACGCGTCCTCGCTATTGCGGAAGGCTTGCCCTTGGTACGCGCGGCCAATACCGGAATATCGGCGGTCATCGATCCGGTCGGCCGGATCGTCAGCGCATTACCGCTGGGCGTGGAAGGCGTGCTGGATGCCCGTCTGCCGATCGCGATCGAGCCGACGCCCTATTTGAGTTACGGCAACTACATTCTCGTTCTCACATTGCTGCTGAGCCTATTGATCGTAGGACGGCGCCGAATTCGCGTATAAATTGAAGACTTTACAGGGCTATCACCAAAGTTGTTCCAAGCTGCGCACGTTGCGCGGCCTGCAATCTACATTTAGCGACGAATTGTCATCCTGCGAAAACTGCTGAAATCTATAACTTATTTCCCGATTACAGAGACTTCGCGGATTGCATTGGCGCCTTCACTTGTGACAACTACGCCTCCAAATGGGGGCATAGGAGAAATCTATGGCTAAGAAGGCACCGAATCCGATCGACAAGCACGTCGGGTCACGCGTGCGCATGCGACGGATGATGCTGAGCATGAGTTAAGAAAAGCTCGGCGACGCCCTCAGCCTAACCTTCCAGCAAGTCCAGAAATACGAGAAAGGCACCAACCGCATCGGCGCCAGCCGATTGCAGCAGATTGCGCAAATCCTGCAGGTTCCGGTTTCATTTTTTTTCGACGGAGCGCCACATGCGCTGGGCCATTCCGGCGGCATGAGCGAAGCGCCCTCGCCGGCCTATGTGGCCGATTTCCTGGCGACATCGGACGGGCTTTCGTTGACCAAGGCATTTATGCGCATCAAAAGCAGCAAGCTGCGTCGCCGTATTGTTGATCTGGTCGAGCAAATCGCCGGGGTGGACTGAACTTAGGGTCCAATCCCATCGTTAACGAGGCATCTGCCCACCGCTGCCCGCATCTTGACCTCGTTCGCCGCCGCTGCAAGAACCTGCCCGACATCACACGACGCGGCGCGCGGCCGCGCCACGGGAGGAGTTGCAGCGGTGGCTCACACCAATTTTCTGTTCACCAGCGAGTCGGTTTCCGAAGGTCACCCGGACAAGGTCTCCGACCAGATTTCCGACGCGATCCTCGATGCCTTCATCGAGAAAGACATCAAGCTTGGCATCGCCGACGATAGCCAGATCAATACGCGGCTGGGCTGCGAGACGCTCTGCACCACGAATAAAATCGTGATCGCCGGTGAAGGGCGCGGACAGCTCTTCAAGACCATCAACGGCGTATCGGTGGTTGATCGCGAGTTGATCACCGAGATCGCGCGCGGCGTCGTCAAGGACATCGGCTACGACCAGAACGGCTTCTCGTATCATGGTGCGGACGTCGAAGTGCTGCTGCACGGGCAGTCGCCGGACATTGCCATGGGCGTAAATGCCAAGAAGAAAAAAGGCGGCGAAGAAGAAGGCGCCGGCGACCAGGGCATGATGTTCGGTTTCGCCTGCACCGAGAGCGAGGTCTACGAAAAGAATTCGTTCATGCCGGCCCCGATTTATTTCGCGCACAAGATCCTGAAGGTTCTCTCCACCAAGCGCCACTCCAAGCAACTGTTCGACCTTCAGCCCGATGCCAAGAGCCAGGTGACCGTCCAGTACGTTAACGGCAAGCCGGTCGGCTGCACCAAGGTGGTTGTGTCGACGCAGCACAATGAAAAGAGCCGCAATGGCAAGAAATACACGCCCGGCATGGTCAAGGATCTGATCGCCGACGCGGTTGAGTTCGCATTGCCGAAAGGCTGGATGCCGAAGAAGCCGTCCGACTTCCTGGTCAACCCGACCGGCAACTTCGTGGTCGGCGGACCGGACGGCGATTGTGGCCTCACTGGTCGCAAGATTATCGTTGATACCTACGGTGGGTATGCGCCGCACGGCGGCGGCGCCTTCTCCGGCAAGGATCCAACGAAGGTTGACCGCTCCGCGGCTTACGCTGCGCGCTATCTCGCAAAGAATGTCGTTGCCGCCGGTGTGGCCGAGCGCTGCACCATCCAGGTTGCTTACGCGATCGGGGTGGCCGATCCGATGTCTGTGCTCGTCGATACGCACGGCACCGGCAAGGTTGCCGAGAAAAAGCTCGAAAAAATTCTGCCCGAGCTGTTCCGTCTCACGCCGACCAATATCCGCCGGACACTCAAGCTGAATAAGCCCATTTACCGCCGGACCGCGGCCTATGGCCATTTCGGACGCGCGCCCGACAAGGACGGCGGCTTCTCTTGGGAAAAGACCGACCTCGCGGCGGCAATCAGAAGCGCGGTGAAGTAGCTCCGGCGTTCCACTCGCCTACGGCGGGTACTAGACTGTCATCGCCGGGCTTGTCCCGGCGATCCCGCTCAGGGGCGCACGGAATTGCCACATGAATTGAGATCACCGGGACACGCCGCTTCGCGGCGGCCCGGTGATGACAGTGAAGGATCGCAGCGCGCCTTTTTCGGGCGCCGCAAGGGGCACCCGTTAAAGCCGCGCCAGGCCGCGCTGTTCGACACTCTGTTGCCGCGATTGGCGCTCGATCTCTCCACGCCAAGCCCGGCCGATCTGCGCAGGCTATTTGCACCGGCGGTCGACGAATTGCGGCTCGAAATCGGCTTCGGTGGCGCCGAGCATTTGATCACCGCGGCAAAAGCCAGCCCGCATGTCGGCTTCATTGGCACAGACGCTTTCGTCAATGCTATCGCCAAGGCCTTGGTCGCAATTGATCAGAACGCACTGACAAACATCCGGCTCTATTTTGGTGATGCAAGCGAACTGCTCGACTGGTTGCCCGATTCCGTGATTTCGCGCATCGACCTGCTCTATCCCGACCCTTGGCCAAAGCGGCGCCACTGGAAGCGTCGATTTATCCAGGATGACAGCCTCAAGCGGCTGGCGCGCATCTTGAGAAAGGGCGGCGAGCTTCGCTTCGCGACCGACATTCCGGATTATATGGCCTACGTGTTGGCGCGCGCGTTGCGTTCGCCGGATTTCAGTTGGACTGCGGAAAGCGCCGGGGACTGGCGCAAGCCATGGCCGGATTTTTCAGGCACGCGGTACGAGGCGAAGGCCAAGCGCGAGGGGCGCATCCCGGCCTATTTCATATTCCGCCGCGTTTGATTACTCGCCGGTGCCTTGCCGGACTTGCCAGAATCGCACAACGCGCTGGGCAGTGGTTGCGGTCAGCCGATCGAAGTTTTCCAGCGCGGCATCGAGTGTCTGAGCCGACGGCTTGCTGCCAGGACGCGCATTGAGGATCGCCTTCACTGTCGGCCAGCCAAACCCGATAGCGCGCGCGAGAATCAAAACCGGATCGGCGCGCTCACCATTCATCAAACGGTCCACCACTTCGACCGGGACCGCGCACATTGTCGCCAAAGCGGCAATTGTCTCTTCGTATTTTCCAGCTTTGGCGAACTCGGCGATGTCGGCCTCTCCGAGCTTGCGCTCTTTATGTAGCGTGCGCACAGCCGCGAGCGCGGCGGCGTAATTGCGTGGCGCAGCTTTGGCGGCGACCTCGTCAGTCACTTGCGCAAGAATGCGCCGGATTTCGGCCTGGGTTCCAGGCTTGGCCTTTGACAGCAAACGCCTCTGCACGACTTCGCTCGCCTGGACAAGGAGTTGGCGGAACAAGCGCGGCGGAATGTCGGTGCGCATGCCGACTTTCTCTGCCAGCACGCCATCTTGTTCCGCGCGTTTTACCAATTTGGTGAAGGCGTTGTCCGAAAGCTGCGCATGCCGATTGGTCGCAATCGAACGCGCGACCTCCTGGTCCCCGCGCTCGACCAGAATGTCGGACAATGCCTCGCTGATCCCCAGGCGCGTCGACATTGCGAGCAGATGCGCCTGGCTCTTGGTTTCAGCGATGTACATCAAGTCCGGATCGGCGAGCCGCGCCTGCTTGAGCACCGGGCCGGCGACGTCGATATTGTCGTTCTTGGCGAGCGCGCTGACGACGCCGGGCGGCGCGTTCGGAATTGGGGCAACCCGACGCGCAAGCTCGGCAAGCGCCTTGGCCTCGATTTCCACGACGAGGCAGCCGATGACATCATCGAACAGCGCGATGTGTTCCGCGTTGAAACTCGGCGCACAGTCGAGGAACAAGGTGGTAATACGGCGCAACGTCTCCGCGCGCTTGTCGGCCGAGCCATGCAGCACGACATCTTCCAACTCGGGAAGCAACGAGGCGGGAACGCTCATACGAAACCTGCAAAACCTGCAAAACGCAATAAAATCGGCCGGGCCGGCGCCTTTACGCAAATTTAAGGGCAGATTCTGAAGGAAGGGTTAGTCGTTAACGCCGCTGGCGCTCTTGCATGGTTTCGCGAAATCGCTATATTTCCAGCGTTACCAGACACCCTCATAACCGAACGGGTTTTGAGAGTGGGTCCTTCCGGGCCCGCTCTTTTTTGTTACCGAATGGCCGAAAGCGACACTTTGCACAGGAATGCGGCTTCAAGCGCCGTACTGACCGAACCGCGGATCATCATTGAGCCGGGGTTGCCCGCGCGCGTCGCAGCTGTTGCCGAACCGGTGATCGAACAGCTCGGGTACCGGCTGGTGCGCGTCAAGGTATCCGCCGCCGAAGGCTGCACAGTTCAGATCATGGCCGAGCGACCGGACGGCAGCATGACGGTGGAAGATTGCGAGACGATATCTCGCGCACTCTCGCCGGTGCTCGACATGGCCGATCCGATTGATCGCACCTATCGGCTGGAGATTTCCTCGCCTGGTATCGACCGCCCGCTGGTCCGCAAATCCGATTTCGATCGCTTTGCCGGTCACCTGGTGAAAATTGAAATGGAAATCCCGGTGAACGGGCGCAAGCGTTTCCGCGGCGAAATCATCGGGACCGACGGTGAGACTGCACGCATCCGCCGCGACGACAGAGCAGAAGGTGAAGACGCCGAGGTGACGCTCCCGATTGAAGAGATGAGTGAAGCAAAGCTGGTGCTCACCGACGACCTGGTGGCGCAAGCCTTGCGGCGCGAAAAGGCCGCGAAACGCGAAGCACGCGAAGCGCGGAAGGAAGAACGACGAGTAGAGAGACAATCACGGCATCGGCCACAAAGGCCTGCCGCCAGAGGAGGAGAGTGAGCTATGGCTGTCAGCGCCAATCGGCTCGAGCTTTTGCAAATTGCCGACGCAGTCGCGCGTGAAAAGGCAATCGATCGCGGCATCGTCATCGCCGCGATGGAAGACGCCATCGCCAAGGCGGCCCGCTCGCGCTACGGAGCGGAGACCGACGTGCACGCCGAGATCGAGCCGAAGACCGGCGATCTGCGTCTCACGCGCCACATGCTGGTGACAGAGAGCATCGAAAACCCGTCCAATCAAATCACGCTCGAGGAAGCGCGCAAGCGCCATCCGGCGGCCCAGGTTGGCGACACGATTGCCGATCCATTGCCGCCGCTGGAATACGGCCGCATCGCTGCGCAGTCGGCAAAACAGGTGATCGTGCAGAAAGTGCGCGAGGCCGAGCGCGACCGGCAGTATGCCGAATACAAGGATCGCATCGGTGATATCGTCAACGGCATCGTCAAGCGCGTTGAATACGGCAATGTTGTCGTTGATCTCGGACGCGGTGAGGCGATCGTGCGCCGCGACGAACTGCTGCCGCGCGAGGTGTTCCGCAACGGCGATCGCATCCGCGCCTATATCTACGATGTGCGGCGCGAGCCGCGCGGACCGCAGATTTTCCTGTCGCGCACCCATCCGCAATTTACTGCCAAGCTGTTTGCGCAGGAAGTTCCGGAAATTTATGACGGCATTGTCGAAGTCAAGGCGGTCGCGCGCGACCCCGGTTCGCGCGCCAAGATCGCCGTCATCTCGCGCGATTCTTCCGTCGATCCGGTCGGCGCCTGCGTCGGCATGCGTGGTTCACGTGTGCAGGCCGTGGTGAACGAATTGCAGGGCGAGAAGATCGACATCATTCCCTGGTCGCCCGACATTGCCACGTTCGTGGTGAATGCGCTGGCCCCGGCGGAAGTCGCCAAGGTCGTCCTCGACGAGGACAAGGAGCGCATCGAGGTCGTGGTGCCGGACCAGCAACTGTCGCTGGCCATCGGCCGCCGCGGCCAGAATGTGCGACTGGCTTCCCAGCTGACTGGCTGGGACATCGACATTCTGACCGAGCAGGAAGAATCCGAACGCCGCCAGGCCGAATTCGAAAACCGAACGAAGATTTTCGTCGAAGCACTCAATCTCGACGAGGTCGTCGGACAGTTGCTCGCTTCGGAGGGCTTCGGCTCGATCGAGGAACTTGCCATGGTCGACGAAAAGGAAATCGCCGGCATCGAAGGCTTCGACGAGGATACCGCCCGCGAGCTGCAGGAGCGTGCCAAGGAATATCTCGACAAGCAGGAGGCCGAACTTGACGCCAAGCGCGTTGAGCTTGGCGTCGATGACGCGCTCAAGGATGTGCCGGGCGTTACCACGAAAATGCTGGTTGCTTTCGGCGAGAACGGCGTGAAGACCGTGGAAGACCTCGCGGGTTGCGCAACGGACGACCTCACCGGCTGGACCGAGCGCAAGGATGGCGAGTCCAAACACGAGCCTGGCTTCCTCGACGGCTTAGATATTTCGCGTGAGGACGCCGAACACATGATCATGCAAGCGCGGGTGAAAGCGGGCTGGGTGACGGAGGCCGAAATTGCGCCACCACCGGCAGCCGAAGCGCCCGCAGAAGAAGAAACAGAAGCGCAAGCGTAAGGAGCACGAACGGCGACAATGTTGGCCATTGCGCAGGACAATGAACTCGACCGCGGGGCGACCAGTGTCGCCCCGGGGACCGAGCGTACTTGCGCGCTGACTCGCGAGCTCAAACCGGTGGTGGAAATGATCCGCTTCGTGGTGGGCCCGGCCGGCGACGCGGTGCCCGATATCAAGCGCAAGTTGCCTGGCCGCGGTATCTGGATCACCGCGACCCGTGACGCAATCGAGGATGCAACGAAACGCAATGTCTTTGCCCGCGGCTTCAAGCGGGACGTCCGCGTGGCCTCAGATCTGGCGGCGCAAACCGAGCGGCTTATCGAACGTGCCGCGCTCGATGCCTTAGCAATGGCGGGCAAGGCCGGCGTGGTGGCCACTGGCTTTTCCAAGGTCGAGGCAGCGTGCGGCGGGGACGGCATCCTGGCGCTGATCCACGCCGCTGATGCGGGTGACGATGGCAAGCGCAAGCTGGCCGCCGCCCTGCACCGCAATAGTGCCGGAGAATCGCGCGGAATCGCGGTGATCGACGCATTTACCGGCATCCAATTGGATTTGGCATTGAACCGCCCAAATGTGGTACATGCTGCCCTGCTTGCCGGGCCCGGGAGCGAGACTTTTCTCGCGCGCGTTGCGCGTTTGACGCGCTTTCGGACCGGAATCTCGCCCGAGACGGTTAGCGCGCATGCGCCAACGGACGGCGCATAAGGACACAGTACGGAATGAGCGAAACGAAGAACCCTGGCGAAAAGAAACTCAGCGTCGGCAAGCTGACGCTGAAACCGCGCACCGAAACGGGCGTGGTGCGTCAGAGCTTCAGCCACGGCCGCAGCAAGCAGGTTGTGGTTGAGAAGGTTAAGCGCCGCGCCGTCGGCGGACCGGGCGAAGCCAAGGCAGAACCGGCGCCTGTCGTCGAGACGAAGAAGCCTGCTCCGAGCAAGGCGCCTGCCGCACCGGCTGCACGCGCTGCAGCGGCGCAGACCGAAGTAAAGCCGAAACCGTCGGGCGTCGTGCTGCGTACCCTCACCGAGGAAGAGCGCAGTGCCCGCGCCCATGCGCTCGCCGATTCTCGCGTGCGCGAGGCCGAAGAGCGCAAGATCGCTGAAGAAGAAGCACGCCGCCGCGCAGGACGCGAGTCGGTCGACCGCAGCGAGCGGGAAGCGGCTGAAGCGCGCAAGCGCGAGGAAGATGAACGCCGCAAGCACGACGAGGAAACCAAACGCAAAGCCGGCGAAGTCGCCAAGAAGCGTTTCGGCGGTGATGAAGTCGCGCGTACCGGGCCGGGAGCCCGTCTCGCGCTCGAAGCCGATGACGACGAAGCGCCCCGCCCGCGCCGGCCGGGCGCGGCGCGCACGCCTGCTGCGCCCCGACCTGCCCCGCGTGTCGGCGCCGAAAAACAGCGCGGCCGCCTGACGCTGGTCACTGCGCTGCGCGCCGACGAAGTGCGCGAGCGCTCCGTCGCTTCGTTCCGTCGTCGTACGCAACGGCTCAAGGGCATCGCCTCCAACGAGCCGAAGGAAAAGTTGGTGCGCGAGGTGACAATCCCGGAAGCCATCAGCATCCAGGACCTCGCCAATCGTATGTCCGAACGTGCAGTCGACGTCATCCGCCTGCTGATGAAGCAGGGCCAGATGGTAACGATCAATGACGTGATCGACGCCGATACGGCCCAACTGATCGCCGAGGAAATGGGTCACAGCGTGCGTCGCGTGGCCGAAGCCGACGTTGAGGAAGGCCTGTTCGATGTCGCCGACGATCCGGCGCTGCTTGCGCCGCGCGCACCGGTGGTCACCGTCATGGGTCACGTTGACCACGGCAAGACATCGCTGCTGGATGCCATTCGGTCTTCTGACGTTGCCGCGGGCGAAGCCGGCGGCATCACCCAACATATCGGCGCCTATCAAGTAACGGCACCTTCTGGCGCCAAGATCACGTTCATTGACACGCCGGGTCACGCCGCCTTCACGGCCATGCGTGCGCGCGGCGCCAAAGTCACCGACATCGTCGTGCTGGTCGTTGCCGCTGACGATGGTGTGATGCCGCAGACAATCGAAGCAATTCACCACGCCAAGGCGGCAAAGGTGCCGATCATTGTCGCCATCAACAAGATCGACAAACCGGATGCAAAGCCGGATCGCGTGCGCACGGATTTGCTGCAGCACGAAATTCAGGTCGAATCCATGGGCGGCGAAGTGGTCGACGTCGAAGTGTCCGCCACCAAGAAGACGAACATCGACAAGCTGCTCGAAATGCTCGGCTTGCAGGCGGAAATCCTCGATCTCAAGGCCGATCCAAATCGCGCGGCAGAAGGCACCGTGATCGAGGCCAAGCTCGATCGTGGCCGCGGTCCCGTTGCAACGGTACTGATCCAGCGCGGTACGCTGCGCGTTGGTGACCTGGTGGTGGCCGGCGCCGAATGGGGCCGCGTGCGAGCGCTGGTCTCGGATACCGGCGCACCAATTGAAACGGCCGGACCATCAACTCCGGTCGAGGTCCTCGGCTTCTCCGGCACGCCGGACGCCGGAGATCGCCTGGCGGTGGTCGACAACGAAGCGCGCGCCCGCGAAGTCACCGACTACCGAGCCCGCCAGAAGCGCGAGAAAACAGCCGCGCGCGCTACCGGCATGCGCGGCTCGCTCGAGCAGATGATGGCGCAGGCCAAGACCTCCGGCCGTAAAGAATTTCCGTTGGTCATCAAAGCCGACGTGCAAGGATCACTCGAAGCCATCATCGGCGCGCTCGACAAGCTCGGCACCGACGAAGTGGCCGCCCGCGTCCTGCATGCTGGCGTCGGCGGTATTTCCGAATCGGACGTTACGCTCGCGGAAGCCTCAGGTGTGCCAATCATCGCCTTCAATGTGCGCGCCAACAAGGAAGCGCGCGAGTCCGCCGAACGCGCCGGCATCGAGATTCGCTACTACAACATCATCTACGACCTCGTCGACGACGTTAAAAAGGCGATGTCGGGCCTGCTGCCTCCGACGTTGCGCGAGACAATGCTCGGCAATGCGCAGATCCTGGAGATCTTCAATGTTTCCAAGGTCGGCAAGATCGCCGGCTGCAGGGTCACCGACGGCACCGTCGAACGCGGCGCCAATGTACGGCTGATCCGCGACAACGTTGTGATCCACGAGGGCAAGCTCAGCCAGCTCAAGCGCTTCAAGGACGACGTGCGCGAAGTCGGCGCCGGCATGGAATGCGGCATGGCCTTCGAGAACTACCAGGACATGCGGCAAGGCGACGTGATCGAATGCTACCGGGTGGAGCAGATTCAACGCTCGCTGTGAGTCCAAGCCTCACAGCGTAGGTTAAGAACGCGCCACCCATTTCCCTGTCATGGCCGGGCTTGTCCCGGCCATCCACGACTAACTTCCTTCGCTGAGGGAAGACGTG
Organism: uncultured Alphaproteobacteria bacterium; assembly: GCA_963810125.1. Classification (GTDB taxonomy): domain Bacteria; phylum Pseudomonadota; class Alphaproteobacteria; order Rhizobiales; family Xanthobacteraceae; genus Pseudolabrys. Next base: position 544,848 of record CAWEMK010000010.1, read on the forward strand.
GATGCCCGGCACAAGGCCGGGCATGACGAATTGAGAACGTGAAACTTATGACACGGCAAAAGCATCGCGACTCATCTCCAGGTGGAGGATCACAACGCCAGTTGCGCGTGGGTGAATTGGTGCGTCACGCGCTCGCCGAAATGCTGACGCGCGGCGAGGTGCACGATCCGGTCATCGAGAAACATCTCGTGACGGTGCCGGAAGTGCGCATGACCGCCGATCTGCGTCTCGCCACCGTTTACGTCATGCCGCTCGGCGGCCGCGATGCCGAAGAAGTCGTCGCCGCATTCGAGCGGCACAAGAAATTCCTGCGCGCCGAATTGGCGCACCGCATAAACCTTAAATTCGCGCCGGATATCCGTTTTCGCGTCGACGAACGATTCGCCGAGGCCGATCGCATCGAAAAGCTGCTGCATTCGCCGGAAGTGAAGCGCGACCTTGATCATAAGGACGAAAAGTGAGCGAGCGCGAGATTGACGAAATTGTCAGCCCTCATGTCGAGGAGCTACCCAACGGGTCCGCGCAGAGCGCGGCCCGAGGGCAGGCTCTGGCGGCACCTTCAGGCGCACGGCAAAAGCAAAAGAAGCGCGACAAGCGTGATGTGCACGGCTGGATCGTGCTCGACAAACCTGTCGGGATGACGTCAACCCACGCCGTCAGCGTCATCAAGCGCCTGTTCAGCGCCAAGCGCGCGGGCCATGCCGGCACGCTCGATCCGCTTGCTTCCGGCGCGCTGCCGATCGCACTCGGCGAGGCAACCAAAACCGTCCCGTTCGTCATGGATGGCCGCAAGGTCTATCGTTTCACCGTGCGCTGGGGCGAGGAGCGCGACACCGACGACGCCGAGGGCCGCGTCATCGCGAGCAGCGACCAAAGGCCATCTGCAGAAGCAATCCGGGCCCTGCTCCCGTCTTATACCGGCACCATTCAGCAGGTACCGCCACGCTACTCGGCGATCAAGATCGAGGGCGAGCGTGCCTACGATCTCGCGCGCGACGGCGAAGAGGTGGTTCTCGCGGCAAGGCCGGTCGAGATCGGCCGGCTGGAACTCGTTAACATTCCCGATCCCGACCATGCGGTACTTGAGGCTGAATGCGGCAAAGGGACCTATGTCCGCTCGCTGGCCCGCGATCTCGGCCGCACTTTGGGCTGTTTCGGCCATGTCAGCGCCCTGCGGCGCGCCGCGGTAGGGCCGTTCAACGAAGAAACCATGATTCTGCTGGAACAATTGGAGGCCCTATGCCATAGAGCCGCGTCCGGCGAGGCGAGCCTCGCGGACGCTCTAATGCCCGTTGAAACCGCGCTGGACGACATCCCGGCGCTGGCTGTCAGTCGGGCAGATGCGGCAAGGCTTCAAAGAGGCCAAGCCGTTTTGTTGCGCGGACGGGACGCACCCAATTTCCGCGGCACAATCTACGTGACGGTATCGGGCCAGCTTCTGGCCTTGGCCGAACTGGATCGTGGCGAAATCGTCCCCAAGCGCGTGTTTAACCTCGCCGGCCTGATGGGCAGAGCCGAGCGTAAGAAAGGATGACCGATGTCGGTAACCGCCGGCCGCAAGGCCGAAGTAATAAAGACGTATGCCAAAAAGCCCGGAGACACCGGATCGCCAGAAGTGCAAGTGGCGATCTTGTCCGAGCGCATCAACAATCTCACCGAGCATTTCAAAGCCCACGTCAAGGACAATCACTCCCGTCGTGGGTTGCTCAAGATGGTGGGGCAGCGCCGCCAACTCCTCGATTACCTGCGGCGCACCAATGAAGCAAGCTACAAGCATTTGATCGAGAAGCTCGGCATTCGCCGATGATTTATTCCGCGCAGGGCGCATGTGCCCTGTGCGTTTCGTGCAGCGAATGCGTGTGACGCGTTCGCTCGATTCCACCGGCAGCGATAGGCGCGGCCGGCAATTTGGCAAGAGCCGATAAGGATCGCCTCTTGCGGCAAGGCAAGGTTCGAAACGCCATGGCAGGATCGCCAGACGCTGTTGCTCCCCGCACCGCGGTGATGTGCGACAGCTTCTCGCCGTCTTGCTCATGGCTTTCGGGGCTCGCCGAAAACCATGAAAGACTGAAGCAATGTTCGATAAGCATTCCGTTGAGCTCGATTGGGGTGGGCGCAAGCTAACCCTCGAGACAGGCCGCGTCGCGCGCCAGGCCGATGGCGCCGTGCTCGCCACCTATGGTGAGACCACCGTGCTCGCCGCCGTCGTAGCGGCAAAGCAGCCGAAGGAAGGAATTGATTTCCTTCCGCTCACCGTCAACTACACCGAAAAATATTACGCGGCCGGACGCATTCCGGGCGGCTACTTCAAGCGTGAGCGCGGTCCGACCGAAAAGGACACGTTGACGTCGCGTCTGATCGACCGTCCGATCCGTCCGCTGTTTGCCGACGGCTGGCGTTGCGATACGCAGGTCACCATCACCGTGCTGTCGCACGACATGGAGAACGACCCCGACATCGTCGCCATGGTGGCGGCCTCTGCGGCGCTCACGCTGTCCGGCGCTCCGTTCATGGGACCAATTGCCGGCGCGCGCGTCGGATTTATCAACAATGAATATGTGCTCAATCCCTCGCTCGACGAGATGCCGGAGAGCCAACTCGACCTCGTCATCGCCGGCACGCAAGACGCGGTGATGATGGTGGAATCGGAAGCCAAGGAGCTTTCCGAAGAGATCATGCTCGGCGCTGTGATGTTCGGCCACCGGCACTTCCAGCCGGTGATCGAAGCCATCATCAAGCTCGCCGAAAAAGCGGCGAAGGAGCCACGCGAGCTGACTGCCCCCGATCACAAGGCCCTGGAAAAGGAAATTCTCGGGCTCGCCGAGAAGGACCTGCGCGCGGCCTATTCGATCGTGAAGAAACAGGACCGCCAGAACGCTGTCGCCGCCGTGAAGGAAAAGGTGATGGCGCATTTCTTCCCGGAAGGCGCCGAGCCGAAACATGACAAGCTCGCCGTTGCCGGCGTGTTCAAGGAACTCGAAGCCAAGATCGTTCGCTGGAACATTCTCGACACCAAGAAACGCATCGACGGCCGCGACCTCAGCACCGTGCGCCCGATTGTCGCCGAAGTCGGCGTATTGCCACGCACCCACGGCTCGGCGCTGTTCACACGCGGTGAAACGCAGGCGTTGGTCGTGGCAACGCTTGGCACCGCCGAGGACGAGCAGTTCATCGATGCGCTGCAGGGAACCTATAAAGAAACCTTCCTGCTGCATTACAACTTCCCGCATTATTCGGTGGGCGAGACCGGCCGCACGGGCGCGCCGGGACGGCGCGAAATCGGCCACGGCAAGCTGGCGTGGCGGGCCATCCACCCGATGCTGCCGACGCCGGCCGAGTTCCCCTACACCATCCGCGTCGTCTCGGAGATCACCGAGTCGAACGGCTCCTCGTCGATGGCATCGGTATGCGGCTCCTCGCTCGCGCTGATGGACGCCGGCGTGCCGCTCAAGCGGCCGACCGCCGGTATCGCCATGGGCCTCATTCTCGAGGACAAGCGCTACGCGGTGTTGTCCGACATCCTCGGCGACGAGGATCATCTCGGCGATATGGATTTCAAGGTGGCGGGCACCGAACAGGGCGTCACGTCGCTGCAGATGGACATCAAGATCGCCGGCATCAATGAGGAAATCATGAAGGTTGCCCTCGCCCAGGCGAAGGACGGCCGCCTGCATATCCTCGGCGAGATGGCCAAGGCACTCACCGCGGCACGCGCCGAACTCGGCGAGCATGCCCCGCGCATCGAGATGTTCAAGATCCCGACCGACAAGATCCGCGAAGTGATCGGCACCGGCGGCAAGGTGATCCGCGAGATCGTCGAGAAGACCGGCGCCAAGATCAATATCGAGGACGACGGCTCCGTGAAGGTTGCCTCCGCCGACGGCAAGTCGATCAAGGCGGCGATCAAGTGGATCAAGTCGATCGCTTCCGATCCGGAAGTCGGCGTGATCTACGAGGGCACCGTCGTCAAGACCATGGATTTCGGCGCTTTCGTCAACTTCTTCGGCGCCAAGGACGGCCTCGTGCATATCAGCCAGCTCGCCGCCAGCCGCGTCAACAAAGTCACCGACGTCGTCAAGGAAGGCGACAAGGTCAAGGTGAAGCTGCTCGGCGTGGATGAGCGCGGCAAGGTGCGCCTGTCCATGAAAGCGGTCGATCAGACAACCGGCGAAGACCTCGAGCAAAAGGGTGGCGTGCCGCAGCAGGCGGCCGGCGGCGGCGCGGAATAAGCAAAAAATTCAAACGAGACGAAAGGGCGGCCCACATGGCCGCCCTTTTTATTTTGCCTGATAGCGGAACTGGCGGAGCGTTATCATGGAAGTGACCCGGCCGATAAGGTATGCTTATCGCCTGGCCCAAACAATTCGATTAGACCTGATTGGAACGGCTTCATATAAGCGCCGTAGGCGCGTGCCACGTTTCCTGTTCCGGTCCCTTTTGGCGCGCGCAGTTTCAGTGGAGGACACGATTCATGGACGCAAAGACTGACGACAAAAGCGCGGGCAAGTGCCCGTTCACAGGCGGCACCCGCGGACACATGAACCGCGACTGGTGGCCGGACACACTGGACCTTTCGGTTCTCCACCTCCACTCCGCCCTCTCCGATCCGATGGGCGAGGCATTCGACTACGCCAAGGAATTCAAGAGCCTCAACCTCAAGGCCGTGATCAAGGACCTGCGCGCCTTGATGACGAACTCGCAGCCTTGGTGGCCGGCCGACTTCGGCCACTACGGTGGTCTGTTCATCCGCCTGGCGTGGCACGCGGCGGGCACGTACCGCATCACTGACGGCCGCGGCGGCGCCGGCACTGGCCAGCAGCGCTTCGCGCCGCTGAATTCGTGGCCGGATAACGCGAACCTCGACAAGGCGCGCCGCTTGCTGTGGCCGATCAAGCAGAAGTACGGCAAGAAAATCTCCTGGGCCGATCTGCTGGTCCTCGTCGGCAATGTTGCGTTGGAATCGATGGGCTTCAAGACTTTCGGTTTCGCGGGCGGCCGCGCCGACGTTTGGGAGCCTGAAGAACTCTTCTGGGGTCCTGAAGGAAGCTGGCTCGGCGACGAACGCTACAGCGGCGAACGTCAACTTGCCGAGCCGCTCGGAGCGGTGCAGATGGGCCTGATCTACGTCAATCCGGAAGGCCCGAACGGCAATCCCGATCCGGTCGCAGCGGCCAAGGACATCCGCGAAACGTTTTTCCGTATGGCGATGAACGACGAGGAAACCGTCGCGCTGATCGCGGGCGGCCACACGTTCGGCAAGACCCACGGCGCCGGCGATCCGTCGCTGATCGGCCGGGAGCCGGAAGGCGCTAACATCGAGGATCAAGGCCTCGGCTGGAAGAGCAAGTATGGCACCGGCATTGGCGCCGACGCCATCACCGGCGGCCCGGAAGTTACCTGGACGCAGACGCCGACGAAGTGGAGCAACTTCTTCTTCAAGAACCTGTTCGAAAACGAATGGGAACTGACGAAGAGTCCGGCCGGCGCGAAGCAGTGGAAGGCGAAGGGTGCGCAAGCCGACATCCCGGACGCCTTCGACAATTCAAAAAAGCATGTGCCGACGATGTTGACGACGGACCTGTCGCTGCGGTTCGACCCCGCCTACGAGAAGATCTCGCGGCGCTTCTATGAACACCCGGATCAGTTTGCGGACGCGTTTGCCCGCGCCTGGTTCAAGCTCACGCACCGCGACATGGGTCCACGCGCGCGCTACCTCGGGCCGCTGGTGCCGAAAGAGACGCTGATCTGGCAGGACCCGACCCCAGCAGCCAATCGCAACCGGATCAACGACAAGGACATCGCGACTCTGAAGCAGAAAATCCTCGCGAGCGGCCTGTCGGTGTCGCAGCTGGTCTCGACCGCATGGGCGTCGGCATCGACGTTCCGCGGCTCCGACAAGCGCGGTGGCGCGAACGGCGCGCGCATTCGCCTTAGCCCGCAGAAGGATTGGGACGTGAACAATCCGGATGAACTGACGAAGGTGCTTAAGAAGCTCGAAGCGATCCAGAAGGCATTCAACGACAAGGCCAAGGGCGGCAAGAAAGTCTCGCTTGCCGACCTGATCGTTCTCGGCGGCAGCGCCGCGGTTGAAAAAGCCGCCAAGGCCGCCGGTGTAGCCGTGAAGGTTCCCTTCATGGCGGGCCGCATGGACGCGTCGCAGGAGCAAACCGACGTCGATAGCTTCGCGCCGCTCGAACCGCGTGCCGACGGCTTCCGCAATTATCTCAGCGCCAAGCGGCAATTCATGGCGCCTGAGGAGGCATTGGTGGACCGGGCGCAATTGCTGCGGTTGACGGCGCCGGAGATGACAGTTCTCGTTGGCGGCCTGCGCGTGCTCGGCGCTAACGTCGGCGGGTCCAAGGACGGCGTCTTCACCAAAAAGGTCGGGACGTTGACCAATGACTTCTTCGTCAACCTGCTGGGCATGAGTACGGAGTGGTCTCCGGCTGGCGACAACCTTTACGAGGGCCGCGACCGCAAGACGAAGGCGATCAAGTGGAGCGGCACGCGCGTTGACCTGATCTTCGGGTCGCACTCGCAACTGCGGGCGCTGGCGGAAGTCTATGCGTGCACAGACGCGAAGGAGAAGTTTGTGAAGGACTTCGTGGCGGCGTGGACGAAGGTAATGAACGCTGATCGATTCGACATTGCCCAGGCGAAGGCGGCGTAATGTGTCTCTGTCGCCACCGGGCTCGTCCCGGTGGCCCCGCTAAGGATGGCACGCGCCCTCCTAAACGAGATGGCCGGGACATAGGCGAGCAAAGCGACGCCGTCCTTCGGACGGCTATGCCCGGCCATGACAAATGATATTCAACGAAAAGCAAAACGGCCGGGGATTTCCCGGCCGTTTTTGTATAGCGATTCACAATCCGCATGAGCGGGAAATTTATTCCTTGCCTTCCACCGCGCCGCCAGCGGCTTTCAGCGCTTCCGGGTGCGGCATGGCTATCACATTGTAGCCCGAGTCAACGAAGTGAACTTCGCCAGTGACGCCGGTCGACAAATCCGAGCACAGGTAAAGCCCGGCGCCGCCCAGTTCCTCCAGCGTGACGCCGCGGCCAAGCGGAGAATATTTCTGCTGGAAGGCAAACATGTAGCGCGCATCGGTGATGCCGGCGCCCGCGAGCGTGCGGATCGGTCCGGCTGAAATCGCGTTGACGCGTATTTTCTGCGCGCCGAAATCGACCGCGAGATAGCGCACCGAAGCCTCCAGCGCCGCTTTCGCAACGCCCATCACATTGTAATTCGGCATGGCGCGCAGGCCGCCATTGTAGGTGAGCGTCACCATGGCACCGCCATTCGGCATCAGCGCGGCCGCGCGCTTGGCGGCCTCGGTGAAGGCGTAGCAGGAGATCACCATCGTGCGGATGAAGTTTTCGCGCGTCGAGTCGGCGTAGTGGCCCTTCAGCTCGTTCTTGTCGGAGAAAGCGACCGCATGCACGAGAAAGTCCATCGTGCCCCATTTTTTCTTGATCTCATCGAACACCGCATCAACCGATGCGATATCCTCGACATCGCAAGGCATCACAAATGTTGAGCCCGCCTGCTCCGCGAGGGGCTTCACACGCTTCGCAAGGGCATCGCCCTGGTAGGTGAAGGCAAGCTGTGCGCCGTGCGACGCCAGCATCTTTGCAATTCCCCAGGCGATCGAGTGGTCATTGGCGACCCCCATGATCAGCCCACGTTTGCCTTGCATTAACCCCGGCATTTTTATCCCTTAGTTCGCCGTCATTCCGGGGCGCGAGTGGAACGAGCGAACCCGGAATCCAGACGCTTGGTTCTGGATTCCGGGTTCGGCCTTTCGGGCCGTCCCGGAATGACTGGAAGTTTGACTACGCATCAAGCCGCTTGAATACAACCGAAGCATTGGTGCCGCCGAAACCGAACGAGTTCGATAGCACGCAGCCGAGCTTCACGTTGTCCTGACGCTCGCGCACGATCGGCATATCGGCAAAGGCCGGATCGAGATTCTCGATATTGGCGCTCTCGCAAATGAAGCCGCTCTGCATCATCAGCAGCGAATAGATGGCCTCCTGGACGCCGGTGGCGCCAAGCGAATGCCCGGTGAGTGATTTGGTTGCGGAGATCGGTGGGCACTTCGAACCGAATACTTCGCGGATTGCCTCGATTTCCTTGATGTCGCCAATCGGCGTCGAGGTCGCGTGCGGATTGATGTAATCGACCGGCACTTTGGTGCTCTCGAGCGCCATGTTCATGCAGCGCACCGCCCCCTCGCCGGACGGTGCCACCATGTCGTAGCCGTCGGACGTAGCGCCGTAGCCGGCAAGTTCCGCATAGATCTTGGCGCCGCGCGCCTTGGCATGTTCGAGCTCTTCCAGCACCAACACGCCGGCGCCGCCGGCAATGACGAAGCCGTCACGATCTTTATCGTAGGCGCGCGAGGCCTTGTGCGGCGTATCGTTATATTTCGACGACATGGCGCCCATCGCATCGAACAGAACCGAGAGCGACCAATCCAGTTCCTCGCAGCCACCGGCGAAGATCAGATCCTGTTTGCCCCATTGAATGAGTTCGGCGGCATTGCCAATGCAATGATTGGATGTCGCGCAAGCCGAGGAGATTGAGTAGTTCACGCCCTTGATCTTGAACCAGGTGGCGAGTGTCGCCGAGGCTGTCGACGACATCGCTTTTGGAACCGCAAACGGGCCAACGCGCTTCGGCCCCTTCGTGCGCGCCGTATCAGCCGCTTCGATCAGTGCGCGGCAAGATGGCCCACCCGAGCCCATGATGATGCCGCTGCGCACATTGGAAATATCCGATTCCTCAACGCCGGAATCGCGGATGGCCTGCTCCATTGCCACGTGGTTCCACGCGGCGCCGCCACCAAGGAAGCGCAAGGCGCGGCGATCGACGACCCCTTCCGGATCGAGGCTCGGCGCACCGTGCACCTGGCTGCGGAAACCAAGTTCCGCATATTTATCGGCACGCACGATCCCGGACTTGGCCTCACGGAGGCTCGCCAGCACTTCCTGCGTATTGTTGCCGATGGATGAGACGATGCCCATTCCGGTGACGACGACACGTCGCATAGTCGTTTTACCCTTTAAAACTCACCGCGGTTTATTGCTGATCAGGCCACAGATTGGCCGGTTGAGGCATTTCCGCAAGGCCCCCCGGGCGGGCTCAAGCCCCGCTCGGCTGCAAAGCCTCGTCCTGCTTGAACAGGCCGACCTTCAAATCGCTGGCGCGGTAAATGACATTGCCGTCCGCCGAGAGCCAACCGTCGGCAACGCCCAGCACCAGCTTCGAGCGCATGACACGCTTGATATCGATACCGTAGATCACTTTCTTGACGGTCGGCAGCACCTGGCCCGAAAATTTCAGTTCGCCCAGGCCGAGCGCCCTGCCCTTGCCCGGAGCGCCAAGCCATCCAAGAAAAAATCCGACCATCTGCCACAGCGCATCGAGACCAAGGCATCCCGGCATCACCGGATCGCCCTTGAAGTGGCAAAGGAAAAACCAGAGGTCCGGCTTTACGTCGAGTTCGGCGCGGATCATCCCTTTGCCATGTGCGCCGCCTTCTTCACTGATTTCGGCAATACGGTCGAACATCAGCATTGGCGGAAGCGGCAATTGTGCATTGCCGGGGCCGAAGAGTTCCCCGCGACCACAAGCAAGCAGATCTTCGTATTCGAAGCTGTGCCGCCGGGTGTCCATTGACGTTGCGTCCCCTTGCACGGGGGTTGGCTGAATTCCCATGCCCGAGTTGGTAACATACCAAGGCTAGGCGGCAAAGGTAGCGCGCGTGAGCGCACGCGTCATGTTTTCGGTCGAAAAGGCCCGAAAATACTATATTACTCTTAGTTGCGAGCCGGTTGCATCAACGGGGTCGATTTCGTATATGTTGCAGATGAAACAGTTTTTCGCTGGCTTGCATTGCAAGCCGGCTGTTCAGGCGTAACCAATGATAACTACGAGACAGACGGCATTGCCAAAGATAAAGACCGCCGAGCACTCTTCGGACCGCTCGGCGCTGACCGGGTGTCCGTGGCATGACGTCAAGGCAATGCTGCGCCATGTTGGTCTGCGTCCGACCCGTCAGCGTATGGCGTTGGGATGGATCCTCTTCGGCAAAGGCGACCGCCACCTCACCGCCGAAATGCTTTACGAAGAAGCAAGTCGCGCGAAGGTGCCGGTATCGCTGGCAACGATCTACAACACGCTTCATCAGTTCACAGAAGTCGGCCTGTTGCGGCAGGTCGCGGTCGACGGCTCTAAGGCCTATTTCGACACCAATGCCACGGCGCATCATCACTTCTTCATCGAAGGTGAGGATGAGGTGCTCGACATTCCAGGCGCCGAGGTTCTGATCGGCAAGACGCCGACGCCCCCGGAAGGTTTCGAGATCGCGCGCGTCGACGTCGTCGTGCGGCTGCGCCGCAAAGCCTGATTGGGCAATTACCGGACGTCCTAGTCCACCTTCTCATTCGGATAGGCGCCCCACAGGCGCTCCTGGCGGATATAGCCGTCGAAGCCCTTGCCGCTGAATTGGCACCAGTTGCCATTGCACGATTTCAGCGCGCCGAGCACGCCCGATTGCAGCTGTGCCGTGACCGGCAATTCGATGTCGGCACTTTCGTGGAGCGGGACCAGTTCTTCCTTCGATTTGGGCACCACGACCGCCATGCGCTTGCCCGACAACAGCGTGTGATAGACCCAGCCCTCCGCGCCTTCCCAGTCGCGAATGCGCCGCCAGTTCTCAAATTCAGCGGTGATCTCCACCGGCATGCCGACATGGGTATAGACCCAGCGGACCTCCTGGTCCTTGTTGGGGCCGGAGCGGGCGTTGACCCGGTCGGACTTGAGGCTGACAAATCGCGGAATCGGCAGGCCACTGACGGAGCCGGTCGTGGCATCGCCCGCAGACCAGGCCGTGCCCCCCTGCATCGCAACGAAGCTGGCCACTACTGCGGCCCAAAGTGCAGTCCGGAAGCTTTGTGTTGTCACTGCCATCTGGTAGGAAAAAGAATGAGTTCGTCCCCAACGCGCGTGTGCGCAGTGTGGGCGAGCACGGTTAATGAGGGCTGAATCGGCGCTTCCCTTGGGTGGTATCGGCGCCATCGCCGCGGTTGAGAGCAATGCCGAAAGCCAAGAAACCGGTCGTCATTGTCACACGCAAGCTGCCCAACTCCGTCGAGCTGCGAATGCGGGAACTTTTCGACGCCCGGCTCAATCCCGACGACAAACCGATGACGCAAAGCCAGCTCGCCGAAGCGGCGAAGGTCGCCGATGTCCTTGTGCCTACCGTCACCGACCGGATCGACGCCTCGGTGCTCAGCAAGTCGGGTGATCAGCTCAAGCTGATCGCCAATTTCGGCAATGGCGTCGACAATATCGACGTCGCAACGGCCGTTCAGCGCGGCATTACTGTCACCAACACGCCGGGCGTTCTCACCGAGGACACTGCGGACATGACCATGGCGCTGATCCTGACGGTGCCGCGCCGGCTGGTCGAAAGCTCGCAGGTTCTGACGTCGGACAAGGATTGGACCGGCTGGTCGCCGACCTGGATGCTCGGGCACCGGATCTGGGGCAAACGGCTCGGCATTATCGGGATGGGGCGCATCGGCCAGGCTGTCGCACGCCGCGCACGCGCCTTCGGCCTGCAGATCCACTATCACAACCGCCGGCGCGTAGCTCCCAAGATCGAAGAAGAGCTCGACGCCACTTATTGGGAAAGCCTCGACCAGATGCTTGCCCGTATGGACATCGTCTCGGTCAATTGTCCGCACACGCCGGCGACCTATCACCTGCTTTCTGCACGCCGGCTCAAGATGTTGCGACCGGAAGCGTTTGTCGTGAACACATCGCGCGGTGAAGTGATCGACGAGAATGCGCTCGCCCGCCTGATCGAATCCGGCGACATCGCCGGCGCGGGCCTCGACGTGTTTGAACACGAGCCGGCCGTCAATCCAAAGCTGGTCAAGCTTGCCCGCGCGGGAAAGGTCGTGCTGCTGCCCCACACCGGCTCGGCGACGATCGAAGGGCGCATCGATATGGGCGAGAAGGTCATTATCAACATCAAGACATTCATGGATGGCCATCGGCCGCCGGATCGCGTCCTGCCGTCGATGTTGTAAGTCAGGGCCGGCGGCCCTTATGACGTGAAGATGGCCCGCGCAGGCGCGGGCCTTTTGCAGCCAGACCGGGCGCTACCCTCGATGTTGTGAGAGGTCGCTGATCGTCGGCTTGTTGCCGCTCAGTGGATTGTCCGGATCCCACGCATAACTCAGCGTCTCGAACCGCATCGAGCGGGCGTCGACCATCAGCAGGCGACCAACAAGGCCTTCGCCGAAGCCGACAATTTCACGGATGATTTCCAACGCCATCAGCGAGCCGAGCACTCCGGGCAGCGCGCCCAGAATGCCAGCTTCGGCGCACGCCGGCACAGTGCCTGCCGGCGGCGGCTCGGGGAAAAGACAGCGATAAGTCGGATTGCGCGTTCCGTCGGCGCGCGTTTCGTACGCACGAATAGAGGTGAGCGAACCATCGAAGGTGCCGACCGCCGCGGTGACGAGCGGTTTCCTTGCGAAGTAGCAGGCGTCAGAGACGAGGTAACGCGTCGCGAAATTATCGGATCCGTCCGCGATGACGTCGTAACGCGAAATCAGATCGAGCGCGTTGGCTGCCGTCAGCCGCACGCGGTGCGTCTCGACATTCACATGCGGATTGAGACCCTGCACGGCTTCGCCGGCACGTGCGACCTTCGGCTCGCCGATATCGCGCGTTGAAAAAATGACCTGGCGCTGCAGGTTTGATAGCGACACATCATCGTCGTCGACCACGCCGAGCGTGCCGACGCCGGCCGCAGCCAGGTAGAGCAGCACCGGCGCGCCCAAACCGCCGGCGCCAACGACCAGCACGCGCGCAGCCTTCAGCTTCGCCTGGCCGGGACCGCCAACCTCACGCAACACGATGTGACGGGCGTAGCGTTCAAGTTCTTGGGCATCGAGCATTGTGGTTAACCTAGCGCATGACCTCGAAATAGTGTGAATCGCTTTTGGGATAAGGTCATGCGCAACGCCATTCAGTTACAGCTGTCCCCAGGTCGGTTCTTGGCCGCCTTGCGCCTTCGCTTCCATGGGCTAAGGTGACCGCAAAACCAAGGGGTCGGCGTTAACGTGAAGCGTTTGGGTGGGTCAACGATCATGCTTGCCGTCTTGCTCGGCGCCGTTCCGGCGCTGGCGCAGGATTCGCCTGGCATCATGCCCGGGTCCGCGCAGCCCGCAGAAAAATCAAAACCGATCCACGTTGCCCCGAAAAAGGCCGCGTTCAAGGTCGCTGCCAAGCCCGCAGCTGCAACGCCGCCAGCGCCGAGCATTGCCGCACCTGCAACCGTCGACGCGAAGTCCACGGCGCTCGAGCCGCAGGCGGCCAAGACAGAGCCCGCGCAGGACGCCGCTGCGGGAATTTCCAACGGCGATCGTCAGAAAATTCAATCGGCGCTGTCATGGTCCGGCGACTACACCGGCTCGCTCGGCGGCGAAGATCCTTTTTTGACTGCCATCAAGAATTACCAGAAACGCGCCAAGACCAAGATCACCGGTGTCTTGACGCCAGCCGAGCGCGCCAACTTGTTGACAGCGGCAAAGGCGCACGAGGACGAGTACGGCTGGACCGTCGTTGTCGATCCGGCCACCGGTGTGCGCATTGGCCTGCCGATTAAGATGGTTCCGCAGGCGCGTGACGCAGCGCACGGCACACGTTGGTCCTCGGCGCACGGCGACGTGCAGGTGGAAACGTTCCGCATCAAGGAGCCCGACCTCAAGCTGTCGGCGCTCTTCGACCAACAGAAGAGGGAGCCCGCCACACGCAAGATCGAATACAGCGTGCTGCACGACGATAATTTCTACATCAGCGGCATGCAGGGCTTGAAGAAGTTTTCCGTGCGCGCCCAGCTTCGCAACGGCGAAGTGCGCGGATTCACGATCCTCTTTGACCAGATGATGGAAACGATCGTCGCGCCTGTGACCGTTGCGATGGCAAGCGCATTCTCGCCGTTTCCCGCAGGCAGTACGCCGTTCGCGGCCATGACGAAAACAGTCGAATACGGCAACGGGCTCGTCGTGAGTGCGCGCGGGCACATCGTGACCGATCGCAAGCTCGCATCTGGTTGCCAGGTGATCGTCGCTGCGGGGCTCGGCGATGCCGACCGCATTGCAGAAGACAAGGAGAATGGCCTGGCGCTGCTGCGTGTTTACGGTCCGCGTAAGCTCTCGCCGCTTGTGCTGGCGCCGGATGCTGCCAGGAAGGGCGACGTGACGCTGGTCGGCATTCCGGATCCCAAAGAGCAGAATGGCAGCAAAAAACTCACAGAGATCAAGGCACGGCTGGCGGACGGTAACGCGATCGAATTGCGGCAACCGGTGCCAATGGCAGGTTTCTCCGGCGCTGCTGCGCTCGATGGACAGGGCCAATTTCTTGGAATGATGCAAATGCGGGATTTCGTGCTTGCCAGCACGGAAGCAAGTGCACCGCCGGTGCGCCTCATCACGACGTCAGCCATCCGCGATTTCCTTGCGGCGCATAACGTTGCGCCTGCCACCCAGACTGCCGCCCTTGGCGGCGATGCCACGGCTGCGGTTGTCAGAATTATTTGCGTGCGGAAATAGCTATTTGTTTTTCCAGGCCGGCTGTCGTTTTTCGATGAAGGCCTTCATTCCTTCCTTCTGATCGTCCGTCGCGAACAGTGAATGGAAGATCCGCCGCTCGAAGCGCATGCCTTCGGCCAATGACGATTCAAACGCTGCGTTGACCGATTCCTTTGCCGCAAGCACCGACGGCAACGACATGTTGGCGATCGCGTCGGCGACTTTCATGGCTTCGTCCATGAGACTTGCCGCTGGCACTACGCGGGCGACCAGGCCGGATTTTTCTGCTTCCGCCGCGTCCATCATGCGGCCCGTGAGAATCATGTCCATCGCCTTGGCTTTGCCGACCGCGTGGGCCAGTCGCTGGGTGCCACCGATTCCGGGAATGACGCCGAGCTTGATCTCCGGCTGACCGAATTTAGCATTGTCGGCGGCAATGACGATGTCACTTTGCATGGCGAGTTCGCAGCCGCCGCCAAGCGCAAAGCCGGCGACCGCGGCAACGACCGGCTTGCGCGCCTGCGCAATGGCGTTCCAGTTGGAAACAAAATCACCGAGATAGGCTTCGACAAACGGCTTGTCCGCCATCTCCTTAATATCGGCACCCGCCGCGAAGGCCTTTTCGCTGCCGGTGATCAGCAGGCAGCCAATTTTGTCGTCCGCATCAAAAGTCTCGATTGCCTTGGTGAGCTCGTCAATCAAGGCCTTGTTGAGCGCGTTGAGCGCTTGCGGCCTGTTAAGCCGGATAATTCCAACCCGACCTTTCGTTTCGACGATGATATTCTGATAGGTCATGTCTTAATCCTTGGCTCAGTCTAATCTGGCTCCGGAGCGGCGCACCACTTCGCCCCATTTGGCGGAATCGGCCTTGATGGTCGCGGCAAACTCTTCCGGCGTTCCGCCGGCCGGTTCGTCACCGATCTTGGCGAATTTTTCCTTGAATGACTCGGATGTGAGCGCCTTGTTGATTGCGGCGTTGAGCTTGTCGACAATCGGGCGCGGCACACCTGCGGGCGCGATCACGCCGGTCCAGGTCGGCGCCAGATATCCTGGCACCCCTGCCTCGGCAATTGTCGGCAGCTCGGGAAACGCCGGCGAGCGCACTGCGCCACTGACACCGAGTGCACGGACCTTGCCGTCACGCGCAAAGGGCGCGATCGATTGCAGGCTCTCAAACATGACATCGACATGGCCGGCAATCAGATCGGTGATCGCGGGCGCACCGCCACGGTAGGGCACGTGCACGATCTCGGTTTCGGTCATGTATTTGAACAATTCGCCGCCAACATGCCCTGGCGAGCCGTTGCTTGACGACGCATTGGTGAGCTTGCCCGGGTTCTTCTTGGCATAGTCGACCAGCTCCTTCACCGAATGGATCGGCAGCTTGGGCGAAACGGCGAGCAGCAAATGGCCGCGCGCAACCAGCGCGATCGGCTGGAAATCCTTCTCAATGTTGTAGGGCAGCTTCGCCACCATGTGACGGGTTATGGCCAGCGCGCCGATCGGCCCCATGCCGATCGTGTATCCGTCAGGCGCGGACTTCGCGACCAGGTCGAGGCCGATGGTGAGCGCGCCGCCCGGCCGGTCGTCGACAATAACCTGCTGGCCGAATTCCTTGGTCAATTCCGCCGCGAGAACACGCGCCACGGTATCGGTCGCGCTACCCGCCGCCTGCGGAACGATGAACCGGATGGGATGGTCGGGAAATTCCGCGGCCGCCGCAATGATCGGCATGGCGGCGAGTATGAATGCAATGAGGCCAAGCTTTCGCATGCGATTACCCCCGGCGTTCAGGCGGCAGCGTGGACTATTTCTGGCATGAGGGGCAATAGAAGGTCGAGCGTCCCACCTGCACAATGCGTTTGATCTTTCCTTTGCAATTTGGGCACGGCTGGCCTTCGCGGTCATAGACCTGAAAATTGTGCTGGAAATCGCCAAGTGAGCCGTCAGCGCGGCGGTGGTCACGCAATGAAGAGCCGCCCGCTTCGATTGCGTCCTTGAGCACAGCCTTGATGGCGTCGACCAGTTTTTCGGCGCGCTCGTTCGGCTTGCCGTTTCGGTCGGCAATCGTGGAGGCAACTCGTTTCGGTGACACCCGCGCGCGAAACAGCGCTTCACATACGTAAATATTGCCAAGGCCGGCGACGACACGTTGATCGCTGAGTGCCGCCTTAAGAGAAGTTTTCTTGCCGGCGCAGGCTTCGGCCAGCATTGCGGCGTCGAATTCATTTCCCAGTGGTTCCGGCCCCAACGCGCGCAGGAGTGGCTCTTGCTCGAGTTTGGCCCTTTGCACCAGCTTCATCGAACCGAATCGGCGCGGATCGTTGAACGTCACCGTCGCACCATTGGACATGTGGAAGACAATATGGTCGTGCGCAGTACTCTTGGAGCGCTCGTGATAATACTTGCCAGGCGCGGCATCCTTGCCGACTCGGAACGAGCCCGACATTCCGAGATGCATCAGCAACACATCGCCTGATGAAAGATCGGCAAGCAGGTACTTTGCCCGGCGGCCCAACCCTTCTACCGTCTTGCCGTGCAGACGCTGCGCAAAGCCCTTGGGCAATGGCCAGCGCAGATCACCACGGCGGACCTCCACCTTTGCAAAGCGCGCGCCTTCCATGGCGGGCGCCAGGCCCCGGCGCACGGTCTCAACTTCAGGCAATTCGGGCATGATTAACCGCTCCTGCGCTGACACATAGCGCCCCCGGGTCCACCGCGCTATGGTCCTGCCCGCAAAGGATTATTGGCGATGGCCCGGGGCGGCGAGCAGACCCATTTCGGCTATGACAGCGTGCCGCTTGAGGACAAGCAGCAGCGCGTCGACGATGTCTTTCATTCGGTTGCCCGCCGCTATGACCTCATGAACGACCTGATGTCCGGCGGCTTGCACCGGGCCTGGAAGGACGCACTGCTGACGGCGGTAAACCCGCCACGTTCGGGACGCGAATTTGCGCTGCTTGATCTCGCCGGCGGAACCGGGGACGTCGCTTTCCGCGTCGCAGAGGCTGGTGGCGCTGGGACGCGGGTGACCGTGTGTGACATCAATGCAGACATGCTCGAGGTCGGCCGCAAGCGCGCGGCCGAACGCGGGTTCGATGGCATTGTCGGTTTCGAAGAGGGAAATGCCGAAGATCTCCCCTACCCGGACCGCAGCTTCGATTGCGTCACCATTGCCTTCGGGATCCGCAATGTGCCGCGCATTGAGCGCGCGCTTGCCGAAGCTTATCGCGTGCTCAGGATTGGTGGCCGCTTCCTGTGCCTGGAATTTTCTTCTGTCGATATCCCCGGCCTTGATGCGCTTTACGAGCTCTATTCATTCCAGGTGATTCCGCGCGTCGGAGAAGCGGTGACTGGCGACCGTGATGCCTATCAATATCTCGTCGAGTCGATTCGGAAGTTCCCAAAACCAAAAGCCTTCGCCCAGATGATCGAGGCCGCCGGATTTCGTCGGGCGTCGTTCACACCCATGACCGGCGGCGTGGTCGCATTACATTCGGGTTGGCGCTTGTGATCGCTGCCACGTCCCATCTGCTCCGACTTACCCGCGCCGGCTTCGTGTTTGCGCGCGAAGGTGTGTTTGCACTGGTCGATACCCGGCCTTTGCCCTTGCCGGCCAGGGTCGGCATCGCCGTGGCGCGCCTTCTTGAACGGCCGAGTACAAAAAGCGGCGAAAGCCGGCTTGCTGCCGCACTCAGCAAACTCGGGCCGACTTATGTCAAGCTCGGTCAGTTCCTGGCGACACGGCCGGACGTGGTCGGTACGACGATAGCGCGCGATCTGGAAAGTCTTCAGGACAAGATGGCGCCTTTCCCGCAAGGCGAGGCGGAGGCAGCTGTCGCAGCCGCGCTCGGCAAGCCGCTTTCTTCTGTCTACGCAAGCTTTGGTCCGGCGGTGGCTGCCGCATCGATTGCGCAAGTACATCGTGCGGAGGTCGACATAGACGGTGCGCGCAAACCGGTTGCGGTCAAGGTTCTTCGTCCCGGCATCGAGCGGCGGTTCAAGTCTGATCTCGACGCGTTCTTCTTTGCGGCGCGCAATGCGGAGGCTTTCTCCGCGGAAGCGCGCAGGCTGCGGCTGGTCGAGGTGGTGTCGACGCTTGCCCGCTCGGTGACGATCGAAATGGATTTCCGGCTGGAAGCCGCCGCTGCTTCCGAGATAGCGGATAATACCCGCAAGGACGCCGACTTCCGCGTGCCCACCGTCGACTGGGATCGTACCGCCCGCGAAGTGCTCACCCTGGAATGGATCGATGGCGTCCGCCTGAGTGACCATGGCGCGCTTGCGGCGAAGGGTTTTGATCTGGCGGCGCTTGGCCGCAACGTGATCCAGAGTTTTCTGCGGCACGCGTTGCGTGACGGTTTCTTTCACGCCGACATGCATCCAGGCAATCTGTTTGTCGATGACGAAGCACGCCTGGTCGCGGTTGATTTTGGCATCATGGGGCGTTTGCGTCCGAAGGAGCGGCGCTTCCTCGCCGAGATCCTGCTCGGCTTTATTACGCGCGATTATCACCGGACGGCCCAGGTGCACTTCGATGCCGGTTACGTGCCGCGGCACCATTCGGTCGAAAGCTTCGCGCAGGCGATCCGCGCCATCGGCGAGCCGATTCACAATCGTTCTGCCGAAGACATCTCGATGGCCAAGCTTTTGATGCTGTTGTTCGAAGTCACCGGCTTGTTCGATATGCGCACCCGGCCGGAGCTCTTGCTATTGCAAAAGACCATGGTGGTCGTGGAAGGCGTGGGCCGTTCTCTCGATCCCAGGCTCGACATGTGGACGACCGCCGATCCGGTCGTGCGCGAGTGGATTGCGCGCAATCTCGGTCCCGTCGGCCGGCTGGAGGACGCTGTCGAAGGTGCCGGCGAAATTGGCCGCTTCCTGGGAGAAGTGCCGGGCCTGCTGACGCGTGCCGGTACCCTGCTCGATCAGGTCGACGACATCACCCGCGATGGGCTGGTGCTGTCGCAAGAAACTGTCGCGGCGATAGGCGCCGCGGAAGCGCGCAGCAACCGCTGGACCGCGGCGGGGCTGTGGATGATCGCGTTGTTACTGGCCACGATTGTCTGGATGCTCCGGTAATAAGAGCTACGCCGCGCTCTCCAGAAGTTCTTCGAGTTTATCGATGCTTTGGGTCCAGCCTGCTTCCATGCCGGCCAGCATCTGCTTGGCGATCGGGACGCGGCCGACTGCGTACGTGTGCAGCGTCATCGTTGTTTTGCCACCCTGTTCCGTGAACCTGACAGTCGTTACGCCTTCGAGCAGATGCTTGCCTTCGTCGTTGATCGCGATATTGCTGAACACGAGCCGTTCAGGTGCGACAACCTCGCGGAAGGTGCCCTTCATCGGGTAGTCGTTGCCGTCCGGCCCGTGCATGACAATGCGAAGGCTGCCGCCGACGCGCAGGTCCAACTCGGGGACCGTGCTGCTGAATCCGCGCGGGCCGAACCACTGCGCCAGCATTTTCGGATCGGTCCAGGCCTGCCACACCAGCGCGCGCGGCGCGTCGAACACGCGGACGATCTCGACGGTTCCGTCGCCGAATTGGTTTGCCGCGGATTTTACATTCGCATCGCTCATGCGTTTTCTCCTTCGTAGGCACGCGTGAGCTGTGCAAGATCGAACTTCTTCATTTTCATAAACGCACCCATCACCCGTGCCGATGTGGCTTTGTCGGAATCCATCAGCATTTTCGGCAAAGCGGACGGAAACACCTGCCAGGACACGCCGTATTTATCTTTCAGCCAGCCGCAGGGGCCTTCCTGACCACCCTCGGTCAGCCTGCCCCAGAAGTAGTCAATTTCCTCCTGGGAGTCGCAGGCCACCTGAAACGACACCGCCTCGCTGAACTTGTACTGCGGGCCGCCATTGAGCGCCGTGAAGGCTTGCCCGTTGATCTCGAACTCCGCGACCATGACCGAGCCGGCTTTCTTGCCCTGCACGTCCTGCGCATAGCGGCTGACGCGGCCGAGTTTGGAGTTCTTGAAGACGGACACATAGAAATTCGCTGCCTCTTCGGCCTGCGTGTCGAACCACAGGCACGTCCCAAGTTTTTTTTCCGCGATCTGCATTCGAACTCCTTGCGGTTACTTCGCGCTCACCAGGTAGGCCTCGAGCTGCTCCAGGGTGCCGCTCCAGCCGCCAGTCATACTGGCGTGGCCGGCGTCGAAGGTCTTGCGCTCTTCTTCGGTCGGGTTGAGCGGGGCCCAACGCACGGTGAATTTGGTGTTGCCGACGGGCACATCTTCGAAGGTAAACGTCGAGAGCATTTGCAACGGCCAACTCGGCGCCATCGGATGACGCGTCACGCCGCCGGCTTCGTCGGAAAACGAATTGGTGAAAATCAGTTTTTGCGGCGGGGTGATTTCGCGGTAGACGAACTTGCCCCACATCACTTTGCCGTCGGGCGTTTCCATGCCGTAGTGGTAGGTGCCACCGACACGCAGATCCATATCGGACTTGACGACCTTGACGCCCTTGGGGCCCCACCATTGCTTCATACGCTCGGGATCGGTGAAGCATTGCCACACAAGATCGCGCGGCGCCTTCAAGACGCGAGAAATTACGAAGTCCTTGGACGCCGCGTTGGTTGCTTGGTCTTGCATCACTGCCTCTCCTTGACGAGTCGAGGTTTTATTTTCATCGGGAACATGTCGAAATACGGCTGGGCTTCCTTGAGCGCTTGCGCATAGGAAGGCCGTGACATCAACCGATCCAAATACGCATGCAGATTCGGCTGCGCCGAACCAAAGGGCATGGCCGTGTTCGCGTAGAACAGCGCAGGTGCGGCGGCACAGTCGGCCAGGCTGAAGTTTTCGCCGACCGCCCAGGTCTTGCGGTCCATCGCATCTTCGATCATCCCGTAGGCGCGCTGGAGCGTTGTCTTCGCTTGCTCCACGCCGAAGGGATCGGCGGCACCCGCCGGGCGAAGCCAGTCGCCCACGATCTTCTGCATCTGCAGGTGAATGTAGTTGTCATAAAAGCGGTCCCACATCCGGGTTTGCCACGCGAGATCCGCCTCGGCCGGCACAAATTGCGTGCCGCCCGGATAATACGCCCCCAGATATTCGACGATCACAGTCGCCTCGGCCACCGTGCGGTCCCGCGCTTCGTCGCGCAGAACCGGAAATTTTGCCATCGGCCACAGCGATCGGAGTGCAGCGCTCGATTGATCGTCGGACAGATTGACCAGGATCGGCTCGAAAGCAGCGCCGCATTCGTACAGCGCGATCAGTGCCTTGTGGCAAAAGGACGAGAGTGGGTGAAAGTAGAGTTTGAGCGACATAGCCTGATCGTCCTATTGCTTTCGTTTTGATCGCGCGCTCCCGACCGCGCGGCGGCGTCTACTTGTCGACCAGGATCATCCAATTCACGCCGAACTTGTCGGCGAGCATGCCGAAACGCGGCGAGAAGAAGGTCTTGGTCTGCGGCATGGTCACTTTGCCGCCATCGGCGAGCGCGTTGAAAAGTTTGTCGGCTTCGGCTTCGGTCTTTGTGGCAATCGACAGGGCAAAGCCCTCGAATTTTGGATTGCCAGTGTTGCGGCCGTCCGAGAGCATCACACCGGTCTCGCCAATGGTCATGTAGGAATGCATGACTTTGTTCTCGTTGCCCGGCGTACACATGGATTTATCGGGGCTGTCTTTCCAACGCATCAGCATCGTCACCTTGGCATCGAGCGTTTTCTTGTAGAACTCGATCGCCTCTTCGGCCCGGCCGTCTAAAAACAGATACGATTGCACCTGCATAACTCTTGCTCCTTCAGGTTCCGGTCATTGACAAATAGGTTGATATCAACATATTGTGTTTCATGTCAACCCGTCATGAGCCGCCTCTTGCCGTCACGCATCTGGTGCGCGACGCCTGCCTGTGCTTGCACGTCCAGCGCGCCGCACGCGCACTGGCGCGGCGTTTTGACGAGGTATTTCGTCCGCTCGATCTCACCCAAGGGCAGTTCTCGCTGCTGATGTCGCTGAACCGCCCGGAACCGCCAAGTATCGGTAGCGTTGCGGCGTTGCTCGCCATGGACCGCACGACCCTCACTGCGGCCCTCAAGCCTCTTGAACGCCGGGAGTTGGTGAAGGTTTCGACCGACAAGGAAGATCGGCGCAGCCGGCGGCTGGCGATTACCGCTGCGGGGCGCAGATTGCTCGGCAAGGCTGTTCCCCTGTGGAAACAGGCCCATGCAGATGTCGAGCGTTTGATCCCCCGCGGCGGCGCGGATGATCTGCGTGCCGCGTTGCGCGCTTTGTCGGAGCCGGCCGCGACGTTTGGGCATTTACGCGCACCCCGTTGATGCCATCGCCGCAACATACTCATCTAGCCGCGCCATCGTCTGCGCCAGGCCCTTGTCGGCGCCGTAGTCCTTGATCACGCGGGCGCGCGCTTCGACCGTCGGGAATTGTCCGTGCCAGGTGAGGCGCGTCTGGCCATTGCCGAGATCTTCAAAAATTACGGTCGTGCGGAATTGCACTGGCTCGACATCGGCGCCGCCGCCATGGTGATAGACAATGCGCTCGGGCGGAACGATCTCGTCATAGGTAACCCGGTTCTGGTAGTCGCGGCCGTCCGGGCCATGCATGACGAAACGCCAGGTGCCGCCGGATCGAAATTCGAAAGTATGCGTCGTCGTCGTGAAGCCGTCCGGTCCCCACCATTGCGCCAGGTGTTTCGGGTCCGTAAATGCCGAGAACACCAGATCGCGCGGCGCATTGAAGATTCGCGTGCCGATGATCGAGCGTGGATCTCGTTCAAGGTCGATGTTATTTTTTGCGGCCATGATTTTTCTCTCGCTTGCTTTGCTTTTGCGCGGCTTGCAGCGTCTTCAGATAGTCGTCGAGCCGATCGAGCCGTTCTTCCCAGAGCCGCCGGTATTCCTCGAGCCAGTCGTCGGCTTCCTTGAGAGCGCGCGCATCGATTTGGCAGGGGCGCATCTGCGCATCGCGGGTGCGCGTGATCAGGCCGGCGCGCTCCAGCACCTTGAGATGCTTCGACACCGCCGGCAGGCTCATCTCGAATGGCTCGGCGAGCTTGAGCACCGAGGTCTCACCGAGCGCGAGACGGGCGAGAATTGCCCGCCGGGTCGGATCGGCAAGGGCTGCGAAGGTCGAGCTGAGGCGGTCGGTCGGCATTGAATTGAACCATCCAGTTAAATAACTTGTCGGTTAAATACAAAAGAAGCGCCCAATCGTCAAGCCGCCAAAATATTTCGCCCCAGTTTGATTGCATTGATTGCAACGCAATCATACCTATACTAACCTCTTTCAATACAAGAGGTTTCTATGGCTTCGCTCACCGTCCGCCAGCTCGACGAGAGGCTGAAAAAGCTGCTGCGCCTGCGCGCTGCGCGCAGCGGGCGCTCGGTCGAGGATGAGGTCCGCACCATCCTGCGCGACGCCGCTGAAGAGACTGGCCATGAAGCGCTCAACCTCATCGAGCCACCCTCGCCGCGGCAAAGACCTGCCGCAAGATCCACGCGCTCCACCCCCGTGCCCGCTGATACGAAACGCGTGCTGCTGATTATCGGGGGTGGCATCGCCGCCTACAAATCGCTCGATCTGATCCGCCGATTGAAAGAGCGCGGTATCGCCGTTCGTTGCATTCTGACGAAAGCCGCCGAACAGTTTGTCACGCCACTATCGGCGAGCGCGCTCGTCGGTGAACGCATCTTCACCGATTTGTTCGATCTCGCGGGTGAATTTGACGTCGGCCACATTCGTCTCGCGCGCGAAACCGATTTGATTGTGGTCGCACCAGCGACCGCGGACCTCATGGCGAAAATGGCCGGCGGTCATGCCGACGATCTCGCCACCGCCGCGCTGTTGGCGACCACGGCGAAAATTATTTTGGCGCCAGCAATGAACTCGCGGATGTGGGCTAACAAATCCACCCAGCGCAATCTGGCACAGCTCATCGCAGACGGTGTCGCGCTTGTCGGCCCAAACGAAGGCGAAATGGCAGAGGCAAACGAGCGCGGCCTGGGCCGCATGGCGGAACCGTTGGAAATCGCGGCTGCCGTGGAAAAGCTTTTGTCGACTGAAACAACAAGGCCGCTACAAGGTCAGCGTGTGCTCATTACGTCCGGCCCGACCCACGAACCGATCGACCCGGTGCGCTACATCGCCAACCGCTCATCTGGCAAACAGGGCCACGCTATCGCAGCTGCCGCAGCTGCGGCCGGTGCGGATGTAACTCTGGTGAGCGGCCCCGTGAATGTACCCGACCCGCCGGGCGTCAAAGTGATCAAAGTTGAAACCGCGCGCGAGATGCTGCAGGCCGTCGAGCGGGCGTTGCCGGCGGATGTGGCGATATTCGCTGCGGCTGTCGCCGATTGGCGCGTCGCAAATGCCGGCGAACAGAAGTTGAAGAAGCGGTCGGGCAACCCGACGCCGGAGCTGTCGCTTGTCGAGAATCCCGACATCCTCGCGACCATCGCAAACCGGAAGGCCCAGCGGCCAAAACTGGTCATCGGTTTTGCCGCCGAGACCGAGAATCTCGCGGCAAATGCCAAGGCAAAGCTTGCCAGCAAAGGCTGCGACTGGATTTTGGCCAATGATGTTTCGCCACAGTCTGGCGTGATGGGCGGCGACCGCAACACGATTACGCTGGTGCGCGCGTCCGGCGTCGAAGCGTGGCCGCCGCAAAGCAAGGACGAGGTCGCGAGCCGCCTCGTTGCGCGCATTGCCGATTCATTAAAGAAATAGCGGCGACAGTTACACACAGCTGTTTCGCCGCCAAAGGTTCTCGATTCTGGCCACTGCGGCTAGGCTGCCACCTCACGACAATCGAAGTACCGTGGTGCGATGGCGATGAATCTCCCGCTCAAGAAAATCCGGCGCGAGGCCGCGACCGAAGTGCGGGTTACGCGCCTGGCACACGGCCGGGATTTGCCGCTGCCGTCCTATCAGAGCGCCCATGCCGCCGGTCTCGATCTTTTGGCTGCTGTGCCGGCTACCGAACCACTGACGATTGCGCCCCGCGACCGCGCGCTCGTCCCGACCGGCATTGCTATCGCGCTTCCCGAAAACCATGAAGGCCAGGTACGTCCTCGTTCCGGTCTCGCTGCGCGTCACGGGCTCACTGTGCTCAATGCACCTGGCACAATCGACGCCGACTACCGCGGAGAGGTCCAGGTACTGCTCGTCAATCTCGGCACCGAAGCTGTGACGATCACCCGCGGCATGCGGATCGCCCAATTGATAATCGCTCCGGTTGTACGCGCACACATATTGGATGTTGCATCTCTCGATGAAACCCCACGCGGCAGCGGCGGTTTCGGTTCTACCGGAAGCTGAAAAAAAGAAGCGTCGATTACGGCTGGACGGGGACGGGGGCGTAGCCTAATACCGCACGCTTCGTTACCACTGTAACCGGTTCGAAAATGCCGCTGGTGCCCCGCAAGGGTCTTCTTGCCATTGCCGCCGTGATCGATGTTGCCATCCATGCCAACAGCCGCCCCGTGTCGGCCAAGGCGTTGGCCGCACGCCATCGATTGCCACCGCGTCACCTCGAGCCGGTGCTGCAGGCACTGGTCCGAGATGGCATTCTCAAGGGCATCCGGGGGCCGCACGGGGGATACGAACTCGGCCGTGAACGTGACCGCATAACCGCCGACGATATCCTGCGTGCTGCCGTCGCGGCTGATGACGCCGAAGACTTCGCATTGCCCGACTCTTTGTTGCTCAACGAGGTGGTGCGCCCGGCGCTGGTTGAGACAGAACGCACATTTTCCATTGCCCTTGGCCGCATCAATATCGACGATATGGTCAAACGCGCTGAAATATTGAAATAGCACCTGATTTTTCAATCATGTGCGCGAGTCGTTCACGGTCTGGACTCTTTCGGCACGATTCCCCTTAGGGGTAAAGTCCAGCGATTCGCGGATCGGCGTGGCGGACGCCTCCCGCAATCCTGGGGCAAGCCTGAATGCCGGAGACAATCCGGGCGGCGAACGAGAGGCTGCGTTCTCGTCCGTGGCGAGATGGATTCCTCGCCGCCTTCGTGGCCGCAAATCTTTCCATGGTGCCCACCACATCGGCTTACGCCGATGTGCATTTTGGCACGACGACAGTCGATGCCGTCCAGCGTGGCATCGCAATGCTTCGCGGCCAGCAAATCAATGCGCTCACCCTGGTCCTCGCTTTCATCGGTTTTGTTTTGCTCGCCACTCTCTTTTTATTGCGGGCAAACCGAAATGCGAGCCGCGCACAATCCTATTCGCACGATGAGACAAGCGCGTTGCAGGCTGAAGCCGATCGCCTCAAGGCGCTGTTGCTCTCGGAACCGCAGGTCCTAGTGACCTGGGCGGCGGCCGCTGAACAGCCCGAAATTCTGGGTGACGCCAGCCTAATCGCGCCCGGTAGCCTGCCCGAACGGATTCTCGCATTCGGCACCTGGCTGGAGCCTGCGGCCGCCCACCGCATGGAAGCGGCGGTCGACGTCCTGCGCAGCGAGGGCCGCGGCTTTGTCATGACACTGACCACCCGCGCCGGGCATCCGGTCGAGGCGGAAGGTCGTGCCATCGGGGGCCGCGCCGTCCTGCGCTTGCGCGACGTCAGTGGCATTGAGCAGGAGCTGCTGGATCTTGCCGGGCGGCACGATCAATTGCTGAGCGACATCGAGACCATGCGCACGATGCTCAATTCGCTTCCTGCACCGGTCTGGACGCGAGATTCCGCCGGGCATTTGATCTTCGTTAATTCGGCTTATGCCCGTGCGGTAGATGCAGAAAATCCGGCGGACGCCGTAACGCGCGGACTGGAATTGCTCGACCAATCGACCCGCGCAGAGCTCGCCCGCACGCTCGCTGCAGGCGAAACATATGCCGGCCGCTTGCCGGCGATTGCCGCAGGCATGCGTCGAAATCTTCGAGGTCGTTGACGCTCCGACCGGCGCCGGCAGCGCGGGCATTGCGATTGACCGCACCGAGGTCGAATCCATGCGCGCCGAACTCGCGCGCATGAACGAGGCGCACCGTCGCGTACTCGACCAGCTCGCAACCGGCGTGGCGGTATTTAATGTCGACCGCAAACTGACATTCTATAACGCCGCGTTTCGTTCGTTGTTCGAACTCGATGCCGGTTTCCTAGACCAGACGCCGACCGACGCCGCCGTGCTCGATACGTTGCGCGGTAAACGCAAGCTGCCCGAGGAGCAGGATTTCCGGCAGTGGAAACAGCAGCTGTACGAGGCCTATCGCGCGGTCGAACCAAAAGAGCATATGTGGCATTTGCCGGATGGCCGCGCGCTGCGCGTCGTCACAACGCCGAATCCGGAAGGCGGCGTCACCTACCTTTACGACGACGTCACCGAGCGGCTGGACATGCACCGCCGTTACGACGCGCTCATCAAGGTCCAGAGTGAAACGCTCGATCATCTGGCCGAAGCGGTGGCGGTGTTCGGCAGCGACGGCCGGGTCTGGTTGCATAATCCGGCCTTTCAGCGAATGTGGAAGCTATCGCACGAAGCGCTAGATCAGCACCCCCACGTCGAAGCCGTTACTGCGTGGTGCCAGGCCCAACACGACGACAATACGGTATGGCGGAACCTGCGTTCGGCGGTCACCGCGATCGACAGCCGTGAGCCGCTCGCCGCTCGCGTCGAACGGCGCGATGGCGCCGTCATCAATATCGCAACAATGCCGCTGCCTGACGGAGCAACGTTGGTCACGTTCCAGGACGTGACTGACACGATCAACGTCGAGCGGGCGTTGCGCGAACGCAACGAAGCATTGGAAGCTGCCGATTCAATCAAGATCGATTTCGTGCATCACGTGTCGTACGAACTGCGTTCCCCGCTGACCAACATCATCGGTTTTGCGAACCTGTTGAGTGATCCGACCTTCGGCCCGCTCACGCAAAAGCAGGCTGAATACCTTGGTTACATCACCGTATCGACCAATGCGCTGCTGGCGCTCATCAACAACATTCTCGACCTGGCCACGATCGATGCCGGGGCCATGACCCTGAACCTGAGCGAGGTCGATATTCGCGCCAGCATGGAAGCTGCGGCGGAAGGCGTACAGGATCGGTTGGTCAAAAACCGCATCACTCTCGACATCCGTTCTCCCGCCAATATCGGCAGCTTTACAGCCGACGAACGCCGCTTGCGCCAGGTCCTGTTCAATCTGCTCTCTAACGCGGTCGGCTTTTCGCCCGTCGGTGAAACCGTAACGCTCAGCGCCGAGCGGCGCCCCGAGGCGGTCTCGTTTTCGGTCACCGACCACGGACCCGGCATTCCGCCCGAATCCAAGGACAAAGTCTTCGAATGGTTCGAGACGGACTCCATGGGATCGCAGCACCGCGGCCCTGGTCTCGGACTGTCGCTGGTGCGCTCCTTTGTCGAGCTGCATGGTGGCAGCGTCGAAATCGATTCCGCGCCAGGCCGCACGACGGTGACCTGCGTATTTCCGGCGGAACAAGCGGCAAAACAAACGGCGGCCTGACGTTCGATGCTCACAAAAATTCGATTTGCCCGCGCGGCCACTTGCAGAGTACACGTCTGACGCATCACCGGAGTTTGCCGCTTGGCCGACCACGATACGAAATCGCGCGCTTCGGCGGGTATTGCGCCTGAAGCGCTGGTGTTTGACCTCGTCGAATGGGTCGCGCGCGAGCCCCGCTCCTATGCCGAGGTCATCGACGCCTGGCGCACGTCATGCCCGCGCCTCACAGTGTGGGAAGACGCCGTAGACCGCGGATTGGTGAAACGCGAAACGGCTTCCGGACGCGGCACACAGGTGGTCGTGACCGACTCCGGCTGGCGTTTCCTGCGCGAACAGGCTCGCAACCAACGCTAGCCAAATCGAGCGCCGGTATGCTGGCGCGTGCGCAGGCTCTCCACTACCATTCGTTCAAGACAAAAAAAGCGGGCCGTTGTCCGCCTTGGGGGATACGCATGTCCAGGAAGCCGTTATTCGGTACGCGATTGATCTGGTGCAGACTGTCCGTCGCAGTCGTTGTCGCCGCTGCTCTTTTTACTGTTCGTGCGGCGCATGCCGCCTGGCCTGAGCGCACCATCACCATCATCGTGCCGTTTCCGCCGGGGGGACCTAACGACTTGCTTGGACGGTTGCTGGCAGCGGAGCTCGCACCGAAACTCGGACAGAATGTCATTGTTGAAAACCGGGCCGGCGCTGTCGGCAATATCGGCATTACCGCAGGTGCACGGGCGGCACCCGATGGCTATACGCTCGTCGTCGTCACGGGCGTCGTCCTGATCAATCCGAGCGTCACAAAAGTTGCCTATGACCCGATCAAGGATTTCGCGCCGATCGCCTATCTTGGCGCCGCGCCCAACGCCATCATTACGAGGCCAGCGTCTGGCATCACCAGTGTTGCAGACCTGATTGCCAAGGCGAAGGCAAATCCCGGCAAGCTGACTTATGCATCACCAGGCCTGGGCAGCGTATCGCAGCTTGCGGTCGAATTGCTCAAGCTTCGCGCGAATATCGACATGACACATGTGCCGTTCAATGGTGCCGCGCCGTCACTGCAAGCCGCGCTCTCGGGCACGACCGATGTCGCATCGGTCAGCATTGCTGGATTGATCAGTCACATCCGCTCCGGAACGCTGAAGGCGATCGCGCAGACGGGCGCCGAGCATTGGGTCGACATGCCGGACGTCCCGACCATGCAGGAAGCCGGCATTCCCAACGCAGTGGTGGAGACATCGCAAATGTTTCTTGCACCGGCTGGCACCCCACCGGAGGTTATCAAGCGCCTCAGCGAGGAGACCCGGCTGATCCTGCAAAAGCCCGAGGTCAAAGACAAAATGCTCACCGCGGGCTTCATGGTGAAATACGAAGGATCTGACGAACTGCATACGCGCATGGTGCGCGAAGTACCGATCTGGAAGGAAATCGTCGAGCGGGCCGGCCTCGCGAAAGGTAACTGACGCGGGCCTGCCAATGCGATTCTGGCGTGGGGCCGCGCGATCCGCTTATAAGCTCCTACCGCGCAACGGATGATTCGATGTTTTTCACCAGCTCCGGCAGTTACAGCTTCACGGTAGATCTTGCCAATGAAGCGGCAACGGACCGGCTGGTGAAGGATGTCGCGGCGCTGATTGAAGCCGGCGACATGATTACGTTGTCCGGCGATCTTGGCGCGGGAAAAACAACATTTGCGCGCGCGTTCATCCGTTATCTCGCGGGCGACGACGCGATCGAAGTGCCGAGCCCGACATTCACGCTAACGCAGACCTACACGCTGCCGCGCTTTTCACTGGTGCACACGGATCTCTATCGGCTGTCAGGGCCAGCCGAACTCACCGAGCTTGGTTTCGAAGATGCCACGGAAGACGCCGTAACGTTACTGGAGTGGCCGGATCGGGCCGCCGGGGTCCTTCCGCCCGACCGGCTCGACATCGCATTAACGCTGGCGCCGCAGCAGGGACCGAACGCGCGCAGCGCACGCATCACCGGTTACGGCAGCTTTGCCGCACGCGCCGAGCGCATCCTGACGATCCGCCAATTCCTTGATCGATCGGGATTCGGACACGCCGAACGCCGCCGCATTCAGGGCGATGCCTCGACACGCAGTTACGAGCGGCTCACGCGCGATCGCGCAACGTATGTCTTGATGAATTCACCGAAGCGGCCCGATGGACCACCGGTACGGGACGGCAAGCCCTACAGTGCAATCGCGCATTTGGCCGAAAGCGTGACGCCGTTTGTCGCAATGGCCCACGCGTTGCGCGGCCGCGGGTTTTCGGCGCCAGCGATATTTGCTGCCGATCGCGATGCGGGCCTGTTGATCATCGAAGATCTCGGTGATGAGTTGGTCGTTGGAGGCGACCCGCCGGCACCGAATGAACCGCGGTATGAAGCGGCAACGAGCCTGCTCGCCGAGTTGCATAGCGAACCGTTGCAGAGCGTGGTCCTGGTCGAGCCAGGCGTTGAATATCAAATTCCGCACTACGACATGGACGCTTTTCTCATTGAAGTCGATCTGTTGCTCGATTGGTATCTCCCGAAGCTCGAAATCAAACTTTCCGATACCAAGCGTGGCGCCTATCGGGCGCTCTGGCGCGAAGCACTTCTAACGATAACCGAGGATGAGCAGACCTGGGTCCTGCGCGATTTTCACTCGCCCAACCTTCTTTGGCTGCCGGAGCGAGAGGGTACCGCGCGCATCGGCCTGCTCGATTTCCAGGACGCGGTGATGGGCCCCGCCGCCTATGATGTCGCTTCGCTGTTGCAGGATGCTCGCGTCGACGTGCCCGAAACACTGGAGATCGCGCTGCTCTCGCGCTACACGCGCGCGCGACGTTCCGCCTATCCTGCATTCGATGCTGCGGATTTCGCGCGTGCTTACGCCACGCTCGCCGCGCAGCGCGCTTCCAAGATCCTCGGCATTTTTGCACGCCTGGAGCGGCGCGACGGGAAGCCGCAATATCTGCGACATTTGCCGCGGATTTGGGGTTATTTGCAGCGTTCGCTGGCGCATCCGGCGCTCAAGCCGCTCGCGGCCTGGTATCGCGCAAATGTCCCGCCGTTGAAGACGTGAACGCATGAGCGCATCGCCGACAAAATCCACACCACGCCGCGCTATGGTGCTTGCCGCCGGCCTCGGCACCCGCATGCGTCCGTTGACCAACAAAATTCCGAAACCGCTGGTGCCGGTTGCCGGCAAGCCGCTTATCGATCACGTGCTCGATCGCCTCGCCGATGCGGGCGTGGCACGCGCGGTCGTCAACGTGCACTACATGGCGGAGCAGATCGAGCAACATCTCGCCTACCGCACGCGCCCGCAGATCGTGATCTCTGACGAGCGCGGGCTCCTGCTCGGTACTGGCGGCGGCGTGGCGAGGGCTTTGCCCCAACTGGGCCATGCACCTTTCTTCCATATCAATTCCGACACGATCTGGATCGACGGCGTACAGCCCAACCTCGCGCGCCTCGCCGAAACCTTTGAGCCCGACACGATGGACGCACTGCTCCTGCTCGCGCCCACTGCCGGCAGCATCGGCTATGCGGGACGTGGTGATTTCGCAATGGCGCCGGACGGCCACCTGAACAAGCGCGCCGAACAGGAAGTCGCGCCTTTTGTCTATGCGGGCGCTGCGATTCTCTCACCCGCGCTGTTCAACGGGGCACCAACGGGCGATTTTTCACTGACGGCGTTATTCGATCGCGCGGCTGAAGCGGGACGGCTGCATGGGCTTCGGCTGGAGGGTCTGTGGATGCATGTCGGAACCCCGGAGGCCGTGGCCGCGGCAGAAAAGGCAATCCGCGCAAGCACGAATTGATCGGCCGCACGCTTTAGCGTGTATGATTCGCCCATGGCTATCGCTCGCGCCAACGTCTTCAATATCCCTGCTTCGGCACCGTTTCTGAGGGCGCTGATCGACGCGTTGATCGACGGCAAGCTGATGCCCGGCTTTCCGGCCAGTCGCGATCCGCTCGAACTGACCCGTGCCACTCTTTTTCTGCCGACGCGGCGCGCCTGCCGGCTGGCGCGCGACGTGTTCCTGGACACCATGAAGGACGGCGGCGCCATCCTGCCGCGTATCGTCGCCATCGGCGACCTCGACGAGGACGAGATCGCGTTTGCACAAGCCGCCACTGGCGATCTCGCTGAACCCGCATTGGCTCTGCCGGAAGCGATCGCGCCGCTGGAACGCCGGCTTCTGCTCGCGGAGCTCATTCTGAAATGGGCGAATTCGCCCGCGGTGCGCGGCGCGCACGGCTCTCCGTTGATCGCCAATACGCCACAGGCCGCGCTCGGCCTCGCCGACGATCTCGCCCGCCTCATGGACGACATGACGACGCGCCAAGTCGACTGGAAAAAACTCGACGGCCTGGTGCCGGACGATCTGGATCAATATTGGCAGTTGTCGCTGCGCTTTCTCAAGATTGCGCGCGAATTCTGGCCGGAGCGACTCAAGGAGCTGGGCGCGATCGAAGCGACCTCGCGCCGCGATCTGTTGATCGAGGCCGAAGCCAAGCGTCTCGCCAACAGCAATGCGCCGGTCATTGCAGCCGGTTCCACCGGATCGATGCCGGCGACCGCCAAGCTTCTTTCGACCGTCGCGAAATTGCCGCACGGCGCCGTGGTACTGCCCGGCCTCGACACGGATCTCGACGACGCATCGTGGGCGTTGATCGCCGGCGACAAAAATGACAAGACCCATGATGGTGCGCCCGCCGCCGGCCATGCACAATTCGCAATGCAGGCGCTGCTCGCTTCGCTCGGCATCACGCGTAAAGACGTGACGAAATTGCGCGCACCCGCACCGCACGGCCGCGAGCTACTGGTATCGGAAGCGCTGCGCCCGGCCTCCACCACTGAACGTTGGCAGGCGCGCCGCAGCACAAAGGATTTCGAAATAGCCACTGCGCAGGCGCTCGGCTCACTCGCCATGATCGAAGCTGCGAACGCCGAAGAGGAAGCGCTTGCCATCGCGGTGGCGTTGCGCGAATCGGCCGAAACACCCGACAAACATGCGGCTTTGGTGACGCCCGACCGCGCGCTGGCGCGCCGTGTCGTTGCGGCGCTGGAGCGCTGGCATGTCCCGGTCGACGACTCCGGCGGCGACTCGCTGGCCGATACCAAAGCGGGCGTGTTCGCGATGCTGGCGGTACAAGCCGCGCTCGGCGGCCTGGAACCGGTGACGTTACTGGCGTTGTTGAAGCATCCCCTGTTGCGGCTTGGCCAGTCTGCGGGCGCGCATGATGCCGCCATCGCTACGCTCGAAAAAGCCTTGCTGCGCGGACCACGGCCGCGCCCCCGCAGCGGCGGCCTTGCCCATGCACTCGAAACCTTCCGCGCCAGTCGCGATCAGCTTCACCGCAGCGATCCGCGCCATTTGATCGACGACACCGAACTCGACGACGCCGCCAACTTGATCGCCCGCCTGGCGACCGGACTGTCACCGCTTGAAACGCTGAAAGCCGGCGATCATCCCCTCGCGACACTTGCGCAATGTCATCGTGACGTCATCGCGGCACTGAGTCCGGACGCCCTTGTCGGCCACGACGGAAAGGCGCTGGCTCAGGCATTTGAAGACCTTGTCCTTAGCCAGGCCGCCGGCAGCCTGACTGTCAGCCGAGGCGACTATCCCGAGTTATTTCACGCCACCATTGCAGGCCGCGTCGTGCGCCGTCCCGAAATTGCCGACGTGCAGGTGCGCATCTTCGGACCGCTGGAAGCGCGTTTGCAGAACATCGACCGCGTCGTGCTGGGGGGGCTCAATGAAGGCACCTGGCCGCCCGAGACGCGCAGCGACCCCTGGCTGTCGCGACCCATGCGCCGCGCTCTCGGCCTCGATCCGCCCGAACGGCGCATCGGCCTGTCGGCGCACGACTTCGCGCAGGCGTTGGGCGCACCTGAAGTCATCCTGTCGCGCGCAGCCAAGCTCGCCGGCGCACCAACTGTGACCTCGCGTTTCGTGCAACGCATCGCCGCGCTCGCAGGAACGCGCTGGAATGACGTGTGCGAGCGCGGCGAAAATTATCTCGCGCTCGCCCGCGCGCTCGACCATCCGGCGAACGTGAAAGCCGCCGCGCGCCCGGCGCCGACGCCGCCATTGGCGGCGCGGCCGTCGCGACTCTCCGTCACCGCCATCGAAGACTGGTTGCGCGACCCCTATACGATCTATGCGCGCTATGTGCTGCGCCTGCCGGTGCTCGACCCGGTCGACACCCCGCCCGGCGCGCGCGACCGCGGCACCGTCATTCACGGTGCCATCGGCGACTTCACCGGCAAATTTGCCGGCGGCATGCCCGCCAAGCCACTCGAGGAATTGCGCAAGCTCGGCGAAAAACGCTTTGCGCCGCTGAATGATTATCCGGAAGCAAAAGCCTTCTGGTGGCCGCGCTTCCAGCGCATCGCGCAATGGTTCGTGGCCTGGGATAGCGAACGCCGCGCCGCGATCCAGACGCTGCATGCAGAAATCAAAGGCGAGTTGAAATTCCCCATCGGCAAACGCGAATTCACGCTCTCGGCCATCGCCGACCGCATCGAGCAACGCAAGGACGGCAGCTACGCCATCATCGACTACAAGACAGGCAGCGCGCGCACCGAAAAGCAGGTGCGCACGGGTCTTGCGCCGCAATTGACGCTGGAAGCCGCCATTTTACGTGCCGGAAAATTCGCCGATCTTCCCGCCGGCTCGGTCTCCGAAATTTCCTATGTCACGCTGAAAGGCGGCGAACCAGCCGGCAAACCCAACAAGATCGACTTTAAGGACGGCACGACCGATACGCAGGCCGACCACGCGCTGGCGCGGCTCAAGGCGCTGGCGGCAAAGTTCGAGGACCCGGCGGCGCCCTATCTGTCGCTGGTGCATCCGATGTGGACGACGCATTACGGCGACTACGACCACCTTGCCCGCGTCAAGGAATGGTCGCTGTCCGGCGGCGGCGATGAGGGGGATACATGAACGCCCCCCGCGTAATCCCGCCTGACGTCCGCCGCGTTCAGATCGAGGCCGCGGACCCCGATCTCTCGGCCTTCGTCTCCGCCAATGCCGGCTCCGGCAAAACCCATGTGCTCGCGCAAAGGGTGATCAACCTGCTGCTGCGCGGCGTCGATCCGGCCAAAATCCTCTGCATCACTTTCACCAAAGCGGCGGCCGCCAACATGGCGAACCGCGTGTTTGGCACGCTGGCGGAATGGACGACGCTCGACGACGACGCGCTCGACAAGAGGATTCTTCTCAGTACTGGCAAGAAAGCCGATGCGGGCCAGCGCGCGCGGGCGCGGAGGCTGTTCGCTTCAGCGCTGGAAACACCGGGCGGCCTGAAGGTGCAGACCATCCACGCCTTCTGCACCCGGCTGCTGCATCAGTTTCCGTTCGAGGCCAATGTGGCGGCGCGCTTCACCGTGCTGGACGAAGCTTCGACCACGCAGTTGCTCGACCAACTCACGCTGCAAGTACTACTGGAAGCGTCGACGCAACCCGACAGCGCGCTTGGCAAGGCGCTCGCCACCGCCATCGTGGTTTCTGCCGACCAGACCTTCAAGGACGTGATCGGCGACGCCATCCGTAAACGCGACGCCCTGTCAGCCTGGATCACGCGTACCGGCAGCGTCGACAAGGCGATCGCGGAGCTATCAGCCAGCTTCGGCATTGATCCTACCGACACACTGGAATCGCTGGAGCAGGAATTCTTTTCCCGGTCGCTGATTCCGGCGGCGGAATGGCCGGCGCTGATCGAAATTCTGGAGACAGGCTCGACTAACGACAAGAAACACATCGCAGCCCTAGAGGCGGCTCGTACGTCTGCCGGCCGCGATCAGATTGAAAACTATCTCAAAGTTTTCTGCAAAGCCGATCTGGACCCGCGCGAAAACATCGTCACGAAGAAAGTTGGCGAAAACCATCCCGACTGGCTCGCTCGCCTGAAGTCCGAGCAGGACCGCGTCTGCAAGCTGCTGGAACGCGAGCGCGCCGTCCGCGCCCGCGAGCGCACCCGCGCGCTCATCACCATCGCCGCCGACGTCATCGCGCGTTACGCGCGCGAGAAGGAACGCCGCGCGCTGCTGGACTACGACGACCTGATCGACAAGACGCTGGAACTGTTCGGCCGCGCGTCGGCCGCCTGGGTGCTCTACAAGCTCGATCTCGGCATCGACCATGTGCTGATCGATGAGGCGCAGGATACCAGCCCGAAGCAATGGGCAATCGTGCGCACCATTGTCTCGGAATTCACGCCGGGCGGGGCGCGGCCGAATGTGCGGCGCACGGTATTCGCGGTCGGCGACGAGAAACAGTCGATCTTCTCGTTTCAGGGCGCGGCGCCGCGCGCCTTCGACGAGATGCGCCGTGAGTTCGGCAGGCAGTTCGATACGCCCGATTTGGGCTGGAAATACCTGCATTTTCACCACTCGTTCCGCTCCGGCGAGAATGTGCTTGGCTCGGTCGATCAGGTGTTTGGCGCGCGCGAGGTGTTCGTCAGCGTCACCACCGACGAGGCCGGTGTGCCGCCGCACACCTCGCTGCCGAATGCCGCCCCCGGCCTGGTCGAACTGTGGCCGCTGATCGAGCCCGCCGAAAAAAAGGAAATGGAAGGCTGGGACGCGCCCTTCGACACCGAAAGCGAGGAAAGCCCGCGCGTGCTGCTGGCGCGCCGAATCGCGGGCCAGGTGAAACTCTGGTTGGCGCGCGGCCTGAAGCCGAGTGACGTGCTCGTTCTTGTACGTCAGCGCGGGCCGCTGTTCGAGGCCATCATCCGTGCCCTGAAGGACAGCGGCGTGCCGGTGGCCGGCGCCGACCGGCTGGTGCTGACCGAGCATATCGCGGTGATGGACCTGATGGCGCTGGCCGACGCACTGCTGCTGCCGGACGATGACCTCGCGTTGGCGAGCGTGCTCAAGAGCCCGCTGTTCGGCTTGAGTGAGGAGCAGTTGTTCACCCTGGCCTGGGACCGCAAAGGCTCGCTGCGCGTAAGCTTGCGTGCCAGGTCAAAAGCCGATCCGGTTTTTGCCGCGGCGAAAAGCGCACTCGATGAATTGGCGCAGGCCGCGCAAAGCCTCACGCCATTTGGATTCTTTGCGCGCGTGCTGGGGGCGATGCGGGGCCGCGCCAAATTCCTCGCCCGCCTCGGGCCGGAAGCCAACGACGCGCTCGACGAATTCCTCAATCTGGCGCTCGACTACGAGGCGCGCGAGACGCCGTCGCTGCAAGGCTTCCTCAACTGGCTACGCGCCGCCCAAAGCGAAGTGCGCCGCGACATGGAAATGGCGCGTGACGAAGTCCGCGTGATGACCGTGCATGGTGCCAAGGGGTTGGAAGCCAACACCGTGATCCTCGCCGACACCACCACCCCGCCCAGCGGCCCCCGTGACCCGCGCTTGCTGACGCTGGACAACGGCGCGCTGGTCTGGGCGACGGCGCGCGCCGACGATGTCGACGCCACGATGGATGCGCGTGCACTCGCGCGGCAGGATGCGCGCGACGAATACCGCCGCCTGCTCTACGTGGCCATGACGCGCGCTGCCGAACGGCTGGTGATCTGCGGTGCGCGCGGCAAGAACAAGATTCCCGAAGGCTGCTGGTATCAGCTGGTCGAAAATGCGATGGCGGACAAATGCGTGCGCGAAGCGGCCGAGGATGGCAGCGGCGAGGTGTTGCGGTATCGCAAAGGCGGACAGCCCCCGGCAGACGTTCAGAAGAACATCGTGCCGGCGGCGATCAAGCCTACTTCTGTAACTTCGTGGCTCCTTACCAACGTAACATCCGGTATCTCTCGACCGCGCGCCATCACGCCGTCGAGCGTCGAGGATGACGACGCGGCTCGGCCGTTTGCAGCCGCGGCCAACGCCAACGCTTTGCTGCGCGGCACTTTGGTGCACCGCCTTTTGCAATCACTGCCGGATATTCCCGCCGCCCGCCGCGCCAAGGCTGCAGAAGAATACCTCGCCAGAAAAGGCAAAGAATTAAACAGCGAACAACGCCAGAAGATCGCGGAACAGGTCTTGGTGTTGCTCGACAATGCGCAATTCTCGGGGCTGTTCTTGCCTGGCAGCCGGGCGGAGATCGCCATCGTCGGCAGGCTGAAACTCAAGGACAAGATTGTCACTGTTTCCGGCCAGGTCGACCGCCTGGCAGTGACGCAAGCCTCTGTCCTGATTGGCGATTTCAAAACTGACCGTGCGCCGCCGCAGCTGATCGAAGACGTCCCACGATCTTACATCCGCCAACTCGCTCTTTACCGCGCCGTGCTGAAAAAACTTTATCCGGACCGGCCCGTTCGCGCCGCCCTGATCTGGACGGAAGTCCCTGATCTCATGGAGCTTTCCGGTGCCATGCTGGATGACGCATTGGCGGGCATCACCCCCGCGTGAGGCTGCCTTGACGCTGCCGGACCGCGTTCATAGCTTCCTGCCCTCGCAATGTTTCGGGAAGTGATTCTCCCGCCCAATAGACAAGAGGTAATGGTCATGACCGTCGGCAAAGTGTCGGACGCTAGCTTCGAATCGGATGTGTTGAAATCTGCCGAACCGGTCGTCGTCGACTTCTGGGCGGAGTGGTGCGGCCCGTGCCGCATGATCGCGCCGGCATTGGAAGAAATCGCAGGCCAACTGGGCGACAAGGTCAAGATCGTCAAGCTCAATGTCGACGAGAATCCGAACACCGCTGCGAAATACGGCATCATGTCGATCCCGACCTTGATGATGTTCAAGAACGGTGAGATCGCGTCACGCCAGGTCGGTGCTGCGCCCAAGCAGAAACTGCATCAATGGATCAGCGGCGCGGTGTGACACGCGCATTGACATAATTGCCTTTGTCATGGCCGGGCTTGTCCCGGCCATCTCATTTAGGAGGGCAGTGCCTTCCTGATCGAGGTCACCGGGACAAGCCCGGTGACGACCGCCTACTGCGGCAGCGTGCCATTTTCGCGCAGAGCCTCGCCGGCAAGATAAAGCGACCCTGTGATCAGAATACGCGGCGGCGGATCGAGATCGAGTTTTCGGGCCGCATCAAGCGCCTCGGCAAGGTTGTCGCGGCTGGTCGCGGATAGACCGATCGCACGCGCAGCGTCGGCGATCGTTTCCGCCGTCAGACCTTTCTCTGCGCCTGGCACCGGCACAGCGATCATGCGGCGCGCCAGTCCGGCGAAATTTCGCAGGAACCCCTCGCAGTCTTTGCTCGCCAACATTCCAACGATCAACACCAATGGCCGCGACACACGCTCTTCCAGATCGGCAAGCGCGGCCGCAATCGCGCGGCCGCCATCGGGGTTATGGCCCCCGTCGAGCCAGAGCTCGCTGCCCGCGGGTGCAAGCTGAACCAGCTGGCCGTGTCCGAGCCGCTGAAGCCGCGCTGCCCACTCGGCCTTGCCGATGCCGGTGTCATAGGCCGCGGGTGGAAGCCTGTATTGTTTGATTGTGCGCAATGCCGCGATGGCCAATCCGGCGTTCTCGAATTGATGCCGGCCATAAAGCCTTGGCGCCGGTAAATCGAGCAGGCCTGTTTCGTCCTGATAGACCAGCCTTCCGCGTTCTTCGGTGGCCGTCCAATCCTCGCCGGCAACCTTCAGCGGCGCGCCGAGCTTGGCCGCCTGCCGCTCGATTACGGCCAATGCATCGCGGTCCTGCGCCGCAATGATCGCGGGCACGCCGCGCTTGAGAATGCCCGCCTTCTCGGCGGCAATTTTTTCAAGTGAGTCTCCGAGAAAATCGACATGATCGATCGAAATGCGCGTAATGATCGTCGCCAGCGGATTGTCGATCACATTCGTTGCATCGAGCCGACCCCCGAGACCGACCTCCAACAAGACGACATCCGCAGGATTGCGCGCGAACAGCAACATCCCGG
This sequence comes from uncultured Alphaproteobacteria bacterium, assembly GCA_963810125.1. Taxonomy (GTDB): domain Bacteria; phylum Pseudomonadota; class Alphaproteobacteria; order Rhizobiales; family Xanthobacteraceae; genus Pseudolabrys. Next base: position 585,725 of record CAWEMK010000010.1, read on the forward strand.
CCGCGGTCGTAATTTCGAAGACGGTAATGGAGGCGCCCGCATTGGCGCGTTCGCATTCCTCAATCGCCGTTGCTAGTTCTTCGTCGGAAACGAGCTTGCCCTCCCCCGCTGCCCCGATCCGAAACCGCTCGTTGAAACGGACCAGATGCGGCGAGGTATAGGTGTGCACGCGCTTGCCCGCGGCCTCCAGGATCGCGCGCAAAAAAGCGATCGTCGACCCCTTGCCGTTGGTGCCGGCAACATGGATCACCGGTGGCAATTTTTTTTCCGGGTGGTCGAGCGCGGCGAGCAAGCGCTGCACGCGATCGAGCGACAGGTCGATGCGTTTGGGATGCAGCGAGGTCAACCGCGCAACGATGGAGTCGATGGGAGTCATGGCATTCAACGCATTACCTACGCAGCAAGCTGCGTTCTCTCTCCGCTCGTCCCCGCGAAAGCGGGGATCCAGGGCCATATAGCCGAGAGTCGATGCTTTCGTCCCCTGATTCCCGCTTACGCGGGAATGAGCGGCGGGACAACGGTTTCACCTGACGAACGGAGACGAGGCGAGCTCAAGCGTGAGCCGGGACCGGCAGCAATTGGGGCTGCCCAGCCGGTAGTGGTGTCCGCGTCAGCAGCCGGCACAATTCGGCAAGTGTTGCCCGCAATTTATGCCGGTGCACCACCATGTCGACCATGCCGTGCTCCGCAAGATATTCGGCACGCTGGAAGCCTTCCGGCAGCTTCTCGCGGATGGTCTGCTCAATCACCCGCGGACCGGCGAACCCGATCAAGGCGCCGGGCTCTGCGATCTGCACGTCGCCAAGCATGGCGTAGGAGGCGGTGACCCCGCCGGTGGTCGGATTCGTCAGAACGACGATATAAGGTTTGCGCACCTCGCGCAGCATTTGCACGCCCACCGTCGTGCGTGGAAGTTGCATGAGCGAGAGAATACCTTCCTGCATGCGCGCACCGCCGGAAGCCGCGAACATGATGAGCGGGGTTTGCCGCCGCGCGGCAGTCTCGAAACCGGTTATCACCGCCTCGCCCGCTGCCATGCCGAGCGAGCCGCCCATGAAGTCGAAGTCCTGAACGGCGATGGTGACCATCTGGCCTTCGAGACGCCCAATGCCGAGCTTTACGGCGTCCTGCAATCCGGTTTTGGTGCGGGCGTCCTTCAGGCGATCGGCATAGCGGCGTTCGTCGCGAAACTTGAGCGGATCAAGCGGCACTTCAGGCAGAGCTATTTCTTCGAATTCGCCGCCATCGAACATGGATTTCAGGCGCTGTGGCGCGCTGATCCGCATGTGGTAGTTCGAGCTCGGGATGACGAACTGGTTGGCCTCGACGTCCTTGTAAAAGACGAGCTGCCCGGTTTCCGGACACTTGATCCAGAGATTTTCCGGCGTCTCGCGGCGCAGGAAACTGCGAATCTTCGGCCGGACGACGTTGGAGATCCAGTTCATGGCTCGCCTCTATAGGACCGATTCGGCGAAATTATAACCGCTGGCGCGGCCAATTGTTCATACCGCCGCCACACGGCGGGCGCTACGCACACCCTGTGCCAGTGCCGATACAAGCTCCGTTACCGCCTTGACGGTGCCGGAGCCGGCTTTGCCGTTCTTGTCGAGGGTCTGCCGGAGTGCGTCCACCAGCGCCGAGCCAACGACCACCCCATCGGCGCCTTCAGCCATGGCGCGCGCCTGCTCCGCAGTGCGAACGCCAAAGCCGACCGCCACGGGAAGCTTGGTGTGACGCTTGATGCGCGCAACCGCCGTGGTGACCTTGCCGGCATCGGGCGTGGCAGTGCCGGTGACGCCCGTGATGGAGACGTAATAGACAAAACCGGAGGTATTCTTGAGCACTATCGGCAGACGCTTGTCGTCGGTGGTCGGTGTCGCGAGCCGAATGAAATTGAGACCGGCCTTTAATGTTGGCAGGCAGAGTTCGTCGTCTTCCTCCGGCGGCAGATCGACAATAATGAACCCATCGACCCCGGCCGCCTTGGCATCGGCGAGGAAACGATCGTTGCCGTAGATGTAGATCGGATTGTAGTAGCCCATCAGCACGATGGGTGTTTCGTCGTCGCCTTTGCGAAATTCACGCACCAGCGCCAAAGTCTTCGTCATGCGCTGGCCGGCCTTGAGCGCGCGCAAGGCCGCGGCCTGAATCGCCGGCCCATCCGCCATCGGATCGGTGAATGGCATGCCGAGCTCGATGACATCGGCGCCGGCCTTCGGCAAGGCCTTCGCGATTGCGAGCGACGTGTCGTAGTCCGGGTCGCCCGCCATAGTGAACGTCACCAGGGCGGCCCGGCCCTCCTGCTTGAGGGCGGCGAAGCGGCGTTCAATGCGCGTGGTCATCGCTTCTTGCTTTCGAGAAACGCTTCCACACTGGTCAGGTCCTTGTCGCCGCGGCCGGAAAGATTGACCACCATCAGATGGTCCTTTGGCTTGGCAGCGGCAATCTCCGGCACTCTTGCCAAAGCATGGGCCGATTCCAATGCCGGGATGATGCCTTCGAGCTTGCTGCACAACTGAAAGGCCGCCACCGCTTCGTCATCGGTCGCCGATAAAAATTTCACGCGGCCCATGTCGTTGAGCCAGGCATGCTCGGGGCCGATACCCGGATAGTCGAGACCGGCGGAGATTGAATGTGCCTCTTCGATCTGGCCGTCATCATCCATCAGCAAATATGTACGGTTGCCGTGCAACACACCCGGCTTGCCGCCGGCGATTGAGGCTGCGTGCTTGCCGCTCTTGAGTCCGTGGCCTGCCGCTTCAACGCCATAGATTTCGATCGCGCGTTCGTCGAGGAACGGATGAAACAGGCCCATGGCATTGGAGCCGCCGCCGATACAGGCAATGAGTGAATCGGGAAGCCGGCCTTCCGCAGCCTGCATCTGCTCGCGCGTCTCGCGGCCAATGATCGACTGGAAGTCACGCACCATCGCCGGATAAGGATGCGGCCCGGCGACCGTGCCGATGCAGTAGAACGTATCGCTGACATTGGTTACCCAATCACGCAGCGCTTCGTTCATGGCATCCTTGAGCGTGCGTGCACCGGACTCGACCGGGCGCACCTCGGCGCCGAGAATTTTCATTCGCAGCACATTCGGCTTCTGCCGCTCGACGTCGACGGCGCCCATGTAGACAATGCAAGGCAGTCCGAATTTGGCGCAAAGCGTGGCGGTAGCAACGCCGTGCATGCCGGCACCGGTCTCGGCGATGATGCGTGTCTTGCCCATGCGCAAGGCCAGCATGATCTGGCCAAGCACATTGTTCACCTTGTGCGCACCGGTGTGATTGAGCTCTTCGCGCTTGAAATAGATTTTCGCGCCACCCGCCGAAACGCCAGAGGCCGTCTTTCTTACATGTTGGGTGAGCCGCTCGGCGAAATAGAGCGGCGATGGCCGTCCGACATACGTCGCGAGGTGCCCGTCCATTTCCTTCTGAAATGCGGGGTCACCCTTCGCCAGTGTGTAGGCTTTCTCGAGCTCGAGGATGAGCGGCATCAGCGTCTCGGCGACGAAGCGTCCGCCATAGATGCCGAAATGTCCGTGCTCGTCGGGGCCGGTCCGGAATGAATTAGGCTGCTGCACGGTCATCCGAAGGGCCCCTACTTGATCGACCGCACGATCGATGTCTCTCCGAGCTGGAGAGGTGGCGAAAAGATCTCGGCCTCCGCCACGCGCGCGGCGCGGATGAAGGTGCGGATCATGTCCGGATCTTTTTCGCCCGGCGCACGCTCGACGCCGGACGATACGTCGACGCCCGGCGCACGTGTAATGCGCAGCGCCTGGGCCACGTTGTTCGCATCGAGCCCGCCGGACAGCATGAATGGCACGCCGGGATCGATGCCGCTCAGCAGCGTCCAATCGAACGGCTTGCCAAGGCCGCCGGGCCGGGTCGCCTCCTGCGGCGCGCGCGCGTCAAAGATCAGCCGGTCGGCCACCTGCGCATATTCGCGGATGGGCGAAAGGTCGCCGCGCTCGGCGATCGGCAGCGCCTTCATGACCGGCAGACCGAAGCGTCCGCGCACGACGGCCACCCGCTCTGGCGCCTCTTTGCCGTGCAATTGCAGCATGTCGGGCTTCAGGGCGTCGACGATACTTCCCAGTGTGTCGTTGTTTGCATTGACCGTGAGCGCGACCTTGGCGGCCCGGCCACGCACGCGCTCCCCGAGTGTGCGCGCGAGCTCCAGCCCAAGATTGCGAGGGCTTGGGGCAAAGAACACGAAGCCCACCATGTCCGCGCCGGAATCCAACGCCACATCAAGCGCTTGCGGGGTCATGAGGCCGCAGATTTTGATCGTCAGAGGCATCGTGGGCGCGTTCTACCGCCTTCTCCACCGCGCCGCAAAGCAGAACCGCCACCTGCGTTAAGGAATTGGCGGCGGCACGACTGTGTAGGGGCCGGGCTCCGGCAGGGACGGCGGCGGTTCAGGTGCGAAACGCCGGCGGATCGTTTCCAGTTCCTGCTGAAGTACACGTGCGTCGTCATCGCGCCGGCGCGCGAGGCGCCGCCACTTGGCCTGCCCGATCCAGGCGGCGATGCCGCCGACCAGCACGCCAACGATCAGCACAGTGAAGATGACGACGAACAAAGGCAGTGTCGCTGCGTAAGCCGGGCTGCTCGAAGAAAACGGATCGAACGAAACGGTCACCGACTGTCGATTGGCCACGGCGAACACGATGATGACGACCGCCAGCGGAACGACAATCAGCGCTGAGACGATTTTGCGGAACACAGGTGATGCCTCTTCGCAAAAAATCGATAGCCGGCCCTCACTCGGCCATGACCATAGCACTCTCGATGTTCGGAGGCAGCAGGGCCCTAGACCGCGCCAGGCCTGTTCAGGCGCTCGCGCATTTCCTTGCCGGTTTTGAAGAACGGCACGGACTTCTGGTCGACCGCAACATGGGCGCCGGTGCGCGGGTTGCGGCCGGTACGGGCCGGCCGGTGCTTGACCGAGAAGGCGCCAAAGCCGCGCAGTTCGACACGATCGCCCTTCGCCATCGCGCTCGTGATCTCACCCAAGATCGCGTTGACGATGTTCTCGACGTCGCGCTGATAGAGATGAGGGTTCTGCGAGGCAATACGTTGGACAAGCTCTGACTTGATCATTGACGCCGCCCTGCCCGGTCAACTGGAAATCAATTGGTCGATGGAGGGTGCCAAAGCGCCAAGAGACCGTCAAGGTTGAGTCGCTCGACCGCTTGCACTGCACCCCATTCCTCGATGCGGTGCGCAATCGCTGTCAAGCCCACCGCCTCGAAGGTCCATGCGGCCACATGCAGGAAGGAAAACTCGCTGAATCGCGGCTGCAACGAATAATCGCGCACCGGCGTATTGGCCGGCACCTGTTTTTCCTTCTCCAGCCAGGCCAGCGCGGTCTTCTCGTTGCCGAGGCCGTCAATCAGCTTGAGGCCGACCGCCTGACGGCCGGTGAAGACACGGCCATCGGACACTTTTGCGAGCTGTCCGTCATCCATTTTGCGGCGATCCTTCACCAGCCCTTTGAACCAGGCGTAGGAGTCGACCACGATGGCCTCGATGGCCGCCCGCGCTTCCGGGCTGGTCGGCTCGAAGCCGTTGGGCGCTGCCTTCAACGGTGACGATTTCACCTCCTCGACTTTGATCCCGATGGTTTTGAGCACGTCGGTGAAGTTTGGGTACTGGAACAGCACGCCGATCGAGCCGACCAGCGAAGTCTCCTGCGCCACGATGTGCTCGGCCGATAGTGCGGCGATATAAGCGCCGGATGCGGCCAGCCCGTCGACCACAACGACCATCGGCTTCTTGCCCTGCAATTCCCGCAGCGAGTCGTAAAGCTGCTCGGAGCCGGCGGTCGTGCCGCCCGGGCTGTCGATATGTACGATCACCGCGCGCGCGCGCGAACGTCCCAGCCGCGCCAGCGCTTCGACGCGATCCTGATTGCCGCGGATCAAGCCCTGGATCTTGATGCGGGCGACATAGGCACCCGGCGGCATCAGCCGGCTGCCCGGCACGAACAGCAACGATGCACCGACGATCGCCAGCAGCGCGATCACCAGCGCGCTGACGCGCCAGAAGGTGAGCTTACGCCGCATTCGGCGGCGATCGACGATGGCATCGGCATCGAGCGACATGGGTGCTCCTTCAATCGAATCGTAGGTGAATTCTACCCCTCGGCAAGGGGCTTGGCGCGGTCATGTCGCCAGGTTTAGTCGCCAAGTTTGTCACCATGGTTTGGCAAGGTCGTGTCAAAAAGAAACCCCGGGGGAAGGCCCCGGGGTCCCATAATAGATGCATAAAAAGCCGCTTATTCTTCGGCCTTTTCTGTCTCGGCTTCAGGCTTGTCGCCGGCCCGTTGCTTGAGTGCCGCGCCCAGAATATCGCCCAGCGACGCGCCTGAATCGGCGGTGCCGTATTGGGCGATCGCTTCCTTCTCCTCGGCGACTTCCAGCGCCTTGATCGAGACACCGACCTTGTGGGTCTTGCGGTCGAACTGGGTGACGCGTGCGTCAACCTTTTGGCCAACCGCAAATCGCTCGGGACGCTGCTCGCCACGCTCGCGTGCGAGATCGGCACGCTTGATGAAGGCAACCAGATCGGTGCCGACGATTTTGACGTCGAGGCCGCTTTCCTTCACTTCGGTGACTTCGCAAGTGACCACCGATCCCTTTTTGAGGTCGCCGGCGGATTCCATCGGGTCGCCTGCGAGCTGCTTGACGCCGAGCGAAATGCGCTCCTTCTCGACGTCGACATCAAGGACCTGCGCCTTGACCATGTCGCCCTTCTTGTATTCTTCGATCACCTGCTCGCCGGGACGCTTCCAGTCGAGATCGGACAGGTGGACCATGCCGTCCACGTCGCCATCAAGGCCCAGGAACAGGCCGAACTCGGTCTTGTTCTTGACTTCGCCTTCGACGGTGGAACCGGGCGGATGTTTCTCGACAAACACTTCCCACGGGTTCCGCATGGTCTGTTTGAGGCCGAGCGAGATACGGCGCTTGACCGGATCAACTTCAAGGATCTGCACTTCGACTTCTTGCGAGGTCGAGACGATCTTGCCCGGATGCACATTCTTCTTGGTCCACGACATTTCGGACACGTGGATCAGGCCCTCGATGCCCGGCTCTAGTTCCACAAACGCGCCGTAGTCGGTGATGTTGGTGACGCGGCCCTTGAAACGCGTGCCGACCGGATACTTGCCCTCGATGCCCTGCCACGGATCGTCGAGCAGCTGCTTCATACCGAGCGAGATACGGTGGGTCTCGTGGTTGATCTTGATGATTTTGACCTTCACCTGCTGGCCGATATTGAGCACTTCGGTCGGGTGATTGACGCGCCGCCACGCGATATCGGTGACGTGCAGCAAGCCATCGATGCCGCCGAGGTCCACGAACGCGCCGTAGTCGGTGATGTTCTTCACGACACCGTCGATGACCTGACCTTCTTCAAGGTTCTGCACCAGTTCCTGACGCTGCTCGGCGCGCGTCTCTTCCAGCACGGTGCGGCGGGAGACGACGATGTTGCCGCGGCGGCGATCCATCTTCAGAATCTGGAATTGCTGATTTACGTTCATCAGCGGAGTGACATCGCGGATCGGGCGAATGTCGACCTGGCTGCGTGGCAGGAAGGCCACCGCACCATCGAGATCGACGGTAAAGCCGCCCTTGACCTGGTTGAAGATGACACCCTGGACCTTCTCCTGGGCATTGAAGGCTTTTTCCAGCTTGCCCCAGCTTTCCTCACGGCGCGCCTTGTCGCGCGACAACACCGCTTCACCGAGCGCGTTCTCGACCCTTTCGAGATAGACCTCGACATCATCGCCAACCTTGAGATCATTTTGCCGTCCCGGCCCCGTGAACTCACGCAGGGCGACACGACCTTCGGTCTTGAGACCGACGTCGATGACGGCGAATTCCTTTTCGATGCCGACGACCTTGCCCTTGATGACGGAACCTTCCTGCAGGTTTCCGCCGCCGAAGGTTTCATCGAGCAGCTTGGCGAAGTCTTCACGCGTGGGTGCTGTAGCGGTGGCCATGGAGTCTCCTGTAAGCGGGCGCCGGCGGGTTTGAATGGCGTTCAACAGGTGCGGGCCGTTGGTCCCGCAAGACCAAAGGCGACCTCCGGAAATCCGGATGGCCGGCGCAAATACCGTGCTTGTCGAACGATTGAGCGGTCGGGGGGCGCCTTACGCAGAGGCTCGAGCGGGGCTTTGTCCTCCAACACGAGGGGTGGTTAGCCACGCCCTCGGCCCGCTCGGGTAGCCTCGACGATGTCGATGGCGGCCCGGATTGCCGCGTCTATATCCAAATGCGTGGTATCGAGCAAGTGCGCATCCAGCGCCTGTTTTAGAGGGGCAATTGTGCGATTTTGGTCGCGTTCGTCCCGATTCCGGATGTCGGCCAGCACCGCGGCCTCGTCGATGTCCCGGCCCTGCGCCCGGTACTCGGCAGCCCGCCGGCGGGCACGCACTTCGGGGGTTGCGGTCACGTAAATCTTAACATCTGCATTGGGGCAAATGACGGTGCCTATATCCCGGCCATCGAGTACGGCGCCGGGTGGCCTGGCCGCGAAGTCGCGTTGAAAATCGAACACTGCGGCCCGCACCGCGGGAATTGCCGACACAATAGCGGCAACCTCGCTAATGTTGTGCGCCTTGAGTTCAGCTTCCTTGAAGCGCGATGGATTGAACATTCTTGCCGCCGCTGCCGCTCGCAAGACGTCGTTCGGATTTCGATCGTCATCAATCAGCGCCTTGGCGACAGCGCGGTAAATCAGGCCGGTGTCGAGATGGCGCAATCCATAATGAGCAGCGAGCCGCTTGCCGAGCGTGCCTTTGCCCGACGCGGCCGGCCCGTCAATGGCGATAATCATATCAGATCCGCACCGATCGAGCGCATCAGTTCGACGAATCCTGGAAAGCTTGTCGCGATGAACGCGCTATCGTCGATGCGCACCGGATTTTCCGTGGCGAGACCCATGACCAGCGCCGACATAGCAATGCGATGGTCCATGTGTGTCTTCACCTCGCCGTTGCCGGCGGGCCGGCCCTTGCCCTGCACGATCAGATCGTCGCCTTCGATCTCGACGACAACGCCATTGGCGCGCAGCATGTCAACGGTCGCCGCGAGGCGGTCGGATTCCTTCACCCGCAACTCCTTCAGGCCACGCATCCGCGTGAGCCCTTCGGCGAAGGACGCAGCCACCGCCAGAATTGGATATTCGTCGATCATCGATGGAGCGCGCTCAGGCGGCACCTCCACGCCCTTGAGCGTCGACGTGCGAATGCGCAGGTCCGCGACTTCCTCGCCGCCATCGTCGCGCTTGTCGAGCGCCTCGATATTGGCGCCCATTTCACGCAAAGTCGTCAGAAGGCCCGTGCGCAGCGGATTGGTCATTACGGCTTCGAGAACGAGTTCGGAGCCCGGCACGATAAGCGCAGCCACGAGAGGAAAGGCTGCAGACGATGGATCGGCTGGTACCAGAACATTCGCCGGCTCAAGCTCCGGCTGGCCCTGCAGGACAATCCGGCGGCCGTGCTCACCATGAACTTTGCTGGTGATCTTCGCGCCGAAATGTTTCAGCAGCCGTTCCGTATGATCGCGCGTTGCTTCCGCTTCAATCACCGTTGTCTCGCCTGGCGCAGCGAGACCGGCAAGCAGCACCGCCGATTTGAGCTGCGCCGACGGCACCGGCGGCTCATAGACGATCGGGATCGGGTCGGCTGCGCCTTGCAGCGTGAGCGGTAGCCTTCCTCCGTCCGCGACCTGCAGAACGCGCGCGCCCATCTTCAACAAAGGATCGAGCACACGCTGCATCGGACGGCTGCGCAGGGAATCGTCGCCACTAAAGGTGGCTGTGACCGGCGCGCCGGCGACTGCGCCAATAGCCAGCCGGCAGCCAGTGCCTGAGTTGCCAAAATCGAGAACCTCGCCGGGTTGCGTAAAGCCTCCGACGCCGACGCCATGAACGTGCCAGGTACCATCGCCGGCGCGTTCAACGCGCGCACCGAGCGCCCGCATGGCATCGGCAGTGTGCAGAACATCTTGGCCTTCCAGCAGGCCACCGATGGTCGTTTCGCCGACGGTAAGCGCGCCCAGGATCAAGGCGCGGTGGGAGATCGATTTGTCGCCCGGAACGCGAGCCCGGCCCTGGACGGGGCCACCCTGACGGGCGGTCAAAGGCGTTAATTCGGCAGGGTTCACCGGGTGGTATCCTTAAAATCTGCGCCGTCCTACCACGCAGCCGCGCGCGCCGTCATCCCGCCGCTTTTGCCGGCGCTTTTGGCCTTGCCGGGCGCGCTTGCGCTATTGACAGGGGCCTTGCAACTAGCCAAGTGAAACACCGATTTGAACGACCCCGTCCCCCGAGGAACCTCGACTGTGGCGAAACCCGATCTTGGTACCAAGCGCGTCTGTCCAGACACTGGTCGTAAATTCTACGACCTCAACAAGACGCCAGTAATTTCACCCTACACCGGCAAAGTTGTGCCGATCGTCGTGCCAACGCAGTCGCGGGCGCGGCCAGAACCGGCAGCAGCGCGACCAGCGCCTGTTGTGCCAACCGTCAGCGTCGAGCCGGAGACCGCAGACGCTGAATTTGTTTCACTCGAGGACGCTGAGGCCGAACAGCAGGGCAAGAAGCCGGCGGCCGAGGGAGCCGCTGCGGCGGGCGAGGAGGAAGAAGTCGAGATTGGTGACGAGAGCCTGGACGATGCCGCCTTCATCGAAGAGCAGGAAGAAGGTGCGCCCGACGTAACCGATATCATCGGCGAGTTGATCGAGAAGGAAGAGGAAACCTGAACTCGCTGCCTCTCAAGGGCAGCCGTCGAAATCGCGAATTGGGGCCATAGCTCAGCTGGGAGAGCGCCTGCATGGCATGCAGGAGGTCGGCGGTTCGATCCCGCCTGGCTCCACCAGCCTTCGCTCGCTTCGCGAGCTACGGCTCGGCAAGCCTGACTTGCCTAACGTAGCGAAGCGAGCGAAGGCTGCCGCGCCGAAGTTCCGCAGGAACGAAGGCGGGCCGGAAATGAAATACGTTTATATTCTCCAGAGCACAGTCGCTGAGCACTTTTACGTCGGGATCACCGACGATTTGCGTACGCGCCTCTCCAAACATAATGCTGGGGAAGTCCCGCACACTTCTAAGTATCGACCATGGCGCGTGAAAACCTATGTCGCATTCAACGATGAAAAGCAGGCCATCAATTTTGAAAAATATCTAAAATCGCCATCGGGCCGCGCTTTTTCAAAAAAGCGGCTCTAAAATAAATTGTCGCCACCCGGGGGAAACACCATGCAAGGCAAGATTGCGCTTGAGGAACATTTCGCCATTGAGCCGACGTTAGGCGACTCGCAGGTCTTCGGCGCTCATGTCTGGAAAGACCTGGGTCACCGCCTGCTCGACATTCAGGACACGCGCTTAGGTGAAATGGACAAGCACGGGATCGAGATGATGATCCTGTCGCTGAATGCGCCCGCGATCCAGGCGATCCACGACGTCAAGAATGCAATCGCCGTCGCCAGACAAGCCAATGACGTGCTCGCTAGTGAAGTCCGCAAACGACCCAACCGTTTCGCTGCTTTCGCCGCATTGCCGATGCAGGACCCCGACGCCGCGATCATCGAACTCACGCGCTGTATTAAAGAACTCGGGATGGTCGGAGCGTTGGTCAACGGTTTTTCGCAGATCGGCTCGCCCGACAACGTCACTTACTACGATCTCCCGCAATATCGCCCGTTCTGGCGTGCCGTCGAGGCGCTTGATGTTCCGTTTTATCTGCACCCGCGCAATCCGCTGCCAAGCTGGACGAAATTCTATGAGGGCCACAACTGGTTGCTGGGCCCGAACTGGGCCTTTGCGGCCGAAACGGCCGTGCACGCATTACGGCTGATTGGCAGCGGTTTGTTCGATGAGTGCCCGCGATTGAAGGTTGTGCTTGGCCATATCGGCGAAGGCATTCCCATCTATCTTTGGCGCATCGACAACCGCAACGGATGGATGAACGCGCCACATAAATATCCCGCCAAGAACGGCGTAGCGCATTACTTCCGAAAACATTTTCACCTCACCACGTCGGGCAACTTCGACACACCCGCGCTCGTTAACGCCATGTCAGTGATGGGAGCAGATCGCGTGATGTTCTCAGTCGATTGGCCCTTCGAGGACGTCGGCGAAGGTGCGCAGTGGTTCGACAAGGCCGACATTAGCGAAACTGACCGGGCCAAGATCGGCCGCAGCAACGCCATCAAGCTGTTCAAGCTGCCGCTGCGCTAGATCAGACCATTCGAAAACGTTCGACCGCGCTTTTGTCCCACACCATGCCGTTGCCGGGACGCTGCGGAATGATTGCGTGGCCGTCGGCAATTTTGAGCGGCTGTTCGACCAGGACATTTGCCCAGTCGACATATTCCAGGAAATGGCAGGTCGGCGTGGCAGCAAGCAAATGCGCGCTCACTTCCGGGAAAAGGTGCGACGACATTTGAACGCGCCGGCCCGCGGCAATCTCGGCGGCCTGACGCCAACCGGTGACACCGCCGATCCGCTCAAGGTCGGGCATCACGTAGTCGGCAGCGCCTTGATCGAGCGCGACATTCATAGCGGCCGGTAAGGAGAAGTTCTCCCCTATTTGAATTGGCACATTGAGCTCACGCGCCAGCCTTGCAGCGCCGACATAGTCATCATGGCGGATGGGCTCCTCCAGCCAATAAATTTTCTCCTCGTCGAGCGCGCGACCGCGCGCCAACGCTTCCTCGACACCGAGAGCCTGATTGTAGTCGACCATCAACGTCGCTTCATCGCCAATGCGCCGGCGCACCGCATGCACGGCCGCGATGTCTTCGCGCAATGACGGATAGCCGAGCCGCAACTTCACCGACCGGAAACCGACCGCAAGCAGCTTTTCCGCTTCATCCGCCAGCGCACCAAGATCGTCCGTCAAACCGAGACCACAACTGTTGTAGGCGGGAATTGGACGCAGCTCTGCGCCGAGAAAAGTGGCGAGCGGCATACCGGCGCCAATCGCAAGCGCGTCCCAGCAAGCGGTATCGAAACCTGACATCGCCATGCGCACGATCCCCTGGACACCGATCAGGGTGAAGCGGCGCGTCAACTTCGCCCAGAGTTCGGCCGGCGCGACCGCATCGCCCTGCACTATTCGCTCGACCTCGCCGAGCAGGCTCAAGATCGCCGGGGCCGCTGCGCGCAGATAGCAGAACACATAGGCGCGGCCGGAAATCCCCTCCTCCGTTTCGAGGTCGATCAGGAGCAACGGCGCCCGGCGAATTGCCGTGGCGCTGGTCCCGAGCACGAAATTCAATGGAACTTCGACTGGCGTGCCGCGAACAGCACGTACAGTCAGGGATGGCATTGTGGTCCCGATTTTCATGAAAAACCCCGCCGAATGCCGACTATAACGGCCGCTTGGGCAATTTCTCCTTGTTCTTGAACCTTTAACCTGCCCTGCCCATATTAGGGACGATCGGACGGCGGTTGCCGCCCGGTTGGGGTGCCTGAAAGGGGCCCCGTCAAAGTCGCTTCAAGCGAGGGCTTTGAGACCAATGTCGCGAGTACCGTCCCTATCCAGCCCGTTCCTCTTGGGTTTCGATGAGATCGAGCGCGTGCTCGACCGCGTTGCCAAGGGGGCCGATGGCTACCCGCCCTACAATATCGAGCGGCTGCCGCGCGATGGGCAAAATCCGGAGCGGTTGCGTATCACGCTTGCCGTCGCCGGTTTCACCCGTGATCAGCTCGACGTCTGCATCGAGGAAAGCCAATTGGTAATCCGCGGGCGACAGCAGGACGATAAGACCCGCCAATACCTCCACCGCGGCATTGCCGCGCGCCAGTTCCAGCGCACCTTCGTGCTGGCCGATGGCATGGAGGTCATGGGCGCGGACCTCAAGAATGGCTTGTTGTCGATCGATCTCGTCCGGCCACAACCGGAACGGATCGTGAAAACGATCTCGATTAACGAGCAGGAATGACGGATTCGTGAAGCAGGACTCGACCACGTCAAGCGTTTACTCAGAAAGGAGTTGAGGGCCATGACCAACGACAAACAGACTGAACCGAACACGACTCACCCTGTGATCACTCAGGAGGCGCTGGCGCAGCTGGGTGATGGTCGTCTGGCTTATGTGAAGACGATCCGCTCAGAAGACGTCGCCAACCTGTTCCCGCAGGCGCCGAAAATCGAGCCCGGCATCAAGCTGTTCGCGCTGCACGCAGCCGACGGCACACCGATCATGCTGACCGATACGCGTGAGGCAGCGGTCGCGAATGCATGGAGCCAGGAGCTCGAGGCAGTCAGCGTTCACTGATCGCTCAACGCTTCCTGAAAATTAGGCAGCAGTACTTGCCGGCGGCATTGCCAGCACGGCGTAGAGCGCGTCTGCATCGCTCGATTCGCGCAGGCGGCGCGCGATCTCCGGATCGCGTAGCTGCCGCGCGACGCGCGCTAGCGCCTTGAGATGATCAGCGCCTGCGGTTTCCGGTGCCAGTAACAGAAAAACCAGATCGACGGGCTGATTGTCGAGCGCCTCGAAGTCGATGGGTTTGGGCAGCCGCGCAAACAGCCCGAACAGCCTGCCCAACTTGGGCAGCTTGCCATGCGGGATCGCCACGCCGTTGCCGACCGCCGTCGAGCCGAGTTTCTCACGCTGAAGAAGGATCTCCAGGATTGCCTTTTCGTTTTGGCCGGTGAGCTCGGCCGCACGTGTCGCAAGGTCCTGGATCGCCTGCTTCTTGCTGTTAACTTTGAGAGCCGGAATGACAGCATTCGGCGCGACGAGATCGGTAAGCGTCATGGACATGGTCAATGATCGGGGATGACAGCGCCGAAGTTGCAATGGGGGTGTTGAAGGCGGCGGACCATAAGAGCGACCCGTCCCGCCGTCAATGGCCCAACTCCGCCTATAACTGGCGATTTTTCGAGCATTTTCGCCCTATTTAGCGCCGCGGCGGGCCTGATGGTCCTTGCGGCGGCGTTTGTATCGGCGCAACCGCTTTTCAATACGGATCGCGGCCTGCTCCGCACTATCATACGCATCCGCGGCCATTCCTTCGGCTTCGAGCAATGTGCCCGAATCAAGATGCAAAATGCATTCGGTACGGAAACCGAAGCCGTCTTTGCCAACCGTTGCATGACCAGAATAGCCGCCTCTGAAATATTTGGAGGCGGCCTCTTCGACCCGGTCAGTAATTTTTCGCTGTAGCGCGGAGCCGACACTGATATTTCGTCCCGAAACGCGTAAAGGCATACGATCGCCTCCCTACCGTCTCCTTGGCGCGTACGGCAGCGCCCTTGAGTTCGCCCGGCTCTAAAGATTTCAGCTCAGAAATGTTCCCGGCGTCAATGCGTCAGGATAGGTGCATTTAAGCACTCGCGGCCTGTTTCTCGCGACGCCGTTGCACCGAGGACGGGATCCGCATCGCCTCGCGGTACTTGGCGACCGTCCGTCGTGCAATGTCGATCCCCGCACCACGCAGTTTTTCCACAATCGTATCGTCAGACAAAACATCCTCGGCGCTCTCGTCGTCGATCAATTGACGAATGCGGTGCCGGACCGCTTCGGCGGAGTGCGCTTCCCCGCCGTCAGCCGCCGCGATCGAGGACGTAAAGAAATATTTGAGCTCGAAGATACCGCGACTGGTCGCCATGTATTTGTTGGCGGTGACACGCGAGACGGTCGACTCATGCATGCCGATCGCGTCAGCAACAGTCTTGAGATTGAGCGGACGGAGATGCTGCACGCCCTTGGTGAAGAAGCCATCCTGCTGTCGCACGATTTCACTCGATACTTTTAGAATGGTCTTTGCGCGTTGATCGAGCGCGCGCACCAGCCAGGTTGCGGTTTGCAGACAGTCGGCGATGTAGGCCTTTTCCTTATCGTTGTGCGTGCTCTTCGACACTTGCGTGTAATAGCGCTGGTTGATGAGCACTTTTGGCAACGTGTCGGAATTGAGCTCGACCTGCCAGGTACCATCCGGTGCCGCCCGTACATAAACATCGGGCACGATCGGCTGCACGACGGTGGAGCCGAATGCGAGGCCTGGCTTTGGATTGAGGTTGCGTATCTCAGCAATCATGTCAGCCAGATCTTCATCGCTGACGCCGCACAGACGGCGCAGCGCGCCAAGGTCGCGCTTGGCCAAGAGATCGAGATGACCGACCAAGGCTTGCATCGCCGGATCGAAACGGTTGCGTTCCTTGAGCTGAATGGTGAGGCATTCGGTTAGATTACGCGCGCACACGCCGAGCGGCTCGAATGTCTGCAGAACCGCGAGCACCAACTCGACATCACTACGTTGCGCGCCAAGCTTTTCGGCAACCGCGTCAAGATCGCCGGTGAGGTAACCAGCCTCGTCGACCATATCAATCAAGTATTGGCCAATCATGCGGCCGGCCGGACTGGAGATCGCCAACGACAACTGCTCGGCAAGATGGTCAGCAAGAGTGACCTGCGCCGAGGCATAAGCTTCCAGGTTGTGATCGTTGTCCTGTCCACCAGAGCCTACGCCGGACCACTCCGAATAAGCCGGCGGCGGCATCTCGGTTGGCGCCGTTTTTTCACCGCCATCGTCGGGAAATACGTTTTCGAGCTCGGTCCCAAGCCCCTGCTCCATGGAGCTGCGGCTAGTCTCAAGGTCGTCACCGATCCAATCCGGCGTGGTAGCGGTATCCTCATCACGCTCGATCGCCGGAGCTTCGGGCTCGGCACCCGCAGCGGGCGCCTCATCCTCGCCGGCACGGTCGAGCAGCGGGTTGCGCTCCAGTTCGCCTTCCACGTAGGCGGCCAAATCAAGACTGGAGAGCTGCAGCAGCTTGATGGCCTGCATCAGCTGCGGCGTCATCACCAGCGCTTGGGTCTGGCGGAACTCCAGTCTTTGTGACAGCGCCATAAAATTCCCGGCGGAATTGGTCCGATTCTTGCTTGTTTATAGCAGTCCGTCGGCGGCCGCGATATGCAATATCGCCGCATCAAGCTGCACAAATGTTGGGCGGATTAATCCTTAACCGGTGCGCCTATAGGCGGAATTCTTCGCCCAGGTACAGGCGGCGCACATCCGGGTTGTTCACGATATCGTCGGCCCGGCCTTCCATGAGCACTTCACCGGAGTAAATGATGTACGCGCGGTCTGTGAGGCCCAGGGTCTCGCGCACATTGTGGTCGGTGATCAGGACCCCGATGCCGCGGTTCGTCAGGTGCCGAACGAGCGCCTGGATGTCGCCAACAGCAATCGGATCGATGCCGGCGAATGGCTCGTCGAGCAGCATATAGCTCGGCCGCGTTGCCAGCGCGCGAGCAATTTCAACACGACGCCGCTCGCCACCCGATAACGCGATGCTCGGTGTCTTGCGCAGTCGGGCAATATTGAATTCTTCGAGGAGTGCATTGAGGTCTGCTTCACGCCGGCGACGATCGGGCTCTACCACTTCGAGAACCGACCGGATGTTGTCCTCGACGCTCAGTCCACGAAAAATCGACGCTTCCTGCGGCAGATAACCGATACCGAGCCGTGCGCGTTGGTACATCGGCAGCGCGGTTACGTCATAACCATCGAGTTCGATGCGACCGCGGTCGGCATTGATCAGGCCGGTGATCATGTAGAACACCGTTGTCTTGCCGGCACCGTTTGGACCGAGCAAACCTACTGCCTCGCCGCGGCGTACGTATAGCGTGACACCCTTCACCACCATGCGGCCGCCGAAGCTTTTTTCAACGCCGTGTACCGCCAGGTAGGCATGTCGTTGAGCCTGCCGTCCGTCGCCATCCCGGCGCGGACGAGCGGGCATCTGGCTCGGCGCCGTGCCGTGCACTTGTTGTGTTGGTTGCGCGTTGACCGCGGCCGCCTGTTGTGCGCGGGCCTCCGGCGATAAAACGCGCCTGCTCCGGGCCGGTTGGCGGCGCCAAAACAGCGAGAGAATATTCACCGGCTTACCTCGCAGCGCATAAATCCGCCTGCCCGCAAATCCGCCAATGTGCGGCGCATAACACTATCTGATTCCCGTGCACGCGGGTGGCGACGTCCGTGGCGGGCGTATTGCAAATCAATTGAACGGCCGCACTGGCACAGGCCGCGGACCCTGGACCCCGTTGTTCCCCGGCTTCTCAAGTCCGCTACTACCCGGCTGGAAAAGGCCCTGAACGCGGCCTTGGCCGCCTTTGTTCGATTCCACGCGCGAGACTCCGCTGGTCAGATCGACCACCAGTTTTTCGCCACGCAGCACGTTCTGGCCTTGCGTCATCACCACCGGATTTCCAGTGAGAGTCACGGTATTTGCCTTCATGTCGAAAACACCGAGATCGCCAGTGGCGGTTTGCTCTTTTTGCGTCACGACAACGCCGCCATGGGCTTCAAGCCGCTTGATCCGTTGTTCACCACCCGGACCGGGAGTTGCGGCTTGCAGTGTTTTGCTCTGATCGGCCGCTTCACCGTCCTGTTCGTAGAACACCACCAGCGATTTGCAGCGCAACCCCGTATCGCCCTGCTTGACGCGCACGTCACCGCTGAAAGTTGCCTGCTTCTGCTTGTCGCGTACTTCCAGCGTAGCCGCCTCGATATGAACCGGTTGGTCGCGATTTTGCGAAAATCCTTGCAGCGCATTCGGCGGGCCCTGTGGCGCGGTTTGCGCATCCGCGCTTGCACCAGACAGGCCCAACATCCCGGCGATGAGCAAAATCAAACTCGTTTGGCGCATCTGAATTATTGCGCTCCCGGATTTGTTTTTGGTGCCGGCTGGTTGAGCATCATGTCCATGACGACTCCGTCGTGGAAGCGGACGACCTCGCCTGAATCGACAATATCAAGCCGATTGGCATTGAGCGTGCCTTGCAACATCTTCACTTCGACCGGATGTTCGGACACGACATTGCCTTTGCGGATATCGATCATCGCTTCACTCAGACGGGCGCGGTAACCGGACGTATTGATTCTGATGTCTCGATCGAGCCTCAGTGTTTCACCTTTGGAGTCATAGAAACCGTTGATTGCGGTCAACTCCATCATGCTCTTGTCCTGCATTTCCACTTTGGCGCGTATATTGCGCAACTCGACCATGTCCGGCTTTGTCATGTCTTGCGCCGCAGTGTCGGCCGTCAATTCATATGCGCGCGCATCGCTCGTGAAGCCGGAGAGATGCGGCTGTTCCATGGTGACCTTGGTGCCAGACACCACCAGATTGTCGACGTTGATCGGCAGCCTGGCGAGCATGCGCAACGGGTTGAGATACGTGACCAGCACGACGATGACGACAAGGAGGCCAACACTCGCGGGAACGGCGATGCGCAACATACGAACCACACGGCTGTGCCGGCGCGCGGCCTTGAACGCGCGCTCAGAGTCGCCGCGGCCCGTCGTCCAATAGGCGTGCGCAGCGTCCTGGTCGGTTCTGGCTGTAATCACACGGTTCATGCCAAGCCTGGCATCCGTCTTCACCCTTGGAAGATCCCGGAAATCATCTCACGCCCCCACGACGCAACATGCGGCTCGAATATGGCCTCGACGCGGCAACAAACGCCCGGTCGTTAACCAATAGCCGCCAGAATACAACAGCTTACGACGAATGAGAAAAAATATCCTCGGCCGCCCAACCGGCGAGGTCGAGGCGCACGCGATCCGGCAAAAAATGGAAGCAGGCGGCCGCCAGATCAGCGCGACCTTCGCGCGCGAGCATGACGTCGAGCTTTTCCTTCAGCGCATGCAAATGTAGGACATCCGTCGCCGCGTAAGACACCTGCGCGTCGGTGAGTTCGTTGGCGCCCCAGTCGGACAACTGCTGCTGTTTTGACAGATCAACGCCGAGGACCTCACGTGCCAGATCCTTGAGGCCATGCTTGTCGGTATATGTGCGCGCGAGTCGGGAGGCGATCTTTGTGCAGTAGACGGGCGCCGGCATTACACCAAATGTCTTCGCCAGGATGCCCATGTCGAAGCGGGCGAAATGGAAGATCTTGAGGATCGATTTGTCCGCCAGCATCCGTTCGATTTTCGGCGCCTTGTGCTGGCCGGCGCCAATTTGCACGACGTCCGCCGAACCGTCGCCGGGCGACAGCTGCACGACACAGAGCCGGTCGCGGTTGGGATCAAGACCCATGGCTTCGGTGTCAATCGCCACCGCGCCCTTGTAGGCGTTGAGGTCGGGGAGGTCGCCGCGGTGCAGACGAATGGTCATTCAGGTTCTCGGAACGTTGGTGCCCAGGAGAGGACTCGAACCTCCACGGCTTTCACCGCTAGTACCTGAAACTAGTGCGTCTACCAATTCCGCCACCTGGGCTTGTCGGGACCAGATACGGAGCCGTTTCCGGCTTGTCAATGAAGGGGCATGGGGGCCTGTACAGCCCATGGCCGATCCTGTATTTGCCGAACCTCAAGGCATCCCTGCCCGCACAAGATCGAGAGCGGCATGACCGCACGCAGCCCTTACGACACCCTCGTCACCGTTTATGGCGGTTCGGGTTTCCTTGGCCGGCACGTGGTTCGCGCTTTGGCCAAGCGTCATTACCGTATCCGGGTGGCGGTGCGCCGCCCCGAGCTCGCCGGCTACCTGCAACCGCTCGGTCGCGTCGGTCAAATCCACGCGGTGCAGGCCAACCTCCGCAACGCACCTTCGGTGGAAGCGGCGGCGCGCGACGCTCAGGTAATTGTCAATCTCGTCGGCGTCCTGTTCGAGCGCGGTCGCCAACGTTTCGATTCGGTGCACGCGTACGGCGCCGAGCAGATTGCCCTGGCAGCCCACGCGCATGGCGCGCACATGGTGCATGTTTCAGCGATCGGTGCGGACGAGAATTCGGCCAGCGCATACGCGCGTTCCAAGGCCAAAGCCGAACAGCTCGTGTTGGCCGCGCAGCCGTCAGCGGCCATCATGCGGCCTTCGATCATGTTCGGACCGGAAGACGACTTCTTCAACCGCTTTGCCGCACTTGCACGCCTGTCGCCGGCCTTGCCGCTCATCGGTGGCGGTCTTACGCGCTTTCAGCCAGTCTTTGTCGGAGACGTCGCGACTGCGATTGCGGACGCAGTGGACGGCAACGTCCGGCCGGGCACCATCTACGAACTGGGCGGGCCGGACGTGCGGACGTTCAAGGAACTCATGCAATTTGTGCTGGCGACGATCGAGCGCAAGCGGCTTCTGATCCCAATTCCATTCTTCGTTGCCAGAATGCAGGCGATGTTTTTGCAGTACCTGCCGAAGCCGCTGCTGACTCCCGATCAGGTCGAGCTGTTGCGTGCCGACAATATCGTTTCGGAATCAGCGACGGCGGAAAAGCGAACCCTGCAAGGACTCGGTATCGAGCCCGAGCCAATCGAGGCCATTGTGCCGTCTTATCTCTGGCGCTTCCGCAAGACAGGTCAGTTCCGCAGCCGGACCGCGTAAAACTTTAAAGAACATACAGTGCGAAAAGCCCGGCGCCGCCCACCAGGATGCGCCACCATGCAAAAAGCGCGAAGCTGTGGCGTTGCACGTAGCGCAGGAACGTCTTCACGACGATCCATCCGAAGATGAACGAGAAGACGAAGCCGACCGCGGTCACCGTCAAATTGCCGCCAAGGGCGAGCTCCCCGCGGCTTTTGTAGACTTCGTAGGCGAAGGCGCCGACCATCGTCGGCATGGCCAGCCAGAATGAGAATTCCGCCGCCGAGCGACGATCGGCACCGAACAGCATGGCGCCCACGATTGTCGCACCCGCGCGCGACACGCCCGGTATCATTGAAATGCATTGAATGATGCCAATGCCAAAATACATCGGCAAAGAGAACGCGTTTGCCTCGTGATAACGCGCCTGCAAATTCAAGCGGTCGACCCACAACAGGACGAACCCGCCGACGATGAGCGACACACACACGATGCGAACATCGAACAGATACGTCTTGATGATGTGATAAGCGAGCGCGCCGACGACCGCCGCCGGGAGAAAGGCAAGCAAGATGCCGATGACGAAACGCGCCGCCGCCCATTGTGTGAACATTTCTCTGGCAAGCGCCCAGAGCCTGCCGAAGTAGATGCTCAGCAAAGCCAGAATAGCGCCAAGCTGAATCAGAACAGCAAATGATTTACCGAAAGCATCATCGCCCCAGCCAAACAGATGCTCCATCAGCAGCAAGTGCCCGGTCGATGAGACCGGAAGATATTCAGTCAGCCCCTCGACAATTCCAAGAGCCGCCGCCTTGATGAGGTCGAGGTGTGCCAAATCCATAAATTGCTCCGGAGGAATTGTGGCGCTTGCGGCCAGGAACGATGCGGGCGAGCGCTTTTGGCGCAAAGGCACGCGAGAGGCAACGAAAAAAGGCGAAATTTCGTAGCGATTTGCCCCATCGCCGCAGATTTCTATAGTGCGGAAGTTGATTCCCACCGAGAGCGGCATCGCCGTGCCATTCTGAGTTGCCATGCTGACATTGTTTCACCACCCGCTGTGCCCGCATTCGCGCTACGTGCGGCTGATTCTCGGAGAGTACGGCATCGGTGTGCGCCTCGTGGAAGAGCGGTTTTGGGAACGAAGGCAGGAGTTCCTGCTGCTCAATCCGGCGGGAGAATTGCCGGTGCTGGTGACCGAGGGCGAACCACCAATTCCGGGAGCCACAATTGTCGCCGAATATATCGAGGAAACGCACACGGTCGAAAGCGGCGGTGATCGGCTGCTACCGCAGCGGCCGGGCCACCGGGTTGAGGTGCGCAGGTTGGCGAATTGGTTCAATGACAAATTCTACACGGAAGTCAGCCGGCCATTGGTGACCGAGCGGGTCTTTAAACGCCATATGACGCAGGATCAGGGCGGCGGGCCGCCGGATACCGAGGCCCTGCGAGCCGCCCGCCACAATATCCGCTATCATGTCGCCTATATCGGCTGGCTGGTGCGCACGCGCGATTGGCTTGCCGGCGATCGACTAAGCTTGGCCGATCTTGCCGCCGCTGCGCATCTGTCGGCGGCCGACTATTTGGGCGAAGTGCCGTGGAACGAAGACGAAGTGGCAAAGAACTGGTACGCCCGGGTGAAGTCGCGTCCGTCGTTCCGGACGATTCTCGCCGACACGATGGCCGGCCTGCCGCCTTCGAAAAGCTACGCCGATCTCGACTTCTGAGCGAGCCAACGGCAATCAAGACGGAATTTGCAGAACAAGCGCGCGCACGTGGATTTGACGCAGTTGGCGTTGCCAGGCCCGACGCCGTGCCGGAATTGAAAGCCCGGCTCGACAATTTTCTCGCCGAGGGTGCGCATGGCGACATGGCCTGGTTGGCAACCACTGCCGAGCGGCGCGTCTCCCCGTTGGCGCTGTGGCCGGATGTACGCTCGATCATCATGCTCGGAATGAATTACGGGCCTGACACGGACCCATTGGCAATTTTAAAAGCGCGCGACCGCGCAGCCATCTCGGTCTACGCCAAAGGCGACGATTACCACGAACTGATCAAATCACGGCTCAGGTCGCTGGCGCGCTGGCTCACGGCAAATGCCGGCGGTGATGTAAAGGTATTCGTTGACACGGCGGCGGTGATGGAAAAACCGCTCGCAGCAAGTGCCGGGCTCGGCTGGCAGGGCAAGCACACAAATCTGGTGTCCCGCCAGTACGGCTCCTGGCTTTTTCTCGGCGCGATCTTCACCACGCTCGATTTGCCGGAAGATCAAACGGAGCCTGACAGCTGCGGCAGTTGCCGCGCCTGCCTCGACATTTGCCCCACCGCCGCTTTTCCCGCGCCCTATCGATTAGACGCAAGACGCTGCATTTCATATCTCACCATCGAGCACAAAGGTCCGATTCCACGCGAACTGCGCGCGGCGATCGGCAACCGTATCTATGGTTGCGATGATTGCCTTGCCGTATGTCCGTGGAACAAGTTCGCAAGCCAGGGCCGCGAGGCCAAATTGAGCGCGCGCGACGCATTGCGGGCACCGCGCCTTGCCGATTTGGCCCGACTAGATGATGCGCAATTCCGCACGCTCTTTTCCAAAACCTCGATCAAGCGTACCGGACGCGATCGTTTTATACGCAACGTCCTGATTGCGATCGGCAACTCGGGCGACGCCAATCTTGCCGTTGAAGCGGAGCGCCTGCTCGACGATGCGTCGCCCCTGGTGCGCGGCGCAGCCGTGTGGGCGCTCTCTAAACTTTTGCCGCCGCGGCAATTTGCAGCGTTGGCAAAGAAGCAACCCGAAGACGATATGTCAGTGAAAGAGGAGTGGAACGAGGCGCTCTCAAGCTGTCATGGCCGGGCTTGACCCGGCCATCCCGCTTAGGTGGGCACGGTGCGTCCCTAAGCGGGGTCACCGGGACTAGCCCGGTGACGACGGGCAAATCAGAATTCCTTCACCGCCGTAATCAGCCGCTCGATGTCTTCCGGCCGTGACAGCCGATGATCGCCATCCTTAATAAGTGTCAACACAACGTCGTCACGGGAAAAACGCGACACCAGCTCGACGGCATGCCGCCACGGTACGTCCGGATCCTGCACACCCTGCAAAATATGCACGGGGCAGCGGGTTTCGATCAGGCCCCCCAGCAACAGATGCTTGCGACCATCCTCGATCAAACCGCGCGTGATTGGATATGGCTCCTCGCCATAGGCAGATGGCCTCAGCCACGCCCCCGTTAGCTCGATCTCTCGCTTGGTCGCATCCGGAAACCCCTTCCACATCAGCTCTTCAGTGAAGTCGACCGCCGGCGCGATCAGCACCATGCCTGCAATCGGCGGTGTATCCTTGCGGCCGGACAATGCACGCGCCAGCAGCAGCGCCAGCCAGCCGCCCATCGATGAACCGATGACAATCTGCGGGCCTTTGGCAAAACGCGTGTAAACGCCAAGACTTTCCTCCAGCCACCGCCCGATGGTGCCGGCCTCGAAGTCACCCCCCAATTCACCGTGGCCGGAGTAATCGAACCGCACGCAGGCACGTGCGGCGCTTTCGGCCCACCGGTCGAGCGCCTCGGCTTTCGTTCCTTTCATGTCGGACTTGAAGCCCCCAAGCCAGAACAGACCTGGTCCCGAGCTTGGGCTCTTGCTCTCGCGCACGCGTACGGCGATTGTCCGCTCCGCCGGAGACGAACCTATTGTGATGGTGGTCAGGCGAGCTTCGCTCATGAGTGGTCGGGCCGACAATCCGGTGGATGCGGTTACTTCTCGCCGCAACGCGACCCGAAATGCAAGGGCCATGCGGTCATGATACGGGCTAGTGCCGGAAGCCCGCGCTCGCTCGCCGGCGCAACCATCCTCCAGCTTGTGCCTGCCTTGCACGACGATCTGGCCGGAAACGTTGCGGTCGATATTGCCCTCATCCTGCTGCAAGCGGGTGCCCGCGCGATTGTTGCTGGCGAGGAAGGCGCGCTGGTCGGAAGACTATGCGCCTTCGGTGGCGAGTGGCTGCCAATGACACACAATACAATCAATCCGGCGCGGATTTTCCAAAACGCGCATCGCCTGGCAAACCTGATCGCTGACGAGCGCATCGATATCGTGCATGCGCAATCTGCCGGCGGCGCATGGAGTGCGTGCACTGCTATCGGTCGCATGCCCGTTTTTCTTGTAACTTCATTTCCCGACCGGGTACCGGCGCGCTCGTGGGCCGGTGACTGGTTTCGGCGTTCGCTTGCGCGCGGCGACCGCATCATCGCGCCGTCAAGCTACGTCTCACGCGCCATGATCGAGCGCTACAAACTCCCTGCCGAACGCATCACCGTTATCCCGCGCGCCATCGATGCCACTGCTTTTGGGCCAGCTTCAGTCAGCGCGGATCGCATCAATTCACTGCGCCGCGCCTGGGGCGTGTTGCCAGATTCCCGCGTCGTACTGGTGCCCGGTCGCCTCGCTCCTTGGAACGGACAACTCGACATGATCGATGCCGCCCGTCTTTTGGCCAATGGCAGCGAAGGCAATATTATTTTCGTGTTTGCCGGCGATGATCGAAGCGAACCGCGCTATGTGCGCGCACTGCGCCGCCAAACACGCATGCATGGCATCGACACGCTTTGCCGGTTCATCGGCCAATGCCCGGACATGCCGGCTGCCTTTGCCGTAGCCGACGTCGTGGCCGTCCCTGCGATCGAACCGCCTTTGTCGGGCCGTATCGTTGCCGAGGCGCAGGCAAGCGGCCGGCCTGTGGTGACGACAATGATAGGGGTTCTTCCAGAATACGTACTCGCTCCGCCACGTATGCGCGACGAATTGCGTACCGGTTGGCTCGTCGCACCGGGCAACATTGTGGACATCGCCCGCGCCATCACGAACGCGCTCACGCGTGATGCAACATCATATGAAGCGCTGGGCGCGCGCGCACGGCAGTTTGCCGAATTTGCATTCTCGGCGGAAAGCGTTGCCGCCGCCATTCGTGGCGTCTATACCTCTTTGCTGGTGCGTGACAGGTGAAATGCCCGTGAAAAGCGCCGCTATTTCGAGGTCTTAAAGTCATGTCAAGTTTGCCCGCACCCGCAGGGGAGCCGGACATTCATCTGGACGGACAAGCGCGCGTGCATGACGCGCGTGCATCGATGGCTGTGTTGATCGTGGTACCGACACTCGATGTCGGGGCTGCAGATGCCGGCGCGGTCGAGCTGGTACGCATTCTTTCCGCAGCCGGCCACCGCGTGACCGTTGTGTCGCGCGCCGGACGTCTCGTCGCCGACGTTACCGCTGCCGGCGGTGAATTCGTCCCGCTCAATGTATCGAGCAACAACCCGATCGTGATGTTGCGCAATGCGGTCGCTCTCAACCGACTCGCACGCGACCGCCGCTGCAATGCAATTCACGCCTTGGGCCGCGCCGGAGCATGGAGCGCTTTTATTGCCGCTCGCGTGCGCGGCATCCCATTTGTCACCAGCTGGTACAAGGGTTTCCGCGAGCAGAACTTATTGAAACGCTTGTACAACAGCATCATGGCGCGCGGAGATCGCGTGATCGCATCAAGTGAGCAGATCGCTCAGCTGATCAATGACCGCTACGGAACACCCTGGAACAAGATCGCGGTTGTGCCATGCGGTGTTGATCTCGATCGCTTCAATCCTGAGGGTGTCACGCGCGAACGTATCGAGGCGATGCGTACAGCGTGGGGCGTCAAACGCGACACAAAGGTCATTCTGATCACCGGACGAATTCTTCGACGCAAGGGCCATCACGTTGTGGTCAAAGCGGTCCGGCGGCTCAAGGACATGGGACTGAAAGACTTCTTATGTGTCTTCGTCGGCGAGGACCGCGGCCGCACGCGCTACACAGGCGAATTGTGGGACCTGGTGTTGACAACCGGCACGATGGACGTGATCCGCATGGCCGCGCCGGTGTCCGACATGCCGGCGGCCTACGCGGCCGCTTCAGTCGTGGTGTCTGCAGCCATACAGCCGGAGGGCGTTCAGCGCGCAATCCTCGAGGCGCAGGCCATGGCAAGGCCGGTCATCGTGTCGGACCTCGGTGCAGGGGCCGACGTCGTGCTGACAGCGCCGGCGGTACCCGAAAGCCGGATCGCGGGATTCCGCTGCGCAACTGGCGACGATGCGGCACTGGCGGCAGCTTTGCTGCGGCTTTTTTCAATGCCGGAACAGAACCGCGCCACGATCGGCCGGCGCGGGCGGGACTGGGTGCTAGGCCATTTCAACGACGAGATTATTGCGGAGCAGACCCTGCGACTTTACGGCGAGATTGCCGGCCTGGCCGAGCGCAGAAATCGGACGGCTTCGGGCGCACAAAGCTAAAGCAGGGCAAAATAAGAGCGATTTGAACACTTTGACCGCGGATTCCGATCCAACTAGCGACAATATTGACGGAACTGCGTTGACTTCTGCACCGTTTCTACCAATCTTTCGCTATTCCCGAGGCGCACCCGGATCGCGCCAAGGGATCGTTGCAACAGCATGAGGAGACACTAGCCATTCGTCGTCCGATGAAGTCCGCGCTGCCCGTTCAGAAGGACGGCCCGCGCATTAACGAGGATATCCGCGTTCGCGAGGTCCAATTAATCGATGCCAGTGGCCACAACCATGGCCCCACACCAATCCAAACCGCGCTCGAGATGGCGCAGGCCGCAGGGCTCGACCTGGTCGAAATCGCCCCCAACTCGGCGCCGCCTGTCTGCAAGATCCTGGATTACGGCAAATACAAATTCCAGGCGCAGAAGAAGGCAGCGGAAGCCCGCAAGAAACAAAAAGTGGTCGAGATCAAGGAGATCAAGCTCCGGCCGATGATCGATGATCACGACTATCAGGTAAAGATGCGCTCGATGCAGCGCTTCTTCGAAGAGGGTGACAAGGTCAAGATCACCTTGCGCTTCCGCGGCCGCGAAATGGCGCACCAGGAGCTCGGTTACAAATTGCTCCAGCGCGTGAAAGACGACACCGAGAAGATCTCGAAGGTCGAGTCGGAGCCGCGCTTCGAAGGCCGCCAGATGGTCATGCTGCTGGCGCCGCGCTGACGCCGCAAAAAATTCATTGTCCGATCAAAACGCGCCGCTCGCTGATTGTGGGCGGCGCTTTCTTTTTCAGCGGCGTTCGGCTTCCCAGTGGCCGGCGCAGCTGCCGCTCGAACCAATGCCGCGCCAGGTGCCGGCTCCCGAACGCGCCGACAATTGGCCGGTGCCATTGGCTCCGCTGTCGCCAAGCTTGATGTTGACCTTGACGAGACCGCTCGGCGCCACCGTACCGCTGAGATCCACGGACGCATCACCTTGGTAACTGACGTGGCCGTTGTTGATGTTGACGTTGTAGCGGTAGCCGCGGTCGCAGCCGCCCTGCTCGGTAACGATCAATACGCTCCAGTTGCCGTCATGCACCGCAGCCGCCCGTGCGCCGATCGACGTCGGGAGAATCAGGCAAAGACCAAGAACCGCAAAAACCGCAAAAACCGAATGTGCAATAATATGCCGCATAAT
Source organism: uncultured Alphaproteobacteria bacterium (assembly GCA_963810125.1). Lineage (GTDB taxonomy): Bacteria > Pseudomonadota > Alphaproteobacteria > Rhizobiales > Xanthobacteraceae > Pseudolabrys. Next base: position 614,544 of record CAWEMK010000010.1, read on the forward strand.
GACGAACCCCTTATTTCATGCGGATTTTCATTGATGGGCGCCCTTTTAATGACCGAGCAAAGCCAGTCCGAAGGGCACCAGCGGAGGCCATAAGGTAACCGGATCACGAAAACAAGAGGTTAAAGCCACTCTGGCCGCGCGGTTGCATGGCGCGGCGGCCTCTGCCATAACGCCGCCTCTCGCCGACCGGCCAGTCAGGGCTGCCGTGGCGGCGATTTACGCTCAATTCCGAGCACAGCTCTGAGGCCCTCGGGCCTTGGGAGCATTTCTTGGCCGTTCGGGCTTGTCCCATAACGCGCCGATGAGGAGAGCCAAATGCCCAAGTTGAAGACCAAGTCGGGCGCTAAAAAGCGCTTCAAAATCACCGCGCAGGGCAAGGTGAAATACCAACAGTCCGGCAAGCGCCACGGAATGATCAAGCGGACCACCAAGACGATTCGCGAGCATCGCGGCACCCGTGTGCTGTTCAAGACCGACGGCGACAACATCAAGAAATACTTTCTGCCCAACGGCTGATCCGTATTTCTCGCCGCCTGTAGGCGGCTGTCCCCCGTCGACAATCCGCACGAACTGCAAGGAGATTTTCCATGGCCCGCGTCAAACGTGGTGTCACATCGCACGCCAAGCACAAGAAGGTCTACAAAGCCGCCAAGGGCTATTATGGCCGCCGCAAGAATACGATCCGCGTTGCCAAGCAGGCCGTCGAAAAGGCCAATCAATATGCCTTCCGCGATCGCAAGCGGCGCAAGCGGACGTTCCGCGCACTGTGGATCCAGCGTCTGAACGCGGCTGTGCGTCCTTTCGGCCTCAACTATAGCCGGTTCATTGCCGGGTTGGCCAAGACCGGCATTACGGTCGACCGCAAAGTGCTGTCCGATCTTGCCATTCACGAGCCGGCGGCATTCCAGGCGATTGTCGAAAAGGCCAAGGCCGCGTTGCCGGCGTAAAGTGCTTCGGTGTCATGGCCGGGCTTGTCCCGGCCATCCCGATCAGGCAGGCACAGTGCCAATCTAAGCGGGATGCGCGGGTCAAGCCCGCGCATGACAGGGTGGTGAGCCATGTCCGACATCGCAAAGCTTGAGCAAGAAATTCTTGCAAGCGTCGCTTCGGCTAAGGACGAGGCAGCGCTGGAGTCCGTACGCGTTTCTGCGCTGGGCAAGAGCGGATCGGTGTCCGCGCTGTTGAAGACGCTCGGCGCGATGACGCCGGACGAACGCAAGACACAAGGTCCCGTGATCAACGGGTTGAAAGACCGCGTTACGGCCGCCATCACCGCTGCAAAAGAATCCCTCGGCTCGGCTGCGCTCGATGCGCGACTAAATTCTGAATCGGTCGACGTCACCTTGCCGGTGTGTGAAGCACCGACCGAAGTCGGTCGTGTGCATCCGATCAGTCAGGTGACGGACGAACTGACCGCCATCTTCGCCGATATGGGTTTTGCCGTCGCCGAAGGTCCGGACATCGAGACCGACGACTACAACTTCACCAAATTGAATTTCCCGGAAGGCCATCCGGCCCGGGAGATGCACGATACGTTTTATTTCCCGCCGAAGGCCGACGGCTCGCGTCTGTTGCTGCGCACGCACACCTCACCGGTTCAGGTGCGCACCATGCTCAGCCAGAAACCACCCATTCGCGTGATCTGCCCCGGCCGCACCTATCGCAGTGATTCCGACCAGACTCACACACCAATGTTCCATCAGGTGGAAGGGCTGGTGATCGACAAGGGTTCGCATCTCGGCCATTTAAAATGGATTCTCGAGGAATTCTGCAAGGCCTTCTTCGAGGTCGACAGCGTGAAGATGCGTTTCCGTCCGTCGTTCTTCCCGTTCACCGAGCCGTCACTGGAGGTCGACATCCAATGCAAGCGAGACAAAGGTGAAATTCGTTTCGGTGAAGGCGAGGACTGGCTGGAGATCCTGGGCTGCGGAATGGTGCATCCGAACGTCTTGCGCAATTGCGGCCTCGACCCCGACGAGTACCAGGGCTTTGCGTGGGGCATGGGGATCGACCGCATCGCCATGCTGAAATACGGCATGCACGACTTGCGCGCGTTCTTCGAAGCCGATGTTCGATGGCTTGCACATTACGGATTCAGGCCGCTCGACTTTCCGACGCTCGCCGGGGGGCTGAGCCCGTGAAATTTACTTTGCCCTGGCTGAAAGACCATCTCGACACCGACGCGGCTTTGCCCGAAATCGTCGACAAGCTCACCATGATCGGGCTTGAGGTGGAAAACGTCGAAGACAAGGCGACGCAGCTGAAGCCGCTGGTCGTCGCGTCAGTACTCTCGGCTGAAAAGCATCCGAACGCCGACCGCTTGCGCGTCTGCATGGTCGATATCGGCGACGAAAATCCGATTCAAGTTGTCTGCGGCGCCCCCAACGCCCGCGCCGGCATGAAAGCCGTGTTCGCGCCGCCGGGCACCTACATTCCGGGCAAGAAAATCACGCTCGGCATTGGCAAGATCCGCGACGTCGAGAGCCGGGGCATGCTCATTTCCGGCGCCGAGATCGAGGTCTCCGACGACCACGACGGCATTATCGACCTGCCTGCTGATGCGCCGGTCGGTAAACCTTATGCGGAATGGGCAGGCGTCAGCGATCCCGTTATCGAAATCAATCTCACGCCCAACCGTCCGGATTGCACCGGGGTTTCCGGCATCGCGCGCGATCTCGGCGCGACTTCGATCGGTACCTACAAAAATAAAATACCAAAACCGGTGAAGGGAACGTTTCCCTGCCCGGTCAAGGTCACGCTCGAATTCGGAAAAACGCCGTCGCTCTGCCCGGCCTTCGGGCTGCGTCTCGTCAAGGGCGTCAAGAACGGCCCTTCGCCGGACTGGCTGCAAAAGAGGCTTGCGGCAATCGGGCTGCGGCCGATCAATGCACTAGTCGACATCACCAACTACATCACCTTCGACCGCGGCCGGCCGTTACATGTGTTCGACGCCGCCAAGGTGAACGGCAATCTGACGGTCCGGCGTGCGAAAAATGGCGAGCAGCTGCTTGCGCTCGACGGCAAGACCTACACGCTCGACGAAGCCATGTGCGTGATCGCCGACGAAAAAGCGGTCGAGTCGCTGTCCGGCATCATGGGCGGCGAGGCCACCGGCTGTTCGGAGACGACGACCGATGTGTTGATTGAATCGGCGCTGTGGGACGAATTCAACATCGCGCAGACCGGCCGTAAGCTCGCCATTAATTCTGACGCACGCTATCGCTTCGAACGCGGTGTCGACCCCGCGTTCATGCTTCCGGGCCTCGAGCTTGCGACACAGATGGTGCTCGATTTATGCGGCGGTGAAGCATCGGAAGTCGTGGTTGCCGGCGATCCGACACCCAAGGAAAAGGTCGTCGACTTCCCGCTGAGCGATTTGGCACGACTGGCCGGCCTGAAGCTGCCGCTCGCCGATACGCGCCGCGTTCTGGAAAAGCTCGGATTTTTTGCCGTCGGCAAGGACGAACGCATGAAAGTGGCAGTGCCCACGTGGCGGCCGGACGTACACGGGCGCGCCGACATTGTCGAAGAGATCATGCGCATTGTCGGCGTCGACCGCGTGCCATCGACGCCATTCCCGCGCGGTGAACTCGCGCGCAAGCCGGTGCTCACCGCAATTCAAAACCGGACCCGCAAGGCCAAACGCGCGCTGGCCGCGCGCGGACTGGTTGAAGCCGTCACCTGGTCGTTCGTTTCGAAACACGAGGCCGAGCTTTTCGGTGGCGGCAGCGCGGCACTTGGCCCTTGCCAACCCAATCGCCGCCGAATTGTCCGACATGCGGCCAAGCCTCCTCGCCGGCCTGATCATGGCGGCGCAGCGCAATGCCGACCGCGGCTTTCCCGATACCGCGCTGTTTGAAGTCGGACAGATCTTCAAGGGCGATCGCCCGGAAGACCAGTTCACGGCAGCCAGCGGCCTGCGCCGCGGGCTCGCCAAATCAGGCGGCGTCGGCCGTCATTGGTCGAGCAAGGCCGAACCCGTCGACGCTTTTGACGCGAAAGGTGATGCGTTCGCAGTTCTGGCCGCAGCTGGCGCGCCGATGCAGGCCTTGCAGGTCGTGCCCGGCGGTCCGGCCTGGTTCCACCCTGGCCGCAGCGGCACCATTCAGATTGGCCCGCAAAATATCCTCGGTCACTTTGGCGAGTTGCATCCACGCGTCATATCGGGACTCAAGGCCGAGGGTCCGCTGGTCGCCTTCGAGGTCATCCTGGAGAAAATTCCGGAGCCTAAGGCAAAACCGACACGCGCCAAGCCGCTGCTCGAGTTGTCGCCGTTTCAGCCGGTCGATCGAGATTTCGCTTTCGTGGTCGATAGCGCGGCAAAAGCCGCCGACATCGTGCGCGCCGCGCAGAACGCCGACAAGAAGCTCATCAGCAACGTGATCGTCTTCGACGTGTACGAAGGCAAGGGAATCGAGTCCGGCAAGAAGTCGATTGCCATCGCGGTCACCATCCAGCCGCGCGAAAAAACGATGACCGATGCTGAGATCGACGCGCTGTCCGGCAGGATTGTCGCTGAAGTCACCAAGCGTACCGGCGGCGTGTTAAGGGCGTAGGGCTCTCCGCTGTCATGGCCGGGCATAGTCGTCCGAAGGACGGCGTGCTCTAGCACGCCTATGTCCCGGCCATCCCGATTAGGGACGCGAAGCATCTGTGCCCGCCTAAGCGGGGTCACCGGGACAAGCCCGGTGACGACAGACAAATTCAAGCCGGCAACAAATCCGCGTAAGCGAATCCGTCGCGCTCGACGGTTTCCCCGACTTTGACCGCGATCTTGCCGGCGAGCATCGGCCCAGCCGAAACGAAAGAATGGAATTCGCCGTTCTCACCGCATGGATCTGCTTCGGAGGGCAGCGCAGCAAGCAGCGCGCTGTCAAAGCGGCGACCGGCGAATGAAGCCGGCAATTTCCTCAGATCGACGGTTGATAGACGAGCCTCAACGCCTGCATCAATCATGTCGCGCGCAAGCGCCGCGGTCGGCCTGCCCCACAACGGAAAAACCGGCGTGATGCCGGTGCCGGCAAGTTGCCGCTCGCGATAGGCGCGCACGTCTTCCAGAAACAGATCGCCAAAGACGATGTGTGTGATGCCGGCTTGCTTGGCATCGGCCATCGCAACGGCCATTTTCTGCTCGTAGATCTCGTTGGGGCATGGAAAGGGAATATGCACGACGATGGCGGGCAAGCCGGCGGCATCGAGCTGCACCCGCAACAATTCTTCACGCACGCCGTGCATGCTGACGCGGCCGAAGGTCTCGGTGACCGTGGTCAGGCCGCCGACGATTTCGTAGTCGCCGGCGCGACGCGCTTCGAGCAGCGCCCAGGCGCTGTCCTTGCCACTCGACCACGCGATCACGGCTTTCGGGGACATCGGCATCAAGGCCCGACATGGTATCCAAATTGTTTCTGGACGAGCCGGCAGGATGCCCGAGCGCGCCATGTGCCGCAACTTATATGCCTAACAATCCGTAATTTCAGCGCGCGGCCAACGAGCCGGTGAACCAAATTGCAATGACTCCTCGCTAAATTCGCCGGCATAGGGATAGGGCGCGAAGTATTCGTAGCGCCCGGGGAACGTCTTGCGCGCCAAGAACTGGCGCCGAGGGCCGGTGATGAGCTGGATGGTCGATGGGGTTGGGCGCTTTCTAGCGCGCTATCTGGAAAAGCCGGTGCACGGCTATGAGCCGTTCACACCGTCCGATCCCGAATCCTTGCGCGCGACCCTGCGAACCGGCGACGTTTTGCTGGTCGAAGGCAACAATCACATTTCCGGCGTCATTAAATATCTTACACAGTCGACGTGGTCGCATGCCGCACTTTATGTCGGCCCGATCGGCGATCGTGAAACTGCCGATGGCGAGCCGCTGGTGCTGGTCGAGGCTAATATCGGCCAAGGTGTCGTCGCGGCTCCGCTGTCGAAATATGCGCGTTTCCACACGCGCATTTGCCGTCCGACACAACTTGACGAGGAAGACCGCGCGCGGGTTTGTGCGTATGCAGCCGAGCGCATTGGTTTCGACTACGACCTCAAGAACGTCATCGATCTGTTGCGCTATCTGTTTCCAATGCCGGTGCCGCAACGTTGGCGCCGCCGCATGATCGCGCTCGGCTCCGGCCATCCGACGCGGATCATTTGCTCGGCGCTGATTGCGCAGGCGTTCGAAACTGTGCGCTATCCGATTCTGCCAAAGATCACGCGGCTCGAGAGCGAAGCGGCGCGCGAGGAAATTCTCGAAATTCGCCATTCCTCCCTGTACGCGCCGCGCGATTTCGACATTTCCCCCTATTTTGAGGTAGTAAAGCCGACCATCGTGCGCGGCTTCGACTACAAGGCGATGGCTTGGAGGGATTTGCCCGCTCCCGATGCCGACGAAATCGTCGCGCTGGTGCCGGCCGACGACGACCTCACTCCCGTCGCATAACCGGCCAGTGCTTCGGACTTGCCCTGCGCCGCGGCTGGCACTAACTGTGCCGGCATGATCGACGGCGCCATGAGAGCCCTTTCGCAGATGTTCACGCCCGCCTTGCGGCACGTGCTGCTCAAGGCTGTTGGCCTGGCGCTGATCCTGATCGTCATCATCGGCATTCTGATGCAGCGCCTGCTGGCTGCATGGGCGGAAACCGGTGCCAACTGGGCTGAACAGGCAACCGGGATGGCCCCGCACGCGGTCTGGTCCGCGCTTGCCTGGGTTCTGTCGATCATGGCGAGCCTGGGCATCATCACCGGCGCGCTATTCTTGATGCCGGTGGTCACCGCTTTCGTCGGCAGCTTCTTTGTTGATGAAGTCGCCGATGCGGTCGAGCGCGAATATTACCCCGCCGAAACGCCCGGACGTGCGCTGCCGTTTTTCCGCGCACTGATCGAGGGCGTGAGTTTTGCCGCGCTGGCACTGGTGGTTTATATCTGCGCGCTGCCATTTATCTTTTTCGCAGGCATCGGCATCATCATTTTGTTTTTGGCGAATTCATATCTGCTCGGCCGGGAATATTTCGAACTTGCAGCGATGCGCTTTCGTCCCCCGCACGAAGCGAAGGCCCTGCGCAAGGCCAATGCCGTTTACGTTTTCCTTGCTGGAATGTTCGTTGCGTTGTTCGTGTCAATTCCGGTCGTCAATCTGGCAACGCCAATTTTTGCCATGGCTTTCATGGTGCACATCCACAAAAAGCTCTCGGGCGCTCATACCCAGCTGATCGAACCGCTTCGGTGATCGTCAGTTTCTCGAGCGGAGATCGATGACCCGCTTGGCCTTGCCGAGGGAACGCTCCACGGTGCCGGGTTTCACCGTACGAACAGTTGCCGTCACCCCCATTAATTCTTTGATGTGATGAGCGAGATCGCGGTCGCAGGCGGCAAATACGCCGCTGTCGGCGTCTGTTCGCGCCTCCACCACTACCGTGATCTCGTCGAGCCGCTCGGCGCGCCGCAACTCGATCACAAAATGGGGCGCCAGCCGCTCGTCCTTGAGAATGATCTCCTCGATCTGGCTTGGAAACACGTTGACGCCACGCACGATCATCATGTCATCCGATCGGCCGGCCACCTTTTCCATTCGGCGCATCGAGCGCGCCGTGCCCGGCAGCAACCGCGAGAGGTCACGGGTGCGATAGCGCACGATCGGCATCGCTTCTTTCGTCAACGTAGTGAAAACCAGCTCGCCGACCTCGCCATCCGGCAATACCTTGCCGGTCGCTGGATCGATCACCTCCGGATAGAAATGATCTTCCCAAATGTGCGGTCCGTCCTTGCTCTCGATGCATTCGCAAGACACGCCCGGTCCGATGATCTCGGAAAGCCCATAATTGTCGATGGCGTGGAGATCGAACGCGTCTTCAATTTCAGCGCGCATGGCATTGGTCCAGGGTTCGGCGCCGCACATTGCGATCTTGAGCGAGGATTGACGCGGATCCACTCCCTGGGCGTGAAACTCATCGAGAATTGCGAGCAAATAGCTGGGCGTTACGAAAATAATATCCGGCTTGAAATCCAGGATCAGGCGCACCTGTCGCTCGGTCATACCACCTGACACCGGCACGACAGTCAGTCCCAGCCGCTCGGCGCCGTAATGAAAGCCGATACCGCCAGTGAACAGGCCGTAGCCGTAGGAGTTTTGTACCAGCATGCCGGATTGGCAGCCCGCCGCACGCATGGAACGCGCCATGACGTCGGCCCAGGTGTCGAGATCATGACGGCTATAGCCGACGACAGTCGCTTTGCCGGTGGTGCCGGACGAAGCATGCACGCGCAGCACCTGATCACGCGGGATGGCGAACATTCCGAACGGATAATGATTGCGCAAATGGTCTTTGGTGGTGAACGGGAATTTCTGCAGATCGTCGAGGGTTTTCAGATCGTCGGGGTGAACGCCCGCCTTCTCGAAGCTTTTCTTATAGTGCGCAACGTTGTTGTAGGCATGATTGAGCGTCGCTTTCAGCCGCTTGACTTGAAGCGCAGCGATCTCATCGCGTGAGGCAATCTCGATCGCATCGAAACTCTCCCGGCGCGGCGTGAGATTGACGCCTTTGAGCTGCAATCGCGGCATAGGTCCCCCCGACGGGTTTTTTCTTGCGCTAGATTTTTCGCTGCGCGGCGTTCCAATGTTTCTCAAGGTTAGCGACCAACGCCGGGCTGAAATGGCAGTAAGCTTGTTCGCGGCAATAGGTCGCCATGTAACGGCGGAAGGTGTCGAATGGCTCTTCGCCAACCCGCAAGGCGCGCCGGTTGCCGGCGGCGCTGACCACGCCCGAACTGGTGAAATCGTCGCACACCTTCATCACCGTCCGCTCCACCTCGGCGGGCGGAACGACAACGTCGCAGACCATGCGCCCTTCCGGGGAATCGCACTCGAGTCGCTTGCCCATCAGAATTGCCTGCCGCGCGATGCGCGGGCCGACGAAGCGCGGGAAACGCAAATTGGCCGCGCCCGGAATGATGCCCTCCTTGCGCGCCGGCAATGTCATGTAGGCGTCCGAGCCGGCGACTACGTAGTCCATCGCCAGCAGGTACTGGCAGCCGCCGCCGATGGCGAAGACATCGAGCTGCGCGACCCAAGGCTTTTCCCGCGTGCCGCCATAGATTTCGTCAGGACTGGCGCTGCCCATCGCCAGCCCGCGAAACATCTTGTTCACAACGCCCATGTCGCGGCGGATGTACCAGAGAAAAGGAATCTTTCCGCGATAGAGGTGCGTGAGATTGATGCCGGCGGAGAAAATCTTGCGGCCTTTGTATTTCGGATGATCGACCACAGCGCCGCGAAGCACGCAGATTTCGCTCAGCGGATCGAGGATGGCGATGTCGGCCGCAGTCTCGGTGTCGTCGAGCGTGTCGTCGTCCTCGGCATTGAGGAAGCGCGGATTATTGACGGTGACCACCGCGGCCTTGCCCTGCCGCTCGACGCGCGCGGGGCCGAAGTCGATCACGCCACTCTTGATGAATTCTCCGCTGCGCTCCAAGGCTTCCGGTTTCGGCATCAGCATCGCTTCGCAAAGATGCAACCCCGTGTCGGGGACAGCCAACACTTGGGCAAGAAAGATACCCTGGTCGACTTCGACGCCGTCTTTCTCGCTCTGCATCAACGCGCTTTCGGCATCGACCTGCTTCTTGTTCGGTGTCAGTCCCGGAATTAATTTCGCGGCGGCATATGCCAATTCATCCACGCGCCGGAATTCTGAAAGATTTTTGGTAAGCTTTCGATAGATCGCTTCGGCATGACGGGTCAGATATTCTTCGCGCGTACGACGGCAATCAGACAGGATAATTTCAGCCGCCAGTTGTTGCTCGGGCGTGCGCTTTGACTTTTTCGGAAATTTTTCCAAAAGACCGGCGCCGCGACGCCAGAAATTCGTTCCGGCGGCACTATCGCGTTTAAGGGCGCCCTTCACGCGCGGGCGCGCTTTGACCCATGCAGCTGCGGCACTGGCAGGCAGCCCGGCACGGCGAAAGATTTCATTGGTGTCCCCGCGAATAAGGGGCTTCGCGATCCCGGAGCCTTCCATACGCACTCTCCCAGACTCTTATCGTTTTATACGACTGTTTTGCCCGGCCATTGGCACAAGTCGCTGATGATGCATTTTTCGCACAGCGGCCGGCGCGCGACACAAGTGTAGCGCCCATGCAGGATAAGCCAATGGTGGGCGTGACGCTTATATTGCGCCGGCACCACCTGCTCCAGTTTCGTTTCGACGTCGAACGGTGTTTTTCCGGTCGCCAGCCCGGTCCGATTGCCGACGCGGAATATATGGGTATCGACCGCGATCGTTGGCTCGCCGAAGGCAACATTAAGAACAACATTTGCAGTCTTGCGTCCGACGCCGGGCAACGCCTCCAACTCCTCGCGCGAACGCGGCACTTGCCCCGCATGTTCCGCAATGAGTTTTTGCGACAGCGCGACAACGTTCTTGGCTTTGTTACGGAACAGGCCGATGGTTTTGATCAGGTCGCGGACCCGGTCCTCACCGAGCGCGGCCATTTTTTCCGGTGTATCGGCGAGCGCAAAGAGCGCCGGTGTCGCTTTGTTGACGCCTGCATCCGTCGCCTGCGCAGACAGCACCACCGCGACCAGCAGCGTGAAGGGATTGATGTGTTGCAGCTCCGTCTTAGGCTCCGGGTTTGCAGCCTTGAAGCGGCGGAACGCTTCCTCGATCTGCGCCGTTGTCCATTGCGGCAAGTCTCCCGCCGCAGCCTTGTTGTCTGCAGCTGCGCGCTTGCGAGTTGGCATTACCTTCGCGCGCGGCACATTGCGCGGCTTTGTCTTGGGTGCTTTTGCCGATGTCTTGCGGGAGGTTTTTTTCGCCATGATTTCGGTATACTGAGCGCGATGACCGCGGACAACGGCGACGATCTCGAACCCACGATCTTTTCAGCGACGCTGACCCCTCACCGCTCGCTCGGCCACATCGGATTTCTGGTTCTGATGTTGCTGTTCGGCGGCGTCAGCTTCGTCACGGGCGTCCTCTTCCTTGTGATCGGCGCCTGGCCTGTGTTTGGCTTCTTTGGCCTCGACGTGCTGCTGCTCTATTGGGCGTTTCGGCTCAACTATCGGCACGCCGAAGCGTACGAACAAGTGACGGTGACAACGTCAGCATTGAAGGTGCGTAAGGTCAGCCATCTGGGGCGTGCCCGGGAATGGGTGCTCAATCCGCTTTGGGTCCGGCTCGACAAGGTCGAACTCGACGAATTTGGTATCGACCGGCTATTTCTCGTGTCGCGCGGCCGGAAACTGTCGGTAGCGACTTTCCTGGGACCCGATGAAAAGGCGAGCTTTGCTAAGGAACTCGGAAACGCGCTGAATGAAGCCCGGCGCGGGCCTACCCGGACCGTATTCGAGTAGTCAGAAATCGGGTGGCTGGGCCCCGCCAATCGCCGTAAATAACGGTCATGAACATGACAATGGCAAAAACGACCTTGACCGACCGTTTCACCGAATTCGCGCCACTCTCAACCGCGGCGGCTGATTACGACATCGTCCGTCGCGCGATTGCCCATATTCGGGGAAACTGGCGCGCGCAGCCGGAGATCGACGTCATCGCGGACGCCGCCGGTGTGACCCCCACCGATCTGCATCATCTGTTCCGTCGCTGGTGCGGGCTGACGCCGAAGGCCTTCCTGCAAGCATTGACGCTCAACAGCGCGCGCGAACTGTTGCGCTCCTCCGCAAGCGTTCTGGATACCGCTTATGAAGTAGGTCTATCCGGCCCCGGCCGCCTGCACGATCTGTTCGTGACCCACGAAGCGATGTCGCCAGGCGAATGGAAAGCCGGCGGCGAAGGTCTCACTATCATCTACGGATTCCACCCGTGCCCGTTCGGCATGGCGCTTGTCATGACAACACCGCGCGGGCTGGCGGGTCTTGCACTCGCCGATGCAGGCAAGGAGCGCTCCGCGCTCAAAGACATGCGCGCGCGCTGGCCACGAGCGCGTTATGTGGAAGATTTTGCGGCAACCGCCGCGACGGCGCGGCGCATCTTCGACCCGTCACTCTGGCGCAAAGACCAGCCGCTGCGCGTGGTCATGATCGGCACCGACTTCGAAGTGCGCGTGTGGGAAAAACTGCTCGACATTCCGATGGGTCATCTCACCACCTACTCTGAACTCGCTGCGCGCGCCGGCTCGCCCAAGGCCGCACGCGCAGTCGGCGCCGCGGTCGGCAAGAACCCGATTTGTTTCGTGGTGCCGTGCCATCGCGTGATCGGCAAGAGCGGCGAACTCACCGGCTATCACTGGGGCCTCACGCGCAAACGCGCGATTCTCGGCTGGGAAGCCGGGATGGCGGCAGCCTAGTTACGCCGCCAGATCGAGTTTTGAGGCCACCGTTGAATCGGCGTTGAGCCGGTAGATCATCGGCACACCGGTATCCAGATTAAGCTTGGTGATGGTTTCGGGCGTGTGCTTGTCGAGCACCATCACCAATGCGCGCAGTGAATTGCCGTGCGCCGCCACCAGCACGCGCTCGCCACGCAGCACCCGCGGCAGGATTTCCGTCACGTAGTACGGCAAAGTGCGCGCGAGCGTGTCGCGCAGGCTCTCGCCGCCGGGCGGCGCAATGTCGTAAGAGCGTCGCCAGATATGGACCTGCTCTTCTCCCCATTTCTTGCGCGCGTCGTCTTTGTTGAGACCGACGAGATCGCCGTAGTCGCGCTCGTTCAATGCCTGGTCCTTGAACACCGGAATTGCAGTTTGGCCTAATTCGGTGAGCATCAAATCGAGCGTGCGCTGCGCGCGCTTGAGCGCGGACGTGAAAGCGACATCAAACGTGATTCCCTGCGCCTTCAACTTGCGGCCGGCTTCGCGCGCTTCGCTGACGCCTTTATCGGTCAGATCAACATCGCGCCAGCCGGTAAACAGGTTTTTGAGATTCCAGTCGCTTTGGCCGTGGCGCACGAGCACGAGAAGACGATCGGTCATTGCTGCCCTCAGAAATCCTTCAGTCCTAGAACGTCTGTCATCGAATAAAGTCCCGGTTTTTGCGTGCGGCCCCAGGCCGCCGCGTGCAACGCGCCGCGTGCGAAGATCATACGGTCCTCGGCCTTGTGCGTGAGCTCAATGCGTTCGGCTGGGCCGGCAAAGATCACGCTATGCTCGCCGACCACGCTGCCGCCGCGCAAATTCGCGAAACCGATGTCGCCGGGATGGCGTGCGCCGGTATTGCCGTCACGGCTGCGCACTGAATTTCTGTCGAGGTCGATACCGCGTCCATCCGCCGCCGCACGACCAAGCATGAGCGCCGTGCCGGACGGCGCGTCGACTTTCTGGTTGTGATGCATTTCCAGAATTTCAATATCGAATGAATTGTCGAGCGTCTTGGCGACGCGCTTCACCAGCGCGGCCAGCAAGTTGACGCCAAGGCTCATATTGCCGGACTTGACAATCACCGCGCTTTTGGCGGCGTCTTTGATTTTAGCTTCGTCCGCCGCGCTCAGGCCCGTCGTGCCGACGATATGCACCTTTCCTGCCTTGGCCGCGAGTCCGGCAAAGGCGACGGTAGCCACCGGCGCGGTGAAGTCGATGATGCCATCAGCCTTTGCTAGCAGCGCCGCGGCATCGCCGGTGAGCTTGATGCCATTCTCCGGAAGCCCTGCAAGTACGCCGGCGTCCCACCCGAGCAACGGCGAACGCGCGTCCTCGAGGGCGCCCGCGAGCGCAAATTCCTTGCTGTCGGCGATCGCCTTGACCAGCGTGCGGCCCATCCGCCCGCCGGCGCCGGCGACCACGAGCCGCATCTCGGCCATAGGTCGAACTCCGGGTCCAACTCCTGAAACGTGGGCGTCGGTATAGCGCGGGAACTGGCAAAAGGCACTACGGCTGCGGGCCGTCGTAACCCTCAATGACGATGATCTCGCCAACGCCATGACCCATGCGCAGAGCCTTCGCCTTTTGGTACTCCTCCGAGCGATAGCATTGCAGCGCCGCCTCATAGCTGGGAAATTCGATCACGACCACGCGCGAGCGCAACTTGCCCTCCACCGCTTCCGACTTGCCGCCGCGGGTCAGAAACGTGGCACCGAATTTTCGGAAAGGCACGGCGTTGGCTGCGACATAGGCCTTGTAGCCGTCCATATTGGTCACGTCGATATTCGCGACCCAATACCCCTTCGCCATATCGCGTCTCCCTTCTCACCCAACAACTTGATCAATTTCCGCGACAATCGCATCGGCCGCGGCCTTGGGATCACGCGCTTCCACAATCGGACGGCCGACCACCAGATAGTCGGCACCGGCCTCGATCGCGCGTGTCGGCGTCATAATTCGCTTCTGGTCTCCGGTAGCGCTGCCGGCCGGCCTGATCCCGGGTGTGACCAGCACCATGCCGGGTCCGGCAATGTCGCGCAGGTTCGCCGCTTCCTCCGCTGAACAAACAAGTCCGTCGACCCCGGTGTCGCGCGCTTGCGCTGCACGGGCAGCCGCCAATTCCTTGACGTTCATCTCGTAGCCCGCGGCGGCAAGATCGGCATCGTCATAGGAGGTCAGCACGGTCACTGCGAGAATGCGCAACCTTGAACCCTGTTTGCCTTCGACCGCCGCCTTCATGGTCTGCGGATAGGCGTGAACTGTAAGGAAAGTTGCGCCGAGCTGCGCGACGCTCTCGACACCCTTGGTCACCGTGTTGCCAATGTCGTGCAGCTTGAGATCGAGAAATACCTGTTTGCCGGCGGCGATCAATCCGGCCGCGAAGGGCAAGCCGCCGGCGAAAGCGAGCTGATAGCCTATCTTGTAGAACCACACCGAATCACCAAGCCGAGTCACCATGGCCTCGGCGGCTGCCACCGACGGCACGTCGAGAGCCACGATCAATCTTTCGCGCGCATCCAACGACAAAGATCACCCTCCTCGCGCCATTAACCGCGACATTTCTACCAAACGCTCGAGCTCGGTGCGAAACAGATTGGCAGTGCCAGCATCGGCGATATTGTCCATGTCGTCGAATGCGCTCTCTGCGCGCTGGATCGACACCTGCTCGGGGATCACCAAAGCGCCGCACCCCAGTTCGAGAATTTGCCGCAGCGCCATCAGTGAGCGCAGGCCGCCGGCCCCTCCGGGCGAGGCCGACGCAATCGCGAATGCGCGGCCCTTGAAGGCGGCATAAGTCGGATCGCCACGTTCGCGCACACGCGATACCCAGTCGATTGCGTTTTTAAGGAGAGGCGTCACTGATGCGCTGTATTCGGGACTGGCGATGAATACGCCCTGATGCGCCATGATCATCTGCTTGAGCTTGAGGGCGTTGGCCGGTTGTCCGGTGCGCACGTCGAGATCCGCCTCATAGATTGGCAGCGGATAGTCGGCGAGCGAAATGCGGGTGACATCGACGTCGAGCAGCGTCAGTTCTTTGGCAGCCAAAGCCGCAAGCCTGACATTATACGAGCCGGTGCGGGTCGAGCCGGGCAGAACGAGGATTTTGGGGATCGGCATCAACGGCTCCGCTTTCGCGGGCGATGACACCACACCATCAGCGGCCGCGATAGACCCACACGCGCGCGGGCGGCAGGTTCATCCAGATCAGTTCCGATGCTTCCGCACGAATGCCGGATAGCTCTTTCGGAATTGGCGGCAACATCGCGTAAGTGAATTGCACAAATGGCGCGCCCTCCGCGAGCAGCGTCATTGCATCGGAAATCAGACGCAGCCGCGTGCGCAGCGGCTTGGTGACGAGCGGCAGCCCCGAAACAACCGCAGCGGCGGGCTCGTCGACATAATTCTCCAGGACGCGCCGCAACCGGTAAGCATCGCCCTGTACGACGGTGGCCGCCGGATAGCGCGTGCGCAAGAGCCGGCAGAAATCAGGATTGAACTCGACGAGGACCAGCCGCGCCGGATCAACTCCGTGCCGCACAAGCGCCTCGGTCACCGGGCCGGTGCCGGGGCCAAGTTCGATGACGGGGCCGGTTGAATTGGGGTCGACATACCGCGCCATGGCGCGGGCGAGCACCCGGCTCGACGGCATCACGGCGCCGGTCGAGATCGGCTTTTCCATCCATGTACGGATGAACTGCATCTCGTCATCGAGACGCAGGCTCTTTTTTTCAACTCGGGCGATTGAGGGTGATTGCATAGTTGCGAGGTCACGCCTTACACGCGGCGGGCCCCGCCGCAGCATCCACGGGTATAGGGACCAAGGCAGGGGGTCAAGATGGGCTACCCCGATTGGCTGCCCCGGCTTCCGAGACCATCAAGAAACTCTTTGACTCGACTGAAGAAACCGGCCGATTCGGGCTGAGTATCCTCAGACGACAGCTTTTCAAACTCGGCCAGCAGTTCGCGCTGGCGTTTGGTCAGGTTCTGCGGCGTCTCCACCGCTACCTGAACGTACATATCGCCAGTTTGTTTCGCGCGAAGCACCGGCATGCCCTTGCCCGCTATGCGGAAGCGCCGGCCGGTCTGTGTCCCCGCCGGGACTTTGACCTTGGCTTTGCTGCCATCGATCGCCGGCACCTCGAATTCGCCCCCGAGCGCCGCACTGGCCATGGAGATCGGCACACGACAGTGCAAATCGGCTCCATCGCGCTGAAAAAACTCATGCGGCGCGACTTCCAGAAAAATATAGAGGTCACCAGGTGGGCCACCGCGCAAACCGGCTTCGCCCTCGCCAGCCAACCGAATGCGGGTTCCGTCCTCAACGCCGGTCGGGATGTTGACCGAAAGCGTGCGTTCGCGGGTAACGCGCCCGCCGCCACCGCAGACTTTGCAAGGATCATCGATGACCTGACCACGTCCATGACAGGTCGGGCACGTACGCTCCAAAGTGAAAAAGCCCTGGGCATGGCGGATTTTACCAGCGCCGCCGCAGGTGGCGCACTGTTTTGGTTTGGTGCCCGCCTTCGCGCCACTGCCCGAGCAGGCTTCGCAGGTGACCGAGGTCGGAATGCGAATTTGCGCGGTCTTGCCGGTAAATGCCTCGTCGAGGCTGATTTCCATATTGTAGCGGAGGTCGGAGCCACGCTCACGGCCAGTGCCGCGGCCACGCGCGGACCCCATGCCGAAGATGCCCTCAAATATATCGGCAAAGGTGGAACCGAAATCGGCGCCGAAGCCATGCGCCCCGCCGCCCATGCCGCCGTGCTCGAAGGCCGCGTGGCCGAAGCGGTCGTAGGCGGCGCGCTTGTCGCCGTCCTTGAGCACGTCATAGGCCTCGTTGATTTCCTTGAAACGGTGTTCGCAGTCCTTGTCGCCCGGATTGCGATCCGGATGATGCTGCATGGCGAGCTTGCGAAATGCCGCCTTGAGATCGACCTCTGTGCAGGTGCGGGTAACGCCCAGGACCTCATAGTAGTCGCGCTTGGACATTCAGATATCGCCCTAATTCACCGCGCCGGGACAGCCGTACTTGATTCGGTCGCCCCTGTTCCCTGCAAAATTGCACCCCCGGGCATCGGCCCGGGGGTGAAATCTTTCACGGATGACCTGCGCACGACGCGCGCCCTGCGATCAGCCGGATTTCTTTTTGTCGTCGTCGACTTCGGTAAACTCCGCGTCGACCACGTCTTCCTTCTTTTCCGCCGAACCGTCGCCTTCAGTACCGGGAGCACCAGGAGCGCCTTGCGCTTCCTGCTGCTGTTTGTACATCGCCTCGCCCAGCTTCATCGAAGCCTGCGCGAGCGTATTGGTCTTGGCCTGGATCGCCGTCGCATCGTCGCCTTTCAGCGCCTCTTTCAAATCGGCAATCGCATTCTCGATCGCGGTGCGTTCAGCATCGCCGACCTTCGAGCCATGCTCGGACAGTGCTTTCTCCGTGGAATGCACCAGCGCTTCAGCATGGTTCTTGGCTTCAACCGCAGCCTTGCGCTTCTTGTCTTCTTCGGCGTGCGCCTCTGCGTCCTTGACCATCTTTTCGATATCGGTCTCGGACAAGCCGCCCGAGGCCTGGATGCGGATCTGTTGCTCCTTGCCGGTGGCCTTATCCTTGGCCTGGACGTTGACGATGCCGTTGGCGTCGATGTCGAACGTGACTTCGATCTGCGGCACTCCCCGCGGTGACGGCGGGATGCCGACCAGGTCGAACTGGCCAAGAATCTTGTTGTCGGCCGCCATCTCGCGCTCGCCCTGGAATACGCGGATGGTGACGGCGTTCTGGTTATCTTCGGCAGTGGAGAAGACCTGGGACTTCTTGGTCGGGATGGTGGTGTTGCGGTCGATAATGCGCGTGAACACGCCGCCCAGCGTCTCGATGCCGAGTGAAAGCGGCGTCACGTCGAGCAATAGTACATCTTTGACGTCGCCAGCGAGCACACCGGCCTGGATGGCGGCACCGATGGCGACCACTTCGTCCGGGTTGACGCCTTTGTGCGGCTCCTTGCCGAACAGTTGCTTCACGACTTCCTGCACCTTCGGCATGCGCGTCATGCCGCCGACCAGCACGACCTCATTGATCTGCGCGGCAGAGATGCCGGCATCCTTGATGGCCTGCTTGCAGGGCTGAATCGTCCTCTGGATGAGGTCGTCGACCAGCGCCTCGAACTTTGCTCGTGTGAGCTTCATGGTCAGATGCTTCGGACCCGAAGCATCCGCCGTGATGAACGGCAGATTGATTTCAGTCTGCGTGGTGGACGACAGCTCGATTTTCGCCTTTTCGGCCGATTCCTTCAGCCGCTGCAGCGCGAGCTTGTCCTTGCGCAGGTCGATACCCTGCTCTTTCTGGAATTCGTCGGCGAGATAGTTCACCAACCGCATGTCAAAATCTTCGCCGCCCAGGAACGTATCGCCATTCGTGGACTTCACTTCGAATACGCCGTCGCCGATTTCGAGAATCGAGATATCGAAGGTGCCGCCGCCGAGGTCATAGACCGCGATGGTGCCCGTCTTCTGCTTGTCGAGACCGTAGGCGAGCGCGGCCGCGGTCGGCTCGTTGATAATGCGCAGCACTTCAAGACCGGCAATCTTGCCGGCGTCCTTGGTGGCCTGACGTTGCGCGTCGTTAAAATAGGCCGGGACCGTGATGACGGCCTGTTCGACCTTCTGCCCGAGATGAGCTTCCGCCGTCTCTTTCATTTTCTGCAGGATGAAGGCGGAGATCTGCGAGGGCGAATATTGCTTGCCTTCCTCCTCGACCCAGGCATCGCCATTCGAAGCCTTGGAAATCTTGTAGGGGACGAGCTTCTTGTCCTTTTCGACCATTGGGTCGTCGTAGCGGCGGCCGATCAATCGCTTGACTGCGAAGATGGTCTTTTCCGGATTGGTGACAGCCTGGCGCTTGGCCGGCTGGCCAACGAGACGCTCGCCGTCATCGCTGAAGGCAACGATCGAAGGCGTCGTGCGCATGCCTTCGGCGTTCTCGATAACTTTTGGCGTCTTGCCTTCCATGACGGCGACGCACGAATTGGTGGTGCCGAGGTCGATGCCGATGACCTTGCCCATGGTTTTTCCTCTCAATTGCGGCAGGCCGGTCGGGCCGCTTGGCGCCCGAGTGGGAATGTCAGCGGCTCATCCGCAGACCCCCGATCCAGCCCCCTGGATACGCGATTCGCCGCGTATTTTGCGGCTTACTGGCTCATATAGGAGGGCCCCCCGAGGCCGCAAGACAGTCGGTCACGAAATCGCGAGGAGACGGTCGCACGCCACCCTGATGGTTATCGGGGCATTGCCGCCTTGGGCGGGGACGGGTAGGCACATGCATCCCATTTCCCCTGAAAGGTCGTGGTGCTCATGCTCCGCCGACTGTTTGTTTACGTGCTTTTGGCCGCGGCCAGCCTGGCAAGCCTCGCCACTAGCGCCATCGCCGAGCCTGTTTTTCCGCCTGGCCTGCGGGTTGGCCTGGAGCCCCCCGTGGGTATGGCCCCCAGCGCACGTTTTCCCGGGTTCGAGGACACCGGGCAAAACGCAATCATCGCAATTCTTGATCTGCCATTGAGCGCGTATCACGAGCTCGAATCCGCGGCGTTCAACAAGATCCAGCAGGATCTTGAGCAGCCGAAGCGCGAGAGCTTCCCTTTTGAAAGCGGCATTGGATTTTTGATTAGCGGCACCGCCAAACAGAATGGCGTGGCGGTACATCGCTGGTCGCTCCTGGCGCAGGCCGTTGGCGGATCCGTCCAAGACTTGACGGCGCTGATCAATGTGGAAGTGCCGGAAAGCGCCCTATCGGTCTATTCGGACGCAATCATTCGCAAGGCACTTGCAAGCGTCACGTTCAGGCCAGCACCGATCCAGGAACAGCTCAAGCTTCTGCCTTTCAAACTCGGCGATCTGGCCGGCTTTCGCGTCGCACAAATATCGCCCACGGGAGGCGTGATCCTCGCGGAAACGACGACCAATAGCACTGGCCCACAGCCGTTCATGGTCATAACCGTGGAACGCGGCGGACCTGCCGAAGCAGGCGATCGCTCACGTTTCGCCCGTGACTTGATGGCGACCGCGCCTGTACGTGACCTTTCCCTGCAATCAGCCGAGCCGATGCGGATCGGCGGCGCACCAGGTCATGAAATCAGGGCGCAAGGAAAAGGTCCCGCCGGCGATTCCGTCTCCATGGTGCAATGGGTGCGGTTCGGTTCCAACGGCTATTTGCGAATGATCGCTGTTAGCCCGACGGACAAATGGGATCAGTCGTTCACCCGCTTCCGAGCCGTTCGCGATGGTATCGAGGCGCGGTGAGTGATTACTTTGACCGGTCGCCGGGCTGCGGATTGTCGTTGGCGGAAGATGCCGATTTCGGCGCTGTCTTGCTGACCGCCACCATTGCCGGGCGTAGCACGCGATCACCAATCATATAACCGGCCTGGATGACTTGCGCGACCTGGCCCGGCGGCAGATCTGACGTCGGGATTTCGTACATTGCCTGATGAACGTTGGGATCGAACTTCTCACCCTCTGGCGAGAATTTTTTCACGCCGTTCTTTTCCAGACTTTTCAATAACTCGCGTTCGGTGAGTTCAACACCTTCGATGAGGGCCTTCACCTTGGCGTCGGCAGCCTCACGCAATTCAGGCCCGATTGCCGCCAGCGCGCGATGAATATTGTCTGCGACCGCCAACACGTCGCGCGCAAAACCGGCGATCCCGTACACGCGCGCGTCAAGGACCTCGCGTTCGGTCCGTTTGCGCAGGTTCTCCATTTCGGCAAGCGTGCGCAGCAATTTGTCCTTGAACTCCGCGGCTTCGCGCTTGGCTTCTGCCAAGGAATTGAGCTTAGCATCGAGCTTGGCATCGACCTTGGAATTGGCCGACTCGGGCGCCGTGGCGCTGTCAGCGTCTGCAGCCATGGTCTCGGCCTGGCGGGCGGTCGGGTCCGTCATCGTGCTCAATCCATCCTCAGCAATATCCGGATGCCCCGCATATCAGGGCTCCGGCGTGAAAAATCAAGCGTTTAAGGCGTCAGAAGGCGGCTGACCACCCGCGCCGTGTAGTCAACCATGGGGATGACGCGGGCGTAGTTGAGCCGTGTAGGCCCGATCACCCCGATCACCCCAACGATGCGGCCTTGGCTGTCTCGGTAAGGCGCAACAATGGTCGAGGAACCGGAGAGCGAAAACAGCTTGTTCTCCGAACCAATGAAGATCCGGACGCCCTCGGCGCGCTCGGCCCGGCCTAGCAAATCGATCACACCACGTTTGGTTTCCAGCGCACCGAACAGCGAGCGCACGCGCTCGAGGTCTTCAAGAGCATGCAAGTCTTCCAGAAGATTGGCATGACCGCGCACAATGAGTTGGCGGTCTTCGCTGTCACCGCCCGACCAGCTCGCGAGGCCCGTGGCAATGACCTTCTGCGTGAGCTGATCGAGCTCCGCCTGGCCTTCGGCCACCGCCCCTTCGATTTCGGCACGCAAGTCGGCGAGCGTTTTGCCGCGAATACGCGAATTGAGAAAATTGGCCGCCTCGACAAGCGAGGACGTTGGCAGCCCCGCGGGCACATTCAGCACCCGGTTTTCGACTTGTCCGTCCTCCGCAACGAGAACCGCCAATGCGCGTTCCGGCTCGAGCCGCACGAACTCGACATGTTTGAGCCGAACATTGATTTTGGCGGTCAGCACGACGCCAGCCGAGCGCGTCAGACCTGAAAGCATCTGCGAAGCTTCAGTCAGCACGGCTTCGATCGATTTAGCGGTTTGCGAACCGGCAATCTGGGCCTCAATCGATCGGCGATCCTGGTCTGTCAAGTCGCCAACCTGCATCAACGCATCGACAAAGAACCGCAAACCAATTTCAGTCGGTAGCCGCCCGGCCGACGTGTGCGGGGCATAGATCAGGCCGAGCTGTTCCAGGTCCGACATCACGTTGCGAACCGACGCTGGCGACAGCGAAATCGGCAATAGTCTCGACAGATTGCGCGAGCCTACCGGCTCGCCGGTCGTGAGATAGCTCTCGACGATCTGCCGGAAGATCTCGCGCGAACGCTCGTTGAGAGCCGCCAGGCTCACCTGTGTGGCGCCGATGGGAATGTCGTGGGAGGCCAAGGCCGAGCTCCTAGAGTACCAGCCAACAATTGACCATTAGTGCGGTCTTGTTCAAGCCGGGCGTATGGTTAAGGTGTGCGCCCGATCGTAAAGGAGCAGCCCGATGCGGCCGAGCCGCCGACAAGTCGACGAATTGCGTGCCGTTTCGCTTGAACGCGGCGTGGTCAAATATGCCGAAGGCTCCTGTTTTGTGAAATTTGGCGACACCCACGTCCTGGTGACCGCAAGCCTCGAAGAGCGATTGCCGCCCTGGCTCAAGGGCCAGGGGCGCGGGTGGGTCACGGCCGAGTATGGGATGCTGCCGCGCGCTACTTCGGAACGGACACGGCGCGAGGCGAGCGCCGGTAAACAGGGCGGCCGCACCGTCGAAATCCAGCGATTGATCGGACGCAGCCTGCGTTCGGTCATCGATCTGCCCGCGCTCGGCGAGCGCCAGATCACGCTCGATTGCGACGTGATCCAGGCCGATGGTGGCACCCGGACGGCTTCGATCACCGGCGCTTGGGTCGCGCTTGCCGATTGCCTGAGTTGGATGAAAGCGCGCGACATGATCAAGGCCGAAGTGCTGCGCGATCACATCGCAGCTGTCTCCTGCGGCGTGTGCAAGGGCACCGCGGTGCTCGATCTCGATTATGCCGAGGATTCGGAAGCCGATACCGATGCAAATTTCGTTATGACCGGCTCCGGCAATATCGTCGAAATCCAGGCAACCGCTGAAAAAACTCCATTCAGCGAAGATCAGTTCACGACATTGCTGGCACTCGCGCGCAAAGGCATCGAGAAACTTGTGGGCTTGCAAAAAATGGCGGTGATGTGAGCAGAAAACTCACCGGGCCGGTTGTGATCGCGACACATAACCCGGGCAAGCTGAGGGAAATGCGCGAGCTGCTGGCGCCGTTCGGAATTGCCACGCATTCGGCGGGCGACCTCGGTCTGCCGGAACCAAATGAAACGGGAAAAACGTTCGCGGCGAATGCCCGCATTAAGGCGGAAGCAGCGACGCGCGCGAGCGGCAAGCCGGCGTTCGCTGACGATTCGGGACTGGTTATCGATGCGCTCGGCGGTGATCCGGGTATCCATTCCGCGCGCTGGGCGGGACCCGACAAGGATTTTCGCGGCGCGATGAACCGTATTCAAACACTGCTGGTCGAACGCGGCGCCAAAACAACCGAACAGCGCCGTGCGCATTTCATTGCCGCGCTGTGCGTTGCCTGGCCGGATGGGCACGTCGAAGAGTTCGAGGGCCGTGTTGACGGCGTTGCGGTGTGGCCACCACGTGGCGACAAAGGCTTCGGCTACGATCCGCTTTTTCGTCCCGATGGATTCGACCGTACTTTCGGCGAAATGGACGCGGACGAAAAACACGGGCTCCCGCCAAAAGGCAAAGGCCTGTCGCACCGCGCGCGCGCGTTCGTGAAACTGGCTGAGGCGTGTTTATCCAAGTTTTGAGCCGGCCTCGAGCTTGTTCCCGGTCGTTACAATTTTAATCAACTCTCTTCTTCTCGCTCGCTTTGCGCTAGCTGCGAGCACGCATGCGACCTATGATGCTTAACATGTCGTTAACATCGCCCTTTGCGGTCTACGTGCACTGGCCATTTTGCCTGTCGAAGTGCCCGTACTGCGATTTCAACAGCCACGTGCGTCATGGCGGCGTCGATGAGGCGCGGTTTCTTCGCGCCTACGAGACCGAGATTGCAGCGACCGCCGCGCGCGTGCCGGGCCGCACTGTGTCGAGCATATTCTTCGGTGGCGGCACACCATCGCTGATGCAGCCTGCGACGGTGCAAACGATCCTCGATTGTATTGGCAAGCACTGGAGCGTCGCGCCAGACGTTGAAGTCACGCTCGAGGCAAATCCCACCAGTGTGGAAGCGACCCGGTTTCGCGGATATCGTGCGGCTGGAGTCAACCGCGTTTCGCTGGGTGTACAAGCGCTCGACGATACCGCGCTAAAGGAGCTCGGACGTTTGCACACGGCGCAGGAAGCGCTCGATGCCGTTGCAGTCGCCCGTTCGATCTTCGACCGCTACTCGTTCGATCTGATTTACGCCCGGCCGCAGCAATCGCTTGAAGCATGGGCGGCAGAACTCAGGCGCGCGATAGCAGAGGCCGCGGAGCATCTTTCGCTTTATCAATTGACCATTGAACCGGACACTCCATTCTTCGGCCTGCACAAGACTGGCAAATTGATCGTGCCTGACGAGGACCTTGCGCGCGATCTCTATGATCTGACGCAAACGATCTGCTCCAAAGCCGGCATGCCTGCCTACGAAATTTCCAACCACGCACGGCCTGGCGCCGAGTGTCGTCACAACATGGTTTACTGGCGCGGCCATGACTATGCGGGTGTCGGACCTGGCGCGCATGGTCGTCTCACAATCGATGGACGTCGGGTAGCGACCGCGACCGAAAAGCGACCAGAGGCCTGGCTCATGCGTGTGGAAGAAATCGGCACCGGCTTCACCGTCGATGAGAAACTCACCTCAGGCGAAGCAGCCGATGAATATCTCCTGATGGGGCTCCGATTGGCTGAAGGCATTGATACCGCGCGCTATAGCGCACTGTCGGGCCGCGATCTCGACCCAAAACGTATTTCGATATTGCGCGACGAAGGCGCCGTCGAAACGACCACCGATGGCCGCTTGCGCGTTACCAAGAGCGGCTTTCCGCTTCTCGATGCAGTGGTGGCAGACCTCGCCGCCTGACCTCAGGTCCCCGGCGCGAATGTGTGCGGGGCCGGGCTGATCACCTGGCCGCCTGCCGGCGCCACGCGCAGCACCGCCAGCCCACGTTCGTTGGGACCTTCGGGGCGGAACCGGAATACGCCATCGATCCCCGCAAATCCCGAAGCGTTCGTCAGCACCTGTTCGCTGAATTGTTGCGGACCTTGTGTCTTTACCAGTGCTGCAACCAGCGCCACCGCGTCATAGGCAAGCGTCGCCGTGCGCACCGGATCCTGGCCGTAGCGCGCGCGATAGCGCCCCGAGAAATTGCGGAAGCCGGTTGATTCAGGCGCGGCATACCACCCACCATCGAGTGCCGCGGTCGAGAAGATGCGCGGGTCATCCCAAAGCCCTGTTCCCAGCAGTTGCACGCGCTTGAGATTGACACCGCTGGCGGCGAGCGCTTGCACGACTTGCGGCACGGCATCTGCGCCGTCGGGGATGAATATGCTGTCGGCCTGGTTCGCAGCCTGACTGACGCGACGGGCGGCCTCCGCCATTCTGTTCGCATCGAGCGGGTATTTTTCCAGCGCCACCACCCGGCCGCCGCGGCGCGACACTTCCTGCTGGAAGGCCGCCTCCACCACCGTGCCGTAGGCGTTGTCTGGCAGCAGTGCCGCGAATGATCGCTTGCCGCGTGACACTGCAAAATCGACAATTCGCCGCACGTCGGTCTCGGGCAGGAAGCTCAGCAGGTAGACACCGCGCGCAGCCACGCTCGCATCAGTCGAGAAAGCGATCACCGGAATATTGCGTCCACGCGCGACCTGACCTACAGCGCTGACCGATTGCGCGAACAGCGGGCCGACAATAATTTCCGCGCCTTCATTGATCGCTTGCTGGGCGGCGGCTTGTGCACCTTGCGCGGTGCCGCCGTCGTCTTTCACCAGAAGCTGGATATTAGGGCTCTTGAATTCCGCCAGCGCCATCTCGGCGGCATTCTTCATCGACTGCGCCGCGACACCGGCATTGCCTTGCGCGGAGAGCGGCAGCACCAGACCGACACGGACCTGACCTTCGCTCACCTGCGCCGTTGGCGGCGGCTCGCCCGCCTGAGGTGTCGGGGCCCCGCCTCCGAACTGGGTTGTACATGCTGCCAGAAGCATTGCAGCTGTCGCGATAGACAGGGCTGAGCGCGTGCGAGCCCACACGTGCATCAATGCCCCCTCCTCACGCGACGTACCCGACATGGTCGCTCCCCACGCGACAGTTCTGTGTCAGTCGTAACCGGTATCGGCGATTTTGTCCCACAAAAGTTAAGGCTCTGAATAGACGAAAATATTTGTTCCCGATGACGCGCCAAAGGTGGACGTCTAGAGTGCCGACCCATGGCACCTGAAAGCAAAATGCGGTCCCGCAGCTACGCCCCATTCGGAACCGCCATTGCGGCGGACAAACCTGCGCCCGGCCTTTATCTGGTCGCCACGCCAATCGGAAATTTGAGCGACATCACGTTGCGCGCGCTCGAACTGCTCGCCGGCGCCGATGTCATCGCCTGCGAAGATACCCGGGTCACGCGCAAGCTGACCGAGCGTTACGGCATCGCAACCCCGCTTACACCGTATCACGAACACAATGCCGCGCAGGCGCGGCCAAAATTATTGGCTCGGTTGGCCGAGGGCCAGGCGGTCGCCTTGGTGTCGGACGCCGGCACGCCATTGATCTCGGATCCCGGCTACAAACTTGTGCGAGAAGCGAGCGAAGCCGGACATATGGTGACTGCATCGCCGGGCCCATCGGCCGTTCTTACCGCGCTGTCGGTCGCGGCATTGCCGACCGACCGCTTCTTTTTCGAGGGCTTCCTCCCGCCCAAACAAGGCGCGCGGCAAAAACGTATTGCCGCGCTCGCGAATATCCCTGCGACACTCGTGCTGTTCGAGGGCGGATCGCGCGTCGCTGCGGCGCTCGCCGATCTTGCCAGCGCGCTGGGAGCGCGGGCGGCCACGATTTGCCGCGAACTGACAAAATTGCATGAGGAAATAAAACGCGGCGATTTGACAACGCTGGCGCGCGACTACGCCAAAGGTCGTGAGACACGGGGTGAGTTTGTAATTGTCATCGCACCGCCCGAAAGCGATGAGGGGCGCGTGGACGATCTCGACGATCTCTTGCGTGGAGCGCTAGCGCGCGTTTCGGTCAAGGAAGCAGTCGCCGAAGTGGCAACGGCGACCGGCCTTCCACGGCGCGAGGTTTATCAACGCGCGCTCGTGCTCGCCAAGGATGCGGATCGTGACACAGAATGATCCGCCGCAGCGTCCCTTAAAACCGACACCACGACCCGAGCGGCAGGCCGCATTTCGGGTCGGCATTTCCGCCGAAAGCCGTGCTGCCGCTTTCCTGATCGCAAAGGGATTCCGCATTCTGGCGCGGCGATGGCGAAGTCCGCGCGGCGAAATCGACATCATTGCTCGTCGCCGCAGGCTTCTGGTGTTCGCCGAGGTGAAAGCGCGCGCCAGCCTCGATGAAGCCGCGGAATCGATCAACGAACGTCAGCGGCGGCGAATTGCAGCCGCTGCCGAAGTGTGGCTCGCAGCAAATCCAAATGAAATGATCCGCGATATCCGTTTTGACGCAATACTGGTGGCGCCGGGCAAAATTCCGCGCCACATCCCGGCCGCGTTCGAAACCAGCTAGGGGTCAGGCGCTCAGGCGCTCGAAGAACTGGTCGACCTGTGACCGGATGCGATTGGCGACACCACCGAGATCATCGGCGACGGATTTCACCGCGGCCGCGCTTGAGCGCGTATCCTGGGTGGCGGTACCCACGAGATTGACCTGATTGGCTGTTTCCACCGTACGCTCGGCGGCGATCTCGACGCCACGGGCGATTTCACTCGTCGCCGCGCCTTGCTGGGTCACTGCAGCAGCAATCGCGCTGCTGATATTGCCGATTTCACGGATCGTATGTTCGATGCCGGTGATTGCCGCAATCGAGCGCTGCGTCGCACGCTGCATGCCGGCGATTTGTGCCCCAATCTCTTCGGTCGCGCGGCTGGTTTGACCGGACAGCGCCTTCACTTCGCCGGCAACCACGGCAAAGCCACGTCCGGCTTCGCCCGCGCGCGCCGCTTCGATGGTGGCATTGAGCGCGAGCAGATTGGTTTGCTCGGCAATGTCGGTGATGAGCTTGACCACGTCGCCGATGCGTGCCGCAGCCTCGTCCAGTTCCTTGACAGCCATATTGGTGGACTCGACTTCGTTTACCGCCTTGGTGGCGATGGCGTTGGATTGCGCGACCTGGCGATCGATCTCGTTGACCGATGCGGACAGTTCGTCCGCAGCCGATGCGATATCCCGCACATTCGATGATGCTTCCGACGAGGCTTCTTCCGCGCGTTTTGTCTTGCTCGATGCATCGTCGGCGGCTGCGCCGAGCTGGGTCGACGCTGCCAGCATTTCGTCTGAAATTCGTCCGAGTTCAGCCAGCGTTTTTTCCACTTCGGCGGAGAATTGCGATATTTCGTTCGACATCTGCTGCTGTCGTTGTGCCTTCAGTTCCGCGTTGTTGAGAACAGTACGATTGAGATCTTCATTGTTGCGCATCGCATTCTGGAATACGCCGATCGAGCGGGCGAGCGCGCCGATCTCGTCGCTGCGATCGCTGAATGGGATGGAAATAGCGGAGTCGCCCGCCGCGACCGCCGCGGTCACTTTGGTGATTTCGGTAATCGGTTTAGTGACGCTGCGTGCGATGATTGCCACACCGATGAGCGCCAGCACAACCGCGATGCCAGCGAGCACGGTCAGCAACAAGGCCGTATGGTCGATGCCCTCGTCGATCTGCGTGTAGATCTGGCTCGCCGTGTCACTATAGTGTTCGCTCAGCGTCGCCAGATCCTTGCTGAGCACGGTGCGAATTTCGGCAGGCTGGTTTTTTTCGGCCCATTCGCGCGCAGCCTGTGGGCCGGATTTTTTGGCGATCGGGGCAAGGGCGTACAAGGAATCCTGATATCCATTGATGCGGACCGCAAAGTTGCTGAACGCAAGCGCATCGCTGTTACGAACGCTGCGCTGCCAATCGCCAATCACGCCGCTGATCTGATCGGTGACCTTGAGAAGAGCGTCGGCGTATTTGGTCGCTTCCGCGCCATCGGCCGACATATAGATGCCGCGCGATTCCATGACCGTCGCGTAGATCAGGCCGTTGATGCGCTCGACATTCCAGCTGCCGGCGTTGGCCGATTCAAATTCGTCGGTCAGCGTCGCATGGTGCCGGGAATTCGACACCGCGACCATGGATAGCGCAACGGTCGTCGCGGCCATCAGGGCGAAAATCGCGTATAGCCTGGCGGCAATCGAAAGCTTTGGCAGATTCACCAGTCTGGCCCCCCGGCCCCGTGCAACATCGGTCCCGAAGCGGCTATAGTGCGTATAAATTGTTAACGCTTTGTTCGCCCATAGGTAGTCATGAGCCTCAAAATCGCGGTGCAAATGGATCCGATCCAGCGGATCAATATCAAAGGTGATTCGACCTTTGCCCTGCTGCTGGAAGCGCAAAAACGGGGTCACCAACTAGCCTACTATACGCCCGACCGGCTTGCTCTCCTCAACGGCCGTGTGTTTGCCCATGTCGAATCCCTGAGTGTGCGCGACAAGGCCGGCGACCATTTTACGCTGGACGAGCCACGACGCGTGGAGCTCACGGAATTTGACGTCGTGCTGCTGCGCCAGGATCCGCCGTTCGACCTCGCTTATGTGACGACGACACACCTGCTTGAGCGCATCCACCCCAAGACGCTGGTGGTCAATGACCCGGCGCACGTGCGCAATGCGCCGGAGAAGGTCTTCGTCACGGAATTTCCCGACCTCATGCCGCCGACGCTGGTGACGCGCGACCTGGCGGAGATCAAGGCGTTCCGTGCCGAGCACGGCGATATCGTCATGAAGCCTCTCTACGGCAAGGGCGGCGAGGCGGTGTTCAGGCTCGAACGTGAGGATCTCAATTTCGGCTCGCTCTATGATCTGTTTTCAGTAACCTTCCGCGAGCAATGGGTCGTGCAGAAATTCCTGCCCAACATCAAGCATGGCGACAAGCGTATTATCCTGGTGGATGGCGACTACGCCGGCGCGGTCAACCGCATACCGGCACCCGACGATCTTCGTTCCAACATGGTGCGCGGCGGCGCGCCGGCAGCAACCGAGCTGACCAAACGCGAGGCTGAGATCTGCAAGCGTATCGGTCCCGCGTTACGCGAACGCGGCTTGCTGTTCGTCGGCATCGATGTCATCGACGGTTATCTGACCGAGATCAACGTCACATCTCCGACCGGCATCCGCGCCATCAAGAATCTCGGCGGGCCGGACGTGGCGGCGCTGATCTGGGACAAGATCGAGCAAAAGCGGCGCGCATGATTTCGAAATGTAGCAGCCGGTTTTCACACAAGATCGTGCGCGGGAAGCCGTCATGAGCGTTCCGCTCACCATCGCCACCACCGATTATGATCACTTCCGCGACTTCCGCCTGGGTCTGGTTCGGGCGGAAGGCATTGACGCAAACTGGCTCACGCTCGGCCACCACGAGATATTCTCGCGGTTCACATTCAACCGAGAGTGGGACGTGTCCGAATTATCCTTTGCCAAGTTCGCGGCGCAGGTGACGCGCAAGGATTCCGATATCATCGGTCTACCGGTCTATGCCTCGCGGCTGTTTCGCTTTGCCTCGTTCTATGTGAATCGTAAGGCCGGCATCAAAAACGCCAAGGACCTCAAGGGCAAGCGCATCGGCGTACCGGAATGGGCGCACACCGCGGCGGTCTACATGCGTGGCTGGTTGATGCACGAAGGCGGTGTTCCGCTGTCGGATATTGAATGGATTCAAGCCGGCACCAACGAAGCCGGCCGCATCGAAAAAGTCGAAATATCGCTGCCAAATGGGGTTCAGCTCACCAGCACGCCGGAAAAGACGCTGAGCGGCATGATTGCCTCCGGCGAGCTTGATTGCGTCATCATTGCGCGGCCGCCGAATTCGTTTCGTGAAAAGCATCCCGACGTCGTCCGGCTGTTTCCCGACTACGAGGCGATCGAGCAGAAGTATTATGAACAGACGCGTGTCTATCCGATCATGCATGTGATTGCGCTGCGCAAATCGATTCTCGAGGGCCAACCCTGGATCGCGCGCAATCTCTATAACGCGTTCGAAGAATCCAAACGCCGCAGCCTCGAGCGTATTCTTGATCCTGCCGTATCCCGCTATCCGGTGCCATGGCTGACCAATTACGCCACGCGCATGCAGCAGGTGTTCGGCGGCGATCTGTTTCCCTATGGCATCGAGGCGAACCGTCCGACGCTCGAACTTTTTCTTCGCTATACGTACGAGCAAGGCATCGCGCATCGCCTCGCCAAGCCGGACGAAATTTTTCCCACCGGCATCATGGCCTCGGTGAAAATCTGATTATTTGTCTGCGCGCTTTAGAGCTTCAGCGCGAATATCAATATCGGTAATCTTGCCGAGATCGATCGCCGTTTTCAGATTGCCGGCCTTCACCAGCTCGCCCTGCATCCAGTTCAACTTGTCGAGCGGCAACTTGATTGCGGGATCGATCGCTCCCTGTTTGAGCGTATCGTCATAGGCATAAGCGGGGCGCGGGTCATCGGGCTTGGCGTTAATGGTCTCTTGCGTGAGCTTGATCGTTTCATCGCGATGGCTGACCGCGAATTTCAACGCGTTCATTTCCGTGGCAATAAAACCGATCGCGTCTTCGCGCCGTGATGCAATTGTCTTTCCCGTCATGGTCAGGCACAGCCGTACATAATTCGGCAGTGCGTCGTGACCGGCGATCAGCATCTTTACGTCCGTGGGTGCAACGGCCATGAATTCAGCCGCAACAATGCCGGCATCGGCGACGCCGGCAACAACCGCCTTGAAGCGATCGAGGTCGCCGCCGAGATTG
This sequence comes from uncultured Alphaproteobacteria bacterium, assembly GCA_963810125.1. Taxonomy (GTDB): domain Bacteria; phylum Pseudomonadota; class Alphaproteobacteria; order Rhizobiales; family Xanthobacteraceae; genus Pseudolabrys. The sequence goes on from CAWEMK010000010.1 coordinate 646,531, forward strand.
GCGAAACGCACATCGGCTTGCGGAATCTTGTGCTGATCCAGAATTGCATTGACCAGCAGATTGGGCAGCGAGCCGGGCGCGGCCACGGCGATGGTCTTGCCTTTAAGGTCTTCGACTTTGCCGATGTTCGATCTCACCATCAGGCCGTGCGGCACGCCGGGCCAATCGCAACCGAGAATCTTGATATCAGCGCCGTGCGCGCCCGCCAGGATCGCAGCACCGGGTGATGACTCGATGCTGTCGAGTTCGCCGGCAAGCAAGGCCTTGTGAGCCGTGGCGCCGTTCTTCAGCGAAACGATTTCGACCTTGAGGCCGTAGCGTGAGGCAAAGTCGCGTTGGCCGACCATCACCATGAAGCCGGCATCGCCCTTGGGCTCGATCACCCCGTGTTTCCACGGCCTGAGTTCCTGCCCGGCTGCCTGCGAGCCGCACGCGGCCAACAGCAGGGCAATGGCAAGGCCTCGACGGACGGTCATGCGGCGTTCCTCCACGTCCTTTTAGATAGCCATGATCGACGGTCAATAGGTCCGAGAGCAATGACGCTATTGGCGATGTTCGTTGACGCCAATGGTCTTTGATGGCGCCGGCACTGGCCGTCGCCGGCGCCCAATGCGACAGGCGTGTACTAGCGCTCAGTGCGTGTCGAGCTCGGTGCGGGGAGGAATCATAGAAATCGCAATCCCAACCAGCAGGATTCCCAGGGCAAGAGAGATTGGCGCAGTTACGAGGAATCCCCACAAGCCACAAAGATTGCCCATTCCCGGACAGGCCAGACCAATTCCGAGAAACAAACCGAAAGTGCCCCCAATAGCGCCGCAAACGACCATGGCCAGGATAAATCCGATCACCGGCACCTGACGCGCCGGTTCGACACGTTTGCGGTGGCGGGCGAAAAGAACACACGCGGCCACGATTGCGGCAATGGGAGAGATCATCGCAAGACCCGAGAGCGGCATAATGAGCTTAGCCAACATTGCGAGCATCCGGTTGTGATCCCTTTTGGCGACAAAAAGCGGATCTTTAACTTCAAGACCAGAGCGGAGTTATCTACCACCAACCTAATTTAGTGTTTCCAACAGACCTACCGGTTCATCCTTGCCGTCGGCCACGCCCTACGATACTACTTATGCGAGTATCCGGTGAGGTTCGGTTGTATGGTCGAGCGGGTGGCGACGGTGGCGTTCGAGGGCATCGAGGCGCGGGCCGTCGACGTGCAGGTGCAGGTCGCGCCGGGATTGCCTGCCTTCAACATCGTCGGCCTGCCAGACAAGGCGGTTTCCGAAGCCAAGGAGCGCGTGCGCGCGGCCCTGGTTGCCTCTGGACTTGCGCTCCCCGCCCGCCGCATCACCGTCAATCTCGCGCCTGCCGATCTTCCCAAGGAAGGTAGCCACTATGACCTGCCGATCGCCCTTGGCCTGATGGCCGCGATCGGCGCCATTCCGCACGGCGCACTCAGCAGCTTTACAGTGTTGGGCGAACTTGGCCTCGACGGCTCGATTGCCGGCGTTGCCGGCGTGCTGCCGGCCGCGATCGGCGCCAACGGCCGTGGCCAGGGGCTGATCTGCCCCGCATCGTGCGGACCCGAAGCGGCATGGGCCAGTCCAGAAATCGAGGTCGTTGCCGCGCAGTCGCTGATCCAGCTCGCCAATCATTTCAAGGGCACGCAGGTTCTCGCGCGGCCACAGCCGAAAATCCGCGAGCGTGAAGATGCCCCGCTCGATCTTGCCGACATCAAGGGACAGGAGAGCGCCAAGCGCGCGCTCGAGGTTGCCGCGGCCGGTGGACATAACCTGTTGATGATTGGTCCACCCGGCTCGGGCAAATCGATGCTGGCGGCGCGGCTTGCAACAATTCTGCCGCCGCTCTCGCCAGCTGAATTGCTTGAAGTATCGATGATTGCATCCGTTGCAGGCGAGATCGAAGGCGGCGCGCTCACCAATCGGCGCCCGTTTCGTTCACCGCATCACTCGGCATCGATGCCGGCATTGGTCGGCGGCGGACTGCGCGCACGGCCGGGAGAAATCTCGCTGGCACATAATGGTGTGCTGTTTCTCGATGAACTGCCCGAGTTCTCCGGCCAGGTGCTCGATTCCCTGCGCCAGCCGCTCGAAGGCGGCGAAGTTTCCATCGCACGCGCCAATCATCGCGTCACTTATCCCGCCCGCTTCATGCTGGTCGCCGCGATGAACCCATGCCGCTGCGGGCGCGCAAACGACCCGGGCTTCATCTGCAAGCGGGGACAAAACACCCGCTGCACTGCCGAGTATCAGGGCCGGCTGTCCGGTCCGCTGCTCGACCGCATCGATCTGCATATTGAAGTACCTGCAGTCACCGCCGCCGATTTGATTCTGCCGCCGCCGAGCGAAGGGAGCCGCGAAGTTGCCGCCCGGGTCGCGCGCGCGCGGGACATTCAAGCTGAGCGCTACGCAGCGATGGGCTCTGGCAATGTGCGAACCAATGCGCAAATCAACGGTCCGGTGCTGGAAGACGTCGCGCGGGCGGATCCTGCGGGGCTGGCCTTGCTGCGCGATGCCGCCGATTCGATGCGCCTGTCAGCGCGCGGCTACCATCGTGTCCTGCGGGTGGCGCGCACGCTCGCCGATCTCGACGCCGCAGACAGCGTCGGACGCGTCCACCTTGCGGAAGCTTTGTCGTACCGCGCGCTCGCCGACGATGTCCGCAGGGCCGCGTGAGCCCGCTGATACCAGGCCGTTAACCCGGTATTTACCACGTTCCCGCGAGCAGCCCGGACGCGGTTAATCAGGAATAAAATTGCAAGGTTCGCGGGGCCAAATGGCTGCCATCACGGCGCTGGTGCCATGCGACCCGAATTACGATCGACAGGCGGATCGGCGAAGACATCGCGGCGCGATCGGGCAACACGCCCGGTCCGCGCGGCCTCCATTGCATTTGCTATTTTTGCGGCCGCGGCAGGCTTTCTGGCCGGCGCTCGCCTGCAAGGCACCGGCTACGAATTGACCGGCTCTGCCATCGCCACCGGCGCGCTGTTCGCCGCCACCTGCGCCGCGATCGGATTCCTGCTGGTGCGGCAGCGCGCGATTGCAACGGCCATGCGTCTGCTCGAAGCGCGCAATGAGGAGCTATCGGACCGAAACTGGGAACTGCGCGAAACGGAAGAGCGCGCGCGCAGTTTGCTAGCCGCCCAAGGCGATGTGATCGTTCGCCGCGATAGCACCGGACTTATTACTTTTGCGAACGACGCCTATTGCGCGCTCGCCGGAAAACCGCGCGAAGCGCTGACTGGCAATACCATCGAGTTGCGCGTCATTGAGCAAGGCACACCGACGGTGCAGGCCGACGGCACTCGCATGCACGACCAGAAAATTGCCTGTGGCGATGGTTCGCGCTGGATTGCATGGCGCGAAGTCACGATACGCAGCGAAAATGGCACCGAGGTACAAAGCGTCGGCCGCGATGTCACCGATCGTGTTGAAGCCGAGCACGCGCTTGCGCAAACGCGCGACCAGGCTGAGACCGCCAACCGCGCCAAGTCGCGTTTCCTTGCGATGGTCAGTCACGAGATTCGCACGCCGCTCAACGGCATGCTCGGCATGGCTGACCTGCTGCTCGACACGCCGTTGACACCGGAGCAACTCACTTACACGAAAGCTGCAAAGACCTCTGGCGAAACACTGCTGTCGCTGATTGAGGAGATCCTTGATTTCTCGAAGATCGAAGCCGGCAAGCTCGATTTGGAGGCACGGCCCTTTGCGCCGGCCTCCATGATCGAGGAAGCCGTCGAACTCATGGCGCCGCGCGCGCAGGCCAAGGGCATCGAGATTGCCTCGTTTATCGACGAGCGCATTCCGACGCAGGTCGTCGGTGACATTGCGCGCTTGCGACAGGTGATCCTCAATCTTGTCGGAAATGCCATCAAGTTCACCGAAAAAGGCGGTGTTGCAGTCACCGTTGAGCCGGGCAACCACGAAAACGAAATTCTCTTCGAAGTGCGCGACACCGGCATCGGGCTGAAGACGGAAGATCTTGCACGCATCTTTCTCGACTTCGAACAGGCCGACGGTTCCTCAACGCGCAAATTCGGCGGCACTGGCCTGGGCCTCGCCATCTCGAAACGCATCGTCGAGCGTATGGATGGACACATTGCAGCAAAGAGTGAAGTGGGCATGGGTTCGACCTTTACCGTCAGCGTGCCATTGCGTCCATCGCCTGATGCACAGGAAGCGAACTTCGTCGCACCCGATCTTGCGCACACGGCCGTGATGGTCGTCGCCGCGGCGGAAATCGAGGCGTCCTTGTTGGCGCGGCAACTCGGTCGCTGGGGCGCAAAAACCTGCGCCGTAATCGACGAAAATGTTGCGGCGGCCTTGCTGCCGGAGCGGCCATGGGACGCGCTGCTGGTCGACTATCCGCTCGCCGCGGCGATAATTGCGAGCGTCAATGTCGCCAGACTCGGCGTACCAAAACGTATCGTTTTGATCCGACCGACCGACCGACATGAGCTGCCCGCGCTGAAAGCGGCTGGCTTCACCGGTTATCTGATCAAGCCGGTGCGCGCCACCTCGCTGGCGGCGCGCCTTACCGTCGAAGCCGATTTCGAACATTCCCCGGCAGAAACCGAAGTGGAAACCGCGGAAGCATCTGCTCCGGCCGGCATCAAGGGACTCTCGATCCTTGTTGCGGAGGACAACGAGATCAACGCGTTGCTTGCGCGCGCGCTCCTCACGCGTCTTGGCCATCGCCCAACCATCGCGACCAATGGCGAAGCCGCGGTCGAATCCTGGCTGGCCGCACGCGCTTCCGGCAGCCCTTACGATCTGGTGCTGATGGATGTGCAAATGCCGGGTACGGATGGTCTTGAAGCCGCGCGCCGTATCAGGGCTGCCGAAGCGCAAGCCAGCGACAAGCCCACCCGAATGTTGGCTCTCACCGCCAACATCCAGATCGAAGACCGCGAGGCTGCGCTCGCCGCCGGCCTCGACGGACTTCTCGTCAAACCGCTCGATCGCGAGCGCCTGCGCGAGGTCCTGGAGGCCGGTTCGGGGACCGCGGCCAACCCGCTTGCAGCCTGACGCCCGTTTGCCCACATTGTCATAATTCCGTGTCCGACCCGTGGTGTAGGGGTGACCATCGATTGACCCATGATTCGCCGGCAGGAACCTCGCCAATAGCGCCGATTGCGCATATTTCGCGCAAAAAAGGATCTTGATACCCATGGCCAACCGCGCTGCCCTCCAGATGCCGCGCAGTCTGTTCGAGCGCCTTCGTCCGGCGCCGGCCGGACCCGGCGCGCCCGGGCTGATCTCGTCGCTGCAGGCCTATGGTGGTCTGCAGGCATGGGCCGCGCGTGCGCACCGGCCCTCGCAGAGCCTTGGCCGCATCGGCTCGCTGGAGGTGCGCCTGGCACAGACTGCTGCCGAAGTGCGCCAAGCGCAAAAACTTCGCTATCGCGTTTTCTACCAGGAAGGCCCAGCCATCCCGACTCCCGGGCGCCTGCTGGCGCGCCGCGACATGGATGGGTATGACGCGATCTGCGACCACCTGCTGGTGCTCGACCACGCCACGCGCGATCGCAGCGCGCTCAACAAGCCGACCGTTGTCGGAACCTATCGGCTGTTGCGGCAACCGCTGGCGGAAGAGTATGGCGGTTTCTACACGGCCGGCGAATTCGACATCGGGTCTTTGATCGCGCATCACGGCAATCTGCAGTTCCTCGAGCTCGGCCGTTCCTGCGTACTGGCGCCCTATCGCAACAAGCGAACAGTCGAACTGCTTTGGCACGGTATTCACGCGTACATCTTGCAGAACCGCTGCGACGTCATGTTCGGCTGCGCAAGCCTCGATGGCACCGATCCCAAGCGCCTCGCGTTGCCGCTCTCATTCCTTCACCATTATGCGCGCGCGCCGGAGCCCTGGCGCGCACGCGCCTTGCCCGAACGCTTTGTTGAAATGAATCGGATGTCGAAGGAAGCAATCGATCCGAAGGATGCGCTGCGCGCACTACCGCCCTTGATCAAGGGCTATTTGCGTCTTGGCGCCTATATCGGTGACGGTGCGGTGATCGACTACGAGTTCGGCACCACCGACGTGTTGATCGTTCTGCCGGTGTCGGCGATCAAAAAACGCTACCTCGAGCATTTCGACCAGAAGTCGCCGCGCGGCGTGATCACAGCCGCCGCAACGAGACGTCCTCGACCAGGTGGCTTTCGTCTTTTTTCAAAATGAGATCGGCACGCTGCCGGGTCGGCAGAATATTTTCATGCAGGTTCACCAGATTGATGCGCGACCAAATGGACGCGGCCGTCTCTGTCGCTTCCTCATCCGACAAATTTGAATAGCGATGGAAGTATGATTTCGGATCACGGAATGCCGTTCCGCGCAATGTCAGGAAGCGGTCCACATACCAGGACTTGAGCACGTCCTCGTCGGCATCGAGATAGACGGAGAAATCGAAAAAGTCGGAAACGAACGGGATTGCCTTGCCGTCCTTCGGCAGACGCCCGGTCTGCAACACGTTTAGTCCCTCAACGATGAGAATGTCCGGCCGATCGACCTCGACCCACTGGTTCGGGACTACGTCGTAGACGAGATGCGAATAGATCGGTGCCCGCGCGGGACGGCGTCCGGCTTTCACGTCGGACAGAAACCGGAGCAGCGCCGGAAGATCGTAGCTTTCGGGAAAACCCTTTTTCTCCATCAGGCCTTCGCGTTCGAGAATGGAATTCGGATACAGGAAGCCGTCGGTCGTGATGAGGTCAACCGTAGGTACGTTCGGCCAGCGCGCCAGCAACGCTTGCAGCACGCGCGCCGTGGTTGATTTGCCGACTGCAACGGACCCGGCGACGCCAATGATGTAGGGCATCTTCACGTCGGTGGTGCCGAGGAAACGTTCCTGCGCGCGAAACAAGCGCTGTGTTGCCGCCACGTACATCGACAGCAACCGCGACAGCGGAAGATAGATTTCCTCCACTTCCTTCATGTCGAGGCGGTCGTGCAGCGAGCGCACACGCGTGACCTCGTCGGAGGTCAGCGTCATCGGCGTGTCCTCGCGCAAGGCCGCCCATTCCGCGCGCGAAAACGTGCGGTAAGGCGAAAGGTTTTGTTCAGTGCGCTGTTCCATCACGACATCCGATCAACGCGAACGCGATGCTTTTTCCTCGTGCCCGCTTTGCGAGGTGCGCTTTTCCAGTTCGGCCTCGACCTCGGCAAGCGTTACACCGCGTGCTTCGAGCAGCACGAGCAGATGATACAGAAGATCACCTGCTTCCGCGATCAGCCGGCTCTTATCTTCCTGTACCGCGGCGAGCCCGGTTTCGATCGCCTCCTCGCCCAATTTCTTTGCACAGTGAGCGACGCCTTTGTCGATGAGCGAGCGTGTATATGAATCAACCGCGCTCGCCTTGGCTCGGTCGTGCACCCGCTTTTCCAGATCGGCAACGGTGAATTTGCTCATGGAGGCCCTTCCTGGCGGCTCAATAGCATTGTTGCGGCTAGGGATCGAGCCGCATCGGAAGCCCGGCGTTCGCCATATAAACCTTGGCTTCACGCACGCTATGTTCGCCAAAGTGGAAGATCGAGGCCGCCAGGACCGCCGTGGCGTGGCCGTCGCGGATGCCCTCGACCATGTGGTCGAGCGTACCGACGCCACCCGAGGCAATGACAGGAATCGTGATGGCGTCAGCGATCGCACGGGTCAGCTGGATGTCGTAGCCTTTCCGGGTCCCGTCGCGGTCCATCGACGTGAGCAGGATTTCACCGGCGCCAAGCGCCGCGACTTCCCTGGCGTAGTCGACGGCATCGAGGCCGGTCGGCTTGCGTCCGCCGTGCGTGAAAATGTCCCAACGGTCCTTTTCACCAGGATGCGATACCTTCTTGGCGTCGATCGCGACGACGATGCATTGATCGCCGAATTTCTCCGCCGCCTCTTTCACAAATGCGCGCCGGTCAACCGCGGCCGTATTGATCGACACTTTGTCGGCGCCGCACGTCAATAATTTGCGGATATCATCAACCGAGCGCACGCCGCCGCCAACGGTGAGCGGCATAAAGCAGGCTTCGGCGGTACGAGTCACCACGTCGTAAATGGTGTCGCGGTTTTCGTGGCTTGCGGTGATATCGAGAAAGCACAGCTCGTCCGCGCCCGCCGCGTCATAGGCGATGGCAGCCTCGACCGGATCGCCGGCGTCGCGCAAATTGACGAAATTGACGCCCTTGACCACGCGGCCGTCTTTTACATCGAGGCAGGGTATGACGCGGACTTTGAACATTATCCGGCTGTCCTCGCGGCGCGGATCAGCGTGAGCGCGTCTGTGGCATCCAGTCGCCCATCATAAAGCGCGCGGCCGGCAATGGCGCCGGCGAGCTTTTTCGCGCGTGGCTCCAGCAACGCCTTGATGTCGGCAATGGAGGCCAACCCACCGGACGCAATCACCGGAATGGAGATCGCATCCGCAAGCGCAATTGTTGCGTCGAGGTTGAGGCCTTGCAGCATGCCGTCGCGCGCGATGTCCGTGTAGACGATCGCCGCCACACCGACATCCTCGAACCGGCGCGCAATCTCGAGAACCGACAATTCCGACGTTGACGCCCAGCCTTCCACCGCCACCTTGCCGTCGCGCGCATCGAGCCCGACTGCAATGCGCCCGGGGTAATCGCGCGCCGCTTGCTTGACGAATGGCGGGTCGCGCACCGCGGCCGTGCCGATGATGACGCGCGTAACGCCTTTCTCCAGCCAGGCCTCGACGGTCGCGGTGTCGCGCACGCCGCCACCGAGTTGCACCGGAATGCCGATGGTTTCCAGAATACGATCGACCGCCGCAGCATTCACCGGCTTTCCGGCAAAGGCCCCATCGAGGTCGACGATGTGCAGATATTCAAAACCCTGCTGTTCAAAGGCGCGCGCCTGCGCGGCTGGATCGCGATGAAACACCGTCGCGCGATTCATATCGCCCTGCTCAAGCCGCACGGCGAGGCCTTCCTTGAGGTCGATAGCCGGGAAGAGGATCACGGCGACCACTTCAAAAAGTTGGCAATCAACGCCAGCCCAAGCCGCTGGCTTTTCTCCGGGTGGAATTGTGTGCCGACCATGTTGTCGCGTCCCACGATTGCGGTGAGTGGCCCGCCATAGTCCGCTTGTGCCACGAGATCCGACTTTTGTGTCGTCTTGAGTTCATAGGAGTGCACAAAATAGGCATTCAGCCCGTCTGGGCCGAGCGGAATATCCTCCAGCAACGGATGCGTCTTTACCATGCTGAGCGTGTTCCAGCCCATGTGTGGAATTTTCAGATCCGGGTCGGATGGCGTGATGCGATCGACCTCGCCGGCAATCCAGCCCAGTCCCGGCGTCACCTGATATTCGCGACCGCGCTCGGCCATTAATTGCATGCCGACACAAATACCAAAAAACGGTTTGCCATTCTTGCGTACACACTGCTCAAGCGCATCGATCATGCCGGAAATTTCGTCGAGTCCACGACGACAATCGGCAAATGCGCCAACGCCGGGCAGCACGACGCGGTCCGCCCGGGCGACTGTGGCAGGATCGTTGGTCACGACGATCGGTTGGTTGTGGCCGGTTTCGCGCGCGGCGCGTTCGAAAGCCTTTGCTGCCGAGTGCAGATTGCCGGAACCATAGTCAACGATAGCGACGCTCATCGTTGACCTCCCGGCTCGGGAAACAAACCAATCACGTCGGACGGCGATGGTGGTCCGCGGCGCACGGGCGTCGAATAGCCTAATGGAGGCGGTGCCGGCGGAGAGGCCGGAGTTTCGGTCGCGGGCTTGGCCCAATTTGCGAAAAACCGCTGCTCCGCTACTTCTGCGTCTTCGCCCACTACAAAGCCAAGCGTAGTCCAGCGGCGGCGCGTCAATGTCCATCGCCAGATGCTGGGCGCCTCGAAGCCAACCACCAATGCGATGGCCAGGCCGGCCAGCAATTGCGCGTTCGCCGGCACACGCAAGAAGACAAAGGCAACGCCGACCAATCCGTAACCCAGGAAATAAATGACGAAGGCCAGCCACAACCTGTGTGCCAGCAACCACAGTGGTGACAATATGAATGCCCAGATATGAAAGCCGTCGCGCACGAACACAAAGCGCTCCGGAACGCTTATTGATTCGCCGTGGCGCGGTGGCGGTGCATGCACTGTGTAAGTAGGCATTATTTTACTCTGCCAACGTCATCCTTCGTGGATCGCTCAGGATGACCGTCGCAAACGCGTCACCCGCCGAGCGAGCCTTTCGTTGAAGGCACTTCATCCTTGGCGCGCGGATCGATCGCAATCGCCGCCCGCAATGCCCGCGCCAGACCCTTGAAGCAGGATTCAGCGATATGGTGATCGTTCGTGCCATATAAAGTCTCGGCGTGCAGCGTAATGCCGGAATTCGTCGCGAAAGCCTGGAACCATTCCTGCACCAGCTCGGTGTCGAACGTACCGACCTTGTCGCGCACGAACTCGGCCTTGAAGACCAGAAACGGCCGCCCGGAGATATCGATCGCAACGCGCGTCAGGGCCTCATCCATCGGCACGTGCACGTCCGCATAGCGCGTGATGCCCTTCATGTCGCCGAGCGCCTGCTTCACCGCCTGCCCGAGCGCGATACCCACGTCCTCGGTGGTGTGATGATGATCAATGTGCAGGTCACCCTTCGCCTTGACCACGATATCGATCCGCGAGTGGCGCGCCAGCAGGTCGAGCATGTGGTCGAGGAAGCCGATGCCGGTCGCGATCTGCGAACGGCCGGCCCCGTCGAGATCGACCTCGACCTCGACGTCTGTTTCCTTGGTCTTGCGCTTGATGGCGCCCTTGCGCATGGCGGATATCCTTTATTCCGCGCCTTTTATCAGGGGTTTGATGGATTCGCCACAGCGGTTGCGAACCGTTTGCAAACGCCCTGTCCCATGCCTAGATGACGCTGGTCGCGGGGTATTGAGCGTATGTCATCCAACGAAATTCCCTCAAGTCCGACTTGGCACGGCACCACCATCCTCACCGTCCGCAAGGGCGGTAGCGTGGTTGTCGGCGGCGACGGCCAGGTCACGATTGGCCAGACCATCGTTAAATCCAATGCCAAGAAAGTGCGCCGCCTGGGCAAAGGCGACGTGATCGGCGGCTTTGCCGGCGCAACGGCCGACGCCTTCACGCTGTTCGAACGGCTGGAAGCCAAGCTTGAGCAGTATCCGGGGCAGCTCACCCGCGCCGCGGTCGAGCTCGCAAAAGACTGGCGCACCGATCGCTATCTGCGCCGTCTTGAAGCGATGATGATTGTCGCCGATGCCCAGGTATCGTTGGTGCTCACAGGTACCGGCGACGTGCTGGAGCCGGAAAACGGTGTCATGGGCATCGGTTCCGGCGGTAACTACGCGCTGGCGTCTGCGCGCGCACTGCTCGACGGATCGCTCGATGCCGAGGCGATTGTGCGCAAATCGCTGGATATCGCCGCCGAGATTTGCGTGTTCACCAACCGTAACGTGACCATCGAGTCGTTGAAGGCATGACGACCGTCACTGCCTCGCCATCACGCTGGCGCGCGGGATTACCCATCGTATTGGCAATCTTCGTACTGCAGGCGGCAATCCTGCTGGCAATGGGCCGCGTGCCGATCTGCACCTGTGGCAGCATCAAGTTCTGGCATGGTGTGGTGCAGAGCGCGGAAAACTCGCAGCACATTACCGATTGGTACACCTTCTCGCACCTCATCCACGGCTTCATCTTCTACGGCGTGCTGTGGTTTTTTGCGCCGGGCCTGCCGATCGGATTGCGATTGGCCCTTGCAACCGGCCTGGAGGCGTCATGGGAAGTCCTTGAGAATACCAGTTTCATCATCGAGCGCTACCGCGCCGCGACAATTTCGCTTCAGTATTACGGTGACAGCGTGATCAATTCACTATCGGATACCACGGCCATGATCATCGGATTTTTGCTGGCGTGGCGGCTTCCTATATCGGTGGTGGTTGGTCTTGCCATAGTGCTGGAGGCAGCTGTCGGCTTCTGGATCCGAGACAATCTGACCTTGAACATTATCATGCTGATTTACCCGTTCGAAACGGTTCGCGCCTGGCAGGCCGGCACCTGAGACGCAGATACGGAATTGAAGCCAATGACCGACTTCTCTCCCCGCGAAATCGTATCCGAGCTTGATCGCTACATCGTCGGCCAGGGTGATGCCAAACGTGCCGTCGCCATTGCGCTGCGCAATCGCTGGCGGCGGTTGCAGCTCGACGACAAATTGCGCGAGGAAGTGCTGCCGAAAAACATCCTGATGATCGGCCCGACCGGTGTCGGCAAGACTGAAATTTCCCGCCGTCTGGCGAGACTCGCCGGCGCGCCCTTCCTCAAGGTCGAGGCCACCAAGTTCACCGAAGTCGGATATGTCGGCCGCGATGTCGAACAGATCGTGCGCGACCTGGTTGAGATCGGAATATCACTCGTGCGCGAACGAAAACGAAAAGACGTGCAAGCGCGCGCCGAGCAGTCGGCAGAAGAGCGCGTGCTCAATGCGCTCGTCGGTCCCGGTGCGAGCCCGGCAACCCGCGAAAGTTTCCGGAAAAAGCTGCGCGACGGCGAGCTCAACGACAAGGAAATCGAGATCGAGGTTCAGTCCGGTGGAGGCGGCATGCCAATGTTCGAAATTCCTGGCATGCCGGGCGCGCAGATGGGCGCGATCAACATCGGCGATATTTTCGGCAAGCTTGGCGGCGGCCGCACCAAGACGCGGCGCGTCACCGTGGATGAATCCCACAAAATTCTGGTCAACGAGGAATCCGACAAGCTGCTCGACGATGAGCAGCTGGTGCAGGAGGCGATCAAAGCAGTCGAACAGAACGGCATCGTCTTCCTCGACGAGATTGACAAGATCGCCGGACGCGAAGGCCAGCGCGGTGCCGACGTGTCGCGCGAGGGCGTGCAACGTGATCTGCTGCCGCTAATCGAAGGCACTTCCGTCAACACCAAGCATGGACCGGTGAAAACGGACCACATCCTGTTTATCGCCTCCGGCGCGTTTCATATCTCGAAGCCGTCCGATCTGCTGCCCGAATTGCAAGGCCGCCTGCCAATCCGCGTTGAACTCAAGGCCCTCACCCGCGACGATTTCCGACGTATCCTCACCGAACCGGAAGCATCGTTGATCAAGCAATATATTGCCCTCATGGGCACAGAAGGCGTGACGCTTGAGTTCAGCGAGGACGCAATCGACGCTATCGCCGACATTGCCGTGGCGGTGAATTCTTCAATCGAGAATATTGGCGCCCGGCGCCTTCAGACCGTGATGGAGCGGGTGCTCGACGAAGTCTCGTTCGCGGCGCCTGATCGCTCCGGCGAGACGGTGAAGATCGACGCCGCCTATGTGGAAAAACACATCGGCGATCTCGCCAAGAACGCGGATTTGAGCCGCTTCATCCTTTAATTGACGCGCGATATTCGACTCGGGGTTACCCGCGCGCGCGGCGCACGCGCACGTACAACGCGCCCTCGCCGCCGTGCGCGATATGGGCGTCCTCGAACCCGATCACCAGCGCGCGAAATTCCGGTAGCCCCAACCAGTGTGGCACCTGCCGCTTCAGGACGCCGCGCTCTCCTTCGGCCGCACGTGCGCCTTTACCTGTAATAACCAGCACAAGCCGTGCGCCGCGCGAACTGGCCGTGCGCAAAAAGCGCAATAACGCGGCGTGCGCTTCGCTTTGCGTGAGGCCGTGCAGATCGAGCCGGCCATCGATTTCGTCCTTGCCCCGAGCAACCCGCTGCTTCATGCGGCGGCCGAGCGGTGCAAGCGGTGGTGGTGATTTTTTCTCCGCCGGCGAAGGCGCAGTCGACCGAGGTTTTACGGTGCGTTTGACGGGCGGCGCCGGCGGGTTCGATTCCGCCAAATCATCATTCACGTCGGATGCAGGCAATTCTCGCATTGGCGCGATTGATTTGGTGACGGTCGTCCACAGGACCCGCTCTTCTTGTGAAAGAACGCGGCGCCTCCTGCCATCGCCTGGACTCATTGCATCAGGGCCGCGGCTTTGGCAGCGGCGCCGGCACACTTCCCGTCGTCTCGGTCACCGCCCGTGCGGCAGCCGTGACTGTCATCCGGGGTCGTGGCTTCGGCAGCGGAACGTCGGCGGCAGCCGCAACTGCAGTACCGCTCACTGCGATGCTTTGCGGCACCAACATAACAAATTTTCCGAATTGCTTGATGCGGCCGGCGACGTGACTGATCTCCTCGCCGTGGCCGAAATAGATATCAGCACGCGCCGGTCCGACGATCGCCGATCCTGTATCCTGCGCGAATAATAAGCGCTGAAACTTGGTCTCTGGCTTTTCGCTATCGATCGGCAAAGTCGCATCCACCCAGATCGGCGTGCCGTAAACATGAATATGTTTATCTACAGCCAGGGAACGGCCGGGCGTGAGCGCCACACCTTGCGCGCCAACGCATTCATCTTGCGCTCCCAGCGATGTTTCCTGGAAAAACACGAAGGAGCGATTCTTGCGGCGCAATTCCCTGCCTTCGTCCGGGTTGGACTCCATAAATTCGCGGATCTTGTCCATCGTCATCTCTTCTTTGGACACAACGCCGCGGTCGATCAGGAATTTCCCGACCGGTGTATAGGGCTGGCCGTTGCTGGCGACATAGTTGAGGCGCAACACCTTGCCGGTATCGAGCTTCACGCGCGTCGAGCCCTGAATCTGCGCGAAGAATGCGTCGATCGGATTCTTGACGTAGCAGATTTCCAGATCCTTGCCGGCCAGCGCGCCGTCCTCAATGCTGGTCCGATCGAGATCGGAAAACACCTTGCTTTGATGTTTGCGCACCGTCTCCGCCGGTGCGGCATAGATTGGTATCTTGTATTCGTCGCTGGGGAAGCGCGAGCCATCTACCTCGGTTTCATAATAGCCAGTAAAAAATCCCTCGGGCTGTCCGCCCGGCATCACTCGCACCGGCTTGAAATTATCCTCAAAGAATGTCCGCGCATGCTCGCGGTCGAGCTGGCCGGCCGCCGCCGCGCGTTCGCATACTTTAAAGAGGGAGCCAAGAAAAGGGCGCGCCGTCCGAACACCTTTGCCGGCGTTGAGAATTGCGCTGCAACTTTTCAGAAACGTACTGAAGGCTGCGGCGTGGTCGTCATCTTTCCAGCCATCGAGCGCAGTGAAGTTGAGCGATTCAACCTGCGCGTTCCGCAGATTGAACGCGCCGCTCGCCAAGGAGGGCGCGCTTACCGCTGCGATCAGGCAAACCCCAAAACCAAATTTGATTAGAGAGCGGAGATGAGTCGCCTGCATCCGCTCATTGTCCCGCTTCGGTCGCGAGCAATTTCCAGTTCGGATCACGCGACGTGACATCACGCGCAAAGGTCCAGACATCGGTGATATCCGTCACCTTCTCGGCGTTGCCATCGATGACATTGCCGTCCTTGTCGCGCGTCACTGAGACAAGCTTGGACTGGAAGCGCACGGTCACCTGCGCGTTGCGTCCACGCAGTTCCGCGGCAGTGATGTCGGCGTTGTCAATCGACACGAAGCGGCTCTCGACCGTCTCGCCGCGCTTTTCACGCTCACTAATGGCGCTCTCAAAGCCGTCATAAACTTCGCGCGCCAGCAAATTTTTCAACGTACGGCGGTCACCTTCAGCGTAGGCGTTCACAATCATCTCGTAGGCCGCACGCGCGCCTGTCAGGAAATGTTGACCATTGAAATTGGCGTCCGCGCCAGAAATTAAATCGAGGGCCGTCGCGATGGCAGATCCGGGTTCGGCAATGCCCTTCCAGCGCTCAGCAACATTTTCCACCGGCTCGGACGGCTTCGGTGTCACCGTCTCGGCGCTACGATTCGGCAGCGCAACAACTTTGTCCGGCGCAGGCCGCACCGGTTCGCGCGCAGAAAAAGGATCGTAGGGCGGCCGCTCCCGGCCCGTGCGCTGGCCCAATACGCTCCGCAGCCGCAGAAAGATGAACACGGCGAGCGCCAGGAAAATGATGGTATAGATGTCGAACACGTCTCTCATGCTTTCGGCTACCGTGGCGGCACATCGGCCGGATATAAGCGTCTCCAGCCTGTCGGTGGCTGGACGGCGGGGCGGCCGGCCTCATCTCTCTCCGCAGATGGCCGCACCAAACCTGAAGGCCGTGCCTCGCGCCAGCATTTCGGCGCAAATTCAACTCGCTCTGACGAACCTTAGACGATCAGGACGCTGAGGCCAACATCGCCCCAATAGAGAAACACCGATGAATGTGGCAAAATGGCTGCTGTTAGTGTTACTGGCGCTGCCTTTTATGGAACTGGCGGCATTCTTTGTGGTGGCTGCGACAATCGGCTTTGGGTGGGCACTGATCCTCGTGCTCGCCGGCTCGTTGGCCGGTGCCTGGATTCTACGCCACGCGACCAGCAGTCATATTGCTCGTGTACGCGTCGCTTTGGGTGAAGGCCGCTTCACCACCTTGCAGGCTGACCACGATGGCGGCCTAATCCTATTTGCCGGGATTCTGCTGTTAATTCCGGGATTTATCACTGATGCCCTGGCGGTAATTCTGCTGTCAGTCGCGCTATGGCGCGCGGTGGTAGGCGGCGCGCGCCCGGCCCCAAACGACGGCGTGGTCGATCTCACACCTGAGCAATGGCACCAGATGCCGGATCCCACATTGCCCGATCGACGCAACGACGACCGGAACTGAGGACCTATAAACGTCCTCACCAACTTGCCAAAAGCCGCGGACCCATAAACCGATAGCGTCCTTGTTCCCTCATAGGCCCTATGTTAGCCAACCGCCGCGCGACCAGTTGCGTGCTGCGAAGGAGTGTTCATGACGACGACCAATGGCGGCCCGGCACAGGATCAACCGCAACTCACTGTGGTGGCTCAATACATCAAGGATTTTTCTTTTGAAAATCCGAACGCTCCGCAGTCGCTCACCAACCGCCAGGAGCAGCCGCAGATCGGGATCCAGATCAATGTGGGCGCCACACCACTATCGGATACCGACATCGAAGTCGTGATCAAACTTGAGGGCAAAGGCGAAACCGGCAGCACTTTGCTCTTCCGCTTTGAACTGGAATTCGCGGGCGTTTTTCGTATCCGCAACGTCCCGCAGGAAAGTCTCAATCCGCTCGTACTGATCGAGTGCCCGCGACTGCTTTTCCCGTTCGCGCGCGAGATCATCGCCACCGCCGTCCGCAATGGCGGGTTCCCGCCGCTGTTGCTTGATCCGGTCGATTTCGCCAGTCTGTATCGGCAGAAGATCGCGCAGATGCCGCCGACGCCCGCACCGATGGCACAAAGCTAGACCGTCAGACTTCGCCTGGCCGGTAATTCTGCCACAGCACATGCTCGCCAAGACCCGCCACGAATTCGCGATGCGCGGCGAGTTCGGCTTCGCTCAGCCGCGACGCTAATTTTTCAGGCCGCGCGCGCACGACGGTCACGCCTTCGACGCCATTGACGCGGCGCTCGCCGCTTTCGGCAAGCCCGAGCTGCGCCTGACGTGCGCCGATCAGCTCGACATAGACCTCGGCCAGGATTTCTGCATCGAGCAGCGCCCCATGCTTCGTGCGACGGGAATTGTCGATGCCATAGCGCGCGCACAGATCGTCGAGCCGGTTTGGCCCCGCGGGATGTTTGCGGCGGGCCAATAGCAACGTATCAATCAACCGCTCGCGTGCGATCAATACGCGCTCAGCGCGTTTGAGCTCGGCGCACAAAAATGTGTGATCGAATCCCGCATTGTGAATCA
Organism: uncultured Alphaproteobacteria bacterium; assembly: GCA_963810125.1. Taxonomy (GTDB): domain Bacteria; phylum Pseudomonadota; class Alphaproteobacteria; order Rhizobiales; family Xanthobacteraceae; genus Pseudolabrys. The sequence goes on from CAWEMK010000010.1 coordinate 664,223, forward strand.
CGAGTGGCGCATCGCCGATGAAGGCAAGGAAGTCATCGACGATCTCGATAAACCGCTTGTGTCCTTTCAGGAAATCCGTCGAAAGGCCATGAATGGCGAATGCCTCTGCGGGCATATCGCGATCAGGATTGAGATAGGCATGGAAGGTTGCCCCGGTCGGGATGCGGTTGAGCAACTCGACGCATCCGACTTCAACGAGCCTATGGCCCTGGCCGGGATCGAGGCCCGTGGTTTCGGTATCGAGAACGATTTCGCGCATATTGTTTTCCAGCGGCAGAATCACCGGCGCCGCTTCGGCATTGTAGCAACACTGGCAAGAATATCACGCACCTGTGTCCGCGCTGCATCGAAGCCTTTGGATGTATCCACCACGAAATCAGCGCGGGCGCGCTTTTCCTCGTCCGGCAACTGCTTGGCGAGGATCGCGGCAAATTTCTGTTCGGTCATTCCGGGCCGCTCGAACGATCGCGAACGCTGCACGTCGGGTGGCGCCGAAACCACGACGACGGCGTCGCAACGAGCATCGCCGCCGGTTTCAAACAGCAGCGGAATATCAAGCACCGCGACTGCTGCGCGACTGCCTTCGGCCTCAGCAAGAAAGCGATCACGCGCGGCCGCTACCAGAGGATGAACAATCGATTCCAGCCGCTTAATTGCGGCACCATCGCCGAGTACGTGGCTGGCAAGCCTGTCGCGATCAACCTTGCCCCCCGCAGTGGTACCGGGAAATGCCGCCTCGATGAGCGGTACGGCTTCACCCTCGTAAAGACGATGCACGACGGCGTCTGCATCATGCACAGGCACGCCCTCTTCAGCGAACATTTTCGCCGTAGCGGATTTACCCATGCCGAGCGAGCCGGTGAGACCAAGAACGAACATTGGCTAGCCGTCGATGAACTTGTTCTGCCGTAAGAAGCCAAGCAACGGTAAAATCGGCAGCCCAAGAATTGTAAAATAATCTCCCTCGACCCTTTCGAAGAGATGAATTCCTATTCCTTCGAGCTGATAGCCGCCGACGCTGCTCATCGCGGCTGCGCCTAGCATATCAAGATAGCTTTCGAGAAACGCATCGGAAAAATCGCGCATGGTCAGCTTTGCCGTTTCAACACAGCCAAAGAGCGTTGTACCGTCACGCACCATAGCAAGCGCGGAATGTAGTTCATGCGTACGGCCGCGCAACGCACGAAGCTGCTCGGCGGCTCCGGCCCGATCGCGCGGCTTGCTGAAACGTTTGCTACCCCGCGCCAGGGTCTGGTCTGCACCAAGCACCAGCCGCCCTGGGAGCAAAGTGGCAACCGCGGCGGCCTTGGCACGCGCAAGGTGACGGGCAACCGCAGCTGCATCGGCGATTCCGGATTTGGCCTCCTCGGCGCGCTCGTCGATCTGAGCTGGCCTTATCTCGACGCGCAGGCCAGCCGCGGCAAGAATCTTGCCACGAACCTCACTTCCCGACGCGAGCACAAGCGGTTGGGGGTTTAGCCAGAGCGCCATGGCCTTCCTTTACCACGTCGCGCGAGAGAGTCCCCTAAAACCAATTTCTGCATTTTGGCATCAAAGACTAAAGCGCCGGATGGCGCCGCCGTTCGCTCAATAGCCGCATGACCGCAGCGGCTGTTTCCTCGATCGAGCGGCGCGTCACGTCAATCGTAGGCCAATTGTGCTTGGCGCAGAGCCGGCGTGAAAACGAAACTTCCTCGGCCACCGCACTCTTGTCGATATACTGATCGTCATCGCGATGGGCCTTCAGACCCAGCAACCGGTTCTCGCGGATCTGAACGATGCGTTCGGGGCTTGCGTAGAGTCCGACTACGAGTGGCCTAGTAAGATTTTCCACCGTCTCCGCAACCGGCACGCCAGGCACTAGCGGTACATTCCCGGTTTTTACGCCTCGATTGGCGAGATAAATCGAAGTTGGCGTTTTCGAAGTCCGCGAAACTCCGACCAGGACCACATCCGCATCTTCGAGACCCTCCACGTGCTGTCCATCATCGTGCAGCATCGTGAAATTAAGCGCATCGATGCGCTGGAAATATTCCGCATTCAGAACGTGTTGTGCGCCGGCACGATGAATGGTTTCGGCGCCAAGGTACGACTGGAATAACCGCAAGACCGGGCCCAGCACTGACATACAGGGAAGCCCCAGTTCTCGGCATTTTTTTTCCAGCAACTGGATCAGGTCTTCCTCAAGCAAGGTGTAAAGCACCAGGCCTGGGGCTTCACCGATCTCCGCCAGCGCGTGGTCAAGCTGCTTCTTCGAGCGCACCATTGGATAGAGGTGCTCAACTGGCGACACATTGGCATATTGCGCTGCGGCCGCGCGTGCCACCGTGATCAGAGTTTCGCCGGTCGCGTCGGATACCAGATGAAGATGGAAGTAGCCGGTGTCAGGCATCAGTCTCTGTATAGCTGCCGTACAGAATGTGGATAGCATGGGAGGAGGCCATGGCTTGACCCGACAAGCAAGCCATCTTCGGCAAAGTGTTCAATTTCCATCCACACCACAGCCTTCGGGATAACATCCAGGGGTGGGCACGCTCATCGTGCTTCAATGTGAATAGCCAATGGGGACAAGACGAAGATAGTGCTGCAAAACAACACCCTATCCTGTGGATGGACCGGCGATGGATTAAGCCTGATTCTGGACCACCGCTTTCTATCCAGTGGACAGAATGTTGAGTGGCAGGCATGAGTCCAATTAACGCTCTAATAGACACAACAGATTCTTAAGTAGAGTCTTTATGGAAGAGGTCGGATTAGCAGGTGCCATGGGGAAAAAGCTACTTCGCGTGCTTGCAGGCCGGCATGAATCGGTGCCGCCGGTCTGGTTGATGCGTCAGGCAGGACGCTATCTGCCGGAGTACCGGGCGCTGCGAGAGAAAGCTGGAGGCTTTCTCGATCTTTGCTTTAATTCCGAACTGGCAACCGAGGTTACGTTGCAACCAGTGCGACGCTTCGGATTCGACGCAGCGATTTTATTTTCCGATATTCTGGTAATACCGCTTGCGCTTGGGCGAAAGGTCGAATTCCTTAGTGGTGAGGGACCCAGGCTGGAGCCACTCAGTGGTGCCGAGGATCTGGCTGGCTTGCACGACACAATCGATCAGAATGTCGTAGCGCCGGTTTATGACACGGTCCGTCGAGTTAAAGCGGCGCTGGACGACCGAACAACCTTAATTGGCTTTTGTGGAGCGCCGTGGACTGTCGCAACTTACATGGTTGCGGGCGAGGCAACTCCGGACCAGGCCCCCGCACGACTGTTGGCTTATCGGGATCCCGATACATTTGGACGATTGATCGACCGGCTGGTGCAAGCTTCGATTGACTATCTGGTCGGGCAGTTGAAAGCTGGTGCTGAAGTTGTTCAAATTTTTGATACCTGGGCAGGTGTGTTGGGGCCGGAGCAGTTCGAGCGGTGGTGCATTGCGCCAACTCAAAAAATTGTTGAGGGCGTGCGACGTCAGGTCGGCAATGCAAAAATTATCGGCTTCCCGCGCGGCGCGCATGCAATGGCATTGCCTTACGTGGAAATGACCGGCGTCAGTGCCATCGGGATTGACTGGGCCTTCGAGCGATCGATTGCTCGCGACGCGCTCCAGTCACGGGTGCCGGTCCAGGGTAATGTGGATCCGCTGGCACTCCTGGCCGGCGGCACGGCGCTCGACCGCGAGGTCGATGATGTCATGACGCAACTCGGTGGCGGCCCGCTGATCTTCAATCTTGGCCACGGTATTCTGCCGGAAACCCCGATCGCACACGTCGAACGCATGCTCAAACGCGTGCGGGGATGACGGCGATGTATCTCTGGCTCAAAGCCCTGCACATTGTTGCTGTTATCGCCTGGATGGCCGGGATGCTCTATCTGCCGCGGCTGTTCGTCTATCACGCGGTGGCAAAGCCTGGCTCCGAGCTGTCCGAAACCTTCAAGACGATGGAGCGGCGGCTGCTCAACTTCATCATGGTGCCGGCGATGATGGTGACCTGGGTCATCGGCATCGTGTTGGTGTTGGAAGGCCAATGGCTCGGCGCCGGCTGGTTTCACGTCAAATTTATCGCGGTCATCGCCATGACAGTCCTCCATGGCCTTTTTGCACATTGGGTAAATGAATTCCGTTTCGACCGGAACCGGCATACCCAGAAATTCTATCGTATTGTCAATGAGATACCGACGGTTTTGCTGATCGCGATCGTGGTGCTTGCGACCGTCAAGCCGTTCTAGTCCGCTCCAGGGACTGCACAGACGCTGCCTCGCCTCTTGCGCGAAACGTCGGCTCAACTTATCTTGAATGCATCCCACCGAACGCAGGCGGATGCAGTCGCGTTCCGGCTCCCAGAGATTGGGCCGGTCGCAGCATCGGGTTCCGGGCCCCTTTTCCAACCTCCTCGTCACCCCAGACCTGCGATCTCTCTCTCCTAAGTCACACGGCGTAAGTCGTTTCATTTTTGAATCTTCGCCGGTGACGCTCCCAAGGACGTAAGCCCCCAATGCGGGAAATGAAACTCCAAGACCTCAAGTCCAAGACTCCTGCCGAACTCGTCGCTTTCGCGGAAGAACATCAGGTCGAAAACGCCAGCACCCTGCGCAAGCAGGAGCTGATGTTTGCAATCCTCAAACAGCTCGCGACCCAGGAAGTCGACATCATCGGCGAAGGTGTCGTCGAAGTGCTCTCTGACGGCTTCGGCTTTCTGCGCTCGCCCGAGTCGAACTATCTGTCCGGACCCGACGATATCTACGTTTCGCCAAGCCAGATCCGCCGCTTCGGCCTGCGCACCGGCGACACCGTTGAAGGCCACATCCGCTCCCCGAAAGAGGGTGAGCGATACTTCGCGCTGCTCAAGGTCAATACGATCAACTTCGAAGATCCCGAGAAAGCGCGCCACAAGGTCAACTTCGATAACCTGACCCCGCTCTATCCCGACGAGCGGCTCAAGATGGAATTCGAGGATCCGACCAAAAAGGATCTCTCAGCGCGCGTCATCGACATCGTCGCGCCCATCGGCAAGGGCCAGCGCGCACTGATCGTGTCGCCGCCGCGCACCGGTAAAACCGTGCTGCTACAAAATATCGCGCATTCGATCACCGCCAACCATCCGGAAACTTATCTCATCGTGCTGCTCATCGACGAGCGGCCGGAGGAAGTCACCGACATGCAGCGCTCGGTGAAGGGCGAGGTGATTTCATCGACCTTCGACGAGCCCGCGTCACGCCACGTGCAAGTTGCGGAAATGGTGATCGAGAAGGCCAAGCGCCTGGTCGAGCATCAACGCGACGTAGTGATCCTGCTCGACTCGATTACCCGTCTCGGCCGCGCCTACAACACCGTCGTCCCCTCTTCCGGCAAGGTGCTGACCGGCGGCGTCGATGCTAACGCTCTCCAGCGCCCGAAGCGCTTCTTCGGCGCCGCGCGCAACATCGAGGAAGGCGGCTCGCTCACCATCATTGCGACCGCGTTGATCGATACCGGCAGCCGCATGGACGAAGTGATTTTCGAAGAGTTCAAAGGCACCGGTAACTCGGAACTGATCCTCGACCGCAAGGTGGCCGACAAGCGCACCTTCCCGGCGATCGACATCACGCGCTCCGGCACGCGCAAGGAAGAGCTGCTCACCGAGCCGGCCGTCCTCAAGAAGATGTACGTCCTGCGCCGCATCCTCAATCCGATGGGCACCATGGATGCCATCGACTTCCTGCTCGACAAGCTGCGCAACACCAAGAACAATGCCGAGTTCTTCGAGAGCATGAATACGTAGTCGAGACGGCCGAACGCGAAGCATTGCGTCCCCGGAACAGTCTTTATCAAAAAATTAAGGCCGGGCTTTCGCCCGGCCTTTTTTGTTGGGGTAGCTTGTTAGCTCGTCTGCCTCGTCAAAGCGCATTCAGGAAATTGACGAGATCGGTTTTCTGCTGGTGAGTAAGACCGATCAAGAAGCGCTCGTCGTAGAAGTTGACAACCTCCAGCAAGGTCGCCGCCGAACCATTGTGGAAATAAGGCGCGCGCGACGCGAGCCCGCGCAGGATCGGCCCTTTGAACCGGCCGATATCCTTGCACTTGCCGGTGATCATGGCGCGCCCAGGGTCTGTGACTTTGTAGAGTTTGTTTGGATCTGCAAGTGGGCCACTCACGCACTTCAACGTGAATACCGGCAACCCCGAAACGTCGAGCACCGGTGGTTTTTCATCGGGTATTCCAATGTTCAATGGAGCCCTGACCGAGTGGTGACCGATGTTCGGCGAGTCATGGCAAGTGCCACAGGATCCCGCAATGCTCGGGGTATTGAGCTCATCATTGAGGCCTGCAACGCCAGTGATGTTGATTTTAGCCTTGTCGTTGGCGTTGTTGAAGACTTCCTCACCACGCGCGATTGACCGGCGATGCTCGCTCACCATGCCACGCTCACGATCATTATGGTGCCAATCGTCGGTGATGTCGACGTTCTTGAGGAGTTCCTCGCTTGCCATCGGCGTGCCGTGTTCGCCATGCTCGTGACGTTCCCCGGCGCTGAGCCAAGGCCGATACAGGTCGAAGATCTGCGATGTGAACTGGATTCCTTTGGGATTGAGCCCAAGCGGATCGTTGATGCCGATAAAGAACTCTTGCTGCGAGAGTGCAACAGGTCCGCCTTTGGCATTATCGTCGGTGAGAAATTTGGCCTTCTTGTCGAAGATCTGGGCAGTGAACATGCCCTTTTGGAATGCGACGATTTCGGCCAACTGAACGTCTGTGGGTGAAGCAGCGGCCTGCGCGTGAACGAGGGTGGCGTCACGGGCCTGATTTGTCAGATCAGAATCCAGGGTTCCCGGAGGGCTCGGCGTCGACTCGCGGCCGTCCCACATGATCGTGCTCAGAAAACCAACATTGGCGGTTGGTAAAGGACGCCGGTACATCGAGAGAATGCCGGTCGTGCCAATCGCAGCATTGTTGCTGCATTTGTAGGGGTCGTTGACTGATGTGAGTACGAATTCCGCGGTTGCTGGAATCGCCAGCCCGACACGGATCAAGCCCTTGTCGAGCAGCAATCCGTAAGCCTTTCGTTTATCGCGAAGGCTCGACACGTTATCACTCGGGCAAGTCGCGCCATCGACAAGACGAAAGATCGGGTCCGTGCCACGGCTTCGCTCAAACCGCTCCGCGATATCGTGCGGGACGACACTCCAGCCGCTCTGCGGCTGATGGCAGGTGAAGCAGGTTCTGCCGTTCAGTCCCATATCCCTGAAGAACGCGTTGTTCGAAGTGATCGTAGCGCCATTGGGTTGGAACGACGCGATCGCGCCCTTTGGATCCAGATCGACTCTGAAGCGATCAATGATGTGCGGCGTCGGCTGAGCATCATGATCGGGATCCCTGTATCGTCGCATTTTTTGCGCGTGCTCGATCATCGGCGGCGCAAAATCTCGTGCGCTCGTCGCATCGGGCGGTTTTTGCGCCATCGCATTTTGCGGTACAGTGACGACAGTGCAGACAAAAGCGACACCGAGAGCAAAAAATTTCGAGGCGTTGATGTTACGAGATGTGGTGAAAGCCTTTGAGCGCGTGTTCATGATGTCTCTCCAAAAATTGCAGCACGAATTCAGCTCCGGCAAAAATATTATGTGTGCAAACGAGTAGGCCGCGCGTCGCCTGAACGGACGGCGCGGGCGTCAATTTTGAATGATTGTTAATTGGCCGTTCGATCGGATGATCGGCTCATCCATCCTTCAGAGGATGGATCAAGATGTGCGCATTGCTGCGACTGTTTCGGCGATCTGACCGGGCTCAGTTAGCGGCAACGAGCATCGTTCTTCGACGCAAACGAAGGCCACACTGCCGGATGCGACTCTCAATTTTGCGTGCGCCGGGTGCGAAGGCGGCAGATCGTTGCCGGTCGCTGCGCGCAGAACGATCCGATCGAGATAAGGCAATCTCAGTGCAATCCGAGCGAAGTCTTCGGCTTTTGATCCAGTCGCGACGATTTCTGCTGCGCGCAGACGCAGGTCGAGCGCGTTGAGCAGAGCGACATGACCAAACAAATTGCGCTCGGCCGCTGAAAGGATGCTTTCGATCAGGCGGTCTGCTTTTTCGCGCGAGCTGTCTTGTCCTGTCAGGACGGCAAGCCGTACCAAGTTTTGCGCGGCGACCGCATTGGGATTGGGCGTGGCATCATCGCTGGTCGAATGCGGCCGCAACAGCAGATCCGAAGCGTCGTCAGCGGAAAGATAATAGCCGCCAGTATCGGGATCGCCGTAATGCGCGTCGAACGCAGCTTGCCAGGATACCGCGCGCTCGAGACAGATGTGCTCGCCGGTGGCTTCATAAAGGGCCAATGCGGCGCGGATCATGGCGGCGAAATCAGACGCAAGACCCGGAAACAGCAGCTTTCCGGCACGCCAGGAGTGACCAAGTCGATCATGTTTGGTCATCGCCTGAGCAATGAAATCGAAGGCGTGCCGCGCCATCTCGAGCCATGACGGCTCATCCAGAATAACTCCGGCATTGACGAGCGATGCAATCATCAAGCCGTTCCAGTCGGCCAGCACCTTGTCGTCGAGGCCGGGACGTACTCGTCCCGCGCGCGCTTCCAGCAGAATGGCGCGCAGGCTCGCCAGCCGCGCCTCATCCGCCTCACTGCGTGGGCCGTCCTTAAGACGGTTGAGAATATTGTGGCCTTCGAAATTTCCCTCGTCCGTCACATCATAGTGGCGTGCGAAGAATTCTCCGGCCTCGGGTCCGATCAGTTCGATGATCTCGTTCTTGGACCAGACGTAGAACTTTCCCTCTTCACCTTCCGAGTCGGCATCGAGTGACGCGGAAAAAGCTCCTTCTTTCGTGGTCATTTCGCGCTTGAGCCATTCCACCGTTTCGCGTGCGCGGGTTGCGAACAGCGCGTTGCCGCTGCGCTGATATGCCAACGCCAGCAGCTCAAGCAGCTGCGCGTTGTCATAGAGCATCTTTTCGAAATGCGGCACCAGCCAGCGTTCATCGACGGAATAGCGCGAGAAACCGCCGCCAAGATGATCGTAGATTCCGCCCTCGCACATTCTTTCGAGCGAATGTTCAACGGTTTCAAAGAAGCGTGCGTCGTTCGTGCGTAGGCCTGCGCGCCACAGCATTTCAAGAATGGCCGGCTGCGGAAACTTGGGCGCGCCACGCAGACCACCATTGATCGGGTCGAACATATTGCCAATCTGCATAGCGGCAGCGTCGAGCTCCTTCAGCCCGATCGTCACCTTACCGGCGGGTCGCGCCTTTTCGGCGAGCCGCGACAGCAGCGCAGCACGATTCTGCTCGATCTGGCCGGGCTCCTCGCGGAACAGCCGCGCAACTTCGCGCAAAACGTCGACAAAGGCCGGCCGGCCAAACCGCGATTCTTTCGGAAAATACGTGCCGCCCCACACCGGCTCCGCTTGCGGGGTGAGAAACATGGTCAGCGGCCAGCCACCTTGCTCTCCCAATATGTGGAGCGCATTCATGTAAATCTGATCGATATCGGGCCGTTCTTCACGATCGACTTTGATGTTCACGAAGAGCTCGTTCATCACTTCTGCGGTGGCTGCGTCCTCAAAAGACTCGTGCGCCATCACATGGCACCAGTGACAGGCGGCGTAGCCGACCGAGAGCAGGATCGGCTTTTTGGTACGCTTGGCTTCCGCCAGCGCATCAGGACCCCAGGTCCACCAGTCGACCGGGTTGTGTTTGTGTTGGAGCAGATAGGGGGACGTCGCCTGCGCCAGGCGGTTTTCGTGCGCGCTATTGGAACCCGACATCCGCACAGGCTAGCGCGGATTCGCGCGTCGGACCAATGGGCTATGGCTTGCGATGTAGCCGCTCCAGCTGGCCGAGAATCAAGCCACTGTCGGGCGACGGCTGATAGGTGCCAATGAGCGATTCTGCCTCGTTCAATTCCGCTTCGGCCTCACAACCGTGCGAGGCCAGCCATCGCAAAGCAATGAACTGCTCTCCGCGCCCGAGCCTGCCGAGCAGTTCCTGGTAGGAGCGTGGGTCATCCGCTTTCGGCCGGTAAATGCCACCGAACTGCTTATGAAGATTGCCGAGCGCGGCGCCGCATAGCGCCGGCGTCGGTTCGAGGTCGAGGGCCGGCAAGGCCTCCAGCAATATGCGCGTGCCGGATTCATCCTTGTTCAGGATCTCAATCGCGTCGGCGGTGCGATGGTCGAGTTTGCGCGCGCCGGCGAGCACCTGCTCACGCAGGGTTTTGTCGTCGGCGAACTTGAGCCATGCTTTCAAGTGCGCGCGCGGCGTGAGCATGGAAAACCGTTCGGGATTTTCATAGAGCGCGCGCCCGAGCAGCTTGGGATCGCGCAGCTCGGCCAGGCGGTAAATGTCGTAGCCGGGATCGCGATAGGCCTTGGCCATGCTTTCCCAGGCTTCTGCTTGGGCTGCGCATGGGCAATCGTAATCGATAAGCCAACTCATGGCGGACACCGCGTCGCCGACCGCGACCGCGATATCCTTGAATGGCCTGGAATTGGGCACCTTGAGCGCAAGCGCGTCCACGCGTTGACGTAGAAGCTTTTGCGCCTTTTCACAGAGCGCTGGCGTTGGCGTGAGATCGAAGGCGCCGAGTTGCCCGAGCGGAAAATCGCCGCGTTCAAGCATGAGCTCGGCATCGCTCTGACGTCGCTCGAGATGACGGATGCGGTCGACCGCATCGCTGACGAGCGTCTGATCGGGTGCGGCGAGAAACGGCACCCACTCCCACAATGGAGAATCCCCCGTCAAGTTTGCGAACTCGGCGGCGTTTTTTGCGCGTACAGCCTCCATTTGGTCACCCACGGCGCCCCGCATTTGCTGGAGCGGCACAAGAGCAACGCAAAGCAAAAGCACAGCGCCCCAGGCGATGCTGCCGGCGTAGATGGCTGGAACGCGGGCATGGATGCCGGGCAGGAGTGCCCAGAAAGCAAAGGCAACCACGATTGGCGGCGCCAACGCAGGAATGATGATGGGCCAGCGATAGGGAGCAAGCTCCGGTGCCCGCAGCAGTTCGAGCGCGCTGAGCGCGGCGTCGCCGGAGACCGGGATCAGGATAAGCGCTGCGATGGCCGCCGGCGTCGGCATCGCGCCCTTGAAGAACGCGATAAGGGTGAGGACGGCGAGAAGCACCCACAACAAAATAATGGCGATAGCGCCGTAAGCTTGCGTCAGTGCATTCCCTGCAGCATCGCTGCGGGTAAGGTCGTTCAGTAAAGCCAACTGCATCGCCCACAGCAGCAGGGCGATGATGCTCAGGCCGGCGGCAATACCGACGCTGGCCGGCGATGCTTTATCTGGCGCAGGCACGCGAATTCCCCCGTGCCCGGGATGCCGGGCACCCTCCTCTGTCGCATTGGAAGGATGCCCGGTTCAACCCGATCGATGAGAGTTCTGGGGCGATCGGCCAAAAGTCGGCAAATTCACGTTTATGCCCATCGCGTGGGACCGGTTACACCACCCGATAGATTTCCCATTTGGCCGAGCCGGACACGACATAAGGCTCCATGTCCTTGCTCCATTTCTTGTGAGCATCGATCTTGCCGAGTGCCGACCAGCACTTTTCAAGGTCGGCCAGATCGGCCACCTGCCATTCATGGATGACGGTTGCTTCACGCGCGCCGATCGAGCCCGTGAGCATGCGCCCTTTTTCGGCAGTCCAGCCGATCTGCGGCGCAATATTTTGCGCCCAGTTGCGAAGCATGTCGATGACAGTCTGCTTGTGCCCGAACCGGGCGTCGATTTGCCAGCGTGCGATCATCATGATGTGTCCCCTACTCGTCCCAGGCCTGAACAACGGTTTGGCGGGCGATCTTGCCGCCCTTGAGCTCGCACAGAGCCATGCATAGAACCTTCAGCCCGTCGGGATAGGCGCAGGCCTGACTGAACGCGAGCTGGTTGCCATCGACGACGCTGCTTTCGACTTGATGCGTCATTGCGCGGCTGCAGATGTCATCCCAAAACGTGCCGATAGCTGTTTTGCCCTTTACCTCGCGTGGCTTGCTCGGTGGATTGTTGCGATCGACGATCTGCAGGACAGCGTCGTCGGTGTAGAAGTTCGTCAGCGCGCGGCCATCACGCGTTTCGATCGCGCGCTTGATCCCCGCACCGGTAACGGCGTTGGTCTTTGCGTCCATGGTATCCTCCGGTTGTTCGTGTGAGTGGTGGCCGCTTCCGCCGAACGGAAGCGCCATGAGTATGGCGGCCGTGTTACTTCGCCATTCCAGTTGTGGTCTTTGCCTTCTCGCGGGCCAGCTTCAGGACGGTGTCGGTCTCGTGCTTGAACGACGCCAGATCGATCTGCATGCCGTTGAGCACGGTGCTCCAGTGGCGTGAGATCGCCGCCATTGCCACCGCTTCGCGAATTTCCTCGTCGGTGGCGCCGTTGGCCTTCGCGACAGCCGTGTGGAAATACACGCAGTATTGGCAAGGGATCTGCGCGGAGACCGCGAGGCCGATCAACTCCTTGGTCTTGACGTTGAGGCTGCTTTTGGAATTGAGCTGGACTGATTTGAATTCGGCCCAGGCCCCGGCAATGCCGGATTCCGGAAAGGCCTTGAAGAACGCCGGCACCAGGCCGAGCGTCTGCTCGATATCGCGATAGGTTGCCTGTGAGGATTCGTCAGCTGCCCGAGCCACTTGCGCGAGACCCGTGACGACCCCAATTGCGATCGCCGTTCCAAGAACAACACCAATTCCGGTGATTCTGCGCATAACCGCTCTCCTCTTCTGTCTGCCGGGGACGGCTCCCGCGGCTTCTGAGGGTTACAGTTAGGACGGAAAAAAGGGGCGCCGCTTCGCCCGAAATGGCCATTTTTGTATGGCCCGTACGGGCTATGGCCCGCCGCGTGGTGTTGTGCGCCCTACAAGGGCCGCGGCTGCCGCGCGTGTCGGCAGGTCGAGTTTGAGCAGGATATTGGCGACGTGCCGCTTAATCGTGTGATCGCTCAAGTTAAGCCGCTTGGCGATTGCCGCGTTGCTGAGGCCGTCAGCAACCAACCCAAGCACTTCGCGTTCGCGCGTACTCAGCACGTCCACGCCGGCTGGCCGTGCAAGCGGCGCGATCGGATCGAGATGTTGAGCGTCGGTCACGGCGAGCAATCTGAGTTCGCCGGGAATTCCATCGAGCGTCTCGCTGCCGCGCTCGGCGAAATGCAAACCTGAACCAGCGACCAAATCTGCGACAACGCCGGAGACCAAAATTTCTGTTGTCCGCGCCTTGGCGGAAATATCCTTGGCGATATGGACAGTGAGGCCCGCGAACTCCTGATCGCGAATTTCAATCTCGCCCGTGTGTACGCCAGCCGCGAGCTCCAGTCCGAACGCATGCGCGGCGTCGCGTAGGGCAAGCCCGCAACGCACCGCGCGCGCGGGGCCGTCGAAATAGCCGACCATTTCTTCGGGGCTTACGGCGGCGAGATGGCCGTCGTAGCGCGCGAAGGCTTGCATGGCGCTGTCACGCAACTTGTCGGTCCGTTCCTGCCAGGTGCGATCACCCAGACGCGCGGCCTGGCGGACCGGCGATACGAGTTTGGCAGCGAGCACAGTCGCGAGCACGCGATCGCCAACTGGCGATGGCCGTGCACCGGTCAGGAATTCCTCGATTTCGTCGATGATGGGATCGATGTCACCAGTCCAGATCGGATGATCGCGGCCCGAAAATTTCGCAAAGCGGGCGCCGGCAATTTTCTCGGCGAGATATTGGCCACCCGCGAATTTGATTCGCGCATCTTCGCGACGGTGAATGACGAGCGTGGGAACACGGATCGACGCGAGCACCGAACGCACGTCGATTGCTGCATTCATGCGCGCCAATGCGATGGCGGCGTTTGGGCTTGCGGAATTGCGCTCATAGCGTCCCCACCAGGCCGGAAAGCGACCGTCCTTCGATTGCTCGGGAGCAAATCGCGGCGCGTTTTCCCCGGTCCCCCATGAGGCCTCAATGCCGCGAATGAAGTCTTCGAGCGCCTCGCGACCCATGACCCAGGTATGAAAATGCGCGTAAGCGCCGTACAGAATGAGGGCTCGCGTGCGCTTGGGATAAGTCGCCGCGAACAGAAGCGACATCGGTCCGCCTTCCGACGCACCAAGCAACGCCGCGCGCCCGCTGCCGACCGCGTCCATCACGGCGCGCACATCATCCATGCGCGTTTCCAGTGATGGAAGATGCTGTGTGTCGACGCGATCGCTTAAGCCGGTGCCACGCTTGTCGAGCATGATTAGGCGGGTGAACGAGCCCAACCGCGTCATCAGATGGCTGAAGCCGGGATCTTCCCAATGGGCGTCGAGATTGGAAATGAATCCGGGGACGAAGACCAGGTCGAGCGGCCCGTTGCCGACGATCTGATAGGCAATTCGAATATCGCCGCTTTTGGCGTAGCGCGTTTCCGGAGGTTTCACGTCAGCCGCCCCACCATGTGGCAGTCCGCTATTCGACCGGTGACAGCTTGTGCAACAGGTGGATCAAGTTAGGACGATTTTGGCGAATGCGCCAATTGGCCTGACCGTTCGGGGCTTGACCCCTGCCCTGCCTGGCGCTTCCGTGCGCGCGATGACTGGTCCGACGCGCGAGACCATTTTTGCGCTTTCCTCCGGGCGGCCTCCGGCGGCCATTGCAGTCGTGCGCGTGAGTGGCGCGCGCGCGGGTGCAGCGCTCAAGGCCCTCACTGGCAAGGTCCCTGATCCCCGAAAGGCCGCGCTGGCGCAGGTTCGCGGACCTGAGGGAGACGTTATAGATCAAGCGCTGGTGCTGTGGTTTCCGGCGCCGCATAGCGAGACTGGCGAAGATGTTGCCGAGCTTCAATTGCACGGCGGGCGTGCGGTGATTGCCGGCGTGTTGTCTGCGCTCGCGCGCATTGAAGGTTTGCGTCCGGCCGAGGCCGGTGAATTCACCCGCCGGGCTTTCGAAAACGGCAAGCTGGATCTCACCGCTGTCGAAGGCCTCGCGGATCTGGTGATGGCAGAGACGGAAGGCCAACGCCGGCAGGCCTTCCGTCAGATGACCGGCGCGCTCGGTGATCGCGCCGAGAGCTGGCGTTCGCAGCTGATTCAGGCGTTGGCGCTGGTCGAAGCACGCATCGATTTTTCCGACGAGGCGGACGTGCCCCAGGATCTTGTGTCGCCAGCACTGCACATCGCGCGGACGCTCGCGGACGAAATCGCATCTGCGCTGGCGGATGGTGGCCGCGGTGAAAGATTGCGCGATGGGCTGGTGGTCGCGATCGCAGGGCCACCGAACGCGGGTAAGTCGACGTTGCTTAATCGGATTGCGAAGCGTGAGGCGGCAATCGTTTCGCCGTATGCCGGCACGACGCGCGACATCATCGAAGTGCATCTCGATCTCGGTGGCCTGCCGGTGACGTTGCTGGATACGGCCGGTATCCGCCAAACAGATGATCCGGTGGAGCGCGAGGGCGTGACACGGGCACGAGCGCGTGCCGCCGGCGCCGATTTGGTTTTGTGGGTGGTGGATGCGAGAGATCCCGCGCACCTTGGCGATGCTGAAGTAGGGTCCTCTGCCCCGCCAACCTGGCTTATCCGCAATAAAATCGATGTTCTCCAAAGGGATAGTTCAAGAAATGAATCATTTGAACAAAATACCACTAACAATGAACGTGTATTGCATACTAATAAACCATTGAGAAATATGGTTACCAAAAGGTTAACGGATAGAAGTGAACTTAAATTCAATAAGAATGAATATGTATTCGATATTTCAGCCATCACCGGTGACGGCTTTGACCGGGTGTTGGCGCAACTGGCTCGCCACGCCGAAGGTTTCCTGGCTGGCGCCGAATCGGCACTTGTAACGCGCGAACGGCACCGCCGCGCCTTAGAAGACACGCTCGCGGCCCTGCGGCGTGCACTGGCGGGCGATCTGGCCCGCCGCGAAGACTTATTGGCAGAAGAGCTGCGAATTGCCACGCGGGCACTTGGGCGCCTGACCGGCCGTGTGGACGTGGAAGATGTTCTGGACGTTATCTTCCGGGACTTCTGCATCGGCAAATAGCTTTGCGGCGCCTCGTCACTAGAGGCAAGCATGCCGGCATCCGACAACCTCCTTCATGATCGGGAGTGGGTTTTTGGCGCCGGAATGCCTATGGCTAGTCCCTAGACATCGAAAACGTAGTGTTTCACGTGAAACAATTTTCGGAAAACCCAATGTTTTTGACCCCTCCCCGCACCTCCGCTACAAGGCGGAATCCGAGGTTTCAATGTCTGGTCAATTCGACGTCGTAGTTATTGGCGGCGGCCATGCTGGCTGTGAAGCCGCGGCTGCTGCTGCCCGTATGGGCGCGCAAACGGCCCTCGTTACCCATCAATTTGCGACTATTGGTGCGATGTCCTGCAATCCAGCCATTGGCGGGCTTGGAAAAGGCCATTTAGTGCGTGAAATCGATGCCTTGGACGGCCTTATGGGCCGGGTCGCAGACCTCGGCGGCATCCAATTTCGGGTTCTCAACCGCAGAAAAGGCCCTGCAGTGCGCGGCCCCCGCGCCCAGGCCGACCGCAAGCTCTATGCGGCGGCGATGCAGGCCGCGATTCGCGAAACGCCCAATCTGAGAGTGGTCGAAGCCGAGGTAGATGACCTCGTTCTGCAAAATGGCCGCGTCTGTGGCGTTAAATTCGCGGACGGCCGCGAAATATCTGCGGGCGCCGTTGTGCTGACAACCGGTACGTTCCTGCGCGGCCTCATCCACATTGGTGAAAAACAAATTCCCGCTGGCCGTGTTGGTGAAGCGCCGGCACTCGGACTGTCGCGCACGCTGGAAAAAGCCGGCTTCGAACTCGGACGCTTGAAGACCGGAACGCCTCCGCGCCTCGATGGCCGTACAATCAACTGGTCTGCGCTCGAAATGCAGCCTGGCGACGATCCGCCCGAGCCATTTTCAGTTCTCACAACTCGTATTGAAAATCCGCAGATCCAGTGCGGCATCACACGCACCATTGCAGCCACTCACAAGATCATCCGCGACAACGTGCATCGCTCGCCGATGTATTCCGGACAGATTGCAAGTCGTGGCCCACGATATTGTCCATCGATCGAAGACAAGATCGTGAAGTTCGGCGAACGCGACGGCCATCAAATTTTTCTCGAGCCGGAAGGCCTCGACGATCACACCGTTTACCCGAACGGGATTTCGACATCGCTTCCGGAAGACGTCCAGCACGAACTGGTCGCAACAATTCCCGGTTTGGAGAATGCGCAATTTATTCGTCCAGGTTATGCGATTGAATATGATTACGTCGATCCACGCGAGCTCACCGCGGCCCTGCAAACAAAACGACTGCGCGGGTTATTTTTGGCGGGACAAATCAACGGCACCACAGGCTACGAAGAGGCTGCGGCACAGGGACTTCTTGCAGGTCTCAACGCGGCATCTTTTGCGGGCGAGGGGGATGAAATCATCCTCGATCGCGCGCAAGCCTATATCGGTGTGATGATCGACGACCTCGTTACGCGCGGCGTCAGCGAACCGTATCGCATGTTTACGTCACGTGCCGAGTATCGTTTGCAATTGCGCGCGGACAATGCCGATCAACGCTTGACCGAAAAAGGAATTGCCATTGGATGTATCGGCGCCGAGCGCGCACGATTGCATCTCGAAAAACTTTCCGCGTTGAACGATGCGCGCGATTTCGCCAAATCCGTTTCGCTCACGCCGAAAGAGGCGGAGCGGCACGGATTGTCTCTCAACAAAGACGGACAGCGTCGGACCGCTTTCGAGTTGTTGTCGTATCCTTACGTGTCGATTTCCGATCTTGCGAAGGTCTGGCCGCGCTTTGGCGAATTCGCACCGAACATCGCGGAGCAAATCGAAATCGACGCAAAGTATGATGTCTATCTTTCGCGCCAGGCGGCCGACATAGCGGCCTATCGACGCGATGAAAGTTTCGAGCTGCCGGACAATTTCGATTTCGCGGCGTTGCCGGGTTTGTCGAACGAGATGAAACAAAAATTACAAACGCATCGTCCGCGCACGATCGGACATGCAAGCCGCATCGACGGTGTCACGCCGGCAGCGTTGACGTTGCTCGTTGCTCACGTTCGGCGCGGCAAGAAAAATTCCGCGAAATCAGCGTGAGCAAAAGCGGGCAGGGCGCTCTCGATCTGAAGTCAGACAAGGCACGTGCTCTCGCGCTTATTTCTGTTTCACGTGAAACAGAAAACAGGCTCGACCGGTTCGTGGACGTGCTGTTGCTCTGGCAGAGCAAACTCAACCTCATCGCGCCGTCGACCCTTCGCGAATTGTGGACGCGGCATATTGCCGATTCGCTCCAGCTGCTGCCTTTGGCGCCGGACGCTCGAACGTGGGTGGACTTTGGCACAGGCGGGGGATTTCCAGGGGCGGTCATTGCCTGTGCGCTCGCTGACAAACCCGGCGCGAAGGTGCATCTCGTTGAAAGTAATGGGAAAAAGGTAGCCTTCTTGCGGGAGGCGGTGAGGGCGACGGGTGCGCCCGCCATCGTGCATCTCGAAAGGGCCGAGAAATTTGGGGAAAGCTGTGCAGAACCCGTGCATGTCGTAACTGCGCGCGCCTTGGCCCCATTGAAAACCTTGTGCGATCAGGCGTTTCCTCTGATGAGCCGAGGCGCGATTGGCTTGTTCCCCAAGGGACAAGATGTAGATGCCGAATTGACCGATGCCGCTAAATATTGGAGACTTGAAGCGACAAGAGTATCCAGCAAGACCAATCCCGAAGGCTCCATTGTGGTGATTCGCAGCCTTTCGCCCCTTCGGGACGCCTAGGGGCTGGGGACGATACAGCAGCCCAGCCGGGCCAACCGACCAAACCGACGGAATGCCGATCATGACCGATACCCCGACCCCAGAGACGTCCGGCGACCCCCAGGTCGTTGCGTTCGGCAAGGTGGCTGCCAGGCCGGATGCCGTTCGCCCAAGGGTGCTGGGGATCGCAAATCAAAAGGGTGGGGTTGGCAAGACCACGACAGCGATCAATCTTGGTACCGCCTTGGCCGCGATCGGCGAGCACGTACTGATTGTCGATCTCGATCCGCAGGGCAATGCTTCGACCGGCCTTGGCATCGAACGTAAATCGCGCCGCACGTCGACCTATGATGTGCTGACCGGCGCAGCGCCGATGCGCGACGCCGTCCTGCAAACCGCGGTGCCGCAATTATTCATCGCACCGTCAACCATGGATTTGTCCGGCCTCGAGCTCGAGATCGGTCAACACCGCGACCGCGCCTTCCGTTTGCGCAATGCATTGCGCGCGCTCAACAGCGGGCCACGTAATTACGATTTTACTTATGTGCTGGTCGACTGCCCGCCGTCACTCAATCTGCTCACTGTCAACGCGATGGCCGCCGCAGATTCGATTCTCGTTCCGCTGCAATGCGAGTTCTTCGCGCTCGAAGGTCTGTCGCAGTTGATGAAAACCGTCGAGCAGGTCAAGACCACACTCAATCCAACATTATCGATCCACGGCATCGTGCTGACGATGTACGAACTCGCGCAACAATCTCTCCAACCAGGTCGTCGCCGATGTCCGTCAGCACATGGGCAGCAAAGTCTATGAGACGATAATTCCGCGCAATGTTCGTATCTCGGAAGCGCCGTCATACGGCAAGCCGGTGTTGGTCTATGATCTCAAATGTGTGGGCAGCGAAGCCTATCTGAGGCTCGCTACCGAAATCATCCAGCGCGAGAAAGCATTGAAAGCTGGATAGCGGCGTGCCGGCTCATTGCCGCAAGGGCGCCCCATAATGACTATGATAGGCAGAGACGACGGAAAGGCATAGCGTGGCACGGAGTTCAGGAGCAGCAATGGCGGATCACTCGCGATTGGGACGCGGCCTGGCTGCACTGATCGGCGACGTTGGCGACGAAACGTCTGTTGCCGACAGCGGCCGCAAGCCACGCCGCGCGCCGGTTGAAAGTCTGCGGCCCAATCCGCGCAATCCACGCCGCCTGTTTACCGATACCGAGCTCGGTGAACTTTCCAACTCGATCCGCGAGCGCGGCATAATTCAGCCCATTGTTGTGCGCGCACTGCAAGGTGATGCGTTTGAGATCATTGCCGGCGAGCGGCGATGGCGCGCTGCCCAACGCGCCGGATTGCATGACGTGCCAATCGCGGTCATTGAAGCCAACGACGCGCAGGCACTCGAATTTGCCATTATCGAAAACGTACAGCGGGCCGATCTCAACCCGATCGAGGAAGCGAGTGGTTATCTGGCCTTGATGGACGATTTCAACCGCACGCAGGACGACGTTGCCAAGATCGTCGGTAAGAGCCGGCCACATGTCGCAAATACCATTCGGTTGCTGAAACTATCCGAACCGGTCAAGCAACTGGTGCGCTCCGGTAAAATTTCCGCCGGCCACGCCCGACTATTGCTTGGTCAACCAAACGCCGAACAGATCGCGCATGAGATTATCGACAAGGGCCTGAGCGTGCGCCAAGTCGAAGTGGAGATGCGCAAAGACGGTGCTGCCCAGGCGCGCGATGTAAAGCGCGAAGCAAAGGGCCACACCAGTGGCGCGAAAGATGCAGACACGCGCGCGCTCGAAAAACGCGTGTCCGACGTGCTCGGACTCGAAGTGAGTGTCGATCATCGCGGCGAGGGCGGCACGCTGCGGATCAAATATCGAGATCTCGATCAGCTCGATGCGGTGTTGAAAAAGCTCGGCGGCTAACGCCGTGCTATTCCGACGTGCTCGCGAGGCTGATCAGTTGCACACCCCCGACCGGCCCTGGCGTCCAGTCTTCACCGGGTAAAAGCGTAATCCGGACATCTTCGATCAAGCCGCGGGACAGAAACGGATCGAAGTAGCGCATGCTGCGCTCATTCAAATCGAGCACCCGACCAGGCTTAAGCCGACCGACATCGTTGATTTTCACGATGACTTGTTTTGCGCCGCTTTCAACGAGCGCAAACGTGGGCTGGTAGAGCTTGCCGTAGCGCACGCCGCCAAATTGATCACGCAAATCGGTTTGGACAGCGGCGGTCCATGCAGCAGGATCATAAAGCTCGCCAGATGCGGTTTGGGTGCCGCCTTCTTCAATTCCGTCACGGTACGGATTGTAGGTCGAGACCGTCCCCAGGATAATCGCATTATTGAGCACGGCTTCGCTTTGTATGCGCGGTAATCCCATAAAGGCCGCGAGCCTCAATACAGAGCGATAGGCGGGCGCAAATTTCGCCAGCACTTTATTTTGCGCAAACGAAATCAGATCCGTGCCGCCAGTGCTCATGCTGGCCGATGGATTTCGTATCGACTCAAATATGTCATTGCGGATCTGAGGAACGATCGCAAACGAGGCTGGCTCGTTGCCTGGCATTGGCAAATCGAGGCGCGACAACTCCGTCAATACAGCTTCATCACAGGTCTCAGCACGATTCTTCAGGCTGCTGGCTTGAGCGTCCGGCGCAATCTCGAGAGGTGTTTCCGTTCGAGCACCAACCGCCGCCAGCGACAAGACGACGATGCCGGAATCCAAATCGCCCGGAATTGCAGCCGCTAGCGACGCCGCGTAGCGGCTCTCGATCGCGTCCCAGACCATGCTGGCCAGAAAGGCAAGAGCGAGAACAAATGTCATTGCTGCCCGGCCGCGATGCGCGGACGGGCTAGCGGATTTTCGACTACGCTTGGAAGACGACGCTGGCGGGGACATCAACACCGTCGGCACTTGAATTACATTCGAGAAGTAATGCTCTACCGCGTGCCGATAAAACGCTTGTAAAATACGTCGTGAAAACATTCATAGAATTTGATGCAAATGCCGGGCTGTTCTCCGGACGCCTTTCCCGAAAAAGCTACGTTTGCGCCCAGATGCTGTCTCTCGTCCAAAAAGAGGAAAGACCGCCTTTCGGCGGTCTTTCAGACACACAATTGATTTATATTGTCGTGTGAAACCTAGTGATGCTTCTTGCTCCCGCTCTCGTGAACTATCGCGCACTGGGGTGTCATGAAGCCAGGACCACCAAGACCCATGAAGTCGCCGCTGCATGTCGTGCGACGAATGAGGTCATTAACATATTAATATAGAGAGCCGCGACAAAGACAATGAATCGACCAGCGGCAACCGACGCCGTCGGTAAAGCCGACGTGACCGCCAGTGCGCTGACGACACCGCACTGCTTTTCATAAAGCGTTGAATTCCGTGGCACGGTTTTGATTTGCACCAGCACAGCCACCACGTAAGACAAAATGTTTGTAGCGGCATTATTCCGTGCGGAGATTTGATTCGCGCAGTAACGCAATCAAACAGGGTGACCGAGCAACGTTAAACGCCACGCGCGGTCCCGTTAACTTCCATCGTCGTAGAAAGCCGTGACGCAATTTCCGCTTTGGCTTGCCACATTATGTCCCCGACGGAACAGTCGTTCATCGCTGCACCGGCCCGGTAGGGTAAAATTGCGATCCGTGTTGCCACAACCATGACGCGATACTAGGCTTTTTGTCTTTGCAGCCCGGGGCATCCCGCAATACATTCGGGTGTCTATTTTGATGAGTTATTTCGAATGCGCGCACGCCGCGATGCCGCCTTACGCCTCCTCAAGACGATGCTGGTGGCGTCGGTCGTCTTTCCTGCGGCGTTTTTTGCGTATGCCAGCTGGCTCAATTTCCAGAACGCCTTTGCCCGTGCCGATGAACAACTTGCGTCGTCCCTGAATATCCTGTCCGAGCAAGCCTCCAAGGTCTTTCAATCGGTTGATCTGACATTTGCCGGTGTCGATGCTGTTCTCGGTGAACTCAGCGACGACCAGATCAAGGCATCCGCGCAGGCGATTCATGTCCAGCTGAGCAAACTCGAGAAAGCGCTGAAGGCTGTCGACGGCATTTTGGTCGTCGACAAAAGCGGACACCCGCTCGTTTCTTCAGCGGGCTTCCCGATTCCTGAGGGCGCTGACGTGGCTGACCGCGACTATTTCATCGCCCAGGCGGATCGCGACATGGGTACTTACGTCGGTCAGATATTGCAGCCGCGCGTCAGGAAGGTGCCATTCTTCGGTGTCAGCCGTCGGCGACCTGCTCCCAGCGGGCAATTCGCAGGCGTCATCATGGTTGCGGTAGTACCGCAGGTGTTTACCGACTTCTATAACGAACTTGGCCGCGACAACACGGCAAGTTTCTCGCTCGCACGAAGTGATGGCGCAATTCTCGCCCGTCATCCTGAGGCGCCGGGAGGCGTCACCCATTTTGGCCGTAATAGCGGGTTCATGCTCAATGTCACCAATAATCCCGAGGGCGGCATTGTCACGAGCAACAATTCGGTCGACGGCTTTCAGCGGCGCATCGCGTATCGCAAGCTTGGGTACGCCAATTTATATGTTTCCGACGGATTGGAGACCCGGACGATCGTAAACGAATGGATGTGGTTGATGGCCAGCCACTTGTTCTTCGGGGTCCCGGCCACGACCTTCCTCTTCATCCTCGTCTTGCTAACAAAACGGCGGACGCAAGCTTTCTATGCGGAAGCCGAGCGCCGCGAGATAGCGGAGCAGGCGCTCCGTCAATCACAGAAAATGGAAGCCGTCGGGCAATTGACCGGCGGTGTCGCGCACGACTTCAACAATCTCCTGACGATCATTATCGGCAATCTTGGAATTGCCAAACGGGGCGTCGTCGAGGCGCGCGCAGAACGGGCACTCAACAACGCGCTCGTGGGCGCGGAGCGCGCCGCGCAATTGACTCAGCGCCTTCTCGCGTTTTCGCGCCGCCAGCCGCTCAATCCGAGAGTGCTGGACGTCAACAAACTCATTGTTTCGATATCCGATCTTCTGACGCGGACGCTGGGTGAAAATATCGAGCTCGAGACAATCGGCGGAGCCGGTCTCTGGAGTGTCGAGGTCGATTCATCAGAACTGGAATCGACTTTGCTCAATCTTGCACTGAATGCACGCGACGCAATGCCGGAAGGCGGCAAGCTAACGATCGAAACGAGCAACGCCTACCTCGATGACGAATATTGCCGCCAGCACGACGGCGTTGTTCCGGGACAATATGTCCTCATTGGCATCACCGACAGCGGGGCGGGAATGTCCACTGAAACGATTGACCGTGCATTTGAGCCGTTTTTCACAACGAAGGAGGCCGGCAAAGGCACCGGCCTGGGTCTAAGCCAAGTCTACGGTTTCATGAAACAGTCCGAAGGACACGTGAAAATTTACAGCGAGCCCGGTGTAGGCACCACCATCAAGCTCTATTTGCCGCGTCGAGACGGCGACGAAACAGCCATTTCTACGGAAAATAGTGAAGGCTCCGACCGCGGACGCGGCGAAACAATCCTGATCGTGGAAGACGATGACGGCGTACGCCAATATGCGGCGGAAATCCTGAGAGACCTGAACTACCAGGTCATCGAAGCCAAAGATTCGGCGACCGCCCTTCGTCTGCTCGATGCCGATAAGAAATTTGATTTGTTGCTGACGGATGTTGTTCTGCCCGGCAAGAATGGCCGGGAATTGGCGAACGAAGTCGAAAAGCGGCGCCCTGAGGTAAAAATTATATTTATGACCGGCTACTCAAGAAATGCGATCGTCCATCATGGGCGCCTGGATGCAGGGACCGAGCTCATCCCGAAGCCCCTCATTGAGCGCGTCATGGCACGGAAAATCCGCCAGGTTCTCGATAGCCGTTCAAACGGCTTATAGACGGATTCCAGCTCGCGATTGTCCGAGTCTCAGTGCGTTGACGACGGCGCCTTCTGGGCGAAAAGCGCATCCAGCGTGAAGGCGTTGGGGCAAAATTCGTGGAAGTGCTCGGCCCCGGTGCCCGCTTTCAGCTCGTGCTGGCAGCGTTCCTTCTGACTGCAGGCGACGCACAGCCGCTGCAAATCGCGCATGACCGCGGGATTCGCCTTGGCCAGGGCCGCCGGATCGACGCAGAGACTGATCAGCAGCTTTTCCAGCAGATCCGCTGCGCCCGGCCCCTTGGCCGCCAGCGCCCTCAATTCGCCGACTGGTACGCCAAGGTCTTTGGCGATCTGCATGACTTGGTCAGGACTGCAGAATCCAAATTCGTCCTGCACTCCAATTTTTTGTCGATACTTGTTAACCCAGCCGGCAATGGCATTCATCACGAAATCGACCGTGGGATAGCTCGGCTGGTGTAGGTCGCCGTCGGGCATCGTACCCTCCATCGAGAATATCAATCCCGGCTTTTTTGCACGGCCCGCAACGTTTGGCGTTGCGCTAGATCAAATGCCTATTTTCGCCTGTATTGGTGCGATCGGACTGCTACTGGGCCGAATCTAGCGACAAGTGCGCAGACTATTCAGTCTCCGAAGTTGACGGCAGCTCCATCTTGTTACGCAGTTGGTCAGTGCCCTTGATGGTGTCGACGACCGTGCGATAGGCGCTCGAAACTTTTGCACCAAGGGTCTTCGGGCGCCGCTTCCTCAGTTTTCGCTTTCTCTTAGAGACCGGCGACTTCTTTCTTACGACCGGCCGCGATTTTTTCTTTCGCTTGCCAGCCGATCTTTTTCTCGTTCTGCGAGCCATCGATGATCCCCAAGGTTTATAATTATAGATAGCACAAGCATATCGTGAAGGAGCGCCGCCGGGAAGGTGGGTCCTGCCCGACGCGTCCGATGGAATCCATTTTCTCTGCTGGATTGAATCTGGATTTAACTGCTAAGCATCCCCGTCAGCGCCAACGATTGGGGAGAACCAGAAGTGGTCGCATCACTACAAGGCGAATTGCAGCCGACGATCTATCGCTTCAAGCTTGGTGGCTTCGAAGTAGCCACAGTACTGGATGCCAAGGCCATCCGCGACGGTTTGCATCCACATTATGGCGCTAATGCCTCGGTTGAAGAAGTGCATGCGCTTGCGCGCGCCAACAATATCGACACCCAACGCTTTGAGCATCCGAATATCCCGACCCTGGTGAACACGGGCAAACAACTTGTGCTGTTCGACACCGGCAACGGCGCATTGCCGCGCGAATATGAGCAGCTCAGCAAACGGCTGCCGCCGGGAAATACGGCCGCGAGGCTGGCGCAGGCGGGATATCGGCCGGAGGACATCGATATCGTTGTCATGACCCATGGCCATCCGGATCACATTGGTGGACTGACAGAAGGCGGCAAGCCAGTTTTTTCCAATGCGCGCTATGTATTTGGCGCGGCTGAGTTCGATTTTTGGAAACGCGGCGAGAATGTACGCGAGGCGCGCAAGTTCAACCGCGAGCTCTTCGTTAAGATCTGCGTGCCCTTGGCCGATCGTTCGACATTCATAAAACCAGGCGACGAAGTTGTGCCAGGTATCACGGCAGTGGACGCCGCCGGGCATTCGCCTGGCCTGATGGCATTTCATGTCGAAAGCGACGGCAAGCGTTTTATGATTACCGCCGACACCTTCACCCAATATGTGATGGCCGTGCAGCGTCCCGAGTGGCACTTCGAAATGGACGACGACAAGGATCGAGCGGTAGCCACCCGCAAACGTACCATTGACATGCTTGCGACCGACAAGCTCTTTTTTGCGAGCTTTCACATGCCATTCCCTGGCATCGGCTGGATAGAAAAAGGGCAGAGCGGCTATCGTTGGGTGCCGCACAGCTATCAGCTGAATTTATAGCGCCGCGCGTGGACTGGGCTTATCCACCACCCCAGCGAAATGTCGGGACGGTTACCGGCTTGGGCTTTGGTTTACCTTCATCGCAACGCCCGATGCGGTCTTCCACGGCCTGTGCGGTCTTGTTGTCGATGACGACGTAATGACAAAGTGTCCCGTCGCGCAGGGCACGGGCGATTCGAGTAATCCGCCCGTCGGTGCGCAGTTCGCTCTCCTGATCGCGGAGTGTCCCGATCATCATCACCGCGCCCAGAAACAAACTGGCCCCAACCACAAATACAAAGAAGGATGACACGATCGCCACCCGCCAAAAGCTGGTGCGCGATTCCTGTGATCGCTGCAAATCGCGGCGGGCATCGGCGGCCTGCGTTTTTCCGGCACCACCCGCCATATCGCGGCTCGCATTCATTTCAACGTGCTTAACGGAAAAGCATTGATCAGTTCTAAAGGGCTTGGTTCGGATTGGGATCGTCCAGGTAATTCGATTTAAGCAGCCAGCGTCAGGTGGCCGTTTTAGGCCTTTTTTCGCGCATTCACCGCCAGCGCCAGAAGCGTACGCTGCGCTATCGCTTCGGCAATTGGCGCATTGCGGCGCATTTCGAGTGAAGCCTCAGCTAATTGCTCCATGGCATGCAGCAGGCGCTGGGGCGACCAGGCCCGGAGCGCTTCGCCGACTAGGCGTTCGCGGCTGAAATGCACGGGAGGCCCCGCGCGTTTCATCGCAAACTCAATCGAGTCTCCGCCTTCGATCGCCAGTTTCATCTTGTGCAGATTGGCCACCTGACGGATGGCCGACGAGATGATCGCGGCCGGGGACGAACCGCTGGCACGCGCCTTGCTGAACTCGCTGTCGACTTCGCTGGTTCGCCCGGCAAAGGCAGCATCGAGCACGCTGTCGAGCGCCATTTCGGACGCATCTGCGACGACCGCCATAACGTCGTCGAGTTCTACGGTTTTCTGTCCCTTCGCATAGAGAACAAGTTTTCTGATCTCACTGCGCGATGCGAGTCGGTCGCCTCCAAGCAAGCCCAGCAGCGCTACACGCGCATCCGGCGCGATGCTCAGGTTTTCCGCGTGCAATTCTTCGTCGATAAGTTGGGCGAGCGCGCGCTCGTTGTCGGCATAGCAGGGCAATGTGGCGGCAACCTTTGCCTTTTCGCAAACCGCTCGCAGCGGCGCGTTTTTGCGGAGATCACCTGCCTCGATAATGACACGGCATTCATTCGACGGTGACGCGATAACGGTTTCGACCGCGGACGCGATGTTACGAGCACCCGCTCTTACCAGCACGGCGCGGCGCCCGCCGAATAACGGAACGGTGTGGGCTTCCTCCACAAGCCTTGCAGGATTTCCCGCCAGTTCATCGCCTTCGATACGCGCCAACGTGAAGGGGTCGCTGGGGTCGTCGACAGACGCGCGCACCAGCGCGTCGACCCGCTCGCGCACGAGCCCGGCGTCGGGTCCAAACACCAGCATGATTGGCTGTGCAGGATTTGGCTTGGCAATGAAGCGATCGACGTCGGCAGCTTTAACGGCGGTCATGGCAATTTTTCTGGATCCTCACCATGAAGCCGAACGTGGCCTAAGTCCCCGCTACAAAATACGACGTCAGGCGAGAGCGGATATTGTCGGCGATCACCTTTGCTGCGCGGTTTTCCGCGTCCCGCAGACCACGATCGCCGGCGAAGCGCTGCTGCTGGCCGGGAATGTTATAGGACACGCGAGAGAATGTCTGTCCGACCACGACCTTCTTTCCCGTCGCGAGCTCCGTCAACGTGTAGGTCGCGTCGATGCCGTAATTGTTGATGTCCGGCCGTGCCGTGTTGATGTCGACGATCACCTGCAACTGGGTGGCCGTGAGTCTGACGTCCAGACGATGTGTTGGCGAAATGCCGCCGCTGCCACCGGTCAGATCATATATCAGCTCATTACGTACGCCGACGCTGACGCGGTCGATTCTGCTGCCCCTCGGAGTATCGATCGGCGCAACTTCGACTGCACTGAGTTGGCCGGTAAGTCCGGTACCACCGACTGGTGTTTGCCGCTCGGCATAGAGCGGTTGAAAACAACCTGCGGTGAGGCCGGCCAGCGCCAAGGCTGCAAAAAACCTGGCAAAGCGCGGAATTTCAGACCACGACATTGACGATCCTTTGCGGGACGACGATGACCTTTTTCGGGCTTTTGCCACCCAAGGTCTTTTTTACCTCATCGAGAGCCAAAACGGCAGCCTCTATCTCTGCATTTGTGGCTTCGCGTCCGACCGTGACTTCGGCACGCTTTTTACCGTTGATTTGAACGGGCAGGGTGACTGTGTTTTCCACCAGAAGGTCGGGTTCGACCTGCGGCCAAGCCTCAATTGCGACCAGTGTCTGGTGTCCAAGCGCCGCCCAACACTCCTCGGCCAAATGCGGCATCATCGGGTGAAACAGCCGCACGAGGATATCGCCCGCTTCGCGCAGGGCCCAGGCAAGGTCGTCGGCGGGCGAACTTTCGATATCGCCAATGGCGTCGCCGAGTGCATTGGCAAATTCGTAGATATGAGCGACGCAGCGATTGAATCGGAGTTTATCGACGTCATCGGACACGTGTGCGAGTGCACGGTGGGCTGCCTTGCGCACTTTGAGCGCCGGCTCGCCGAAACTCGCCGGCCGCGATGCAGGCGGTTTCACGCCGGCGATTTCGCCTACCAACCGCCACAGCCGCTGCACAAAGCGCCATGCACCCTGCACGCCTTCTTCGGTCCAGATCACGTCGCGTTCGGGTGGGGAATCCGACAGCATGAACCAGCGCGCGGTGTCCGCGCCGTAGGCTTCTATGATGTCGTCGGGGTCGATGGTGTTCTTCTTCGACTTGGACATTTTCTCAATTGAGCCGATCTCAATCGGCTCGCCGGTCGAAGCAAGTGTCGCGCGCCGTGAATCGCCTATGCCATCGATCTTGATATTAGCCGGCTCAATCCAATCGCCGCCCTTGGTGCGATAGGTCTCATGCACGACCATGCCCTGCGTAAACAAGCCGGCAAACGGCTCGTCCATGCCGACGTGCCCGGTCTTGTGCATCGCGCGCGTAAAAAATCGAGAATACAGCAGATGCAAAATCGCGTGTTCGATACCGCCAATGTACTGGTCCACCGGCAGCCACTCATCGGCTATCTTGGGTTCGGTGGGTGCCGTCTTGATCCACGGATCGGTGAAGCGCGCAAAGTACCAGGACGAATCGACAAACGTGTCCATCGTGTCGGTCTCGCGCCGCGCTGGACCCGAGCACTTAGGGCACGCAACGTTCTTCCAGGTCGGATGGCGATCGAGCGGATTCCCCGGCTTGTCGAAGGTGACGTCATCGGGAAGCGTTACCGGGAGATCTTTCTCAGGGACCGGAACCACGCCGCATTTGGCGCAATGAATGATCGGAATCGGGCAGCCCCAATACCGCTGACGCGAGATGCCCCAGTCGCGCAGACGATAATTTACCTGGCGTTGTGCTACCGGCCGATTGCCGCGGGTTTCTTTTTCGAGGCGTTTGGCTACTTCTTCTTTCGCTTCTTCGATGCTCATGCCGTCGAGGAAACGCGAATTGATCATGCGTCCGTCTTCGAGATACGGCACGTCGGTGATTACAAAGGTGGCCGGATCCTGGCCAGGCGGACAGACGACCGGCGTATTTCCGAGCCCGTATTTGTTGGCAAATTCTAGATCGCGCTGGTCGTGCGCGGGGCAGCCGAAGATAGCGCCGGTGCCATAGTCCATCAGAATAAAATTGGCGACGTAAACGGGCAGCTTCCAGCTCGGATCGAACGGATGCGTCGCCTTGATGCCGGTGTCGAAACCCATTTTCTCCGCGGTGTCGATTTCCGCTTGAGCAGTGCCCATCTTCTTGCACTCGGCGATGAATGCGGCGAGTTTTGGATTTTTCGCCGCTGCGGCTTGTGCAAGTGGATGGTCGGGCGACAGCGCCATGAACTTGGCGCCAAACAACGTGTCCGGCCGCGTCGTGAAAATCTCGAGCTCGCTTTCCTTGTTCGGGGTCGTTCCCGCATCCAGCATGAAGCGAACGACAAGGCCTTCCGATCGGCCGATCCAGTTCTTCTGCATTAGCCGAACTTTGTCCGGCCAGCGGTCGAGTGTGTCGAGTGCCTCGAGCAGATCCTTCGAGTAATCGCTGATCTTGAAAAACCACTGCGTCAATTCGCGTTGCTCGACCACGGCTCCCGAGCGCCAGCCGCGCCCGTCGATCACCTGCTCGTTGGCGAGAACAGTTTGATCGACCGGGTCCCAGTTTACCTTCGACTGTTTGCGCTCGACCAACCCCGCTTTGAGAAAATCAAGAAACATCTTCTGCTGGTGCTTGTAATAAGCCGGATCGCAGGTCGCGATCTCGCGTGCCCAGTCGAGCGAAAGCCCCATCGACTGGAGCTGCTTCTTCATTGCGGCGATGTTGTCGTAGGTCCACGCCTTTGGATGCACCTTGCGGTCGATGGCCGCGTTCTCCGCTGGCATCCCGAATGCGTCCCAGCCCATCGGGTGCAGCACGGCGTTGCCCATGGCGCGTTTAAAGCGCGCGACCACGTCGCCCATGGTGTAATTGCGCACGTGACCCATGTGGATGCGCCCCGACGGATAGGGGAACATCTCGAGCACATAGTATTTCGGACGCGGATCGTCGTTTTTGGTCGCGAAAATATTGCGCTCGGCCCAGATTTTCTGCCAGCGGGCCTCGGCCTCGCGGGCATTGTAGCGCTCGTTTTTGCTCGAATCGGCGGTCATTTGCGCGTCTTTTATGGCGCGCGGAACAGACACGAAAGAGGCCGTAGGGTCAACCGCTGCAACATAATTCGCTTGAAAAATCAGCAGGAACCAGCCGTCGCCCACGCAAGTTAGCCTCGTGAAAACAGGAGGTGCAGGATGGTTCAGGCTCAACAAATCAAGGAGCACATGGAAGTTTGCGGCTCCGACGGCGCCCACGTTGGAACGGTGGATTGCACGAAGGATTCAAACAAGATCGTGCTGACCAAGAGCGATCCCAAGTCGGGCGGGCAGCATCACATTATTCCGCTCGATTGGGTCGACATGATCGACGACAAAGTGCGCCTGAAAAAGTCCGCCAAAGAAGCCATGACACAATGGCAGACTGCCGCGTGATAGCGATTGGGGTTTGATCGCCGCGCGTTATCTGGGTTCAATCGCGCGGCGAACCGCATCGAGCAACGCGATTGCGTCGTAAGGCTTTTCGATCACGGGTGCCTCAGGAAATAGTTTCGCGTGCACATCGTCGACACGCATGCCGGTCAAAAAGACAAACGGCGTGCCCTTTCCCGCGAGTGCTTCCGCGACGCCGAGGCTGGTGCCCTCCGGACCGCTGAGTTTGACGTCGAGCACTGCGACGTCGAATCTCGGTTCACTTCCTAGTAAATCGAGTGCTTCAGCCGCGCTCGCTACGCAGACGACCTGTGTCGCTCCCGCGCGTTCGAGCATCTGTTGGATGTCAAGCGCGATCAGGAATTCATCGTCAAGCACAAGACAGCGCTTTCCGACTAAGGCTGATTGACCAGGCACTGTGCTTTGCCCTCTTGGCACCAATGGAACTTTTTCTTGTCTTATGAATTGGTGTGTGCGGCATTTAAAAAAGACATAGGCCAGGCGATTTTATTTGCGATTTATTCGCGAGTTATTTCGGCTTCGGCTCACAAGCGTGCCGTTTTGCACAATAACGCGGGGTAATTGAGGTCCTGGCGGGGCTTGGCATGATCGTTGGAAATAACCGTTCAAATAATCACATAACGCCTTGCGAGCAGTGTCCGCTGCGCAAGCGTTCATGTCTGCGCGAATTCAGCGCTGAAGAATTGACCTTCGTGAAAGAGTTCAAGGTCGACGAGTTGCGCGTCGACGCGGGTGCAAGCTTTTTGCGGGAAGGCATGCGCAGTGAACATCTTTACACCGTACTGAGCGGTTGGGCATTTCGATACAAGATGCTCGACGACGGCCGTCGGCAGATTCTCAACTACGCACTGCCCGCCGACATGGTCGGCCTGCAAGGCACGTTGATGCACGAAATGGAGCATTCGGTGGAGGCGCTCACCCCACTGGTGCTGTGCGTGTTTCCTCGCGCCAAATTATGGGATCTCTATAGCCGCTTCCCGTCTTTGGCTTTCGACATTACCTGGCTCGCCGCACGCGAAGAGCAGCTCGTCGATGAGCATCTGGTCAGCCTCGGGCGCCGCACCGCGCTCGAGCGGACGGCGTATCTGTTATTGCACTTGTTCGTGCGCGCCGAGGAGATTGGCCTGGTGAAAAATGGGGTCATTCAGTTTCCCTTCACGCAGCAACATCTTGCTGACACGCTCGGCATGTCGCTGGTTCACACCAACAAGACACTGAAGCGGTTGTTCGTCAGCAAGGCAATTCGCTGGAAGGACCGCATATTCGAAATGGTCGATCGCGCGGCGCTCGCTGGCATTGCCGGAAGTGACGTCGTTCCGCATCTCCGCCGGCCATTCATTTGATTTTGTCATGGCCGGCACTCGGGTCCGGCTTTGCCGGCCCGAGCACAGGCCTTGTGCCGGCCATCCCGCTTAGGTAGGCACTGTGCGCGCCTCATCGGGATCGCCGGGACAAGCCCGGCGATGACAATAATGATTGCGGTTCAACCAGCATCTGGTCTCGAATACGTTCGAGCGGAAATTGCTCGCGCTTGTCGCGATGCCAATCGCAATCTGGCCGATGTGACGCTGATTGCGGTATCCAAGACCTTTGGCGCGGAAGTCATTGAACCAGTGGTTGCCGCGGGCCAGCGTGTGTTTGGAGAAAATCGGGTGCAGGAGGCGAAAACCAAGTGGCCCCCGCTGCTATCGAAGCATACCGGCATCGAGCTGCATCTGATCGGGTCCCTCCAGTCAAACAAGGCCAAAGAGGCTGTGGCGCTGTTCGACGCCATACATTCGGTTGATCGCGCCAGCCTTTGTGAGGCCCTGGCAAAAGAAATCGGCAAGCAGGGTCGCCAACCGGTTCTGTTCGTCGAGATCAATACCGGGGCCGAACCGCAAAAAGCCGGCGTCCTGCCGCAGGATGCCGATGCGTTTCTGGCGGCGTGCCGGGACAAATATGGGTTAGCTATTTCGGGCCTGATGTGCATACCGCCGCTCGATGAGGCGCCGGGGCCGCATTTTGCACTCACAGCCAAGATCGCCGGTCGCAATGGGCTGAGGCTCCTGTCGATGGGTATGAGCGCGGATTTTGCCACCGCAATTGCGCTCGGCGCCACGCACGTGCGTGTCGGCAGCGCCATCTTCGGGGAGCGGGGCTAAGCATTCGCGCAAACGACTTCTGCTCTTGCGGTCGGCACATGGCCATTCTAAGCCGTCTAACGGCGGGCGGCACTAATCGGGCGGATCGGCTCTTCTAACGAGGACCGTTTCGTCAGCGCGCGCCGGCCCCAACCGACCACAGCGCAATCAATCCGGAACGCCAACGATGCGCGGGACTATCCCGATTTCCGTCGAGCAGGGCGAGCGCGGGCTCACGCGCTGGGACGCGGTCGCGGTCCTGCTCACGCTTGGTCTGCTGGTTTTTGTCGCCGAGGCGAGCCGCCATTTGCTGCAACCGCTCGCGGAATTGCAGCTTGCGCCACTGTCGCTCGCGCCGGAAAACCTGCCCGAATATGCAGCGCGCACCACCTTGCGCATGCTGCTGGCGCTGGTGCTGTCGCTCGTTTTCACGTTCACCTACGCGACATTCGCAGCCAAGAGCCGCCGCGCCGAAGTCTTGCTGGTGCCGCTGCTGGATATCCTGCAATCGGTGCCGATCCTTGGCTTTATTTCAGTGACGGTCGTGTTCTTCATGTCGTTGGCACCTGGTCGCGTACTGGGCGCGGAATTCGCGGCCATTTTCGCGATTTTCACCAGCCAGGCCTGGAATATGGCTTTCAGCTTTTATCAGTCGCTGCGCACGGTACCGGTCGAACTGGCCGAAGCGTCGCGCACGTTCCGGCTTTCGCCCTGGATGTATTTCTGGCGTGTGGAAGCGCCATTCGCGATGCCACAACTAATCTGGAACATGATGGTGTCGATGTCAGGCAGCTGGTTTTTCGTGGTTGCCTCCGAAGCGATCAGTGTCGGCAACACAACCGTCACACTGCCCGGTATCGGCTCCTACATCGCGCTGGCGATCGAGCAAAAAGATCTGACCGCCGTCGGCTGGGCCATCGGGGCGATGCTGGTTGTTATTCTGCTCTATGATCAGCTGCTGTTCAGGCCGCTGGTGGCCTGGGCTGACCGTTTCCGCTTTGAACAACAGATGGGCGTGCTGCCGCCGCAGTCATGGGTGCTCGACGTGCTGCGTGGCTCCCGTATCGTCGCGGGCTTGACCGATTGGCTGTCCAGGTTGTGGCGGCGCACATATCGGTGGCGCGTTCTTCAAATGTCCTCGGCGACAGCGTCCGATTCATCCGGCCAAGGCCGTCGCTGGCGCGATCATCTGTGGATCGCTGTCGTTGTCGTCCTTGCTGGTCTCGCTCTTTGGCGCATCGTCAGTTTCATCTTGATCAGTATTTCGCCGTCTGACGCACTCGTCGCGTTTGTAGCGGGGTTAGCCACACTGAGCCGCGTGGTTGTTCTCATTGCGATAGCCAGCGTGATCTGGGTACCGATCGGGGTTTATGTGGGAACGAGGCCGCGCCTCACCCAATTTGTTCAACCGGTCGCGCAATTCCTCGCCGCGTTTCCGGCCAATGTGCTTTTTCCGGTCGCGGTGTCGGCCATCGTTGTGTTCAAGCTCAATCCCAATATCTGGCTCAGCCCGCTGATGATCCTTGGCACGCAATGGTACATTCTTTTCAACGTTATTGCCGGGGCGTCATCGATCCCAACGGAGATGCGCGACATCGGCACCAATCTGCAGGTCCGCGGCTGGCTGTGGTGGAGGGCGATCGCGCTGCCGGCTGTGTTCCCTTACTATGTCACCGGTGCCATCACCGCGTCGGGCGGTTCGTGGAACGCAAGCATCGTTGCGGAGGTCGCCTCGTGGGGCGACACCAAGCTACAGGCAACGGGACTCGGTGCTTATATTGCGCAAGCGACCGAGGCTGGCGACATGCCCCGTATCGTGCTCGGCATCGCGGTGATGAGCCTTTTCGTGGTCACCATCAATCGCGCATTCTGGCGGCCACTCTATTGGTATGCCGAGCGAAAATTCCGGCTGGGATGACGGAGTAAAGTCCATGAGCGAAGCACTGCTGCAAATCAATTCGTGCTGCCAGGCCTTTCCCAAGCCGGATGGCGAGCAGCTGCTCGTGCTCAAT
Source organism: uncultured Alphaproteobacteria bacterium (assembly GCA_963810125.1). GTDB lineage: Bacteria > Pseudomonadota > Alphaproteobacteria > Rhizobiales > Xanthobacteraceae > Pseudolabrys. The sequence continues at coordinate 700,027 of CAWEMK010000010.1, forward strand.
GACATCAATTTGACCCTTGTTGAGGGCGAGATCGTCGGATTGCTGGGCCGGTCCGGTTCGGGAAAGTCGACGCTGTTGCGGCTGATCTCCGGGTTGGCGCGGCCTACGTCGGGCAATGTCGTGTATAGCGGCCAGCCAGTCACCGGCCCGGCGCCCGGCATTGCGATGGTGTTCCAGACATTCGCGCTGTTTCCATGGCTCACAGTTCTTGAAAATGTGCAGCTTGGACTCGAAGCGCTCGGGCTGCCCGAGGCGGAGATTCGCCAGCGCGCGCTCGCTGGCATCGATCTGATCGGTCTTGATGGTTACGAATCAGCCTATCCGCGCGAATTGTCGGGCGGTATGCGCCAGCGCGTCGGCTTTGCACGCGCGCTGGTCGTGCACCCCAATATTCTGCTGATGGACGAACCGTTTTCCGCGCTCGACGTTTTGACCGCCGAAACACTGCGCACGGACTTTCTCGATCTATGGACCGAAGGCAAGTTGCCGATCAAGGGCGTGATCCTGGTGACGCACAATATCGAGGAAGCGGTGCTGATGTGCGACCGCATTCTCGTGTTCTCGCGAAGCCCTGGCCATATCATCGAGGAGATCAAGGTCGACCTGCCGCAACCGCGCAATCGTCTCGAGTTCTGATTTCCGCGATCTGGTCGAGCGCATATATGTAGCGATGACAGCGCGGCCCGCCGCGGCAGCTCCGCGCATCACACCCGATCGCGTGGTCGGCATCGGTATTGATATGGTTTTGCCGCGGGTGTCCGCCAATGCGATGTCAGGTCTTATCGAAGCGGTCGCCGGCGCACCTTACGATGGCAAAGCCGACCTGCCGGTCATTGCGAGTGCGCTGCAAATGGAGGTGGACGATTTATTTCCCATCGCGGAAGCCTTGCAGCTTTTGCGGTTTGCGGAAATCGAGGGCGGCGACATTCGGCTCACGGATACCGGCAAGCATTTTGCCGGCGCGGGCGTCGACGACCGCAAGCGGCTGTTCCAGCGCCAGTTGATGGACCACGTTCCGCTCGCCATCCACATCCGTCGCGTTCTGCAGGACCGCGTCAATCATGCGGCGCCCAGGAGCCGGTTCTTCAATGAGCTCGAAGATCACATGACCTCAGAAGCCGCAGAACAGAATTTACGGGCGGTGATCGCCTGGGCGCGTTTCGCGGAAGCTTTTGCTTACGACGCTCGCACCAAGACGTTTAGTCTTGATAACCCCACGTAAGAACGATCGCACGCGCCTGGTTTCTACTCGACCACAATTCTGGTGCGCGGCCCAAGGCGAGTGAGTAGCCGGCGGAGCGAATTGAGCTCAAGCGCGACGCAGCCGGCTGTCGGGGCAAAACCTTGCCGCGCTGCGTGGATGAAGACCGCACTGCCGCGGCCAGCAACGCGTGGCCGCGTGTTATGGTCGATCTCGATAATAAAATCGTAGAGATCGTCCTTTCGCTTCAGCCGATCGGCATTGGATTGCGAGGACACCTTGACTGGCCTGTTGTAGTGACGATCGGTGGGGTTCTCGCACCAGCCATCGTCGGCGCCAATCCGTTGTGCCGGCAATGACGTTGGCGGCCGCGGATGCCTGTCAGCGCGCCACCATAGCCGCCTGAGCCGGAAGCTGCCGCGTGGCGTGGCGCCATCGCCTTCGCGCTTGTTGGCCTTGATGCCGCCACGGCCGAGCGCCACCGGGATTGCCAGCGCTCCGGCAATGAGCCAGCCACGCCGGAAATCGCCGGGCTTGCGACGCACAGTGATGCGGGACAGCGAGTTTTTTCGCATAATTACCGGCGTTTCAGCGCCGCGCGGGTCTGACGTAAATGTCAATTCACGCTTGCTCTTTTAGCCTCTAATGCTCTACTTCGCGACCAAGACGGGGCGTAAGGGGCGATTTCTCAAGAGGTTTTTGTCCGATGGCCAATAAACGGACCATCCTGATTGTCGATGACGATGCCGAACTGCGTGAGGCGCTGGTCGAACAGCTGGCGCTGCACGAGGAGTTCGACCCTATTTCGGCCGACAGCGGCACCAAGGGGGTACAGGCGGCCAAAAATGGCCAGATCGACCTGGTGATCATGGATGTCGGGCTGCCGGATGTGGATGGCCGTGAGGCGGTTCGCATACTGCGCAAGAACGGCTTCAAGGCGCCGATCATCATGCTGACCGGCCACGATACCGATTCCGACACCATCCTCGGACTGGAGTCCGGCGCCAACGATTACATTACCAAGCCATTTCGTTTTGCCGTGTTGCTGGCGCGCATTCGCGCCCAGCTTCGGCAACACGAGGCAAGCGAAGACGCGGTGTTCGCCATCGGCCCCTACACATTTCGGCCGAGCTCAAAATTGTTGCTCAGCCCGAAGGGCAGCAAGGTGCGCCTCACTGAAAAGGAAACTGCAATTCTGCGCTTCCTCTATCGTGCCGGCCAGAAACCGGTATCGCGCGAAACGTTGCTGCAGGAAGTGTGGGGTTATAATTCCGGTGTCACCACACATACCTTGGAAACCCATATCTACCGCCTGCGGCAAAAGGTTGAAAAAGATGCCGCCGCGCCGGCGATCCTGGTGACGGAAGCCGGCGGCTACAAGCTGGTGCCGTGAGCTTGAGCACGACTTGGGGACGAGCGGGGAACTAATGGGCCTCGAAGAGGACATCGCATTCTTCGAGCAGGTGCCGCCACTCGCTGCACTCGGCAAGCAGGCATTACGAATTCTCGCGATCGGCGCCGAGACCCGCCACCTGCAAAGTGGCGCAGTACTATTCTATGCCGGTGAGCTCGCCGACGGCGGCTACGTCGTACAGGAAGGTTCCCTGCTGCTGGAGCCCGGCACGTTGTCGGAAGGCAAAGAGATTACCGTCGGCCCTGGCACGCTGGTGGGCGAACTGGCGCTGCTCACCAATACGGTGTGTCAGGCTACCGCGATTGCAAAAGAGCCCACAGTGGTTGTGCGAATCCCCCGCAATCTGTTCCGCAAAATGCTGGAAGGTTATCCGGCTGCGGCGGAAAAATTACGCGAGAGCATGACCGAGCGCTTGCAGGCCTGGACGAAAGAGCTCGGAACTGTGAAGCGGGCTCTGGAAGCGGGCGACAAACAATAGCGCAAGTCGCGCCAACTAAATCTACAACTCAATTGTCGCTGTTACCGGTACGTGATCGGAAGGCCGCTCGGCGCCACGATAATCCTTGGCGATTTTTATTTTCGATACGCGGTCGGCGAGCGTATCGGACGTCCACACATGATCGAGCCTGCGGCCGCGATCGGCCGCACGCCAGTTGTCCATCGCGCGGTAGCTCCACCACGTGTAGAGCTTCTCGGGCTCTGGCGTGAGCATGCGCATGGTGTCGACCCATTCACCGGCCGAGCGCGCGGCGGTCAGTTTTTCACATTCAACCGGTGTATGTGAGACGACCTTGATCATCTGCTTGTGGCTCCAGACGTCGTGCTCGAGCGGCGCCACATTGAGATCGCCCACGAGAATAGCGCGCGCCTTTTGCGCCGGGCGCAAGCCGCGATGGGCTCGCATTTCATCAAGAAAGTCGAGCTTGTGCTGGAATTTCGGATTGATCTCCGGATCCGGTTCGTCACCGCCGGCGGGAACGTAAAAGTTATGCAGGGTGATCTGGTCTTTTAGCTTTGCACGCTCACCGAGCACCACTGAAACATGCCGGCAATCCGTCTTGCCGCAGAAGCTCTGGATATCGACCTGCTCGAACGGGACGCGCGAAAGCACGGCGACACCGTGATAGCCCTTTTGACCGTTGAGCGCCGCGTGCTCGTAGCCGAGCCGCTTGAAGCGTTTGATGGGAAAGGCGTCGTCAGGGCATTTGGTTTCCTGCAGGCACAGCACGTCCGGTCGCGCGCTCTTTAAAAACTTCGCAACCAGATCGATGCGCAGCCGGACCGAATTGATGTTCCAGGTGGTGATTTTCAGCGACATGGCAATTGAATACCGTCGGAATTGGCGTTTGTCACCGTCATGCGCGGGCTTGTCCCGCGCATCCCGCTTAGTATTTGCAAAGCTGTGCGTCCTTAAGCGAGATGGCCGGCACATAGGCGTGCAAAGCACGCCGTCCTTCCGGACGGCTATGGCCGGCCATGACAAATCTAAGGTCCGAACTGAACATCAATTATGGTAGCGCGTGTAATCGATCTTGAACAATGCGGGATCGGGCCGCTTGCTGGTATCAAGATTATACACAGCGATGGTGGTGTCGTAGCCCTGCGGGTCGGTCACGGTCCATTGCTTGAGTTGCATGTCCTTGGCGCTGAACATGATCATGAGCCGGCTGGTGCCGACGATGCCATTCTTTTCCTCGACAACAACGGTGACAAATACGTCATCGGCAAAAACCGAAACAAGATGGGTATCTTTTGTCAGATCGACGTGGTCGGCGAGCAGGAATCGCAACGGTGTTTGCGACAATGGGTAGACGTCCTGAGTCGCAAGGCGGCGGTCACGCACAACGACCGACGAACCGTCCGCAATCAGTTCGATCGGGCTCGGGTCGTCATATTCAAAGCGAACCCGGCCGGGCTTCGAAATGAAGAAATCACCCTGCGTGCGGCTGCCGTCCGGTCCGACCTGGATGAAATTGCCGGTCAACGCCTGGACGCCGGACAGGTAGCTGTTGACGCGTTCGACGATGGCGCGCTGATCAGTTGTGAGTACGCCGGCGGTGGTGGCCCTTCCGAGCAGGGCGGCAAATGGATTGGAGATCGGATTCGGCGCCTGTGTGGTTTGCGGCGAAGCCTGCGCTCGCGCTCCCAGCGCCTGGGCCGGAACCGCCGGTTGCGCGGAAGGACGTGGAGCAGGCAGCGGAACCGTCTGGGCGAACGCAGGGCCGGCAAGGCAGGCAAACAACGCGACGACGCCCAGTTTTTGGCTGATTAGCGTCTTTCTGTGTGCCGCCATCACGTTCTCCGCCTCGCGCCCTTACTCCAAATCTTAGCCCTATATGGGCCGGCTGTGGCGATTTCGCGACCCAGCAAATTAGGCCTGATTCGGCTTAATCGCGAATAGAGCGATTCTCAATAGCGGTCGTCTGCGGGGTTCTCGGGGATGAGGATTTCGCGTTTGCCGGCATGATTGGGCTGGCCAACGATGCCTTCTTCTTCCATCCGCTCCATGATGGTGGCGGCGCGGTTATAGCCGATTTGGAGGCGGCGCTGGATGTAGGAGGTCGACGCTTTCCGGTCGCGCTTCACGATGGCGACGGCCTGCTGGAACAAGTCTCCGCCCTCAGCCAGCCCCATGCCGGTCGCGTCAAAGACTGCCCCGTCCTCGCCCTCTTCCGGATCGCCGGCGGTCACTTCCTCAAGATACTCAGGCGTGCCTTGCGCCTTCAGGTGGCGCACGACTTTCTCGACCTCATCATCCGAGACGAAAGGACCGTGCACGCGGCTGATGCGTCCGCCGCCGGCCATATAGAGCATGTCGCCCTGGCCGAGCAGCTGTTCCGCACCTTGTTCGCCCAGGATCGTGCGGCTGTCGATCTTGGAGGTGACCTGGAACGAAATGCGGGTCGGGAAATTCGCCTTGATCGTGCCGGTGATCACGTCCACGGACGGACGCTGGGTTGCGAGAATGACGTGTATCCCGGCTGCGCGCGCCATCTGCGCCAGGCGCTGGATGGCGCCTTCGATGTCCTTGCCGGCGACCATCATCAGGTCGGCCATCTCGTCGACGATCACCACCAGGAATGGCAGCGGTTCGAGCTCGAGATCTTCCTTCTCGTAGATCGCCTGCCCGGATTCCTTGTCGTAGCCGGTGTGCACGGTGCGCGTAAGCGTCTCACCCTTTGCCTTCGCCTCGGCAACCCGCGCATTGTAGCCTTCGATGTTGCGCACGCCGAGCTTCGACATTTTCTTGTAGCGGCCCTCCATCTCGCGCACCGCCCACTTGAGCGCGACCACCGCCTTTTTCGGATCGGTCACGACCGGGGTGAGAAGATGTGGAATGCCGTCATAAACCGACAGTTCGAGCATTTTCGGATCGACCATGATCAGCCGGCACTGATCCGGGCGCAGGCGATACACCAGCGAGAGGATCATGGTGTTGATGGCGACCGATTTGCCGGAGCCGGTGGTGCCCGCGATCAACAAATGCGGCATGCGCGACAAATCGACGATGACAAAATCGCCGCCGATGGTCTTGCCCAGGCACAGCGGCAATTTGGCCGTGCTCTCGTTGTAGTCCTCGCCGGTCAGCAGTTCGCGCAAGTAGACCTTCTCGCGCGTCGGGTTGGGCAATTCGATGCCGATGGCGTTGCGGCCTGAAACAACCGCGACGCGCGCCGATACCGCGCTCATCGAGCGGGCAATGTCGTCGGAAAGCCCGATGACGCGCGATGACTTGATGCCAGGCGCCGGTTCGAGTTCGTAGAGCGTAACCACAGGGCCGGGATGCGCGTTGATGATTTCGCCGCGCACGCCGAAATCCTGCAACACGCTTTCGAGCGCTGCGGCATTGCCGTCGATGATATCGCGCGACACCGTCGTGCGTTCGCTGGCGCGTGCCGCGGCCAGCAGATTGAGCGAGGGCAGGGTATAGCCATTGCCCGAGCGGCGCACGGGCGCGCGCACCGCGGCGCGCCGGCGCGGTGCCGGCGCGTCGTCTTCATCCTCGATGTCGTCTTCGTAATCGACCGCGCGCCCGCCGAAGCGTGGCTCATGGCGGGGGCCGCGTGGCGCCGGGAGTGGCGTGCGTGCGCGCACGTCGCCGCGGATCATGCGCCCGATGCGAGCCTTCCAGCTCAGCAATGCATGCACGATCATGCCGATCCAGGCGGAGCCGTGATCGTCGTCAATTTCGTCTTCCTCGATCTCGTCTTCTTCCTCGACCCTGCGCGCAGCGCGTCTTTCGACACGCTGTCCGCCACGGGCCGCGACCAGCACCGCCGCGGTCGTTGCTAGGCCGAACACAATGCACAGAACAAGCCGCGTCACGCCCGCGAGCGGTGAACCGAAAACCATCGCCGGCATGCGCAGGACCGCATCGCCCGCGACGCCGCCCAGCCCGGTCGGCAGTGGCCAGGAACCGATGCGCGGCAACGTGGACGCAAAGGCTGCGGCCAGCAAAGTTGCGACGATCCACAGCAGGCTTCGCCATTTCTCGCCGACCGGCCGGTGCGCGAGCAAACGCCAGCCGAGCAACGCTTCTGGAACCAGCAGCAGGATGGCGGCGAGGCCGAGCAACTGCATTGCGAGGTCGGAGAAAATCGCGCCAGGGTAACCGAGCAGATTGTGGATTGGCTTCTGGGTCGCGTGGCTCAGCGAGGGATCCTGCACCGACCAGGTGGCGAGAGCGATAGCGCCAAGCAACGCCAGCGTGATCAGCGCGAGCCCGGCAAGTTCGCTCAGGCGACGTCGTATAATGTCGCGGAGATGCTCCGAGAGGAAGGCGACGATATCGAGACTGCGATCGGTTGCCCGCATGCGGTTACATCCTTAGCCCTTAACCGAGCACAGCGACGAGGCGATGCAGCGCCTCCGCCGTGGCCGCTTTGTCCTGCACCATTGCGACGCGGATATAGTCCGCGCCGGGATTACTGCCATCGGCCTGCTCGCGCGCGAGATAGCGCCCTGGCACGACGCGCACGCCCGCTTCGGCCCACAGCCGCTTGGTGACGATTTCGCTGCCGCCTTGTTTCGACACATCGAGCCAGAGAAAAAATCCGCCGGCCGGACGTTGATAACCGTAGCGGTCGCCGACAATCTGGTCGGCGAGATCAAATTTGGCGGAATAGAGCTCGCGATTATCCTCGACATGCGCCTCGTCGCCGTAAGCGGCGATCGCAACATATTGCGCGGGCGTCGGCACCTGCGGCGCGGCGATGTTGCGCAGTTCGAGATAGGGGCCGAGAAAGCGGCGGTCGCCGGCGGCGAAACCAACGCGCAGGCCGGGCAAGTTCGAGCGCTTGGACAGCGAATGGAAGACAACGACGTTGGCGAAATCGGGCCCTGAGGCTTCCAGCATGCCGGGCGGTGCGTTCTTGCTGTAGATCTCGCAGTAGCACTCGTCGGCAAACACCAGGAAGCCGAAACGGCGCGCAAGCCCTGCGAGCTTCTCCAGATAGGCGCGATCAGCGACCGCGCCCTGCGGGTTGGATGGTGAGGCGATATAGAAAGCGACGGTGCGCGCCAGCAGCGCGTCATCGAGCGCATCGAGATCAGGCAGGAAGCCGCTCTTGCGCGTTGCCGGCATATAGACCGGCTCACATTCAGCGGCGAGTGCACCGGCGGCATAGGCCGCGTAGAACGGATTTGGAATGAGCACCGCCGGCTTGCCGGTGCGGCGCGACACCCAGCGCTTGGCGGAAATCGCGGCGAGAAACAAACCTTCGCGCGTGCCGTTGAGCACCAGCACTTCGCTCTCTGCATCGACGGCGCGCGTGAGTTTGTAGCGGCGGTTGAGCCAGGCCGCGACCGCGCGGCGGAATGGTTCGATGCCTTTATTGGCGGGATAACGCCCGAAGTCTGCGAGGTGCGCGGCGAGCGTCGGGCCGACAAAGGGTGGCACCGGATGCTGCGGCTCGCCGACCGACAAATTGATGACCGGCTTTCCGGGCTCGATGCCGGCAATGAGCTCGGTCAGGCGCACGAAAGGCGAGCGACCGTCGACCGCCGCAGCAGTGGGAGAGGCAGGTTCGCGCTTGGCGGTCATCATGGGCATGCGTTGACGAGGCGGCAGAGGCCGCCGCACAAGGGTTTCGACACAATAGATAGGGGCAGGTTAAGACGCCGTTAACCATCGGATTTCGCAGCAAGAATTTGCTCAGTCCGAGACCAAATTGGCGGAATTTGCGGCCTTTTTGACGCCATTCTTGTGTGGCCGGAACCGCCTCGTGTTCGCAGAGGAAGCAAGCTCAAATGGCACCACGTCTTATTGCCCGGCATCTTTCACGGCCTCAGGGCCTGTTCGGCAGGTTCGTCGGCTTCCTGATGAACCGGCACAACGCCCGGATGAACGCGTTTGCCGTGAAAATGCTGGCGCTGAAGCCGGACGATCGCGTGCTCGAGATCGGGTTTGGCGGCGGCGTGACCCTGCCTGCGCTTATGACAGGCGCAGGTTTTGTCGCCGGCGTTGACCGATCGGCAGACGCCGTGAGCTGGGCATCATCAAAATACGCCCGGCACGTTGCGTCAGGCCGCGCGGATTTCCGCGAGGGTCATGTCGAGGCGCTTCCCTATGAGAGCGCCGCGTTCGGAAAAGTCTGCACGGTCAACACCGTTTATTTCTGGAAATCGCTTGAGGCCGGCTTTGCGGAAATCCGCCGCGTGCTCGCAGACGGCGGGCACGTCGTCGTTGGCTTCCTGCCGAAGGAGCGCATGGCGCGGATGAATATGCCTGCCGATATTTTTACGTTGCGCGCGCCTGAGGATGTGATTGCCGCACTGAAGAGCTGCGGCTTCGGCGACATTCGCGTGGAACGCCCGCAGCCGGACACGCCGTGGAATGTAATCGTCGCTCGCTGCTGATCACAATCGCAAACAATAAAGCGAGAAGCCCCGGTCCATCAGACCGGGGCTTTTGCGTTGGCGCAGCTTTCGGGATCGCGCTGTGTCGTCAGTCCTGACCGTCGTTGCCTCGACCGAGCGCCGAGTAATCGTCAGCAACCCGTTTCTTGGCGTCAGCAATCCGCTTGGTATCCGCAGCGATTGCCCTATCGAGTGCGGCCTTTCGGACATTCACCAGCCTGTCAAATTCTCCCTGCAGCGGGTTTCCTGTCACGTCAACCTGAATCGCAATTGCAACAGGGGGACGACCAGGAATATCGGCGTAATAAATTTTGATGCAGGTGCCGGAATGGCAAGCGAAAGCGTAGGGATTCCATTTTCCCATCTTGTCCGGATCGAAGCCAGAAGCTTTTCACTTTTGTATCTCTGCGATGTAATCCTTGTTCTTATTAATGAGCTGCTCTTCTTTGTTAATGTCTTGTTTCAGTTGAACGGCTGGAGGACGGCCTGATCGATTTCCGGGCTTCGAACTTGGCGGGGTCGCGGATGAATTCGGTGCTGTCGATTGAGTTGTAGGTGCCGTCGCTGTTGCGTTTGACGTTGTAACAGCCGGCGACGTTGACGTTGTCTGGGCTGCCGGCGGTTTTGGTTTTGTCTTGATGACCGCCTTTGGCGCTGGCGTCGAGGGGTTCGGATTATTCATGACGGCTGATGCCGTTCCGCAGACACCGACCACAGTGAACGCGGCCAAGGCGAGAGCTATCGGGAATGAGCGGCGCATTTTCTGGTCTCCGGTTTTGTTCGCAGGCCTCCGCCCCGAACTTGATTGACCAGGGACCTGATCGACCCTGGAACTGCTAACCGAATGCCATGTGGAAATTGAATGCGATGTGAATGGAGTCATCGTCCGATTGGGCGATGGTCGGCGTGAGCCAAAAAATAGTCACCAAAAAAAATCAACACAGAAAATAAGAGAGGCCCCCGGTCCTTGCGAACCGGGGGCCTCGACGGAAGGGACAGTGCCGGGTTTCCGCCCCTACCGCTAGGGAGTCATTTCACTGACGCGTGATCTTTTCCGAAAACCGGTATCCACTTTTCGGGATCACGCGTTCATTACTGAACCGTCTCGCCGTGCAGTGCGAGATCGAGACCTTCGCGTTCCACTTCGTCGGAGACGCGCAGGCCGATGATCGCATCGATTACTTTGAGAAGGATCAGGGAGACGATGGCATCGTAGATGATCACGACAGCGATGCCTTGGACCTGATTGATCATCTGGGCAGCGTTGCCCTCGATCAGGCCGGCGGTGCCGCCGTACTCGTTGATGGCGAACACGCCGGTGAGCAGCGCGCCGACGATACCGCCGACACCATGCACACCGAAGCAGTCGAGCGCGTCATCCTGACCGAGCATGCGCTTGAGGCCGGTGACGCCCCAATAGCACAGGATGCCGGCAGCGACGCCGATCGCAATCGAGCCGGCAGGGCCGACAAAGCCCGATGCCGGAGTGATAGCGACGAGGCCGGCGACCGCACCCGAGCAGATGCCGATGACGGTGGGCTTGCCGCGGGCAATCCACTCCACAAGCATCCAGGTAAAGCCCGCAACCGCGGTGGCGATCTGAGTCACGGTCATCGCCATGCCCGCCTGCATGCCGGCGGTGACGGCGGAGCCGGCATTAAAGCCGAACCAGCCGACCCACAGCAGCGAGGCGCCGATGAAGGTGAGCACCATGTTGTGGCCAGGGCCAGCGTCCTTGCGCTTGCCAAGACAGATTGCGCACATCAGGCCGGCAACGCCCGCGTTGATATGCACCACGGTGCCGCCAGCGAAGTCGAGCACCTTGAACCAGGCGTCCGAGTTGCCGTTGGACATGAAGCCGTCGGCGCCCCAGACCCAATGCGCGATCGGCGCATAGACCAGGACCGCCCACAGCCCGATGAACCAAAGCATGGCGGAGAATTTCATGCGCTCGGCGAAGGCGCCGGCGATCAGTGCCGGCGTGATGATGGCGAAGGTCATCTGGAAGCAGATGTAGACCGTTTCAGGAATCGTCGCCGCCAAGCCGTTTGGCGTGCCGACGCCTGTCGATATGTCGCTCAGGATGCCTTGCAGGAAGGCTCGACTGAAGCCGCCGAGGAACGGCCCGCCAGTCGTAAACGACATTGTGTAGGTCACGCATGCGTAGAGGATCGTGACGAGACACGTGACGGCAAAGCTCGTCATCACCGTGTCGCCCACGTTCTTCTTGCGCACCATGCCGCCATAGAACAGGCCGAGGCCCGGGATGGTCATCATCAGTACGAGAGCAACTGACGTGAGCATCCAGGCAGTGTCGCCCGAGTTGGGCGTGCACTTTTCCAGAACGGCTTTCTTCGGATCCGGGTCGTTGGCGCAAGCCGGCGGCGGAGCCGCAGGTGCAGGCGGTGCGGCCGCGGGCGCCGCCGCGGCAGGAGCCTGTGCCTGAGCGAAGGAGGCGTCATACGTCGCCACGCTCAGGAAGAGGCCGAGTACAATCCCGAAGGCGAGAGCCAAGAGCCCCGCACGGGAGGATTTCTTCAACGTCATGGTCTTACTCCTGTCCGTATTGTTGCGGTGCGGGTTACTAAAGCGCCGCGGCATCGGTCTCGCCGGTGCGGATTCGCACGGCGTTTTCCAGATTGAAGACGAAGATTTTTCCGTCGCCGATCTGCCCGGTCTTGGCGGCGCCGGTGATGGCCCCGATGACCTTGTCGACTTGCTTGGTGTCCACTGCCACTTCGATCTTGATCTTCGGCAGGAAGCTCACCGCATATTCGGCGCCACGATAGATTTCCGTGTGCCCCTTTTGACGCCCGTATCCTTTGACTTCGGTAACGGTCAGTCCTTGCACGCCGATTGAGGTCAGAGCGTCGCGGACCTCGTCGAGCTTGAAAGGTTTGATAATGGCCATGACGATTTTCATGGATTCGATCCCCGCTTGGGCCCGTTTTCTACCTTCACGCAGTGCGGGCGGGTTCACTGAGCCGGACCAACGAAGCTCGCTTCGCAGGCATAGCCGATGGGATAGAATCAAACGCCGTGCCAGTTGCCGGCGAAGGCGCTAATTAGTTGATTTAGCAGCGGAAAATGGTTTGACGGGGTGTCGACCCAAATACCACCTCGACCCTGCGCCCAAAGACGCGCCAAGACTCAAACGACGTGCTTAAAATTTAATCAGATGCCCACGGAATGGTGCGGACCGCGCCGGTTGCTCGCCGGCGCGGAAACCACTCGTTAATTATTGAAGGGCTTCGCCATGCTGGCTGACATCGAGGCCCATGACTTCATCCTCATGACGCACCCGCAACGGGACCAGCACACTGATCACCTTGAGGATGACGAAGGTCATCGCCCCCGACCACACCAATGTGACGGCGATGCCGTAGATCTGCGCCAGCAGTTGTTGCGGGTTGCCTTCGAGCAGCCCATGAACGCCGCCGGGCAATTCCGGGCTGGCCGACAGCGCACCGACCGCAAAGACGCCGGCAAGCAATGTGCCCGTCAGGCCACCGATGCCGTGCACGCCGAAGACGTCGAGCGAGTCGTCATAACCCATCTTGAGCTTGAGCGATGTACAGGCCCAGAAGCAGATCGCGCCGGCGGCGATACCGATCAATATGCCTTGCATCGGCATCACGAAGCCCGACGCCGGAGTGATGGTGCCGAGACCGGCCACCGCACCTGAGATCATGCCGAGCACCGATGGCTTGCCGCGCGTCCACCATTCCAGCGCCATCCAGGTGAAGGCGCCGGCACTGGCTGCAAGATGCGTCGACACGATCGCCATGGCCGCGCGCGAATTGGCGCCGAGCGCCGAGCCGCCATTGAAACCGAACCAGCCAACCCACAACAGGCCTGTGCCGACCACCGCAAGCGTGAGATCATAAGGCGACAGGTTCTCGCTGCCGTAACCGCGGCGCGCGCCGAGAACGTAAGCCGCGACCAGTCCGGCGATGCCAGCGTTGAGATGCACGACCAGGCCGCCGGCGAAGTCGATGGTGCCGTAGCTGCCGAGGAACCCGCCGCCCCAGACCCAATGCGCGATCGGCACATAGACCAGCAGCAGCCAGAACGTGCAGAACAGCAAGAACGCCGAGAAACGCAGGCGATCGGCGACCGAGCCCGCCACCAGTGCGACGGTGATCACCGCGAAGGTCATCTGGTAGATCATGAACAGGCTTTCGGGAATCGTCTTCGCCAGCGGCGAGATCGCATCGAGCGTCACGCCGTTGAGAAAGATGCGCTCGAATGTTCCGATGAATGCGCCCTCGCCCGTGAAAGCGAGGCTGTAGCCCACCAGCGCCCACAGGATCGAGATCAGAAATGTCGCGGCGAGGCTTTGCGCCATGGTCGCGAGCACATTTTTTTTGCGCACCATGCCGGCATAAAACAACGCGAGCCCGGGAATCGTCATCATCAGCACGAGACCGGTGGCGCCGATCATCCACGCCGTGTCGGCGGCGTCGATCTTCGATGCAACACCGGTCACTTGCGCGAAAGCCGGCGATGCGGCGAGGGCCGCGATGCCGGTCAGAGCGAGGCGCAGGAATGCGCGTGTCATGTCATCCCCCCAATTTCAAATTTTTTTAGAGTGCGTCGACGTCGGTCTCGCCGGTGCGGATGCGCAGGGCCTGCTCGATCGGCGTAACGAAGATTTTTCCATCGCCGATCTGCCCGGTGCGCGCAGCGGCAGTAAGCGCATCTACGACCTGGTCGAGTTGCTCGGAGGCGATGGCGACCTCCACGCGTAGTTTTGGAAGGAAATTCACGACGTACTCGGCGCCGCGATAGATTTCGGTATGGCCCTTTTGCCGGCCGTAGCCTTTCACTTCGGCGACGGTCATCCCGTGGATGCCGAGGCGCGTGAGAGCATCGCGCACCTCATCGAGCTTGAAGGGTTTGATGACAGCAATGACGAGCTTCATGACTTCCTTCCCGGGGCGTGTGGGCGCCACACCGTCTTTCGTTTGCGCATGCGTTGCCGAGGAAACGGGGCCGACATCGGGCCCGCGTCGGGTCATGCGCACAAAAAATCCGTCCCGGTTGGGACCGGTACGGGCCGATTTGCATAAGCTAGCGACAGGGGGCCTAAAGTTTAAGCGGTAATCTTGCCAAGCCCACAGGCAGCGCGCCGCATTTGAGGGCACACTAGGTCAGTAATACTGTCTTATCTGTCTTTCGGCGCTCCGGCGAGGCCTAGCTCGTCGATGAGCCCCGGCAGCACTTTATGTGCCTGACGGACCGTCATCCCCGGGCTGATTCGCGGGTCATAAAGCAATGTGAGCAGCGCACGGTCGTAGGCCGTGAGGTAGCCGACCATCCGTCTCTGGTTGAGCGTAGTCCAGGAGTTGTGCTGATCGTGGTTGGACAACCCGAAGGCGTGCAGCAGCTCGTGATAGGCGCAGTCCAGAAAAACATCGTCGCCTTTGTCGACGATAATAAATGAAATCGAGTGGACGATTTTTCCGTCGGCGGTCGATTTGACGCTCGTCATGCATTGCGGGTCGGTGCGCGTAACGAATGTCTTGGCAATCCTGGCGCCGAAGGCCACCTGCAGCGCGGACTGAAAATCCTTCTCGTCGATAAGCCGCAGCTCGATATCGGCCGGTTCCGCCGATGTCTCGCTCAGATGCAGCCCGGGCACGGCACGCGTATAGTCACCGATGACACGCGACATTGCCGCACGGCGATCGACGGCGCCGCCACCGGTGACACGCGCAGTGATCGGGTGATCGAAGCGGCGGATGCCGGTGGGCCGGGCGCCGATGCGCAAATCGGATCCGAACGCGAGCGCGAGAAATCCGCGCGAGAGTTCGGCCGCGGAAAACTGCGTGTACTGCGGTGGCGCGCCTTCAAACGCGCCGAACGGCGCCGGCTGCTGGCCCGATGCGGCGAGCGCGCCCGTTATCATGATGAGTAGAGTACAAAAGGCCGCAAGCAACCGCTGCATTACAGTTTCAAGTCTCCCGACGCTGGCGGACCAGGCCCTCCTGTGCCACCGAAGCGACCAATGTGCCATCACGGGTGAATATAAGTCCGCGCGCGAAACCGCGCGAGCCGTGCAGATTGGGCGAATCCTGCGCATAGAGCAGCCATTCATCGGCACGAAATGGCCGGTGCAGCCACAGCGCGTGGTCGAGACTGGCGGCCATGAATTCTTTCTCAAACAGTGTGCGCCCGTGCGGCGCGAGCGCCGTGTCGAGCAGCATCATGTCGGAGGCATAAGCCAGCACGCATTGATGGATGGCAGGAAGATCCGGCAGTTTTCCCGTCGTGCGAATCCAGACGTTGAATTGTCCGCCCGGAATTTTCTTGCCGAGATAACGTTCGAACTCGACCGGCCGCAATTCGATCGGCCGCTCGCGCTCGTAGTAGCGGCGCACGGGATCCGGCATCGTCGGTAGCAACTTCTCGCGCATGTCGGCGTCGCTCGGCAAGTTTTCCGGCGGCGGTACGTCAGGCATCTTGGCCTGATGGTCGAGACCCGGCTCGTCGGTGTGAAACGATACCAGCATCGAGAAGATGGGATGTCCGTGCTGCCGCGCGGTTACGCGGCGCGTCGTGAAACTCTTGCCGTCACGCATGCGGTCGACGTCATAGATGATCGGAACCTTGGGATCGCCGGGCAGCAGGAAGTAGGCGTGCAGGGAATGGGGCGGCCGGCTCTCGACCGTCCGCACCGCAGCGACCAGGGCCTGGCCGATCACCTGCCCGCCAAAAACCCGCTGCCAGCCGACTTGCGGCGAACGGCCACGGAACAGGTTCTCTTCCAGCGGCTCGAGGTCGAGAATAGTGAGCAAATCCTGGACGGCGGACGTCATGGCAGGGCCTGGGGATAGGTCAAAGAGCCTGCTCAACCTGCTATGCTGCGGCAAGATTTACAAGGAATAGGCATGAATAAAGGCGATTTCGCACGTGCGCGGGCGGACCTGGTTGTCGGCGGCGCCGGCTTTGCCGGCCTGGCGCTGGCGATCGCGCTCCGGCAGGGGCTGGGCGAAGCGTTTAATGTGACGGTTATCGACCCGGGCCTGGCGCACGCTACGTCGAAGGACCCGCGCGCCTCCGCGATTGCGGCCGCCGCCCGGCGTCTGTTTGAAGCGATCGAGGTTTGGGATGCGGTGGCGGCCGATGCGCAACCGATCCTCGATATGGTGGTGACCGATTCAAAGCTCGACGACGTGGTGCGTCCGACATTCCTCACGTTCGGTGGCGAGGTGGAGGAGGGCGAGGCATTCGCACACATGGTCGAGAACCGGCACCTGGTTGACGCGCTGGTGGCCAAGGCAAAGGAACTCGGCATCGATTTGCGCGCCGGTTCCGTGATGGGCTTTGAAAATGCCGGCCATGCAATCAATGTTGCGCTCGCCGGCGGGGAAACAATCTCCGCGCGTCTGTTGGTCGGCGCCGATGGCGCCAGATCGCATATCCGCGAACGCGCCGGCATCGCCACGCACGGCTGGAGCTACGATCAGTCGGCCATCGTCACGACGGTTGCGCATGAGCGCGATCACAATGGCCGCGCCGAAGAGCATTTCCTGCCTGCAGGTCCCTTCGCAATCCTGCCGCTCACCGGAAAACGCTGCTCGATCGTGTGGACCGAAGACACGCGTGAAGCCGAGCGGATCATTGCGCTGCCGGACGATCAATTTCATGCCGAGCTGGAAAAGCGGTTCGGATTGCAGCTCGGCGATATCGCCGTCGCCGGGCCGCGGCGGGCCTTCCCGTTGGGACTATTTACCGCGCGCCGGTTCATCGCCGAGCGGCTCGCGCTGATCGGCGACGCGGCGCATATCATTCATCCGATCGCGGGGCAGGGGCTCAATATGGGCCTGCGCGATGTCGCGGCGCTGGCCGAAGCGATCGTCGATGCGGCGCGCCTCGGACTCGATATCGGCGCAGCCGACGTGCTTGAACGGTATCAGCGCTGGCGGCGTTTCGACACCATGACCATGGGCGTTGCGACCGATGGGCTGAACCGGTTGTTTTCCAACCACTCGGATGTGCTTCGGCTCGCGCGCGACATCGGCCTTGGCTTGGTCGAACGCCTGCCCGCGCTCAAGCGCATATTCATTCGCGAGGCCGCCGGTTTCACCGGCGA
Source organism: uncultured Alphaproteobacteria bacterium (assembly GCA_963810125.1). Taxonomy (GTDB): domain Bacteria; phylum Pseudomonadota; class Alphaproteobacteria; order Rhizobiales; family Xanthobacteraceae; genus Pseudolabrys. The sequence continues at coordinate 717,598 of CAWEMK010000010.1, forward strand.
GGTGCCCAAGCTGCTGAAGGGCGAGGCGTTGTAATTTCTGCTGTCGTCCCGGTGGCCGCCCGAGATCACTTGAACAAACGCCTAACAATCGCGCCGATATGAACGCTCGCGCAATCGATCATCGGAAATCCGGCATTGCCTTCCGTGAATACCGTCGAGAGATCGGTGCCGGCGATCAGTACGGCCTGCGCGCCGTCGCGTGCAACGAAAGTCTGCGCGAGTTTGCGTAATTCTTCCGCTTGCGTATCCGAGCCGCGTCCCGCCACGAAATCACTATAGATGCGGTGGATCCGCTCGATCTCATCCGCTTGCGGCATGATCACTTCGGTGTCGTCCAGGCAGCCGAACATGCGCGATTCAATCGTGAAACGGGTGCCGAGCAGCGCGACGCGTTTGAGGCCCCGCGCGCGTACTGCGGCCGCGACCTCGGTCAGCATGTTGACGAACGGCAGCGGCGACAGCGCGACCAGTCGATCGGCGCATATGTGCGGCGTGGCGGCGACGATTGCAGTGACTTCCGCGCCGCCGGCCGCCAGTTCGGTGACAAACCCGGCGAGATAGCGTGCGAGGCCGTCAAAATCTTTTGCGGTCACTGCGGCGTAGACGCGTTGCACATCGGCATGCGCGATCAGCAGGCGCGGTACGCGCGCCGCCTTTTCGTGCGCCGAGACCAATGCACGATAATAATGAACGGTTGCGCCCAGACCGAGACCGCCGATCAGGCCGAGGCAGCGCCCTTCTTGTGCTGCCGTGCTCAAGACAAAGGCACGCTGCCAACGTGATCCTGGAACGCCTTGCGGCTGGAAATCTGCGCATACCAGCGATCGAGATTCGGCATCGGCGGACGGTCCGGCACCAGCTGCACGAAGCGGTAGCACATGATGCCGACGGGGATGTCGCCGTAGGAGAAGGCGTCACCGGCGAGGAATTTTGTTTTCGCCAGTTGCGCATCCATGATCTGCATGGCGGCAGTGGTCTTTTCCTGCGATGTCTTGATTGCGGCCATGTCGCGCTTTTCTGCAGGCGTGCGGATGAGACCCCAGAAGGCTGCGAAGATGGCCGGCCCGGCCACCGACAGTTGCCAATCCATCCATTGGCTTGCCAGCGCGCGTTGTTTCGGGTCCTTCGGCTCGATTATGCCACCCTTGTCATGCTTGCTGGCGAGATAACGTACGACCGAGTTGGATTCCCACAACAGGAAGCCGTCTTCTTCCTCGAGCGTTGGCACAAGGCCGTTGGGATTCATCGCGAGGTAAGCGGGCTCCTTGTTCTTGCCGAACGAACCGCCGACGTCGATGCGCTCGTGTTCGAGCTTGAGCTCCCCGACCGCCCACATGGCCTTCTGCACGTTGGACGACGTCTTGCGGCCCCAGATTTTGATCATAACGTTTGCTCCCTATTTCTTTGCGTTTGTTCCTAGTTTGTCATGGCCGGGCTTGTCACCGCAGGTCGGGTCTACCCGACCTGCGGCTTCTCGTTAGATTTACACAACTCGGGCAGGCCCGAGTTGCGTATGCCATCCCGAAAAGGAAGGCACGGCCCCGCTCACCTAAGCGCGATCGCCGGGACAAGCCCGGCGATGACTGGTCAATAATTCGTGGGTTGCTTACTCCAGCTTTCGCGCTTCTTCCGGCAGCATGATCGGAATGCCGTCGCGGATCGGATAGGCGAGCTTGGCCTTGCGGGAGATCAGTTCTTGATTAGCAGCATCATATTCCAGTGGGCCCTTGGTGAGCGGGCATACGAGGATCTCCAGCAGTTTCGGATCCACGCTGCCGGCGGGCCGTTCGGTCGGTGGGACAGTGGACATGCAATAGCTCCCGGCGGGTTCGCGGGGTTTATAGCGCAAAACTCCACGGTCATCATCCGCGAAAGCGGATGATCCAGTACGCCGTGCACTCTCGATAGGCTGCGGCGCACTGGGTCCCCGCTTTCACGGGGACGACAGCCGGGCATCACTGCAGCTGTGGTTCGCCTTCGGTGTTTTTCTTGGCCAGCTCGATCTCGGTGATGGCGATGAGGATTTCGGCGCGCGTCTTCAGGTCGGGCGCTTCAAGCAGCGCCTGCTTTTCCGCCGTGCCGTAAGGCGACATCATCGAGAGCGCATTGACCAGCGCTTCATTGGGGGCCTTTTCGACACCTTCCCAGTCGGCCTTGAGATCATTGGCCTTGAGAAAATTGGTCAGCGCGGCGAGCAGCGCCTTGCGGTCGACGGCATTCTCGCCCTTGCGCGCGATGAAATCGTCGGCGAATGGCGCATAGGTCACGCGGCATTGCCGGTACTGTGTCGCAACCTTGAGCTCCTCTTCGACGCGAAAGCGCGCGACGCCGGTGAGTTCGAGCAGATAGCGTCCGTCACCGCTTTCCGCGAGCTGAGTGATGCGTCCGACACAGCCGATCTTGTAGAGCGGCGGTTTCTCGCCTGCGCTGCTGTGCGCAACATCGGGTTGAATCATGCCGATCAGCCGGTGGCCGTCGCGTAGCGAGTCATCGACCATCGCGAGATAACGCGGCTCGAAAATATTCAGCGGCATCTGCCCGCGCGGCAACAGCAGCGCACCCGGCAAGGGAAAGACCGGGATAACGCCGGGCATCTCGATCGGCCCGCGATATTGAGCGTTCATCGGCATCTTTGCTTCACTCCGCCCCGGTGCCGTTGCCGGGGCGAACCTCTAGGAAAACAAAATCGACGACAGGCGTTTCCGGCCGTCGACGGTGGCGGGATCGGTGACGCCCCACGCTTCAAAGAATTGCACGAGCTGCTTGCGCGCGCCGTCGTCGTTCCATTTGCGGTCGCGCTTGACGATGTCGATCAGGTGATTGACGGCATCCTCGCGTTTCCCTTTGGCATTGAGCGCGACGGCAAGATCGAATCGCGCCTGATGATCGAGCGGGTTGGCGCGCACTTTTTCTTCGAGCTCCGCCAGCGGACCGATGGACTTGGCTTGCTCCGCAACATCGAGCGCGGCGCGCGCGGCGGCGACCGCTGCTTCGTTGCGCTTGGCTTCGGGCACGAGCGCGAGCGTCTGCTTGGCTTGTTCGAGTGCGCCGGTTTCGACATAGCAGCGTGCGAGCCCCGCGAGCGCGGGCACATTGGTGCCATCCTGGGCGAGCAACTGCGCATAGAGTTCGGCGGCGCCCGCTGCGTTTCCTTCCGCCAGCGCCTGATCGGCCTCTTTCAGCAAATCTTTTTCTTCCGCGCCGACGGCGCCTTTGGTGATGCGCTCGAGGAAGGCCGCCACCTGGCTTTCGGGCAGGGCGCCCATAAATCCGTCGACCGGCTGGCCGTTCGAAAAGGCAATCACCGCGGGGATCGACTGGATACCCATCTGACCCGGAATTGCCGGATGCTCATCGATATTCATCTTCGCGAGTTTGACCTTGCCCTTTGCGGCCTTCACGGCTTTTTCCAGGACCGGTGTGAGCTGTTTGCAGGGGCCGCACCAGGGCGCCCAGAAATCCACCAGCACGGGCTGGTGCTTGGATTCCTCGATCACATCTTTCATGAAGCCTTGCGTGGTCGTGTCCTTGACCACATCGGCCGCCGTCATTGCCCCGCCGTCCTGCAACATTTTTTGTTGTCCCTATCCGCCACGAATGGCCCGAAAACCCGGGCTCCGTGCCGGATTAGATGGGTTATCCCGGAAGGTAACGCAATCATCAAGGCATGTTCGAGGCGCTACCTGAAAGGCGTTCAATTCGCGGCATATGGCCGGTGGATTCGAGGAATCTGACCAGATCGTCGCGCTTTATCGACGTCGTCATAATGTTCACAAGCGGATGAAAATTCAGCGTTTCGTGCTCCATCATGGCGGCGTCGAGCACCACGGTCACGCGGCCTTCGGGGTCGTTGATGGCGCCGAATGGTGTGACCGAGCCCGGTTCGACGCCCAGGACTTCGCGCATCAAATCGGCTGAGCCGAACGAAAATCGTCCGGAGGCGCCAAGTATCCGGTGCAGGCCTTTCAGGTCGATATCGGCGTCTTCAAGCGTAACCACCAAATAGATCGCGTATTTCTTGTCGCGCAGAAAAAGATTCTTGGTATGGCCACCCGGAATTTGCCCGCGCAGGCTCTGTGACTGTTCGACCGTGAACAGCGGTGGATGTTTAACCGTGGAATACTTGATGCCAAGGGAATCGAGCGCCACGAATAGTTGATCGGAGGTTTTTGACATCGCGCAATAATTGAGGCCGATAGGGTGTTATTATGACAAGTCAGTCAAAGAGGTAAAAGATGATACGCATTTTATTGATTGCCGGCGCTGCTATGGCCGCGATGTCGCTTGGTGGCACGCACGCAAAGGCGGGGGAGCCCCCGTGGTGCGCAGTTATTTCTCTGGGACCGGGCTCAGTCTACGAAGACTGCCAATACTATTCATTTGAAGCGTGCCGCCCTGTCGTGTTGGCCGGTAACCGCGGCTTCTGCAATCACAACCCGCGCTGGACTCCACCGGTCGCTGGCAAGGGCGTCAGCCACAAGCGTCGTGTTCATCACGGCTAACCGTTCGAACGTTCGCCGCTCAAGATCGAACGGCCGCGGTCCCATCAATCGCTGCAAAGCCAGGGAGGCTTGATATGCTGCGCATCGTCCTGTTGACGTCCGTGCTCGCCACGATTGCGTCGGCTGGCTCAAGTCCGGCTCACGCGTCCGAAGGGCCTTGGTGCGCACTTCGCAATTATGGCAGCGACCTTTCCGAAGACTGCCAGTTCCGCACGTTTGAAGAGTGCCGGGTGACCGTGGTTTCGGGATTCCGGGGCTTCTGCAATCCAAATCCACGCTGGCAGGCCGAGGTTGAACCGCGAAAGCACCGAAAGGGTTAAGGCCCGCCGGTCGTCGTGGTTGCTTTTAGGGGCGCCTTTTGGCTATAGGAACGGCCTTGGCGGCCGATAACGCTTTTCGGCCAAATATCTAACGGATGCGGGTGTAGCTCAGGGGTAGAGCACGACCTTGCCAAGGTCGGGGTCGAGGGTTCGAATCCCTTCGCCCGCTCCAATACTTAGCTCACGCCGAGCCATTTTAAAGGCTGCGGTCGATGGCCGCGGATCGCGGCGTGCCCGCCGTGTCTGCCTGGCCAAGCATTTCGCCTATTGTGGGTCTTCGCGGGCGCGAAGCGGCCCTTCGGACGTAGACTGGACCAAGGAAACGTCAATTCAGTCGCGCGCTGCATCGACCGTGACGCTTTTGCAAAGATGGGACAGCGGTATGGCCGCAACTTTCGAAACCCGAGTTCGAAAACTTCAGGAGCAGTACAGCGACCCGATATTGACGGCCCTGACGATCCTCCTCCTGATCCTGATGTTTGTCGTTGCGCCACTACAGGCAACCGGACATATCGTTTTTCAAGCCTTCGGATTTTTGGTGGCACTGGCGATCATCGTCGGCGCCGTTTTTATGTCAGGGAGCACGGCCGCATTTATTGCGATGCTGATTGCGTTTGGAATGAACATTGCGGCGGCCGTGCACAGGCTCAGCGATCCTTCGGCGCTCGATATTCACCTCGTGGCGGGCGCGTGGTTGATTCTGGCGACCACGCTGGGTTGGGTGGTCGCTCGCCAGGTCTTCGCGGCGGGACGCGTGACGTACCATCGGATTGTCGGCGCGATCCTGCTGTATTTTCTGATTTCGCTGGTATTCGTGGCGCTGTTCGCGATCGTCGGCCAGGCGAATCCGAAGGCTTTTTCCGGCATTGCGATCGATGACAACACGGCGCTCGCCAGCAACCTGATCTATTTCAGCTTCGTGACGCTGACCTCAACCGGCTACGGCGATGTGGTGCCGGTGCATCCGATCGCACGCAGCCTTTGCAATCTGGAATCCATCATTGGTCAGCTTTATCCAGCAATTCTGCTCGCGCGGTTGGTCACGCTAGAAATCGGGGATACGAAACCCGAGCGAAAACGAAAACGGGACAAAGCGCGATGATCGACATGGACCGTCTGCAAAGATCCTGGCTCATTCTGACGATTGCAGGGATGATCGTCATTGTTCTGGCTGCCGGCGTCTTCATAGTGGAGACGATGCCGCCCCGGACAGTCGTCATGGCGACGGGCGCGGAAGGCGGCGCCAACTATCAAATGGGCCTTCGTTACCGCGACATCCTGGCGCAATCCGGCGTTAGGTTGCGGCTGGTGCCGACAAGCGGCGGGCTGGAAAATCTAGCGCTGCTGAAAGATCCCAAATCGGGGGTCGGCGCCGGGTTTATCCAGGGCGGCACAACCACTGAAAAGGACTCGCCGGACGTCGAATCACTCGGCACTATTTTTTACGAACCGCTGTGGTTTTTCTTCCGGGGGGAACCCGGCGACGATATCCGCGCGCTCCGCGGCCGACGCGTGTCGATCGGCCCCGAAGGAAGCGGGACACGCGCGCTTGCGCTCGAACTCATAAAAAGGTTCAAGCTCGATACCGTTATTGGAGAGGTATTCGGGTTTACGCCGCAGGCGGCGGCGGACAAACTGATTGCGGGCGACATCGACGCCGCATTTATCGTAACCGCCTGGGATTCGCCGGTCGTCCAGCAGCTCATGGATGCGAAAGGCATTGCCCTCGCAAGCATCCTGCGCGCGGACGCCTACATCGCACATTATCCCTTTCTGAATAAGCTCGTGCTTCCGGCCGGTGTCAGCGATCTTCTGAACAATCGTCCGCCGATCGACACCGTGATGCTGGCGCCGAAGGCAAGCCTCGCCGTGCGCGCGGACCTGCATCCCGCCATCCAGCATCTGTTGCTGACGGCCGCCCAGCAGATTCATTCGCAGCCCGGAATTTTCCAGAAGGCCGGGCAGTTTCCGGCCGCCGAATCGATTGATCTTCCTCTCAGCGACGAAGCCCAGCGTTTTTACAAACGAGGCCTGCCATTCCTCCAGAAATATCTTCCGTTCTGGGTCGCGACCCTGGTCGAGCGAATGCTCGTCGTGCTCCTGCCTTTGGCGGCTGTCCTGTACCCGGTGTTCAGGTTCCTGCCGCAAATTTACGACTGGGCCATGCAGTCCAAAATCAGGAAACTGTACGATGAGATGCGGGCGATCGAGAGCGAGATGGAAGCCAACGCGGGAAAAAACGTGGATGCGATCGATGCAAAACTTGAAGAGCTAGGCCAACGCGCGAACCGGTTGTCGCTGCCGACCGCGTACGCAAGCATGTTGTATACCTTGCGAAGCCATATCAACCTCGTCCGCGGTCGTCTGGTATCGGGCGTCCAAAAGAGTCCGCGTTGATTGACCCGTGATATCGCGCTGGATTCAGGCTACCTTTTTCAATCATAATATGACGTCGGGGCTCAACACCGACACATAACAATCGGGGAACGGAAACATGACCAGGGCGGTGCTCGCTATATCACTTGAAACGTGTCGGCCTTCGCTTTTGCATTGGCGGTGGCTTTCGTCGCACCTCGGCCCGCAGCCGCCGAGGATTATCCCGCGCGCACCATCTCGCTGGTCGTGGCTTTTCCCGGCCGGCGGCGGTGTCGACACGGTCGGCCGAGTCGTTGCGCAAAAGCTCACCGACGCGCTTGGCCAGCAGGTGATTGTCGTCAATCGTCCCGGCGCCGGTTCGGTCATCGGCACACGTGACGTCGCCAGGGCGCAGCCCGACGGCTACACGCTGCTTCTGCTGGTCACCGGTGCCGGCCTTCCGGAAGAACCCGGTTACGATATGGGCAAGGATTTCGCACCGATCGGCCTGATTGCTTCGGTTCCGATCGTGATCATGTCCAATCCGTCGGTGCCGGCGAAATCACTCGCTGAAGTGATCGCGCTCGCCAAAAAAGATGGCGACAAAGTCACCGTCGGAACGCCACCGGCGCCGACGCTGAATTATTTCGGCGCCGAGCAATTCAAGGCGATGACCGGCACCAAGATTACGATCGTCACCTATAAGGGGACCGGGACCGCTCACCAACGATCTCGTCGGCGGTCATGTGATGATCGCCTTCAACACGCTCCCGCCGGCGATCGGCAATATCCAGGCCGGGACGCTGCGCGCCATTGCCGTCGGCTCACCGGCGCGCATGGCCGCGATTCCCAATGTTCCGACCATCGCTGAGGCCGGCCTGCCGGGCCTCGAGATCGTGCAATATTACGGGCTCGTTGCACCCGCCGGGACCCCGCAGCCGATCATCGACCGGCTGAACAAGGAGCTGCGCAAGATCGTGAGCTCGGACGACATGAAGAAGCGTCTGCTCGATGCCGGCGGCGACCCGCTCGCCAGCACGCCGGCCGAATACGCGCAGAACATCCAGCGCGAGGAAGGCAAGTGGCAGGCGGTCATCAAGAAGCTCGGGCTGGTGATCAAGAACTAAGTTAGATCACCGACAACCTAGTATCCCGCAGCCAGCGAGCCGCGCGTCCGCCTGTCGGCGGCGCCGACCGGGCCGTTCGCCGTTATTTCGATGGAATTGGCGGAAGAGAAAGACTGGGTCGGCAGAATTTTGTGGCCGCGGGCCGTCAAGGCGTCGAGCACGTCCGGCGCAAAACCAGGCTCGACATAAACTTCTTCCGGTTGCCACTGCTGATGCAGGCGAGGCGCGCTCACCGCTTCGCCAATTGGCATATGAAAGTCGATCACGTTCACAATGACCTGCAGGACGGTGCTGATAATCCGGCTGCCGCCCGGGGAGCCGGTGATCAGGAACGGCTTGCCGTCCTTCAGGAGAATGGTCGGCGTCATCGACGACAACGGCCGCTTGCCTGGTCCCGGCAAGTTGGCGGTGTAGCCGATTAGTCCGTATGCATTCGCAGCGCCGGGCTTGGCGGTAAAGTCATCGAGCTCATTGTTGAGCAGCACCCCGGTGTCCTCGGCAACAAGGCCGAGACCATACGAGAAATTCAGCGTGTAGGTGTTCGACACCGCATTGCCGTCGTGGTCGATCACCGAATAATGCGTCGTGTTGCGGCCTTCGAAATCGTCAGGTTTGCCGGGACGAATGTCGGCTGATGGCGTTGCCTGCGCGCCGATTTCCGCGCGCAAAGAGGCGGCATATGGCTTCGATAACAAGCCGGTAATCGGCATTTTCACCGCGTCCGGGTCGCCCATGAAGGCTGCGCGGTCGGCATAAGCGCGCTTCATCGCTTCGATCATGTCGTGCAATGAATGCTCACGGCTAAGTTTGGCGAGATCGTAGCCTTCAAGGATGTTCAACATCTCGATGAGGTGTACGCCGCCGGACGATGGTGGGGGCACGGAGACGACGTCATAGCCGCGATAGCGGCCGCGCACGACCGCGCGTTCAACCGGACGATAGTTCGCCAGATCGTCTTTGGTCATGATGCCGCCGGCCTTGGTGACGGCGGTGGCAATCTTGTCGGCGGTGCGGCCTTGGTAAAAGGCGCGCGGACCGTCCTTCGCGATGGCTCGCAGGGTGTTGGCGAGGTCGAACTGGAGCAACCGTTCACCTTCGCCATACGGCCGGTCGCCATTGAAGAAAATTGACTTCGACGCCGGCCAGCGTGCAAGGCGCTCGCGCGCCAGCGGCAGCAAGTCGGCGGTGTCGTCTTCAACCAGGACTCCGTTCTGCGCGAGATAGATCGCCGGTGCGATCAGATCGGCAAGCGTGAATTTTCCCGAACCGTATTTTTCGTGCGCCATCGCAAGGCCGGCCACGGTGCCGGGCACACCGACTGAGAGCGCGCTATCACGCGACTTTGCAGGATCCGGATTGCCCTGCGCGTCGAGAAACATCGTGCTGGTTGCCGCAGCTGGGGCCGTCTCGCGGTAATCGATTGCAACATCACGATTGTCCTTGGCGAGGTGGATCACCATGAAACCGCCGCCGCCGATATTGCCCGCACGCGGATAGGTCACCGCGAGCGCGAAGCCCGTTGCGACGGCGGCATCGACCGCATTGCCGCCGCGGTCGAGAATTTCTATGCCGATGCGGGCCGCACGTTGCTCTTGGGCAACCACGACGCCGTTGTGAGCCCGGACCGTTTGCGCCGGGACAATGGCCGGCGCGCGCGACTGTGGCGCGACCTGCGCTGAGGCGAGTGCGGCAGACAGCGCAAGAAAGAATGCGGCAGTCGAGAATGGACGAAGCATCACGTACTCGTCATGGCCGGGCATAGCCGTCCATGGGACGGCGTCGCTTTGCTCGCCTATGTCCCGGCCATCCCGCTGAGGATGGCACGGTGCCTATAGAATCGGGATGCGCTGGACAAGCCCGCGCATGATAATCGAGAGGCTTTACCGCGCCTGGCCGTGATAGACCATATTTGGCCGCATATCGGTCGCCGATGCCACGCGGTTCGACATATTGAAGAAGCCCGCTACGGCCGAAATGTCCCAGATGTCGCGGTCGGTGAAGCCAACACGCCGCAGGCGCTCACGGTCGCCTTCTTCAACACTCCAGGGTGATGCCGTCAGCTTGACCGCGAAATCGAGCATGGCGCGCTGACGCTTGTTCAGCCGCGCGACGCGGTAGTTCATCACGAGGTGTTCGCCGAGCAACGGATTGCTGGAATATTGCCGCACGGCCGCGCCATGCGCGGTCAGGCAATAGTAACAACGGTTCTGGGATGACACCGCCACCGCGATCATTTCACGCTCGAGCTTGGAAAGACCGGAGTCGCCAAGCATCAAGTCATTGTACATGGCCACGAATGTTTCGAGCTTCGCCATGTCGAAGGCGTAGGCGGCGAGAACGTTCGGCACGAAACCGAGCCGGTCCTGGCATTTCCGGAAGTAAGCCGCCATTGCCGGCGACAATTTCACAGGTTCCAGATTGAGCCCGATCACCGGCACATCGTCAGGCGCTGCCGGAGCCGGCTTGAGCGGGATCGGCTTTGCCGCCGTCTTGTTGAGCGTCGGCTTGGCCAAGGAGGGTTTTGCCAGCGTTGATTTCGCAGGCGCTGCCTTGCCGCCTTTGATGGCGTGCAGCATGGGCTTGGCTTTATTCGGTTTTATGACCGCCTTGCCGGCGGCTTTGGCTGATTTATTGGCCTTAGGCATTTCCCCGTCCCTGAATTCGCTGCTCACCCTGGGCCAGAGTACAATGTTATGCGTCTTCGCGATACGAGCCGTCCGCCGGCCTTTCGCCTTTCATTTCAGACAGTTAATGGACCTAAATTGGCCGCGTCGTGCCGGATTGTCACCACCGCGTCACCAAATGGTGTGTTGCTCTCGACGCCCCTGCGCAGAACGTGAAAACTCCAGTTTCGCCTCGACCAATTCTCTCTCGCGCATGATCCCGAAGAGTCACCACCGGTTTTCGGAAAAGATTCTGCGCCAATGCTAAGCGCCCGAGGTTCCATGCCCGCTGAGCGTCCCGGCAATCAGGAAGAACACGCCGCCCGCGCCTTGATCGAGCAAGCCGGCAAAGCGCTGAGCCGGGGCCGCCCGGAAATTCCTGCGAGCTTTGTCGCGCAGCTCTACGGCCGCTCGGTGCCCGAGGATCTTGTGCGATACGGCGCCGACGATCTCGCTGCGCTGGCCGAGCATGCATACGAATTCATGGCGACGCGGGAACCGGGCACGTCAAAGGTCCGCTGCGAAACGGTGCCGCTCACAGCCTCCGGGGAGCGCAAGTCAGTTTCGCTGATCGAAATCGTCAACGACGACATGCCGTTCCTGGTCGATTCCGTGATGGGCGAAATTGCCGATCGCCGTCTCGATGTGCGCCTGGTCACGCATCCGATCTTCAGCGTGCGTCGTGATGGCAACAAGTTGACGGCGCTCGATGCGCCCGAGGCCGGAGGCAAGCGCGAGAGTTTGATCAGTATTCATCTCGCGCCGATCGCCGACGCTGCCGCGCGCGAAGAACTCGTGCGCGCGTTGGAAGTCGTTCTCGCAGAGGTGCGGCTGGCGGTGCAGGACTGGCGGGCCATGCGCGACCGCGTCAGCGGCATTGTAACGGAACTGAAGTCAAATCCGCCGCCGCTCCCCGTCGATGAAATCGCCGAAGCGATCCAGTTCCTGCAATGGCTGCTTGCCGACAATTTCACGTTCCTCGGTGTGCGCGACTACGTCGTCGACGGACAGGCGCTTGAGCCGGAGTTCGAGAGCGCGCTTGGTATTATGCGCTCGCGCGAGCTACGCGTGCTCAGGCGTGGCACGGAGCTTCTCGAATTCACGCCGGAAATCATGGCGTTTCTGAAGGAGCCGCGCCCGCTGATCGTGGCGAAGGCCAACATTCATGCGCGCGTGCATCGGCGGGTTTATCTCGATTACATCGGCGTGAAGCGTTTCGATGCCTCGGGCAATCTGGTCGGCGAACACCGCATCATCGGATTGTTCACGTCCACCGCCTATACGCGCACCGCGCACAGCATTCCGTATTTGCGCCGCAAGATCGCCGCGGTAGAGGAACGCGCCGGTTTCGATCCGAGCACGCATTCCGGCAAGGCGTTGGCCAATGTCTTGGAGCACTACCCGCGCGATGAGTTGTTTCAGACCGACGAAGACACCCTCTACAACTTTGCGCTCGCGATACTTCAACTCGACGAACGGCCGCGCGTGCGCGTGCTGGCCCGGCGTGATCGCTTCGACCGCTTCGTGTCTGTTCTGGTGTACGTGCCGCGCGAACGCTACGACAGCCACATCCGCGTAAAGATCGGCGCATACCTTGCAAGAGCATTCATCGGCCGCGTGTCGGCATTCTACCCGTACTTTCCTGATGAAGGCCCGCTGGTGCGCGTGCATTTCATTGTCGGCCGTTCAGGCGGCGCAACGCCCGCCATCGACCGCAATGTGCTGGAGAGCGAAGTTGAGTCCATCATCCGCACGTGGGGCGATGGATTAAATCAGGATCTGGCGCTGGCCAACTCACCGGACAAGGCGCGCGTGCTGTTCGGCCGTTACCGGGACGCATTCTCAGATGGTTTCCGGGAAGCTTATGCGCCCGCGGTTGCTACCGGCGACATCCGCGTCATTGAAGGGTTGTCCGAACAGCGGCCACTCGGCGTCGACTTTCTCCACCGCCAGGAGGAAGACCAGCGGTCGGTCGGCCTGAAGGTTTGGACTTTTGCGCGCCCATTGCCGCTCTCCGAGCGCGTGCCGGTGCTGGAAAATATGGGTTTTCGCGTGGTGGATGAGCGGACCTACCACATCGAGCCCCAGGGAAGCGCCGGCGTCTGGTTCCACGACATGCTGCTCGAACGCGCCGATGGCGGCGATATCACACTCGATGAGGGCAAGGCGCGGCTGGAGACGGCATTCCTGATGGTGATGCGGGGTGCGGCCGAAAATGACGGCTACAACGCGCTCACGTTGCACGGCGATCTTGCCTGGCGAGACGTTGCGCTGATCCGCACGCTGTCGCGATTTTTGCGGCAGATTCGCGTGCCTTATTCGCAGGACTACATGTGGGCGACGCTGGTGAAGCATGCCGGCATTGCCGCAAATATCGTCGATTTGTTCCATGCCCGTTTCGACCCGCGGGCGGATTCCGGCCGAGACGAAAAGCAGAGCGCGATCGTCGCGCAGATCGAAGAAAAATTGCAGGCGGTCGAAAGTCTCGACGAAGACCGCATCCTGCGTCGGTTCATCAATGCCGTGCAATCGGCCATTCGTACAAATTACTACCAGACCGACAAAGGCGGGCAGCCGAAGCCGTTGATTTCGATCAAGTTCGAAAGCCGCAAGCTGACCGACTTGCCGCTGCCGCGGCCGCTCTACGAAATCTTTGTTTATTCGCCGCGCGTGGAAGGTGTGCATATGCGCTTCGGCAAGGTCGCACGCGGCGGCATCCGCTGGTCTGACCGGCCGCAGGATTTCCGCACCGAGATTCTCGGATTGGTGAAGGCGCAGCAGGTCAAGAACGCGGTGATCGTACCGGTCGGCGCCAAAGGCGGCTTTGTGCCGAAGCTGATGCCGAAAGGCGCGACACGCGAGATCGTGCAGGCGGAAGGCATCGCGACCTACAAGCTTTTTATTTCGTCGCTGCTCGACATTACCGACAATTTTGATCCGAACGGCAAAATCGTTCCACCGGCAAACGTGGTTCGCCACGAAGGTGATGATCCCTATCTGGTGGTGGCCGCCGACAAAGGCACCGCGACCTTCTCCGATATCGCCAATTCGATTTCGGTCGAACATGATTATTGGCTTGACGATGCCTTCGCGTCGGGCGGTTCAGCCGGCTACGACCACAAGGCCATGGGCATCACCGCGCGCGGCGCGTGGGAGTCCGTCAAACGTCATTTCCGCGAGATGGACGTCAATATCGGCACGACGCCGTTCAATGTTGTCGGTGTAGGCGACATGTCGGGCGATGTTTTCGGCAACGGGATGTTGCGCGAGGATACGATCCGGCTGCTGGCCGCGTTCGATCATCGCGATATTTTTATAGACCCGGATCCCGATCCGAAAGCGAGCTTCGCCGAGCGCAAGCGAATGTTCGCGCTGCCGCGGTCGAGCTGGCAGGACTATGACAAGGGGCTGATTTCCAAGGGTGGCGGCGTTTACCCGCGCTCGTCGAAAGAGATCCGACTCAGTGCGGAGGCGTGTAGATTATTCGGCGTCGCGGAAGCCGTGACGCCACAGGAATTGATGAAGGCGATCCTGAAGGCGAAAGTCGATCTTTTGTTCTTCGGAGGCATCGGCACTTACATTCGTGCGTCGAGTGAAGGCGATGAGGCGGCGGGCGATCGCGCCAATGATTCAATTCGTGTCACCGGCGCGGATCTCAATTGCAAGGTGATCGGCGAGGGCGCCAATCTCGGCATGACCCAGCGTGGACGCATCGAGGCGGCCCAGCACGGCATCCGGCTCAATACCGACGCCATCGACAATTCCGCGGGCGTCAATACCTCCGACGTCGAGGTCAACATCAAGATCGCGCTCAGCGGACCCGTGCGCTCGGGCGCGCTCAAGGTTGATGCGCGCAATACCTTTCTCGCGGAAATGACCGATGAGGTCGCGCGGCTGGTCTTGCGCAACAACTATCAGCAGACGCTGGCGCTCTCGATGGCGCAGCGCCGCGGCCTGGAAGACCTCGGCTTCCAGCAGAGGCTGATGCAGACGTTGGAAATGCGTGGCGAGCTCGACCGCGGCGTGGAGTTCCTGCCGGACGAGTTGGCGATTGCCGAACGGCGCAAGCGCAATGCCGGGCTGACGCGGCCGGAACTCGCGGTGCTGCTCGCTTATGCCAAGCTCTCGCTCTACAACGAACTGCTCGACAGCAAGATGCCGGACGATCCTTATCTCGGCCGTGAACTGGGTCGTTATTTCCCGGCTGAAATGTCGGAACGCTACGCCGATGCGCTGCATACACACCGGCTACGGCGCGAGATCATCGCGACGCAACTGACGAATTCGATGATCAACCGCGGCGGCGCCACCTTGATCGTGCGAATCGCGGATCAGACAGGGGCGGCATCGCCGTCGATCGCGGCCGCCTTCGCGGCTGTGCGCAACAGTTACGACCTCATCGCGCTCAACGGCGAAATCGACGCGCTCGACAACAAGATTGCCGGCAAGGTGCAGCTCGATCTTTACACCGCCGTGCAGGATCTGTTGCTCGACCGGCTGGTCTGGTTCCTGCGCAATGTAGATCTGACCCAGGGCCTTGAGAAAATCATCGGCCATTATCGCGACGGGATTACACAGGTTACCGCGGCGCTCGGTGATGCGCTGTCGAAGCCCGCCGCCGCTGCCCGTGAGACGCGGGTTGCGGAGCTCGCCAGGGCGGGCGTGCCGGACGTGCTGGCGCGCCAGATTGCAAGCCTGCCGGTGCTGAAGGCTGCGCCTGACATCGTTCTGGTGGCCGATCGCGCCGGCAAACCGGTCAACGAGGTGACCGCGACCTATTTCGCGACCGAGGCTTTCTTTCAGCTGGACCAGGTTGCAAGCGCCGTGCCGACCATCGTCGTGTCGGATTACTTTGACCGGCTGGCGCTCGATCGCGCGCTCGATTCCATCGGCGATGCCGAGCGCCGGCTGACCGCGGCCATGGTCGGCAACGGCCACGCGGGCGCGAGCGCGGTGGAAGAATGGGTTCGCCCAAGGCAGGCGGAAGTCGAGCGTATCCGTTCGGCAATCCACCAAATTGCCGGATCAGGGCTCACATTGTCGAAACTCTCGGTCGCGGCGAGCCTGCTGGGCGATCTCGCGCGGCAATGATTTCCCTCTCCCCGCATTGCGCGGAGAGGTAAGCCCTCAATGCCGGAAGTGCCGCGTGCCGGTAAACACCATCGCAATATTGTGCTGGTCGGCCGCCTCGATCACTTTCGCATCGTTCACCGAACCGCCGGGCTGAATCACCGCGGTCGCGCCGGCCTCGATCGCAACCAACAAGCCATCGGGGAAGGGGAAGAACGCGTCGGATGCCACCACCGAACCTTTGGTGAGCGGAGCCGGCAACTTCAATTCGCGCGCCGCGTCTTCCGCCTTGCGCGCCGCAATGCGCGCGGCATCGACACGGCTCATCTGCCCGGCGCCGATGCCAACGGTGGCACGATCCTTGGCATAGACAATGGTGTTCGATTTCACGTGCTTGGCGACGCGGAAAGCGAAACGCAAATCAGCGAGTTCGGCCTCGCTTGGCGCGCGCTTGGTGACGGTCTTGAGCTGCATATCGTCCACCACCGCATTGTCGCGCGATTGCACGAGCAGCCCGCCGGCGACGGATTTCACGGTGAGACCCTTCGCGCGCGGATCGGGCAGACCGCCGGTGACGAGGAGCCGCAGGTTCTTCTTCGCGGCCACGATCTTGATGGCTTCATCGGTTGCTTCCGGCGCAATGATCACCTCGGTAAAAATCTCGGTGATCACCTTCGCGGCGTCCGCGTCGAGCTTTTGATTGAGCGCCACGATGCCGCCGAAGGCCGAGGTTGAGTCGCAGGCAAGCGCCTTGCGATAAGCATCAGCAAGGCTTGCGCCTTCAGCCACGCCACAAGGATTGGCGTGTTTCACGATTACGCAGGCCGCAGTGCGCTTCGGATCGAACTCCGCCACGCATTCATAGGCGGCATCGGTGTCATTGATATTGTTGTAGGACAGCTCCTTGCCCTGCAACTGACGCGCCGATGCAACGCCAAAGCGTTTACCCGGCGCCCGATAAAACGCAGCGCTCTGGTGCGGGTTCTCGCCGTAGCGCAAAGGTTGGATCAATTGGCCGCCGAAGGCGCGATAGTCAGGTGCCTCGTCGTGCAGCGTCTCGGCAAACCAATTCGAAATGGCCGCGTCGTAAGCGGCGGTGCGTGCATAGGCTTTTGCCGCAAGCCGCTGTCGTAGCTCAAGCGAGACCATGCCTTTGTGCCGCGCCATTTCGTCGAGCACTTTTCCGTAGTCGGTGGGTTCGACCACAACAGTCACGTCGCCGTGATTCTTGGCGGCGGCACGAATCATTGCCGGCCCGCCGATATCGATGTTCTCGACGCAATCGTCGAACGCGGCGCCTTTCGCAACGGTCGCCTCGAACGGATACAAATTGACCACCAGCAGATCGATCGGCTTGATGTGGTGCTGCTCCAGCGCGGCGGCGTGCTCTTTGTTGCCGCGGATCGCCAGCAGCCCGCCGTGCACTTTCGGGTGCAACGTCTTGACCCGGCCGTCCATCATTTCGGGAAAGCCGGTGAGCTGCGCGACATCAATGACGTCGAGCCCGGCATCCTTCAATGCATTCGCCGTCCCGCCGGTGGACACGAGCTCGACCCCGTAGCCGGCAAGCTGTTTTGCGAAATCGATCAGTCCGGCCTTGTCGGATACCGACAGCAAGGCCCGGGTGATACGGCGGGGGTGGCTGCTCATGATGCACGAGCTAGCATATCAAGCGGGCCAAAGTGTATTCGCGAATGCGGCCTCAGAGCGGGGCATCCACAAGCATCGGTTCTAAAGTGGCAATTCCGGCTCATAGGCCCGGTCTGGACGCGCGCCCGGCGCTGCAGGCGGCGTGTGGCGGAAGCTCCAGCGCACCGCGGCCTGGCTGGCCACATGGCCATAGATCACGATTTGCACCGTCCGGCGCGGTCCGTCGGTGCCCGCAAGGTACACGCTTTCCTCGATCTGGACGGCATCGGCCAGTGTCGCAAAGGTCCACAGCTCGCGGTCGCTGAGCAGCAGGATCACGCCGCGGCCATCGGCCAGCCGGCTCGCCTTGATCGCGGGATGCAAGTGAAACCGGATGGCGTACTCATCCTCGGCACGCTCTGAAAATGTGCTGCCGGCCACCGGCGTAAAGCTGTCTTCGCCATCGAGCGTGCGGCCATCGGCACTGAGGCAAATCGCCCGGGTATGGATGATGCCGCAGTCACTGGCGTAGCCATCATGCGAGGCGCGCAACATGACTCCGCCGGGCGGCGTTTCGCGTTCGATCGGAACATCGCGCGGACCGCTGATGATGGGCATGCCACCCAGCAGCCGCCGCGCTGCGCTGGAGTCCAGAAAACGGCAGGACGACCGCTCGTTGAGTGTCACTGTCGAATGCGCAGGCGTCGCCCGCGCGACCTGCCGCCAGTTTTCCTTGTTCACCGCCGGCAACCCGCAATTGATCACGAGCCGGTGGAGCTTCCATGACAGTTCAAACGACAGGCAGCCGGCATGCGCTTCCTGGCTCAAGACCACCGGCGGAGGCCTGCCAGTATCCATCAAGAGCGCGGTTTGCCCCGCATCGATGCGCTGGTAACCGGAATGCGGCGCATTCGATACCGGCGTGCCGCGCGCATCGTCATAGGCCAGCACCGTGGCAAGCAGGTCGACCGGGGTCGGCCCCATGCCGTTGAATTGCGCGAAATTTCCGTCGCCGTGCCGGAAGAAACGCAACATCGGCATGATGCGGTCGATGGCATTGTTGAGTGCCTGCGGCGACTGCAGTTGCCGCGCCGAGAACAACTGACGCAACGGCAGCAGGTCGGCCAGCAGTTCAATCAACGCGCCGGGATTGCGGCTGACATGTCCGCCGTCCGGCAGGATCTGTTTGCGCAGTTCATCGATCAGGCGGCGTACGCTTGTGCGAAGATGTCCGGACTGCCCCTGCATGCATAGCGTTGCATAGGTCAGTGCGATCACCGCTTGCAGGCGTGGCAGGCCGTCCCGCGACTTGTTCAGGCTCCGACGCAGGTAACGGACTTGCCGCGACAGGCTGCGGATGAAGCGACGATAAAAACGCGCATCCGCGTCCTGCAAGACGAACGGTGCCTGGCTGAGCCAGCAGATGATCCGGCGTGAGAGAATATCGGGACGCCAGCCGGTTTGGTGCCAGCCACCTTGCATATTGATCCAGTCGTCGATCAAGGATCGGGCATTGGCACGCGTGATGGCGGAATCGGCGGCACGCAGGTGACGCAGCCAGACGAATCCAAGCAACGTTACCGCCCACTCTTCGGACGGCGGAACCATTTCGAAGGGTGACCGGCGGTCGCAGATCACGACCTTGCCGGCGAATGCAAAACGGCCGGAATAGATTTCGCTGGCGCGCGTGGCGTCGGCCGTGCGCAGGTCCTGGGGAGCGATGACCAGACGGTCGGTCTTGCTCGCGCCGAACTGCCAGCGCAGCAGCGGATGCACCTTGAGACCGCCAAGGAGGCTGCGTAATGCGCGGCGCCCGATGAGCACGGAGAGCCTGGCTCGCTCCGCGACCGAAACCCGCATCATCAAATCGCTCATCCCCTGTCGCGCGTTCCCGTGCATACGCGCTGGCCACACGATAGCGAAGGGTCGGGGAACGGCCAATATCCCAATCCTGACCGTGGATTAGGCCATTTTTCGGGTCAGCCGGGCCGCATAAAAGCCATCCAGGCCGCCCCAGCGCGGATCCGAATCAGGAAGATGCAACGGCAACGTCCGCAGGTCGCCATCCGCGGTTACGAATTCGGAGTGGCCAAACACGTCCTGCGGCGAAATCGGGTTGCGTTCGATGCGCGGGTCGCGGGCCAGCAAGGCGGCAATCTGGTTTTCGCCTTCTTCGGGCTCGAGTGAGCAGACGCAATAGATGCATGTGGCGCCTGGCTTGAGCAAATCGATCGTTCGGTCCAGCAGCCGCTGCTGCATGGATGTGAGCACGGGAATGTCGGCTTCGTTCTTGAGCCAGGGAATGTCGGGGTGGCGGCGGATCGTGCCGGTGGAGGAACAGGGCGCATCGAGTAGTACCGCATCGAATGGTCCTGCCTGCCATTCCATCACGTCGGCGGCGACGGTCTCGACCTCGAGAGAAAGCCGCGCAAGATTTTCCCGCAGGCGGTTGATACGCGCGGGCGACCGGTCAACGGCGGTCACCTGGGCGCCGGCATGCGCGAGCTGCGCCGTTTTGCCGCCGGGTGCCGCACACAAATCGGCGACCGTCTTGCCCCGCACATCGCCCAACAGTCGCGCCGGCAACGCGGCGGCGGCGTCCTGCACCCACCAGGCGCCTTCCGAAAATCCCGGCAGCAGCGAAATCGCGCCATGGGCCAATGTGCGCACGGTTCCCGTCGGCAGCACGCGGCCACGCAGCCGCTCCGCCCAGGAGTTCGGCATCACTTTTTACAGTGAGATCGAGCGCGGGCTCGTGGCCGTTGGCCGCCGCAATCGCGCGCGCTGTCTTCGACCCATAAGTCTTGCTCCAGCGTTCGATCAACCATTGCGGCGTATCGCGCGAAACATCGCCGGCTTGCGCGGGTGAGGCCTGCGTAACGCGGCGCAGGACGGCATTGACCAGACCGGCATAACGTCCGGCGCGCCGGTCGGCTTGCGCGAGACGCACCGACAGATCAACGGCGGCGTGGTCGGGAACCTCAAGCCACAGAATTTGCGCGGCGCCCAGCAGCAGGATGGTTTCGGCGCGTGGCGCGTCTGATGGAAATCCTTTTTCGAGAAATCCGCCGACCATGTGACGCAACGTGCCGAGCCGCCGCAGCACGGTAGCGACCAGGCGGCGCGTCAACGCGCGGTCGCGGTCCGCAAGGGTCGGAAGGCCGGGATGGGCGTTTTTGCCGGACAGGAGGTCGTCGAGCGCGATACGCCGCCGCAGAACACCGTCGAGAATATCGGCGGCAATTCTTCGTGCGGCGAGGCCGGGAACTTCCGGCTGCGGGGAAGTGCGCGGACGCGCCATACCCGGATAGTTGCCCATAAATTGTGTCCAGGTCGCGAAGTCTGAGGAAAAAATTTCAGCCGCACACAGCTTTGCCGGGACCGGATCACAGAACTGATTGTGCCGCTTAACAGCGCAACGGAGGATTGTACAGGCTGAGGCTGCGAAAAAGGCGGGTGCGCGCTACTGCTCGACGACCACCGGCGTGCCGATGCTGACCAGGCGATAGAGTTCGCGGATATCGCTGTTGTACATGCGAATGCAGCCATGGGAGACGAAACCGCCGACGGAAGACGGCCGGTTGGTCCCGTGGATGGCATATTCGCCGCCGCGCAAGGTCAGGGCGGCATCGCCCATCGGGTTGTTGGCAGCGCCGCCGGGTATCACCTCGGGCAGATTCGGATTTTCGCGGCGAATCATGTCGGGCGGTGACCAGGCCGGACGTATGAACTTGCCTTCGACGCGCGCGCTGCCGCTCCACGTCATTCCGGCGCGGCCAACGCCGACTGGAAAACGCAACGCACGGGAGCTGTCGATAACGAAGTAGAGCCGGCGTTCGCCGGTCTTCACCACGATCGTGCCGGGCGCGAAACCCGAAAAAGCGACGACGTCACGCGTGGCAGCGCGCGCGTGATGCGGCGAGACTATAGCGGCGGCCATAATCAGAACGAGCGCTGTACGCAGCAGCACCGGATTCATGATGCCTGTCCCCAAGGGAATAAGCCGGCGCAATAATAAAGCGCCGCGGGGCAGGCGCGGGCGAAAGCTCAAAACAGCGTAAATAAGAATAAGAGGCCGTTTGCCGGCCTCAAATTCGAAACGCCAGGAAGCTCACGCACCTGCTTTTGCGGCCTTTTTGTTCTGGCGGTTGTTGACCAGATCATCGACGACGGCCGGATCAGCCAGTGTCGAGGTATCGCCGAGATTGCCGAACTCGTCTTCGGCGATCTTGCGCAGGATTCGCCGCATGATCTTGCCCGAGCGGGTCTTCGGTAGCCCGGGCGCAAACTGGATCAGATCGGGCGATGCGATCGGGCCAATTTCCTTGCGCACCCAGCCGACAAGTTCCTTGCGCAGGTCTTCGGTGGGCTTTTCGCCGGCCATCAGGGTTACGTAGGCGTAGATGCCCTGGCCCTTGATGTCGTGCGGATAACCAACAACCGCCGCCTCCGAAACTTTCGGATGCGCGACCAGCGCGCTTTCAACTTCGGCGGTGCCGAGCCGGTGACCGGCGACGTTGATCACATCGTCGACCCTGCCGGTGATCCAGTAATAGCCGTCTTCGTCACGGCGGCAGCCGTCGCCGGTGAAATACTTGCCGGGATAGGTTTTGAAGTAGGTTTCGACGAAACGCTGATGGTCGCCATAGACGGTGCGCATCTGTCCCGGCCATGAATCGGAAATGCACAGATTGCCGCTGGTGGCGCCATTCTGCACTTTGCCCTCCGCGTCGACGATTTCCGGCTGCACGCCGAAGAACGGCCGCGTCGCCGAGCCAGGCTTGAGCCTGGTTGCGCCCGGCAGCGGCGTAATGAGAATGCCGCCGGTCTCGGTCTGCCACCAGGTGTCGACGATCGGGCAGCGATCTTCGCCGACCACGTGATAGTACCACTCCCACGCTTCGGGGTTGATCGGTTCACCCACGGTGCCAAGCAGGCGCAACGATTTACGCGACGTCTTCTTCACCGGATCATTGCCGCCTTGCATCAAGGCGCGGATCGCAGTCGGCGCGGTGTAGATGATGTTGACCTTGTGCTTGTCGCACACTTCCCAGAACCGCGATGTGGTCGGGTAGTTCGGCACGCCTTCGAACATCATCGAAATGGCGCCGTTCGAAAGCGGGCCATAGACGATGTAGCTGTGGCCGGTCACCCAGCCGACGTCGGCGGTGCACCAGTAGATGTCGCCGTCGTGATAATCGAAGACGTATTGATGCGTGATCGACACGTAAACCAGATAGCCACCGGTCGTGTGCAGCACGCCCTTCGGTTTTCCGGTCGAACCGGACGTGTAGAGGATGAACAACGGATCCTCGGCGCTCATCTCTTCGCACGGGCAATCAGCCGGCACCGTCTTTGCGATCTCATCGTAGTAGACGTCGCGCCCGGCTTTCATGTTGACGGCCGCGTTGGTCCGTTTGACGACGATCACGGTTGCCACACCGCCAACCTTGTCGCAGGCGGCATCGACATTTGCCTTCAGAGGAATCTTGCGGCCGCCGCGGACGCCTTCATCCGCGGTCACGACCACAGTCGATTTGCAATCTTCGATACGTCCGGCAATCGAGTCAGGCGAGAAGCCGCCGAAAATCACCGAGTGGACCGCGCCGATGCGCGCGCAGGCGAGGATGGAGACAGCGGCTTCCGGAATCATCGGCATGTAGATGGTGACGCGATCGCCCTTCTTGACGCCACGCGCTTTCAGCACGTTGGCGAAACGAGAGACGTCGGCATGCAGTTGTTTGTAGGTGAGCTTCTTGTCGTCTTTCGGATCATCGCCTTCCCACAGGATGGCGGTCTGGTCGCCACGCTTGGCAAGGTGACGGTCGACGCAATTGTAGCAGGCGTTCAGGGTGCCATCCTCGAACCATTTGATCGAGACGTTGTGCGGGTCGTAGGAGGTGTTCTTGACCTTGCTGAATGGCTTAATCCAGTCGATGCGCTTGGCCTGCTCGGCCCAGAAGCCGTTCGGGTCCTTGATCGAACGCGCGTACAGCTCCTGATACTTGGCGTCATCGGCGTAGGCCCGTTTGCGCCAGTCGGCCGGAACGTCATAGATCTTGTCGTCGGACATTGGCTTCCTCCCGTCCCCGCTTGACCCCGCGGGTGACTTCATTTGCCGGTCATTATGCGCCCGCGCTTTGATTTGCGACAAGGCGGACGCCCTGCCACTTTGGTCGTGGATTTGGCTGATTTTGCCGTCAGTTAGGCGCCAAACCAGCCAAGGATAGCGCCGATGATGACCAGCACGCCGAGCCAATGCCCGGCGTCGATTGCGGTCAGCGTGAGCTTGCGGAACGTGTAGGCGTTGTTGACCGCAACCGTGGTCAGCACAAAGCCGAGCCAACACATGAAGCCGGAAAATATGCCGGCGATGATCGTGTAGATGCCGATGTGGAACATGATGCCGGACAGCGCCGATGCCATCACCAGTTCGGCGATAAAGGAGAGCACGAAGGGCGTGACTTTGACTGCGGTGGACTTGCCGGCGTTTTCCGCCTTGCACTGCTCGATGGTCTTGCCCTGCGCCGCCATCCACTTCGGTCCGAGGATGCCGTAGTAAACCGCGCCGAAAAACCAGGCCGCGATCGCGGAGACGATGATCGGCAGGGCGTGCAAATTTTGTAGTTGTGCCATGTGCGCTCCTCCAATCGGGCTTACAGCCCACCCATCTTGCAAACGGTCTTCCACTCGTCGGCGGTTACAGGCTGCACCGACAGCCGCGTGTTGTTGATCAACACCATTGCTTTCAGCTTCGGCTCGGTCTTGATCGCGTCGATCGATACGGGCTTCGGCATAGGCTCAAGCGCTTTGACATCGACAACGACCCACGGTTCTCCGGCCTTGGCGGTCGGGTCGGGACGGGCTTCGCGGATGATCTCGATAATGCCGACAATGTCCTTGCCAATATTGGAATGATAGAAGAACGCGCGATCGCCTTTCTTCATCTTCATCAGGTTCAGCTTGGCCTGGTGATTGCGCACTCCCGACCAGGCCTCGCCTTTGCTGCCCGCCTTGACCTGCTGATCCCACGACCAGCTGCCGGGCTCGGATTTCATCAACCAATACGCCATGTCAGGCTTCCGACTTGAGCGGGCGCGTCAGCAACGATTCGATCGCTTCATCGACGCTCATTTTTCCCGACAGCATCGCCGCGACGGCACTTGAAATCGGCATCTCGACATTCTTGTCACGCGCCATCTCAAGCAGCACAGGCGCGGTAAAGACGCCTTCCGCCAGCTTTCCATGCGCGGCGGTGTCCGGTTTCTCGCCTTTGCCCAACGCGACGCCGCACGAGAAGTTGCGCGACTGCGGCGTCGAACACGTCAGAATGAGATCGCCGAGGCCCGACAGTCCCATCATCGTTTCCGTCTTGGCGCCGCAGGCTTTGCCGAAACGCACCAACTCGGCAAAGCCGCGCGTGGTCAGCGCCGCCGACGCACTGGCGCCCAGCCCTCTGCCTGTGACGATGCCAGCGGCGATGGCGAGCACATTCTTGATCGCGCCGCCGATTTCGACGCCGCGCACATCATTCGAGTGATAGGGACGGAACGTGCCTGCGTTGAGAGCGTGCGCGAGATCCGCTGCAGTCGTTGCATCGGTTGCCGCGACCGTCACGGCCGTCGGCAGCCCGCGCGCCACATCGGCGGCAAAGCTCGGGCCCGATAAAATCGCCGGCACGGCCTTGGGCGCGCACTCGGCGATGATCTCGGTCATAAACTTGTGGGTGCCGTGCTCGATGCCCTTGGCGCAGGCGATGAGCGGCGTTCGCGCGGCGATTGCCGGCGCCAGCAGCTTTGCGACCGAGCGCACGGCCTGCGCCGGCACCACAAGAAGAATAGCTTCGCTTGCTGCGGCCTCGGCAATATCGCGCGTCACCTTGATTGCATTGTCGAGCCGCACGCCCGGCAAAAATTTGCTTTCGCGTTTTTGTTCGAGGTTTGCGGCATTGCCCGGCTCGTGTTCCCACAGCGTGACCTGGCGTCCGGCGCGCGCGCAGGTCAGCGCCAGGGCCGTTCCCCAGGCGCCGCCACCAAGCACCGCGATCCGTTGGATTGTCATGTCCCCTGATCCGCTACCCGACTTACTTATACGCCGCCGTCCGCCGCCGCGCGCCCTCGGCGGCGGCAATTTCATCGAGCGGCCAGCGTGCGCGCGGCGCCACGTCGAGCGGATCCGTGAGGCCCAGCACAAGCCGCTCGCAACCGGCCCATGCGATCATGGCGCCGTTGTCGGTGCATAATTCAAGCGGCGGCGCCACCAGCGTGGTGCCGACCTCGAAGGCAAGACGATTGAGCACCTTGCGGATCGCCTGGTTGGCGGCCACACCTCCGGCGGCGACGAGCGCGGTCGGGGCGCCAAAGCGCGTGCGAAACACCGCCAAACCGGCACGCAAGCGGTCGAACACGACATCGACGATGGCTTGCTGGAAGCTCGCACAAAGATCGGCGACATCCTGGTCGCTGAGCGGCGCGATCTTTTCCGCTTCCAGGCGCAGCGCGGTCTTGAGACCGGACAGCGAAAAATCGGCTTCCTTGCGGCCGTGCATCGGTCGCGGCAATGCGAACCGCGCGGGATCGCCGCGCATGGCTTCCTTCTCGACTTGCGGCCCGCCCGGATAACCGAGACCAAGCAGTTTGGCGGTCTTGTCGAAGGCTTCGCCGATTGCGTCATCTTGTGTGGTGCCGAGACGCACATAGTCTCCAACACCACGCACGGCCAGAATCTGGGTGTGACCGCCCGACGCAAGAAACAGGCAGTAAGGGAATGGAACGTTATCGGTCAGCCGCGCGGTCAGTGCGTGCGCTTCAAGATGATTGACCGCGATCAACGGCTTGTTCCGAACGAGCGCGATCGCCTTGGCTGTGGTAAGGCCGACAATGACGCCGCCGATCAGTCCCGGGCCGGCCGCCGCGGCGACGCCATCGATCGTTTCGAAATCGCAGCCGGCCTGCGTCATCGCATTGGCGATGACAAAATCGAGCGCTTCCACGTGTGCGCGCGCGGCGATTTCCGGCACCACACCGCCAAAGGCGGCGTGCTCGTTCACCTGCGAAAGAACGACATCGGACAGAATCTTGCCGCGGCCATCCTCGAACCGTTCGACCACAGCCGCCGCGGTCTCATCGCAGGTCGTCTCGATGCCGAGGACGATCATGGTTCCTCATTCGCCCTTTCGGTCTTTGCGCCCGGCTGGGCGAGGTGACGGCGGCGCAAATAATAGCTAGTCCTGACCCAAGAACTGACTCAAGAACTGACCCAAAAGCCGATCCCGGGGTCGACCCCGGTTCCGCCTAGCATCGTGAGGTCATATGGCGCAATCCACAGCCTCCTTGCGCATCGGCACACGCGGAAGCCCGCTTGCCATGGTGCAAGCGAGGACCGTGCGGTCGCGGCTGGCGGCCGCCACCGGGGTGAAAGAAGACACAATCGAACTCGTCGTCATCCGTACCACCGGCGACATTATCCAGGACCGGTCGCTGGCGGAGGAGGGCGGCAAGGGCCTTTTCACCAAGGAGATTGAAGAGGCCTTGCTCGGGCAGCGCATCGATCTCGCCGTGCATTCGGCCAAGGATATGCCGACTCTCCTGCCCGAGGGCTTGATCCTGGCCGCCTGTCTTGAGCGCGAGGATCCGCGCGACGTCTTCATCAGCCGCAAGGCGCGCACGCTCGCCGAGCTGCCGCGTAGCGCGAGCCTTGGGACCACATCGCCGCGCCGGCAGGCCATCGCCAAACGCATACGGCCTGACCTGACGATCGTGCCGTTGCGCGGCAACGTCGAGACGCGGCTGCGCAAACTCGACAATGACGACGTCGATGCCACGTTGCTCGCGCTCGCGGGATTGAAACGTCTCGGCCTGGCCGAGCACGCCACCAACATCATGAGCGCGGAAGAATTCCTGCCTGCGGTCGGGCAGGGCGCCATCGGTATCGAAGTGCGCGCAGATAATTCGCGTCTCCGCGATATTCTTGCACACATCGACCACGCCGATACTTCGACGGCCGTTGCCTGCGAGCGCGCCTTTCTCGCCGCGCTCGATGGTTCGTGCAAGACGCCGATCGCGGGCCATGCCACGATCTCCGGCAACGCAGTGCAGTTTCGTGGATTGATCGCGCGGCCGGACGGCACCGCCGCGCACGACATCAGCGGAACCGGCAATCGCAAGGATGCGGCAACGATCGGCGCCGACGCAGGACGTGAGATCAAGCACCGTGCCGGCCCTGGCTTCTTCGACTAGGCTGAAACAGTCATGCGTGTCGTCGTCACTCGTCCCGAACCAGCTGGCAAACGCACCGCGACCGCGTTGCGCGCGCTTGGACATGAGGTGCTGGTTGCGCCGCTGATGACAGTGCAAGGCGTGCCGGCTGACCTGTCGGGACACTGGGGCTCGGTCGTCATTACCAGCGCGAACGCGCCCGGCGCGATTGCAGAAAACGCCGCGAAGACGACGCTGATCCAATTGCCGCTGTTTGCTGTAGGCGAACGCAGCGCCGCGGCCGCAAAAGAAGCCGGCTTCACCAATATCACATCGGCGGGCGGCGACGTGCGCGATCTGGTGCGCATGCTGGGTGCGGCGCGTCCCGATACCAAGGCTCCGCTGCTTTATCTTGCCGGTGAAGATCGCGCTTCCGATCTCATCGGCGAGTTGTCGGCGCGCGGCATCGCTGCCGAGATGCGCGTTGTCTATCGTGCCGCCGCCGCGCCGTTTCCATCAACATTGATCGAAGCGCTCGAGGCCGGCGAGGTCGACGCCGTCTTGCATTTTTCGCAGCGCAGCGCCGAAAATTATGCCGCCGGCGCCAGGCAGGCCGGCATTGCAGAACCAGCGCTCGCGGTGCGGCATTTTTGCCTGTCGGCCCAGGTTGCCGAACCGCTTGCCGGCGCCGGCCAGGTCACGATCGCCGCGCGCCCCGACGAGGCCGCGCTGATTGCGCTTTTGCAGGCGCCGACCGCTTGATAATTGGCGCGCCCGCGCCATTTGCGTTATTTCCTGCTTGCGGGGTTGAGCCGATTCGCCAAGGAAAAGTACATGGCCGATAAGCGCACAACACCGGACCCTGCCGAAGGTGCTCGCCGCCGCAAGCGCCCCGCGCCTACTATCGACCTGACGGCAACCGAGGTGCGGGAGGCCGCCGCCGCTGCGCAACCACAGGCCGCGGCGGATGAACCGCCCGCCACACCGCCGGAGCCATCTGCGACCGATGATGGAGCCGATGCTGTCCACGATCCCGAACCTGGTTTACGCAACAGTTCAGCGCGAACAGTGCCGGCCGCCTGGCAAATTTTCATCGCGGGATTTTCCGGCGCGGCCATCATGACGGCTGCGCTGCTTGGCCTTTGGTTCGGCGGGCTGGTGCCGTCGCGTGATGCCGGCCCGTCGATCGCGGATCCCGCATCGGTCGCCGCGCTCAACCAGCGCCTGACAAAGATCGAGTCGTCGATTGCAAAACTTCCCGCCAGCGATCAGGGCATGTCGGAACGGTTATCTGCCGCCGACAACGCACTGAAGTCGCTCGGCATCGCACTCACCGCAATCAACAAACGCAGCGATGAAGTTGCCGCCAATGCGGCGGAAGCGCGCGCACACGCGGATGCATCGGAAAAAGTCCTGACTGACTTGCGCAACAGCGTGCAGGATCTCACGAAGAATTCCTCGGCTGGCCTGTCTCCCGCCGATGTCGATACCGTGCAGAAACGCATCGCCGCGCTTGAGCAAGTGGTCAAGAACGCGCCGACCGACCGTGGCGCAAGACTGGCGCTGAGTGCCGCAACGTTGCGCGACACGGTCGTAAGCGGGGCGCCTTTCAGCGCCGAGCTCGACGAAGTGAAATCGCTGGGCGCCGGCGAAAAGGCTCTGGCGCCGCTGGCGCCGTTCGCGGCGACTGGCGTTCCGCAGGCTTCGGCACTGGCACAGGAACTGCGCGCATTCCTTCCGGCAATGCAGAAAGTGGCGGGCGCGCAGGCGCCGGCGGGCGGCTTCCTCGAGCGCCTGCAGGCCAATGCCGGCAAGCTTGTGCGGATTCGGCCGCTTGATGCGCCGGCCGGCGACGATGCCGCCGCTATCCTGGCGCATCTCGATAATGATGTGACGCGCGCCGATATCCCGGCTGCCCTTACCGATCTCGAACATCTCGATCCCGCCGTGCGCGCGCCGGCGCAGGCCTGGGTAACCAAGGTCCAGGCGCGGCAGGCCGCGATTGCAGCCGCACGTCAACTCGCCGCCGACACGGCGCGCGCGCTGGGCAAACGGTGAGGGCGGGATGATACGAATCATCCTTTTTCTTGTTTCGGTCGCGGTGATTGCCGAGGGCTTCGCCTGGATTGCCGACCGCCCAGGCGAGGTTGCAATCACCTGGATGGGCTACCGCATTGAGACGTCGGTAATAGTGGCCGCCTTGGCCGTCGCCGCGTTCGCGCTCACTGTCATGCTGCTCTGGTCACTCGTGCGCGCTGTCTTGCACTCGCCCGAACAGGTCTCGCTGTTCCTCCGCCACCGCCGCGCCGTCAAAGGCTATCTCGCCATCAGCCGCGGCCTGATCGCGATCGGTGCCGGCGATCTGCGCGTGGCGCGAAAGTTTGCCGACGAAGCAGCGCGGCTGTCGCCCGGCGATCCGCTCGCCCTGTTGCTTACCGCGCAATCGGCGCAAATGGCGGGTGATCGGGGTACGGCCGAGCGTGCCTTTCGCGAGATGACGACGCGCGATGATACGCGGCTGCTCGGGCTTCGCGGGCTCTATATCGAGGCGCATCGGCGCAACGATGCCGATGCGGCGCGGCTGGCGGCCGAGGAAGCGGCAAAGATACGTCCCGCTGCGGCCTGGGCCGGAGAGGCCGTGCTCGAATACCGCTGCGCAGCGTCCGACTGGGCCGGCGCCATCGAGGCGCTCGATGCGATGAAGGCTGCGCTCGAGAAGCCCGACTATCGGCGCAAGCGTGCGGTCTTGCTCACGGCCCGCGCGCAAGCGCTCGCGGACATCGACCGCGACACCACGCGGGCGCTGGTGCTCGACGCCGTCAAGCTTGCGCCTGACCTGGTGCCCGCTGCGGCCCTGGCCGGACGGCGGCTTGCTGAATTGGGCGAGCCGCGCAAGGCACGAAAAATCCTGGAGGCGGCCTGGACGATCAACCCGCATCCCGACATCGCGGAGAGTTACGCAAACCTCCGTTTGGGGGATAGCGCGCGCGAACGCCTCGCCCGCATGCAGAAGCTTGCCGAAAAGGTCCCTGGCCAACTTGAGGGCGCGCTGGCGGTAGCGCGCGCTGCGCTCGATGCGCGCGAATTCGGAACTGCACGCTCGGCGCTGGCGCCCTATCTTTCGGTGCCGACGCGCCGCGTCGCCGCCTTGATGGCCGAGATCGAGGAGGCCGAGCACGGCGATGAAGGCCGCGTGCGCGAATGGATGGGGCGCGCGATGCGCGCCTCCGGCGACCCGGTCTGGACCGCCGATGGCGTGGTGTCGGATCGTTGGTTGCCTGTGTCCCCGAACGGACGGCTCGACGGTTATGAATGGAAAGTGCCGCTGGCGGAAATTGGTGTGAGCCGGCCTGTCATCGAGGCTGCGCCGCCCGCCATGGAACCGGCAACCATTGCCTTGCGGGAAGCGAAGCCCGAGCTGCCGGTCGAGATGCCATCGCGCAAGGCCGCAAAAACCAAAATGGATTCCCGGGCGTCTTCAAAGCCACCTGCGAAGACGCGGCCCGTTGAGCCGGTGATCCCCTTGGTGCACGCGCCGGACGATCCGGGGCTCGATCCGGGCCTCGACCGCGATCCGGTGCCGGAGGCCTCGACGCCGCCGGCTGGGGACGCCTGGCAAAGGCTGCGGCAGTTGTTCCGTTAAGCAGCGGGCAACGACGAAGGCGTATTGCTTGCCAATCATGGCTTGCGCCGATATCTGTGGCGCTCCTTCAGCCGGCGTAGCTCAGCGGTAGAGCATCCGCTTCGTAAGCGGGTGGTCGGGGGTTCAAATCCCTCCGCCGGCACCAGTCCTTCCAAAATCGCGATTTCATGCGGCTTGCTGCCAGAGCGGCCGATTTTTTGCCAATGCATTGAAATGATGGAACTATTTTTTACCGCGCCGATGGTGTGGCGGGCCGGCACCGGCATCGGGCCAATGTTATTCCTGTCATTTTCCCCCTTTCATGGGGTAGTAAGATAATTCCAACCGGATCAGTCACTTCGTTCTGTAGAGTAGCCCTATGGCCAGACCTGCTGTCATTCTCGTCGGCGCGGACAAGGGAGGCGTCGGCAAGACCACCGTCGCCCGCACCCTGATCGATTATTTCGGTGCGCATCAGACGCCGACGCGCGCCTTCGATACCGAGTCGCCGCGCGGCACGCTCAAGCGGTTTCATCCCGAGCTGACCGAGGTCGTCGACGTCACCTCGGTCTCCGATCAGATGAAGATCTTCGACACGCTGGGCAGCGCCGACGCCAAGGTAACGATTATCGACGTGCGCGCCGGCCTGCTGTCGTCGACCTTGCAGGCCCTGACCGAAATCGGTTTTCTGGAATCGGCTAAGAAGGGCCAAATCACCTTCGCGGTGTTTCATATCCTCGGCTCGTCGATCGCCTCGCTCGAGGAGATCGCCGAGACGGCTCGCACCGTCGGCGATGCCAACTATTTCCTGGTCAAGAACTTCATCAACAACACGACATTCTTTGAATGGGATCCCGCCACCTACAATTCGTATTTCAAGAAGATCAAAGGTGCCGAGGAAATCACCATCCCGAAGCTGAATGAAATGGCTTACGAGCAGGTGGAAGTCGCCAGCGTTCCTTTCGTGTCGTTTGTCGGCAACAAAGGCGCCAAGGGTGAAGCAGCCAACTATTCATTTGTTCTGCGCGGTTATGTCCGGCACTGGCTGGGCAATGTCTGGGGTGAGTTTGATCGCGTGAAGCTGGTCGACTTGGTTTCGCCGAAGATGGAAAGCAACGTCCGTCAGGTTGCTGGCTAATACTCGATCCCAGTTACGCCGGTTGAGCGGGCGGCGTCCGGTCAGGTGATGTCATTCCGCAATTCCATCACCATTGTTGCATCGCCGCGCCCGCGCGTCGGCAAAACCCTGCTGGCGCGGCTGCTCGCTGATTTTCATTCGCAGGAAGGCCGCACGGTTGCGGCATTCGATCTTAATTCCGGCGAGCACACGCTCGCTCAGTTTCTGCCTGAGCGCGTGGTCACGGCGAATATTCGCGACATCAATGGACAAATGGCGCTGTTCGACCGGCTGGTTGCGGACGATGATGCGACCAAGGTCATCGATCTCGGCCACGAATCGTTTGAATTATTTTTCGCGGTTGCCCATCAAATCGGTTTTGTCGAGGAAGCGCGGCGGCGCTCGGTTGCGATTGCGATCCTGTTCGTCGTGACGCCCGACCAGACTTCGGTCGACGCCTATCGCAACCTGCGCGCCCGCTTTGCCCAGGCAACGCTGGCGCCGGTGCACAATGAATTGCTGGGGCCTGCGCAGCATCGCGATAAATACATGCCCGCCGGCGGCGGCGCTGTGATCGTGCATTTACCGGTGCTGGCGCCCGGCTTGCGCAGATATATCGATAAGCCGCCATTCTCATTCGCAAATTCGAATATGGGGAATGCGGTCGGTATTCCGCTCGACAGCCATATCGAGTTGCAACGTTGGCTACGGCGAATCTATCTAGAGTTCCGGGAACTCGATTTACGCATATTGCTCGCCGATCTGCAGTCTTCGATCCGTGTTCAATCGCAATCGACATAAATTTTCGGTGTTTTCCCGCAGCTGCGAAAGAACCGTCGAAACCATCTTTTTCTAATATGAGGGAACGGACGCCGGTCTGACGCGTTGCCCCCGCCAGAATCCCGCGCAAGCTCGCGGCAACGTAGGAGGCGCGCTATGTGGATTACGTTATTTTCCATCGTCATCGGCATCGCCCTCGGCTTGGCCATGGCGGCGGTCGTCATGGAATCCGACGCGAAGGCACCTCGCCAATACGGGCGCCGTTCGGTGCGGGGTTTCAGGGTCGTTCGTAATTCATAGTTTTTAATGACCGTTGCGTGCGTCAAATGGGCGGCTACAGGCCGCCCATTTTATTATTTGTTGTGAATGGCCGCGCGTTCTTCCGGAACTCTGCGCTAGTCTGCGGGGGATGCCGGGCCCCCTGCTGCTATCGAGACGATTTGCGCCACTGTTCTGGTGCCAGTTTTTTGCCGCGTTCAATGACAATTTTCTCAAAACCGCGCTGGTCTTTGTCATTTTATTCCACTCGGACGCGCGCAACGCCGAAGCCCTGATTACCTTCGCAAGCGCGGTGTTCATCGCGCCCTACTTCTTTTTGTCCGCGCTCGGCGGGGAACTTGCCGATCGCTATGACAAGGCGCGTGTTGCGCAATGGCTGAAATTTCTCGAAATCTTCATCGCGGGGCTCGCGCTGTGGGGCTACGCGCGGTCCTCGCTCCCGCTACTGTTCGTCTCGTTGTTCGGCTTTGGCATCCTTGCGGCGCTATTCGGGCCGATCAAATACGGCATCCTGCCTGATCATCTCAGACGCGAAGACCTGCCCGCCGCCAACGCTCTGGTGGAAGGCGCCACCTTCGTCGCCATCTTGCTCGGAACGATTGTCGGTGGACAGGCTGCGCGCGGCGAGGGCGCGGCCGCCACGTTTGCCGCTCTTGTCATGGGTTTCGCATTGGCCTGCTGGATTGCCGCACTTTTAATTCCGGCGACGGGCGAAGGCGCGCCGCATCTCAAAATCTCCACCAACATTGCCGCGTCGACCGTGGCGATGTTGCGCTACCTGCGCGCGGATGCGCGGCTGTGGTGGGGCGCGATGGTGACGAGCTGGTTCTGGCTCGTCGGCATCGTGGTGTTGTCCTTGCTGCCGCCACTCATCAAGGCGCAACTTGGCGGCAACGAAGATACTTTGACCGTCTATCTCGCGGTCTTCTCGGTCGCGGTCGGCGTCGGGTCGGGCCTGGCGGCGGTTATTGCGCGCGGGCGCATCGTTCTCAAGACGACGCTGGTGGGCGCGATCCTACTCGGCGGTTTCGCGCTCGATCTCGGCATTGCGACGTTCGGGATAGCCTCATCGCAGACATTGAGCGGTCCGACCGTCGTGTTGTCATCGGGTCTTGGTCTGCGCGCAGCGATCGATCTCTGCGGCCTTGCCATCGCCGGCGGCCTGTTCATCGTGCCGGCGTTTGCCGCCGTGCAGGCCTGGAGCGACGCCGGTCATCGCGCGCGCACGATCGCCGCGGTCAATGTGCTCAATGCGGCATTCATGACCGGTGCGACGATCGCCGTGGCGATCATGCAGAAATCTGGGGTGACAGTACCCGCGCTGTTTGTGCTGATCGGCGTCGCCACGCTTGGCGTGGCGTTCGCAATCTGGCGCACGATGCCTAAGGCAGCGTAGCTATTTGCGCATCGCCAGTACGCGGTCGACCATTTCACCGGCAACGCCGAGATAGTTCGCCGGGTCGACAAGCTTTTCCAGCTTTTTGCGGTCGGCGTGTTTGCTGATTTCCTTGTCTTCGGCGAGCAGATCGATC
This sequence comes from uncultured Alphaproteobacteria bacterium, assembly GCA_963810125.1. Lineage (GTDB taxonomy): Bacteria > Pseudomonadota > Alphaproteobacteria > Rhizobiales > Xanthobacteraceae > Pseudolabrys. The sequence continues at coordinate 752,790 of CAWEMK010000010.1, forward strand.
AGCGGCCGTCCGGTTTTTACGACCTCGCGGCAGATGTCGTAGACGAGATCGTGCGCCCTGTTGCGGCCGAGCTCGGCGCCGAGCCCCATCATCACGGCTTCGGACATGATCAGTCCTTTGGTGATGTCGAGATTTTCGCGCATCTTCTTTTCGTTCACTTGCAGGCCTTCAACCAGGAAACGTGTCTGGGCGAGCGCGCCGGCCGAGAGCATGAATATTTCCGGCAGCGCGATCCATTCGATTTCCCATGGGCCGGTGGCCCGCTCATGGTCCTCGATCTGGGCTTCCAGCAGCGCGGCGACAAGCTGGCGCACCATCGCAGTCTGCGCGGTGATGTACACCGACGAAATCGGATTGCGCTTTTGCGGCATTGTTGACGATGAGCCACGGCCGGAATGAAACGGCTCGTAGACTTCCTCGACTTCCGTCTGCATCAGCAGCTTCACGTCGAAGGCGATCTTACCGCAGCTTCCGGTAACGAGGCCGAGGAAACAGCCAGCTTCGGCGATGCAATCGCGCACCGTGTGCCAGGAAATTGCCGGCTGGCCGAGCTTGAGCTCCTTCACCAGTTCTTCCTGGACCTTCAACCCGTCCTTGCCGAGCGATGACAGGGTGCCTGCGGCGCCGCCGAATTCGCCGACCAGCACGCGCGGCCTAAGCTCTTTCAGGCGCTGCTTGTGACGCTCGAAGGCCGCCAGCATGGTCGCCATCTTGTAGCCGAAGGTGATCGGCACGGCCTGCTGGAGATTGCTGCGGCCCGCCATCGGCGTATCGCGGTATTTCTTCGCGAGTGCGGCGAGCGCATCCGAAATAGCGTTGATCTCTTTCTCAATGATGTCGAGCGCCTCACGGATCTGCATGACCGTAGCGGTGTCGGTGATGTCCTGGGTGGTGGCGCCCCAATGCGACCATTCGCCGAGCCCGTCTTTACATAAGTTTACAAGCTGCTGGACGACGGGCAGCACCGGATAGCCGATTCTCTCGGTCGCTTCCTTGAGTTTCGCCATGTCGATTTTGTCGGCCGAACAATGGCGGACGATTTCGGCAGCCGCTTCCTTCGGAATAATGCCGAGCTTTGCCTGCGCGCGGGCGAGCGCGGCTTCGAAATCGAGGTATTTCTGAACGCGGTTCTCGTCCGAGAACACATTCCGCATGACTGGCGTGGTGAAAATGTCGCGGAACACCGCAGAATCGAGGATCGTTGAAGGCATTCGGTCTCTCCTGTGGCGCGCAAGTTAGCGTTTCTCGCACGCCGATCAACACGCAAACGGCAGTGTACCCGTTGCTTCGCAAGCGGTTTCAGTCCCAAATGGTGCGGGTTTATTTGCAAATCGGAGGCCCACCATGACCGTGATGACCAAGCCCCAGCAGAGCTTCCGGCTCGAGCCTGTGCATCCGAAGCCGGAGGAGGCGCACACCATGCCCTATGCTCCGGCCGTGCACATCGTCGGGGCCTGCGACCTGATGTTCCTGTCGGGCGCGACGCCATCGCCGCTCTACCACAAGCACCCACATGTCGATGCCGAGCACCTGCATCCGCATTCGATCGAAGAGCAGACCGACCGCGCCATGCTGGCGATCAAATCGATCCTCGACCATGTCGGAGCGAGCTGGCGCGACGTCGTGAAGGTGACGAAATATCTCACCGACTTCCGCGAAGCCGACGCCATGCACAAGACCATGCATAAGTATTTTGGCGACTGGCGCCCGGCCAGCACGACGGTGTGCATCAATTCACTGTCGTCGCCCGGCGCGCGCATCGAGCTGGACATGATCGTCGCGCTGCCGAAGAAAGCCACGTGATTTGAAATTGTCATGGCCGGGCTTGACAATGGAAGTCGGGTTTACCCGACTTCCATCAATTAATAAAACCGAACTCGCGAACACCCGAGTTCGGGTGCCATCTCGATCAGGGACGCAATGCCGTGAACACCTAAGCGGGATCACCGGGACAAGCCCGGTGATGACAGACCTGAGACCATCGTGAATACATTACCTTCAAATTTGGCGCGCATCGTCGAAGCCGAATATCCGCGTTTCTCGGACGCGGAAATGGCGCGCCGTCGCACGGCCGTTGAAGCGCTTTTGGCCGAAGCCGATTGCGACCATCTGGTGTTCTGTGGCGCTAATCGCTTCGGCTCGTCCGTGCAATGGCTCACGCAGTGGCCGGTGACCGCCGAGGCGGTGGGCGTTCTGACACCCGGCGCGCGCGACGCGTTGTTCGTGCAATACGTCAATCACGCGCCGCAAGCGCGTATTCTCGCTGACAAGGCAGAGGTGGCGTGGGGTGGCGAGTCGTCGATTGCCGCTGCAATCGACGTGCTCACAAAACGCGGCGCGCGCGAAAACCGCGTGGCGACACTTGGACCAATCACCGCGGACCAACACGCCGCGCTTTCGGCGAAGTTCGGAAAGCTGAAAAGCCTCAATCGCGGCTACGTCCGTTTGCGACAGGTGAAATCCGCCGAGGAGCTCGACTGGCTGCGCATCGGCGCCCATTTCAGCGATCTCGGCATGGCGGCGCTACGCGACGGGCTCAAAGCTGGTTTGAACGAACGCGAGTTAGGTGATCTGGTCGAGCGCGCTTACGTCGCGCAGGGCGCAACCAATGTCATTCACTATATTGGCGCCACGTCGATGAGCGCGCCCGGTCTCGCCGTGCCGCGCCAGTTTCCGCGCATGCGGCGGGTGCAGGCAGGTGATGTTGTGGTGGCCGAAATCACCGCTGCGTTCTGGGACCATCCGGGGCAGGTCCTGCGCAGCTTTGCACTAGGCGAGCCGAGCAAGCTCTATCGCGACCTGCATGCGGCAGCCGATGCCGCCTTCGATGCGATTGCGTCGGTGCTCAAGGCCGGCGCGACGCCTGCGCAAGTGATCGAGGCCTCAGGGGTGATCGAGGAGGCCGGCTTCACCATCATCGACGATCTCCTGCATGGCTATGGCGGCGGCTACCTGCCGCCCATTCTCGGCTGCAAGAGCCGCCCGGCGGGCCCGGTTCCGCAAGAGTCGTTCCGTAATGGGCAGACCGTTGTCGTCCAGCCGAACGTTGTGACACGTGATGGCAATGCCGGCGTGCAGACCGGCGAGATGGTGTTGATCACCGCGACCGGCATTGAGCGGTTACATTCTGTCCCGCGCGGGTTTGTGCAACTTTAGTATCCGCTCACCCCCGCGAAAGCGGGGCCCCAGTTCTTATTTCTGGGTTCCCGCTGACGCGGGAATGAGCGGGCAAAGAACTATCCTAATTGCTCTTTCATCCAATCCGCGCTTTGCGAGCGCCAGCGATAGGCGCGGTTGGTGGCGATGTGGTTACCGTCCTCGATCATCATCAGCTCGACCGGTCCCTTTACCTCGCGCGCCAGGCGCTCGGCGTCGGCGGCCGGCACGATGCGGTCGAGCCGGCCATTCACGATGAAGATCGGGCAGGTGATGTTCTGCGCCACGCCGACCAGCGACAGCGTCGTGGCATTCTTCTTCGCCTCGTCATTGGTCTTGCAATGGCTGCGAATACGGAACGCATCCTTGGTCAGATCCGGCAGAGCGTCGAACGACGCGCCCCAGTCGAATGGCCCGCCCAGCGCGATGCACGCCTTGATACGCTTGTCGAAAGCGGCCGCGCGCGGCGCGTAATAGCCGCCGAGGCTGACGCCCCACATGCCGACGCGCTTTGCATCGAGATCGGAACGCTTCTCCACGAAATCGATGACGGCCTTCACCGGCACTTCGTAGTCGCCGCGAATGGGGAAATCATATTGCGCTTCGCCTTGGCCGGGACCTTCGAAGATGAGCGTCGCGACACCACGCGCCAGAAACGGCGCTTCGTAGGCGTCGCCTTCCTCCTTGGTCGAGTCGAGACCGACGGCCATGACAACCACCGGCGGCTTATCGATCCCCCCCGCTGGCTTGCGCAGGATGCCGGCCAGTGTCTTGCCCTGGTAGGGTATCTCGACACGCTCGCCGGGCGGCCGCAGGTAAGGGAGCGCCGCCTGCCGGCATTCGATCTGTTTCTTGTGTGCGGCCTTCATCTGGGCCTGGTCGTGCGCGAACAGGAACGAAGCGAAATGATAGTAGACCGCAGCGCGCTGCAGACATTCGCCGGCCGTGAGAAAGCGCTTCTTGGCCAATGCCTCGCGGCCGAGCTGCTCGTGATGCGCGGCGCGCGCCGACCAGGCGCGGCACCAGTCATTGTAGGATGACAGCGAGCTGGTGATTTCCTCGAAGTCGGTCAGCACCACGCCATTGGCAACGAAGCGCGGGCCCCAATGCGCGATCGCGGCCTTGAGCAAGGGGTCGGATGACATGCGGATTTTCCTTGTGATGGTCCGGGAGAGAGCGCGCTAGGTCGCCTTTTCGTCGCGGCGATACCAGGGCATGAAGTGTTTCGTTGCCCACTGCACCAGTACTTCGAAGCCGACGCCGAAGGCGGCCAGCAGCAGCACACCGACGAAGGCCTCGTTGTGGTGATAGGAACGTGAATTGTAGAGGATGTAGTAGCCGAGCCCGCCGATCGAGAGGAAGAACTCCGCCACTACCGCGCCGATCAGCGCGCGGCCGGCAGCCAGCCGGAAGCCAGCGAGCAAATACGGCATCGATGCGGGCAACACGATGTCGGTCAGCATGCGCAGGCGGCCGGACCGGAATGATTGCGCAACCTCCAGATATTCGCGCGGCACCGAGCGCGCGCCATCGGCCACGTTCATGGTGATGGCGAAGATCGCGGCGAAGATGATGGTGGCGATGCGGGCCGCGCCGGAATATCCGAACCACAAGGAGAACAGCGGCAAGGCGACGATCATCGGCATCGCGTTAAAGCCATTGATGTAAACGCGGATCATCCGGTCGACGGTGTTGCTGCGTCCCATCAGCAGTCCGATCGCAGTGCCCGCCACGATTGTAATCGCCAACCCCTCTGCCACGGCGGTGAGCGTCGCGCCAAGCGCCTGCAGGAATACGGGATCGGTGATGACGCGCGGAATGGCGAGCACCACGGTGGTCGGCTTTGCCACATACGCGGGAGCAAAGGCGCGCACCACGAATTCCCACACCAGCAGGATGGCCAACCCCGTGAACAAGCGCGGCCAAAAGGCGCCCTGCGTCAGGGCCGATGTCTTGGGTTCGGCGGGCGCGGGTGCTGCGATGGCGGCCTGACTCATCGTCATTGCCTCCAATGCGCAAAGTGTTGCTCGATTTTCAGGCCGAGCCGCGTCAGGCCGACGCCGATGACGCCGATGACAAGGATGGATGCGAACACGCCGGCAGTATCGAAGTCCTGTGATGCGCCCATGATCAGCTGACCGAGGCCGGTTGAAGACAGGAAGAATTCCGCAGCGATCATTCCGACCAGGGCGCGCCCAATCGCCTGGCGCACGCCGGTCATCATGTAAGGCAATGTGTAAGGCAGCATCACTTCACGCCACAGCGACCATTCGGTCGAACGGAATGATTTCGCCACCTCGATCAACTCGGGCTTGATGCTGCGCGCGCCTTCCACCGTGTTGTATAGCACCGGGAAAACGGTGAAGAGAAAGACGACCAGCACCTTGGGTGCAAAGCCGAACCCCATCATCGACAGGATAAAGGGGATCAATGCCACCATCGGAGTGGCATAGAGCGTCATAAGGTACGGCTCGATGCCGATGCGCAGCACGCGCACGCGCGCCAGCAACAGTCCGAGCGGCGCGCCGACGAGGATTGCCAATACGAAACCGGTCAGGAAGAGTTCCGCGGAATCGAGCAGCTGGGTGAGAAATTCACCGCGCGTCGTGAGTTGCCAAAGCCGGACCAGCGTCTCGGAGAACGGCACCATGAAGGCCGCGCTGGTCGAACGCCCGGCGATTTCCCAGGCGGCAATGCCTAACAACAGGCTAAGCCAGAGAGGTCCGTGACGGCGGAGGGAATTGCTAAGCACTGACGTTCACCCACTCGGCTGTCATCGTCCGCGAAGGCGGACGATGACGCTACGCGTCACTTCACCATCGCGTTGGCGTCTTTCCACACCGAGCCGTCGACGAAGGCGTCATACGTCACCGGCTCCTTGTCAGGCTTGATTGATCCGATTTTCTTCATGAGCGCAGCGACCGCCTCGATCTTGTTGCGCGGCATGCCATCGTCCTTGGCTGCCCAGAAGTCGATACCGAGAAACGCCTTGAGCGCGGCTTTGTTGACCTCTTTGTCATGTCCGGTCACGGCGGCGATCTCGGCTACGGTATCGGCATTCTTCGGGTCCTGCATGAAGCGCGCGGCCTCGACCATGCCGGCAACCGTGCGCACAATGGCGTCGCGGTTTTTCTCCAGGTTGTCCTTGCGCGCGACCATGATGAGATAATGGCTGGTCGGATTGGTGTTCTTCATGGCCAGCAGGATATTGAGCTTCTTGCCCTGATGTTCGATCTCGGCAAGGTCGTCGAGGTGCAATACTGAAAATTGCAGGCGTCCCGCGAGTAGTGCGGGGCCGGGACTTGAGCCGAGGGCCACTTGCTTGACGTCTTCGATCTTCACGCCGGGACAGCCCACGAGCATTGAGCGCAGCGCCACCGAGCGCGCGCCGTTGATTGAATCGACGCCCACGTCCTGACCGACAATATCCTTGCAGGTTTTGCCCGTTTCGGTCGTGCCGATCACCCAGTCCGGATTGGGCATGCCATAGACGGCGACCAGCGGAACGCCGGCATTGGAGACCTGGTTGATGACGGGCGGCGTCGGCGACCACGCCATGTCGACATCGCCGGCGACCACCGCGCGCGCCGCGGCGGTGCCGTTGTCGAATGGCTTGATTTCGACTTCAACGCCGTTCTTTTTGAAGAATCCCTGTTTTTCGGCGACGTAGGCGATCATGACCGAAAAAATCGGCGGAATGCCGGGCGTTGCCACAGTGATTTTCTTGCCTTGTGCCGAGGCCGGGACGCTCGCCAGCAAGGTTGCCAGCAGCATCCCGCTGGCCGCAAATGTGATGGTCCTGCGGATCATGGAATCCTCCCTGTAGGCTTCATTGTTTTCTTGTTCAGTTTTTTAACGTTCGAGAACAAATTCGGCTTCCCGCGCCTCCCGCATCAGCGTGCCCCAGACCCGTTCGCGCAGTTCGGCAAAGCGCGGCTCCCGTAGCGTCTCGCGCGTGCGCGGCTCCGGAAGATCGATCGTGATCGTTTCATGGATGCTCGAGGGCCGGCCCTTGAGCACGATCACGCGATGTCCAAGCAGCACCGCCTCCTCGATCGAATGCGTGACGAAAACCATCGCAGTCGGTCGCTGCTCCCAGATGCGCAACAGTTCGAACTGAAGAATTTCGCGAGTCTGCGCGTCCACGGCCGCGAAGGGCTCGTCCATCAGCAGGACATTCGGCTCAACGGCCAGTGCGCGCGCTAGCCCGCAACGTTGCTGCATGCCGCCGGACATCTGGTACGGAAATGCATTCTCGAAGCCGGTCAGCCCGACCAGTTTGATAAATTCCGGCACCTTGCGTTCGATGTCCGCCTTCGTTGCGCCTGCCATCCGCAGGCCATAGGCGACATTCTCGAACACGGTTTTCCAGGGAAACAGGCCGAAGTGCTGGAACACCATGGCGACGCCGGCAATCGGTTCGGTTACACGTTCGGCGCCAACCCTGATCTCGCCTGCGTCGTGCGGCAGCAGGCCGTCGATGCACCGCAGGAGCGTGGTCTTACCGCAGCCCGACGGTCCGACGATCGCGACGATCTCGCGCTCACCGACGTCAAAATCGATGTTACGGAAGACTTCGAGGGTACCGTAGTGCTTGCCCAGGCCGCGGACGCGGATGCGCGGCTCGCTTTTTGCGTTCTGCGAGACGGGACGGATGGCGGGTGTTGCTGACGTTTGACTTGTCACTCTGCTGCCTGTTTTGAGGGTTTGCTGTTGATCTTGGCCCAATAATCTTCGGCCTGTTTCGAACGCTGGAGCGCGTCGAGTGTCTCGAAGCCGGGCGCCATCGAGCCGTCGGTGCCGGCGAGAACCTGGTGATGTTCGATGTTAAGTGTGCGTAGCCAGCGTTGCTGACCCATCGTAATGGCGACGAAGTAGCCGATCTCGACCAGCTCCGGTTCACTGAAGTGTTTGTGCAGCCGGTCCCATAATTCGTCGGTTGAAGGCAGGTCCCAGGTGATGGCCTCGGCGTACGCCAGCGCGGCCTTCTGGCGCTCATCATAACGTGACGAGCTCTCGAAATTGATCAGGTCGGAATAGTCATCTTCCTTGAGGCCGGATTTTGCCGCCTTGATCGAACGCTGATTGCCGCAGAACTCACACAGCACCGAACGCGACACATAGATCCTGCAAAGCTCCTTGATCTTATGATCGGCGACGCCGTTCTTGAATACGTCGCGCCATGTATTGGCAAACGACCAGAAGGTCGCGGGCACATGGGCGCGAACGGCCTGGCTTTCCGGCCGCGGCGTTCCCTCGCGCGCGCAGCGTTCGAATTCGGCGAGCATTGCCGGATCCTTGATCGTCGAAGGATCGACATAGCTAATACGAGGTTTCGACATTGGCGATTTCTCCCGGGCGAAAAAGTATCGGTGCATCGGCTTCGATGCGACCTTGTTGGTCTTGGCGACAGGTAGGGCATGTTGCCGCAACACCGCCGGACGGGCAACGCTGACCGCCGTAATTCGGTAACTCTGCCTTAGTCTTGACGATCTCCCAACGCGTCGAGGTTCGCGCCGAAGCGTGGGCAACATCCCCGTATTTGCTGGGCCTTTTGAAGATCCGCACCCGCTTTACGCTTAACCGCTGATTACTGTCGTGGCAAGCATTCGCATCAGTATTGTTAATTTCGTGCAAGGTTACTCTAAAGTTTATCGCAGAGCGGATACGTGTCGTAAACGCTACGAGTTCATGGGCTCTTCAGCATAGGCACAATTGCGACAGTGATTTTAGTAATTCAATACTTCCTCGCCCCTAGTGTTCGTTTGAACAGACCGCGGAAGTTTTCGGTCGCGTCAAACGGGGCTCATTGTCGTGCGTGCCAGTACCATTGTCATGATCGGGTTTGCCGTCGTGTTCGGCTTGCTCGCTGTGTTCATCGCCCAGGTCTGGCTCAACAACCAGGCGAGCATGCAGGCGAGGAATGCACCGAAGCAGACGCAGGTGGCGTCGCAAACGGTCGTCGTCGCCAAGCAGCCGCTGCGCTTCGGCACCGAGCTCAATGCATCCATGTTGCAGGAAGCGCCGTGGCCGTCTGACTCGCTGCCGGCGGGTGCTTTCGCAAAGATCAATGACATCATGTCGGGCGGCCGCCGCGTTGTGCTGGCCGCGATCGAAGCCAACGAACCCGTGCTCGCTCTCAAGATCACCGGCGCTGGCCAGCGTGCGACGCTGTCCGCGCTCGTCAAGCCAGGCATGAAGGCTGTGACAATCCGCGTCAACGACGTTGAAGGCGTCGGCGGCTTTGTGCTGCCAGGCGATCATGTCGACATCGTGCTGACGCGACAGCTCGAAAAGGGATCGGCCACGACGCAGGTCGTGCTGCAGAATACCCGCGTGCTCGCGGTTGATCAGATCGCCGATGATCGCGCCGCCAAAGCGACGGTCGCGAAATCGGTAACTCTGGAAGTCGATACCATCGAAGCTCAGAAATTGTGGCTCGCGTCTTCCGTCGGCAGCCTCTCGCTGCTGCTGCGCAAGGCCGGCGAAACCGCCGAGACAAAGACGCGCAAGGTCACGCTCAACGATTTGGGGACCAATGAACCGGCCGGCGACAAGTCCGCCACCACAACTGTGGTGGTGACGCGCGCGTCGGCCAAACAGGACTACACCGTGCCGGTCGAGGGACATGATGGGGCCTCGGCCGATACGGAGCGGAGGCGAGCCGCCTGGTGACTCCAGGCTTGGGATCATTAAAGGGGTGGGGAGTGTGTCGTGAAAAATCACAATGAAATCGGCGTCGGCTTCCGCTGGCGCGTTGAGGACAGGGCCACCAAGCGTGGCAATTGGCTGCGCGACCTTGCGATCGCTCTGGTCATCGCTATGGCCGCATCGATCCTGGGGATGATCGGCGATGCCTATGCGCAGACAGCGCAGACATCGGCGAAGCTGATCCAGATCAGCGGCAACAATCGCACGGCTATGGTGCTTGTTCCGATCGGCAAGTCGCAGGACGTGCACACCGATACGAGCTTCGTCGACATCACGGTTGGCGATCCGGAAGTTGCCGACGTCAATCCGCTGACCGATCACGCGTTGTCGATCCTCGGAAAGAAGATCGGTACGACACGCGTTTCGGTTTATGCCGAAGGGAAAAAGCTTGTCGGCATTTTCGATATCGAGGTGTCTTACGACATCACGCGGCTGAGCAACGAGCTGCTACGGCGTTTCCCGGGGTCGCGAATCCAGGCTTCGAGCGTCAACGGCCGTATCATGCTGTCGGGTGAGGTCGCGGATGCTGCCACTCTCGACAAGGCGGTGACAATCGCGCGGCAATTCGGCCCCGAAATCATCAACACGGTTTCGGTGATGTCGCCGCAGCAGGTATTGCTGGAAGTGCGTTTTATCGAGATTTCGCGCACTGCCAGCCGCGAATTGGGCGTGCAGTGGAACCGTTTCGGCAGCAGCACCATCACCAATATCGGTAACCGCGTGTCGGCAAACAATCTGCCGCTGACGGCAGCCACAATTGCCGGCGAAACGGCGGCGGGCGTCATTTCCAACTCTTCACCGTTCGGTTTTCTTGTTGGCCGCATCGCGGCGAGTGGAATGACGACCGACGTGATGATCAATGCGCTCGAAGAGAAGGGCATCGCTCGCAGCCTGGCGGAACCGAACCTGGTTGCGCTTTCAGGTGACACTGCGAGCTTCCTGGCTGGCGGCGAATATCCGATCCCGGTGTCCGGCTCGTTTGGCCAGGTGACCGTCGACTACAAGAAGTACGGCGTTGGCCTGGCCTTCACGCCGACGGTGCTCGGCCGTGGCTTGATCAATCTGAAGATCGAGCCGGAAGTGAGCCAGATCGACACCACGCATACGGTCTCGGTAAGCAATGGCGTCTCGGTGCCCGCGCTGATCGTGCGTCGCGCGTCCACCACCGTCGAACTGACGGATGGACAGAGCTTCGTGATCGGCGGCTTGCTGCAAAACGACAACAAGAACTCCATCGAGCAGTTGCCATGGCTCGGCAGCGTGCCGGTGCTGGGCGCGTTGTTCTCCAGCAAGTCCTATCAGAAAAACGAAACCGACCTCGCCATCATTGTCACGCCGCGCCTCGTGCGTCCGGCGCGGCCCGGCGATGAGATCAAGGCGCCGACCGACGATACCTTGCCGCCGAACGATACCGACTTCTTCCTGCTTGGAAAAATGGAAGTCACGCGGGAAGAGGCACGCAAGCTTACGCCCGTTACGGCGCGTATCGCGGTCGCCGGCGATCGTCCGTTCACCGGTCACATGCTCGACATGCCGAAGGGGGAATCCAATGCGGCAATTCAGTAAGGTTATGCGCACCGTCGCGCTTGCCGGCTTGTTTGCCGTCCTTGGCGGCTGCTCGGAATATCTCGATCGCCGCGACTCGGTCGCGCTTTCGGGTGGCAACGCGGTCGCGACCAATATCGTGACGCATACGGTTGATCCGTGGCCGGTCGCCAGCGCCAACCGCAACCTCGCGTTCAACGGCCAGAAGATGGAAACGGCCGTCGAGCGCTACCGCACCAACCGTGTCATTCCGCCGCGCGGAATTGGCACGTCCGGCAGTTACACGGACGGCGGTGGTGGTGGTGGGCAGAACAGCGCGGGGCCGGTCGGAACTCCTGTAACAGCGCCGGCTGCGGCGGTGAAATAAACCTCGGGCAATTGCACCATGCGCATTGGACGTAATTCCAGCACGAACCGAACCCGCGTGGCGGTGCTCACCGCCGACGCGGAGTTCGATCGTTCTGTCCGTGCAACATTTGGCGCATCGTCCGCGATCGAACTCGCCGTGGTCTCGGGCCGTCTCGCCGAGCAAGGCGACACGTTCGATATCACTGATGCCACCGTCATCGTGGTCGATCTCGACGCCGGCCGTGCCGATGAAATGGCCGCGCTCGCGCGGCTGATGGCGCGAGTCGGTACCTGGCCGCCGGTTATCGCGGTCACGCAAGCCTTTGACGAAAACACCGCGCGTACCTTGTTGCAGATGAGGATCGCTGACTTCCTGGTGAAGCCGGTTGAACCGATCGACCTGGTTCGCGCTTGCGCACGCGTTGCCAAGGGCCCTGGTGGCGCTGCCGAGCCGACCGAAGCCAAGATCTACACATTCCTGCCGGCTGTCGGCGGCGCCGGCGTGACGACGCTCGCCGTGCAGAGCGCCATGATTCTGCTTAACAGCGGCGGCCCGCGCGCGCGCCCCTCGACGTGCCTGGTCGATCTCGACTTTCAACATGGCTCGGTCGCCGACTATCTGGACCTGGAACCGCGCCTCAATCTGGCGGAGATCGAACCGCGCCCGGATCGTCTCGACCGCCAATTGCTGGAGGTCATGCTTTCGTATCACGCCTCAGGCCTCGCCGTTGTCGCTGCGCCCAACCGGCCGGCGGAAATGCGTTCGTTCGATCCCGACGTGGTGACGCGCCTGCTCGACCTCGTCTCGAGCAATTTCGAATATGTTGTATTCGATATGCCGCGCACCTGGTTCTCGTGGACCGACAGCGTGCTGCTCGGCTCGAACAAGCTTTTCATCGTCAGCGAAACCACGGTGCCGGGGCTTCGTCACGCGAAACAATTGGTGGCGGCAATCAATGAGCGGCTGGGCGAGGGACCAAACCCACGGGTCATCGTCAATCGTTTCAGCCAGAAAATGTTTGATTCCGGTCTGCGCCGCGGTGATCTTGCGCACACGCTGGGCGATGCGTTCCTGAGTGCAATTCCCAATGACTACGCGCTCGTTCGTGAAGCGATCGATCGCGGCGTTCCGCTCGATGAGGTCAAGCCCGGCAACAAGATTACGGCGGAGCTCAAGAAACTGGTGCTGGACGCGCCTGCGGCCAAGACAGCGGCCGATGGCCAGCCCATGGCACTCATGAAGAAACTCAAGCTCTCCGTGGTAGGTGGCTAAAATGGCCGGCCGATTTACTGTCCGACGTGCTGCAGCACCGGAACTGCCGGTGCCCGAAGAACCGACGCCCACCGCGCTCGAAGGCGTGACATGGACGGTGTTCCCCGAGATGGGCGAGCAGCCGGCCGCGGCGGCCCAGCCGTCCGAAAATACATTGCTCAGCGACAAGTTGCTCGACGCCAAAGTGCGTCTGCACCGCCGGCTGATCGAAGAGATCAATCTTTCCGCGCTCGATAAAGTGCCGGAAGAAGAATTGCGCAAGCACGTGCAGCAGCTCGTTGCGCAATATGTGCTGGTCGAGCGCCTGCCTCTGAATACACAGGAGCTTGCGGACTTCGTCTCGGAGATCCTCGATGAGATGACGGGCCTGGGTCCGCTCGAGCCATTGCTCAAGGATCCGAGCATCAACGATATCCTGATCAACGGTCACGAATGCGTCTACGTGGAACGTCACGGCGTGCTTGAGCCGCTGTCCGTGCGATTCAAGGACGAGCAGCATCTTTTGCGCATCATCAACAAGATCGTCTCCGCGGTTGGCCGCCGGGTCGATGAATCCCACCCGCTCTGCGATGCGCGCTTGCAGGATGGTTCGCGTGTGAACGTGGCGGTGCGGCCGATCGGCGTCGATGGCCCGCTCGTCTCGATTCGTAAATTCTCCAAGAAGCCTTTCAACCTTACCAAGCTGGTCGAGGTCGGTGCGCTGCGCCCGCCGATGGCGGAAGTGCTGGCCGCCGCCGTGAAAGCCCGCGTCACCACGATCATTTCCGGTGGTACCGGTTCCGGCAAGACAACTATGCTCAACGCGCTGTCGGCGTTCATTTCCGAAAAGGAGCGCCTGCTCACGATCGAAGACGCCGCCGAATTGCAGCTGCAACAGCCGCACGTCGGCCGCATGGAGACACGCCCGCCGAGCATCGAGGGCAAGGGCGAGATTCGCCAGCGCGAGCTGGTGAAGAACGCCCTGCGAATGCGACCTGACCGCATCATCCTCGGCGAGTGCCGTGGCGAAGAAGCCTTCGACATGTTGCAGGCAATGAACACCGGTCACGAAGGTTCGATGGCGACAATTCACGCCAACACGCCGCGCGACGCGATTTCACGTCTTGAGCAGATGATCGGCATGGCCGGCCTGCCGATGACGGTCGCCTCGATCCGCAGCCAGATCGCCAACGCCATTCAGCTGATCGTGCAGCTTCAACGTCAGTCGGACGGCAAGCGCAAAGTCACATCGATCGCCGAAGTCACGGGACTCGAAGGTGACATCATCCAGATGCAGGAAATCTTTAAATATGTCCGCACCGGTACCGCGCCTGACGGCACCGTGCAGGGACATTACCAGGCCACTGGCGTGCGTCCGCGCTTCCTCGCGCATCTCGCCAACCAGGGGATCAAGATTCCCGGCAGCTATTTCGATCCCTCGCAGCCGCTCTGACCGGCCATGTTCGATTTCAATTCAATCTACCTGTTTTATGCGCTGATCGGCCTTTCGGCAGCGATGTTCGCCGAAGGCATCTATTTGCTCGTCTACAACAATGCGTCCTATCGCAAGAACATCAATCGCCGTCTCAAGGTGATGGACAACAAGACCGACCGCGAAAGCGTGCTCGTGCAGCTGCGCCGCGAACGTGGTCTGACCAGCGGCGGTGACTATCGATTGCCACTCATCAATCTCAACCAGCTGCTGCTGCAATCGGGACTGACGATCGGACTAGGCCGGTTGGTTCTGGTCGTCGCGATTGGCGTGGTCGCGGTCTTCATGGCGGTGCTCACGCTCAAGGGCAACATGGGTTACGCCGTGATCGCCGCTCTGTTTTGCGGCATCGTGCTGCCGCCGCTCATTCTGAGGATCTTGCGCGGCCGCCGGCAGAAAAAATTCAGCTCCCAGTTTCCCGACGGCATCGACATTATTGTGCGGTCCTTGCGGGCCGGCCATCCGGTGCCGATCGCCATCACCATGGTGGGACGGGAAATGACAGACCCGATCGGCACCGAGTTCGGCATCGTTTCCGACGAGCTCACATACGGCTCCGATCTGGAAGCCGCGATGCGCAACCTGTATTTCCGAGTTGGCACCGACGACCTGCCTCTGTTTGTGACCGCGGTCGCTATTCAGCGCTCGACCGGCGGTAACCTTGGTGAAATTCTCGAAAACCTTTCTTCCGTGATCCGCCAGCGGTTCAAGATGCGCCGTAAGATTCGCGCGCTGGCCGCGGAAGGCCGCGCATCGGCGCTGATCCTGTCGTCGCTGCCGATAGGCATGTTCTTGGTCATCCAGTTTCTGGTGCCGAATTTCTACGGCGCCGTTTGGGACCAGGACATGACCAAGATCGGACTTGGGCTCGCGGCGTGCTGGATGGGCGTCGGTAATTTCATCATGTACCGCATGGTCAACTTCAGGATCTGACCATGGACAGCATCAGCTCGGTATTCAGCAATGCGTTCCGTGACAGCAGCACCATGCTGATGGCGCTGCTGGTATTCCTCGCGGCCGGAACACTGGCGTTCTCGTTGATGGCGGCCGTGCGCATACGCGGCGCGGTCAAAAAGCGTACCTCGCGTATCATGGATGATCAGGAACGCAGGGGGAGCTCGCGCTCACTGCAGAATTCCAGCGCCAAGACCGTCAGCAAGCTGATCGAATACACGACCAAGCACTACGGCGAGAGCAACGGCGAGCACATGAAGGTGCTGCGTCGACGTCTGATCCAGGCCGGTATCTATGATCCTCGCGCGGTGGCCTTCTTCTTCATTGCGCGCACGGCTTTGGCGATTGGTCTGGCCATTGCTGTTTTCATATTCCTGCCGATTCTACGGCCCACCACAACAAGCTCGTTCCTCTGGATGCTGGTCATGGCCGGCGGCGTAGCCGGCTATGTCGGTCCGAGCGTCTACGTCGACAAACGGATTTCTGCCCGCAAGCTCGAGCACCGCTCGGGTTTCCCGGATTTCATGGATCTGCTTGTCGTGTGCGCGGACTCTGGATTGTCGATGGAGGCCTCGTTGGAACGGGTTGGGCGCGAGCTGGGGCAGACTTATCCTTCGCTCTCCGCCAACATTCATTTGACGAATCTTGAAATCCGCGCAGGCCGTCCGCTCAAGGAAGCGCTCGAGCATTTTTCCGACCGCCTCGCTTTGGAAGAATCACGTGCCTTTGCGACCCTGATCAATCAGTCGATCGACCTCGGCTCCAGCATCACGGACGCGATGCGCGTCTACAGCGATGACATGCGCCACAAGCGGCTCTCGACCGCCGAGGAAAAGGCCTATGCCCTGCCGGCCAAGCTGGCGGTGCCAATGATGGTCTGTATCTTCCCCGTCATCTTCGTCGTCATTCTGCTGCCAGTCATCGTCAAGCTGCATGTGGGCGGCTATTTTTGACGGGGCTCTCGCGGCCCTAAACCAGCCGATATTTGGCCTATGGCGCCAGAAATGCCGCCGGCGCCGACAGGGTGAAGATTTTCTTAACCATCCTCCCCTAGCCTGACGGCGTCCCGATACCGGGCGTTTCCGCAAGGCTTTGACATGGCTATTGGAATTGCCCGAGTTTCACTCATCGCCATGACGGGTCTGTGGTTGGCGGGATGCAGCACCGCCAATAATTTTTCGGACTTCCTGAAATCGAAAACGGGAACCGCCACCGCATCCGCGCCACAGCAGGCGACCGATGCCCAGGCGTCTGCTGACACATCCACACCGCAGCAGGTTGTCGAAACATCGGCGCCGCCGCCAGCCGTTGAATCCACTGGTTCCGTGCCGCCGCCGTTGGGCGTTCCAACGGCTGCCGAGCCGGGCCTGCTCGGCAGCGATCCGAACGATGAATTGAGTCTGGGCAAAAAACATTACCGCGCGAATGATTTCGGTCTTGCCGAAAAACATTTCCGCGCCGCAGTCGAAAAGCATCCGCGCGACGCGGAGGCATGGCTCGGCCTTGCCGCCTCCTATGATCGCCTGCGCCGCTTTGATCTCGCCGACCGCGCCTATGCCCAGGCGATCGGCATCGTCGGCCCGACGGTCACGATTCTCAATAACCAGGGCTACTCCTATATGCTGCGCGGCGACTACAAACGCGCGCATGCCACGCTGGCCGTCGCTCAGAGAAAAGACCCCACCAATAAATACGTGCAGAACAATATTCGTCTCCTGGAGGAGAGCTATCGCAAAGGCAAGGCCATCCAATAGGCCTCGACGATAGTGTGTTGGCCCGGCAAACCGCCGCGCCCGTGGACTAAATCTCCCAATCGGTTGTTTATCGACTGGCCCTGCGAAATTTCGCACGTGCCTTGCAAGGCCATGGCGCCTGTGCGCCGTCTCGATTACCATCGTGCGCGAACCGGCGTAGACCGGTCATAAACTTCGGTCCCCAGGGGGAGGAACCAATGGCTACTGCAGTGAATGCCGGCGCACGTCTCGACCGGCTCCCGATTTCATCATTTCACTATCGTATTTTCTGGCTGGTCGGCGCCGGCATGTTTTTTGACGGTTATGACCTGTATGTCGCCGGTGGTGTTCTGGCATCAACTATCCAAACCAAATTTTCCACGCTGCCGCAGAACCTGCAATTCCTCTCACTGACCTTCGTCGGCATGACGATCGGTTCGTTTGTCACAGGTTTCGTCGGCGACAAGTTTGGTCGCCGCTTCACATATCAAATCAATCTTCTGGTGTTTGGCCTCGCCTCGATCGCCGCTGCGTTTGCGCAGGACATGAACCAGTTGATCATCTGTCGTTTCGTGCAGGGACTCGGTCTCGGTGCCGAAATCGTCGTCGGGTATTCGACGCTGACCGAATTTGTGCCACCGAAAACGCGCGGTCGATGGCTCGCCTTCATGGCGTTTTTGACGGTTTGCGGATTTCCGGTCACAGCGATTCTTGGATACCTGATCATCCCGACCTGGGGATGGCGCCCGATGTTCATCATCGCGGGAATAGGCTCGCTGATCGTCTGGTATCTGCGCAAGAATTTGCCGGAGTCACCGCGCTGGCTTGAAGCACAGGGCCGCACCGCTGAAGCGGAAGCCCTGATGCAGACGATTGAAAAAGAAGTGACCGCCACCGCGGGATCGCTTCCGGCGTCGGCGATCACCGCGCCGACTCCACAGCTTACCGCCGCGTCAATGTTCAGGCCTCCAATTCTGCAACGGTTGCTCGTCGGTTGCTGGCTACTGATCACCATCAACACGCTGATCTTCGGCTTCGTGATTTTCCTGCCGCAATTCTTCCTGCGGCAAGGTCTCACCATCACCAACTCGCTCGGCTACACCGTCGTGCTGGCCGCCGCGTCGCTGGTGGGGTGCGCATGCGGCGCTTATCTCTCCGATACGATCGGGCGGCGGTGGAGCATTATCCTCGGGTCGGTCCTCACCATCGTGTTCGGCTGGACCTATGCACGCTTCAACGCTGGGTCCGATCCGGTCATCGTGCTGAGCGTGGGCGCGGTGCTGATCGTGGCGATTTATATCCAGACGGCGTTGCTGTTTGGCGTCTACACGCCGGAACTGTTCCCGACCGAGATCCGCCTGCGCGCGAACGGCATCTGCAACACGCTCGGCCGTGGCGCGACAGTGGCCTCGCCATTCTTGGTCGGCTATTTGATGGTGAACTATGGGCTGCCAGGCGTGCTCTGGCTGATGATAGGCCTCGTTACCGTGCAGATCATCGCGGTCTTCTTCTGGGGTGTTGAGCCGGCAAAACGCTCACTGGAAGGACTGGATCCCAAGGTCGCCTAGCCGCGCCTATCTTGCGATATAGTCGGCCGCCCGGATAAAGGGCGGCCGATTGCATTAGGAGATCAACAGGAAATGAGCCAACTGCGGCCAGTGACAGTGATTACCGGAGCATCAGCCGGGATCGGCGTGGCGCTCGCGCGCGTGTTCGCGCGTCATGGCCATGAACTGGCGCTGGTTGCCCGGCGAGAAGAGCGCTTGCATGCGCTCGCCGACGAAATCGCGGCAGGCGGCGCACGCCGGCCAATTGTGATCGTCGCCGATCTATTGAGCCCCGGCGCGGCACGGCAGATCGGTGACGCGTTGACGGCGCAGGGTGCCGAGCCACAATTTGTCGTCAACAATGCCGGCTTTGGCTTGGTCGGCTCGGCCAGTTCACTCGACCGCGACGAACAGCTGCAAATGATCGATCTCAACGTGCGTGTGCTGACCGAGTTGTCGCTTGCCTTCGTCGACAGCCTGGCGCGGCATCGCGGCGGCCTGCTCAATGTTGGCTCGATGGCCGGCTTTCTGCCCGGTCCCGGGATGGCGGTCTACTACGCCACCAAGGCCTATGTGCTGTCATTCTCCGAGGCGCTGCACAATGAACTCAAGCCGCGTGGCGTACGGGTCGCCGTGCTGTGCCCGGGTCCGGTGCCGACGGAATTTGCCGCCCGGGCGGGAGTCAGCGGCGGTACCCTGGCGCCGAGCGTCTTGACCCAGTCGGCGGACGATGTGGCGGAAGCGGGCTATCGTGGGCTGATGGGAGGCCATCGGACGATTGTGCCGGGCTTCCTTAACAAGCTGATTACCGTACTGATACGCCTGGTCCCGCGCAGCCTCATTCTGCGTGCAGCGGAAGCCCGGCAAGCGCGGCGCAGGCCCGCGCGGCAGACATAGCCGCGTCCCGCCCACCATATTTGCAAACCTCGTTGGAGCGGTTACTAGTCAGCTTCGCGTTTGCGCGATGAATCGCCATTTGAAATATGTTGAAACCCGTCCTTCTCATTCTGCACCAGGAGCATTCGTCGCCCGGCCGCGTCGGTCAGACGCTGGCAAAGCTTGGCTATCCGCTCGATATCCGGCGTCCGCGATTTGGCGATCCGCTCCCGGACACGATGGATGATCATGCAGGTGCCGCGATTTTTGGCGGTCCGCAAAGTGCCAACGACAATGAAGAGTTCGTGCATCGCGAGATCGACTGGATCGGCGTGCCGCTCCGCGACAAGAAACCATATCTCGGTATCTGCCTCGGCGCGCAAATGATGGCGCGACATCTCGGCGCTAGCGTCTTCCCGCATCCGAAGGGTCATGCCGAGGTCGGTTATTATCCAATTCGTCCGACTGACGCTGGACGGAAAGTGTGTGCTGAATGGCCGGATCATGTCTATCAATGGCATCGCGAAGGCTTCGAGCTGCCGTCGGGTGGTGAGCTTCTGGCCGAAGGCGACGCTTTCTCGATTCAGGCGTTTCGGTATGGCACCGGCTATGCGCTGCAGTTTCATCCGGAAGTTACGCACGCCATGATGTATCGATGGCTTGTTCGCGGCGCGCACCGAATGGAGCTGCCTGGTGCCAAGCAACGCCACGAGCACATCGCCGACCGCGCCGTGCACGATTTGGCTTCGCGCAATTGGCTGGCCGCATTCATCGACCACTGGATTGGTCGTGCGCCGGTCAATCAAACGACCCAAGGTGCGTCCTGATTGGGGCTTCCTGCGCGCGAGCGCCATTGACAAATCACCGTCCAGCCTGATCGTTGCAGCGGGTTTTGGGGATTGATGGCCACACGAGGACGTGCGGATGCTTGACTCGGACGACCGTAGCCCGTCCGCCACGCGGCCAACGCCATTAGGCACAATATTGCGGGCGTCGGATGGCATTCTCGAACTTCTGCCGATTGCCACTTTTATCTGCGACGCGAAAGGTACGATTCTACAGTACAACCGTCATGCCGTCGCCGTCTGGGGTGGCGCCCCGGATCCCGGACAAACGCATGACCAGTTCAGGGAAAGCGCGCGTTTTTTTGAATTGGACGGCACGCCCGTCGCACGATCGATGGTGTCCGAGGTTTTGGCGGGCGGCCCGCCGGTGCGAGATGTCGAGCGTATCGTTGAGCATGCCGACGGCACGCGCCTGATCGTGTCAGTCAACATCGATCCGCTGCGCAACGCGAAGGGCGAGCTTGTCGGTGCGGTGAACTGTTTTCTCGATATCACCGAGCGCAAGCGCATGGACGTCGCACTCGAGCGCTCCCGACTGCACGCCCGCGAGCAGGAGCAGCGCCTGGCGGCGACGTACGAGCATGCTTCGATCGGGATCTCGGAAATCGCGCCTGACGGCCAATTCCTGCGTGTCAATGAAGCGATTTGTGCGATCACCGGCTACAGTCGCGAAGAGCTTCTGGCGTCGAGATTGTTTCGTTACACCCATCCTGACGATGCCGATCCCGATCGCGAAGGATTTCGCAAACAGGTCGGCGGCGAGCTCGATTTCTATTCGGTCGAAAAGCGTTTCATCCGCAAGGATGGGCGCGTCATCTGGCTCTCGGTGCGCTCCTCGCCTGTACGCGATGCCGGCAACCGGCTGCTTTACGTCGTTCGCGTGGTGCAGGACATCAGCGAACGCAAGGCGGCTGAGCAGCGGCAGAAATTGTTGATGGATGAATTGAACCACCGCGTGAAAAACACGCTGGCCACCGTACAATCATTGGCCTCGCAGACGGCGCGAAGCGCGCATACGCCGGCGGCATTCCGCGAGGGATTTGAAGGACGTTTAATCGCGCTTTCCAAGGCACATGACCAGCTCACGATTCATCATTG
Source organism: uncultured Alphaproteobacteria bacterium (assembly GCA_963810125.1). Taxonomy (GTDB): domain Bacteria; phylum Pseudomonadota; class Alphaproteobacteria; order Rhizobiales; family Xanthobacteraceae; genus Pseudolabrys. Next base: position 774,347 of record CAWEMK010000010.1, read on the forward strand.
GGAAAGCGCCGATCTGCGTGAACTGCTGTCGGGAAGCTTGGCGCCCTACGCCGGGGTCGACCGCGTCGTCCTGCGCGGCGAAGACGTCGTGCTGCGGCCGCGCGCGGTACTGACTTTGGCAATGGCGGTGCACGAGCTCACAACCAATGCCGCAAAATATGGCGCGCTGTCGGTGCCCGGCGGCCGCATCGAAATTCATTGGCGTCCGGCGCGTGCTGCAAACAACCATCTGATGCTGCGCATCGACTGGCAGGAGCAGGGCGGTCCTTCGGTCGCCACGCCAACGCAGCGCGGTTTTGGCTCCAAGCTGATTGAAGGCAGCATCGCCGCCGAGCTTGGTGGAAGCGCCCGCCTCGCTTTCGCGCCAGAAGGATTGCGCTGTGAAATCCTCATCCCGATCGAGATTGCCGCCATCGATACCCGGACCAAGACAGGCGAGGACTGGTCAATATAAAAAATATTGAGCCCGCCTTCGCTCTACGCGCAACGGCGCGGCAGCCTTCGCTCGCTTCGCCCGAGAGGTAGGGATGGCTTGCCGAGCCGTAGCTCGCGAAGCGAGCGAAGGCTGGTGGAGCCGAGGGGATTTGAACCCCTGACCTCCTCATTGCGAACGAGGCGCTCTCCCAACTGAGCTACGGCCCCGCCAAAAGGTAACGACAAACGTCGTTACGCTAAAATTGCGGCGAGTGGGCGCCATTTAGGACCCGGTGTTTGCCCTGTCAAGGATGCGGGGACGCGGCCCGCGGTCGGCTTGTTCGGGGCCACTCGACCCGCTACTTTGCGCCCGGTTTACGAACAGGCGAAAACTCATGCGCGCGCTACTCGATATAATTCTTCTGATACTCCAGATTTACATCTGGCTCCTGATCGCCGCCGCCGTGCTGTCCTGGTTGATCGCCTTCAGCGTGGTCAACACCCGTAACCAGGTGGTGGCAATGGTCGCTGATTTTCTTTATCGCATTACCGAGCCCGTGTTGCGCCCGATACGCTCAATGCTGCCGAACCTTGGCGGAATTGACGTGTCGCCGGTGATCCTGATTTTGCTCATCCTGTTCCTCGAAAACGTTATCATCCGCTACATCTATCCCAACGTGTTTTAACGAATGGCGGCCGTTCCCTGGTCGCTCGCGCCGGGCGGCGGCGTGTTGGCGGTACGGTTGACGCCGAAGGGCGGACGCGACGCCATCGAAGGCGTCGAAAAGCTCGCAGATGGGCGAGCCGTACTGGCTGTGCGGGTGCGCGCGCTGCCGGCGGAAGGCGAAGCCAATGAAGCCCTCATCCGCCTGATTGCAAAGGCTGTAGGCGTCCCATCGCGCGATGTAACGCTCGTTGCGGGCGCCACCGCCCGTCTCAAGCGGCTCGCCATTTCGGGCCATGGCCCAACAGTGATCGCGGCGCTGGAGAAAATCGCGATACCGCGCTAAGGCTTCTGGGTGAAGCCGGCGGGCGGACCATGACTGCACGTATTATCGACGGCAAGACAATCTCTGCGGACCTGCGCGGCAAGGTGACGGATACCGTCCACCGCCTGCGTCGCGACCGCGGCGTCGTGCCGGGCCTCGCCGTCGTCCTCGTCGGCGAAAACCCTGCGAGCGAAGTCTATGTCCGCAACAAATCCAAGGCCGTTGCGGAGTCAGGCATGCAAGCCTTCGACCGCAGGCTTCCCGCGACGGCCAGTGAAGCGGAACTTATCGATCTTATTGGCAAGCTGAATAACGACGGGCAAGTGAACGGCATCCTTGTGCAGTTGCCGTTGCCAAAGCAAATCGACACGCAAAAAGTTATTGCGGCCATCGATCCCGCCAAGGATGTGGATGGCTTCCATCCGCTCAATGTCGGGCGCCTGGCCAGCGGCTTGCCCGCGCTAGTTCCATGCACGCCGTTGGGCTGCGTGCGCCTGGCCAAGACTGTGCATTCATCGCTCGCCGGACTCGAAGCGGTTGTGATTGGCCGGTCCAACATCGTCGGCAAGCCGGTCGCTCAGTTGTTGCTGGCCGAAAATGCGACGGTGACCATTGCCCATTCCAAGACGAACGACCTTGAGGGTGTTTGCCGGCGCGCCGATCTGCTCGTCGCAGCTCTCGGGCGGCCGGAAATGGTTCGCGGCGACTGGATCAAACCGGGCGCTACGGTCATCGACGTCGGCATCAACCGCGTAGCGGGCGAGGGCGGCAAGTCGCGCATTGTCGGTGACGTCGATTTCGTCGAAGCGTCGAAAACCGCAGGCGCAATTACGCCGGTTCCGGGCGGCGTCGGCCCGATGACGATCGCGTGCTTGCTGCTGAATACGCTGCGCGCCGCATGTGCGCAGAAGGGGCTGCCGGCACCGAGCCTGTGATCAGGCCTGCCAGGCGTAGGCGACTTTATCGAGCGTCTTGCTGCCAAAGCGTTCCGAGGATCGCGCGACCGCGCGGCCACCGAGCGCGCGATAAAATTCCATTGCCGGCTCGTTGTCGGACAGCGCCCACACGACCATGCTCTTAAGGCCGCTCTGGTTGAGATCCTTGCGCGCGGCGGAAAACAAGCGGCGCCCAAAACCCAGACCTTGGAATTCCGGCCGCAGATAAATCTCGTAAATCTCGCCGTCATAAAACAGGCTGCGCGCGCGGTTGCGCCCATAGTTGGCGTAGCCGGCAATGCGGTCGCCGAATTGAAGGATGGTGATACGGCTGCCTTTGCGGATAGCCGAATCCCACCAGTCCGGACCGCGGCGGTTGATCAGCTTGTCGAGCTCGTTGCCGGGGATGATGCCCTGATAGGCCGCGCGCCACGCCTCATCATGCGTCTCGGCGACGTCCAGTGCGTCTGCTGACTTGGCGCGACGAATCTCTATGAGGGTCGTGCTCATTTCGCGATAGAAGCAACGAACTTTGCGGCCTTCAAGCCCTATCGTAAATGATGGGTTAACGGTGTGGATTACTGGTCACACGTTGGCAGATATCCAGCAGCGGTAGCGGAAAATGATGGTTGAAACATCAAACGGCGATGCAAACTGGCGTCCGGTACCAGGGCTACAGGATGAGGTCCGTCCGGTTGCCGACGCGTGCCGACTGCTGATTCGACAACCTGATTCGAATCATCTGCACCGCAGCAAACGAAAAACAGGGATATGCACCCCCGGTCTCAGACCGGTTCGGCTTCCTTCACGCGGTCGGCTTTTTTGCGGTCGTTCTCGTCGAGCAGTTTTTTTCGCAGGCGGATCGACTTCGGCGTGACCTCGACCAGCTCGTCATCCTCGATATAGGCCAGCGCCTTTTCCAGCGTCATGCGGATCGGCGGGGTGAGACGTACCGCCTCGTCCTTGGAGGTGGTGCGGATGTTGGTAAGCTTCTTGCCCTTGAGTACGTTGACGATGAGATCGTTGTCGCGCGTGTGCTCGCCCACGATCATGCCGTTGTAAACTTTCCAGCCGGGCTCGATCATCATCGGGCCGCGGTCTTCCAGATTCCAGAGCGCGTAAGCAACCGCGTCGCCCTTGTCGTTGGATATCAGGACGCCGTTACGCCGGCCCTGGATCGGCCCCTTGTGAGGCGCATAGGCGTGGAACAGCCGGTTCATGATCGCCGTGCCGCGCGTGTCGGTGAGCAATTCGCCCTGGTAGCCGATGAGGCCACGGGTCGGCGCATAAAAGACCAGGCGCAGGCGGCCGCCGCCGGACGGCCTCATCTCCATCATGTCGGCTTTGCGCTCGGCCATCTTCTGCACGACGATGCCGGAATGCTCCTCGTCGAGGTCGATGACGACTTCCTCGATCGGCTCCAGCGTTTCGCCGGTTGCAGGGTCTTCCTTCAGCAAGACCTTCGGGCGCGACACAGACAGCTCGAAGCCTTCGCGTCGCATGGTCTCGATCAGGATGCCGAGCTGTAATTCGCCGCGTCCGGCAACTTCCATGGAATCTTTTTCGTCGGATTCGCGTACGCGCAGCGCCACGTTTCCTTCTGCTTCGCGCAGCAGGCGGTCGCGGATCATGCGGCCGGTGACCTTGTCGCCTTCGGTGCCGGCGAGCGGGGAATCGTTGACGCGGAAAATCATGGCCAGCGTGGGCGGATCGATCGGCTGGGCCGGCAGCGGCGTTTCCACCGATGGATCGCAAATCGTCATTGCGACGGTTGCTTCCGGCAGTCCGGCGATGGCGACGATGTCGCCCGCGTCGGCTTCTTCAACCGGCACGCGTTCGAGTCCACGGAACGCCAGCAACTTTGTGATGCGGCCGGTCTCGATCAGCTTGCCATCGTGGTCCAGCACCTTCACCGGCAGGTTGGGTTTTGCAGTTCCCGACGTGATGCGGCCGGTAACGATACGGCCGAGATAGGGGTTGGCCTCCAGAATGGTCCCGAGCAGCCGGAATGGCCCGCTTTCGACCACCGGTGGTTTGACATGCTTGAGGATGAGATCGAACAACGGCTTCATGCCGTCGTCATGGGATCCCTCCAGGCTGGTCGCCATCCAGCCTTGCTTGGCCGAACCGTAGAGAATCGGGAAGTCGAGTTGTTCATCGGTTGCATCGAGCGCGGCAAAGAGATCGAACACTTCATTGACCACTTGCACGGCGCGCGCGTCGGCGCGGTCAACTTTGTTGATGACCACGATGGGCTTGAGGCCCATCTTGAGCGCCTTCGACACCACGAACTTGGTTTGCGGCAGCGGACCCTCGGCGGCGTCGACCAGCACTAATGCGCCATCGACCATATTGAGAATGCGTTCGACCTCGCCGCCGAAATCGGCGTGGCCAGGCGTATCCACGATGTTGATGCGGGTACCGTTCCAGACAACCGAAGCGGCCTTGGCCAGGATGGTAATGCCACGCTCGCGTTCGAGGTCGTTGGAATCCATGGCGCGTTCGATTACGCGCTGGTTCTCACGATACGCGCCGGATTGCTGCAGCAAGCGGTCGACCAGGGTGGTTTTGCCATGGTCGACATGCGCGATAATGGCGACGTTGCGAAGATCCATCGGAGTTCCTGAAACCAAGCGCGGGCCCGAAGGGGCCCGCGAACTTTGTTGCGGCGCAATATAGTCACGCGCAGCCGAGATGCAACTGCTGATCGGCCAGATGCACCGGCAAGGTAAACCCGGCGATAGCGAGGCGAGGCCTGTTTTTGGCGGTATTTCGCGCTCGCTAGCCGAATAGCGGGTCGATCGTTTTTGCCCAAAGCGCGCGGTCGTCGACATCCTTCAGCGTTACCGTCATCTGCTGGCTGGCGCCGTCGATTGCGATATGTCCGAAGAATTGCAGGCCTTCGCTCGGCGGCAGGTTCTGGCCCTGGTCCTTGCCCGGCGCCTTCACGTAAACCAGTTGTGGCCCGAACGTCTTGTCGAGCGCATTGGGTCCGAACGTGCCGGCGTGGATCGGCCCGCTCACGAATTCCCAAAACGGTTCGAAGTCCTGGAATGCAGCCTTGTTGGGATCGTAGTAGTGAGCGGCCGTGTAGTGGACGTCAGCAGTGATCCACACTGTATTGCGCACGCCGGCGTGTTTGATGAACGACAGCAAATCGGCAAGCTCAAGTTCTCGTCCGCGCGGCGCGCCGTCGTCGCCTTGCGCCATTCCCTCAATGCCCCATTTGCGCGCGCCGTCATAGACGATGACGAGGCTAAGCGGCATGTCGGCGGCAATCACTTTCCAGGTGGCGCGGGAGTTCAGCAGTTCGCGCTTGAGCCATGCGAGCTGGGTGGGCCCGAGAAAATAGGCGGCCGGGCCGTAGGTCTCTTCCTTGTCTTCGGCGTTCGGGCCGCGATAGGAGCGCATGTCGAGCATGAAGACGTCGAGCAATGGCCCGTAGGAAATCTTCCGGTAGACACGGCCCGGTTCGGCCTGCGTTTCCCGCATCGGCATGTATTCGTGAAATGCCCGGCTGGCGCGCGCCGCGAGGATCAAATCGTTCTTCTCGACGTATTTCTTGGCGAGCAATTCGCTCCGCGTCATCGGCTCGCCGGGCCACCAGTTGTTGAAGACCTCATGGTCATCCCATTGGGAAAATACCGGCACCTTCGCTGCAAAGGAGCGCAGGTTCTTGTCGAGTAAATTGTATTTATAGGCGCCGCGGAATTCGTCGAGCGTCTCGGCCGGCTTCGATTTGTCTTCCGTGACGATATTCTTCCACACTTCGCCATTCGGCATCTTCTGTTCGGCCGCAATCGGCCCGTCGGCATAGATGTTGTCGCCGTTGTGGATGAAAAAGTCCGGACGATTCTTCAGCATCGTCGCGTAGGTCCGCATGCCACCGCGCGCCTCATCGATGCCCCAGCCTTGCCCGGCCGTGTCACCCGACCAGACGAAACTGATCGAACGCCGGTCGCTCGGCGCGGTACGGAAGCGGCCGACTTGTGGCTCGCCGATGATGGTCGGGGAGGCGAGGTCCTGGAACCGTACGCGATAAAAGATATCCTGCGCGGCCGGCAGACCCTCAATCAGGAGCTTGGCGGTGTAATCGCTTTCGGGCAGCGCATCGATGTAAGTCGTGCTGCGGATATCCTTGAAGCTGTCGGTGGTGGCAACCTCGACCAGCATGCGCGATGGCCGATCGGCGCGCGCCCAGACGACGCCGGAATCAACCGAGACATCTCCGGATTGCACGCCATGCGTGATGAGGGGACGGTCGCTGGCGTGGCTGATGAACGGGCGGCAAACGCCGCCGAGTGTGGTGAAAGCGGTTGCGGCCGCGCTGGTGGCAAGAAAGCGCCGGCGTGTGGCCGAGCCAATACGTATCGTCATGGAAGTCCCCGCTTCTCGGTTGAGCGCGGAAGCTTGCTCATGCCCGCTGACAGATCCTCGACGGCTGCATGACAGATCGGTGACAGCATGGGATAACTTGCATTCAGGCACCCGCCGGCCGGCTCCAGGGGCCGAAGCGCACGCCTCCCGGCAGCGCCTCCTGCAGCATCATCATTTCGGCGATGGTTTCACTGGTGACAAATCCCACCAGCTTACCGCTTGCGTCAGTGACACCGACCGCTTGCGCCGATTTCTGCTGCAACACTTTGAACGCCTGTTCCAGCGTCGCGCGATGACTGATGGTCGGCATCTCCGCCACCATGGCATCGCCGACGCGGACATCCGGACCGCGCGTCTTGATGGTGCGGATGAGATCGGAGCGACCGAGCACGCCGACCGGCTTGCCGGCGCCATCGACGACCGGAAATTCACCCTGGCTCGTTTGCAGCAGCGTCTGCACCGCTTCGTCGATATGCGCTTCCGGCGACAGCGTCGCGAATTGGGTCATCATGGCGTAACTCACCGGCACGCCACGTGACGCCGCACGCAATGCGACCATATGGGCCTCAGACGAAGCTGCGAGATAGACGAAAATGGCAATGAAGATCAGGATCGGGTTTGCCATCAAGCCGATGAAGCCGAGAGCAAATGCCACGAACTGCCCGATCATGGCCGCGATCTCGGTGGCCCGCACATAGCCCAGGCGGCTTGCCAGCAAGGCCCGCAGCACCCGCCCGCCATCCATCGGAAAAGCAGGAATCATGTTGAACAGCGCGAGGAAAAGGTTCACGGCCGCCAGCCGGTCAACCAACGGAATTTTCAGATTGTCGACCGCTGCTGCCGCACTGGCCTGTAAATTTGCGCCGAATCCATAGACCAGCACCGCCGCGATCACGACGTTGACCAGCGGACCGGCGATGGCGATGAGGAATTCCTCCCACGGTTCTTCCGGAATGCGCTCGAGCTGTGCCACCCCGCCAATCGGCAAAAGGGTCACGAAAGGCGTCGTCACGCCGAAGGCGCGCGCGGTAAAAATATGACCGAACTCGTGCAGCAGTACGCAGAGGAACAGAAGCAGCATAAATACAAGGCTATCCCAGGCCGTCGCGGCGCCTCCCGAGGCGTAGCTGGCTGCGAAGATCCAGGCGAGAAACAACAGGAAGGTAAGGTGGATGCGGACAACGGTGCCTGCCACCTTGCCGATATTCAATGACCAGGACATGGATGCCTCGTATGGCCGGGGCCGACCAGTAAAAGGTAGTATCGGCGCGAACCCTTTGCGAGGGTGGTGCGTTCGTTTCGACGAGGTGTCACATGGCGCAAAAACTGACCGCAGAAGCCCGCAAATCCGCATTGACCCGACTTAATGGCTGGTCGGATGCTCCCGGCCGAGATGCCATCACGAAAAAATTTGTATTCAAGGATTTCAACCAGGCCTTTGGCTTCATGACGCGTGCCGCGCTGGTTGCAGAAAAAATGGACCATCACCCGGAGTGGTTCAACGTCTACAAGACCGTCGAGGTCACGCTATCGACCCATGATGCGGGCGGCTTGACGGAGCTCGATGTGAAGCTTGCCGAGGCAATGGACAAGATCGCTGCTGTCTAGTGGCGGAACCCACCCACAAAGCTGTGCCTTGCGGCCGCCTCAATCGCCAACCACATGAATGGCCATGACGTTTGCAGAATCCGCATTCTGGCAGGCCGGCAACGACGAAGATGCATTGCGCCATCGTTTCTGGCGCAAGACGCGTCGTGTGGCGGCGTCTATTCCCTTCGCGGAGGATTTGCTGGCCGCTTATTATTGCGCCTTCGACCGCAACACGCCTTTGCCTGTGAAGATGTCGTTGATCGGCGCACTCGCTTATTTCGTACTGCCGTTCGACGCGATTCCCGACATGCTGCCAGTGCTCGGCTTCACGGACGATGCCGCCGTGCTGGCGAGCACGATCAAGCTGGTGGCCAGCCATATCCGACCGGAACATCGCGCAGTGGCGAAAGCCAAATTGGCCGAATTCGCATAAAGCCTACGGCCGCAAGATCACCTTGCCCATCACCTGCCTTGCGGCAATGGCTTTGAGCGCGGACGGCGCTTCCGCCAGCGGATAGACCGCGTGCACGTGCGACGACAATTTTCCTTCCTTGCACCACGCCAGTAACTGTTCGGTATTGGCGCGATGGCCAGCGGGATCGCGTTCGATCCATGAGCCCCAGAATACGCCAAGAACGTCACAGCCTTTGAGCAGCACGAGATTGAGCGGCAACTTCGGAATCTCGCCGGCGGCAAAGCCAACCACGAGAAACCGCCCCCGCCAGGCGATCGAGCGCAACGCTGCTTCGGCATAGGCGCCGCCGACCGGGTCGTAAACCACGTCGACGCCGCGGCCTTGCGTGGCGCGGCGCAGCGCGTCCTTGAGGTCCTCGCTGTTGTAATTGATCCCCTCGTCGGCACCGTGGTTGCGCGCGAAAGCGATTTTTTCTGCTGACGAAGCGCAGGCAATTACGCGCGCGCCCATGATCTTGCCAAGCTCGATCGCGGCAAGGCCTGTGCCGCCGGACGCGCCGAGCACGGCAAGTGTTTCACCTGGTTTAAGATTGGCACGATCCTTCAGCGCGTGCAGTGTCGTGCCATAGGTGACGCAGAGGCCTGCGGCGCGGTCCGCATCGAGGCCATCCGGAATCTTGATCAAATTGCTGGCGGCGATCGCAATGCGCTCACGCGCCGCGCCATAGCCCGAACACGCAATGACGCGGTCACCGATCGAGAACTGGGTGACGCCCGCGCCAAGGCTCTCGATCTTCCCGGCGAACTCCGCTGCGGGTGAGAACGGGAGAGGCGGCTTGGTCTGATACTTGTTGGCGATGATCAACGTGTCGAAGAAATTCAGTGCGGCAGCTTCGATGCGCACCACCGCTTCGCCCTCTCCGGGAACCGGGTCGGGGATATCGGCCAGCGTCAGGTCATCGGGCGTGCCGTAATGGGTGCAGAGCAGGGCTTTCATGATAATCCGTGAGAATATTGTGCGGCGCGAACGGTCAAAGTGTCGCGGGTTCTAGCACGCCAGCGCGGGCCGTCAGCCCCCTGGAGGAGAATGTCGCCTTCACATTGCCGACATTCGCTCCTAATGGGCTAGTATCCTTGCGATTCTGATTGAGGGCGGCTCAGCGACCGTCATTTTCGTCACCGGTAGGGCCCGATGAACATCACCGCTTTATTCCGGACCTCCATTGTCCTTCTGGGTCTCTGTGCATTCATCGGCATGGCGTCGGCGCAGCAGAAGAAACCTGCCAGTCCGACGGACCAGGCTGTCCTGCTCGGTCAATTCGGCGAATGGGGCGCCTACCGGGCAACACCGGGCGGCAAGAAAGTTTGCTTCGCACTTGCCAAGCCGACCTCGGCGACGAGTGAACCGTCCGGCCGCAACCGCGATCCGTCTTACGCCTTTGTGTCCACGCGGCCCGCGGAGAAAGTCAGGAACGAAGTTTCGGTGATCGTCGGCTATCCGCAGAAGCCCGGCCACGACGCTACGGCCGCCATCGGTTCGAACACCTATTCGATGTACACCCAGAATGACGGCGCCTGGGTCAAGAACGCGGCGGAAGAAGCGCAGATGGTGGAAACCATGCGCAAAGGCGCGGACCTCGTGGTTAAGAGCGAATCTGCCCGTGGCACCAAGACAACCGACACCTTTTCGCTCAAGGGCATTGCGCAGGCACTCGACAAGGTGGCGGAGGAGTGCAAGTGACCCGCTAGGGTCATCACCGGGCCGCCACGGAGTGGCGGGACCCGGTGATCTCGCATAGATAGACGGTACCCCTCCAATCGGGATCGCCGGGACAAGCCCGGCGATGACAGCGGTTAGCTGCTTGCAATGACCTTGATCTCGCAAAGTACTGCTTTCGTCGAGAAAGCCCCGCTTGAGCGCTACGTCGCGCCGGAGAAGCCGTCGCTGATCGGCCTGACCCGCGCGCAATTGGCTGATGCGCTGGGTGAAGTCGGAGTGTCAGAGACGCAACGCAAGATGCGCGTGCAGCAACTCTGGCACTGGATGTATTTCCGCGGGTTCACGTCATTCGACGAGATGACGAGCGTGTCGAAGGAGCTGCGCGCCGCTCTTGCCGGACGTTTCACGCTGGCGCGCCCTGAAGTCGTGGCCGAACAAGTTTCCGCCGACGGCACGCGCAAATGGCTGCTGCGGCTGCCGGGCGAAGTGCAGGGAGAGCGTCCGCACGAAGTCGAGTGCGTCTACATTCCGGACACCGAACGTGGAACGTTGTGCGTTTCCAGTCAGGTTGGCTGCACGCTCACATGCACATTCTGTCACACCGGCACCCAACGCCTCGTCAGAAATCTGACGGCGGGAGAAATCGTCGGCCAGGTGATGGCCGCACGCGACCGTCTGGGGGATTGGCCTGGCGGAGTTCGGCCAACCGACGGCGTCGTGCCAACTGGCGACCGCTGCATCACCAATATCGTGATGATGGGCATGGGCGAACCGCTCTACAATTTCGAAGCGGTGCGCGATGCGCTGCTGATCGTTGCCGACGGCGAGGGCATCGGGATATCCAAGCGGCGGATCACGCTGTCGACTTCGGGCGTGGTCCCGAATATTCAAAGAACCGGCGCCGAGATCGGCTGCATGCTGGCCGTCTCGCTGCACGCAGTGCGCGACGAGCTTCGCAACGAGCTGGTGCCGCTCAATCGCAAATATCCGATCGCCGAACTGCTCGACGCCTGCCGCAGTTATCCCGGCGTTTCGAATGCCAAGCGCATCACTTTCGAATATGTGATGCTCAAGGGCGTGAACGATTCAATCGAAGACGCGAAGGCGCTGGTGCGGCTGCTTAAGGGTATCCACGCCAAGATCAATCTCATCCCCTTCAATCCGTGGCCAGGTAGCAGATACGAGTGCTCGGACTGGGAGCAAATCGAGAAGTTTTCGCAGGTCGTGTTCGATGCCGGCTACGCCTCGCCGGTGCGCACGCCGCGCGGGCGCGATATTCTGGCAGCTTGCGGCCAGCTCAAGAGCGCGACCGAAAAACTCTCGGCGCGCGAACGCATGGCGTTGCGTGCCATGGTTATGGTGGAGTGATGGCGCTACATTTTATTTGAAGGACACCATTAAATGTCTCTCCTTGGCCGGATCATTGTCATCTTCATCGCGCTCATGGTCGCTATCATGGTGGCGGGCATCACGCTCGCCATCGGCATCGTTTCGCCGGATTGGTCAGGCGTCGACTCCGACCCGTTCGAGCGCGTGAACTTCTTTATCGTTTCATTCTTTGCCACCAGCTTTGCCGGCGCGGTTGCGATATTGCCGGCGCTCGTGGTCATCGTGGTCGCGGAAGCGGCGCGGATGCGCAGCTTTCTCTATTACGGCCTTGGTGGCGCGCTGGTCGGGCTCGCGTCCTACTACGGCTCCGATGTTTCCGAGCGGCTGGATAACACTACGGACGTCGTGCCTGTCGGCCATTCGCTGCAGTTGGCGGCCGCGGCAGGGATCATCGGCGGCATTGCCTATTGGCTTATCGCCGGGCGCAATGCAGGCCGCTGGCGCGAGCCGCGCACGCCGCCGGCTTGATCCGGGAAGCAATCGCCTTTCCATTTTGCGGCGCGTCAGCTAGACGAACCCCGCATGAACCGCACCGGATTGCTGATCGCGCTCGCCATCGCCGCTGTCGCCGGCGCGGTCTTTGGCCTCTATCCCGAACTCGACCTGCGCATCGCGCGGTACTTTTATTCATTTGAGGACGCCGGGCACAATACGTTCGCGTTTCGACTTTATCCGCCGGTGTTGTGGGCGCGCGATACTGGCCTGTGGATCGGCACTGCACTGGTGACGCCGGCTGTGGTCTCGCTCGTCATCAAGCTGATCCTGCCGCGGCGTAAATTATTGATGTCGGGCCGCGCGGTCGTCTTCCTGATGGCCACGATGATTCTCGCGCCCGGCTTGCTGGTCAATGTTCTGCTCAAGGATCATTGGGGCCGTCCCCGGCCGATTGATGTGACACAGTTCGGCGGCAGCGAGCATTTCGTGGCCTGGTGGGATCCGCGGGGCGATTGCCCGGGGAATTGCGCTTTTGTCTCCGGTGATGTGGCCGGCGCGTTTTGGACGATCGCGCCGGCAGCTCTGGCGCCACCGCAATGGCGCGCCGTTGCCTATGGCGCAGCCCTTGCTCTCGGCACCGGCATGGCTGCGATCCGCATGATGGCCGGCGCGCATTTCCCGTCGGACGTTATTTTCGCGGGCGTGTTCACATTTCTGATCATATGGCTTGCCTATGCCCTGATTTATCGTTGGCCGCGGACGCGGTTGTCGGATGATGAGATCGATCGGGCACTCGAGCGTTTCGCGCGGCCAGGATACGATTTCGTTGTTGGCCTGTTTGGTGGGCCGCGAAAACCGCGTTAATCGTAGCGGCGTTAACCAGGACGCACTTTGCGCGGTTTGTCTTTGGCCCTATAGTCCGCCGCGATTTTTCAATGCGGCGACCATCCAATGTCCGACGGCAAGTCTGCTAAGAAAGTGAAGAAAGTCGTGCTTGCCTATTCGGGCGGGCTCGACACCTCGATTATTCTGAAGTGGCTGCAAACCACCTATGGATGCGAGGTGGTGACGTTTACCGCCGATCTGGGTCAGGGCGAGGAGCTCGAGCCGGCGCGGCAGAAGGCGTTGCTGCTCGGCATCAAGAAGGAGAACATTTTCGTCGAGGATTTGCGCGAGGAATTCGTGCGCGACTATGTATTCCCGATGTTTCGCGCGAACGCGGTCTACGAAGGGCAGTACCTGCTCGGGACGTCGATTGCGCGGCCGTTGATCGCCAAGAAGCAGATCGAGATTGCCGAGAAGGTCGGCGCCGACGCCGTGGCGCATGGCGCCACCGGCAAGGGCAACGATCAGGTGCGGTTCGAGCTTACTTACTATGCGCTCAAGCCCGACGTGACTGTGATTGCGCCGTGGCGTGAATGGAATCTCACCTCGCGCAGCAAGCTCATCGAATTTGCCGAAAAGAATCAGATCCCGATCGCCAAGGACAAGCGCGGAGAGGCGCCGTTCTCGGTCGATGCCAATCTTTTGCACGCCTCGTCGGAAGGTAAAGTTCTGGAAGATCCTAACCAGGAAGTCCCCGACTACGTATATTCGCGCACGATCGACCCTGAGAAGGCGCCGGACAAGGCGACCTATATCACCATCGATTTCGAGCGCGGCGACGCGGTGGCCATTGACGGCAAAAAACTCACACCGGCTGCGCTGCTGAAAAGGCTGAACGATCTCGGGCACGACAACGGTATCGGCCGACTGGACCTGGTCGAGAACCGCTTTGTCGGCATGAAATCGCGCGGCATGTATGAAACGCCGGGCGGAACGATATTACTTGCCGCGCATCGGGGCATTGAGTCGATCACGCTCGATCGGGGGGCGGCTCACCTGAAAGACGAGCTCATGCCGAAATACGCAGAGCTGGTCTATTACGGCTTCTGGTTCGCGCCCGAGCGTGAAATGTTGCAGGCCGCGATCGACAAGAGCCAGGAATTTGTCACCGGTCGTGTGAAACTCAAGCTCTATAAAGGCAATGCCACCGTTGTTGGCCGCGAAAGCAAATACTCGCTGTACGATCAGGATCTGGTGACGTTCGAGGAAGGCGCAGTGGCCTATGACCATCGCGACGCCGAGGGCTTCATCAAGCTCAACGCGTTGCGTCTGCGTACGCTCGGCCAGCGGCGGCGCAAGCTCAAGCTCGATTGAATGGCGACCGCGAGCGGGCGGGAAGAAAACAATGGACATACGCGCGACGAGCTTGTGTCTGCTTTCTGTTTTTACCCTGGCCGTTGCCGGCTGTTCGTCCAACGGCAAAGCGCCCGAGGAAGATCCCAACGTATTTCCGGCCAGCTACAAGGACGAAATTTTGAATACCCTGACAAACTTGCTCGAAGATCCGACGAATGTCCGTAACGCCTATATTAGCGATCCAGTCCTGCGGGCGGTCGGTAAAGATCAGCGATATACGGTCTGCGTGCGTTCCGATTCGCGCAATGCCAACAAAGAGTATATGGGCAGCAAAGATCGCATTGGATTTTTCTACGGCGGGCGCCTCAATCAACTGGTTGATGCGACCAAGGAACAGTGTGGCAATGCAGCCTACAAGCCGTTTCCAGAACTGGAAAAACTTTGCCAGGCGCGGAAGTGTGTTTAGCAGCGCGTACATCGCTGGTTTAATGGATATTTTCCCGCGCGATTGATCCCGGTTCGGTGCGTGTTTCCATGGTGTTCAACTCGGGATTTAGCGGTAACCCGCGGCGTTGCTTGTCGGCGATCTCGGCGGCGGCTTTCTGCATTTGCACAAACCGCACCGGTGTCACCGGATGATCAGTCGCGATGCGCAAGGTGTCGGGATTTTCCAGCGATAGCGCGCGCCAGAACTCTTCCGCTCCGGCAAGTTCGAAGCCGGCGCGCGCAGCATAATAAGCCCCGACATAGTCAGCCTCCCGTTCAAACGCGACATTGAATGCCTGCGCGCCGGCACGGGTAAAGGCCCTGTTGAATGCGCCGCCGGTGGAGATGCCGCCGAGCACGATGCCGGCGTCGATCGCGGCGCCACCGGCCCATCCCAGGATTGCATTGGTCCGCTGCTTGCTGAGATGACCAAGGTTGGCATGCGCAAGCTCATGCCCGACAACGAGGGCAAGCTGTGCATCTGTGCGCGCGAGACGCAAGATGCTGGAATGGACGACGATTCTATCATCGGTCGTGAAAGCGTTGACATCCGAATCCGTCTTGAGCTCGATCGGAATAGCGCAGGCTTTCACCGGCACCACTGTGTGAACTTCGTCACCGCTGTTACGCCGCACGAGAACCTGGATTGGCCGTTCACCATTACGGCGCACAAATGCGCCGATCCACTCCGCGGTGCGAGCATGTGGGACCGGCTCATTGTTGAACGTCAGGAGGTGGTCGCCTGGCTTGATGTCGGCGGCAGCGGCGGGCGAAGTCTCCGCGACAGAGAGTACCGTCGCTTGTGTCCAGCTGATTGAGAGCGCTTCGTGAGAGAATGAGCGGTACTTGCGCGGCAAACTCGCGACGGTACCCGCGCTCAGCCCGATCTGGGCCCACGCCCAGTTCTTGCAGTCATCGCGATTGGCGGTGCGGATACGGAACGAAACGTTGTTGAGGCGGCTGAGTTGGGCAAAATAATCGCGGATCTGGTCGATCTGTTCTTTGCGCCGCTCGGTTTCGACCTCGACTGACGGCAGTGGCGGCAGCTTTGAGATTGGCCCGCAGGCCGTGCACAGCAGGCCGCTTGCGACTAATAACGTCTTCCCACGCAAACCCACGCAAACAAACCCCGCGAACGGGGTCGAGACTGCATCAGCTGTTTCATGGATTCAAGCAATAGTTGTACGTCGTATAAAGACAACTCGTGTCGGAAATGCCCGACTGCCACCGTCATGAGAATTCGTTCGAAACGCTAAAGCTGCCGGTCGACAAGCGCCTTTTTCAACTCGGCAATCTCCTTTGCCGGATTGAGCCCCTTTGGACACGCCTTCGAGCAGTTCATGATTGTATGGCAGCGATAGAGGCGGAACGGATCCTCGAGATTGTCGAGGCGCGTGCCGGTGGCTTCATCGCGGCTGTCCTGGACCCAGCGGTTGGCCTGCAACAGTGCTGCAGGACCAAGATAGCGGTCTGAATTCCACCAGTAGCTGGGGCATGACGTCGAGCAGCACGCGCACAGTATGCATTCGTACATGCCGTCGAGTTTGGCGCGGTCCGTGTGGCTTTGCTTCCATTCCTTTTCGGGCGTCGCGGTCACCGTTTGCAGCCACGGCTCGATCGATGCGTATTGCGCGTAGAAATTCTTCAGGTCCGGCACCAGGTCTTTCACCACCGGTTGATGCGGCAACGGATAGACTTTTACCGGCGCCCGCGTGTCGTCGATTGCCTTGGTGCAGGCGAGCGTATTGGTCCCGTCGATATTCATGGCGCAGGAGCCGCACACGCCCTCGCGGCAAGAGCGACGGAAGGTGAGCGTGGGATCGATGTTGTTCTTTATCCAGATCAGAGCATCGAGAATCATTGGCCCGCAGTCATCGCGGTCGACGTAATACGTGTCGACGCTGGGATTTTGCCCGTCGTCGGGATTCCAGCGATAGATGCGGAATTCGCTCACATGCGTTGCATGTGCGGTGCGCGGCCACTTTTTGCCCTCGGTGATCTTGGAATTCTTCGGCAGCGTGAATTCGACCATGGCGAGCTTCCGTCAGTAAACGCGGGCTTTTGGTTCGATATAGGCGACGTCGTTGGTGAGCGTGAACGCATGCACCGGACGATAGTCGAGCTTCACATTGCCCTTCGCGTCCAGCCACGCCAGCGTGTGCTTCATCCAGTTCTTGTCATCGCGTTGGGGATAATCCTCGCGAGCGTGCGCGCCGCGGCTCTCGGTGCGGTTTTTCGCGGAGTCCATGGTGACCACGGCCTGCGCGAGCAGGTTATCGAGCTCCAGTGTTTCAATCAGGTCCGAATTCCAGATCAACGAACGGTCGCTGACGTGCACATCGCTCATGCCGGCTTGCACATCATGAATACGCTTGTGGCCCTGCTCCAGCACTTCGCCCGTGCGGAACACCGCACAATCCTCTTGCATCACTTTCTGCATATTGAGGCGCAGCTGCGCGGTCCGGATGCCACCCGCAGCATTGCGGAACTTGTCGAGCCGCGACAGCGCGAGGTCGGCCGAATTCTTTGGCAGCGCGGGCTGGCTGTCGCCAGGCGTGAGTAACTCGGCGCAGCGATGAGCGGCGGCACGGCCGAATACAACGAGATCGATCAGGGAATTAGAGCCGAGGCGGTTAGCGCCGTGCACCGACACGCAGGCCGCTTCGCCCAGCGCCATCAGGCCCGGAACCACGGTATCATCAGCGCCATTCTTCTTCGTCAGCGCTTCTCCGTGATAGTTCGTGGCAATGCCGCCCATGTTGTAGTGCACAGTTGGCAGCACAGGGATCGGCTCGCGCGTCACGTCGACGTCGGCGAATATGCGCGCGGTTTCACTGATACCGGGCAGCCGCTCGTGTAGCACTGCCGGGTCGAGATGATCGAGGTGCAGGAACAAGTGGTCTTTTTCCTTGCCGACCCCACGGCCTTCACGGATTTCCATGGTCATCGCGCGCGAAACCACATCGCGTGAGGCAAGATCCTTCGCCGAGGGCGCATAGCGCTCCATGAAGCGCTCGCCTTCGGAGTTGACCAGATAGCCGCCTTCGCCGCGTGAACCCTCGGTAATCAGGCAGCCGGCCGGATAAATGCCGGTCGGGTGGAATTGCACGAACTCCATATCCTGTAACGGCAATCCGGCCCGCAACACCATCGCATTGCCGTCGCCGGTGCAGATGTGCGCCGACGTGCAGGAGAAATAAGTGCGTCCGTAACCCCCGGTCGCAAGAATCGTCATGTTTGCCGAAAAACGATGGATCGAGCCGTCGTCCATGTTGAGAGCGACGACGCCGCGGCACCGGCCTTCATCATCCATGATCAGGTCGATCGCGAAATATTCGACGTAGAACTCGGCCGCGTGGCGCAATGCCTGCCCGTACATCGTGTGCAGCATGGCATGCCCGGTGCGGTCGGCTGCGGCGCAAGTACGCTGGGCGGTGCCTTTGCCGAAATGTGTCGTCATTCCGCCGAACGGGCGCTGATAGATTTTTCCGTCTTCCTCGCGCCGCGAGAACGGTAGCCCCCAATGCTCAAGTTCGTAAACAGCGGCCGGTGCGTTGCGGCAGAGATATTCGATGGCGTCCTGGTCGCCGAGCCAGTCGGCGCCCTTCACCGTGTCATACATATGCCAGCGCCAGTCGTCTTCGCCCATATTACCGAGCGCCGCTGCGATGCCGCCTTGCGCAGCGACAGTGTGCGAGCGCGTCGGGAAAACCTTGGTAATACATGCAGTGCGTAGTCCGGCTTCACTGCACCCGACCACCGCGCGCAGACCTGAGCCACCGGCGCCAACAACGACAACGTCGTAACTGTGATCCTCTATAGGATAGGCCTTGCCATTCACAGCAGGCGCGCCATTCGAATTTCCATTCGTCGCCATGTATCAGACCCCAAACGAGAGTTTCAGAATGGCGAAGATCGATGCGAGGCTAACGGCGAAAACAAAGAATGTATTCGCCATCAGACTAAGCAGTTTCAGTTTCTCCTCGTGCACATAGTCGAGGATGATTTCCTGCATGCCGATCCACATATGATAAGCCGTGTTGATGATGAAGAGCAGCATGATGATGGCGACGATCGGCGAGCCCAGTATCTGTATGACCGCCGCGTGACTATGCCCGAGCAGGGCAGTGATAATGAGCAAGAACCCGATGGTCAGAGGAATTCCGGCGACCGACGTGACGCGCTGATGCCAGAAATGTCCTGTACCGGACCGGGCTGCGCCCAAACCTCGAACGCGTCGCATTGGCGTACGCATCGGCTGCGTGTCCCTCATCGTGGTCCTCCCATAACGAGGTAGCCGACGACCCAAAGAATAAGCGTGAGTGTGATCGAGCCGATCAACGTCGCAAGCGTCAGCAGCTCGCGCTCAGCCGGTTCCAACCCGTGGATCGTGTCCCAAATCAGGTGACGGATGCCGCCGAGCATGTGATGGAGCAACGCCCACGTGTAGCCAAAGAGTACGATCTGTCCGATCACGCTACCCATGAACCATTCGACATTGGCGTAAGCGTTTGGCCCGGTCGCCGCGGCGATCAGCCACCAGGCAATCAGCAGCACGCCGAAGTACAACACGAAGCCGGTGATGCGATGAAAGCCGGACATCACAAACGACAGCGTCAGCTTGTAGATGCCGAGGTGCGGAGAGAGCGGCCGCGGGCGCTGCGAACCCGTCGTCGTTCCCACTTCAAGCTCGGCCATCGTCAGCCTCCGGAAAAGAGATTGCTTGATTGCATCGACGAACGCGGCCGGTTCCTAACCAATGTCGGTCGGCGTCACAATGCACCATCCCATGAGATGTCCGCTCGGCAATAATCGTATCCCCACGGAAAATCCGAAACGGTCGTGCGCACGCGTCAAAAAAGGAGTGCGGGGATGGGTCCAAAATTTCCGCTTGACCCAGCCCGACAACCCTTTACTTCATGGTTTGCGAAGCTTGACCTTAAAAATATAGCCTTGCAATATGCGTTTTGTGTAGTCTGCCTTCGTAAAATAAGAAGGTAGCCCCATGCGGTTCGATTTCACCGACCTCAATCTGTTCCGCCACATCGTCGAGGCGGGCAGCATAACGCATGGTGCGGCACGCTCGAATCTGGCGCTTGCCGCTGCCTCGACCCGCATTCGAAAGATGGAAATGGCCTTCGGCACAGCGCTTCTGATCCGCGGCCGGGCAGGCGTCACGCCGACTCCGGCCGGCCGCACCCTTTTGCAGCATGCGCGCGGAATCCTGGCGCAGACCGAACGGTTGCAGGAGGACCTCATCCCCTTTGCGCGTGGGCTGGCTGGCCAGGTCCGTGTGCTCTCCAATACCAATGCTTTGACCGAGTTTCTGCCCGAATCGTTGAGTTCGTTCCTGACGGCCTACCCGGATATCAGCGTGGACATCGAGGAGCGTCTAAGCGACGAGATTGTTGGCCTGATCGCCGAAGGCAATGCCGACATCGGCATCGTTGCCGGCACCGTCGACTATGGTGGGCTCAATACGTTTCCATTTCGCAGCGATCGCTTCGTTCTGGTGGTCGCAAAGAACCATCCACTCGCCAGCCGTTCGCGTATCGCGTTTTCCGAAGTGCTCGACTACGACATGGTGGGGCTCGACCGCGCCAGCGCGATTCAACGCTTCCTCGCGGACAAGGCTAACCGCATTGGCCGCCCTTTGCGACTGCGCGTGCAGCTGCGCAGCTTCGATGCGATTTGCCGGCTGGTTGAGTGCAATGTCGGTGTCGGCATCGTACCAGAGACGACTGTGCAACGTACCGAGCGCACCATGGCGATCAGCGCCGTGCGCCTGACAGACTCATGGGCGCTTCGCGAACTGACAATCTGTGTGCGCGATGTCGGGGCGATGCCGCCCTACGCGCGGCAACTTGTCGATCATCTCAGGGCGAGTACGTAGCCCCTAGCGCGGCAGCAATACCCAGTAATCGAGATCAAGGATTACCGCCGGATCATAGTCGTCACCGCCCTTAAGCGGATAATCGGCGCAGGGACGATCTTTGGTCGCTATCGTGCGCAAACGTAGCGCACCGACATCTTCGCGGCCCGGCAATTCAGTGGTCGCAAGCACCTCCGACCAGGCAAAAACGGTGCATCCGGCGAATAGCGGCGCGACATGCCGTCCGCCGTTGATCGCTGCGACATGGAATGCATTTCCAAAACCATTAAAGGTCAGCGAACGGGCAAGCGATATGGCGTGGCCCCCATAAATCAGCCGGCGGCCGAAACGTCCTTTGCTTTCGGCAAACTGGTTGAAGTGGATTCGCGCAGTATTCTGATAGAGCCGCGTTGCAATCTGATGTTCGGCTTCCTCGACGGTGATGCCGTCGACATGGTCGATTTTTTCGCCAACTTTGTAGTCCCCGAACCGATGCGGGCTTCCGGCCAACACGGTGTCATAGGCCGTCGGATTGATATGCGGGCAGCCGGTCCCAAGTTGCGCCGCCTCCACGCTCTTGGGCAGTTCGGGCATTTTTTCCCCGGGGGCGGGCGACGCGTCGTCGCGTTTGCGCACCATGACCCAGCGTACATAGTCGAGCACGGTTTCGCCGGTTTCATCGAGGCCGCGTGAGCGCACATAGACGATGCCGGTCTTCTTGCTGGAATTCTCCTTCAGCCCGATGACTTCGGAGACTGCGTTCAGTGTGGCGCCTGGGTAGATCGCCTTGAGAAACCGGCAATCCGCATAGCCAAGATTGGCAACTGCATTGAGCGAGATGTCCGGCACCGTTTTGCCGAAAACAACGTGAAAGACCAGAAGATCGTCGAGCGGAGAGCGCGGGTAGCCGATTTTCTGTGCAAAGGCGTCGGACGATTGCACTGCAAAACGCGCACCAAACAGTCCATTATAAAGCGCCACATCGCCCAGGGTCACAGTGCGCGGTGTGGCGTGACGAATCTGCTGACCGAGGCTGAAATCCTCGAAGAAATTGCCCGGACTCGTCTTCGGGACAGACGGCAAAGCCACGACTTCACTCCTTCAACCGAACATGTCCGGCTGGGTCATTCTCACAAAACCGTGAGCCGAACACCAGCTTGCGGCAACGGAAACTGATGAGGACGTGTTTGGGCGCTGTGTTAGCGGGAGAGCGCAACGTCAATCTTCCGGAGGAGGACACCCTGATGAAAAAGAACATATTTTTGTCGACGCTGGTTGCAGCCGGTCTCGCCATCGCCCCACTGGCGCCGGCGGCCTTTGCCGACGACATGAAAAAGGACACCATGTCCAAGGACACGATGTCCAAGGACAGCATGTCGAAGGACAGCACGAAGAAAGACACGATGTCCAAGGACACTATGTCAAAGGACAACATGTCCAAGGACAATATGTCGAAGGACACCATGTCCAAGGACAACATGAAGAAGTAAGTCCGGAACTGCGGCCGGGCTCCCGCATCCCCGGGCCCGGCCGCGCCGTATATGCCTCGTGGGTACACCGCGATAGACTGACAGGGCAAAGCCGCAATGACCGCCGAAACCATGACCATGACGACCGTTGAGGCAACCATCCACCCGGGCTGGGTGCGGGTATGCCATTGGGTCAACGCGCTGGCGATCCTGGTGATGATCGGCTCCGGCTGGCAGATTTATGATGCCGCACCGCTTTTCAGATTTGAATTTCCCAAAGCGATTGCCCTGGGCAACTGGCTTGGCGGCGCGCTGCTCTGGCATTTCGCTGCGATGTGGGTGCTGGTGATCAACGGCTTCGTCTATGTCACTCTCGGGCTTGCCACCGGCCGCTTCCGTCGCAAACTGTTTCCGATTTATCCATCGCAAGTTTTTGCCGACGCCAAGGCCGCGCTCACCTTCAAGCTCGCGCATGATGACCTGTCCCACTACAACGCGGTGCAGAAGGTGCTCTACACCGGCGTGATCCTGTGCGGCGTCCTGATCGTGCTGTCCGGCCTTGCGATCTGGAAGCCGGTACAGTTCCAGGAATTGACGGCGCTGTTTGGCGGCTATGACGTCGCCCGCTATGTACATTTCTTCGCCATGAGCGCGATCGTCGGATTTCTCGTGGTCCACGTTGCGCTGGCACTGGTCGTGCCAAAAAGCCTGCGCGCCATGATCGTCGGGAAATAGGAACACTACGATGCGCCAGCGCAAGCTCATCCCCGGAGTCGATCCCAAGTTGCTGATCAAGGACGCCGCCAAACTGATGCCCGACGCCAGCCGGCGCGGGTTCCTGCGCGGAGCCGCAAGCCTCGGCGCACTCGCCTTTTTGACCGGCTGCGACATCATCGACGGAGATACCGCCGAAGGCGTGCTACGCAAGGTGTCTGCCTTCAATGACGGCGCGCAGGCGGCGCTGTTCAGCCGCACCAAGCTCGCACCGGAATTTCCCGAAAGCGCAATTACCCGGCCGTTCCCGTTCAACGCCTATTACGACGAGGACGAAGCGCCGGAGGTCGATGGCAAAGCCTACAAGCTCGAAGTGGCGGGACTTGTCGACAACAAGAAGTCCTGGACTCTCGACGAACTGCACGCACTGCCCGAGGTGTCGCAGATCACCCGCCACGTTTGCGTCGAAGGGTGGAGCGCGATCGGCTCCTGGCAGGGCACGCCGCTCTCGGAATTCCTCAAGCGCATCGGTGCCGATACCCGCGCCAAATACGTCTGGTTCAAATGCGCCGAGGGATACACCAACACCATCGACATGCCGACCGCGCTGCATCCGCAGACGCAGATGAGCTTCAAGTTCGACCACAAGCTCTTGCCGCGCGCCTACGGCTTCCCGATGAAAATTCGTATCCCCACCAAGCTCGGCTTCAAAAATCCGAAATACGTGGTGGCGATGGAAGTCACCAATACCGACAAGGGCGGCTATTGGGAAAATCAGGGCTACAACTGGTTCAGCGGGCTCTAGTGTTACTTGAGCTGATCGGCGCTCACGAAAGGTGTCGTCGTGGCCGGCCCGTCACCCACAATCAGAATCACCGCGTCGATATCCTTGGCGCCGTCCCAGTGGACCTGCTTGCCGTAGTGCGTCACGAATGAGCCGGCTGGCATCGGGACGCTGCTGTTTGCGGGATCCCAATTCGGTCCGCTGCCGACCCACCACGTTCCCGAAATCACGGTGATGAAACGGTCGTGGGGATGGAAATGCGGTTTGCTGAAATGGTTGCCTGCAGTCCACTTGGCGAGCACGCCATAGAGTCCTGGCTTGGTCGGATCGCCAAACAGCACGGCCTGCTGAATACCCGCCGGACTCACCGGGCCCCATTTGATCTGGTCGGGCAGCTGGTAGATCACCGCCTTCGAGTCGAGTTCAACGGCGTAAGACAAGGCCGGCGCCAGTGTTACCGCGAACGCCGCCGCGCCCAGTAATTTCGCGAATGGATGGGTCATCAGCGTCTCCCTCATGTCCTGGCTTTCCTGATCGCCAAGGTTGGTCTCAGTCTTGCGGTTTACCCGCCAAGCGTCCAGCCCACCGCGCCTTGCCAAGTGCGTCGCGGACCTTTAGCAATCCGCGCTTGTCAGTAAAGGTGAGGCGTACATGGCGACCCACAATCTCCTTCTTCTGCCCGGCGACGGCATTGGCCCTGAAGTGATGGCCGAGGTTAAGCGCATTATCGAGTTCTTCAACAAAAAGGGCCCGGACAGGTTCGCCACTGAAGAAGCGCTGGTTGGCGGCAGTTGTTATGACGCACACGGGGTGGCCGTCACCGATGCCACCATGGAAAAGGCCAAGGCTGCGGACGCCATCATCTTTGGTGCCGTGGGCGGACCGAAATGGGACAAGGTCCCCTATGACGTGCGCCCCGAGGCGGGGCTGCTGCGTCTCCGCAAGGACCTCGATCTGTATGCCAATGTGCGCCCGGCCATCGTTTATCCGGCACTCGCCAATTCTTCCTCGCTCAAGCGCGAGGTGGTGGAAGGCCTCGACATCATCATCCTGCGTGAGCTGACCGGTGGCGTCTATTTCGGCGAACCGAAGACCATCACCGATCTCGGCAACGGCCAGAAGCGCGCCGTCGATACGCAGGTCTACGACACCTATGAGATCGAGCGCATCGACCGTGTCGCCTTCGAGCTTGCGCGCAAACGGCGGAACAAGGTCACGTCGATGGAGAAGCGCAACGTCATGAAGACGGGTGTGCTGTGGAACGAGGTGACGACGGCACTGCACGCCCGTGAGTTCAAGGACGTGCAACTCGAACACATGTTGGCCGATGCCGGCGGCATGCAGCTTGTGCGCTGGCCGAAACAATTCGACGTCATCGTGACCGACAATCTGTTCGGCGACGTGCTCTCCGATATTGCCGCGACGCTGACAGGTTCGCTCGGCATGTTGCCGTCTGCCTCGCTCGGCGAAGTCGATGCCAAGACGCGCAAGCGCAAGGCGCTGTATGAACCCGTGCATGGCTCCGCGCCTGACATCGCGGGCAAGGGTATTGCCAATCCGATCGCCATGATCGCGTCGTTCGGCATGGCGCTGCGCTATTCGTTCAATCTCGGAAAGCAGGCCGACTGGATTGACCAGGCAATTTCCGCAACGCTCGCCAAGGGATTGCGCACCGCCGATATCAAGTCGGAGGGCACCAAAGTGGTGACGACGTCGGAAATGGGAACGGCGATTTTGGCCGAACTGGAGCGGCTCGCCGCGTAAGTCTGCGAATACGAAAAATGTGAAAGATGAAAACAAAAAACGCGGCCAGAGGCCGCGTTTTCCGTTTCAGTACCCTATCCAGGGATTTCTCTTGGACGGAAGTGTCCACGGTCCAGGAAGCGCCGATTGCGTGTTGTAAAGACCCGCTGACGTATTGTTGAGCACGCTCCCGGCGTATTGGTTCGGATTTTCGATATAGCCCGTATTGCCGACGCGCTCACCGGGGAAAGTTTCCGTGCCCGGGTCGAGATATGAGCGCTTCTGGATGATGATCCGCGTGCGCGTGCGGCCATCCTCGTCGCGGCTGACTTGAACCGTGTGATCGCGGTTCATGACCACAGTCTTCTTTTTCTTGGCCTGGCCGTCCTGGGCGAATGCCGGTGCGGCCACCAAGGCCAATACTGTGGCAAGCGCTATCGCGGCGACGGGGACTTTCAAACCCATGTTCGGTCCTCGGTGACTCTTATGTTGCAATGCAGTCTAACCATCTTCGGTTCGCGGCAATAGGCCTAAATCACGAGCAATTGTACATGACAATTGTCAAAAAAAGCCCCGCCAGATAGCGGGGCTTTGAACGGTATTACCTGTAAATACGGACGTTTCAGCCGCCATAATTCTTCGCCAGGTAGTCGGCGATCACCTTGGCATCGGCATCGTCGATCGGCGCCCCGAGCGCCTTGATCATCTTGGTGACCGCTGCACTCCAGCCAGCCGCATTGAGAAACGGCGAATTCATCGGGATGTAGGACAGGCTGTGGCACGCCTGACAATTGGCTTCCACCTTGTCGACGCCCGGAGCCTGCTTCAGCTTGATCACCTGCTCGGCGGCGAATGCCTGCGATGCGGCGAGAGCGACCACAAGTGCAATGGTGAGTTTCTGTATCATCATGTTCTCCCTCACGCCGTCAGCGTGATGTTTTGCATCACGTTGTTGTGGTAGCCGGCCGGGTTGAAGATCAACTCGGTGGTCTGGCTCTGGCCGAGCTTGTTGGTCGCGTTGACCATCACCGAGTTCTTGCCCTTCTTGGCCGCGAGCTCGAAGCTCCACGGGCGGAACGCGAAGCGACCGAGGTCCTGGCCCAACGTTGCGGAGCCCCAGGTCTTGCCGCCGTCGGTTGAGACTTGCACCGTGCGAATGCCGTAGCCGCCGTCCCAGGCCATGCCGCTGACCGTGACCTTGCCGGCGTTCACCTTGTCGCCGTCGCGGTGGCTGGTGATCAGCGAATTGACCACCATTTCGGTGATCGGCGTGCTCGCCGCGTTTTCTTGAGTAAGGAAGCGGTCCCGCAGTGGAAACTTGCCGACCGGAACGCGGTAGGCCGGGTTCATCCAGAAGTTCGCTTCGGGTTTGGTCAGCGCGTTGATCGAGATGACGTGCTTCATCCAGTAGGTACCGGTCCAGCCAGGCACGACGATGCGGGCCGGGAAGCCGTTGAAATGCGGCAGCGGTGCCCCGTTCATCTCGTAGGCGACGATCGTCGACTCATCGATCGCCTTCCAGACCGGGATGCTCTTGACGAAGTCCGGCGTCTTGTCGACCGCCGGGCCGTCGGCGCCGTTGAACACGATCTCGATCGCCTCTTTCTTCAGCCCAACTTTGTCGAGCACGTCCTTGAGGCGGGCGCCTTTCCAGCGCGCGCAGCCCATGGCGCCGTAACCCCATTCCACGCCTTGCACATGCGGCTTCGATAAACCACGCCGGTTGCCCGAGCACTGGTTGACCGCGACCACCTCGACCGCAGGCATTTTCTTCAGATCGTCGAGCGTAATTTCAGCGGTGCCGTTGGCGCCGTCGCCGCCGACTGCGATCTTATAGCCCTCGGCTTTGACATCCGGGATGTCCGCCAAATGGTAGCGGACATAAAACTGGTCGTTTGGCGTGATCGGCGTGCGCAGATATTCCAGCGGGGCCTCGTAGTTCGGGGGCCGATCAGAGAGCTGGATCAGCGCCTTTTTCCCAGGCAGCGTTGCCATGGTCGCGTAGCTCGCGACACCTTCGGGTATGCCCGGTGTCAGACTGGCCCCGGCAGCTTCCGCAAATTTCAATCCGGGCACGGAAAGCGCGGCGCCCGCGCCCGCCGATTGCAGCAGGTGTCTTCGTGTGAGCATTGTTCCTCTCCCCAGAGGTTCGCTGAAGCCAGCCGGCCATCGCCGAAGTTTCAGATATTATTATTGGAATATGATCGGACGGAATTATTGGCTGGTCAATTGTCATCACGGCGTAGACGCGAGAATTCATCATCGCGTCATGTACGCAATCTCATCGAATGGGATTTTGGCGGTGCCGAATTCGCTCAGCGTCCAATGCGCCGCGGTTCAGGGCGATTTGCGAGCGCTTTCCAAAGCAGGTGATATTTAGGTGTGGCAGCCAGGATCGGGTCGCGCTGGCCGCAATAGCTGCGGCTAAGTTCGGCCTGGGCAAATAGCGCACCGATCTTCGGGTCACTTCCGGCGGCGAGCAGTGTCAGTCGATCGAGCGCACAAGCCAGCGTGCTTTGCCCGATCAACTCGCTGCCGCCCTGGCAAAACCAGCCGGAGAGTTGTAGCCGTGGATCGCGGTAGGCACGTACGAAACCAAGGCAGCTGCGTTGCGTCCCCGTCGAGGTCGCAAACGAAACGATCGTCAATGGCCCAAATTTGCTCGCCAGCGGTTCATCGGCGCGCTTGACCTCGATCGGTTCGAGCGTGGCGGCGCCGGCGATGATTTCTGCGTTCGGATCGGCGAAGCGCCGGATCTCGTTTCCCGGTCGGTAGATCTCGACGCGCAGATAGGGCGCGCTGCTGTCAGGATCGCCCAACGTGAGGATGTCCTTGCGGCCATTGCCCTCGGCATGTCGTCGAATGGCGTAGGTGGCCGGCACATCTGCGGCCTCGGGAATCGACAACGCGAAGGCCGGGAAAGGACGCTCGATCTCAATCCATTCCGGCCGATGGACCGGTTCAACAGAATTCATGATGGTCGGTTGCGAAACCCGCGCCGCGCCTATGGACAGCAGCGCAACAGCCCCCAGATATGCGAGAAGGCGCACAAAGGTGGATGGCAGTTCATCACGCCAGGACTGCAGGGCCGGATGCATGGGTTTGACTGCGGCAGGCCGCCGTTGTGTTGATGACTGTTCTCGCCTAGAAGCGCTGCAATCCGGTTGCCTGATACCGACAGCCGAGTGGTAATTTATTCCGGAGCGTTAACAATGGGTTACAAGGTCGCCGTGGTGGGCGCTACCGGCGTGGTCGGGCACGAGATGCTCGACATTCTGGCTGAGCGCAATTTCCCCGCCGACGAGGTTGTCGCCCTTGCGTCGCGCAAGAGTCAGGGCGTCGAATGCTCATTCGGCGACAAGACGCTGAAGGTGAAGGCGCTCGACCATTTCGATTTTTCGGACGTCGACATCTGCCTGATGTCAGCGGGCGGAGCGGTATCGAAGGAGTGGTCACCCAAGATCGCTGCGCAGGGCGCGGTGGTCATCGACAACTCTTCGGCCTGGCGCATGGATCCTGACGTGCCGCTGATTGTCCCGGAGGTGAACGCCGACGCGATCGCCGGCTTCACGAAGAAAAATATTATCGCCAATCCGAACTGCTCGACTGCGCAGCTTGTGGTCGCGCTCAAGCCGCTGCACGACAAGGCGAAGATCAAGCGCGTTGTGGTCGCGACCTATCAATCGGTCTCGGGTGCCGGCAAGGACGCGATGGACGAACTGTTCTCGCAGAGCAAGGCCGTATTCACGCTCGGTGAAGTCGAAACAAAAAAGTTTTCCAAGCGGATCGCATTCAACGTGATCCCGCACATCGACGTGTTTATGGAGGATGGCTACACCAAGGAAGAATGGAAGATGATGATGGAGACCAAGAAGATTATTGATCCCCACATCAAGCTCACCGCCACCTGCGTTCGTGTGCCGGTGTTTGTCGGCCATTCCGAAGCGGTGAATGTCGAGTTCGAGAATCCGATCAGCGTCGAGGAAGCGCGTACCATTTTACGCAGCGCTCCCGGCTGCCTGGTCATCGACAAGCATGAGGACGGCGGCTACGTGACACCATATGAATGTGTGGGTGAGGACGCGACCTATATCAGCCGCATCCGTACCGATCCGACCGTCGATAACGGCCTGCAGATGTGGATTGTGTCGGACAATCTGCGCAAGGGCGCCGCGCTCAACGCAATCCAGATCGCCGAGTGCCTGATCAACCGCAAGCTCATCCAGGCGAAGCGCCGGGCAGCATAGCCGCTGCCCGGGCGGTTCTTATTCAGATATTAATCTGGCTCGCTACGACGCCCGCAACGGGCTTTCGTGCCCTTTGATATGCTGCGCCAGCTCCTGGAAATCCGCCAGCGCGGAATGGCGCTCGTTGTAAAATCGAACGAGGCGCTGCGCCGTGGCGGTCTGCAGGCGATCGAAACTGTGGCGTGCGGTTTCGATGGATTGAGGAGAATAGCGGAAGGCCTTGCGCCGCAGGATGCAGATTTGCTTCGCGGTCGGCCATGACAGGCCAGCGGCTTTTGCCAGGATCAGCGCGAAATCACTTTCATTGCGGGCGTCGTTCATCACGCTTTCGACGAGCTTGGTCGGAGCCCCGCAAAGCGCGGAGAGGGCGGCAACCGTTTCTTCAAATTTGCCCTTGGCGGCGAACTCCAGCACGACCGGATCAACAGGCGCGCCTGAACGTCGCACGATATCGAACTGAGCGGCTGCTTCGCGGTAGTCGCGCTTTGCTCTTGGCTGCGCGGCCGAACTCTTGCCCGGTGATGTCGGTCAAGACTCGATGCACTTCGTGCACGGCGTTCGGGTTGCTGGCTGCGAGTTTTTCGAAGACGACCTCAGACGCTTTGGCGATGAGAGCGTTGAAATGCTCGCGCGGAATATCCTTACGCATGGAGACGCAGATCGCGAGGACCTCGTCGTTGATCGACCTGTCGACCAGCTTGCCGTAACCTGCGTCGGAAAAGCGCGCGCCTTCGTTTTGCGTCACCGAAATAACGACGTCACGATTGCCATGCGTGACCAGCACGTCGCTGACTTTCTCGCTGAGTGAAGAGCGCTTCGAAATAGCCAGCAGCCGGTCTTGACTGTTGTTGCTGGCGATAGCCAGCAGGTCCTCGTCTGACAATCTGTTCGACTGACTCAGGATCGGGCCCGCAACTTCGATCGATTTGTCGTGGGCGAGCATGCGAACGGTCTTCGGTGGCGCATTATCCGACGGCGCCAGACGATGGGCGAGTTCGACCCTGGCCTTGGTTTCGATCTTATCGGCGATGCGGGAGATGACGCCGTCGAACAAGTCGACATGCTCATCGGTGTAATTGTCGGCACCCGCCAGAAACAGGTCGGTGACCCGGCGAAGAATTTCGGCCTGTTTGTCGGCCGATCCGGACGCGAAACTGCCTTCAATCTCGGCGATGATCGATCGCTCTTCCATCACAGTTTCAGACCGTTCCGTAATGTGGGTACGTGCCACTTTTAGCGGTCGGTCATTACCATCAAGTTAGGCGAAAACGGCACATTGTCGGTAACCTTCGCTGACGCCGGCGCGCGGGTTTCACAGGCGAATTCGCCGAAAGACGGTTAAAGCGCAGTAAGTATTCGCGACAGCGGCACTCAGAAACGCGGTTGCGCGAATATCCGTGTGTAGTCCTCAGGCGCGGCCTGCGTGAAAGTGCCGGTGGCGGGATCACGCACAGAGAGCTGACCGGTGGCGACGCCGAAATATGCACCATGCAACGTGACCTGGCCGCTCTCGGTGAGTTTGCGCAAGCGGGGAAATGTCATCAGGTTATCGAGGCTGTTGACGACGTTGGCCTGTTCAAGGCGTGCCTGGTAGTCCGCCGGTGACATGGCGCCGCGCGGTCCGACTTTCTCCGCGGCGGGCGTCATGAGTTTCATCCAGTTGCCGATAAAGTCACCAGGTGACAGCGGCTCTGCGTCCTCCGCAAAAGCTTTTACGCCGCCGCATTGCGCATGACCGAGCACGACAATGTGCTTGACCTTGAGCGCGGCGACGCCGAATTCGAGTGCCGCGGATACGCCGTGCGCCTGCCCGTCCGGTGCATAAGGCGGCACGATATTTGCGACATTGCGGACTACAAAAAGTTCGCCCGGCCGGGCATCGAAAATGACTTCGGGTGAGACGCGCGAATCGCAGCAGCCGATCAGCATGATCTGCGGTGACTGACCGCTTTCCGCCAGGCCGCGATAGCGGTCCTGTTCGTGGCGTAGCCGTCCGATAAGAAAGGCGCGATAGCCGTCGAGCAATTGTTGGGGGAATGCCATGATCTGCCGCTCAGGAGACATTGTCGCTTGCGCCCACACAATCACGAGCGGATCATTTTTGGCAACCCGTGCATGTGTCGCAGTGGCAAGGGTCGCGATCGGACGCTAGGCTTGGTCCCGGAGAGAGGAGATTATCACCCATGACCGTCCGTCCGCGCCGGAGCGTGCTCTATATGCCGGGTTCCAATGCGCGCGCGTTGGACAAGGCAAAAACGTTGCCGGCGGATGGCGTAATCCTCGATCTTGAGGATTCGGTTGCGCCCGAAGCCAAGGAAACGGCGCGCCAGCAGGTGGTCGATGCGGTCAAGGCGGGCGGCTTTGGTGGACGCGAGGTGTTCATCCGCGTGAATGGCGTCGATACGCCCTGGCATGCCGACGATCTTTCCGCCGCCGCTCACGCCGCACCCGACGCCATTCTGGTACCGAAAGTGTCGAGTGCCGAGGCACTCGAAATGATTGGTCGCCGCCTGCTCGACATGGGCACCAATCATAAAACGCGCATTTGGGCGATGATCGAGACACCGCTCGCGATCTTCAATATTCTCTCGATCGCCGCCGCGGCGCGGGATTCCGAAACGCGGCTTTCCGGCTTCGTGATGGGCACTAACGATCTCGCCAAGGATACCCGCGCGCGCCTGGTGCCCGGGCGGGCCCCGATGTTGCCGTGGCTGTCGATGTCCGTTGCCGCCGCGCGCGTCCATGGCATCGATATTCTTGACGGGGTCTATAACGATATCGGCAACGCCGACGGGTTCATCAAGGAATGTGCGCAAGGCGTCGAGTTCGGCTTCGACGGCAAGACGCTGATTCATCCCAATCAGATCGAGCCCTGTAACAAGGCATTTTCGCCGTCGCCGGCCGAAATCGAGCAGGCACGCAAGATGATCGCCGCCTTCGACCTGCCGGAAAATAAAGGCAAGGGTGTTGTGTCGATCGATGGTCGCATGGTCGAGCGCTTGCACGCCGACATGGCGCGGCGCACGGTGGCGATTGCCGATACGATTGCGGGGAAATCATGAAAGCACTGGCAGCCTTCGCCTTGGTCCTGTTGAGCTTGCAGTCGGCGCTGGCCGCCGACCGCGACATCGCGCCGGGTGGTACGTTGCGAGCGGCCTATCTGGGCAGCAATCCGGCGCAGGCAGTGCGGGACTCGACCGGTGCCATCCGCGGCGCTTCCGCCGACGTGGCGCGCGAACTGGCGAGGCGAATCGGCGTGCCGGTGGAATTCAAGCCATTGTCCAACCCGAAAGCCGTGATCGACGCGGTCACCAGCGGCGATGCCGACATCGGTTTCATCGCCTATGCGCCGGAGCGGGTCGGGACCGTGGAATTCTCGCAGGCTTACGTTATGTCGGGGCAGGGTTTCCTCGTGCTTGAGGAATCCAACATCCGGACCACGGCCGACGTCGATCGCGCCGGGCAGAAAATCGCCGGCGGTCATGCCGAACTCGATCTCGCTGTTCATGAAGCGCAAGTTCAAGCATGCGACGCTCAGCGAAATTTCGCACGACACCGCCGAAATCAAACGCCTGCTACGGGCCAAGGAAATCGACGCCTTCGGTGCTAATCGGCAGCGGCTTGCCAACATCGTGAAGGAGGGCCCGGGCTTCCGGATTTTGCCGGATAATCTGTTCGGCGTGCCGCAGACCATCATTGTGCCGAAGGGCAAGACGGAGGTGCTCGCGGCCATCAACCGCTTCATCGATGACGTGCGGGCGTCGGGCTTCTTGAAGAAATCGGTCGACGCAAGCGGAGTCGCCGGGCTTGAAGTCGCGCCCGGCGGTTCGTGGACGCCGTCAGTGCCGGATTAAACGCGCCTCACGCCCAAATTGTACGCCCACGGCCGCGCGGCGGCGGCTTTCTGCTCGTAGCTTTGAATCTTGGTCTGTTTCTGTTTCGTCTGCCCGATATCGTCGAGGCCGTTGAGCATGCAATGCTTGCGGTGGGCATCGATCTCGAAATGAACGACACCGCCGTCAGGACCACGGATTTCCTGCTTCTCAAGGTCGATGCTCAGCGTCGCGTTAGCGCCGCGCTCCGCATCGTCAAACAGCTTTTCGAGATCCTCGGGCGACACACGGATCGGGAGCACGCCGTTCTTGAAGCAATTGTTGTAGAAGATGTCGCCGAATGACGTTGAGATCACGCAACGAATGCCGAAATCCATCAGCGCCCAGGGCGCGTGTTCGCGTGACGAGCCACAGCCGAAATTATCACCGGCGACAAGAATTTTGGATTTGCGATAGGCCGGCTTATTGAGCACGAAGTCCGGGTTCTCGCTGCCGTCGTCCTTGTAGCGCATCTCGGAGAACAAGCCTTTGCCGAGCCCGGTGCGCTTGATCGTCTTCAGATATTGTTTCGGGATCACCATGTCGGTGTCGACATTGATGATGCGCATCGGCGCGGCGACACCTTCGAGCGTGTTGAATTTTTCCATGGCTTCAATACTCCCGCGCGCTGGCGTTTCGGGTCCTTTCATAAGGCGTCCCGCCAGCCGGTCAATAGCCGGGCCGTCGTGCCAGCTATGCGCATTACAATATAGTTGCGTTAATAATTGCGCTATTCCGCGGCTTGTCCCTGCGTATTGCGATCGAATTTCGCTTCCCGCTTAACTTCGCAAATCTGAAGGCTATAGGCGGCATAATATATGTCCCGCGCCTTGTGCTGGGCCTCGCGGTGTTCCGCATTCATGCGCCAGGCGCGCTGGGCTTCCTCGGACTCGAACTCGACAATCGTGCAGCGCTCACCGTCTTCTGCAAAGAAACCCTTGTGGGAGATGTAGCCCGGCATGGTGGCCGCGAGCTCGGCCATACGGTCAACCAGCGCGACGTAATCCTCGCGCACACCGGGCATGAGACGGGACCGGAAGACAGTAACAATCATGGCGAATCTCCCTGAGGGGTGATGCTGACGTAATGGGCCGCGTTCCACCAATTCCGATTTTAAATAGCCGCCATCGACTTTCGAGATCAATCACCCGCACTGGCTTCAATTGCTTCAATATCGTCGTCCGACAGGCCAAAATGGTGGCCAATTTCATGCACCAGCACGTGGGTGACGATCTCACCCAAGGTGTCTTCATGTTCGGCCCAGTAATCGAGGATCGGCCGGCGGTAGAGCCAGATCATATTTGGCATCAGTTCGGGCGCGGTCTCCGACTGGAACGGCAAGCCGACACCTTGAAATAGTCCGAGCAAATCAAATCCGCTCTCGAGCCGCATCGAGTCGACGACCTCGTCATCCGGAAAATCCTCGACGCGAATGACAAGGCCTTCGCACAGTTTGCGGAAGTGATCGGGCAGGCGGCTGTAGGCCTCTGCCGCCAGTCCTTCAAAGTCGGCCAAAGATGGGGCCGTGGTCCCTCGCCAATCGTTGATTTGGGCCGTCATGACATTGTTGTAGGTGAGGTTGCTGTGCCAACCAAGCGGTTGACGGAACGGGCCTGGATGCGCAACGGTTGACCGTGGTGGTGTGGGTTATGAGTTTCACATGATGAGGATTGCGACCGGCCTGGCATTTGGTGCCTTGATATTCGCCGTGGCCGTCGGCGCGACGGCGGTGGCCGCGGCGGATGATTTGCGACCCGGCGTCGCCGCTGCGCCTCTCGCCCACGAATTCGCGGCACAGAAAAAGCGTCCGCGCGTGACCATCTATCCGCGCCGCGTCTATCCGGGACCCTACGCCAAGCGGCAGTGCTATTCGTGGCTGGTGACCGAATACCGTGTCAGCGGCACGGTCGTCACGCCACAGATGCGTTGCTGGTGGGAATAGCGAACGACTGACGCGCGTCGTTGAAAAAAGGCCCGCCGCGTGGCGGGCCTTTTACATTTCAAATGCCTTTGTTCGTTATTTCCACTCGCGCACGTCGACGAAGTGGCCGGCGATCGCCGCCGCGGCAGCCATTGCCGGCGACACCAGATGCGTGCGCCCCTTGTAGCCCTGGCGGCCTTCGAAGTTTCGGTTGGATGTCGAGGCGCAACGCTCGCCGGGCGCAAGCTTGTCCGGGTTCATCGCGAGACACATTGAACAACCCGGTTCGCGCCATTCGAAACCCGCAGCCTTGAAAATCTTGTCGAGGCCTTCGGCTTCTGCCTGCTCCTTCACAAGGCCGGAACCCGGGACGATCATGGCATTGACGTTGGCATTGACGTGCTTGCCGTCGACCACCCGCGCGACATCGCGCAGATCTTCGATACGCGCATTGGTGCACGAGCCGATAAATACGCGGTCGAGCTTGATGTCGGTGATCTTCTCGCCGCCCTTCAAGCCCATGTAGCCGAGCGAGCGTTCAGCGGCGACGCGCTTCTTTTCATCGGAAATTTCGGACAGCATCGGTACGCGACCAGTGATCGTGATAACCTGCTCGGGACTCGTGCCCCATGTCACCAGCGGTGGCAGCTTGGCCGCATCCAACTTGATCTCGCGATCGAAGTGCGCGCCGTCATCGGATTGCAGTGTCTCCCAATAACGCATGGCGTCGTCCCAGGCTTTGCCCTTGGGCGCTTTCGGCTTGTCCTTGAGATAAGTGTAGGCCTTGTCATCGGGCGCGATGAAGCCCGCCTTGGCGCCACCTTCAACCGACATGTTGCAGACCGTCATGCGACCTTCGACCGACAGTGCACGAATTGCTTCGCCGGCATATTCGAGCGCATAGCCGGTGCCGCCGGCGGTGCCGATCTCGCCGATGATCGCAAGGATGATATCCTTCGCGGTTACGCCGGCCGGCAATTTTCCGTCGACCACTGCGCGCATGTTCTTCGACTTCTTCTGGATCAAGGTTTGCGTCGCGAGCACGTGCTCCACTTCAGATGTGCCGATACCGTAGGCGAGGGCGCCAAAGGCGCCATGCGTGGCCGTATGACTGTCCCCGCAGACCAATGTGGTGCCCGGAAGTGTGAAGCCCTGCTCGGGTCCGATGATGTGGACGATGCCTTGGCGCTTGTCGAACTCGTTGAAATATTCGATGCCAAAATCCTTGGCATTCTTTGCCAGCGCAGAAATCTGCTCGGCGCTTTCGGGATCGGGATTTGGCTTTGTGCGATCGGTGGTCGGCACGTTGTGATCAACCACGGCGAGCGTCTTGCCGGGGGCATGCACCTTGCGGCCCGCGACGCGCAGGCCTTCGAAGGCCTGTGGTGACGTGACCTCATGCACCAGATGACGGTCGATATAAATCAGGCAGGTGCCATCCGGCTGTTCGTCAACCAGATGATCATCCCAGATCTTGTCGTACAGAGTGCGCGATTTCATGACTCGATTGTCCAGCTCAGAGTGAAAGAAGAAGCGGTTTGCAAACAGCCGGCATCAGGACCGACCTTGACCGGACCGATCAAAGTCCCGCCTGCACTGCCGTCAGCCGGCCGAAAAACCGCCACGGCAACCGCGCGTGGTCGGCCAGGACAATCCGCTGAGCTTTGGAAACCATGAGGGTTATATAGCCAATCGATCCGGCTTCGACAACGAAGTCACCAGACATGAAAAAGGGGCCGACAGGCGGCCCCTTCATGCATTGCGTGCGCCCGCGGACTACTTTTGCGCTGCCGCCTCGGCGCCTTCCGGCCCGGCTGCGCCTTGAGCCTCGGAAATGCGGGCCTTCTTGCCGCGTAACCCGCGTAGGTAATAAAGCTTGGCGCGGCGTACCTTGCCGCGGCGTACGACCTTGATCAACTCGATCATCGGCGAATAGAGCGGAAACACGCGCTCGACGCCTTCGCCATACGAAATCTTGCGCACCGTGAAGTTCTCGTTCAGCCCGCCGCCGGAGCGTCCGATGCAGACGCCCTCGTAAGCTTGCACGCGAGCTTTGTCGCCTTCGACAACTTTCACGTTGACCAGAACGGTATCGCCAGGCTGGAAATCGGGAATTTCCTTGCCAGCCGAAAGTCTCTCGACCTGCTCTTTTTCGAGCTGCTGGATGATGTTCATTTGAATTCTCCGTCGGCAGCGCCA
Organism: uncultured Alphaproteobacteria bacterium; assembly: GCA_963810125.1. Classification (GTDB taxonomy): domain Bacteria; phylum Pseudomonadota; class Alphaproteobacteria; order Rhizobiales; family Xanthobacteraceae; genus Pseudolabrys. The sequence goes on from CAWEMK010000010.1 coordinate 812,098, forward strand.
GCAACCGGCGCGCGGTCTTGATCTGGTCTGAATGGGTTGGCGAGCTTGTATTACAAAGATTTCGGCTTGTCACCCTTTGGATTGCGGCCCTTTTTCGGGCTTTTTGGCGGCCCGATAGGCCGCCCAAAGGTCCGGGCGACGTTCGGCGGTCAACCGCTCGGCCTCTGCCCGGCGCCAGGCCTTAACCTTGCTGTGGTCGCCAGAAACGAGGACCTCAGGGATCGGCTCCCCCTCGAACACCGGTGGTCGCGTGTATTGCGGGTATTCGAGTAGCCCGTCGGCAAAGCTTTCTTCCGCCGCCGAGGCCTCCTTGCCCATGACGCCAGGCAGCAGCCGCACGCAGGCGTCCAGCACGGCAAGTGCCGCGATCTCACCGCCCGAGAGCACGTAGTCGCCGAGCGAAACCTCTTCCAGGCGGCGCGCCTTGATCAGGCGCTCATCCACGCCTTCGAAGCGCGCACATATGATGACCACGCCGAGATGACGAACAAGCTCCGCGACCCGGTCTTGCGTCAGTGGTTTTCCGCGCGGGCTCATCAGCAAGCGCGGGCGCGTATCATGCGGAACGGCATCAAGCGCGCGCGCGAGGACATCCGCCTTCATGACCATGCCGGGGCCACCGCCCGCAGGCGTATCGTCGACCGTGCGGTGCTTGTCGGTCGCGTGCGCGCGAATATCGATTGTATCGAGAGACCAGATGCTCGACGCGAGCGCCTTGCCGGCAAGGCTATGCGCCAATGGGCCTGGAAACATGTCCGGAAAAATTGTCAGTACGCTGGCGCGCCACATGATCAATCGTCCCGCGCTTCGGTTTCGGCCGGCCGCACGACCACAATCTGCCTTGCCGCGAGATCGATCCGCGGCACGGTCGTCTCATTGAACGGCAGCATCAACGGTTCTCCGCCACCGACCGGCGCGATCTCGATAATATCGCCCGCGCCAAAATTATGCAGCGCGTGCACGGTGCCGATCTGCGCGCCGTCCGGAGCGACGGCGTCAAGCCCAATCAGGTCGGCGTGATAGAACGTGTCGTCCTCGTCGATCTTCGGCAGGCGCGCGCGCGGAACGTAGAGTTCAAGATTTCGCAGTTTCTCCGCCGCGTCGCGGTCGCCGACGCCGGCGATGCGCGCCACGAAGTAATCCTTCGCGGGCCGCATCGCCTCAATTTCAAAACGTCGTGCGCCGTCTTCTGTTTCCAGCGGGCCATAATTCGCAACCGCCGCCGGATCTTCGGTGAATGACCATAGCTTCACCTCGCCGCGGATACCGTGCGCGGCACCAATGCGGGCGACGCAGATGCGATCGGCCACGGCGAGGCGGGGCGAGCCTTAGCTCGCCGCCGGCGCTTCGGCCGGTTTTTCCGCGGCCTTGTCTGCGGCGGCTTTATCGGCTGCCTTCGCCGTTGCAGCTGTCTTGGCAGCCGCGTCGCCGGCTTCCTTGGCCTTGGTTGCTTCTTCGTCCTTGGCCTTGCGTTCCTTACGCGGGACCGCCTTTTCCGGATTGTTCCGCTTCGGACGTTTCATGATGCCGGCGGCATCGAGGAAGCGCATGACGCGATCGGACGGCTGCGCGCCCTTCTTCATCCAGGCTTGCGCCTTTTCGATATCGAACTTAAGGCGCTCGGTCTTTTCCTTCGGCAGCAGCGGATTGAAATAGCCGAGCCGCTCAATGAAGCGACCATCGCGCGGTGCGCGGCTGTCGGCGACGACGATGTGATAGACCGGCCGTTTCTTGGTGCCGGCACGGGCAAGACGGATAACGAGAGACATTTAGACTTTCCTTTCCATAGAAACTGTCATTCCGGCCGAGCGAGCAAAGCGAGCGAGAGCCGGAATCCATGACCCGCAGTGCTGCGGAGTATGGATTCCGGGTTCGCCGCTACGCGGCGCCCCGGAATGACGATTGCGAGGTACGTTTTCACTTTTTCTTCCCCAGTCCGGGCGGAAGGCCGCCCGGCAATCCAGGAAACTTTCCACCAAGGCCCGGCAGGCCAGGCAAACCGGGCATATTCGGCGGCAACTTGGGCATCGTCGGAGGCAAGGAACTACCTGTGCCTGGCGCATTCGGCGGCAATTGTCCGCCGGGCATTTTTTTTGCCATCTCGGCCATCTGCTCGGGCGACGGCATGCCGGAGCCGAAACCCATGGCTTGTGCGAGACCGGCGAGCGGTCCGCGTTTGGCACCGCCCATCGCCTTCATCATGTCAGACATGCCGCGGTGCATTTTCAGCAACTTGTTGATGGCCTCCGGCGAGGTGCCGGAGCCGGAAGCGATGCGCTTCTTGCGGCTCGCTTTGAGAATGTCCGGATTGCGGCGTTCCTTCGGCGTCATGGAATCGATGATGGCGATCTGCCGCTTGATGACATTCTCGTCGAGATTGGCGGCGGCGAGCTGGTTCTTCATCTTGGCGACACCGGGCATCATTCCCATTAGCCCGCCAAGGCCGCCCATCGCCTGCATCTGTGTAAGTTGTTCGCGCAGATCACCAAGATCGAATGCGCCCCTGCGCATTTTCTCGGCCGCACGCATGGCCTTTTCGGCATCGATGTTGGCCGCTGCTTTTTCAACCAGCGCAACAATGTCACCCATCCCGAGGATGCGGCCGGCGATCCGCGCGGGATCGAATTCTTCAAGAGCGTCGAGTTTTTCGCCGGTGCCGATCAGCTTGATCGGCTTGCCGGTGACCGCGCGCATCGAGAGCGCGGCACCGCCACGGCCGTCGCCGTCGACACGGGTGAGCACGATGCCGGACAGACCGACGCGTTCGTCGAACGAGCGGGCGAGATTGACTGCATCCTGGCCGGTGAGAGCATCGGCAACGAGCAGCACTTCGTGCGGGTTGGTGGCTTGTTTAACCTGCGCCGCCTCGTTCATCATCTCGTCGTCGAGCGTGGTGCGTCCAGCGGTGTCGAGTAGCACCACGTCATAGCCGCCGAGCTTTGCTGCTTCGATCGCGCGTTTGGCGATTTGCGGTGGCGCCTGGCCTTGCACCACGGGCAGTGTGTCGATCTGTGCGTCACGGCCGAGCACCGCGAGTTGCTCCATCGCCGCCGGCCTGCGCACGTCGAGCGAGGCCATCAGCACCTTGCGGCGCTGCCGGTCGGTGAGACGTTTGGCGATTTTTGCCGTGGTGGTGGTTTTTCCCGAGCCCTGCAGGCCGACCATCATGATGGCGACCGGCGGCGCGGCGTTAAGGTCGATGCCTTGCGTCCCGCCTTGGCTATCGCCGCCGAGCGTAGCGACAAGCTGGTCATGCACGATCTTCACGACCATCTGGCCGGGCGTGACCGATTTCATCACCTCGACGCCGACGGCCTGCTTCTTTATGCCGTCGGTGAAAGCGCGCGCCACATCGAGCGCGACATCGGCTTCCAGCAATGCACGGCGAACCTCGCGCAGCGCGGCATCGACATCGGCTTCGCTGAGCGCGCCGCGGCGGGTAAGGCGGTCGAGAATGCCGCCGAGTTTTTCCGACAGACTGTCGAACAACGTTAAGCCTCTTCAGAACGGCCATCCCTTCGGAAGGCCTTTGCAAAACAATTTTACGCCCGAGGGCGCATTGCGCTGTCGGGCGGTGGCCTCCGGCCTCTCATTGGACCGGGCGGCAGAGCTGAATTTCCACGTCTCTATCGAGAGCGGGCGGAACCTAGGATTGCCGCACTATCAAGTCAAGATGAGGCTGATTTAGGGCGTCAATTCATAGCTAACGGTCACGGCCGCCCTTAACGTCTGCTCGCCTGGAGATATAGGGACGGCGCCGGCGCGCAGAGCCTGCATCGCGCGCGGCGGTGGTGCCGAGCCCTCTTCCGAAATCGCGACGACACGACCGAGCCGGGACCCCGCGGCTTTCGCATAACGCTCTGCCTTGCGGTGCGCATCTGCAATGGCATCGTCGCGCGCGCGATCGAGCAATTTCGACTGCTCGGAGACAATAAATTCGATTCCCGACATTTCGTTGGCGCCGGCGGAAATCGCACTGTCGAGGACTGGAGCCAGATTTCCGATATCGCGAATTCTGACCGTGACCTGATTGGTGGCCTGAAAGCCCGTGAGGCGAGCGGTGCCGCTTTTGTTCGGATCGTATTGCGGCTGCAGAGAGAGCCGCGATGTCTGGATGTCGCGGTCGGCAATGCTGTTGCTTTTGATGGCCGCGAGCACCGCTGTCATCTGCCTGGCGTTTGCATCGCTCGCCTCGCGCGCGGTCTTGTCCTGGCTGCTGACGCCGATGCGGATCATCGCGGAGTCGGGCGCGACCGCGATAGTTGCTTCGCCAGTCACTGTCACCAGCTTCTCTGTTGCAAGCGACGCCAGTGGCGCAAGCGACATAATAGATACGATCGATGCAAACAGAACGCGCGCGATGATCATCACTTCACCGGCACAAACACATTGACGACCAGCTTGCCAGGTTCGGTCTTTACAGGGTCCGTTGTGTATTCCTCGATGAACAGATCCTTGGCCTCCAGCTGCTTGTCGTCGAGATAATTGGTGATGGCTTCGTAGGTCGTATCCATCGCGTCATAGGATCCGCGGTGCACGAATTTGAGGGCCTTGCCGGCCGGCGCCGGCCCGACGGCGATGTCGCCCTTTGGCGGGTCTTTCGGAGCTTGCGCGACCGGCAGCGCGGCCTGGAATGAAAAACCGGAATCGTCCGTCTGCGTATAAATGGTAATCGCAGGGCCCGACGGCTGAAGCGACTGTTTGTCGAGATATTCGTGCAGCGATTTGAACGCATCGACGAGGGTGTCAAAGGCATTGTCCCAACGACTGTAGCCCTTGAGATAGATGATCGTCCGTTCCGGGAGTGTGACTGGCTCACCGAAAGCATCACCCGGCTGCAAGGGCGATGGGGAGGCCGTCCCCGCCTTCGGCGGCGCCGGCGCCGGCATCGGATCGCTGGATTTCGGTGCGGGACTCTGCGCGGCAGCCACGTTGACCGCCAGTGCAAACGCTATGGCAATAGCGCCTGAAGCAAGCCTGAAAGGCGACATCACGGTTCTCCGTCGTTTGCGGCGGTCCGGCGATTCGCCAGCATATTTACGCATTCTAGCATGGCCTCTGGTCAATCCGTGTTTATTCGCCATATAAACCGGGCGAAACCCGGGCAAAGCAGAAAATGGGCGCGCTCGCCAATCAGTCCTTTGTGAAGATGAACGGCATCGGCAACGAGATCGTTGTTGTCGATATGCGCGCGGGCGGCTCCAAGATCGAGGCCGCGGAGGCACGCGCGGCCGCCGGTCCGGATGGCACACCTTATGATCAGCTGATGGCGCTTTATCAGCCACGCACGGCCGGCACCGACGCCTTCATCCGGATTTACAATAATGACGGCTCAGAGGTTGGCGCCTGCGGAAACGGCATGCGCTGCGTTGCCGACCTGGTTTCCAAGGAGAGCGGCAAGAACGACCTGATCTTTGAAACCGCCGCCGGCATTCTCAGTTGCTGGAAGGGCACTGACGGGCATTTCACCGTCGACATGGGGCCGCCGCACTTCAAGTGGAATGAAATTCCGCTGGCGGAAGAGTTCCGTGACACGCGCGCCATCGAATTGCAGATCGGACCGATCGATAAGCCGGTTCTTCATTCGCCGTCGGTCGTGAGCATGGGCAATCCGCACGCGATCTTCTGGGTAGATGATGTGAACGCGCATGATCTCGCGCGGTCGGGGCCGCTGTTGGAAAACCACCCAATTTTTCCTGAGCGCGCCAACATCACGCTGGCGCAGATCGTCTCGCGCGATCACATTATCATCCGCACGTGGGAGCGCGGCGCGGGACTGACCAAGGCCTGTGGCTCGGCCGCCTGTGCGGCAGCCGTTTCCGCGGCCCGCCTCAGGCGTACCAATCGAAAGGTGAAAGTCACGTTGCCGGGTGGTGAACTGATGATCGATTGGCGCGAGAGCGATGATCACGTGCTGATGACTGGCCCGGTCGAATTTGAGTTCAAAGGCCGCTTCGATCCCGCGCTGTTTGCCAAGGCCGGCGCGTCATGAGTATCGATGTTGTTACCTTCGGTTGTCGCCTGAATGCATATGAATCCGAAGTGATCCGGCGCGAAGCAGCCGTGGCCGGCCTCGACGATACAGTCATTATGAATACCTGCGCAGTGACCGCCGAAGCCGTACGCCAGGCGAAGCAGGCGATCCGCCGGATTCGGCGGGAGAAACCGGGCGCGCGCATCGTTGTTACAGGCTGCGCGGCGCAAACCGAAACGAATACATTTGCGACCATGCCGGAAGTCGATCGCGTCATCGGCAATGAAGAAAAATTCACCGCCAGGGTCTGGGCAGCGGGCGACAAACTTGCCGTGTCCGACATCATGGCGGTGAAAGCGATGCGGCCGCACGCGATCGACCACATCGAGGGCCATACCCGCGCTTTCGTGCAGGTTCAGAACGGCTGCGATCACCGCTGCACATTCTGCATAATTCCGTTCGGCCGCGGCAATTCGCGCTCGCTTTCGTTCGACGACGTGTTGGCGCAGGCGCAGCGTCTGGTGGCGAACGGCTATCGCGAAATCGTCCTCACCGGTGTCGATATCACTAGCTACGGCTCCGACCTGCCGGGCTCGCCGCGCCTGGGCGCCTTGGTCAAGCATATCCTCAAGAACGTTCCCGAATTGGTGCGCCTGCGGCTGTCGTCGATCGATTCTGTAGAAGCGGACGCTGATCTTTTAGACGCATTGGCCGATGAGCCGCGGTTGATGCCGCACCTCCACCTATCGTTGCAGGCGGGCGACGATCTCATCCTCAAGCGCATGAAACGCCGGCACTCCCGCGCGGACGCGATCGCTTTCTGCGAACAGGCGCGGCGGCTGCGGCCCGATGTCATTTTCGGCGCCGATATCATCGCTGGCTTCCCGACCGAGAGCGACGACATGTTTTCTCGCTCGTTAGATCTGGTCGACGAATGTGGATTGACGCAGCTTCATGTCTTTCCGTTTTCGCCGCGGCCCGGCACGCCGGCGGCGCGCATGCCGCAGATCGACCGCTCGATCGTCAAGGATCGCGCCCGCCACTTGCGTGAAAAAGGCGACGCCGCGTTGCGTCGGCATCTCGATCTTGAAATTGGCACTAGCCGCCGCGTGCTCGCTGAGGCGGGCGGGCTTGCCCGTACCGAGCAATTCATGCCGGTAAGACTTTCGACGCCGGTCAAGCCTGGTGTAATACTTGACGTGACGATGACGGGGCACGACGGCCGGCGACTATTGGCGGCTTGACGCACAAGTCTGGGGGAAACGACCAATGGGCTACCGCGATCATCTGATTACGAATATGGAGCAACTCCAGGGCCTCTACGGCGAGCGGATGGGTGCCTCGGTCGTCAAGGAAATCGATCACATCAACAGCGCCTATCGCAAACTGATCGAAGCAGCACCGTTCGTTGCAATCGCGACCAGCGGACCGGAAGGCCTCGACTGCTCGCCCAAAGGTGATCCAGCCGGCTTCGTCCACATTCTTGATGAGAAGACACTCGCGATCCCCGACCGGCCTGGCAACAATCGCATTGATGGTTTTCGTAACATCGTTCGTGACCCGCGCATCGCACTGCTCTTTCTCATTCCCGGCATTGGCGAAACCTTGCGCGTGAATGGTCGCGCCTCGATCTCGATCGATCCGGAGCTGATGCAGACTTTCGCGATCAACGGCAAACTTCCACGCTGCGTGCTGATCGTTCATGTCGAGAGCATCTACTTCCATTGCTCAAAGGCGATCGTGCGCTCGAAACTCTGGGATGAAGCCACCAAGATCGACCGCAAGAGCCTGCCGTCGACCGGCACCATCATTGCCGAGTTAAGTCAGGGCAAGCTCGGCGGCGAAAAATATGATCGTGAAGCGCCGGAGCGCATCAAGGCACAGCTTTACTAGACCACAAACGCTATCAGCTGCGTTTCCCTTCCAGCCAATACACGGCTGCAGCGAAAGCGAAATAGAGACCGAGCGCCGTGTACGCCAGCGACGTATCTGAGACCGGCGGCGGACCAAAGAATACATAAGCCTGCGCGGCCACAGCCACGACGCCGAGGACAAGCATGCCATAACGGCCTATGGCGTCTTTCGCTTCTGTCGTCCTGAAATAAAGTGTGATTCCTCCGAATAGAAGCGCGATCTCAAGAATGAAAGCGGTGGCGGGATAATTCCAGAGTCCGAGACCGACCTTGTAGGAATCCTCATAGAGCGCCAGGTCGGGCCGGTGCACCACCAGATCGAGAATCCAGTGCGAGAATACGGCGGCTCCGACAATTGCAGCCGCGGTCCATTTTTGCGCGGGCGCGACGGCGCGATAGACAACGGCTGCCCCGACCGACCACAGTGCCGCACCTGGCAAACTGTGCGTGTAGGGCATGTAATAAAGGTCGAGCGGATTGGTCGCCGTGAATCCTGGAACGATGCGGACCTTTTCAATTCCGAGCAGCACCAGAATCGACCACACGATGTCGACGAGTTGGACTGCGAGGAACAGAACCCACAAAGGTATTGCCGGCTTCGCAGCTTTGCACGCGAAGCTGGGTCCATAATGACCGATAAACATGCGCCGCTCCGCTATTTGCTTGGGATGGGTTTTGAACGTCGGCGGGCACTGGAGGTTCCGCGGAAGCCGCGCTATTGTCGTTCGTCGGCTGCCAGCCACAAGCGGCGAGCTTCTCGTGCATATGGTCCGGCACCGGAGCCGTCACCGTGACGGCCGGCTTGTTCTTGGAAATCGGCACCGTGACTTCGCGCGAATGGAGATGCAGCGCCGCTCCGCCCGTCCGTGGCGCGCTGCCATAAATATTGTCGCCCACGACCGGCCAGCCCATCTCGGCACAATGCACGCGTAATTGGTGAGTCCGCCCGGTCAGCGGCTCAAGCGCCAGCCATGTGAGGCCGGGCCCCCGGCCCATCACTTTCCAAGTGCTCGCCGACGGCAGGCCGCTCTTGTCCGCCTTCATCCACCAGCCGCGCGTCTCGTCGCGTTTGGCGAGGGGAATGTCGATGCGGCCTTCGTCGGTCTCGGGCCCGCCCTCGACCACCGCCCAGTAGCATTTGCCGACTTTGCCCTGCTTGAACAGTTTGCCGAGCAACGCGAGCGCCTTGCGGTGGCGGCCAAGGACCAGGCAGCCGGTCGTATCGCGATCGAGCCGGTGCGCCAGCGCTGGCGCGCGCGGCAAGCCGAAACGCAACGCGTCAAAATAGTCCTCAAATGCATCGCCGCCCTTGGGACCGCGATGCACCGGCAAACCGGCCGGTTTGTCGACGATCAGCATGAGGCCGTCACGGTAAAGCAGGCGGGCCAGCATCTCTTCCGGTGTCATTGTCGCTTACCAGGATCTGGTCACTTACCAAGATTTGCCGAAACCGCTATCACGGGCGCGGCATGAACGACAGCACACAGGGCGGAAGCTGGTGGAAACGCTTGAGCGGCGGGCTCAAGCGCACATCGTCGTCGCTTGGCAGCGCGATCTCCGACCTTGTGTCCAAGCGCAAGCTTGATGCGGAAACGGTGGAGGAACTGGAAAGCGAACTGATCCGCGCCGATCTTGGTCCTGAATTTGCCGCGCGGATTGCTGCGGTGCTTGGTGAAGGACGTTTCGAAAAAGCGATCGCGTCGGACGAGGTGAAGGCGATTCTGGCGGGCGAGATCGAGAGGGTGCTCGCGCCCATTGCCAGGCCTTTGGAAGTGTCGGCGCGGCCATTCGTTATCCTGGTGGCCGGCGTCAATGGGTCCGGCAAGACCACGACCATCGGCAAGCTTGCTGCCCGTTTTCGCGCGGAGGGCAAAAGCGTAATGCTGGTGGCCGGCGACACCTTTCGCGCCGCTGCGATCGACCAACTGAAAATCTGGGGCGAGCGTACCGGCGCAAATGTCATGGCGAGCGAAGCCGGCGCAGACGCAGCAAGTCTTGCATTTGATGCGATTACCGCTGCCAAGGCGCAAGGCGTGGAGATCGTCCTCGTCGACACGGCCGGACGCCTGCAAAACCGCACCGAGCTCATGAATGAACTGGAAAAAATGGTACGTGTCATACGCAAGGTCGAGGCGAGTGCACCACACGCGGTGCTATTGGTGCTCGACGCGACGGTTGGGCAGAATGCGCTCAGCCAGGTGGAGATTTTCGGCAAGATCGCAGGGGTTACCGGACTGGTGATGACAAAGCTCGACGGCACTGCGCGCGGCGGCATTCTGGTCGCCATCGCCGCCAAATTCGGTCTGCCGGTCCATTTCATCGGCGTCGGTGAGGGGGTGGATGATCTGGCGCCATTCACCGCACACGACTTTGCGCGTGCAGTTGTCGGTCTTGAATCATAGCGAACGCATACGATGGCAAAGAAAAAGCAACTGGATCCCTTCCTCAAGCTGGCGCTCGATATCGGCCCGCTGATCTTGTTCTTTGCCGCCAATGCCAAGTTCGGCATCTACGCCGCGACCGGGACCTTTATGGTGGCCGTGCTGATCGCGCTCGCGGTCTCTTACGTCCTGACAAAACATGTTGCTGTCATGCCGCTTGTCACGGCTGCGATCGTGCTGGTGTTCGGTGGACTGACGTTGGTGTTGCACGACGACCTGTTTATCAAGCTCAAGCCGACCATCATCTATGTCTTGTTCGGCGGGACGCTGCTGGGCGGGCTCGTGTTCGACAAGCCGTTTCTCGGCATGGTGTTCGATTCCGTCTTTCACCTGCGTGAGGAAGGTTGGCGAAAGCTGACCTGGCGGTGGGCGCTATTCTTTTTGGCGCTCGCAATATTGAACGAGATCGTCTGGCGCACGCAAACAACGGATTTCTGGGTCAGCTTTAAATTGTTTGGCGTCGTACCGCTGACATTCCTGTTCGCGGCGCTGCAAGTGCCGCTGTTGACGAAGTATGGGGTCGACAAGAAAAACTAGCGCGGGATATGAATTTCGATCGCACTTGGAAGTCTATTGCGGCTGGGCTCTGCGGCAGTGCCGCACATACCGCGCTTATGGCGTTTAAGTCCTGGGCCCAAATACTGCCGAGCTTTCAGCCCTACGATGACCTACAGGCTTTGTTGACGGCGTTGGTCGGCAATGCGGTCAACCCCGTAATTCCCTGGGTGCTGTCGTATTTCAATGGTTCGGTGGTGCTTGGATTCCTGTTTGGCCGCTCCTATCAAAGGCTGCCGGGCAGTACCGGAGTTATGAAGGGATTGGTTTTTGGTGTCGGGGTTTGGGTGGCGATGGGCCTGATTTTCTTCCCCGCGATCGGGAAAGGCTGGTTCGCGGCGCAAACAGGGCTTGGATATGCTCCGACCGTTTTCACGCTGATAATGGTGCTGACCTACAGCGTAACGCTCGGCGTTGCATATTCCGTATTCACGTCGCAAACGCGCGGACGATCGCCCTAACGCGCCGCTGCCTTCGCGATTTCCGGCTCGAGCGTTCGGATGAGATTGTCGGCGGTGACTGGCCCGACCAATTTGTAGGCGATGTGGCCGTCGCGCCCGATAACGTAAGTCTCGGGCACGCCATACACACCCCAGTCGATCGAGGTGCGGCCCGATGCGTCGCGGCCGTTTGCGATGAAGGGATTTCCGAACCGGTTGAGAAACCGCCGCGCGTCCTCGGGCGCATCCTTGTAGTTGATGCCAACAAGCTGGATGCGCTTGTCCTTCGACAGTTGTTCCAGGAACGGCACTTCGTCACGGCAGGGCACGCACCACGATGCCCATACATTCACCAATGTGACCGCGCCCTGAAACGTTGCATTGCTGACGCCGGGGATCGGCTTGCCGTTCCGCTCTACACCCGGCAGTGGCGGCAAATCGGTCACTGGCGCCGGATGTCCAATCAGTGCCGACGGAAGAACCGATGGATCGCCGGTGCCGAGGCGGTAAAGAAACAACGCCGCCAGGGCAATGAAGGCAAGCAGCGGCAACAGGATAAAGACGTTGCGACGTTTTTTCCCCGGTTCCTCGCTCGACACAGTGCTCATTGCCCAGCCCCGCGTTGTGAGCGGCGGTTGATGCCGCGCTCTTCGAGATCGCCGAGAATGCGCCGTTGGGCGGAATAGTCGAGCAAGACCCACGCCAGAAGCGCAGCGACCACGAATACGGTCACCGCATAAGCAGCAACGATGAAATCGGCGTGTGGTCCCAGGTTCATACGCTGTTCCTTTTGCGCATGATCTTGTCCGAAAACCGGTATCCGCCTTTCGGGATCATGCGCTCGCCAATTCCTGCGCCTGCATCAGCCGCATGGCACGAACGCGCCGCCGCAATATTTCATTGCGCATGGCTGCGAGGTGCAGCGTCACGAACAGCAGCGTGAATGCAATCGCCATGATCAGCAACGGCGTCAGCAATGCAGGATCGATGGTCGGTCCGCCCATCCGGAATACCGATGCCGGTTGATGCAAGGTGTTCCACCAGTCGACCGAGAACTTGATGATTGGAAGATTGACCGCGCCGACCAGTGAGAGGATTGCCGCAGCGCGCGCTCCGCGGCCCGGCTCTTCAGCCGTCCAGTAAAGCGCGAGCACGCCGAAATAGAGGAGCAATAGCACCAGCATCGACGTCAGCCGGGCGTCCCAAACCCAATAGGTGCCCCAGGTTGGGCGGCCCCAGAGTGAACCGGTGATCAGGCAGATGAAAGTAAAGGCGGCGCCGATCGGAGCGGCCGCCTTGCCGGCGACATCGGCCAGCGGGTGCCGCCACACCAGCGTTCCGAGTGCGGCAACGGTCATCAATCCCCAACCGAACATGCCAAGCCAGGCCGCCGGCACGTGCAGGAACATGATCTTTACGGTGGCACCCTGCTGGTAATCGTCGGGCGCGTTCATCGCGCGATAAAGGCCGACCGCAAACAGGATGAGTGTGATAGCCGCAAGCCAAGGCAGCACGCGGTTGACGAAGCTCAAGAAGCGCGTCGGGTTAGCGATATCGATTATAGCCATCGGCGGTCTCTTACCACGTCATTCCAGTCCATGGCGAAGCGCCGCGGCTGCGGCAATCGGCCCTACCACGAAGCTCATCAAGCTTAGCGCACAAAGGATGGTGAAAGGTGGGCCGAACGGCGTAGGCCCGACGATCGCGGCATTGGCCGCGGCGACGCCGAAAATCAGCACGGGGACGGTCAACGGCAACACCAATACCGCCAACAGCAACCCGCCGCGCCGCAGGGCGACGGACAGCGCGGCGCCAATGAGCCCGATGAAAGTGAGCGCAGGCGTACCGGCCAGCAGCGTGAGTGCGAGCCAGCCCATCGCCTGCAATTCGACATTGAGCATCAGCCCGAGCACCGGCGCGATCAGCACCAGCGGCAATCCGGTCGTCAGCCAATGTGCGACGGCTTTTGTCGCCACCGACAGCTCAAGCGGCAATGAACCCATCATCAAGAGATCGAGCGAGCCGTCCTCGTGATCGGTCGCAAATAGCCGGTCGAGGGCAAGCAAACTTGCGAGCAACGCACCAAGCCAGAGAATTGCCGGCCCGATACGCGCGAGCAGCGCCAGATCCGGGCCGATGGCGAACGGCATCATGACGACCACGATCAGGAAAAACAGCGCGCCCATCAGCGCGCCGCCACCGACACGGGTTGCCAGCCGCATATCGCGGACAAGGAGGGTCAAAAGCGCGTTCACGCGCGGCTCCGTCCCAAAATTGCGTTCATGCGCCGCCCAAATTAAGTTCGCGCGCGCGTTCGAGTCCGATTGGCCCGTGCGCCGCCGCGACGATCATGCCGCCACCGGCAAGATAATCGCGCATGAGATTGGCCAGGCGCTTCTGCGATGACACGTCGAGGGCCGACGTCGGCTCATCCAGAAGCCAGATCGGCCGTGGCACGGCAACAAGCCGGGCAATCGACAGTCGTCGTCGTTGTCCGGCCGACAGATAAGCAGCAGGCAAACCGGCGAGGGGCGAAAGGTCGACCGTGTCCAATGCGGGTTCGACGGCGTCACGTCCAACGCCGAAAAATTCAGTCCAGAATTGCAGGTTTTCGCCGACCGTCAGCGATGGCTTCAATGCATCCTGGTGGCCGAGATAGTGGGCCTGCTCGGCGATGGGTGCGTCGGGCTCGCCACCATCGAGCGTCAGGCGTCCGGCGGCAATCCGCACCAGACCGGCGATCACGCGCAACAGAGAGGATTTGCCCGCTCCGTTGCGGCCGGTGACGACTAGCGCCTCGCCGGCACCCAGGCTGAAATTCAGACCTTGGAACACGCTGCGCCCGCCCCGGTTGCAGGCCAGGTCATCGGCTCTGAGTTGCATCATGGCCGCCGCGGTCCGTCGGGGGGCCAGGGGCCGGCAGCCCAGGCGCCGGAAAACGTCGGTATTCCGAGCATTTCTGGTAAGGTTCCCCGGTTAATATGGCGTCGGGCGAGAAAAGACCTTATAAGCCCCGACTTGCGACGTTACGTTATTCGAATTCGGACGCAAGTCTCGTCTAGCGAGAAAAACATCGCCTTGCCAATAGGTTAGTCCGAACTAGCGCCGGTACTCCGGTCGGGAATGGAAACAGCCGACATGACTTCGCTCGACAGCTTCAGATGCTGCAAGACCCTGCAGGTTGGCAGCAAGACTTACGCCTATTTCAGTCTGCCGACCGCCGAGCGAAACGGCCTCAAAGGCATTTCGCGGCTGCCCTTTTCGATGAAGGTGTTGCTGGAGAATCTGCTCCGCAATGAAGACGGGCGCACGGTGACCAAGGACGACATCAAGGCGGTCGCCGAATGGCTCAAGACCAAGACGTCAGAGCATGAATTCGCGTTTCGCCCGGCGCGCGTCCTGATGCAGGACTTCACCGGCGTGCCGGCGGTCGTCGATCTTGCCGCCATGCGCGATGCCATGAAGCAACTGGGCGGCGATCCAAAGAAGATCAATCCGCAGGTGCCGGTCGATCTGGTCATCGATCATTCGGTGGCGGTGACGTTCTTCGGCAACAACCAGGCCTTCAAGAAGAATGTCGACGAGGAATACCGGCAGAATCAGGAACGCTACAAGTTTCTGAAATGGGCGCAGCGCTCGTTCGATAATTTCAGCGTGGTGCCACCCGGCACCGGCATCTGCCATCAGGTCAATCTTGAATATCTGTCGCGCGTAATTTGGAGCCGTAAGGACAAGGTGAAGGTGGACGGCAAGGCCGCCACCATGGAGGTCGCCTATCCGGACACTGTTGTCGGCACCGACTCGCACACGACGATGGTGAATGGTCTTTCGGTGCTCGGCTGGGGCGTCGGCGGCATCGAGGCGGAAGCCGCCATGCTTGGCCAGCCGCTGTCGATGGTGCTGCCTGAGGTGATCGGCTTTAAGTTTTCCGGCAAACTGAAAGAAGGCGTCACCGCGACCGATCTGGTGCTCACCGTCACCGAGATGCTGCGCAAGCGCGGCGTGGTCGGAAAATTCGTCGAGTTCTTTGGTCCCGGTCTCACGCATCTCACGATCGCCGACCGTGCCACGCTCGGCAACATGTCGCCGGAATACGGCGCGACTTGCGGCTTCTCGCCGATCGACGACGACACAATTCGCTACATGAAAGATACAGGCCGTTCGGCCGAGCTGGTGGCGTTGGTTGCTGCCTATGCCAAGGCGCAAGGCATGTACCGCGTAAAAACCACGCCCGACCCGATGTTCACGGACATCCTCAAGCTGGAACTAGGTTCGGTCGAGCCCTCGCTGGCGGGACCAAAGCGCCCGCAGGATCGTATCGCGCTGAAGGAAGTAAAATCCGGCTTCGCGACTTCGATGGACAAGGAATTCGGCAAGAGTTCCGAGGCGAAGAAGCGCGTGAAAGTGTCCGGCAAGAACTACGATCTCGGACACGGCGACGTCGTGATCGCAGCGATCACGTCCTGCACCAACACATCCAACCCCAATGTGATGATCGGCGCCGGCCTGCTGGCACGCAAGGCCGCGGCAAAAGGCCTGACCGTCAAGCCATGGGTCAAGACATCGCTTGCGCCTGGCTCACAGGTGGTCGGCGAGTATCTCGACAAGTCCGGCCTGCAAAAGGATCTCGACAAGCTTGGATTCAATCTGGTCGGGTTCGGCTGCACGACTTGCATCGGCAATTCCGGCCCGCTGCCGCCGGAGAATTCCAAGGCGATCAATGACAATGATCTGGTCGCCGCCGCGGTGCTGTCCGGCAATCGCAATTTCGAAGGCCGCGTCAACGCCGACGTGCGCGCCAACTATCTTGCTTCGCCGCCGCTCGTTGTCTCCTACGCTCTCGCCGGCTCGATGAATGTCGACATCGCGAAGGAGCCGCTCGGCGTCGACCAGAAGGGCAAGAAAGTCTTTCTGAAAGACATCTGGCCGTCGAACAAGGAAATCGGCGAATTTGTCGCCAAGAACATCACCAAGCAGATCTTCACCAAGAAATATGCCGACGTATTCAAGGGTGACGCCAACTGGCGCAAGATCAGCGTCAAAGGCGGCATGACCTACGACTGGGACAAGAAATCAACTTACGTGCAGAACCCGCCGTATTTCGTCGGCATGGGCCGCCACCCGAAGCCGCTCGAGGATATCGTCGACGCGCGCGTGCTGGCCTTGCTGCTCGAACTCGATCACCACCGACCACATTTCTCCGGCCGGATCGATCAAGATCGATTCCCCGGCCGGCAAATATCTGGTCGGGCACAAAGTGAAGCCCGCCGACTTCAACCAATACGGCACGCGCCGCGGCAATCATGAAGTGATGATGCGCGGGACGTTCGCCAATATCCGCATCAAGAACCAGATGGTGCCGGGCGTCGAAGGTGGCGTCACCGTGCACTATCCGTCCAAGCAGCGCATGCCGATCTACGATGCGGCCATGAAGTACAAGGCCGACCATGTGCCGCTGGTTGTATTCGCCGGCAAGGAATACGGCAGCGGCTCTTCGCGCGACTGGGCGGCCAAAGGCTCGGTGCTGCTCGGCGTCCGTGCCGTGGTTTGTCAATCCTTCGAGCGCATCCACCGCTCCAATCTGGTGGGCATGGGCGTGATGCCGCTGGTGTTCGAGGAAGGGACATCCTGGCAGTCGCTGGGCTTGAAGGGCGATGAGCAGGTCACGATCCGCGGCCTGCATGGTGAGCTCAAGCCCGGTCAGCGGCTGATCGCCGAAATCGTTTCAGGTAACGGTACGCTGAAGCGAGTACCGTTGATCTGCCGTATCGATACACTCGACGAACTCGACTACTTCAAGAACGGCGGCATCCTGCAATACGTCCTGCGTCAATTGGCAGGTTGACCGGTAATTTTGTCAGTGGCTAACAGTGGGACCAGTGGGCCGCTCACCGCGAAGTGAGTGGCGGGTGATCGACGGAGCGCTTATTAACGTCAGTGCGAGGCAGGGGATTGCGGTAACGATATGAACTATCGCCACGTCGCCTTTGCAGCCGCCATCATTTCCACTTCCGTGGCCGCACCGGTTTGGGCCGAGCCACGCGCCGTTATTGAACTGTTCACCAGTCAAGGCTGTTCATCGTGTCCGGCCGCCGACAAGGTTCTCGGCGAACTGTCGCGCGATCCGTCGCTCGTCACCATGAGCCTGGCGGTCGACTACTGGGATTATCTCGGTTGGAAAGACACGCTGGCGATCCATGGCCACAGCGCCCGGCAACGCGCTTATGCCGAGGCCCGGGGCGACCGCGAAGTCTACACCCCACAAATCGTCGTCAATGGCATCGTGCACGTGCTCGGCAGTGACAAGGCAGCGATCGAAAAAGCCATCGCGCAGACACGGCGTGATACAGCCACGCTCGCATTGCCGGTGAGCATGAGCATTGCAGACGGAAAAGTGACGGTGAACGTGCCTGCCGCCATCAACGGGCACCGTAGCGGTGAGGTCTGGCTTTGCCCGGTTACGAGCAAAGTCTCGGTCGACATCGGCCGCGGCGAGAACCATGGCCAGACGCTGACGTATCACAACGTTGTGCGCCGCTGGGTGAAGCTTGGAGACTGGACCGGCAACGCCGAAACCTTCAGCGTGCCGCTCAACGAAATTCCGAAGGGCACTGAGTCGCTCAAGGACATCGACCGGCTCGATGTCGTCGTGCAGAGCGGTGTTGCAGCCAAGCCTGGCTTGATGTTGGGTACGGCAACCACCGCTTGTTGCGGCCCCGCGACAAACTGAACGTCTTCCAGATTTCAGGTTCAAAAAAATCGGGCCGGCAACTAGCCGGCCCGAAAGGCATTTAGGGGATTGAACCGTACGCGGAACTCAACTGGCCCGGCCGATCGAGCCCCGGGGGGCTGGGGGGCTGAGGAATCCGGCGCTCGTACCGGACCGGGCCTTGAGGCAACGGTGCAGTTATCCCAATGCAGCGTGACCGGCGATTGACCGAAATTGGGCGTTATTGTGGGAGCTTTTAACGAGTTCGTGATCGGCCAAAGGCGCTTTCTGCCCGTTTTCAAGCCACTGAGTGCACGAAGGAAGTTCTTGCCGTGCGGCGCGCGCGGCGCGATCATTCCAGTCAAGCACAAAGGAGGCGCCGCATGACATTCGGTTCCGGCGAAATCGATCCTAGCCAGTCCCACGGGGGCGGTACCCCGGTGCGTAGTCCATCCGCCCCCGCGAATCAGGTGACCTTCAGCCGCCGCGAGCTCAATCGCATTCTTGATCTCTATGGCCGCAAGGTCGCAGCCGGCGAATGGCGCGATTATGCAATCGACTTTCTGAAAGACCGGGCGGTCTTCTCGGTCTTCCGCAGGACCTCCGAAGTGCCGCTCTATCGCATCGAAAAAAATCCGAAACTGGCGCGCCGTCAGGGCGCGTATAGCGTCATTTCGGCGACGGGATTGATCGTGCGCCGCGGCCATGAACTCGACCGCGTGCTTCGCTCGATCGACGTGTCGCTGGCGCTGGTGGCAAACTAAAAGCGGTTCTACAATCGGCTTCCTCGCGTGAGCGCGAGATTGCCGCCTCAAATGTCCGCGATTGGCAACTCGTCGACCTTGTGGCCGTGCTGGTCCACAATGGTGACGAACCAGCCGTTCCAGTTCCAGCCCGGCATAACCGCGCCGTGTTTGAGGTCGCGCGCAAGCGCCATTGCATCTTCGCGCGCCGCCGCATTGCCGGACAATTCAATGCCTTTGTGATTGTTCAAAACTTGCTTGCCGTCGGTCAGATGGAAAAAGTAACGCGGCATGGCAGATGATCCTCGCTTTTGTGAGAGTATAAAGCGGAAACGTCCTTGGTCATAGCAGGGCAGTGATTTCCCTACTGTTCGGACGGGCCTGGTGCTTTCGTGCTGCCCGGCCCGAGTGACCGCTGCATCAGCACACTGTCGAGCCAGCGGCCGTGCTTGAAGCCGACATCATCCAGAATGCCGACATGGATGAATCCAAGGTCTTGATGCAGCCCGATCGACGCTGCCTGTCTGGATGAGTCACCGATGACCGCGATCATCTGCCGGAATCCGGATGCGGCGCAGGCCTCGACCAAGGCTGCCAGCAAAGCGCGCCCGATGCCGCGACGGTGATTGCCGGGTGCGATATAGACCGAGTTCTCAACAGTGGGGCGATAAGCAGGCCGCGTTCGATACGGACCGGCATAGGCATAGCCCGCAAGGATCCCGCCGTCTTCGGCGATCAGGTACGGATAGCCCTTGCCGAGAAGGTCATCCATACGGCGCGCCATCTCGGCTTCATCTGGCGGGGCGAGTTCGAACGATGCCGTGCCGTGCTCGACCGCATGGGCGTAGATCCGGGTGATTGCCGGAATATCGCTAGCGCGGGCAGGGCGGATGGCAATGGTCATGTGCCATCCAGGTTAGCAAAACGAAAGCGCCCCGGCCTATGGCCGGGGCGCGCATTGCAGTCCTGTGATCCGCGCTTAGCGGCGGTCGCCCATGAAGCGAAGCAGGAACAGGAACAGGTTGATGAAGTCGAGATAGAGCGTCAGCGCGCCCATCACGGCCTTGCGGCCGGCGATGGTGCCGTCATCGTTGACGCTGTACATTTCCTTGATCTTCTGGGTGTCCCATGCGGTCAACCCGGCAAAGATCACAACACCGATCGCCGAGATCGCAAATTCGAGACCGGTGCTCTTGAGAAAGATGTTCACGACCATCGCCAGGATCAGGCCGAACAAACCCATGATCAGGAATGAGCCGATTGGCGAGAGATCGCGCTTCGTCGTATAGCCGTAGAGGCTCAGCGCGCCGAACGACGCCGCCGAAATGAAGAACGTGCGGGTGATCGACGCGCCGGTATAAGCCAGAAACACCGACGACAGCATCAGGCCGAGCAGCCCGGCGTACACCATGAACAGCATCAGTGCTGTGCTTGGCTGCAGGCTGTTGATCCGGAAGCTCATGAAGAACACCAGTCCGAGCGTGCCAAGGAACAGCACGATCGCGAGCGGGCCTCCGAAGATCGCCTGACCGAACGGGGTCAGCGAGGTGACGCGTCCTGCCGCGTCGGTGACCACGGCGGCATTGTAAGTAACCCAGGCGACGACGCCGGTCAGAGCGACGCCGGCGGCCATATAGTTGTAGACGCGAAGCATGTAGGCGCGCAGGCCTACATCGATCGCGGTAGCACGCGCGGCGCCGAAGCCGCGGGCAGCTACGTTACGGTCGTAGTCCGACATCGAAGTTTCCTCTCTCATGTCCCGGCTTTCCGCCGGCCACGTTACGCGCTCCGGCATGGTGCCGTCGCGCTCGTGACGGGAATCTAGTGGTTGCCAAGCCTTCGCGCCAGACTTGGCGCCAGATATGGCCCGATGATGACATTCCACTATTGCAGTTCGTTAATGTCCGGTGGCCCGATTATAGACGAAAAGGCCGGTCCAGGCCGGGTGGCCGGCCTGCGCGGCGGAATGTCGCAAAAACTACAGGTTTCTCAGCACCGGAGCGGGTTTTTGGCCCAGTGCGGCGTAGGTGCCGGCGAGCCCGAGTGCGACCGTTACCACCACGGCGCCCAGCGCTGCCGCCAGTGCAGGCCACGGCAGCCAGGTAAACGGCAGGTGCATAAGTTGGACGACAATTAACCAGCCGGCGAGCGAGCCCGCGATCACGCCGAACAAGGCGGTGGCGCCGCCGATCAGCAAATATTCGATGCAATAGGCGGTCAGCAGGCGCAGACGCGTGGCACCCAGTGTCTTGAGGATCACCGCATCGTAGACCCTGTATCGATGACCTGCGGCCAGAGCGCCGCCGAGGACAAGTGCGGCGGCGATCAACGTAATCGCGCTCGCGCCACGGATTGCGAGCACGAGATTGGAAATGATGCTGCCGACCGCCTCCAGCGCGTCTTTCACGCGGACGGTGGTGACCATCGGGAAGTTCTCGGCCACGGCACGGATAACGGCGGCTTCCTGCGTTGCCGTGCCGCCACCAGGGTAGGTGAGGGTGGCGAGATGCGTATGCGGCGCACCGCGAAATGAATTTGGCGAAAACACCATGACGAAATTGATGCCGAGCGTTTCCCAGTCGACCGCACGCATATTCGCAATTGTTGCCGTGATGTTGCGGCCAAGGACATTGACGGTGACGGGGTCGCCGAGCTTGAGACCGAGGCCATCGGCGATCCTTTTTTCGAACGAGACCTGCGGCGGTCCGTCGTAGTCAGGCGTCCACCATTGTCCCTCGACCAGGTGCGAGCCGGCGGGGATTTGATTCGAATACGTAAGGCCGCGGTCGCTTTGCAACACCCAGGCCGCGTCGTCCCTCGGCTTGATGTTTTCCGCCGGCGTACCGCCGGCGGTAATGATGCGGCCGCGGAGCATCGGTACTTCTTCGATCTTTGCGGCAGGCGCCTGCGCACGCACGAAATTGCCGAAGCGTTCGGCCTGATCGGCCGGGATATCGAGGAAATAAAACGATGGCGCTTTTGCCGGCAGCTCGTTGGAGAATTGCCGGCTCAGATTGCCGTCGATCTCGATTACGGTGACCAGGAGCGTGATGCCCAGCCCGAGTGAAAGCACAATGGTCGACGTCAGCGCGCCCGGCCGATGGATATTGGCGATCGCCATGCGCAGGCCGGTTGCGCGTGCGCGCGGCGCCCACTTTGCCACCGCCATTAACAGCGCCGCGACGATGCGCAGCAGTAGGAATACCCCGGCTGCGGTGGCGACGTAGATGATCGCGACACGGCGGTCATAAGCCAGCAGCACGGCGACTGCCGCCAGGACAGCAACGGCGATAACGGTGAGCACGATATAACGCTTGCGCGGACGCCGCGGCTGCGCCGACACCATATCGCGAAATAGCTCGGCCACCGGTACGTCATGCGCGCGGCCAAGCGGCCAAAGCGCAAAGACCAGCGCCGTCAGCAGTCCATAGATCAGTGCCAACAGCAGTTCGGCAGGGTGCAATGCGGGCACAATTGGCAAAGGAATGATTGCGCCAAATGTCCACGAAATTGCAAATGGCAGAACGGCGCCGACGGCCACGCCGATCGCCCCGCCCAGCAGCGCCAGCAATAGAACCTGTGTGAGATAGATCGCGAAGATACGGCGACCGCTGGCGCCGAGCGCCTTCATGGTGGCGATCGTCTCACGCCGCCGATCGAGATGGCTTTTAACGCCGTTGCCCACGCCGACACCACCGACCAGGAGCGCGGTCAGGCCCACAATTGTGAGAAATTGGGTAAAGCGTTCAACGTTGCGTTCAAGTTGCGGCGAGGCATTGCTGCGGCTGCGGATATCCCAACCCGCTTCGGGAAGTTGTGTGCGCGCTTGCGAAGTGACTGCTTTCGCCGCGGCATCGGATGCGTCGTTGTTCGGCAGGCGCAGGCGGTAGTGCCAGCGCACCAGACTGCCGGGTTGCAGCAATCCAGTGGCACGCAAAGCGTCCTGGCTCACCAGCAGACGTGGTCCAAAGCCGATGCCGCCGGCCAACTTATCTGGCTCGCTTTTCAGTGCCGCCCGGATTTCGAAATTGGCGTTTCCAACTGTAATTCGTGCGCCCGGCTTGAGCTCAAGCCGCGCCATCAACGTCGGATCGGCGACCACGCCGAACACGCCGTCACGTTGCGCCAGGGCGTTGGCGAGCAAACCGGGTGGATCAAGCACGGCTTCACCGATCAATGGATAGGCGCCGTCGACAGCCTTCATCTCGACCAAAGTTGCCTGACCGACAGTGGTGCGGGCCATGGCACGCAGGGTTGCGGCGCTCGATATCTGTCCGTGCGTCCGCAGGAATTCGCGTTCGGCTGGCGCGGCTTCGCGCTGGATCAAGGTGAAGGCGAGATCGCCGCCGAGGATCACGCGACCCTCGCGCGCCAGGCCGTCCGCAAGGCTTGCGGCCAGCGAGCCGACGCTGGCAATGGCCATGCTGCCGAGCGCGATGCAGGCGATGAACACATAAAAGCCGTGCAGCCCGCCGCGCAGTTCGCGCATGGCAAATCGCAATGGCAACCAGCGGCCGGCTGGTGTGGCGATTATTGCATCGCTCATGATGGGCCCACGCCGTCGACGCGTCCTGAGCGCAACCGCACGACCCGGCCGCAACGCGTAGCCAGTGCGGAATCGTGCGTCACCAGCACCAACGTCGTGCCGCGCCTGGCATGGCCGGCAAACAGCAAATCAATGATTTGCTGGCCGGTGTCCTCGTCGAGATTTCCGGTTGGTTCGTCGGCAACCAGGATCGCCGGATTGGGGGCCAGCGCACGTGCGACCGCGACACGTTGCTGCTCGCCGCCGGAAAGCTCGGCCGGGTAATGGTAAAGCCGCTCGCCCAAGCCGACGGCGGCAAGTTCGTCGCGCGCGCGCGCCTGCGCATCCTGCACGCCGGCCAATTCGAGCGGCACAGCCACGTTTTCCAGCGCGGTCATCGTCGGGATCAGGTGGAACGACTGGAAGACGATACCCACATGGCGCCCGCGAAAGCGCGCCAGCGTGTCCTCGTCCAGCGCGCTGAGATTTTCGCCCGCCACGGTGACCGTTCCGGTATCGGCGCGCTCAAGGCCGGCCATGACCATCAAAAGGGTCGATTTTCCCGAGCCGGAGGGACCGACCAGGCCAATCGCCTCGCCGTTCCCTATATGCAGGTCGATATCTTTGAGAATATGAACACGGGCCGCACCTTGCCCGAGCGAGAGATTCACACCGGCAAGCGCAATGGCCGGCCCCGCCTGGGATTTATTCGTCATGGGACCTCATTCTTCACAACCCCGCTCATATGGGAGGAACCCCGCCCGGGTCCAGCGTCTTGCGGCCTGGCTGCTGGCCACATTGGTATGCGCGCTGGCGCCAGCGAACGGCGTAAAAGCGGCGGAACAGCCGATCAAAATCGTGGTGTTGGGCGATTCCCTCAGTGCCGGCTTTGGTTTGCCGGTGGAAGCAGCGTTCCCGTCGCGGTTGGCCGAGGCGCTGAAATCCAAGACGTCAGCCGTCTCCATCGCAAATGCCGGTGTGTCGGGCGACACGGCATCCGCAGGGCTCGACCGTCTCGACTGGTCGGTGCCGGAAGGTACCGATGCGGTCATCCTCGAGCTCGGTGCGAATGATGCATTGCGCGGATTGGATCCGAAACTGACCAAAGCCGCGCTCGACAAGATTCTGCACAAACTCGAGGATCGTCACATTGCCGTCTTGCTCGCCGGCATGCAGGCGCCACGGAATATGGGCCCTGACTATGTGCGCGATTTTGACGCAATCTACCCGGTACTTGCCTCGACTCACACGGTCGTCTTTTATCCATTCTTCCTTGACGGTGTAGCCGCCGATCCCAAATTAAATCAGGGCGACGGCATACATCCGAATGCCGCCGGCGTGGACGTGATCGTGGCGCGTATTCTGCCGCGAGTTGAAGAGCTGATTGTTCGGTCTCGCGCCGTGCGCGGGAAATAAGAAGTGGGCTACCCATGCCGCGCCTTTTCACCGGTGTCGAAATCCCGTCCGATGTCGGGCAGGCACTTGGCATGCTGCGCGGCGGTTTGCCGGGCGCGCGCTGGATTGATCCGCAGAACTACCACCTGACGCTGCGCTTCATTGGAGACGTCGATGATGTCATCGCCCATGAAGTCGCTTCCATGCTTGGGCGCGTGAAGCGCGGGCCTTTCGAGCTTTATATGGAGGGCCTGACTTCATTTGGCGGGCGCAAGCCGCGGGCGGTGGTCGCGAGCGTCGCGCCGGCGCAAGCTTTGCTCGATGCGCAGGCGGAACAGGAACGGTTGATGCAGCGTATCGGCCTGGACCCCGAAGGCCGCAAGTTCACGCCGCACGTGACGCTCGCACGCTTGCGCGAATCGTCCAGTCGTGACGTGGCGGACTATCTCGCGGCCCGCGGCTATTTCCGGACGGCCGCCTTCCGCGTCTCGCGCTTCGTTTTATTTTCGTCACGTGCCTCGGTCGGCGGCGGACCATATGTGGTCGAGGCGAGTTACCCGCTCAGCGCGTAGATTGTTCAGGCCGGGTTGAACAGCCGCGATTGCACATCGAGGATTGCGGCTGCGACACCGTGCGCGTCAGTAACGGCTTCGCGCATCAGCGACAGCGGCGTCGAGCGTGGTTGATCGACTTCACCCACCACGCTGCCGAAATCGAACTTGAGATCAGCTTCGAACTTGCGGGCGAGCTGCTGCATGCGCTGGTTGTCGGCAAGGCAGTTCATTTGCAGCAACTTGATGCCGCGATTGCGCGCACTCAGGAGGGTGCGTTCAAGCAGTACGGTGCCGACGCCGTGGCTTTGCCATGGTTGCTCGATGCTGAAGGCGGCTTCTCCCTCGCGCGCGAACACCGGGCCGAACGGGCGGAGTTCGGCAGCTCCGCGCAAGATGCCGTCGACGAAGAAGCCGTGGACCACCACGCCGAGCCCGTTGGCTGTTGCCGCATGACGGGCAATGAATTCGTCGGACACGGCACCGGAAAAACGCCGGTTCCGGCTGTCTCGATCAAGGCGCAGCAGATGGTCGCGATAGGCGTCGGTTTCGCCGACCCATAGTTTGCGGACCATGCCGCCATCGGGCAAAGGCTCGTCCATTTCGGTGCTCCTCAATGTCACGTCGCCCTGCCTGGTCTGCAGTTCCTGCCCTAGCGGCACCGGGACACCCCCAAATCGCCGCACTCTACTTATATGGTGCATTGCAGCAAAAAAACGACCCAAAGGTTCGTGCGGAAACCCTCATCCGCAGAAAATGCATAGCTACCAATGTCTTACCGCAAGTTTTGTGCGCAGCATGCTTAACGTGAAGGCGTCACCGATTTACAGACGGCATAGTTCACCATAGGTCTCGCAACACGCCTGCCTCCTGACCCCCTGTTCTTGCCCCGATGTCCGAAACCTTCAACACCCGCTACGCGGCGTTAGTCGCCGCCGGAAAAATCGAAGCGGACCCCGGCCAGGCCGTCCTGGCCCGGCAATTGAGCGCGCTCGAACGGCGGCTCGACCAGCACCGGCTGGCGCGCAAGTCCTCCTCGCTCGGTTGGCTGTTCGGCAAACGTGAGCAGGCCGGCGATGTGCTTAAGGGCCTCTACGTCTATGGCGAGGTCGGCCGCGGCAAGACCATGCTGATGGACCTCTTCTTCGAAACGAGCGCCGTCATCCGCAAGCGCCGCGTGCACTTTCACGAATTCATGGCCGATGTGCACGAACGCGTTCACGTCTACCGGCAGGAGATCAAGAACGGCGAGGCCAATGAGCACGACCCGATTCAGCGCACCGCCGCCGCCATCGCCGAGGAAAGCTGGCTTCTCTGCTTTGACGAATTCCACATAACCGACATTGCCGACGCCATGATCCTCGGCCGCCTGTTCACCCGTCTGTTCGAACTCGGTGTTGTCGTCGTCGCGACGTCGAATTTGCCACCAGGCGAGCTCTACAAGGATGGACTCAATCGCTCACTGTTCCTGCCGTTCATCGCCCTCCTGGAACGCCAGTGCGTCGTTGTGCAACTGGAGGCGCGCGTCGATTTCCGCTTAGAAAAACTCACGGGGGTGCCCACATGGTACGTCCCCGCGGACAAGAGAGCTGACGCCGCGCTCGATGAGGCGTGGCGACGTTTGGCGGGCGCACATGCCGGCGCTCCTCATGAGCTGATGGTCAAAGGTCACGCCATCCATGTGCCGAAGACGGCAATGGGCGTGGCGCGTTTTTCCTTTGCCGATCTGTGCGCGCAACCGCTGGCCGCCGCTGACTATCTCAAGGTAGCGCATGAATTCCACACCATCATTCTCGACCATATCCCTGTGATGGACTACGCGCAGCGCAACGAAGCCAAACGCTTCATCATTCTGATCGATACGCTCTATGATCACGCTGTGAAATTGCTTGCGTCGGCGGCGGCACAGCCGGACGGGCTCTACGTCGCAACCGATGGCTACGAGGCCAATGAATTCAAACGAACGGCCTCGCGCCTGATTGAAATGCGTTCGCAGTCATATCTCGGCCTGCCGCACGGGCCGCGGCAAGGCGCCTGTGAGCCGAAGACGTCGAGATTGTTGCACACGGAGCCTAGGCTGCTCTGGACTCAAGGCCTCTCGTCTGCTGGTATAATGTATACAAGGTGAGAGGGGGCACAATTGCCCGCTTGCGCGCCTTGTCGGGTTAAACCTAACCGGTTAACCAGCACTCCGCCGCGCTCCGCGGCAGCACCAATTCGAGAGTTTTTCCATCATGGCGCGTAACAAGATTGCGTTGATCGGCGCCGGCCAGATCGGCGGCACGCTGGCCCATCTCATTGGCCTCAAGAAACTCGGCGACGTCGTGATGTTCGACGTCATGGAGGGCACCCCGCAGGGCAAGGCACTCGATATCGCGCAGTCCTCGCCGGTCAATGATTTCGACGCTAAATTCACCGGCACCAATTCCTATGACGCGATCGAAGGCGCCGACGTCTGCATCGTCACCGCCGGCGTGCCGCGCAAGCCCGGCATGAGCCGCGATGACCTGCTCGATATCAACCTCAAGGTGATGGGTCAGGTCGGAGCCGGCATCAAGAAATACGCGCCCAATGCATTCGTCATTTGCATCACCAATCCGCTCGACGCGATGGTGTGGGCCTTGCAGAAGAGCTGTGGGCTTCCGCAACAGAAAGTCGTCGGCATGGCTGGCGTGCTCGACTCGGCGCGCTTCCGTTATTTCCTGGCCGACGAATTCCATGTGTCGGTGGAGGACGTCACCGCGTTCGTGCTCGGTGGCCACGGCGACACCATGGTGCCGCTCACGCGCTATTCCGCGGTGGCCGGCATTCCGGTGCCGGATCTCGTCAAGATGGGCTGGACCACGCAGGCGCGTATCGACGAAATCGTGAAACGCACCGCCAATGGCGGCGCCGAAATCGTCAACCTGCTCAAGACAGGCTCGGCCTTCTACGCGCCGGCGGCATCCGCAATTGCCATGGCGGAGAGCTATCTGCTCGACAAGAAGCGCGTGCTGCCCTGCGCGGCCTGGCTTAGTGGTGAGTACGGCCAGAAAGATATCTATGTCGGCGTGCCTGTAGTGATCGGCGCCAAGGGCGTCGAGCGAATTGTCGAAGTCGATCTCAATGGCAGCGAACGCGCGGCCTTCGA
Source organism: uncultured Alphaproteobacteria bacterium (assembly GCA_963810125.1). Taxonomy (GTDB): domain Bacteria; phylum Pseudomonadota; class Alphaproteobacteria; order Rhizobiales; family Xanthobacteraceae; genus Pseudolabrys. The sequence continues at coordinate 840,474 of CAWEMK010000010.1, forward strand.
GAAATCCGCTGCTTCGGTGCAGGGCTTGATCGAGGCCTGCAAGAAGATCGCCCCCAATCTCGACAACTAAAAACGAGCCGGCCCAGGCGGCCGGGAGCATGTCATGAACATTCACGAGTATCAGGCAAAAGCTGTACTGCGCGAATTTGGCGTGCCGGTGCCGCGCGGCGTACCAGCGTTCAATGTCGACGAAGCGGTCAAGGGCGCGCAGGAGCTGGGCGGTCCGGTCTGGGTGGTGAAAGCCCAGATCCATGCCGGCGGACGCGGAAAAGCCGGCGGCGTCAAGGTGGTGAAATCCATCGACGACGTGAAAAAGGAATCCACGCGCATCCTCGGCTCAACTCTGGTCACGCATCAGACTGGTCCGCACGGCAAGAAGGTCAACCGGCTCTATATCGAAGAAGGCTCGGCGATTGATCGCGAGTTCTACCTGTCGGCGTTGATCGACCGCGAAACGTCACGCGTCGCCTTCGTCGTCTCGACCGAAGGTGGCATGGATATCGAGGAAGTCGCGCACAAGACGCCGGAAAAAATCCTGACCTTCTCGGTCGATCCCGCCACCGGCATCATGCCGCATCATGGCCGCCTTGTGGCGCAGACCCTCAAGCTGACGGGGGATCTCGCCAAGCAGATCGAAACGATCCTGCCCAAGCTCTACGCGGCGTTCACGACCAAGGACATGAGCCTGCTCGAGATCAATCCGCTGGTCGTAACCAAGGACAACAAGATCATCTGTCTCGACGCCAAGGTCGGCTTCGATGGCAATGCGCTCTACCGCCATCCCGACATCGTTGCGCTGCGCGATCTCACCGAAGAAGACGAGAAAGAGGTCGAGGCTTCCAAATTCGATCTCAACTATATCGCGCTCGACGGCTCGATCGGCTGCATGGTCAACGGTGCTGGCCTCGCCATGGCGAGCATGGACATCATCAAGCTTTACGGCATGACGCCGGCGAACTTTCTCGACGTCGGTGGCAGCGCCACCAAGGAGAAAGTATCCGCCGCATTCAAGATCATCACCTCAGATCCAAACGTGAAAGGCATCCTGGTCAACATCTTCGGCGGCATCATGAAATGCGACGTGATTGCCGAAGGTGTTGTCGCCGCGGTGAAGGAAGTCGGCCTCAAGGTACCACTGGTTGTGCGTCTCGAAGGCACCAATGTCGAGCTCGGCAAGAAAATCATCAAGGAGTCGGGCCTTAACGTCACATCAGGCGATGATCTCGACGATGCCGCGCAGAAAATTGTCAAAGCTGTGAAGGGTGCCGCGTAATGGCCGTCCTCATCGATAGAAACACCAAAGTCATCTGCCAGGGCTTCACCGGCAAGAATGGCACGTTTCATTCCGAGCAGGCCATCAAGTACGGGACCAAGATGGTCGGCGGCACCTCGCCGGGCAAAGGTGGTTCGACACATCTCGATCTGCCGGTGTTCGACACGGTCGCTGAGGCGAAGGAAAAAACCCGCTGCGACGCCAGCGTGATTTACGTTCCACCGGCCGGCGCCGGGGATGCGATCTGTGAGGCAATCCAGGCCGAAATCCCTCTCATCGTTTGCATTACCGAAGGCATACCGGTGATGGACATGGTCAAGGTCAAGCGTTCGCTCTCAGGCTCGAAGTCGCGGCTGATCGGCCCGAACTGTCCGGGCGTGATGACAGCGGGCGAATGCAAGATCGGCATCATGCCGGGCAATATTTTCAAGCCGGGCAAGGTCGGCATTGTCTCGCGGTCTGGCACTTTGACTTATGAGGCGGTGTTTCAGACTAGCCGCGAGAACCTCGGCCAGACCACCGCGGTCGGCATCGGCGGCGATCCGGTCAAGGGCACCGAGTTCATTGCAGTGCTTGAGATGTTTCTCGCCGATCCGAAGACCGAGTCGATCGTCATGATCGGTGAGATTGGCGGCTCGGCCGAAGAGGACGCAGCGCAGTTCCTGAAAGACGAGGCCAAGCGTGGCCGCAAGAAGCCCATGGTCGGATTCATTGCGGGCCGCACCGCGCCGCCGGGCCGGCGCATGGGCCACGCAGGCGCAATCATCTCCGGCGGCAAAGGCGACGCCGAGTCCAAAATTGCGGCAATGGAATCTGCGGGAATTAAGGTATCACCGTCCCCGGCCAGAATCGGGAAGACGCTGGTGGAAGTACTGAAATCCTGATTCAGTGCTTGGCCTTTCGTAGACTTACAGTCGTCATAAATAGAGTTAAAACAGCGAAACCGGCTGGTCGCGGGCTCTTCGGGCCATTGCGACCGGTAACGCGTGGATTTTTCAGGCCGCGCAAGGATTTAGACCACCATGTCCCGCCAGGACGCCAACGCCATCTTTGCCCACACGTCATTCCTCTACGGCGGCAACGCTGCCTACATCGAAGACCTCTATGCGAAATACGAGGCCGACCCAGCGGCGGTCGACGCCGATTGGCGAGCATTTTTCCAGAGCCTGAAGGACGAGAAATCGGACGTTATTAAAAGCGCGCGTGGCGCCTCTTGGAAGACACCGAACTGGCCCGTGCGGCCGAGCGGCGACCTGGTGGCCGCGCTCGACGGCCAATGGGCAGACACTGAAAAGAAAATCAGCGCAGAAGATTTCGGCCGTCGCACAGGCTAAAGGTGTCGAGCTCTCCTCCACCGACGTGATGCAGGCGACGCGCGATTCTATCCACGCGCTGATGCTGATCCGCGCCTACCGCATTCGCGGCCACTTCCACGCCAAACTCGACCCGCTTGAACTCGAGCCGGAGAAAAACGAAGAGGAACTCGATCCGCGGTCTTACGGCTTCACGGAAGCCGATCTCGATCGCAAGATCTTCCTGGACAAGGTGCTCGGGCTCGAATTCGCTTCCATGCGCGAGATCGTCACGATCCTGCGCCGCACGTATTGCCAGACGCTCGGCGTCGAGTTCATGCACATCTCCAACGCCGCGCAGAAAAGCTGGATCCAGGAACGCATCGAGGGACGCGATAAGGAGATCACGTTCACGCGTGAAGGCAAACGCGCGATCCTCAACAAGATAGTTGAGTCAGAAGGTTTCGAGAATTTCTGCGACGTAAAATTCACTGGCACCAAGCGCTTCGGCCTCGATGGCGCCGAATCCCTGATCCCGGCGCTGGAGCAGATCATCAAGCGCGGCGGTAATCTCGGGGTAGAAGAAATCTGTATCGGTATGCCGCATCGCGGCCGGCTGAACGTGCTCACGCAGGTGATGGGCAAGCCGCACCGCGCGCTGTTCCACGAATTCAAGGGCGGCTCGGCAACCCCGGACGAGATCGAAGGCTCCGGCGACGTGAAGTACCATCTGGGCGCATCGTCAGACCGCGAGTTCGACAACAATAAGGTGCATCTCTCGCTGACGCCGAACCCGTCGCATCTGGAAATCGTTGACCCCGTTACGCTCGGCAAAGTGCGCGCCAAGCAAGATCAACACCATGCGAAGCCCGACGAGCGCACGATGGTGATGCCGCTGCTCATGCACGGCGATGCTGCCTTCGCCGGACAGGGTGTGGTGGCGGAATGCTTCGGCCTGTCGGGCCTAAAAGGCTACCGCACCGGTGGCAGCATTCATTTCATCGTCAACAACCAGATTGGGTTTACAACTTACCCGCGCTACTCGCGCTCATCGCCCTATCCGTCCGACGTCGCCAAGATGATCGAGGCGCTGATCTTTCACGTGAACGGCGACGATCCAGAAGCGGTGGTGTTTGCGGCGAAAGTCGCGACCGAGTACCGCATGAAATTCCAGCAGCCGGTCGTCATCGACATGTTTTGCTACCGGCGCTTCGGTCACAACGAAGGCGACGAACCGTCGTTCACGCAGCCGCTGATGTACAAGAAGATCCGCGCGCATCCGAGCGTGCTGGAAATCTACAGCAAGAAATTGATCGGCGAGGGCGTCGTCACCGAGGGCGAGGTCGCCAAGATGCGCGCTGACTGGCGCACGCGGCTCGATGCCGAATTCGAGGCGGCGCAAGGCTACAAGCCGAACAAGGCCGACTGGCTCGACGGCCGCTGGGCCGGCCTGAAGGCGGCGCGCGAGGTCGAGGACCCGCGCCGCGGTAATACCGGCGTTGCGGTCGAAACTCTGCGCGCGATCGGCAAGAAAATCACAGCGGTCCCGGCGGATTTCCAGGTCCATAAGACGATCCAGCGTTTCCTCGATAATCGCGCAAAGGCGATCGAGGCCGGCGAGGGGATCGATTGGGCGACGGCCGAGGCGCTTGCCTTCTGCTCACTGCTGCAGGAAGGCCACCCTGTGCGCCTGTCGGGTCAGGACAGCGAGCGTGGCACTTTCTCGCAGCGCCATTCCGTTCTGTTCGATCAAAATACCGAAGAACGTCACACCTCCTTTAATCATCTCGGTGAGGGGCAGGCGCGCTTTGAAGTGCTCAATTCGAGTCTGTCGGAAGAAGCCGTGCTCGGCTTCGAATATGGCTACTCCACCGCGGAGCCGAATGCCCTGACCTTATGGGAAGCGCAATTCGGCGATTTCGCCAATGGTGCGCAGGTCGTGTTTGACCAGTTTATCTCATCCGGTGAGCGCAAATGGCTGCGTATGTCGGGACTGGTCTGTCTGTTGCCGCATGGCTACGAAGGGCAGGGTCCCGAGCATTCCTCGGCGAGGCTCGAGCGTTTTCTGCAGATGTGTGCAGAAGACAACATGCAGGTGGCGAATCTCACGACGCCGGCGAACTACTTCCATGCTCTGCGCCGTCAACTCAGACGCGAGATCCGCAAGCCGCTGATCTTGATGACGCCGAAGAGTTTGCTACGCCACAAGCGCGCGACATCGCGGCTCGATGAGTTCACCATCGGCACGTCGTTCCACCAACTCTTATGGGATGACGCGCAACTGCTACCCAACGAGAAAATCAAACTCGTCGCTGATGAAAAGATTCGTCGCGTCGTGATGTGCTCGGGCAAAGTCTACTATGATCTTTATGATGAGCGAGAGAAGCGGGGCATCGATGACATCTATTTGCTCCGCATCGAGCAGCTCTATCCGTTCCCGACAAAGGCGCTGGTGACCGAGCTTTCCCGCTTCAAGCAGGCGGAAATGGTGTGGTGCCAGGAAGAGCCGCGCAATATGGGCGCATGGTTTTTCGTCGACGTGTTCCTGCAATGGATCCTCAATCAGATTGCCGCGAAACATCGCACCATGCGCTATGCGGGGCGTCCCGCATCAGCATCGACCGCGGTTGGGCAAATGTCGAAACACCTGGCGCAGCTCAAGCAATTCCTCGAAGAGGCGCTGGGGTAAAGATGGACTGTCGTGGCCGCGAAAGCTGGGTCCCAGCAATCACCGTCGGTGGATATCGCACGGTGATTACTGCATCACCCGCTTTCGCGAGGTGATCGCACATCAGAGCATGAAATTGAGAGGCAGAGACGTCATGGCTGACATCCGCGTGCCCACTCTCGGCGAGTCCGTCACCGAAGCGACCGTCGGCAAATGGTTCAAGCGGCCGGGCGATGCCGTGGCCGTGGACGAGCCGTTGGTCGAGCTTGAAACGGACAAGGTTACGCTGGAAGTGCCTGCGCCGGCAGCGGGCGTTCTCTCCGATATTGCGGTGAAAGATGGCGACACCGTCGCTGTCGGAGCGTTGCTCGGACAAATCAAGGAAGGCGCCGGCGCGGCGCCAAAAGCGGCTCCGGCATCGCAAAAGCCTGCCGAGCAACCAAAGCCCGCGACCGCCGCCCCGAGCAGGTCGACCGAGATGCCGATGCCACCATCGGTCCGCAAGATGGCAGCGGAAAGCGGCGTCGATCCGTCGAAAGTCGCGGGCAGCGGCATGCACGGGCAAGTCACCAAAGGCGACATGATCGCGGCGATCGAACGCGCCGCGGCAACGCCGACACCGGTTGCTGCACCGGTGCAGATGCGCGCGCCATCGCCCGCTGACGATGCGGCGCGCGAGGAACGCGTGCACATGACGCGGCTGCGCCAGACCATCGCGCGCCGTCTGAAAGACGCGCAGAACACCGCCGCTATGCTCACGACCTTCAATGAGGTCGACATGAGCGCGGTGATGCAGATGCGCAATCAGTACAAGGATCTGTTCGAAAAGAAGCACGGCGTGAAGCTGGGCTTCATGGGCTTCTTTGTGCGCGCCTGCATTCAGGCGTTGAAGGAAATTCCCGCCGTCAACGCCGAGATCGACGGCACTGATATGGTCTACAAGAATTACTATCACATCGGTGTTGCCGTCGGCACCGAGAAGGGGCTCGTGGTGCCGGTGGTGCGCGACGCCGATACGATGTCGCTTGCGCAGGTCGAAAAGACGATTTCCGAATTTGGCCGCCGCGCGCGCGACGGCGCGCTCAAGATCGAGGACATGCAGGGCGGCACGTTCACCATCTCGAATGGCGGCGTTTACGGCTCGCTGATGTCGACGCCGATCCTCAATGCGCCGCAGTCCGGCATTCTCGGCATGCACAAGATCCAGGAGCGGCCGGTCGTTATTGCCGGCAAGATCGAGGCGCGGCCGATGATGTACCTGGCGCTCTCCTACGATCACCGCATTGTCGACGGCCGCGAAGCGGTTACCTTCCTCGTGCGGGTCAAGGAAGGTCTCGAGGATCCGGCGCGGGTTGTGCTCGACCTATAAGTTTTCTCCGTCATGCCCGGCCTTGTGCCGGGCATCCACGTCTTATTTTCTGAAAAGACGTGGATGGCCGGGACGAGCCCGGCCATGACAATTGAGAGTGCGGAGTACATTGATGGCCTACGACCTCATTGTCATCGGCACCGGCCCTGGCGGTTATGTTTGCGCCATCCGTGCGGCGCAGCTCGGCCTGAAAACCGCGGTGGTCGAGAAGCGTGCCACATTTGGCGGTACCTGCCTGAATATCGGCTGCATACCGTCGAAAGCGCTGCTGCACGCATCCGAATTGTTCGAGGAAGCGGGCCATACATTCAGCAAGATGGGCATCGGCGTATCCTCGCCCAAGCTCGACTTGAAGGCCATGATGGCGTTCAAGGACGAAGGTGTCGACGGCAACGTCAAGGGCGTCGAGTTTCTGCTCAAGAAAAACAAGGTCGACACATTTCATGGGGCCGGCCGGATTGCCGCGCCCGGAAAAGTCGAAGTGAAGGGTGCCGACGGGAAAACGCAGACACTGGAAGCCAAATCCATTGTGATCGCCACTGGCTCCGATGTCGCGCGCCTGAAGGGGATCGAGATCGACGAGAAACGCATTGTTTCCTCCACGGGCGCCCTGTCGCTGCCCGAGGTTCCGAAGCATTTGCTCGTCGTTGGCGCCGGCGTGATCGGTCTTGAACTGGGTTCCGTGTGGCGAAGGCTTGGCGCGCAAGTGACGGTCGTCGAATTCCTCGATGGTGTATTGCCCGGCATGGATGGCGAAGTTCGCCGTCAGGCGCAGCGTCTGTTCGAAAAGCAGGGCATGACGTTCAAATTGTCGTCGAAAGTGACGGCGGTTGATTCATCCGGCAAGCGGTTGAAAGCGAGCATCGAGCCGGCCAAAGGTGGCGCGGCGGAATCCATCGAGGCCGATATCGTGCTGGTTGCTATCGGCCGCGTGCCTTTCACGGAAGGGCTGGGCCTCAAGGAGGCCGGCGTGAAGCTCGATGAGCGGGGCCGCGTTGTTGTCGATCACTATTATGCAACGAGCGTTCCCGGCATCTGGGCCATTGGCGATGTGATCGCCGGCCCGATGCTGGCGCACAAGGCCGAGGATGAGGGCGTGGCGGTTGCCGAAATTCTGGTCGGGGAAGCCGGCCACGTAAACTACGACGCCATTCCGAATGTCGTTTACACCTATCCGGAGATCGCGACCGTCGGAAAATCCGAGGACGATCTGAAGGCCGCCGGCGTGACCTATAACGTCGGAAAGTTTCCCTTCACCGCCAATGGCCGCGCCAAGGTGAACCTCACCACGGATGGTTTCGTGAAGATTTCTTGCGGACGCAAAAACCGATCGCGTCCTCGGCGTGCAGCTGATCTGCGCCGACGCCGGCAACATGATCGCCGAGGCCGCCATCGCAATGGAGTTCGGCGCGTCGGCCGAAGATATTGCCCGCACCTGTCACGCGCATCCGACTTTGTCCGAGGCGGTCAAGGAAGCGGCCATGGCGGTCGCAAAGCGCGCAATTCATATTTAGCTGTAGCAACGCCCGGCTACACGCACCGTGCCATTGCCGGTCTTGACCCGACAATCCATGATGATGCGCGGGTCGGTGCGCCGGCAGCGTTCAAGGGAGAGTAGCAATGGCCAAAGGCCACAAGGACAAAGTCGCCGTTATCACGGGTGGCGCCAATGGCATCGGGCAGGCATTCGCCAAACGTCTCGCCGGGGACGGCGTCGATGTCGCAGTCGTCGACCTCGTCGATGGCGCCGAAACTGTGAAGCTGGTCGAGGCCGCTGGCCGGCAAGCGATCTACGTCAAGTGCGATGTCTCATCGGAAGAATCCGTTGCCGCCATGGCCAAGCAGGTCAATGCAAAATTCAACCACGTCGATATTGTCGTGAATTGCGCTGGCATCTTCCCGCAGAAAAACTTCCCGGAAATGACCTTCGCCGACTGGCGCAAGGTGCTGTCGACCAATCTCGACAGCACGTTCCTGGTGAGCGCGGCCTTTGTGCCAGGCATGCGTGCGCGCAAATGGGGCCGCATCGTCAACATGGCCTCGAGCACGCTCGGCTCGGTGGTGACGGGCTTTGCGCACTATGTCGCGAGCAAAGGCGGCATCGTGGGCTTCACCCGCGCGCTCGCCAGCGATCTCGCCGGTGACGGCATCACCGTGAACGCGATCGCACCGGGGCTCACCCGCTCGCCGGGCACACTGGTGCGCTCTCCACGGCCGGGCTTCAAAACAATGGATGATGAGTTCAATGCGGTAGCCCAAATGCAGGCGATCAAGCGCGTTGAGGTGCCGGACGATCTGGTCGGTGCCGTGTCGTTCCTCACCAGCGATGACTCAGCATTTATTACGGGTCAGACGCTGAATGTGGACGGCGGGAGAGTGCGAACGTAGCCTCATGAATTCGCGGCTATTTCGCCTTATTTGCGGTCGTCGCACGGCGCTATTACTTATTGTTGCATGAGCCGTCAATTTCTTCGCCCCCTGTGGGTCATTCTCGCGCTGCTGTTTTTGCTTGAAGCCTGGCTTTGGGACCATCTCGAGCCCGTCATCGCGCGCGTGGTGAATTTCGTTCCCTGGGGCAGGGTCAAAGTGCGATTGGCGGCCCTGATTGAGCGGCTTCCGCCTTATGCGGCGCTTGTGGTTTTCATTGTGCCGCTCGTCGTTGTCTTGCTGCCCCTCAAATTCTTCGAGGTTTATGTTATCGCGACGCAGGGCTGGTTGGGCGTCATTGTT
>CAWEMK010000011.1:0-39743 GCA_963810125.1 uncultured Alphaproteobacteria bacterium
GCGAAGCGAAAGCAGCGAAACGCTTTGGATTGGCCGCACATACTTTGGCGAGGCGGTCATTCACCTCGCTGGTCAGTTTCGCGGCAATATCCGCCCCGAGCTTCTGGGTGGATGGGGCGCCGTGAGACAGTACCTGGATGTCAATGCCCGCCTCATCCATTTCCTTGAGGCGCAGAGTGCCGAGATCGAAAAGCCGTTCGTCGGTCTCATTGCCGCGACCCGCTTCGGGCCCGGTGAAATGCTTGGAAAGTTCCGGGTCCCAATAGTGTTCTTCGATTGCGATGATCGGGCAATTCGGCTTCTTCATCATGACGCGTCCTCAGTACATAATTGGAACCGCTTCCTAGCAACCACGACGTGGGCTGTCACGGCCCTCGATGACCGACATGTGACAGGGGCCCGTGATAAAAAAGCCTCACACCGCCGGTTGTCGAACTAACGGTGTGCAAGCAGGGCTTTGGTATTGACGCCGACTCAGTTATTCACAGTTGATGCTGCCGATTCTCCGCATACTTCCAGTAGGCGGCGTACTTCTCGCCATTGTGATTCTCGGTCTTGGCGCTTAGTCCGCCGGACGGATCGCGTTCCTCCATGACCGCTGCTATCGCGCCGGCCCGGGGTGCGCTGGTCGACCGCGATCGCCACCCGGAAGTACGACAGTTTCTTATTCTCGCCGCTCTCAAGCGCGCGACCGAGTTGAGCCGACTGCGCGATCTGCCGGATTCGCCGGTCCGCTCCGACGACCCACCGGAAGCAGCCAAGGTTGCGGGTTTGCCCAGTGAACGGACCGACGCCGAACCGGAAGAAACCGCCCCGGCGAACGAGACGCCTGGCGTCAGCATTCCAATCGAAATCGGCGAGCCGTCGTCAGCCGAATTGCCCGTCGCCTCACTGGAGGAAGCTCCAGCAATCAAAAAGCCCGAGGCTTCAAAAACGTTGCGCGAAACTCGACATCGCACAGCCCATCGGGCGCGCCATAGGGTAGCGGCGAACACCGGCCTATCGCGTCAACCTACGCTGTTCGATTACTTATTCGGCGGACAACAATACCAGCCGACGTACAGTGGGCAGCAATACCAACAGCCCGCGTATAGCGCGCCACAGCCGGCACAAACGCCTGTTCCCTATGCTTATCCGGTCCCGCGAGCCGCCTATTAGCGGGGACTGCCGCTTTTAAAAACAAATATCCAAAACTTGATCGCGGTGGCGCGATCAGTGGTAATCGAGCCGGCCGCTATAGAGGCTCGATGATGACGCAACACTCTCGCCATGGGACATCGCGCCGCGCAGTTTTTGCTCCGAGCTGAACTTAACGTTGGCCATGGGTTCTGATGCAAATGCATTGAGCGCCTGATCGCTTCCAGGCATCGCCATTCCTTTGCGCTTGGCGGCGTAATAGTAACCAGCAGCATAATAATGCACGGCCTGATTACTATTGCCATTCGCGGCGTGGTAGGCGCCGGCGAGATACTTCACCGCGTAGGTCATGTTGGTGTCAGCATCGAGCAAGCCCGCTGCGGTGCCGCTGTATCCCATGGCTCGCGCGGTCGCGAGTTTGATCTGCATGAGCCCGTAATTGCCCGCGCTGACAACGCGCGGATTGCCACCGCTCTCACGCTTGATGACACGCCGCACCAGATCCTCCGGAAGACTATTCGCGGCGGCATGACGGGCGATCAGAGAATCAAGATTGCCATTGGCATCGAGACTCGCGAGACGCTGCTTCTGCGCGGACACCGGCGATGTTACGGCGGCGAGCGCAACCAGAATCGTTGTGAAGCGGAGAGTGCGAATCATGGCGGCTCCAGTGATGTATCATTGCGGGGCTGTTGGGGAAGTCCGGCTTTTCACGGGAAACTCCGGCAACTTTGTGACCGCAACGTCGCTCATCCCCATTAGTTCCATCACGATTTAATTCACATGGTTCTAAAATACCGCTGTGTGTCCTAGACATGGCCAGGTACGGCGCCGTTTGTCGCCATACACACTTTAAATTCGAACCAACGTCGCTCCCGGCTCGACTGCTCAAGCTCGCTTGCGATTTACGATTAACGGAGGGAAATTCTACATGAGTACGCACGACTCTTTGGAGGACCGTCTGCGGGCGGTTGAAGACAAGCTCGCGATCTTTCATCTGATCGCGAGTCACCCGCCTGCCGCCGACACCGGCACCGACCGCTACTACCGCGATGCGTTCGCGGCCGATGGCGAGGTCGACCTTGGCGGGGGCAAAGGTGCGTTGGGCAACGAAGCTATCGCAGCGATCGTGAAAACACCGGAACACCAGGCCGCCATCGCCGGCGGCCTCTGCCATTTTGCCGGCCTGCCGCGCGTGGAGGTTGACGGCGACACCGCGGTGGCAACGTCGTATCTGCAAATCATCACGCCCGACCGGCAGGCCGCGCCGCGCGAATTGTCCGGCCACGGGACCTCAACCGGTTTTCGTATCCACCGCGTCGGCGCCAACCGGTGGGAGCTCAAGCGCAGCAAAAACGGCTGGAAAGTGACACGGCGCACGCTACGCCCGCTCGACGGCAGCGACGAGGCGCGGGCCTTGCTGCGGCGCGCGGTTGCGCCCTAATTTGTCTCGACGAAACCAACAAGTGACACGAGGGAGCGCGACATGCCGAAGGCTTATTGGGTGGTGACCTATCGTTCGGTGAAAAATCCGGAGGCCTGGCAGGCCTATGCGAAGCTTGCCATGCCGGCAATCGAGTTGGCCGGCGGCCGTTTCCTGATCCGCAACAAGCCTGCAAAAACCTACGAAGCGGGAATGAACGAGCGGGTTGTGCTGGTCGAGTTCGACAGCCTCGACAAGGCCATCGCCTGCCACGACACGCCGGCCTACAAGGAGGCCCTCAAGGCACTCGGCACCGGCAATGTCGAGCGCGACATGCGCGTGGTCGAAGGGGCGGCCTGACCGTCCTCACCACTCGGCGAATGGATATTTCTTGTGCGCGGCGGCGGCGGCGCGCTGTGCGTCGGCGAACACGTCGACCAGCATTGTGACGAATGTAATCACGCGCGTGAAACCAGACAGCGAAGGCACTATCGGCGCGCGGATTGGAAGCGTAGTCATTTCTCTTGGTTTCCTTGCAATTCAGAAGTGGGACGGCGTCGACAAAAACCGGCGCTCGATTTCACGCTCGGCCTCGTCAGTGAATTTTCCGTTGTTGAGATAACGCGCTATTTCACGATCAGCCTGGCGCTGACGCGAATGCATCATGGCCTCGAAGAACCAGCGGAAAAATCCCGGCCGGGCCTTGGCGGAGTTTTCGGTGATGGCAAAATCGCGTGGAGCAGTCGTGGACGGTGCGTAGGTCATGGAGCATCTCCCTTAGTTGGGTTTGACGACTCCAGAGACGTTTCCCGTTTCTTCTTGTTGTTGACGCGAACATAGTCGCAGTCCGCAAATACCACCAGACGCGATGCAACATGGGCTCCATGCGCGCAACTCATGCAAAGCGTCGTGCTGATGTCGCAATTGCATGCAAATGATTTTGAATTCGGCACGCATTGCCCGCGCGAGCAGCAATTCGGCAAGCGCATCGGAAGTGCGCCACATCTCCGCCGCAAAGCCGCAAGCTTTCGTTAACGAATGGCGCGCGCCGCAGCCGCGTTTCGAGGCTCTTATCCTTACTGCGGCAAGGGTAACTGACGCCGATTGCAATAAAGGCAGCGAAACCCTATATACAGGCGCATTCGAGATTGAGCCTGCCCTTGCAGTTTCGGCCTAACAGCCTTTTCCCAGGAACACGCAAAATCCGGATATGAGGCCCATGCGAATGGTTTGCATGGGGCATAAACGCCTTTGCGCGTTTTTTTAAGGAGGCCACTATGGCCACAGGTACCGTTAAGTTCTTCAACGCCCAAAAGGGCTTCGGCTTTATCGTGCAGGACGGCGGCGGCCCCGATGTGTTCGTTCACATCTCGGCAGTCGAGCGCGCCGGCATGCATAATCTCAACGAAGGCCAGAAGCTTTCGTTCGACGTGCAGGCCGATCCGCGCAGCGGCAAGTCCGCTGCCGCTAATCTGCAAGCCGTCTAATATTTCTTTGGACGACGACGCCAGCGCGCAAGCGCTGGCGTTTCCTTTTGTGCTAGGACAGCGCGCATGCCAAAAAAACCGGGCACCAATCCGAAGGGCGAATTCGTCTTCTTCGACGTCGTCTATGAGGACGGCTCGCAGCGCTCCAACCGGCGCGTGCCGGCCGAGCTTCTGAGCGGCCTGGAAAAGGACGAGCCCGCGCGCGGTTTCATCATTGAGCAGGATCGCGAGATTGCCGAAAAATCCGGCCGAGCGCCGCTGGCAATCAAGAGCATTGTCCGCACGGGTGCGAAAAAGAAGTAGCAGGCCGCGCGAAAGAAACCGCTACCCCACCCTGTTAATCGGGGCTTTGGAACCCCACATATAGTGTTGATGTTTCAAAGCATTCGCATCGGCGAATGGTCTGGAGAGTAGCGTGCAAAAATTCGACTACAATGCGCCGGCTGAGTTGTATCCGGGACGCAATCGCAAGAGCACCAGGAAGGTCGGTTATCGCCGCTTCGAAACGGCAGCCGATGCCATTCGTTTTGCGGTCGAGGAGCTTCCCGAACCCTTGTTGCTGGGTGCGTGCATCGAGATCGAAGACCGGCGTCTCAACCACCAGGATATTCAGTCGCTCTACGCGAGCGAGCAATACCCGCTCAAGAAGCTGGTGAATTAAAGGGAAGCGCCGGCGGGTTCTGCCGCCGCCGTTCCCGCTAGCTTGAGATCTGGCTACCTACAACGACTGAAAAAAGTAAGAACAGCAAAATGCTGGTGAGCGCGACCGCGAACGGAAGCCAGCGCCCGAAATAACCCAGGGCGAATGCCGGGACGCCAAAAATACCAATATTCAAACCGAGCACGGCGACCGCATCGAATGCGGCTCCCTTAAAATAGGTCACGGCCATGGCGATGACCCAGACCGCCAGCAGCGCGGCATTGGTCACTAAAATGAATGGCCTCATTTTCGGAACGCCCCCCGGCGCATGATGTTTGGTTTTGATGTTATGCTTTTCGGGTACCGGAGGTCGAATCACCGAAAAGTCTATTCAACCGAATTCCACGGGAGGGCGGGCGCTTGAGTTTTCGAATTATTCTGATGGCTCTCGGCCTTTTTTTCGCTCCGCCGATGACCCACGTCATCGATGCGATCAATGGCAAGGGCGCGCTCGTATCGTCTGCCCAGGCCCAGCCGGCCGCACTCACTCCATCACAATCGGAAGCGCTCGAGACCTACAACAAGGCTGTCAGCAATTTCAGGGCAGTCCTGGGCCAACGGCGCGCGCAGATCAATGCGAAGCAACAACTGCCGAACTTGCCAGGACAAGAGCTCTACCTTGCCCGCATCAACATGATGAGCGCGTACAAAGATCTCACCGATGCGCTTCCATCCAGAATCGGAAGACCCAACAAATTCGGCGTTCCGCCAGCCTACTTTGATGCCGATAGTGAGCCGCTCATCGATGAATACAGAAACCTCTTCGATATCCTGGAGGCGCCGCCCGCCAATGCACAAAGCTCACCGACGCCGTTCAAGGATGTTGTCGACTTAGGAACCGCTGTTGCGCGGGCCAAGGGCCTTGATGCGGCAAATGCCGCGGTGGCAGGCCGTATCAGCCTGGGGCTTTTCTTCGCCGAGACAAACGGCAAGCAGAACATCGGGAACGCACGATCGAATACCTACAAGGGAAGTTTTCAAACCGGTCCTTCCGAGGACCGGAGCGGTCGAAATAAGTGGGCTGCGATCAAAACGTCGATTGCGGCCTTCGATCCCGCGCTGATCACCCGTGACAACAGGGAAGAGGCAAGGATTGGCAATCTCGATCACCGGCTCAACCATTGGATTGCGGTGAGAGACGGCCTTGCTGGCGCACACGCAGATCTTTTCCAGCAAATACCGGCGATTGTGAAAATGCTGCCCGATCCAATCGATCAGATGAAGTTTTTTGAACTCATCCAGATCATTCCGAGCCCGACCAAGGCCGCGCTCAGGTCAGGCAATTTGACCGGCTATAGAATTTCAGACCCGAGGATCATGGGATATCTGCGAAACAACAGCATATTCACTTTCGGACGGACAGACCGGGCAAAAACGTCCGCAACCTACCGCGAGATTCTCGATGCGATGTGGCTGTTCAACGAGAAATTTGAACGAGCCCAATCCGAATTCAGCCGGATCAAGGCGCGGTAACGAAAATAATGCGTGCTATTCCTAGCGACTTGGTCGCGGGTCTTCGCCCTTGCCGGTCAATGTTTCCATAAACGCGACCAGGTCGAGTCGCTCCGCATCGGTCAGCTGGATCGGAACCAGCATGGGGGAACGGCTTGGGCGATCGATGCCCCCCTTTTCGTAGTGGCGTACCACGTCGGTCAATGTCGCGATCGAGGCATTGTGCATGTACGGCGCACGCTGTGCGACAGACCGCAGCGTCGGAGTTTTGAAGGCAAAATTCAGCGATGCATCCTTGGTTTCCTTGCCTCGCCCCTGATCGGTTGTGGTCGTACCGATGTCGTGAAATTGGTCATCGGTAAATCGCCAGCCGTTGTGGCAGGCAGCGCATCCCGCCTTGCCTGTAAAAAGCACGAACCCGCGCTTGGCAGTATCCGGGATCGCTTTCTCGTCCCCTGCGACCCACCGGTCGAACGGCGCAATTCCCGGTTCAATCGTACGTTCAAAGGCCGCCACCGCCAGCGCGATCGTATCGACGTCGATGGGCCGTCCCGGCAAGGCCGCCTTGAACTTTGCCGCGTATTCAGGAGCCGATCTGACACGCTCTTCGATCGTCTCGACTTTCACTGGCGTCGGGGTTTCGCGCATCGACATGGAGCCGGTAGCGATCGATGCTTTTGTCTGCGCCTCCAAAGTCGGGCTGCGTCCGTCCCAGCCGACCAGCGCATTGCCGGCATGACCTAACCCGATCAGCGGCTGTGATTTGCGCGAGGTTCCCTTACCGGAATCATTGCGCGGGTGTGCGTCGGGCACCACGTAACCCAACTCCGGGAAATGACAACTCGCACACGACGTATTGCCGGACGCGGAAATGCGCGTGTCGAAGAAAAGGTCGCGCCCGAGATCGACCAATGCCTTATTCTCGACGGGACGCGGGGCGGGTCGTCGATAATCGGCTTTGATTGTCTTGAGATCCGCTCCTGCGCCGAGGCCTTGCGCCTGCGTCCGTTCGACCTTGGCCAGAAGAAGCCCGGTTGTCGTCGCAAGCATGCTCGCTGTCGCTATTAGTCTAACAATAGTCATGGAGTCGCTCTGTTTAACCATTGGTCATGGAATTCCGCCCGCGCGTCTAGCGACGTCCGCCATTCGAATCTTGGACAAAAACGTCATTTGATAGGACTCAAACGACAAAAGCGCAGGCCATTGCGGCATCGCGTCTTAGTGCGTTCGCGCTGAGACCGGGCGCGTGGCTGGCTTCAGATTGAGGCTGCGCAGCGTTCAGCGTGCATAGGCCTGGCCGTAAATGACCAGAAAAATGCCATGCGCCACGAAATAGGCCGCGATGCAGGTGATGATTCGATTGGCCCAGGAACGAAATTGCTGGTCGTTCATTGCCTCCAGAACTTTCGACGCCAATGTGGTGCCCACCATTGAGAAGAAAACGGCGAGCACAGCGACAACCGGATCGAGGGAAGCCGCCTGGTCGATGATGGTGCCGAAGTAGACGAGTTTTGCGGCGTGACCGAAAATCTGACACACGGCCTTGGTGGCGACGATTTCGCGCCGGTCCAGTTTGCCGCCGAGAAAGAACGAGTCGACCAGCGGGCCAGCGACGCCGGTCAGCAGTATCAGCATCATGCATGCGGTACCGTAGAGCGCGCCTTGCTTGAGGCTTTCCGGATTTGGCTGATAGTTCTGCGGCGCCAGGCGCACCATGAAGGGCGTCAGTCCGAGCAGCAGCAATGCGACTGGCTTGCTCGGCACATAGCGCGTGAGCGACCACAGCAGCAGAGCGATCGCGCAACCCAGTATGTATGCGCCGGCTGAGCTCCAGCGCACATGCCGCCACCACAACAGGCCGCGCCAGCCATTCGACGCCATCTGCGTGACGCCGTGCAACATCATTGCATCCGGCACCGGCATGATCGCGAGCAGGATGCCGATCAGGATCATGCCACCCGCCATGCCGAAAATGCCGGACAGGAAAGACGTACCGACCATAGCGGCGCAGAGGATTGCGATGAGCAAAGGGCTCATTCGAAAGTCAATTTCTGGGTGCGAGTTGTGCCGGCGAGGCCGAGATAGCGCGGTACTTGCGCGCGGTAGCGCTTGTAATCTTCACCGAATTTTCGCTCGAGATACTCTTCTTCGCGCCTGACGACACCGTAGTGCAGCGTCAACCAGCTTGGAATCATCAGGAGCGGGAGCCAATCGAGTGCAAAGATGGTGGCGATGCCGACCATCACGGGCGCGCCGCCGGTGTACATAGGGTTGCGCGTCCATCGGTAGATTCCACCGGTGATCAACGCGGTGGCGGGCCGGGACGGCAGGACATTGGTGCCCTGGCGCAGAAGCGTGATCGCACCGGCAATTGTGGGAAACAGACCGAAGAGGATCAGGAGACTCCCGACAGCCCACCGACAGGTAGGGTCGACGCGCGCCAACAAGCCCAACGGCACGATCCATTGCAGGCCTGCGGCCAAAGCCACTGTCACCACGATAATGACCGGAGGAAACACGATAACGTTCGGGCCTTCGCTCTTGCTCATGGTGGCGCTGTTTCCGAGAGCCTTAATTTTCCTCAGGTGTGGCTGCGTTGACGTCCAGCCGCAACCTGAGTTATCGCAGGCTCAGGCCAAGGTTTTCTGAGGGTCTCAATGCGAAAACTGCCTTTCCTCAACGGCATCCGCGCGTTTGAAGCGGCGGCGCGGGCCAAAGGCTTCGCCAAGGCCGCCGCTGAACTCCACGT
Source organism: uncultured Alphaproteobacteria bacterium (assembly GCA_963810125.1). GTDB lineage: Bacteria > Pseudomonadota > Alphaproteobacteria > Rhizobiales > Xanthobacteraceae > Pseudolabrys. The sequence goes on from CAWEMK010000011.1 coordinate 8,949, forward strand.
GACACCGGCTGCGATCAGCCGAATGGTGCAGCTGCTTGAGCAGCGCATCGGCGTGCCGTTGTTTGAGCGGAAGCCAAACCGTCTCGCGCTCACCGCCGCCGGCATCGCGTACCAGGCTGGGCTGACGCAAATCTTCGACCAGCTCGCCAACCTGACGGCACAAGTCACGGCGATGGCCGGATCACGCGTGCTGACGATCGGTGTCGGCCCGACGTTCGCCACGCGGTGGTTGATTCCCCGGTTGGCCGATTTTCAAAAAAAGGACCCGGACCTTGAGGTCCGCTTCGTCACCGGCGGCGCGACCGTGCCCTACAATGACGAATGGACCTGCGGCATCCGCCTTGGTGGCGGCGACTGGCCGGATTTTTCGGCCGACCGCTTGTTCGCGGCTGAACTTATGCCGGTGTGCTCACCGGCGACGGCAAAACTTCTGAAGACACCAACCGATTTGCGCGACACCACCCTATTGCGGGTCGCGCACGCGACCGACGATTGGCAGCGATGGCTCAAAGCGGCGGAAGTCTCGAAAGTTCAGCTCAAGGGTCCGGAGTTCGAATATTATGGTCAGGCGCTCCAGGCGGCCGCCGACGGCGTCGGTGTCGCGATGGGCATCACGCCGTATGTCGATGACGATCTGAAAGCCGGCAGGCTGGTCGCGCCATTCGCAAAGTCTGTGTCAAAGGGCGAGCATTGGTATCTGATATATCGCGTTGGCCGCAAAGATGAGGCGGCGTTCAAGGCATTTCGTAGCTGGATTATGCGCCTCGCCAGAGCGTGATTGTTACGCCCGCCACCCTTTTGCGAAGCCTTTCACTGCGCGCTGATGCCGGCCTCCTTGATGATCGGCCACCATTTGTCGATCTCGGCTTGCTGGAATTTCGCCAAACCCTCCGGCGTCTGTTGCTCGCGCGGCGCGACATCCAATCCGAGTTCGGTGAAACGCGCCTTCACGGCCGGATCGGCGAGCGCTTCCACCATGGCGGCGTTGAGTTTTGCGACGATATCTTTGGGCGTTCCTTTGGGTGCCCAGAAACCGAACCAGCCCGACATATAGAGACCTGGCACGCCGGTTTCATCCGCTGTGGGAATGTCCGGCATCGACGCCGAACGCTGCGGCGACAAATTGGCAATTGCCTTGATCTTTCCGCCGCGGATCTGCGGCAGCGCGACCGCGCCTTGCACAATCAGTAGGTCAACCTGCCCGGACACCAGGTCTGTCATGGCGGGCCCGGCGCCGCGGTAGGGAATGAACTGGACTTTTTGCTTCGTCAGATTCTCGAAGAGTACTCCGGTCACATTGGCCGCCGCATTCTGGTTGACGAAGTTGATCTTGCCGGGATTTGCCTTCATCCAGGCAACCAAATCCTTCAAATTGTCGGCCGGAAGATTTTTCTTGGCGACCATAAGTTGCGGATTGACCGACACAAGGCCGATTGGCTCAAAATCCTTCTGCAGGTCGTAGTCCAGCTTGTAGATGATGCTGCCGACGTGGGTGTCCCACTGGCCAATGTCGATCGTGTAGCCATCCGGAGCCGCCCGCGCGACACGGCCGACCGCAATGCTGCCGCCGGCGCCCCCGATGTTCTCGATGATGACAGCCTGCCCGAGCGGCGCCCGCATGCGTTCCGCCATAATGCGGGCGGCAACGTCGGTCGAACCACCGGGCGGAAATGGAACCACGAGCGTGATCTGGCGTGACGGATACGTTTGCGCCTGTACGCCAGCGATACTGGCAAACGATGCCAACGCCGTGGCAACGATAAGTCTCCTCATAGCCCTTCCCCCCGGTTTTGTGCGCTCTTTAGTCCGGCGCATGGGCAAGCTAGCAGTCGCCGCGGGCAATGAGAATGTGCCCGGGCGGGCCACTGGACTGCTGCCTGTGTTGCTTTATTCGAGCCTAATTGAACGAAAATAAATGTCGTTTTTGACCGGTATTGGTCAGTGAACCTTACATGTCAGTTTAGTGATCACGCCTTCGTCAATTGATGACGGCCACTGTCCGACGCACGATTATTTTTGCCGTCGTCCATGCGCGTGCAGGAGCTCAGTCGTGTTGATTGTTGAAGTATCAGCGACAGAGTTGTCCGACGCGCCCACACAAGACCTAGTTCGGGCTCCTGACGGCATATTTCGTACAAAATCGGACCGGCATCATCCTGAAACAATCGCATCCCCCGCGCGACCGTTGACGGCACGACCGGCCGCATCGGTTTGCGCGCAGCATTCTTGAAAGGAATGCCTCATGAAACGGACTGCAATCATCCTGTCGCTGGGTCTTGTCGCCGCCATGGCGACGGCACCGCTAGCACGCGCGCAAAATAGTGCGTCTGCAATCACGGAAGCAGAGGCGCACAGCATCGCTGTTGAGGCCTATCTCTACTTCTATCCGCTCATCAGCATGGATGTGACGCGCAAGCAACTCATCAACAGCGAACCCGGCAAGGGCATCGGCGGCCCGATGAATGCATTCGACAATATTTCCGCCTTCCCCACTGCCGACATGAAAGCGGTCGTGCGGCCCAATTTCGACACCTTGTATTCGAGCGGCTGGGTCGACCTCACACGCGAACCGATGGTCATCTCGGTGCCCGACACTGGCGGCCGTTATTACCTTCTCCCGATGCTCGACATGTGGACCGATGTGTTCGCGTCGCCGGGTTGGCGTACGACGGGCACAAAGGCGGGCAATTTCCTGCTGACCCCGCCCAAGTGGAGCGGAGCTGTTCCGGCGGGTTTCACGCGGATCAGCGCACCGACGCCTTACGTCTGGATTATCGGGCGCACCAAGACGGACGGACCGGCCGACTATGACGCGGTCCACACCATTCAGAAGGGCTACAGAATCACACCGCTCTCGGCCTGGGGCAAACCGCCCGTTCCAGTAAAAGCCAGCATCGACCCGAGCGTCGACGTCAAGACGCCGCCGAAGACGCAGGTCGATACGATGCAGGGCGCGAAATATTTCGCCTATGCAGCTGAATTGCTCAAGCTGCACCCGCCGCACACCACCGACCAGCCCATTGTCGCGCGCATGAAGCGGATCGGCATCGAGCTCGGCAAAAGCTTTGATGTCGCCAAAGCCGATGCAGTGGTGCGCAAGGCCATAGACGAAGCGCCAACGGATGCCCAGAAGCTGATGGAGTGGAAGGTCCCGACGATAGCCCGCGTGGTGAACAACTGGTCGATGAATACCGACACGATGGGTGTTTACGGCAACTATTACCTGAAACGCGCCATAGTGGCGCAATTTGGCCTTGGCGCAAACTTGCCCGAGGACGCGATCTACCCGCTTAACCTCGCTGACGAAAGCGGCAAGCCGCTCGATGGCGCGAATAAATATGCCATTCACTTCACCAAAGACGAGATCCCACCTGCGGGCGCATTCTGGTCGATCACGCTCTACGACCCTGAAGGCTTTCAGGTCGCCAACTCGCTGAACCGCTTTGCTGTGAGCAGCTGGATGCCGTTCAAGCGCGATGCCGACGGCTCGCTGACGCTTTATTTCCAGAACGAAAGCCCCGGCAGCGACCGCGAAAGCAACTGGCTGCCGGCGCCAAAAGGCGCCTTCAATCTGACGATGCGTCTCTATGCACCGAAGCCGGAAGCGTTGACCGGGGTGTGGAACCCGCCACCGGTCACAATGGCCCAGGATCGAGCGAGCACCGGAGCCAAATAAGAAGCCACTTCCAATCTGGATGAAATCTTCGGAAAGCTGAAGGAAGCGCCGAGTCGAAATAACGCCCTGAACGCCAGATTAAGCTGTCAGCAGCCGGCCGTGTCTTCGGGCGGCCGCAACCACATTCACTGCCCTCACCCGCTCGCCCGCGCCTTCGCGGCATTCTCGATCAACGTCTTTCCGAGCGACCAGATGGCGCCGGGAACGCGATGCGCATCCGCGATGACTGCCTCAAAGGACTTTTCGATCCAGTCGCAGTCAGCGTCCGTAATGACGAAGGGCGGCAGCAGCTTGATCGTGTGATTACCGTGGCCCGCGACCTGCGTGAGGATCCTGTGGTCCTTCAGCAGCGGAATCACGATCAACTGGCAGAACAACCCGCTGTTGGCGGTCTCGAGCAAATTCCATGACGCCTTCAGCGTCAGCGAGCGCGGCGAACCAAATTCGATGCCGATCATCAGGCCCTTGCCGCGTACCGCCTTGACCAGTTCGTGCCGTCCAATCATCCCGGTGAACGTGGCAAGCAAACGCCCGCCGATGCGTTCGGCATTCTGCATCAGCTTTTCGGACTCAAGCACCTCAAGCGTGGCAAGGCCTGCGGCCATCGCCATGTCGTTCTTTGCAAATGTCGAACCGTGCACGACCGCGCGGTCCATCCGGTCGAACACCTTGTCGAAAATCCATTTGCGGGTCAGCACCGCACCAACCGGCACGTGGCCACCGGACAACGACTTGGACAGCAGCACAATGTCGGGCTCGATGCCCCAGTGCTCGCAGGCGAGGAAGCAGCCGGTTCGGCCCAACCCGGTCTGGATTTCATCGGCAATGAACAAAGTGCCGTGCTTGCGACAGAGATCGAGCGCGGAACTTAAATATCCATCCTCAGGCATGGTGACGCCCTTGCCCTGGATCGGCTCAACGATAAAGGCCGCGATCTTTTTCGAGGACAGAGCCCGCTCCAGCGCGGCGAGATCGTTGAACGGGACTTCCACGCAGCCGGGCACCAGAGAGCCGAAGCCCTTGCGGAAGATCTCATCGCCGTTGAGCGAGAGCGCGCCATAGGTGAGCCCGTGATAGGCATGGTCGCAGTAGACAATGCCGTCGCGGCCGGTGGCGGCGCGGGCAAATTTCAGCGACGCCTCGACCGTCTCGGCTCCGGAATTGGCGAAAAACACCTTCTCGAGATGCGGCACATAACGCAGCAGGCGCTCGGCCAGAACACCGGCCAGTGCCGAGACGTCCATCTGGACAAGGTTCGGAAAGTCGCTGTCGAGAACCTGCTTGAGGCTGTCACGGACGACCGGGTGGTTGCGGCCAAGCGCGAACACCCCCCAGCCACTGAGCAGGTCGAGATATTGGCGGTTGTCGCGGTCGTAGAGATATTGCCCCTGCCCACGCCGGTACGCTTGGTCGAAACCGATCGTCTTGAGCACGCGGACCATCTGCTCGTTCAGATAGCGTGTGTGCAGGGCGTATCGTTCCGCCTCCCGTTCGGCAAAGAGGCGTTCGACGTCGAGGCTCATTCCTGTCTCCAGATACCGCTGCGCGACAGCGGTTTTACGCAGCGATAAAGGCAATGGTACTGCCGCGAGGTGGGCATGTCATGCCGCAGACGACAGGAGGCTGGTTCCATATCAGGATTCTGTGCAATGCGGCACAGGGTATCATGCCGATGGCATTGACCCTTTCTGCGCTGTGAGGAAGATTGGGGTCTGGATAAGGGGGACGGATGTCGAGGCACGCTGGGGTCGTTGCCGTTACCTGTTTGGCGCTGGAGGCCCGCATTGCGCGTGGCCCAGGCGTATCCGTGCTCTGTAATCACAGCCTGGAGCTCGCCAACAGCCTTCGCGCGGCGATTGCGCAGGGTGTTTCGGGTATCATCAGTTTCGGCATTGCCGGGGGTCTCGCGCCCCATCTGGCCCCTGGCGACTGGGTTGTCGCCTCAGGCGTCCGCAGTGGCCACGACCTGATCGCAACAGATCGCCCCTGGGCCCAAAGATTGCTCGACGTCCTGCCGGGCGCCATTCATGCCGAAGTCACCGGCGCCGATGCCGTCATCGTGACGGCCCTCGAAAAGCGCGATCTTCATCAGGAGACGGGCGCCGCAGCGGTCGATATGGAATCCCACATCGCGGCAAAGATCGCGGCTGAGCATCGCATACCCTTCGTTGCGTGCCGCGTCATCATCGATCCAGCCCACCGGACACTGCCGCCCGCGGCAACCTTGGGCTTGCGTCTCGACGGCACGCCGGACGTTCCCGCCGTCATACGTTCGCTCAGGCAAAAGCCTGGCCAATTTCCCGATCTGGTTCGCATTGCAAGCGATGCCTATATTGCCCGGCGCGCCCTGCGATCGGGCCGCCGGCAGCTCGGCGTCGGCATGGGCTTTCCCTACTACAACGATTTTTCGTCCGACCTCGCCGTCGCGTGACAGCGGGCACGCCTGCCCGGCCGAGGTAAATCGATGGACCAGCCGACTGACAGCGCCGGCTCGATTTCGTCCGCGGGCTTGCACGCAACAATCAGGATTGCCACGCGCAACGAGATCGCCGCCTCGCCGCATTGGCACACGGCATTTGCCGGCGAGCGCAAGGACTACCGTTACTACGAACTGATCGAAGACACGCTGACGGGTGAATTCCACTACGGCTACTTCGCCATCGAAAGCGATGGCGCCATCCGGGCAGTGCAGCCTTACATCGTCGTCGACCAGGATCTCCTCGCCGGCACCGGCGGTTTCGCGCAAGGATTGGTCGGCGGCATCCGCCGCCTGTGGCCCCGTTTCCTGCGCGCGCGCACGCTGATGGTTGGGTGCGCGGCCGGCGAAGGGCATCTCGACGGCGGCGAATTATCCGAAGCCGCAATTGCCCGCCTGCTCGGCCGGTCGCTGGTGACGCTGGCGCGCCAGCTCGCCTGCGCACTGGTCGTGCTCAAGGAATTTCCCACCCGCTACCGCGCGCCGTTGGAGTGCCTGCGCGACGACGGCTTCACGCGCGTGCCCAGCATGCCGATGACCACGCTCAATATCGAATACAGGGATTTCGACGACTATCTCTCGCGCAACCTCAGCCCGGCGACGCGCGGAAAAATCCGCCGCAAGCTGCGCGTGGCCGAACGTGCGCAGCCGCCGATCACGATGACCGTCGAGACCGACGCGACCGCGATCGTGGGTGATATCCTTCCTCTCTATCAGAAAGTCTACGAGCGCTCCCCGATGCAATTCGAAAAGCTCACGAAAAAATTTCTGAGCGAGATCGGCAGACGCATGCCCGACAAGGTCCGGTTTTTCGTCTGGCGTCAGGACACACGCATCATCGCGTTCGGGCTGTGCACAATTCAGGCTGACAATATCTGCCATGAGTATGTCGGTTTTGATTACGCCGTCGCGTTCGATCTCAATCTCTACTATCGCGTCTTCCACGACATCATCGAATGGGCGATCGCGAACGGTTACAAACGGTTTTACAGCGGCAGCCTCAACTACGATCCAAAGTGGCATCTGCGCCAGTCGCTTTATCCGATCGATCTGTACGTGCGCCACACTTCCGGCCCTATCAATGCCGGTTTGAAACGACTGCTTCCGCTAATGGAGCCAACGCGCTCTGATCCAATCCTTCCGCAGTTCCACAATTACAGTGAACTTTGGAGTTGACGCGGCTCTGCGTTGGGCACTCCCGCGTAACGTTCAAAACCAGTTGTTAAGCTTGCGCGCATCCGCTTTGGCCATACCGGGCGCGATACATAATGATTGCTTAACTGCCTGTTCCGGAGCGCGCGATAGCGGCTTATCCGTGCCGCAATATCCGGCCTTGCGTGCGCCCCATACACGAATTGTCATGGTTTTCCATGTAAAGCTTGTGCAATCAACTTTGCGCGCCGGGCTGCGAATGCAACTGCCATCTACGAACAAAAAATCGTCGCCGAACCGCTTTCGTGGGCTGATTCTTGGCACCGCGTTCACGGTTGCGGCCATCATCGGCACCAACGCAATCGTGCTGAAAGAATTGCGTCGGGACGCGCTGGAAGACGTCCAGGGCGATCTGCTGCGGCAAAGTCTAACTTTGTCGGAGCTCGTGGAGCGCACGATCCAGTCCGTTGACCTGGTGCTGGCGAGCGTCGCCGAAAAGCTCCGTGCCGAGGCGCCGGCGAATGGCGATCTGAAAAAACTATCCGACAAGCCGTTCTATCTTTTTTTAAACGAAAAGATGTCCGGATTGCCGCAAATCTCTACGCTCGGCGTCCTCGATGCCAAGGGCATCAGGCTCAACCACACGCGTGATTGGCCCAGTGACGCGATCGATCTCTCGCGGCGGCAGTATTTTCAGGCCGTCAGGAACAATCCGAAGATCGCATCCTTTGTCAGCGAACCGGTGCTGGGCGTCGGCAGCGGCACCTGGACTATGGTTCTCGCCCGCCCGGTGGTGTCTCCGTCAGGACAATTCCTGGGAGTTGTCTTCGGCTCGACCCGCTTGAACTATTTCGAAGAACTTTTCGAGAAAACGGCGCTCGGTAACGGCTACGCGGCGACCTTGATGCGGACTGACGGCACGCTACTGGCCCGGTATCCACACGCGGGAACGATCGGATCGGTCCACCCGGTCGAAAGCCTGAAAAAACTGGAAAGTTCTAGATCGTCAATCTCACGCTCGGTCAGCCCGGTCGATCATCAGGCGCGCATTGCCGCCGCCTATAAACTTTCGAATGTTCCGTTAGCCGTCATCGTCACGCAAAGCGAAGATGCAGCCTTCGCGGCCTGGCGCGCGACATCTGTCACGATGAGCATAATCGCGGCCGCGATGGTTCTCCTCACCATCGTTGCCGCCTACTTGATCGCCCGGTCCTGGAAACAGCAGGACCGCCTCAATGCCGCGCAGGCCCAGATTATCGAGTCGGACAAAAGCCGCGCGCTTGCGGAAGCCGAACTGAAACGGCAGCAGGACGTGTCATCGCAAAACGTGCGATTCAACGCCGCCGTGGAAAACATGTCGCAAGGCCTGTCGATGTACGACGCGACGCAGCGGCTGATCATCTGCAACAAGCAATACGCCGAAATCTACCGGCTTACAGAGGAGCAGACGAGACCTGGCACGACCTTGCGCGAGATTCTGGTCTATCGGGCTGCTCAAGGCACCGGGCGGGAGGATTATACAAAGAGCCTCGATGAGTGGGTCGACGAGATCGTGGCGAACAAGCGTCACCAGGGCGTCAGCAAGCTCGCTGACGGACGTTTCGTCTCTGTCATCCATCGACCGATGGAGGGCGGCGGCTGGATCTCGACCCATGAGGACATCACCGAGCAGCGCCTTGCCGCACAGGAACTTGACGAAACGAAAAGCTTTCTCGACTCGATCATCGAGAACATCCCGGTTGCCGTCGTCGTCAAGGACGCCAAGACCTTCAAATTCGCTCTCGTGAACCGGCAATTCGAGACCATGGTCGGCCTGCCGCACGCGGCGCTGATCGGCAAGCATGCGCAGGACATTTACAGCGCGCATGACGCGGCAGCTTTTGACCAGGCGGACCGCCAGGCGGTCGAGCTCAACAGCGGCGTGACCTCGGCCGAATACGAAGTAGAAATACCGCAGCGTGGCACGCGCGTGCTGGCGACCAGCCGCATCGTCATTCGTGACAAGCATGGCGAGCCGAAATACCTCGCGCTCGTCATCGAAGACATCACTGAGCGGAAACGGTCCGAGCAGCGCATCGCCTTCATGGCGCACCACGACGCTCTCACCGGCCTTGCCAACCGCGCCGCTGCGGTTGAAAAAATCGAGGACGCCGGCGCACGCCAGCGCCGGTGGGGCGAGCAATTCACGGTGCTCTTGCTCGACCTCGATCGTTTCAAATACGTCAACGATACCCTCGGCCATCCGGCCGGCGACGCGCTGCTGCGCGAAACCGCTGTACGTCTCAAAGGTACATTGCGCGAAACGGACGTGCTGGCGAGGCTCGGCGGCGACGAATTCGCCATTATTCAGATCGGCGAAGGCAACCAGCGTGAAGCCGCCGTCAAGCTTGCCAATCGCGTGATCGACCTCATCGCGCAGCCGTTCAATATTGAAGGAAATGAAGTCAACATCGCAACCAGCATCGGGATCGCGCTGGCGCCGGAACACGCAGCCAGGCCCGACAGCCTTCTGAAAATGGCCGACATGGCGCTCTATCGCGCAAAATCGTCGGGCCGAAACTGTTTCTGCTTCTTCGATCCGGAAATGAGCGCGGCCGCCAGCGTGCGTCACGAACTCGAAACGGAATTGCGCCGCGCCATCCAGCAGGATCAGTTCGAACTCTATTATCAGCCGATTATCGACTCCAAGACACGGAAGATCTGCGGGGCAGAAGCCTTGGTGCGCTGGAACAACCCCACCAAGGGGATGATTTCTCCCGATAAGTTCATTCCCCTGGCGGAGGAATTCAGGACTGATCACGCAGATCGGAGAATGGGTGCTGCAAACCGCCTGCGCGGAGGCGGTCAAATGGCCGCCCCATGTCCGCGTGTCGGTCAACCTGTCTCCGGTGCAGCTGCGCAAGCGCGACCTGGTCGACGTCGTCATCTGTGCGCTGGCGCAATCCGGACTGCCGCCCGAGCGTCTGGAACTTGAAGTCACCGAAACCGCCCTTATCGAATCCGCCACCGACAGCCTGACCGTCCTGCGCCAGCTCAAGAATCTGGGCGTGTCGATCGCTCTAGACGATTTCGGAACCGGCTACTCCTCGCTCAGCCACCTCACGATGTTTCCCTTCGACAAGATCAAGATCGACAAATCATTCACGCAGAATCTGACCAAGCGCGCCGATTGCGCGATCATCATCTCGGCCACGCTGACGCTGGCGCGCGGGCTCGACATCAGCACCACCGCCGAGGGCGTCGAGACGGCCGACCAATTCCGGCTTCTGCGGATGGCGGGCGTCACATCCGTGCAGGGCTATTTGTTCTACAAGCCAATGGCCGCATCGGCGATCGATTTCAGCGGCGTTTGCAGCGATCCGGAAATCACGCACGCGGCTTAGTGTTTGCGGGCGACCCGACGCCATGCCGTTTCAGGCGCGCGGCCGTCTGCTATCATGTCATTCTGGCCAGCCGTCGAGGGGGTGAAGCATGAAGGCCAATGGATGGTGCACGTTAGCGGCCGCGCTCGCGCTGGCATCGACAGCAGTGCAGGCGCAATCGCTGAGCGATTTCAAATGCACGGGCACGCCAGGCATCCCGTGGGATCAGCAGATCGCCGGCTGCACCGAGGCCGTCCAGTCGAAGAAGTTTTCCGGCAAGGATCTCGCCACCGCCTACAAGGCCCGTGGCAACGTCTATTTCGCGAACAAAGATTACGACCACGCCATCGCTGACTACAGCGAAGCGCTCAAGGCTGACCCCGACAACGCCTTTGCCTTCAACAATCTCGGCAACGCTTACAAAGCCAAGGGCGACACCGAACATGCTTTGGCCAGCTACGACCAAACCATCAAGCTCGACCCCAAGGCAGGCTACGCCTTCAATGGCCGCGGCACTGTCTACCTGGATCGCGGCGACCTCGATCACGCGGTCGTGGACTTCAACAAAGCGATTGAGCTTGATCCCAAGGATCCGTTTGCCTTCAACAATCGCGGCAATGTCTTTTATCTAAGGCGCGACCTTGACCACGCCATCGCCGACTACAGCGAGGCGATCCGGCTTGATCCGAAATACGCCATGGCTTTCAACAACCGCGCCACGGCGTACCGGGACAATGGCGAACTTGATCGCGCCATCGCCGACTACGACCAGGCGATCCGGCTCGTTCCCAACTATGTCAGGGCTTTCATCAGCCGCGGCGGCGCCTACGTCTACAAAAGAGACTATGACCACGCGATCGCGGATTCGACCGAGGCAATTCGCCTCAGCCCGAACGACGCCATGCCCTACAACAACCGCGGCCTTGCTTATCAGGCCAAGGGCGACGCCGACCATGCATTCGCGGATTTCAGCGAGGCAATCCGGCTTGATCCGAAGGACGCGATTGCCTTCAGCAACCGCGGCTCCATCTACCAGATGAGAGGTGATCTCGACCGCGCGATTGCGGATTATGACAAGGCGACGCGGTTCGATCCCAATTATGCGTTCGCCTTCAACAACCGCGGCCTCGCCTACCGGGACAGAAAGGATTACGACCGCGCCATCGCCGATTTCAGCGAGGCGGTCCGGATCTATCCGAAATTTGTTGTGGCCCTTAATAACCGCGGCAACGCCTACCGCGCCAAGGGCGATCTCGACCACGCCGTCGCCGATTTCGACCAGGTGATCCGGATTTATCCCGCGCATGCGGGAGCGCTTTACGCACGAGGCAAGATCAAGCAGGCCAAAGGCGACCGAGCCGGCGGCGATGCGGACATCACGGCAGCAAAGAAAATCGACCCGAAGATCGACGAGCCGTGAGCGGCCGTCAGTCGCCTACCCCGGCTAGAAGCAAAGATTGGTAACGAATTTTCCGTTCTTGTCCTTGATCACGTAAGGACATTCGGCGCGCTTGAGCGCGGCCTTGGCGTCTTCATTGCCGAGCGCGGCGGCTTTTTCGAAATAGGTCTTGGCGGCTGCGGTATCCTGCGGACCACCGCGTCCGCTTTTTGCGAATTCGCCCATTCGCTCAAGGGCCGCCGGATGGCCTTGCTCGGCTGCTTTTTCAAACAGCCCGCGTGCCCCAGCGTCGTCCTTCGGACCGCCGGCGCCCTCGGCCAGCATCAATCCAAGCTGATATTGCGCTTCCGCCGAATTCGTTTCCGCCGCTTTCGTCAGCAAGGCACGCGCCTTGACTGGATCTGACGGCGCGCCACCGCCGAGCGCGGCAAGATTGCTGACGCCGCGCGCGTTGCCGGATTCGGCCGCGCGCTCGAACAGCTTGCGCGCCTGCGCTTCGTCCCTTGCAACGCCCGTGCCGGTTCCGAGCAGCACGCCGAGCTCGACCATCGCCGAGGTGCTGCCTTTGTCGGCGGCCTTGCGATAGGCGGCGATCGCTTCCGTCATCTGCCGATTGGCCGCGTAAGCGCGGCCAAGCTCATAGAGCGCCCGGCGCGACGATGCCGATGCAGTTTTGCAGAACTTGATCGCGGTCGCGATATCGGATTGCGCGATGACAGAGGCGCCTTTGACGTCGGCCGGCTTGTCGGGATCGGCGGGGTCGGCCGCGATGCGGTCACACAGCACCAGATCGGCCGATTGTGCGCGGGCTGACGAGGGGAAGGCTACGACGCTCATCGCCAACAGGCCGATGCCCACGACGGAACGCGCGCCAGTTCGTTTCAACATCATCACTCTTTGATCACACAACGTCTTCCGGCCAGATGAGTTTAAAGCTGCGTGGCTGTACCAGCAAGAGCGGATTAGGCGCGCATCAAACGCGCGTGTCCCATGTACATGATCTTCGTACTGGGCAATGCGCCGAAGGTAATGTCGAACCGGCTGTTGATGCCGCGCGGCCCCAACCCTTCGAACACGCGATCCGCAAAGCTGCGCGCGGCAAGCTTCGTATCGAGCTCCGCGGGCATGATAAACCCCGCCGGATCGTGCGTGCCGCGCGGCAGCAGGCGAAAAATACGTTCGCCGCAGAACACGATCACAAAGCGGGCAAGCGCCGTGCGGTTGATCGTATCGAAAAGAAAGACGCCGCCGGGCCGCAGCACGCGGCGGATTTCATCGAGAACCTGATCGAGGCTGTGCACGTGTTCAAGGACATCGACGCAGACCACGCAATCGACGCTGGCGTCCGGCAGTGGCAGCTCTTCGCCCGACGCCACGAGATAGCGGATTGGCAATCCGCTGCTGGCCGCATGACGCTTGGCGATGCCGATGGCGCCGGCTGACACATCGACGCCGATAACTTTCGCCCCGCGCGTAGCCAGCGCTTCGGACATGAACCCGCCACCGCAACCGAGGTCGAGAACTGTCTGGCCGCCCCATGACGTCAGCCGGTCAAAGAACGCAAAACGCGCAGGCACGAGATTTTGCAGGGCACGCAGCCACCGCTGCGATCCGTCCCACCAATGCTCGGCATCTCTGTCGTAAAGCGAAAGGTCACCTTGAACGGGCGACAGCTTCGGCGGCCTTGGAAAGGGAAACCAGTACGGGTGACGCGCGCGATAGGCCTCGAATTCGCGGCCGAACAGCCGCGTGAAACGCGCCTCCTTCAGCAAGGGCCCGGTCAGGCAGTAGACCGACAGCACGACTGCAAGCACGAGCTGGTCCGGCGTCCAGACCGGCACTGTCCACAGCGTGATCGCGAACGAGAGGTAAATCGGCTGACGGCAGACGCGAAAGAGCCCGCGCGTCGGCATCGGCGGATAGGCGGGCCTGGTGTTGCGATAGACGGCCCACCAGCCCAGCGCGCCGGTCTGGAGCGTGATGCCGGCGTCGAACATTGATTTGAGCAGCAGCAACCAGCCCGCGGTGTACAGCGCTATCATCATCACCAGCATCCAGCCTTCGGCCCGCCACCAGATGATTCCGCTCGGCGACCAGAACCCGAACAGCAGAAAAATCTGCAATGAGGCAACAATCACGTAACTGGTGGTCGATAGATCGGCGCCGAGCCCGGCCGGCGCCAGAACGCGCAGCAGCGCTCGTCCGCGGCTACTCAGCAGAAACGAATGCACGAGCGGAAATTGCAGGAGAAGCAGGCCATTGCCGATCCAGCGCCAGGGTCCGTGCAGAACGCCCCATGACCGGCTCAGGCCGAAAGCCATTTCGTAGATCATCACCGAAACCGCGAGCGCGAACAGCGCGTGGCACAACACGCCATAGGTCAGCGCGAGAAATCTGCGCTTGGCCGTCGTGGCGCTGGCGTGTGTCGACGACATCGGCTGCGGTGCCTGCGTGGGCTCTTACGCGCGTCGATTGGACTTGCGCGGGGCTGCCGTCAACTCATTAACGCGCCGCCGTAATCACAAACGCGCGAATACGGCCGTCGACCGCACCGCGCCCATATTTTTTGGCCATCGCCTCGGTGGCGTGATCAGTTGCTTCCTCGAGGCGCGATGCGTCGCGCGCCTCGATTTCATTCCGCCACGGGGTTCCCTGGCAATAAGCCACCGCAGGATCGCGAGGCGACGCTGCTTTGCTGCGGGCGTCCACCGCATCGATTGTGACATCAGAAAATCCAGCCTCAGCAAGCTCGGCACGAATTTGCTTGCCGTCATGATAGCCATGCGGTGTGCGCTCCATGAAACGTGGCGGGTCGTCCGGAAATACTTCCGCTAGCGCTTGCGCGATAGTATGGGCGAAATCGTTTTCGGAAATCTTGTCCCACACGTTGAACAACAGACGGCCGCCGGGTTTGAGAACCCGGCGCGCTTCCTTGTAGCCCTGGACCTTGTCAGGAAAAAACATCGCGCCGAACTCACAGGCCACGACATCAAAGCTTTGATCGTCAAACGGCAACGCCAGGGC
Organism: uncultured Alphaproteobacteria bacterium; assembly: GCA_963810125.1. GTDB lineage: Bacteria > Pseudomonadota > Alphaproteobacteria > Rhizobiales > Xanthobacteraceae > Pseudolabrys. The sequence goes on from CAWEMK010000011.1 coordinate 24,038, forward strand.
GTCGGCCTGCTTCCAGCTGATCCTTTTGTCGTCCGGTTGTCGTGTCATGGCGTAATCGAGCATCGGCTGATTGAGATCGGTCGCCGTAATACGCACGCTCGCCGGCAGACGCGATGCCATAGCGCGCGTCACCACACCGGTTCCGGCTGCTGTTTCCAGCACGGCCCGTGGCGCTGCTTCGGCCACGCGTTTTGCGAGATCGGCCGCGTAGGGCTCAAAGATAAGTGGAACCATCATCCGGTCGTAGAATTCGGGGATCGAACCCGCGAAAACCTTGTCCGTCGCGACCATCGCACTGCTCCGCCTGTCGTCGATCGGCGGCATTTAACCACATTAATTTAAGTGATGCCCAGACGCCGCATGGTGGCAATTTGCCGGTCGCGGGACGCCCGAAAAGTGCTAGCATTTACCCAATTGAAAGCGGAAGTTTCGGGGGACTGACAATGCGGGGCGATTTCAGCACATGCGCGGCGGCAGCCGCGCAACCTCTGCGCCGCTGTGTGCGCCTTGCGGCGCGAAACGGCTTGCGCAGGCACATCATCCCGCTGCTCGTTGCTGCGCCGCTCGGCGTCATAGCTTTGTCGTCGACGACGGCTGCGCTCGAACTGCCCAAGCCTATGCCCGTTGAAAGATTTCTCGGCACTGCGGCGGTCGGCGAAAACTACAAGGTCAAGCCGGTCGTGCGCAGCGACGGCGTCATGCGCATCTTCGACGTCGACACGAAATATGGCGAGTATTCCTTCGATGGCATCGAGTTCGCCAAGCTGCGCCTGCACGAGCTGAATGCGGTCGCAGCACTCGAGAAAATGTCGCAGTCCGATGCGTTCGGAAAGGCCTTTGGCCAGGCAGCGCTCGGCCCTTTCAAGTTCGGCGCCGATCTCATCACCAAGCCGGCCGATACCGTCGAACGCTCGCTCAGTGGCATCGGCAACATGTTTGAGCGCGCCGGCGCCGGCCTGTCCAACAGCCGCGCCGACCGCGATCCGCTGATGGAGAGCCTGCTCGGTATCAGCGACACCCAGCGCGAACTGGCGGTGGAGCTGGACGTCGACCCCTACACCGATTTCCCGCCGCTGGCGCAGCGGCTCAAGCAAATGGCCGGCGCCATGGCGAGCGGCGGCCTGCCGATCAAGGCCGGCCTGTCGTTCGTGCCCGGCGGCATCGGTATTGCGGTGTCCTCGGTCGCGACCGTGAGCAGCGCCAAGGACACCTTGCGCGACAAGACCGCGGCGCAGCTGATCGCCGAGGTGCGCGGCATTCTGCTGAAGCTCAACATCGAGCAGGACAACATCGACCGCCTGCTGGAAAACCGGAACTACACGCCGGCCGACCTGCTCATCATGGCGCGCGCGCTCAGGGAGCTCGGCGCAGCTGACACCAACATCTTCGTTGAAAAAGCCGCCGGCGCCGGCACACGCAATTACGCCTTCTATTTCCGTCGCCGCGCGCAAATCCTGGCGGCGCACAGCAAGGACGTTGGCGGCGTCGCGTCCTTCATCTCGGTCGCCGGCCAGCCGATCAATGTCTTGCGCAATGGCGACATTGTCGCGGCCTTCACCTTCGATGACGTGGTCTGGACCGACGTGCAGTCACGCACATTCACAGCCGCCACTGCGGAGATTCACCGGTTAAAACCAGGCGCTGTGCCGATCCTTGCAACGACCGGCGTGGTGACGCCGATGGCGCAGGCCGAGATCACCAAGCTCGGCTGGAAGATCGTCAAGTTCAAGCCGCAAGGTTGATCAAGGGCTGAGCGGCGCCGTCGATCAATCCGACAGCGATCCCAGGCCGTACATGATCCGAAGCACCGGACTCATTTGCAGGCCGATCTGCCCGAACCAGCCGTTGAAGACGGCAACGACTGTCCCGGTGCGGAAGACCTGCGCAAGCCCGGTGTTCACGGCCAGGCGCAACGCCCAATCCCCGCGCGGCACGACGATCGCATAAGGCTCTACCGACAGATCGTCCGGAAGCATCGTGTAAGCCTGCGGGTCCTTCAGATTGGCGCCGACCAGCAACAACTTGTCGCTGGCAATGGCATCGGCTTTGCCGGACTCAAGCGCGGCGACGGCTTCGCTGCCATCTTTCACTGGCACGATCGTTGCATTGATGTTTTGGGCCTTGAGCTGCTCGACGATGGCTTTTTCGTTCGTCGTCCCCGACGCGACGGCTATTTTCTTGCCGGCCATATCGGAAAATTTGCTGACATTGGCGGCCTTCGCGACAATGATGCCGGTGCTCTCGACAAAGATGAAACTCGAAAAATCGACTTCTTTCATGCGACCGAGCGTCACCGTACTGGAGCCGCACTCCATATCGGCCTTGCCGCTGGCGACGGCCGAAAAGCGGGTCTGTACCGTTACCGGCACCCATTCGATCTTGATTTCCGGGATGCCGAGCTGCGCCTGCATCGATTTCACGACCAACCGGCAAAGATCAAGACTGTAACCGACCGGCTCTTTTTTATCGTTCACGAAGGAAAATGGCCTGGCGTCGGTGCGGTAGGCGACTTTGATGGTCTTGGTGCTAGCCACCGCTTTCAGGCGGCTATTGGAAGGTACCTGCGTCTGCGCGGAGGCAGCCGTCACAGAGAAGGCTGTCAGAAACACAGCGGTCAATCTGACTGCGTTTTTCGTCAGATACCCGCGTTCGCGCACGCTCATAGTCGGTCTCCCCCGTTGCATTTGAAAATATTCGCCCAGGCTGAAGGCAACTGAGGCCCGAACGTTGATCTAGATCAATACCCACAGTGTAGCCCCTATCCTTATATGGCGTCTTCAGCTTGAATGTCCGTTCAGTCCGCAACCCGTGAGGATATTTTTATGTTGCAGCGCACGACCATTGCCCTTGGCTACGCACTTGGCTTGTCCATTCTCGTCTGTTCAGCGGGAACGGCGCCTGCGCAAACAATCGGTTATGCCGACGCGCTCGGTCAACTCGGGACGAGTTGCGGCGCCGAAATTGCCAAGTACTGCAAAAACGAGCCTCTCGGTGGTGGCCGCGTCCGCCAATGTCTTCAACGAAATCAGGCCAGCATTTCCCCACGTTGCAGTGGATCGATCACGGCGCTGAGCAATCTCCTCGTTAAAAGGGCAGCCGCTCGCGCTGCTGTCCCGCGCGTCTGCGATGCGGACATCAAACGGATTTGCGCCGGCATCCAGCAAGGCGACGGAAACCTGATGGAGTGCTTCTACAAGGCCAAGCGCAACATCAGCGCGGCCTGCCAGCAGGCTGTTGCCGACGCGGGTTATGAAGTGGAGCTCGGTTCTTCGTCGGGATCCGGCAAAATCAACCTGAGCTCCGGCCAACTCGTGAGCAGCCTGCAAGGCGTAGAATCCGCTGCGACCGTCAGCGCCGCGCAACTGCGCCAGCTCGTCAGTCAATCGCTCACCGATCCCAGCCGCACCAACCGCGTGAACCGCGCGCCGCTGTTCGGCCAGCTCGATCAGCTTGCGCAGTTCACCATCGCCATCCAGTTCGATTTCAACTCCGCGCGCATTCGCCCGGATTCGTTTCGGGCCGTCGGGTTGATGGCCGATGCACTCTATCATCCCTATCTGCAAGGGTATCGCTTCCTGATTGTGGGAAATACCGATGCCAAGGGCAGCCGCGAGTACAACCTCAAGCTCAGCCAGGAACGCGCCGACGCCATTCGCGCCGCTTTGATCGATCCGTTCGGAATTGCACCATCGCGGATCGAGGCTGTCGGCCTTGGCGAAGAACAGTTGCTCAACGCCGCCAATCCCGAGGCGGCCGAAAATCGCCGCGTCCAGCTGATCAATATCGGAAAATAACACCAAAGGTGCTGTCTTCCCTTCCGGCCGGTTAAGGCGATCGCTCAAACAACGGCGATGGCCTTGGCCCGCGTTTAACGCACGAAATCTATGCTCCGTCCGCGTTGTTCGCTGGAGGGGCTCATGACCCTGTTGAAAGCCATCGTCGGCCTGTGCCTCGGCATTGCGCTGTTTTCGGCGCTGCAAACCGTGGGCGTCCTGTCGCTGCAGGAATACATCAAGTCAGGCGCCAGCAATGGCGGTTTGGCCATCGGCAACGGCACCCCGCTCGTGACCAGCTTCGACGCGGATGCCTTCAAGAATGGTGTGCTGCCGAAATACGCCCCGATCGACACTACCGAGGCGCAACGCCTGGGCGTCGAGGGCGCGGCGCGGCGCATCGACATCCAGACGCGCAACGCGCTCTCGCACGTGCCAAGGTTTTGAGCTGCCTCAATGCCCATGCGCGCCGGCGACGGCGTAAAGCACCGTCGGGTCGAGCATTCCGAAGATCATGGCGATGTGGCCGACGATCAGGAACAACGCAACGAAGCCTGCGTGGATCGCCATCTTGCCGTGCAGCGTGCGCTCACGGCCGATGATGTTGAGGTCGACCAGCGTCAGCCCGAGCAACGGCACAATACCGAGCAGATAAAATCCGACGGCGATCATGTCGCCAGGACCGCGCCAGGAACCGCTCGTCGTAATCGGGATGACGGCGTTGGTCAGCAGATAGAGAAACACGCCGGTAAAATAGAGGCCGACCACGATGCTGCAGAAGCGGTTGAGCGAACGCACCGGCCCTTTGTAGTCACGCGTATAAAGAATGTAGAGCTCGGTGACGGCAATGGTTTCCGCCAGCACGATCGGCGCTGCCATGAACATCAGCAGATTCCACGGCTGATTGACCGACAGCAGCTCCATGTAATGCGTCATGTTCATTGATTCGGGCCTTTCGGGTGAATGCTCGCGCACGCTAGGACGCGCTGGCCTGGCGCTCTTGACCTGCATCAATCGGAAGGTGCGGCGAAATGGCAGGGCCGTACTTTTGGGTGAGTTGTCATGGCCGGGACATAGGCGTGGGAAAGCACGCCGTCCTTTGGACGGCTATGCCCGGGCATGACAAGAAGAAAGCGGAGTACGGACGAGCGGACGGGGAGCTACTCCCTCAGCTTCTCGCTGAACAGCACCATGGTCTTGCGATAGACCTCCGACCTGTTCCACTCGCGCATCACCTGGAAATTTTCCGTGCCCTCGCCGAACGGCGCGCCGGCTTTCCAGCCGTTGGTCTTCAATAAATTCGCGGTGGAAGCGAGCACATCCGGCACGCTGTGGCGCAGATCGACATGGCCGTTGCCGTCATAGTCGACGCCGTACTTGATGTACGACGACGGCAGGAATTGCGTCTGCCCGATCTCGCCGGCAAAGGCGCCGATGAGATCGCGCAATGGCAGGTCGCCGCGCTGGAGAATCTTCAGTGCCGAGATGAGCTCGTTCTGGAACAGCTCGGTGCGCCGGCAATCATGCGCGAGCGTCGCCAGCGTGCGAACGACCGGGAGCTTGCCCATATCGCCGGTGCCGTTGTCGCTTTCCAGCGTCCAGATCGCCACGATCAGCTCTTTTGGCACGCCGAATTGCTGCTCGACACGCGCCAGCAGCTGCGCGTTCTTCACCATCAGCCCCTTGGCGCGCTTGATGCGCGGCGGGATCACGCGGGTCGAGGCATATTCCTCGAAGCTCTTGGCGTGAAACATGCCGCGCTGGCGGCGGTCGAAGGCGAGCACGTTCTGGTCCAGCGTGACGCCGGCGAAAGCCTGGTCGATGACACTGCGCGAGACGCCGGCGGCCTGCGCATCCCGCGCCATCGCGGACAGGAAGCCATTGAAATCGCCACCGCATTGGGCCGCGTGGGCGGAGGACACCGACAAAAGCACAAACAAAAATAGTGCAATGATTCTCGTCATGAACCGTCCTGCGTTGCCCCCGCGGTGATCTTTACACTGCCAGGCCCCGGCTTGTCGCCATCTCGCGATGACAGCCTCGTGATTTGGATCCCCTCCGCACGTTCGCCCGAAAGCGCTAGGATCGCGCATTATAAGAAACGCATCAGAGGGAGCGACCATATGCCTAAGGCTTACTGGATCACGACCTATCGCGAGATCAAGGACCCCGCCAAGCTTGCCGCCTATTCCAAGCTTGCCCCGCTCGCGCTTGCGCCTTTCGGCGTGCGTTATATCTGCCGCGGCACGCCCGAAGCCACCTACGAGTCCGGGCTCAAGGAACGGGTCGTCGTCTCGGAATTTCCCAGCCTTGAAAAGGCCGTCGCCGGCCACGACAGCCCCGGCTACCAGGAAGCGCTGCGCGCACTCGGCGACGGCGCCGTTCGCGACATCCGCATCATCAGCGGGTTGGAGTGACGCGATAGCGTCATGGCCGGGCAAAAGGCGCGAAGCGCCGTCTTCGCGCCTGACGCTCCCGGCCATGACGGGGTCGTCGTAATAACCCCCCTCTCACGCAGACGTGTAACTTTGTGTGATGCCGCCGCGCGGTTTCGTCCGTATATGCAGATGAAAGTTGATTCCGGGAGATGAAACGATGAAGCATCGCGCCGCTCTTCTCTTCAGTACAGTCTTGGCCGCCGCCCTCACCTTCGCGCCATTCGCGGCCAACGCCGAACCCGCCGTCACCATCCCGCCGCCGGCCGCCGAACAGCCCGCGCAAGGCACCGGGCTCGAAACCGCCGTGCTCGCGGGCGGATGTTTCTGGGGAATCCAGGCCGTCTATCAGCACGTCAAAGGCGTCACCAATGCCGTGTCCGGCTATGCCGGCGGCACGCAGAAGGACGCGCTTTATGAAACCGTCAGCTCCGGCCGCACCGGCCACGCCGAAGCCGTGAAGGTGACCTTCGACCCGCGCCAGGTGTCCTACGGCAAGATCCTGCAGGTCTATTTCTCCGTCGCGCACGACCCGACGCAGCTCAATCGCCAGGGGCCGGATAGTGGCACGCAATATCGCTCGGAAATTTTTCCGCAGAGCGAGGCGCAGGCGAAAGCCGCGAAGGACTACATCGCGCAGCTCGACGCGGCGCATGCCTTCAAGCGCCCGATCGTTACCAAAACCGACTCGATGAAGTCGGCCTTCTTCGCGGCCGAGGCCTATCACCAGGACTATGCGATCCATCATCCCTACCAGCCCTACATCGCCATCAACGATGCGCCGAAGGTCGAGAATTTGAAGAAGTTGTTTCCCGAGCTTTGGCGCGACCAGCCGGTGACCGTGGCGCAGGCCGAGAAGGGGAATTGACGGTCGCCAGTCCAGAGTGTTGTGGGAACCGATACCAGTTCAATGGTCGTGGCAGGAAACACCGCGCCTGTGTATGCACGGACTTACCGGCTCGTGCCGATCAATCCGCGCTGAGCGCGAGGATGTAAAGGCCAAGCCCGGCCACGAATAGCAAGATGCTGACGATCGCGACGCCGACCGCGATGCGGGCCGACGTCGTGTGTTTGAAGGCCGGCTGCGCCAACGAGCGGAGGTCAGTTGTCGAGGAAGCTGCGGAGCTTTCGCGACCGACTCGGATGCTTCAGCTTCCTGCAGCGCCTTCGCCTCGATCTGACGAATACGCTCGCGGGTGACCGAGAACTGCTGGCCGACTTCTTCCAATGTGTGATCGGTGTTCATGCCGATGCCGAAGCGCATGCGCAATACGCGCTCCTCGCGCGGCGTCAGCGAGGCGAGCACGCGCGTGGTGGTCTCGCGCAGATTCGACTGGATGGCCGCGTCGATCGGCAAAATCGCGTTCTTGTCCTCGATGAAATCGCCGAGATGCGAATCCTCCTCGTCGCCGATGGGCGTCTCGAGCGAGAGCGGCTCCTTGGCGATCTTGAGGACCTTGCGCACCTTCTCGAGCGGCATGCCGAGCTTCTCGGCCAGTTCTTCCGGGGTCGGCTCGCGGCCGATCTCGTTGAGCATCTGGCGCGAGGTGCGCACGATCTTGTTGATGGTCTCGATCATGTGCACCGGAATGCGGATGGTGCGGGCCTGGTCGGCGATCGAGCGCGTAATGGCCTGCCGGATCCACCAGGTGGCGTAAGTCGAGAACTTGTAGCCGCGGCGGTATTCGAACTTATCGACCGCCTTCATCAGGCCGATATTGCCTTCCTGGATCAGATCGAGGAATTGCAGGCCGCGGTTGGTGTATTTCTTGGCGATGGAAATGACGAGGCGCAGGTTCGCCTCCACCATTTCCTTCTTGGCCTGGCGCGCCTCGCGCTCGCCCTTCTGCACCATGTGGACGATCTTGCGGAACTCGGCGATCTCGACGCCGGTCTGCGCGGCGAGATCGTGCACCATGCCGCGGATCTCCTTGATGCGATCCTTTTCCTTGGCGACGAAATTCTTCCAGCCTTTGGCCGACAGCTTCGAGACGCGGTTGAGCCAGCGCGGGTCGAGCTCGCCGCCCATATATTGCTTGAGGAAGTCCTCGCGCGCGACGCCGTAGCTTTCCGACAGCCGCATCAGCCGGCCTTCGTTCGACACGAGCCGCTTGTTGATGTCGTAGAGCTGCTCGACGAGGGAATCGATGCGCGCCTGGTTCAGCCGCAGCGACTTCACCTCGGAGATGATCTCTTCCTTGAGCTTCTTGTACTTGCGCTCCTGCGCCGGCGAGAGCGATGAATTCTTCAGGCGGAATTCGATGTCCTGCTCCTGCAGGCGGCGCAGGCGCTTGAACGAATCCGCGATGGTGTCGAAGGTCTCGACCACTTTCGGCTTGAGCTCGGCCTCGATGGCCGCGAGCGACAGGGAATTCTCCATGTCGTCTTCGTCGTAATCGCCCTCGGCCGCGGCCTCGCCCGGATCCTTCGGCTCTTCGCCGTCGCCGGCTTCGCCCGGCGCCTTGAACGGCGTGGCAGCGGGCGGTGCTGCCGGCGGCGCCGGCGTCTGCACGACCTGGAGATGCGGCGCGCCGGGAATGGGCGTACCGACAGCTTGCGCCACCGGCTTGCCGTCCGGGCCGATCACCACCGGCACCTGCATCTTCTGCGCGTCGGGGCCGGCGTAAGTGGCTTCAAGATCGATGATGTCGCGGAGGAAGACTTTTCCCTCGTTGAGCTCGTCGCGCCAGATGATGATGGCCTGGAAGGTGAGCGGGCTTTCGCAGAGGCCCGCGATCATCGCTTCGCGGCCGGCCTCGATGCGTTTTGCAATGGCGATTTCGCCCTCGCGCGACAGCAGCTCGACCGAGCCCATCTCGCGCAGATACATGCGCACGGGATCGTCGGTGCGTTCGGACGGTTCTTTCTTTTCGGCGGTGGCGAGCGACTTCGATTTCGCCTCGACGACTTCCGTGCCGGTGTCGTCGTCGTCATCGTCCTCGTCGGCGGCCTTTTCGCCTTCTTCGCCGTCGGCCTCTTCGGTCTCGACAACGTTGATGCCCATCTCGTTGAGCATCGCGTAGATGTCCTCGATCTGGTCGGAGGACACTTCGCCGGAAGGCATCACTTCGTTGATCTGGTCGATGGTGACGTAGCCGCGCTTCTTGGCGGCCTTGATCATCTTCTTGACGCCGGCATCGGAGAGATCGAGAAGCGGCAGCGGGGACTCCGGCGCGCCTTCTTCTTTCTCTGCAGCCGGTTCTTTTTCCTTCGCCTGAGCCGCTTTTGCCTTGCTCGCCATTCCGTCTCTCCTGGCCCGTCGCCTGTGGCTGACGGCCAAAAAGGGCCGCGCCCGCAACAGGCGCCGCCCACGAATCAGGTCATCCAGTGTCGTCGGAACCCGCTTAAGCTCCGATTAACCTAAAGAATACCGCTGGAATCGACCCTTATTCCAATCGGCTTTATTGCCGGCCCGAATTACTGCCCAACCGCCCTTTTTGCCTTTTTGCGCATGATCTTGTCCGAAAACCGGTTCCCACTTTTCGGGATCATGCGCCAGGCGGCGGACTCATAAGCTACGAGCGCCCCGACCGGAAGAGGCTCCAAAGCCCTCAATCAGGGCCTCGGTTCCCTCGACCCGCTCCAGGCGGCTTTTGACGTCGCGCAACCGCAAGTAATTGGCTTCGCTCGCGTCCTGGCCTAGCGCCTGCTCGGCGTCCTTGAGCTCCTTAGTTAGTGAATGCCATTGCCGATGCAAGGCGACAAGCTGCGACCAGGTCACCAAAACATCGTCCGGGGCGGCCTCCGGCTGCGCCCCCCAGACCGAGGGGGTGGTGATCGAGAGCGCAATGCGGGCCACCACCTCGGTGAGGTTGCGGGCGGCGAGTTCCGCCTTGAGCGCGGCGGCATCGAGGGCCGGCGTATGCGCTGCGATATCGATCAGCGCACCTTTGATCTTCTCGGCGTCGGGGTGACGGAACTCGAGCGAGGCGAATTCCTCCAGATGGTCGTGCAGCAGCCAGGGATGGTTGAGCGCGGCCTGCAAGATGAGCGCCTCGCGGCGCGACACCGTCGAGCGATTGCCCCGGTGCACCGGGCTCGACGCCATTTGCTGGCTCACCACCACATAGGGCATCGCCCGGCCCGCGGTGCGTGGCGCATCGCGGCGCTGCCAATCGCCGCCATTGCGCTCGCGCCAGCTGCCACCGCTACGCGGGTCGCGCCAGTTTCCGCCGGCACGCTGTTCCCGCTGTTGCGGCCGCGCGGGCGCAAAGAATTGCGACAGGCGGGCGTTGAAATCCTGGCGGTAATAGCGCCGCACGGATTCGTCGCCGATCCCAGAGGTGACTTCGTTGATGCGCGCTTCCAGCGCCGCGCGACGCTCCGGCGTATCGAACGTATGCCCTTCCGTTTCGCGCGCCCACAACATGGCGCCGAGCGGCTTTGCCGCGCCGATGACATCGGCCACCGCGTCGCGCCCGCCCGAGCGCACAAGATCGTCCGGGTCCTGGCCTTGCGGCAGCAGCGCGAACGTCAGGCTCTTGCCGGGCTTCAAGCGCGGCATCGCGAGATCGACCGCGCGATAGGCCGCGCGCAAGCCGGCATTGTCGCCATCGAAACAAAGAACCGGTTCGTCCGCCATTTTCCAGAGCAGCCCGAGCTGATCCTCGGTCAAGGCCGTACCGAGCGGCGCGACGGTTGCAGGATAGCCCGCCGTCACCATGGCGATCACATCGACATAGCCTTCGACCACGATGATGGGCGCGCCCTCATGTGATGCCTGACGCGCGGCGGCGATGTTGTAGAGCGTTGAACCTTTGTGGAAGAGTGGCGTCTCCGGCGAATTGAGATATTTCGCCGGCGCATCTTTATCGAGCGCGCGGCCGCCGAATGCGATGACGCGCCCGCGCAAATCGGTGATCGGGAACATTACGCGGTCGCGGAAACGATCGAAGGGCACCGGGATGTCGTCACCGGACACCAGCAGCCCCGCCTCGACCATGTCCTCGGCCGGAATGCCGTGCGAACCGAGATGCTCTTTCAGCGCGAAGCGCTCGCCCGTCGCATAGCCGAGCCGGAATTTCAGCTGCGTCGCCGCATCGAGCCCGCGGTCGGCGAGATAGCCGCGGCCCTTGGCGCCGGTACGGGACGCCAGCGTGTCCTGGAAGAATTTTGCGGCAAGCTCCATGACGTCGTGCAACGTCTTGCGGCGCGCGTCGCGTTGCTCGTCCTCGCGGGAAACCTTCGGCAGCGCCACGCCCGCCATCTGCGCCAGCCGCTCGACCGCTTCGGGGAACGTGACGCCCTCGCTCTCCATGACGAAATCGAAAATGCTGCCGTTCTTGCCGGAGGAGAAATCGAACCAGGCCTGCTTCTGGTCGTTCACGAAGAACGACGGCGTCTTTTCCTTGTTGAATGGCGACAGGCCCTTGAATTCGCGGCCCGCGCGAATGAGCTTCACGCGCCGGCCGACGACTTCCGAGACCGGAAGGCGGGCTTTGAGCTCGTCAAGGAACTGGGGCGTGAAGCGCATGGGCAAAGCTAAGTGTTTTGGGCAGGCGATCAGGTCCGGCGGCCGGACCGAATCGCGGGTAACCGCTGACTCTTCCCCATATCGGGCATTTAAGGCGCGGTCAGGGTCGGTTTGTCCCCGCTAGTCACAGGCGGCGCCTCAATACTACAGCCCGTCATCGCCGGGCATAGCCGTCCGAAGGACGGCGTGCTTTCGCAGACCCTGTCGCGGTACAGGCACACTGCCTGTCATCGCCGGGCTTGTCCCGGCGATCCCGCTTAAGCGGGCAAGGCCGTGCCTAACTAAGCGAGATGGCCGGGACAAGCCCGGCCATGACAGCCTTGCGGAAGGAAACGCAGCATGACCTCCAAGACCTTCATCCTCGTCCACGGCGCCTGGCATGGCGGCTGGGCCTGGGTGCGCGTGGCCGACCGGCTCAAGGCGCACGGACACCGCGTATTCACTCCGACCCTCACCGGCCTGGGTGAGCGGGCGCACCTGCTTCGTCCAGGCATCAATCTCTCGCTGCACGTGGCCGACGTGCTCGGCCTGATCAAATACGAACGGCTCACCGATTTCGTTTTGGTCGGGCATTCCTATGGCGGTTGCGTCATTTCCGGCGTGGCTGAGGCTGTCCCGGACACCATCCGCTCGATCGTCTTTCTCGACGCCTTCATTCCGGACAACGGCGATGCCACGGTCGATCTGGTGCAGCCGGCGGTGCAGGAAATCATCCAGGCGGCGCTGGAGCGCGGCGACACAACGGTGCCGGTGCGCAATGCCGCAGCGTTCAACGTCAACGAGAACGACCGCGCCTGGGTGGATTCGCTTGCCGGGCCGCAGCCGATCGGCACCATGACCGAAAAGATCAGGCTCACGGGTGCGCGCGAGCGCATACCGAAGAAGGCCTATATCCGCGCGTCAGGCTATCCGAACGTCTCGTTTGAAAAAGCCCACGCGCGCGCGAAGGCCAACCCGAACTGGCGGACCTACGAGGTGCCGTGCGGCCACGACGTGATGATCGACGCGCCCGACCGGCTCACGGATATTTTGATCGAGGTGGCGTGAGCATTCCGCTTGTCATCGGCGTGCTAGGCCAAGTTTACAGCCGAGCCGGACCCGGTCACCCGGTGATGACGCCCACCGCGGTAAGCTTACGCACAATCATCATCCGGTCAGCGGATTGACGCGTTTGGGCCTAACCTAACACCATCCTGATCGGGCTTTCTCCACTGTCATCACCGGGCTCACTCCTCCGTCATCACCGGGCTTGTCCCGGTGATCTCGATCAGGCGGGCACTGCCTTCCTAAGCGAGATGGCCGGGACGAGCCCGGCCATGACCTGCTGTGCGAAAGCCCGGTGATGACAGCGGAAAGGCGGCACGCTCCGGAATGCTTTTTGGTGAAACAGTACTACGTCTACATTCTCGCCAGCCGTCCCGGCGGTGCATTGTATGTCGGCGTGACAAATAACCTCATCCGGCGGGTCCATGAGCACCGGAATGCTCGCGTTGCGCGCCACACGGCGAAGTATGCAATCAATAAACTTGTTCATTTCGAAATTTTCGACTCTGCGCGCGCCGCAATCCAGCGAGAAAAGAACATCAAACATTGGCCTCGTGCCTGGAAGACAAAAATCATTGCGGAAAAGAACCCGACATGGCGCGACCTTTACGATGAGATCGTATAGACGCCGAAGTCGTTGAGCCTGTCATCGCCGGTCTCGTCACCATCCTGCAGTCATGGCCGGGCAACCGGGTCCGGCCGCCGGCCGGCGGCTGCTGTCCCGGCCATCGCGATTCGTCGGCCACAGTCTTGCCCACCTAAGCGGGATCGCCGGGACAAGCCCGGCGATGACGAACTGTGGTCCCGGGACGAGCCCGGCCATGACGTTGAATGGACTCTACGATACTCTTGCCACACTAAAAATTCGGAACATTCGTCACCAGAATGATCGGCCGCCCAAACACGAGACACGCATGCTGACCCTGACCACCCTGCCGCTGTGGCTTTCCGCCCTCCTCATCGTCGCCTTGCCGACGGCCATTGCCATGATTGGTCCGTTCGTCGTCCGGCATTTCATCCCGTACGAACGGTTGCGATCCAACAACGAAGTCGCCGGATTCAAATTCGCGACCGTCGGCGTCCTCTACGCGGTGCTGCTGGCCTTCGCGATCATCGTCGTGTGGGAAAAGTTCAACGATTCCGAAAATGTTGTTGCCAAGGAAGCGGGCGCGGCAGCGACGATCTACCGCCTGTCGGACGGATTGAGCGCCGAGCGCCGCACGGCCTTGCGCGGCGTCATGAATGCCTATCTCAGCGCCGCGATCGGCAAGGACTGGCCGGCCATGGAGCGGGGCACGCTCGATCCCGGTGTCACCAGCGCGCTCAGCGATATCTATGTGACGCTGCTCAATGGCCGTGCCGCCGCCGGACCGGACACTGTCCTGATGACGGAAATTTTGCGCCAGCTCGACGAGATCAGCGCGGCGCGGCGGGCGGCGCGTTTCGTCACCGCCGATGGCAATATCCCGGACATTTTCTGGTTCGTGCTGTTCGGTGGCGCCATCGTCACGGTGGGTTTTACCTTCTTCTTCGGCACGCCAGAACCTGCACGCGCAAGCGCTGATGACGGGCGCGCTTGCGGCGCTGGTTTTTTCCGCGCTGTTGACGGTGATCGTGATCGACCACCCGTTCGCCGGCAGCGTGAAAGTCGAGCCGGAAGCGCTCATGCACGTGCTGGAAGATTTCGGCGGCGCGTCGCGGCGGTAACGTTCTCTCACTGTCATTCCGGGTTGTGCGTGCGTCAATTTGCGCGTGTCATCGCCGGGCTTGTCCCGGCGATCCCGCTTAAGCGGGCAATGCCGTGCCTGACTAATCGAGATGGCCGGGACAAGCCCGGCCATGACAACCTTGTAAGTTCACGCCCCTACCGGCTTTTGGCTGCGATCTGGCCGTCGAGCTCCTGGGACTCGGGCATGCGGTGGCGCCGCAGATCGCCTTGATGCGTTCGAGGTCGCCGCGCGCTTTGGCGAGATCGCCTTGCACAGATAGAGCGCACCCGAGTAAACCAGCGTGCTGATGTGATTGGGATCGGCGGCGAGCGCCTTGCTGTACCAGTTGCGCGCCTCGCTCGGATTGCCGAGCTTGGCGTAAGCAAATCCGATTGAACTCGCAATGTCGGGATGATCGTCAAACCCAAGCGATTTCATCGCGGCGATGCCGGCTTCGTATTTTCCCGACAGAATGAGCGCACGCGCCGTCTGGAAACTGGTGATCGGCTGTTGCGCGGGCGCGGCTGGCGGTGCACGACGACGGGCATGGCGGCGGCTGGACGATGACTGGCGCCGGCTGCGCGGCGGCGGGTGGCACCACAGGTTTCGGCGCCGGTGTCACGCGTTCTTTGACTTCTTCCTTGTCCTTGCGCTTGGCTTTCGGCTCGGCCTCACGTTCCTTGCGCTCTTTGCGCGCGGCGGGTTTGTCCGGCGGGCCATCGATGTAGTTGCGGTTGCAGAAGCCGCCAATGCCGGAAATCGCCGCCATGCATTGTTCATAAGTATTGAAGCCGCAATTGGTGCTGCCATTGCGATAAGCCGCGCACCAGGCCGGGCCCGCGGCTGCGGCAGGCGCGGCGAGCCCGAGCATCGCTGCAATCACCAGACCGGAAAGTGCAACAATTCGCATCGCATTATTCCTGCGGTCGAAGGTTCAAAGCGTCAGCCATTGACGCTACCTTTGCCGGGATTGCCCGGGTTCGGCCTTGTCGGGGTCGGATGGCCGCCCGGACGACCGCCCGGGAAGCCCGGACCGATCTGGATCTGGAAATTCACCGGCGGCGAGGACGACTTCGGATTATCGGAATTGGGTTTGGTCGCGGCTTGCGTGGCGTCTTGTGCATCGGCTCTTTTCGTTTCGGATTTCGCTGACTCACACATTTGCCGTTCTCGTCATCGACCGTGCCGGGGCGACAGCTGCAAACATTGTTGATGAGAATTTTGCCGCCCGTGCAGCTTGTTGTCGTCGTCGGGCAAATGCCATCCAAGTTG
>CAWEMK010000012.1:0-62061 GCA_963810125.1 uncultured Alphaproteobacteria bacterium
ACATCGCCGACAGTATGGGCCTCAAGCGGCCGACGGGTGCGCTCATCGCAAATGTTGCGCCCAACAGCCCGGCCGCCCGCGCCGGCCTGAAGGCTGGCGACCTGATCATGTCGGTTGATAGCCAGGACGTCGAGGATCCGAACGCTTTCGATTATCGATTTGCGACCAAGCCGCTCGGTGGCAGTGCCAAGCTCGGCGTGCTTCGGGCGGGGCGGGAGCAGGCCGTGACGGTGGCGCTGCAGTCCGCGCCGGAGACACCGCGCGATGAGATTGTCATTCGATCGCGTTCGCCGTTTTCAGGCGTCAAGATCGCCAATCTTTCACCGGCGCTCGCTGACGAATTGCAGGTGCGCAACGTCGAGGAAGGAGTTGTCATTGTCGACATCGACACCGGATCCTATGCCCGCAATCTCGGTTTTCAGCGCGGCGATGTCATCGAAGAGGTCAACGGCGAACGCATTGCGAAAACGCAAGATCTCGAGCGCTTGAGCGCCGTGCCGAACCGTAGTTGGCGCATCATAATTCTGCGCGGCGGGCAGAAAATTTCCGCGGTGTTCGGCGGATGACCTCGCGCGCCAAGGCGAGCGGCCCGAGCCTGTTCGCCGCCGCAGGCCTCGATAAGGACGCGCCGCACCCGCTCGCCGATAAGCTTAGACCCCAACGCCTCGACGAAGTGGTTGGCCAGGATCATCTGCTTGGGCCCGATGGCGCGCTCACGCGCATGCTGGCGACGCGCTCGCTCGGCTCATTGGTATTCTGGGGCCCGCCCGGCACCGGCAAGACCACGGTTGCGCGCCTGCTCGCGCAGGCGACTGACCTTCATTTCGAGCAGGTTTCCGCCATCTTCACCGGCGTTGCCGACCTCAAGAAGGTGTTCGAAGAATCCCGCCGCCGCCGCGAAATGGGGCAAGGCACACTGCTGTTTGTGGACGAGATCCATCGCTTCAATCGAGCGCAGCAGGACAGCTTTCTTCCGGTGATGGAGGACGGCACTATCATTCTGGTCGGCGCTACCACCGAAAACCCGTCATTCGAATTGAATGCGCCGCTGCTCTCGCGCGCGCGCGTCCTGGTCTTCAAATCGCTGGACGCGGATGCAATCGAGAAAATGCTGGCGCGCGCCGAGACCCTTGAGGGCAGGCGGCTTCCGCTCGATGCGGATGCGCGCGAAGCGCTCAAGCGCATGGCTGATGGCGATGGCCGCGCCGCGCTCACGCTGGTCGAGGAAATCTGGCGGGCCGCGCGCAAGGACGAAATTTTCGACTCGCTAAAGCTGCAGGACATCGTGCAGCGCCGCGCGCCAATTTACGACAAGAGCCAGGATGGCCACTACAACCTGATCTCGGCGCTGCACAAGTCGGTTCGCGGCTCGGATCCCGATGCTGCGCTCTATTATCTTTGCCGCATGCTGGATGCCGGCGAGCCGGCGCTCTACATCGCTCGCCGCGTGGTGCGCATGGCGATCGAGGATATCGGGCTCGCCGATCCGCAGGCGCTGGTGATCGCCAATGCCGCCAAGGAGGCCTACGACTTCCTGGGTTCGCCCGAGGGCGAACTCGCGATCGCGCAGGCGGTGATTTATTGCGCGACCGCGCCGAAATCGAACGCGGGTTATGCGGCCTTTGGGGCGGCCATGCGGACTGCAAAAGAGGCGGGCTCGTTGCTGCCGCCCAAGCACATTCTCAATGCACCCACGAAGCTGATGCAGGAAGAAGGCTACGGCCGCGGTTACGCCTATGACCACGACGCCCAGGAGGCTTTCTCCGGCCAGAATTATTTTCCGGACGCACTTGAACGGCAGAAATTCTACGACCCGCCGGAGCGCGGCTTTGAGCGCGAGATCAGAAAGCGGCTCGAATATTGGGACAAGCTGCGCAGGGATCCGCAGCGCGGGCGCTCTTAGATGAGCGAGGCCCTGATCGCACGATGACAGCTGGAATCGCCTTATCGTCACGGCTCACATTCATCACCAAGACCATTTTTCCGGCCTGCTGGATCGTGGGATTCGGCGCGATCACCGCGTTCTTCTGGGCCAGCAGGGGCCTGCCGGCCGGAACGGGATGGCTGTTTCTCGCCGCGTGGACTGCGGGTGCGCTGTCTTTTTGGTGGTGGTGCGTCCCCCTCAAAAGGGTACGTGTTGGTGACGGAGCGCTCTACGTCTCCAACTTCCGGAAGGAAATTGTGGTACCTCTGACTTTCATTGAGAGCGTGACGGAAAATCGCTGGATCAATGTTCATCCAGTGACCGTCCATTTTCGCGGTGACACTGAATTTGGAAGAAAGATTTCGTTTATGCCGAAGTCGCGCGTGATGTTCTTTTGGTCGTCGCATCCGGTTGTGGGTGAACTCAGACGCATGGTCGCGGCCGCGGCAGCCGGGAGCAGGGCATGAGGCGGGGACGCTCCGGCCCGCGCCAGCCTGGCGGCGGCGAGAAAGCCGCTTCGCGCGGCCGCGGTCACGGCCGCGATCGCGACGAGCGCCATAAGGAGCGTTCGAAAAAGCGTTTCGCGCAGCGCCAATCCGACATGCCCCCGAAACATGCGCCCAAGCGCGGCGCTCCCTCTCCTCGCGTGCGAGGTGAGGGTCGGGGTGAGGGGGCGTTTCGAAATGCTCAGAATTGCAGTGATGGCTTCTCATCAGACCGCCTTCGCTCAGCGCCGGCAGTCGAAGCGAAGCCGACGTTTTCCTCCGCCGGCGTGCAGACCGTCACCGTGACGCCGGACGAGAACAATATGCGCGTCGACCGTTTTTTTGAGGCGCGTTTTCCGGGGCTTTCGTTCAGCCACATCCAGCGCATCATCCGCAAAGGCGAGGTGCGCGTGAATGGCAAGCGCACACAGCCCAAGGCGCGGCTCGAAACCGGCCAGGCGGTTCGCATTCCGCCGCTGAAAGTCGAAGCGCCGGCCCCGCGCGATGATGCACCATCAGCACAGAAAGATCGCGCGTTCCTGAAATCGATCACGCTTTACGAAGATGCTGACGTCCTAGTGCTCAACAAGCCGATGGGGCTCGCGGTGCAGGGCGGCTCCGGCACCACGCGCCATGTCGACGGAATGCTCGGGGCGTTGCGCGGCACCGATGGTCAGCGTCCGCGTTTGGTGCACCGGCTCGACAAGGATACGGCCGGTTGCCTGCTGGTGGCCAAGAGCCGGTTTGTCGCCGCCGCGCTAGCGAAGACTTTTCGCTCGCGCTCGGCGCGCAAGATCTATTGGGCGCTGGTCGCGGGTGTGCCGAAGCCGACACAAGGCCGCATCTCGACCTATCTCGCCAAGCAGGAAGTCGAAGAAGATTCCTTCATGCGTATCGCCAAGCACGGCGAGAAGGACGCCGTGCACGCCGTGACTTATTATGCGGTGGTGGAGACCGCGGCGCAGAAGGTTGCGTGGCTATCGCTCAAGCCGGTCACCGGGCGCACGCACCAATTGCGCGCGCACATGGCGCATGTCGGCAACCCGATCGTTGGCGACCCAAAATATTTCAACATCGAGAACTGGGAGCTGCCCGGCGGCATCCAGGACAAGCTGCATCTGCTCGCCCGCCGTATTGCGGTACCGCATCCGCGGGGCGGCATCATCGATGTGTCGGCGCCGTTGCCGCCGCACATGCTGCAAACGTGGAATCTGCTCGGTTTTGACGCCACCCGCTACGACCCGATCGACGAGGCGCCGGAGGAGGAGTAGCGGGCGCGCTGCGGGGTTCCTATCTGACAGGAATGACGCGTGGACCCACCATGCTGCTGCTGGCCCTGACGGCCGTTTTGGCTGGGCCGGCGCGTGCGCAGACCAACAACAGCATCCTCGGCGACGATTACAGCATCATGAAGCCCGAAAAGGGTGCGCGTCCGGCCCAGCCCGAGCCATGGCTGGCGCCGAAATACAAGTCTCCGCGCGGCACCGTGAAGCACGTTGTCATTCCGCGGTCGACGGCCATTCAGCCGCCGAACACGACCGTGCCGCCGCCGATCGTCGTGCCGCAGACCGGGCAGGTGCTGCAGAACCTGCCCACGGTGCAGGGCTCTGGGCCGAGGGGTGCCGAGACCTACCAGGACCGCGCCTCGCGCTGCGCGCATCAGGCCGGCGTCTATGGCCAGGCTGCCGGCGATCGCAACGCCTATGTCGGCACCTGCATCAATCAGTAGATGACTTCACCCAACACTTGAGGCTCGAAAGGCACCGTTAAACCGTCACTTCAAGTTAAGGTTTTGCTTTAAAGGGCCACTCAAATCTCATCCATGACCTGTGCGTAGGAAATGAGCGCAAACAGCGCCGTGCCGCCGATGATATTGCCGATCAGCACAGGCGCCATGAACTGCGCGAGCATTTGCCACCACGCCCAGCTGCCGGAAAACACCAGCAAATAGGCCTCCATGCTGCCGGCGACCACATGTGTAAAACCGCCAACGGCGATGAGCCATGTCATGAGGACGATCACCTGAAACTGCGACCGCTCGGCGCCCGGCATCAGCCAAACCATGGCCGCCATCAGGAAGCCCGCGGCAATTGCGCGGAACAGCATCTCGGCCCAGCTGAAGTCGAGCAAGCTTTGGCTGACGGTAAGCATTCCGCCATAGAGCTCAGGCGTCAGTACCGGCGAGTAGGCGCAGAACAAGGCGGCGAACAGTGTGCCGGCGAGATTGGCAGCGAGAACTATCGCCCACAGGCGCGCGGTGCGCCCCATATTTTCGAACGTAAGATCTTTCGCCAACGGCAACACCGCCGTGATGGTGCTCTCGGTGAACAATTGCTGCCGGGAGAGGACCGCCATGACAAAGCCGATGCAGTAGCCAAAACTCGTAACCAGCGGCCGCCACGGAGCGTCGGGCAGGTGTGTTTGCAGGGTCGCCTGCGCCAGCAGCGAGAAGCTGATCGACAATCCCGCGGCCACCCCGGACCACCACAACGAGGTGAGGGGACGCGCCATTTCCTCCTCGCCCAAGCGGCGCACGACTTCATAGATGACCGGCGTGCGCGGTGTCGCCATCTCCTCGACGTCGCGCACTTCATTGTCGCTGATGCCGCGGCGGCGACGGCCGCGCGCAGGGTTAGCCGGTGGCCGCTTGCGGCCGGCGATGGATGCGCGCGCGCTCATGCGCCCCATCAACGTCCGGACGGTGAGTGAAGTTCCGCGTTTGAAACTCAGGCGCCTGCCGCGTCGAGTGCCGCGATGTCGGCGGGCGAAAGCTTTATCGCGGGCGCCTTCAGGATTTCGCCGAGTTGCTTGAGGCTGGTGGCGCTGACGATCGGCGCAGTGATGACCGGCCTGGCGATCAGCCAGGCCAACGCAATCTGGGCCGGCAAGGCGTTATGCCGCGAAGCCACATCGTCCAGGACCTTGAGAATGCCGAGCCCGCGCGCGTCGAGATAGCGCTTGAGCCTGCCGCCGCGTCCGGGGTGTTTGGCGCCTTCCTCGGCCGAGCGGTACTTGCCTGTGAGAAAACCGGCGGCGAGCGAGTAGTAGTTGATGACTCCGAGCTTGTGTTCCCGGCAGATCGGCGCGAACTCGGTCTCGAATTCCTTGCGGTCGGAGAGGTTATAGAGCGGCTGTAAGCTCTCGTAGCGGGGCAGGCCGAGTTGCTTGCTGGCGGCGAGTGAGGCCTTCAGGCGCGCCGGGCTTATGTTGGAGGCACCGATCGCACGCACCTTGCCGGCTTTGATCAGCACAGCATAAGCCTGCATCGTTTCCTCGACCGGCGTCACTTCGTCGTCGAAATGGGTCTGGTAGAGATCGATGTGATCGGTCTGCAGCCGCCGCAGTGAGGCTTCGCACTCGCGCAGGATGTAGTCCTTCTTCAGGCTGCGGCCTTCGCCCATGTCCTCGCCGACCTTGGTGGCGATCAATACTTTGTCGCGTTTGCCGCTGCGTTTGACCCAATTTCCGATGATGGTTTCCGACTCGCCACCCGGGCTTCCCGGCACCCAGCGCGCATAGCTGTCGGATGTATCTATGGCGTTGAAGCCGGCGTCGACAAAGGCATCGAGAATGCCGAACGAGGTTATTTCGTCGATGGTCCAGCCGAACACGTTGCCGCCGAGCATGAGGGGGGCAAGGTGGAGGTCGGAGTTGCCGAGTTGCCGGAAGTTCATCGCTACGGTCCTCGTCATGCCCGGGCATAGCCGTTCGGAAGGACGGCGTGCTTTCGCACGCCTATGTGCCGGGCATCCACGTCTACCTTGTTGCAGTTGTAAAGGCGTGGATGGCCGGGACAAGCCCGGCCATGACGCGAGAGGGCAGTTTACCGCAGCGACGCGTTGAACTTGTCGAGCGCGGCCTGGCCGGGACAAAGCTCTTTTTCGCCAAGCGCGTTCAGTGGGACCTGGACCGTGTGGAGGTGCGCATGGAGGTCTTCGGATTCTTTTTCCATGTAGAGCAGGCCGGTGACGATCTGTCCCTTGGCGGCGTGGTGCTGCAGAAAACCGAGCGCGGCGGTACGGTCATGAAGGTCGTAGTCGGCGGCGAGCTTGCGCAGCGCGATCCTGGAGCCGTCATGCTGCTCGACCACCTCAACAGTGCCGGGGTCGTATTTAACCTCGATCGGCATGCGGCTGGAAATGAAGTCCAGGCGATTGACGGCTTCGTTGTGCTCGCGCACGAAATCGAAGCTCTTGGTCGAGCCGGCGTGGTTGTTGAAGGCCACACACGGCGAAATGATATCGATAAATGCCGCGCCCTTGTGAGCGATTGCCGCCTTGATGATCGGCACCAGTTGGTGCTTGTCACCGGAGAATGAGCGCGCGACAAAGCTGGCACCGAGCTGGAGCGCCATTGCAACAAGATCGATGGAATTGTCGGTGTTGATGAAGCCGCGCTTGGACTTCGAGCCGCGGTCGGCTGTGGCGGAGAACTGGCCCTTGGTGAGGCCATACACGCCGTTATTCTCCACGATATAGACCATGTTGACGCCGCGGCGCAGGCAATGCGCGAACTGCCCGAGCCCGATCGAGGCGCTGTCACCGTCGCCGGAGACGCCGAGATAGATCAGGTCGCGATTGGCGAGATTGGCGCCCGTGAGCACCGACGGCATGCGGCCGTGCACGGAGTTGAAGCCGTGTGAATTGCCGAGGAAATAGGTCGGCGTTTTCGATGAGCAGCCAATGCCGGAAATCTTGGCGACGCGGTGTGGCTCGATCGACAGCTCGAAACAGGCCTGGATGATGGACGCGGTGATCGAGTTCATGCCCGCAACCGGCGCACAGCGTCGAGACCGTGCCTTCGTAGTCGCGATGGGTGTAGCCGAGCGAGTTCTTCGGCAGCTCGGGGTGGTGGAATTTCGGCTTGGCGAGATAGGTCATGGATTAGTCCTGACTCAGAATTGTCATGGCCGGGCTTGTCCCGGCCATCTCGCTTAGGAGGGCACAATGCGACCCTAAGCGGGATGCGCGGGTCATAGGCGTGCGAAAGCACGCCGTCCTTCGGACGGCTATGCCCGCGCATGACATCGTGAAAGACGTTTCTTTCACGATGTCACCTTCATCGGCTTAACCTTCAGTTGATCGAGATGGTCGCCGATTGCCTTGTCGATAAAGCGAGCGGTGATGGGCGTGCCGTCATAGTGCAAAATCGGCACCAGCCGCACGGGGTCGATGCCGCATTCGTTGACGATCAACGAGCGTAACTGGGCGTCGCGGTTCTGTTCGACCACGAACACGAAATCGTGGTCCGCGACGAAACTGTTCACGCTTGAGTGGAAGGGGAAGGCGCGGATGCGCATGCGGTCGAGCGAATGCCCGCGCGCCTCGATCATGTGGATCGCCTCGTCCATCGCGGGCGAAGTCGAGCCGTAATAAATCACACCGTATTTGGTCGGTTTGCCGCTGGTGGCAATCAGCGGGCGCGGCACCAGGTCCTTGGCAGTGTCGAATTTGCGGACCAGGCGCTGCATATTGTCGACGTAGGGCGCGCCTTCCTCTGTGTAGCGCGCGTATCGGTCGCGCGACGTGCCACGCGTGAAGAACGAGCCCTTGGTCGGGTGCGTGCCGGGATAGGTGCGGTAGGGAATGCCGTCGCCGTCGACATCGAGATAGCGGCCAAATTCCTTGCCGGCTTCCAGCTCGGCGGCCGTCATCACCTTGCCACGGTCGTATTTGCGGGCATCGTCCCAGGCCAGCGGCTTGGACAAATGGTGGTTCATGCCGATGTCGAGATCGAGCATGACGAAGATCGGTGTCTGCAGCCGGTCGGCGAGATCAAAAGCCTGCGCGCCGAAAGTGAAGGCCTCGGTCGGGTTCTCGGGGAACAGAAGGACGTGCTTGGTGTCGCCGTGGGAGGCGTAGGCACACGAAATGATGTCGCATTGCTGGGTGCGGGTCGGCATACCGGTGGACGGGCCTGCGCGCTGCACGTCGAACAGAACTGCTGGAATTTCAGCAAAATAGGCCAGCCCGATGAACTCCTGCATTAACGAAATGCCGGGACCGGAGGTGGCCGTAAAGGCGCGGGCGCCGTTCCAGCCCGCACCGATCACGATGCCGATGGAGGAGAGTTCGTCTTCAGCCTGGATGATCGCGTATTTCGCCTGCTTGGTTTCAGGGTCAACGCGCAATTTGGCGCAGTGGCGCGTAAAGGCGTCGGCCAGTGACGATGACGGCGTGATCGGATACCAGGCGCAAACAGTCGCGCCGCCATAGACCGCGCCCAAGGCCGCCGCTGAATTGCCTTCAATGAAGATGCGGTCGCCGACTTTGTCGGTCTTTTTCAGGCGCACCCCGAGCGGACATTGCAGATTGAGGATCGCGTAGTCGCGGCCGATATGCAGCGCCTTGATATTGGGCTCGATCAGTTTGTCCTTGCCCTTGTACTGCTCGCCGATCAGCTGCTCGACCACCTTCACGTCCATATCGAGCAGCGCGGTGAGCGCGCCGATATAAATGATGTTCTTGAACAGCTGGCGCTGGCGCGGATCGGTGTATTCGCGGTTGCAGATTGCGGTCAGCGGCACGCCGATGACGGTGATGTCGTCGCGGAATTTCGACGGCGGCAGGGCCTTGGTTGAATCGTAAAAAAGATAGCCGCCCGGCTCGATCGCCGCGATGTCCCGGTCGAAAGTTTGCGGGTTCATTGCGACCATCAGGTCGGTGCCGCCGCGGGCGCCCATGTGCCCGGCTTCCGAGACGCGGACCTCATACCAGGTCGGCAGGCCCTGAATGTTGGACGGGAAGATATTGCGCGGAGCCACCGGTATGCCCATGCGCATCACCGCGCGCGCGAACATCTCGTTCGCGCTCGCCGAACCCGAGCCGTTGACGTTGGCGAAGCGGACGACGAAGTCGTTTACGCGGCTGATCGGCGTGGCGGTCGGCATGAAGTCCCTGCGTGAGTCATATCCAGGAAGAATTTTTGCATGTCCCAGGCGCCGGTCGGGCAGCGTTCGGCACACAGGCCGCAATGCAGGCAGACGTCCTCGTCCTTGACCATGACGCGGCCGGTCTTGAGGCCGTTCTGCACATAGAGGTCTTGCGTCAGGTTGTGCGACGGAGCGGTCAGTCGCGTGCGGAGTTCGGCTTCCTCGCCATTCGGCGTGAAGGTGATGCAATCCATCGGGCAGATATCGACGCAGGCATCGCATTCGATGCAAAGCTGCGCCGAGAACACTGTCTGCACGTCGCAATTCAGGCAGCGGCCGGCTTCCTTGAGCGCAACCTCGACGTCGAATCCCAGTTCGACTTCAGCCTTGATGTCCTTGAGCGCGATGGCTTTGTCGCGCAGCGGCACCTTGTAGCGCTTATCGAGCTCGACCTCGTTGTCGTAGGACCATTCGTGGATGCCCATTTTTTGGCTCATCTGCTCGACCGCTGGCAGTGGGCGGTCGGTGATGTCCTCGCCATTGAGCATCTTGTCGATCGAGACTGCGGCCTCGTGGCCGTGCGCGACGGCCCAGATAATATTTTTTGGGCCAAACGCTGCGTCGCCGCCGAAATAGACCTTCGGGTTGGTCGAGGCAAAGGTCACAGTGTCGACCTTGGGCATATTCCATTCGTCGAACGTGATGCCGCAGTCGCGTTCGATCCAGGGGAAGGCGTTCTCCTGGCCAACGGCCACCAGCACGTCGTCGCAGGGAAAGTGTTGATCAGGTTCGCCGGACGGCACCAGCTTGCGGCGGCCCTTGGCGTCGCGCTCGGCCTTCACCTTTTCGAAGGTGATGCCGTTGAGCTTGCCGTTCTCGTGCGTAAATTCCTTCGGCACGAGGAAGTTATGAATCGGAATGCCCTCGTGCATGGCGTCTTCCTTTTCCCAAGGTGACGCCTTCATTTCTTCGAATCCGGAGCGCACCACCACGTCCACCTGGTCGCCGCCGAGACGGCGGGCGGAGCGGCAGCAATCCATCGCGGTGTTGCCGCCGCCGAGCACGACGACGCGCTTGCCGATCTTGCTGACGTGGCCGAACGAGACCGACGACAGCCAATCGATGCCGATGTGAATGTTCTTGGCTGCTTCCTTGCGGCCAGGAATATCGAGGTCACGCCCGCGCGGTGCGCCCGAGCCGACGAAAATCGCATCCCAGCTTTCGGCCAGCAGCGCCTTCATGCTGTCGATGCGCTTGCCGCCGCGGAATTCGACGCCGAGACCGAGGATGTAGCCGGTTTCCTCATCGATGACGGAATCCGGCAGGCGGAATTTCGGAATTTGTGTGCGGATCATCCCGCCGGATTTCGGATCGCCGTCGAATACAACGCAGGTGTAGCCGAGCGGCGCGAGGTCGCGTGCCACGGTGAGGGAGGCGGGGCCGCCGCCGACCAATGCGATCCGTTTGCCGTTTTTCTTCTGGGCGGGCCTGGGTAGCCGTGCGGTGATGTCGTCTTTGTAGTCCGCCGCCACACGCTTGAGCCGGCAAATCGCCACCGGCTCGTCCTCGACCCGCACACGGCGGCAGGCCGGCTCGCAGGGACGGTCGCAAGTGCGCCCGAGAATTCCCGGAAACACGTTCGAGCGCCAGTTGATCATGTAGGCGTCGGAATAGCGGCCTTGTGCGATCAGGCGGATATATTCCGGTACCGGCGTGTGCGCCGGACAAGCCCACTGGCAATCCACGACCTTGTGGAAGTAGTCGGGCGCAGAAATGTCGGTATTCTTCATTGACTCCTCGAAACGCGCCCCGCTACTCGGCACTTACAAAACGGTGTCGCGTTGCAGCCCTTAACGGGTCAACTTCCCCTGGATCGGCCTTGTTATCCGGCACGAATCCGGGGCGGATAATATTGGCTACAAACCCGCAAGGCTACCTATCCTTCCGTCATGGCTGAGGCCTATCAACCACAAGTCTGCATGAGGTTTTTCGCTCCCTGAAAGAGGCGGCAGCAAGGCATTCCGGCCCCTGTCTTTGCGCTTTTGGATTAACATTGCGTGGCTGAGTTCCGCTTATTTTGCGTCGCACAAATCGAGTCCCAATGCGCGAGATTTTTACCGAGATCTTCGAAAACCAGCCGCTCGACCCGATGGAATCGGCACGCCGGGGGGGCCGGCCCTCGTTGCGCAAGCGCTTCTATGAGCGCGCGCATGTCGTTGCGACGGATGCTGGCGGCGATGCCCAGATCTTGCTCGACGGCAAGCCCGTGAAGACGCCGGCGCGCCAAGCGCTGGCCGCGCCGACGCGTCAGCTCGCGGACGCTATTGCGGCGGAATGGGACGCACAAAAGGACGTGATCGATCCGGCGTTGATGCCCCTGACGCGGCTGGCCAATGCGGCGATTGACGGCGTCCGTGAAGCATCAGCGCCGGTCACCGACGAGGTTGCTGAATATCTTGGTTCGGACCTGTTGTGCTATCGCGCCGATGCGCCCGCTGGTCTCGTTGAAAAGCAATCGGCGGCGTGGGATCCGGTGCTGGCCTGGGTAAGTGAACAATTCGGTGCGCGATTTGTGCTCGCACAAGGCGTCGTGCACGTGCCGCAGCAACGCGCGGCCATCGCTGCCGTGCGCGCGGCAATTCCGAGCGAGCCGTGGCGTCTGGCCGCGGTGTCGTCGATCACGACCCTGACAGGGTCAGCGCTGCTCGCCCTGGCGGTGGCTTATGATGCGATTGAACCCGGTGCGGCGTGGGACGCCGCTCACGTCGACGAAGACTGGCAGATGTCGCAGTGGGGCAGGGACGATCTCGCGCTCGAGCGTCGCGCTTTTCGCGAAGCGGAATTTCGCGCGGCGGTGACGGTGTTGAGGCTAGTAAAGTGAATCTCATTTCTCACAGGTGTCATGCGCGGGCTTGACCCGCGCATCTCGCTTAGGTGAGCACGGGCTTTGCCATCCTAAGCGGGATGGCCGGGACATAGGCGTGCGAAAGCACGCCGTCCTTTGGACGGCTATGCCCGGCCATGACAGACATAAGTTAATGCCCGCTCGAGTCACCCTTGCGGCCGGCTTCGTAGAGAAACCAGACGCGCCTTTCGGCGTCGTCGATGAACGTTTCGAGCAGGCTGGCACTTGCGACGTCATTGTGTTCGTCGCAAACGTCGTGCGCTTCACGCATGGTCGCGACCACGCGCTGGTTGTCCTCGCGCAATTCCGCCAGCATGTCGGAGGGCTCGACATACGGCGCGTCGTTGTCCTCAAGCTTCTGGTGGCGAGATATGTCGCCGATCGAACGCAGCGTCGGCTGCCCGATCTTGCGCACGCGTTCGGCGATGACGTCGGTGGTGGCGAAAATCTGTTCGGCCTGCTCGTCGAGCAGCAAATGGTAGTCCCGGAAGTGCGGTCCACTCACGTGCCAGTGGAAATTCTTTGTTTTGAGATAGAGCGCGAAACTGTCGGCCAGGATACGGTTGAGGGCGCCTGCAATGTCTTTTGCGGCATTGGCGCCGAGATCGGTGGGGGTGGCAAGACGCGGCGAACTGGTGCGTGGCGTGGCGTGATTCATGGGCGGTCCTTTGGGGGATGTCCTTGTGACTACCCCGCGAAACGGCTGAGACCGCCGCAAAGTTCCAACGTCAGGAACTTTTATTCTCTGCAGTGGGCGTCGCTTCGCCTGCCTGTTGTTTTTTCGCCTCCAGCTCGGCGGCCTTGGCGTCCGCGGCCACCGCTTCGGCCTCGCGGCCGAGTGAGCGCAACAGGGTGGCGCGGGCACCATACATCTTGCCCACGTCGCCTTTGATCTCGATCGCTTTGTCGATGCTGGCGAGCGCCTCGTCGATACGCGACATCTTGCGCAGCGCCAGCGCGCGGCCGAGGTAGGCCTCGGCGAATTTCGGCTCGAGCGCGATGGCGCGGTCGTAACCGGCGAGCGCTTCCTCGTCGCGGTTGGCGTCGAGCAGCGAATGCGCGCGGTTGCAATACGGCACGCAGAAACCGGGGTCGAGCGCGATGGCCTTGTCGTAGCTTGCAATGGCTTCCTCGATACGCCCGGCCCCATGCAAGGTGGCGCCGCGGTTGAGCCAATCGCTTGCCGAATTCGGATTGAGCGCAATCGCGCGGTCGAAGCTCGACAGCGCCTCCGAAGTGCGGCCGAGCTCGCTCAGCATATTGGCGCGGTTGCCGTAGGCATCGGCGAATTTGGCGTCGCATTCGATCGCGTTGTCGAAGCTCTCCAGCGCGTCCTTGACCTTTCCCATGCGGTGAAGCGCCTGGCCGATGAGATTGTGTGCGCGCGCCTGGCGTGGCCGGAAGTTCAGCGAGCGGCGGGCGAGATCGATGCCCTGCTGGAACTGGCCCTCATGGCAGGCGACCACGGCGATGTAATAGAGCGCGTCGGCGTTGTTCGGGTCGTTGCGCAACACCTGGGTGTAGCGGTCCATGGCGAGCGAGATCTGGCCCGACCGGTGGTGGACCAGGCCCTGCTGTATCAATTCGGCTGCGGTCTGCGGCTCGCTCATGAGGGCTTGTAAGCAGGGTTTGGGGCCGGTGCCAAGTCGCCCCCGTCATGGCCGGGCTTGTCCCGGCCATCTCGAACAGGAGGGCAGGCACCTTCCAACCTAGCGGAGTCACCGGGACAAGCCGGTGACGATGAGTCGGCCTCGGTCATGCTATTCCTCGTGCAGACCGGATTCTGCGCGGGCGGGGGCTTCCTTCAATGAAAGACATCCTCGACAGACTTGAAAAGCGGCGCGAGGAGGCCCGCCTCGGCGGCGGCCAGACGCGCATCGAGGCCCAGCACAAGCGCGGCAAACTGACCGCCCGCGAGCGCATCGAGCTCCTGCTCGACAAGGGATCGTTCGAGGAACTCGATATGTTCGTCGAGCACCGTTCCAATGACTTCGGCATGGAGAAGAGCAAGATCCCCGGCGACGGCGTCGTCACCGGCTGGGGCACCATCAACGGCCGCGCGGTCTATCTGTTCTCCAAGGACTTCACGGTCTTTGGCGGCTCGCTGTCGGAAACGCACGCGCAGAAGATCATCAAGGTTCAGGACATGGCGATGAAGGCGCGGTGCCCGATCATCGGCCTGTTCGACGCCGGCGGCGCGCGCATCCAGGAAGGCGTGGCCGCACTTGGCGGTTATGGCGAAGTGTTCAAGCGTAATGTGATCGCCTCAGGCGTTATTCCGCAGATCAGCGTCATCATGGGTCCTTGCGCGGGTGGCGACGTCTATTCGCCGGCGATGACCGACTTCATCTTCATGGTGCGCGATACATCTTACATGTTCGTCACCGGCCCCGACGTGGTGAAGACGGTGACCAACGAGGTGGTGACGGCCGAGCAGCTCGGCGGCGCCTCCGTGCACACGACCAAGTCGGGCGTGTCCGACGGCGCCTTCGAGAACGACGTCGAGTGCCTGCTGCAAATGCGCCGGCTGATCGATTTCCTCCCGGCTAACAACGAAAGCGGTGCGCCGGAATGGCCGACGCAGGACGAGGCCGACCGTATCGATGAATCGCTCGACACGCTGGTGCCCGACAACCCGAACAAGCCATACGACATCAAGGAGCTGATCCTGAAGGTCGCGGACGAAGGTGACTTCTTCGAGGTGTCGTCGGCTTATGCCAAGAACATTGTTACCGGCTTTGGCCGCATTGCGGGTCGCACCGTCGGCTTCGTTGCAAACCAGCCGATGGTGCTCGCGGGCGTGCTCGACAGCGACGCCTCCCGCAAGGCGGCCCGCTTTGTCCGCTTCTGCGACGCCTTCGGTATTCCGATCGTGACATTTGTTGACGTGCCGGGATTTCTGCCCGGCACCGACCAGGAATATGGCGGGCTGATCAAGCACGGCGCCAAATTATTGTTCGCATACAGCCAGTGCACGGTCCCGCTCGTCACCGTGATCACGCGCAAGGCCTTCGGCGGCGCCTATGATGTGATGGCGTCGAAGCACGTGGGCGGCGACTTGAATTATGCGTGGCCGACGGCGCAGATCGCGGTGATGGGCGCGAAAGGGGCGGTGGAGATCATCTTCCGCGCCGACATCGGCGATAAAGACAAGATCGCCGCGCGCACCAAGGAATATGAGGATCGGTTTCTGTCGCCCTTCGTTGCCGCCGAGCGCGGCTATATTGACGACGTCATCATGCCGCACTCCACCCGCCGCCGTATTGCGCGCGCGTTGGCCATGCTGAAGAACAAGCATGTTGAGATGCCGGGCAGGAAGCACGACAATTTGCCGTTGTGACATCCAAAAATGAAATTACCCAACGTGCTGGGCCATTGAATGAAGCCGCCAAAACGCAAACCCTCAAGCCTCAGCGATGACCTCCGCGCCGAACGTCCTGTCCTGGCAGGCGCGGCGTCAACGCTCATTTTCTTTACGGTCGGTGCGACCTGGACTGACGATCTCACGCACCTGGGTGTGACGGCTGGGCTCTTCATCTGGCTGTTTGCGGTCATGATCTGGTGCGCCTTTGGCGTGGTGCGTCACGCAGAGATGCTGGCCGAGTATCTGGGCGAACCTTACGGTACTCTTATTCTCACGATCGCTGCGGTCAGCATCGAAGTGACCATCATGGCGACGGTCATGTTGAGCGGCGATCCAAATCCGACGCTGCCGCGCGACACCGTGTTTGCCGTGCTCATGATCGTGCTCAATGGCATGATCGGGCTTTCGGTGATCGTCGGCGCCCTGAACCACCGGCAACAGCAATACAACCTGCAGGGCGCGGTCGCGTTTCTGGCGGTTATTACGTGCCTGTCCGTCATCTCGCTGGTGGTGCCGACATTCACCACATCGACGGCCGACCACACGATGACGACGCTACAGGCGATCGTGTTCGGTCTGTTGACCGTGCTGCTTTATGGCGGCTTCCTGATGATCGAAACCGTGCGCCATCGCGCCTTCTTTATGGAAAGGAAAGGGGTCAACCGCATTGCCGGCGCGGAGCCAGCGCATGAACCAGGCCTTGGGCCTCGCAGATCGATCACCTATCATGCCGTTCTGCTGTTCCTGACCTTGCTGCCGGTGGTGCTGCTGTCGGAGAAACTGGCGGAGGTCATCGACTACGGCATCGAGAAATTGCATGCGCCCACCACGCTGGGCGGCATCCTGATCGCCATTTTGATTTTGTCGCCGGAGGGGCTGACCGCCTTCCAGGCGGCGCGGCGCAACCACTTGCAGCGTTCGGTCAATTTGTTGCTGGGGTCGGCGCTGTCCACCATCGGGCTGACGATCCCGGTCATGCTGGCACTCAGCCTTGTGATCAATCTCCCGCTGCAGCTTGGTCTTGAATCGGTGCCGGCCATCCTGCTGATGCTGACGCTGTTTATCGCGCAGATGACATTTTCCGGCGCGCCGACCAACATCCTGCTTGGTGGCGTGCATCTGGTCCTGTTTATCACCTTCATTGTGCTGATTTTCAATCCGTGAGGGGCGCGCGGGCCATAACGCTGCGGCTGAACCCAGGGCAAGGGCGCGGCAGACGGAAATAATGGCGCTCACCTGTCAGCCAAACGGCTGAAAGGCTTTTACCGCGATAACCAAGGATCATTTTTCATGATTGAGGGCCTGCCGTGCCCTTGCACATGGTCGCCACCTGGAGTTCCATACAGGCTGTTCCAGTTCTTGTACCAAGGGGGGTACGACATCATGTCCTTGCACTGCCACCGGTTCCTGCTTGCGGCGTTTGCTCTTGCGGCGATAATTTTTGCGCCGGGAGCGGCTTCAGCCCAATCATGGACCCAGATCGGCGCGCTTTCCTGCCAGGTCGATCCGAACGTGGGCTTCATCATCGTTGGGCACCAGTCGATGCGATGCACCTACAACCCGGCGCAGACCAACCCACCGCAAGGCCCGCCGCAATTCTATGACGGCGCTCTCAATACCGTTGGCCTAAGCATCGGCATCAGCGCCGGAAGCGCGATTGGCTGGGCGGTGTTCGCGCCAACGACAGGTGTTCCCGCCGGCGCGCTCGCCGGTGAATATGTCGGTGTCACCGGCACCGCCGCTGTCGGCGTGGGTGGTGGCGCCAATGTGCTGATGGGCGGATCCAACCGCACCATCGCGCTTCAACCAGTCTCGCTCCAGGGCTCGGTTGCGTTGAACGTCGTGGCCGGCGTGTCGTCGCTCACGCTGCGCTGGCGCTAAGTTTCGCGTTAGCTTTTTTACTCAAACGCGCTCCGGCACGACAATGCCGGGGCGCGTTCGCGTTTGACACAGCCGTAGCGGCGGTGCCGCGCTACCGGCAGCACCCTGCAGGGCCAATTGACTAAAATTGGTCGCGCAAATCCAAGCAGTAATTAGCCAAGAACTCTTTGTGTCTTTCTCTTCCCGCGAACGGATGACGCCGCCGCGTGTTCTTCATGGCAGGTGGGTGCTGACGGAGGGAGAATTTATGTCTTTGCGCCAATCGAAAGTGCTGATCGCCGATGATTCCAATCCGGTCCATCAACTGATCCGCGACGCTCTTCCCAACGATTATTCCACAAACATCGTCCATGCCTTCGACGGCGTGGAATGCTTGCAAGCGCTTGATCATGGCGTGGACCTCGCCTTCATTGACGTTCATATGCCGACCATGGGCGGTATGGACGCTCTGTGGGCGGCGCGGATCGCGGGCAACAAAACATTTGTCACGTTGATTTCCGGACGATCAAACCGGCGCTGCATCGATCTTGCGCGCCAGCTCGACGCCTATGAGTTCCTGACCAAGCCGTTCGGTAAAGACGAGATCGAGGCAATCCTCGCGACGCATCGGCGCATCACGACCCCGATGCATGTGCTGCTGGTCGACAACTCGCCCGTCTCGCTGAAAGTGATGCGCAAGGTGCTGTCGAGTTCCGTTTTCCATCTCGACATCGAAGATGCGAATACCGGCACCGAGGCGCTGGCGCGGTGCAAGGCGGACACATTCGATGTCGTGTTCCTGGACATCAATATGCCGGGCCTCAACGGTTACGCGACGCTCGCGCACATGATGGAGGCCAACCCGCAGGCCAAGGTCGTCATGATCTCGGGCGAGTACAATGCCACGCGCGAGCGCGAGGCGCTCAAGCTTGGCGCCGCAGCAGTCATGCACAAGCCGTTCTTCCCGACCGAGATCGACGCGGTTCTGCATCGGGTCTTCGGCCTGCAGTCGCCGAAACTTTCGACCAATGCATTTGTGCGCGATTTCGGCGTCAAGATTCACGGCCGCACCATTGCGGTCGAGCACGCAGAGACCGGGCACGTGTATGAGTATGTCTGGTTCCGCGATCCGCCTTATCTTCGTTTGCCGCTGGTCCGCGAGAACGAGGCGGCGACGATCCCGGTCGCCGAGCTGGTGGCGAATGCCAAGAAGGCGGCAATGCTCGAGCTCGCAAATTCCAGCCTGGTACAGGCGCAAGCGCAAGCTGCTTGAGCGAGTGTCAGAAGGCTGCGTGATGGATGCAGGCCTGTGTAGAGCGGGGCGATAATGACTGTTTGAGGGGTGACGGGCGAGCGGCGGTGCAATTATACACACGCCGTGCCCATGACCCGTGACCAGACAGGCGTACTGTGCGGCGGTGGCGTCGAGCGCGATCGGCGGTATCGCTGGCGGGGCGACGCGCTTTGTCGTGCATGCCACCGACCCGGTCACGTTGGGGGTATTTCGCTTCGGCACCGGGTTTCTGATCCTGTTGCCGATTGCGCTTTTCATGAAAAGCCGGTGGCCAAAAGGGCGCGACTGGGTTGCGGTCGCGGCGCTCGGAATCCTGTTCTTTTTTGCGTTCTCGGTTCTGTTCAATCTGGCCTACACCTACACCACGGCGGCGCGCGGCGCGCTGACGCTCTCCACGATGCCGCTGATGACCATGCTGGTCGGCGCCGCGCTCGGTATCGAGACGCTGACGCTTCGCAAGACCGCCGGCGTGCTTATCGCCATGGCAGGCGTGTTATTCGCGCTGGCGTTCGGGCTCTCAAACGCACCGGCCGGCGCCTGGCGCGGCGAGCTCGTGATGTTTGCCGCCACGTTTTGTATGTCGCTTTACAATGTATGGTCGCGCCCGTTCATCGCGCGGTCCGATCCGCTTGCGTTCCTGACCGCCGGCATGGGCGCGGCGGCGTTCTGCTTGCTGGTCTGGGCGCTGGCGATCCATGGTTTCGACGCCGCCGCACAATTCGGCACGCCGCAGTGGCTGGCGATCGCCTATCTCGGAGTTATCGGAAGCGCGGGTGCATTCATTTTGTGGGTGTTTGCGCTTTCGCGCACCAGCCCGACCAAGACCGCGGTGACCATCACCGTGAACCCGGTATTTGCGTCGATCGTCGGCGCCGTCGCAATCGGCGAGGGGATCGGCCTCAATCTGATTGTCGGACTGGCCGCGGTTGCGGTCGGGATCTGGCTGGCCGCGCGCTGAGTTCGGTCAGCGCCAGCCGCCGCCTCCATTTGCATAAACCGTGTCTGCGGTCATGAATTCGCAGGCATCGGAGCACATGAATAAAACTAGCTCGCCGATTTCCTCCGGTTCGGCAAAACGGTTCATTGGCACGTCTTCGAGGAATCGCTGAACCAGTTCGGGCGAACTGCTGGCCGCCGCCTGGAACGGCGTCTTGACCGGACCGGGCGAGATCGACAAAGCACGAATGCCTTGCGACGCAAATTCGCGTGCCACGCCCATCGTCATGGTCACCACGGCGCCCTTGGCCGCCGCGTAGTGCACGGACGATCCGGGCCCGCCACGCTTGTGCGACATGCTGCCCATATTGACGATCACGCCGAATTTGTTGGCGAGCATATGCGGCAGCACGGTTTGCATGGGGTAAAGCGTGCCCTTGACGTTGAGGTCGAAGGTCTTCTCGAACAGATCGTCGTCGATCTCGAGGAATTTTGCGCGCCTGATGGCGGCGCCGGCCGAATTGAACAGGAAATGCACGCGGCCGAAACCATCGAGCGCGAGCTGGATCATGTCCTCGACGGCGGCGCGTTTGGTGACGTCAATGGTGAGGGCCAGCGCCTGGGCGCCGAGCGCGTTGATCTTCTCGGCCGTCTCCTCCACGCCATTTTCGTTGATATCGGCGCAAACGACGTTGGCGCCCTCGCGTGCGAAAATGAGCGCCGTGGCGCGGCCAATCCCGCTGCCGGCCCCAGTAATGACAATGGTTTTCCCGTGAAAATAGTCCGGCGTTTTTGGCATGGCGTTTCCCCCAAGTCTCGTTGGGGCCATCATGGATTGCCCGGTTGCGCCCCGCAATGACAGGATAGGGCGCCGAATTCCCCAGGAGAGCGCCTATGCCAGGGCCTATTGAATACGCCGAAGCTTCCGCCGCAGTGCGCGCGGTCTATGACGACATCAAGACGACACGCAATGTGCCGGACGTGAACAATTTCTGGAAATACCTTGCGCGCGACCCGGTGACACTGCGCCGCACCTGGGAGAGCGTGAAAGAGGTGATGGCGCCCGGAGCTCTCGATCCGCTCACTAAGGAAATGGTCTATCTGGCGGTCAGCGTCACCAACGGGTGTGGCTATTGTATCGCCAGCCATACAGCCGCTGCGCGCAAGGCCGGCATGACGGAGGCCATGTTTGGCGAGCTGATGGCCGTGACGGGCATGGCCAACGAGACAAACCGGCTTGCCAACGGCTATCGGGTTCCCGTCGATCCTGCCTTCCAGACGTGAGATTGCCCACCGCCCCGTTACCGTGACACAATAAGAAAAAAACGGGGGGAGGGCGTTCCATGTTCGATAAGGCTGTCGTGACAAAACTGCTATGTGTTGCGCTTGTGGCGGCGATCGTGCTGCCGGTCGGGCGGATTTTATTTCCCTATGTCAGTCACGAACTGACGGGGATACAATTTCAGGCCATCGAAGCGGTGTTGAGCGCAACCGTCGGATTCGGGATCTATTCCATTTTCGGATAACGCTGCGAGGGAACGCACACGCGCTCCCAACATGCGTCAAAATCAGGGAGGCGGCACCATGACAATGTTCAGGACGGCGCTTGCGGCACTTGCCGTGTTCGGAGTTACGTCCGTCACGCAAGCGTCCGCGCAAACGGCGTCACCGGCAGGCGCGAAAGTCTACATCATCAATCTCAAAGACGGCGTCGAGGTGAGCAGCCCGTTCCTGGTGCAATTTGGACTGACGGGCATGGGTGTGGCACCGGCCGGCGTGGAAAAGCCCAACACAGGCCATCATCACTTACTCATTGATGCCGCGCTCAACGCGGAAGAACTCAAGGGCGCAATCCCGGCCGATGATACGCACAAGCATTTCGGTGCTGGACAGACGGAAACGATGGTCACGCTTCCGCCGGGCAAGCACACACTCCAACTGGTTTTTGCCGACTGGTCACATATCCCGCACCAGCCGCCGGTGATGTCGACTCCCATCACGGTGACCGTGCGCTAGCACTCGGCCCTGAAGCTTCGCGCCTCAGAGCGACGCAGACAAACCATCACCCGGCGCCGTCGCGGCACCGGGTTTTGTTTTAATGGACACGTATAGGTCGTTACTGCGTGCCGCTGCGTGACGGCGTGGTCGACGGTGCCGGTGTCAGCGGTTGCGAAGCGGGAGAGCCCGAGCCCGTGGTCGTTGGCGGAGTGGCGTTGCGCGCGGGCGCGCTGCTCGTCGTCATCGGCGAAGAACCATTACTCGCCGTGCTGCCGTTATTGTTCCAGCCGGCCACGATCAGGAAGCCGATCAGAAGCAGAACAGCGACGCCGGCGATCCAGCCCCACATACCGCCAACGCTTTCGTCTCGGCGGATCACCGGATCACTCAGCGGCGGATCGCTGTAACGCGGATCGGTATAACGCGGATCAGTCATGGCAACCTCCTTGGCTTCAAGACGAGCTGCAGTCGTCTCGAATGGAGGAAACCCGTTGCCCTCGGCTCCGGTTCCGAAATTTCTGTGTGAGGTCCGGAACTTGGACGTTCAGGCGACGCGAATCGCCAGGCGCCAGGCGGCCCAGAAAACAAAGAAAAAGCAGGCGAGAAACACCGGCAGGCTCGCGGTCATCGACCAGTGCTCGACGGATCGACCGACGAAATAGGCAATCGTCTCGCCGATCAGGACAAAAAGCACGTAAACCGCAATCAATTTCATGGCAGCCATTCCCCCCGGTCAGTCCCCACGCCCGCCACCATAGGCACGATCGCGGTAAGAGGGGAAGGCATTGCCCGGCGGAAAGTGGTATAGGCGCGCTACCCTGCCAATTTGAATAAATCCCATTCTGACTGTGCTGACACCATGATGCGCCTGACCCGACTGGCGATTGCGACCGCGCCGGCGATTTTCGTCCTGTTGTGGAGCACAGGCTTTATCGGCGCGCGCTACGGCTTGCCTTATATCGAACCGCTGACATTTCTTGCGGTACGTATGGGATTTGTCGTGCTGATCATGGGTGCGATTGCCCTGATCGGCGGTGCGAAAGCACCGAATGCGCGGGAAGTGGGACACGCGCTGGTCGCCGGCTCCCTCGTCCACGGTCTTTATCTGGGTGGTGTGTTTACGGCGATCAGCCAAGGCGTGCCTGCCGGCGTTTCCGCACTGATCCCGGGCCTGCAACCGATCCTGACCTCGACCATCGCCAATCGCTTCATGGGGGAGACCGTCACGCGCGTTCAGTGGATCGGTCTCGCACTCGGCCTGGTCGGCGTCGTTCTGGTCCTGCACGATCGCAGCATTGTCCTGGCCGGCTCGGCGCTGGGCTGGGTGGCCAGCTTCCTGTCGCTGGTCGGTATCACGCTGGGGACTCTTTATCAGAAACGATTTTGTGGCGGGATCGACTGGCGCGCCGGAAATTTGGTGCAATATGTTGGCGCAGGAATTTTGTTCACGATCGGCGCGTTCACTTTTGAGACGCGCGAAATCCACTGGACCGGCGAGTTGATCTTCGCGATTGCCTGGCTGGTACTGGTCTTGTCGATTGCCGCGATAGGGTTGATGTACTGGTTGATCCGCCGCTCGGCGGCGACCGGCTTTGCGAGCTTGTTTTATCTCGTGCCTGGCGTGACTGCCTTGTTCGCATTCATCTTGTTCGGCGAGCGTCTCGACGCGCTCTCGATTGCCGGCATGGTAGTCTGCGCGGGCGGCGTGGTGTTGGCCAATCGCGGCGCGGCCAAGCCCAGCAACGTTTGAACGCTGTCGTTACCGATCCAGAACGAGCTGGGTCTGGGTGACGAGTGCGCAAAGTTTTCCATCACCACGGGTAACGCGGGTCTGCCAGACCATGGTGGTGCGGCCGCGATGGAGCGGCGTGCATTCGGCCTTGGCCACGTCGCCGATCGGGATCGCGGCGAAGAAATTGGTCTTGCTCTCGATCGTCGTGGTGGATTGGCCCTCTTTGAGGTTGGCGGTCGCCGCGGTGCCGCCAAGATTGTCGGCGAGCGCCATGATGGCGCCGCCATGCATGATGTTAAAGCGGTTGTTGAGCTCCTGACGCATTGGCAGCTCGGCGGTGACGCGCTCGGGCGAAACGTGGGTGATCTTGAGACCCAGAAATTCGGCAAAGGGCGGCTGCGATTTGGCCGCATCATTCATTGCCGTGTCACTCATCTGAAATACTCCAGTCACCGCTAAAATAACCAAGGGGCGCGGACGATATCGCCCGCGCCCCTCGCTTTCAACAAGTCCAGAAGGGATTTATGCCTTCGGTTGCGGCACGATGCGGATATAGGGCCGCGGCGCCTTGAAGCCTTGCGGCCAGATCTTCTTGGCTTCCTCATCGCTGACCGAGCCGGCGATGATGACATCCTCGCCTTGCTTCCAGTTCGCCGGCGTCGAAACGCGGTGTTTGGCGGTCAGTTGGAGCGAGTCGAGGACGCGCAGCACCTCATCGAAGTTGCGGCCTGTGGTCATCGGGTAGACGAGGACGAGCTTGACCTTTTTGTCCGGGCCAATGATGAAAACGTTGCGGACTGTCTGATTGTCGGCGGCGGTGCGCCCTTCCGACGATCCGGAGGTCGCTGCCGGCAACATGCCATAGGCCTTGGAGATTTTAAGTTCCGTATCGCCGATCATCGGGTAGTTCGGCGCAAAGCCGACCACGTCCTTGATGTCGGCGGCCCACTTCTTGTGATTGTCGACCGGATCGACCGAAAGGCCAATGATCTTGGTATTGCGCTTGTCAAACTCGGGCTTCAACCGCGCCATGGTCCCGAGCTCAGTCGTGCAAACCGGGGTGAAGTCCTTCGGATGTGAAAAAAGCACGCCCCAGGATGTGCCCAGCCAATCGTGAAAACGGATTTTGCCTTCAGTAGTTTCCGCCTCGAAATCGGGTGCGGTATCGCCAATCGCCAATGCCATGATCAACCTCCACTCAAAAAGTTACGCAATCGTCAGCTAATATAGGCCACTGCGCGTAAGTGGAATAGGGCAGGACTAAAGAGGATCAACGCGCGGCCGGTCACGCCTTGCGGAGAACAAAAAGTGTGGCAGCGGCCCGCCGGGTGGAAAAGCTTTTTCCCGCCCGGCGCCTGGGAAGCATCAACGGCTTGCGGCTTTGCGCTCATCCATGCCGACGGTCCGGCCGGGGAAGCCGGCCGCGTCGAAATACCGCGTGCCGCCGACGCGCTGGCCAACCAGTACCGTCGTCAGGCCATTTTCATCGGGGGTGGCGCGTTCGACGAATTGCTCAACGGTGGGGTTTGCGCCCCCCGGCAGAGCTTCCTCGACGACCCGGCCCATCAGGCTGCCATGGAACGGAATCTTCAGCCCGAGCACCTGTGCAATGGTCTTGCCGATATCGGCGTTGCTCACCGGCGCTTCATTGACGAAACCGGATTTAAAATCAGGACCGGATGCTGCCATGAAATTCATGGTGTCGGCACGATTGAAGCTGCCATGCATGCCCTGACCCTGTTGGAGTCCAGTATCGGCAATGTTGACGGCGCACATCACCGGTTTTTCGCAACCGGTTGCGTACGAGCGGAAATTGATGACGATTGAGGGGCGGGGCGTGACTGACGAGCCCTTCAGATTGATCGCCGAAATCGGCAACGTACCCGGGAAAGTGCCGAGCTCGTCGTCGACGAAAAGACCGCTGACGTAATCTTGCGCCAGCAAGGCCGAAACGACCTTGGCGGTCACAGCGCGGTCCTTGCCCGGCACATAAACCAGATCGGAACCGCCATTGGATGCAACCACGACGTCGGGTTTGTCGGCGTCGTTGCCGATCACGCCATTGCCGCGCTTGGGATATTTGCCGGCTGCGACGACGGTATTCTTGTCATCGGGATCATGCAGCGGCAACGTCAAAGCCTTGGCGAGATCGAGGGCGACAAATCCTGGCGGCAGCAAACCTTCCGGCACGTCGGTGTAACTTGTTTGTGCGGCGGCGCTGGTCTTGCTCTCCTTGGAGATCGTGGAGAAGCCGTGGTCGGCTGCAATAATAATGTCTGTGTTCCCCGCCAGGCCGAGCTCGTCGAGAGCGTGGCGGATGTCCGCCAGGTTATCGTCAGCATTTTTGATGGCAGCGCGGGACGTCGGCCCGTTGATGCCCGGCTCGAGCTTCAAAAGACTGTCACCTTGATTGTGCTGAGTGCCGTCGGGGTCACGCGACCAGAACACCAGCACGAATGGTTTGTTGCGGGCCTTGAACATCGGCAGCACCGCTTTGGCGGTGACGTCGGCAAAATATTTCTGCTGTTCGACATTGGCGACTGTGGTGCCGGGCTTCTTAGCGTCGCCGGCCGCGCCGTTGGCGCCGCGCGTCGGGGCTGTGGACGGCAATCCCGCGGATTTGAGTGCGTCCTGCATCGGTTGCGAGAGGGGAACTCCGGCCGCGCTTCCCGTGGCGTCATCGATGATGACGGTGGTCTCACCTTTGCGGTCGGTGTGGTCGAACATCATCGTCGGTCCGACTTTGCCAATGGCCGCAGTGCTGAAACCCTGGTGGCGGGCGGCAAAGAGAACCGCATCTTCGTCGACAAAATTACCGGAGAAATGATCGTCAATGTCGCCCAGAACCGGATCGCTTTCGATGAACGGCGTCACGCTATTGGCGGCGTGAGCGGTCGGAAAGCCGACATAGATCGTGTTGCTGAATACGCCAGTGTCACCAAGGAAATGACCGGTCGAGAGGCCCGACGCATTGGCCATGGTAAATGTCGGAAACAGCGAGTGCGGATTGGCAAAGTTGACGCCCTTATCCCGCACGTCGGCCATCGCGGGGGCGGTCTCGGGCGTCACCGACAGAGCGCGTAGGCCGTCCGGCACGAATAGAATGAGGTTGCGCTGGCTTTGCGCCTGCGCCATCGCGCCCTGAAGAAAAACGGCGGCACATGCGACTGAAACCAGGGTTTTCGTTTGAAATGGCATGGCAACGCTCCCGAATTTGCGTGTTGGGACGTCGCGGTAGATACGCTGGCTATAAGACAGTATTGTAACGCTCGCGCCGTTATCCGCGACCATTTTGTGTGCGGTGACGGCTTCTACTGCTAGTGCGCGGCAAATTTGACTTTTACGCCATAAGGCAGCAAGCCAAATGGCCGGCATTTGGGGCCCCTGACACGGCATGTTCAAGCGTATCCTGATCGCCAATCGCGGCGAAATCGCCTGCCGGATTATCAAAACCGCGCGCAAACTGGGGATTGAATCCGTCGCCGTCTTTTCGGAGGCGGACAAGGATGCCCTGCACGTCGAAATGGCGGATACCGCCATCGCGATCGGCCCGCCGCCCGCGGCGGACAGTTACCTCGTCATCGACAAGATCGTGGCCGCCTGCAAGCAGAGCGGCGCCGAGGCGGTCCACCCCGGCTATGGCTTCCTGTCCGAGCGCGAAGCCTTTCCCAAAGCGCTGGCGGCTGCCGGGGTCGTCTTCATTGGACCGAATCCAAAAGCCATCGCCGCAATGGGCGACAAGATCGAATCGAAAAAGGCGGCGGCCGCCGCCAAGGTCTCTACTGTGCCCGGTCATCTCGGCGTCATCGAGAACGAGGCGGAGGCGATCAAAATCGCGGGCGACATTGGCTATCCGGTGATGATCAAGGCTTCCGCCGGCGGTGGTGGCAAGGGCATGCGGATCGCTCACAGCAAGGCCGAAGTCGCCGAGGGTTTTACGCGCGCGCGTTCGGAAGCAAAATCTTCCTTCGGCGACGACCGTGTCTTCATCGAGAAATTTATTACCGACCCGCGCCACATCGAGATCCAGGTGCTCGGCGACAAGCACGGCAACGTCATCTATCTCGGCGAGCGCGAATGCTCGATCCAG
The DNA here is from genome assembly GCA_963810125.1 of uncultured Alphaproteobacteria bacterium. Taxonomy (GTDB): domain Bacteria; phylum Pseudomonadota; class Alphaproteobacteria; order Rhizobiales; family Xanthobacteraceae; genus Pseudolabrys. Next base: position 27,460 of record CAWEMK010000012.1, read on the forward strand.
CGGCGAAACCAGAAGGTGATCGAAGAGGCGCCGAGCCCGCTTCTCGATGCCGCGACGCGCAAGAAGATGGGTGAGCAGGCGGTCGCGCTGTCAAAAGCGGTGGGGTACGACAGCGCCGGTACCGTCGAATTTGTGGCCGGTCAGGACAAGAGTTTCTATTTTCTGGAAATGAACACGCGATTGCAGGTCGAGCATCCTGTCACCGAGCTCGTCACCGGCATCGATTTGGTCGAACAGATGATCCGTGTTGCGGCCGGTGAGAAGCTCGCGCTCAAACAGAACGATGTAAAATTGAATGGATGGGCGGTCGAAAGCCGGGTTTATGCCGAGGACCCTTACAGGAATTTCCTTCCTTCGACCGGGCGGCTCACACGATATCGCCCGCCGAAAGAGGGAACCGAAAACGGCGTGACCGTGCGCAACGATACCGGCGTCTACGAGGGCGGAGAAATCTCGCTCTATTACGATCCGATGATTGCCAAGCTGGTGACGCATGCACCGACGCGCAGCGCGGCAATTACGGCGCAAAGTGACGCCCTCGATGCCTTCGTGGTCGATGGCATCCGGCACAACATTCCGTTCCTCGCCGCGCTAATGACGCACCCGCGTTGGCAGGCCGGAAAACTGTCCACCGGCTTCATCGCCGAGGAGTTTCCCTCCGGCTTCCATGCCCATGCGCCGGAAGGCGAGCCAGCGCAGGTCCTCGCGGCTGTTGCGGCCGCGATCGACCATGTGCTGGGCGAGCGCAAACGGCGCGTATCAGGCCAGTTGAGAGGCAGAAGTGTCACGCGCGAGAGTCAGCGGGCGGTCTGGCTCGGTGAGCGGGAAATCAAGCTTGAGGTCAATCGGACCAACGGGATGATCGAAGTCCGCATGCATGGCAGCAAATCCCAACCAATGCGGATCTATTCCGACTGGAAGTCGGGAAACCCGATCTGGAATGGGACAATCAACGACAAGGCGGTGATCGTTCAGGTGCGCACGATCCTGAATGGCTTTGCATTGAGCTATCGCGGCGTCGAAACAAAAGCCTACGTCTACACCGAGAGCGAAGCTGGTTACGCCCGCCTGATGCCGGCGAAAAAAGTCGCCGACACAGGCAAGCAGGTGCTGTGCCCGATGCCGGGCCTTGTGGTCTCGATCGCGGTCAAGGAAGGCCAGGAGGTCAAGGCCGGCGAAACCGTGGCCGTCGTGGAGGCCATGAAAATGGAGAATGTGTTGCGCGCGGAAATCGACGGCACGGTCAAGAAGATCAATGCCAAACCCGGCGACAGCCTCGCAGTAGACGCGGTGATCCTGGAGTTTGCTTGACGCCCTTGCGTGCGGCGCGCGTTATCGATGCGGGAGATCTTGCGTGAGCAACGACATCATCTGCCATGTTGTTGTGCGTGGCCGGGTGCAGGGTGTCGGCTATCGGGCGTTCGTCGAAGACAAGGCGCATCGGCTCGGCCTGCGCGGCTGGGTGCGCAACCGCCGCGATGGTTCTGTCGAAGCTGTGTTTTCCGGCCCACGCTCCGAAGTCGAAGCCGCGATCGAGGCTTGCCGGCGCGGGCCTTACGGCGCGCATGTCGAGGCACTTGATCAACGCGAGGGAGCGGAAGCCGATCTATTGGAGGCGGCCGCAGGTGGTTTTTCGGTGCTCCCGACAGGCTGATCGGCCGTTGCCCCGAACAATATTTCGAATTCGCGCCTCAATATCATATCGACATCCGCCAACGACACCGGAATGCCAAGGTCGGCGAGGCTGGTCACGCCGTACTTCTGTTCATTCACGCCACAAGGGACAATGCCGGAGAAATGTGAGAGATCGGGGTCGACATTGAGCGCCATGCCGTGGAGCGTGACCCATTGCTTCACGCGAATTCCAATCGCGGCGATTTTGTCCTCGTAACCGTCGCCTTTGTCGGGGCGCCGTACCCAGACGCCGATGCGATCCTCGCGCCGCTCGCCGCGCACATTGAAAGCCGCCAGCGTTCGTATGATCCATTCCTCAAGCGTGGCGACAAACCGGCGGACGTCGGGCCCGCGGCGTTTTAGATCGATCATCACATAGGCAACCCGTTGGCCCGGGCCGTGATAAGTCATCTGACCGCCGCGACCGGTCGCGTGCACTGGAAAGCGGGCGTCGATCACATCGGCCGAATTTGCGCTGGTGCCGGCGGTGTAGAGTGGAGGGTGCTCCAGAAACCAAACGAGCTCGGCAGCTCGTCCTGCCGCGACCGCTGCGGCCCTGGCCTCCATGCCGGCGACTGCGGTGTCGTAGGCCACCAAGGAATCGCTCGTCCGCCAATCGACCGGCGCCATTCCGGCGGCCACCGGAAGCCCGACTTTCAACGTGTTTCGCGCGTTAACCACTCATTCACCATACCATGATGACCTGTCGGCTACCTGCAATAGCGCAGAATGCGCAATAGGAAACCAACGTGGCCACACTCGATAAAGTCGGCGTCGACATCACCGTCGTTCTTGGCACTACATTGATGCCAGTCCACCAGGTCCTGCGGCTCGGCCGTGGCGCCATCATCGAACTGGACGCTTCCGAGGAAGACGCCGTGAGCATCCTTGCGAACAATCTGCCGGTCGCCAAGGGGACCGTGGTTGTGAATGGCAACCGCATTGCCGTCACTGTCGGGGAGCTGTTGCCGCGGCCGCCAGACATGCGCTGAGCCGGCGCCCAAAAGGCTCAATCTCCAACGAAATTAAGCCTTGGGCGGGCCGGGCGCGGCCCTTGTCCCTCAACACCCTATTTGTTACATGGTCCGCCATCATCGGGGCGCGGGGTTTTCAGACCTTTTCGTCCTTCCCCCATGCGGCCGTGGCGGAATTGGTAGACGCACTAGCTTGAGGTGCTAGCGGGGCAACCCGTGGAGGTTCGAGTCCTCTCGGCCGCACCACTCAAAAACAAGCCCCGGACACCGTTCAGTCCCGCACCTTCTGTTAGGTGCGGGACCGTTTGTTTAGTTTCGTTCCCGGCGAGCTTTTCCATCGCCTGCGTGGTGCGACAAGCGTGTACGCGTCAGTCCGGCTAACAAACCGGCCCATAGCTACACGGAAGGCCTTTCAGATCAGGATGATTCTTCAGCACCTCAGGCACGTTTACCTGGGGGCGGTCCTTAAGAGCTTGAACGCAGTCGATTACGAACTGCCGTCGCGACAGCAATTTGATCTTTTTCGACTTCGCCTCCGATTTGCAGGAAGCGATCGCGTGCTTGAGCAAAACCTGATCGGCTTTTGACAATTTCTCTGCCTGGGCGAAGGCAGGCATTATTGTAGCGCCGCCGACGAACGCTGCCGCAACAATGCTCACGACCGACAGCCCGGCGAAACGAGACCCGACACGAAACATGGCCACCCCCTTTTATCATTTGTGCCGTGATTATGCGTTTTCGGGGGGCCAGAACAAGCGAACACACACTATCGAGACCGCACGATCTCGTGTCCGCTAAGGGTCATTGGCAGACAAACCGTACATGCGGTGAAGACATGTATCCTCACGGCGGTGACATCACGAACGCGCCGCCTTTGGCAATTACAATGCGCGTGTCAGCGTCGGCCGGCCCGATCGACCGGGCCTCCGCGATTGACGGAGCCACTGCCAGTGGTTTCGCGGTTTTCGCGGATCGCCTGATTTCGCACAGGCGCTACGACACGCGGCCTGAGAACGACGCCAGGTCTCGCGACGCAACCCACGGGATAATCAATGTACTGACAATAGATGACGGCCGCACTTGCGGTTTGTGTATTTGCCGCGGTCGTCAGAATCGGGACTGCAAGAAAGGCAAACAGTGTTGTCACAATTTTCATGTTCAACTCCATTTGTTTTGAAAATTGTTACAGGTGATCTCGAACTACTTATTGATATGTCTCAATAGACACAATTGTTCGAATTGGTGTTCCATTGTCCACGACCTGGACAAGGCGGACATGGCCAAACAATCGGCAGGACTCCAAGCAGCTCCCATTTTTATTAAAATGTTCTGGTCGTCGGTCGTACGCTGCACGTGAATGAAAAACCCCGGGCGATTTGCCCGGGGTTTTGAATTTTATCAGCTGCGCTGGGAGCCCAGCCGCCGACAATCGCTTAGAAGAATCGGTAGTTCACACCGATCAGGACAGTCGTCTCGGTTGCCTTGGCGCTGAAAGCGCACCCGGGCGCACAAGTCGTTCCGACCGCAGTGAATGCGGTCCCGTCGCGCGATCCGAAGTCCATGTAGTTGCCTTCGAGGAATGCGGACCAGTGCGGTGCGAACATCCATTCAACGCCACCACCAATCGTCCAGCCTGATCCAGTGTGGGAGGTCTGGGCGATTTGAGCGCCACCGGCGGTGATGTTCGTGCTTGTATGACCCCAGGCGCCGCCGCCCTGGAGGTACAGCAACCAGGCAGGCTGAAACGCATATCCGAGGCGGGCGGTCAACGTGTCGAACCACTGATTGTTGAAGTTGACGACGTCACCTGCGAGCGGGCCACCAGCGATTGTTCCGCTCCTTTTATTGCTTGTGCCATCGAACATAGTGCGGATGCCGACCACCCATCCGCCGCTGAATTGGTAATCGCAGCCGATTTGGCCGCCGCCGGCAAAGCCCGAACCGTCTGTAGAGACCGTTCCACCCGGGCCACTTAAACTGGCGTCGCCAAAAGCGCCGCCGATGTTGCCGCCGATATAGCAACCGGTCCAGGTCATCGGAGGCGGCGGTGGCGGCATGTATGCCGGAGCTTTCCTCGGCAGATCAGCTGCCGATGCTTGGCTTGCAGCCAGGCCAATTGTCGCGGCAGCTAGCAAAATCAACGAATGTCTTCGCATCGATTTTCTCCTCTAACGCACTGCGCCAGACAGACTCAAATCGTCCGTCGCCTACGTTCTTATAACGCGTCGAGGTTGTGCAAACCAATCAAGCCTGACGAGGAACCGGGCTGTTCGCCTATTTTTTCACCCCATGTGGCACAAATGGCACGAGCATGACCTACCGTGGTACCGCCCAAGCAGGCCTTTAATCACGGCGTATCGTTTCACGGATTTCGATTTTGCGTTCGCGGTCTGAGGCACTGAATGTGGCTGAAAGCTTCACTTGCTCCGGTCGTATCGAACTCAAGCAATGCATCACCGGCCGATGGAAGGTTAAATTCAATTCTTAATATGGATGACGATGGCAGCCTGGCCATGAATTCGGCCCAGTCCAACGCAATGGCAACTCCATCATTTTCAACAGACGCCAGCTTGTTGCGTTGAATTGCGTCGTTATCAATTCGGTATTTCGTTCTCACAGTATCCGACGCAACGCGCTCAGAAAAAACTATTGCAGCACGTGCGTGCTTCACTTTCATGCGATCTTCGACGCATTGTAATACGAGCTTTGCCGAAACTTTCCTGCCGAATTGACGCGCGGCATTCAAAGCCGCGTTTGTCATCATGATCGTTTTTTGCCCCGTCACACGATCAACTGTGACTGCTTCGTTCCATTCCCCTGACGCGGCGATGGGGCCGCCCAATAAGAAGAGTCCGGCAAGCGGAACAAACCATGTCCTTTGCATGAGTTTGCGTATCGCATGAGTTGTACGCATTGGCCGGCCTCCCCCATCTTCGATCTTGCCGCGCACGACATCGTTAGCTCGCGGGCGGCAGCAGCCCTTGCCTGGTCAATATCATGCCATGGAGGGGGATCGGTCCACCACCAATGCGGTAGCCGCTCAATGCAATGACCGGTTAGATCTTCGCGCCGAAATGATCGTGTTTATGGCAGAGTTCCGAGCGTCAGCAGCATATAGCCGACGGCGATCATGCCCGCGAGGCCAAAAAGAATGGGCGCATTAAGGCGACTTGTCATGTCTGCACCGCCAGTCACTGCGCACGATCTAAGGTGTCCAGAAAGTATTTCCGACGCTTGATTGTGCAGTTAAACGACATCGACTTTCATCATTCCGAACTTTTGTCTGTTTTCAGAGCAATCGATCGCAGATTCGACCGAGTGATTCCTTTTGTGTCGTATCAATCACGGGCCTTATTGGCCTTTAATAGAAAACCTGTCGACCAAGCTGTTCTGTCGATCGTCGGTGGACCACGGCCGGCGATTATTATTGGGTGGTGCTTCGGCCCGCGCAGCGCGCGCTGCGGGCCCGATCTTCTCCAAAGCCGGAGGCTTCGACCTGGGCTGAGCAGCAAGGACCGCTTGCGATGTCATGTCTGGCGCAGGTGCCGGGGGAGGGGTGAGAATTTGTGTTGTGCCGGTGTGCCATGGCGGTGGCAGACCGACGCGGTCGCTGGAGACGATCACAAGTAAATCCCGCTCCAGTGTTGCGTCGGCAACGAAGAGCAGCGCAACCAGCGCAAGACCAACGAATGCAAGAAAGGCAAGGACTGGCATTATGCCGGGCTCCGACATAATCGGCGCGGGCGGGAAGGGGGTCGCGATCCATCCGCCCAGAGCCAATTGAGTGTGCGGGTGCGCCCCCGCACTTTCGAATTCTGTCAGATGACGTTCAAACTATTTTGTACCGGTGTCCCCGGTGCTGGTTGTTCCCGCTCCAGTGGTTTCTTTGCTGCCTCCGCGCCGCGCGTCACGTCGCTCATCACGTCCCTCGCGCCGCGTGTCGCGCCGTTCGTGGCGTCCTTGCCGTCGCTCTCCACGCCGTTCCATCCCATAAGTCTGGGCTTTAACGTCTGACACCGTCAGCACCGTCGCTGGAATTGCGAAGCCCAATGCGGCTGTGACTCCCAGAAGCGAAAACGCCGTTCGACGCGACATCAGTTTCGATTTGATTTGTTCAGTCATCGTCATGCCTCTTCATCACGCATCTAGATCACGGTTGGCCGCTCAGCCGATATTTCTAAAACCGATAGCTATATGCGGGATGTTTTTTTGCCGGCTGATATGAATCAAAACGGCGACAGTTTTGGAGGCGGGTCCCAACGGCACTCCCCTGTCATGGTTGGTACCATGATGCCTGTCTCAAAAAGGAGGCGGCCGCAGTTTGGCGACGTCTTTTCATTCCGTGGGAGATAAATCATTAGACGGCACTTAGCGGACGTTTCTAAGCCGCTCTCGTAAAGCGATTGCCCGCGTAGGCGATTAGCATGAGCGACGTTCGCTCTTGGCACCCGGCCGCTCCCTGTAAATTTGTCCGAAAACTCTGGATTCTGGGCTGCCGTATAAGCCATGATGGTCTGCACGAGGCTGAATTCGAGACGCGGCTGTGCATGGGCTGTCGAGCCGATCTTCCTTTTTTGCGGGCCTGTTTTCGGCGTTGCTGAGCGTTGCGGCCGTTAGCGTCGCAACCGCCGATGAAGCGGGCGTGAGTTTTTGGCTTCCCGGCCAGTATGGAAGTTACGCGGCAGTTCCTGGAAAGCCCGGGTTGTCATTCGAAGCGACATTTTACCATGCGACGGCATCTGCGGGCGCGGGCGCGAGCTTTGAGCGCGGCGGCCACATTGAGGTCGGCGTCAAATCGCCTTCGGACTTCGTCATGCTAACACCGACCTATTCCTTCGAAAGCCAAGTGCTGGGAGGACAACCGGCTTTGGGCATGACCGCCTTGGTCGGGCGAAATGTAACGTCTGTGTCTGCGACATTGACCGGGCCCGGCGGCGGCACCCTGTCGGGAACTAACTCGGATCAAGTCTTCGGCTTCGGCGACCTTTATCCGACCGCGACGCTGAAGTGGAATCGCGACGTGCACAACTTCATGATCTACGCCACGGCCGCCGTACCGGTGGGCGCCTATGATCCGACGCGGTTAGCAGCCCTTGGAATGGGTCACTGGGCCGCTGATGCAGGCACTGGCTACACGTATTTGAACGAGAAAGCCGGAATTGAATTTTCCGCAGTCTTCGGTCTGACCTATAATTTCACCAATCCCGACACCCAGTATCGGAGTGGCACCGATGCCCATCTGGACTGGGCTTTTTCACCTTACGTGTCCGACAAGCTGCATATTGGCGCGGTCGGCTATTTCTACAATCAGCTCAGCGGCGACAGTGGTGCCGGTGCCGCACTTGGTGAATTCAAATCGCGCGTGGCGGCGATCGGCCCGCAGATCGGATTTTTTCTTCCTCTCGGCGATCGTCAAGGATACCTGAATCTCAGGGCCTACTACGAGTTCGCAGCACAAAACCGGCTTGAAGGTTGGAACGCGTTTGTCACATTTTCTATCGAGCCGCCTGAGAAAAAGGGCTCAATTCTGTTAACGAAACGATAGCTGCGTTTGCATCGGAGCTGATTGGCGCGATCGGCTTCATCCGCCAAGTGCTATCGCGATGCCCACCAGCGTGGCGCCAACGGCGACCATGGCAAGCCCGGTGAGCCACGGCCGAAGCCCTGTGCAGCGCGCGAAGGCATAACCGCACAGGAACAGCATGACGATTGCGACTGCGTTGGAAACTCGGAGCGCTGAATGGGCATTGCCAACGAACAGGAAGGGTATGACGACCGGAAACGTCGAAATGAAAACCAGCAAGCAAACACCGAGCGCGCCGAGCCAATCGTCTTTTGTAAAAGCGGGACGCCTAGGCGGCTCCGGTCGCTGAAGCAATTTCAGCCTCACTGATTCCAGATCATCCGGCGTCAGCGCGGATGCAAGCAATTCTGGCAGGGCATCTACGATCGCGCGCTTCGCCGTGTCGGGATTGGTTGACTGCCTCACCGCACGTAGCGTCAAGAGGCTACGCCCGCGCTCCTCGAGGCTGCCCATCAGATACATCCCGGCGTCAATGATCCCCCACGCGAGATTGCAGCCAAGTGCGCCCATGATCATCGTTTTGACTTCGACGCGGCCCGCAGTGAGGACGCTGAGCGTACCCGTGCTGGTAAGCACCATGATCAGCCCAAAAAATACCTCGGAGATCCTATCGATTGGATCAAGAAAGCGGTTGGACACTTTTGCAGACCCGTTCAGCATCGCGCCAGATTGTCCTCGATAGTGCCGTTCGCCCGCATCATATTGTTAGCATTGCCGGCCCCTCAATACTCAACTTTCGCCCGGAAAATAGGACGTCAAGCGGTACGAATTGGACATGACGCCAAGAGAACGTCGCCGGAACGGTTTGTGCGGCGCGTTAGCACGTTCTCCGGAAGCGTCCCCGCCACCGATGAATCGTTCAGGGCCCGTCTCGGTTCGGCGACAGAAAATCCAGCCAGACCAGATATCCACCAGACAAAATAAGAAAGATTCCCTGAGCCAGCACGAAGAGGCCGTCACCGGGCTGGTAAATCCAGATAGCGAAATAAAGCCCTACCGCGACCAAAGCTAAATAAAAGGGCAGTGCAATCATTCGTTCCATCTAAGTAGCCCAGGGCACTAATAGCGGGCCGCACCGAGTGTCGACCAACTCGGCACGGCCCCTTTCCGCCCGGCTTCAAGCCACAATCCGGGCAGAACTGATCTAAGTCGAAATGCGAATTGAGCGCAGGATTGCCGGCTAACGCCGGCTCGATGCCAGGCTACTTATAGGATCAGCGCCAATTCCGTCTTGTGATTTGACGACAAGAATTTGATTGTGTTTGCCGCGCGTCGCCAAAACAAAAATCCCCAAGCGCTATGTTGGGGTTTGGGGACAAAGCGGATATCGCGCTCACTGGGCTTGATGTCCGCTAATGACCCAAAGCGGACAACGCAGAGCAACCATAAATGTGGCTGTTGCGGTCAGAACCGCGCGGTAACTCCGATAATCGGGCCGTGCATGGTCATGTCGTATACGAACTGACTAAGACCGGAGCCCTTCGAGTAGTCTACGGATAGCGCCTTGTAGCCGACCATGCCGCTCCAAGTGACATTGTTGTGGACGTAGAAGTCGTAATTGAGAGTGGCCAGCGCCTGCCATGTGAACTTGCTGCCAACGTTGAAGCCGCCGATGTCACCGCTCGCAACGAAATTCCAACCCGGCGCAAACTGGTGGCGGAGCCGCAAGCCAATCAGAGGATCGACCCAGCTGACCGTGCTGGAGGCCGAGAGCGTTCCGTCAGCGTTGCGTGTGAGATCGAATATATTGACCGTTGCGGTCGCAGTCAGGCTCGCGTCGGCCTTCTGCCACCATGCGCGCGCGCCGGCGAAAACATCGACAGCGGTGCCGGAGCCAGGCGCACCAGTGGCTCCCCAGCGCGCGAGTTCATAAGCGGCCGCCATTTCTGCGATAAACATCTCATACTTCAGGCCCGCAGATACCCCGACAGTGGCATTGAGCGCGTCGACGCCGCGCGAGCGCGTCATGTCGGCGCCGACTGCGATCTTCATATAGACGAGGTCAGCGAAAAGGGAGAGGCGGCCTTTGCGCGCCTCGAAATATCCCATGATTGCAAAGAGGTCTTTCGGGATCTCTGAATTGCGCACGAGATCCATCAGATCGTTGAAACCGACATCGACATCGACCGTACGGCCTTTGACGGTCGTCGATCCGTTCAACAGTGTGACCCATGCATAAGGTGTCGCGCTGAAGGTCCAGCTGTCGATCGCAGGCGCGCGCACAACGGGCGCCTTGGTTGGCAAGGGTGCGAGGTCGGCCGCGATCGCTGCGCCCGACAACAATAAGCCCACAACTAGCGCAAGGGTCAGCCGCACCAATGAGCGCCAGTCCCCTGATTTGCACACAATGCGCCCCCTTTAATTATTGTTTGGCGTTGCCTGAAGTCCCAGCCATCTTGTCTAGCGCACTTTAGTCCTGTTGTGGGTTTGGCTCGCTCACCATGCGATTGGTCGTTACAGGCAGAAAGATACGAGAATAACGACACGATGTCTGCTCTTGGCACTAAGCAGACATACCGGACGCCGCGCTGAATATCCGCTTCCGGGGGCAAAGCGGACATCACAATTCGAGGTCGTCAGGTCCGCTTCTGACCCAAAGCGGGCATTCAAGCGACGACGGGTAGATTCGGATACCTCCGGACCCCCCTTCCACAAGACAGGAGTAAATCAGTACGATGGCGGGTCGCACTGGATTGTGGCGTACACGGAGATGTGCGGATGACAGCTAATACAGACGATGCTTTGCCGAGCGCGCTGGACTGTCGCAAACAGAGTGCGCTGATGGAGGCTGAAAAGGCTGCCGAGTACATGCGCAAGCGTCAGGCCGCCGAGGCCGAGAAAAAGGAGCTGCTTGACCGCCTCGCTAAGCCTTCGGGCGTGAGCGATGAAGAACGCATGAAGCGAGCGGCTGCCATCATCAAGCGCGCCGTCGCCAATGGTTTGACCGAGGTTGAGGTCGGCCGGTTCTCAAACAAATTAACTGGCGACGGGGGCCGCGCCATAAACCAGCAGGAACCCGGATGGGAGGATACGCTCACCGGCTTGCCGAAGGAGCTTTATCAATTCTGGAAGGTGCACCTCCAGCCGCGTGGATATCGCTTGAAGTACCAGGTTGCCGATTGGCCGAATGGCATGCCCGGTGACATCAGCATCACGCTGGCGTGGGGCGAATAGAGCGACACCATCATGGCTAAGCACAAGCAGCAAGACGAGAAGAACAACGGCAAAATGAAGCGTAAGCTCTATGAAAAAGAGCTCCGCAAGCTGCAGGTCCAGCTTTGTCATCTTCAAGAATGGGTCAAATCCAAGGGACTGAAGATCATCATAGTGTTCGAAGGGCGCGATGCTGCGGGCAAGGGCGGCACAATCAAGGCGCTGACCGAGCGAGTTAGCCCTCGCGTTTTTCGTGTGATGGCCCTTCCGGCGCCTTCGGACCGCGAAAAGACGCAGATGTTCATCCAGCGTTATGTCGAGCGTTTCCCAGCCGGCGGCGAAATCGTGATCTTCGATCGCAGTTGGTACAACCGCGCAGGTGTCGAGCGCGTTATGGGTTACATTGACGAGCAGCAAAGTGATCGTTTTCTGAGCCTGTGTCCGGTGATCGAGAAACAAATAGTCGATTCCGGGATCATACTGATCAAGATCTGGCTGGAAGCCAGCATGGAGGAACAGGAGAAGCGGTTCGCCGCTCGCATTGACGATCCGCTCCGGCAATGGAAGCTGAGCCCGGTGGATGTTGAATCCTACTCGCGCTGGTACAATTACTCCCGTGCACGCGACAAGATGCTGAAGGCAACGGACAGCAGGCATGCGCCTTGGTATATCGTTCGCTCTGAAGACAAGCGTCGTGGTCGCCTGAACTGCATCTCACACATCCTGAGTACCATCCCTTACAAGAAAATTCACAGGCCAAAGGTCAAATTGCCCAAGCGATCTGACAAGGGCGCATATGATGATCGGGCAAGCTTAAAGGGCAGGCGATTTGTGAAAGAGCTTTTTTAAGTCGACCGCGAATCTGCGGCCCAATGCAGATAGTGTAATAACCTGGACCGGTTTTCCGCTAGACCGTTCGCAACCAATGCCGTCATAGCCAACCAGGCCCGACCGGATTTGGAGTGACCGTCAAGTGAAGCACGGGATCAGCTGGCTGCCAGGGCTCGAGACTCTCCGTCGATATGAGGCGGCGTCGCTCCCGCACGATATCTTCGCCGGGCTAGTTCTGGCGACCATGTTGGTCCCGGTTGGAATCGCCTACGCGACGGCATCGGGCCTGCCGGGCATCTACGGGCTTTACGCGACGATTATCCCGCTGCTGGCTTATGCATTGTTTGGCCCAAGCCGCATCCTCGTCCTCGGACCGGACTCGGCTCTGGCAGGTGTCATCCTTGGCGTTGTTCTTCCATTGTCCGGCGGCGATCCGCTTCGCGCCGTAGCTTTGGCCGGCATGATGGCAATCGTTTCGGGCACGGTATGCATCCTGGCGGGCATCGCGCGACTGGGTTTTGTGACGGAGCTTCTCTCCAAGCCCATACGCTACGGTTATATGAACGGAATTGCGTTGACCGTACTAATCAGCCAGGTGCCAAAGCTTTTCGGTTTTTCTATCGAGAGCGAAGGGCCCCTGCGGAACATGTGGGCGATCGCCGGCGCGATCGTTACCGGAAAGACCAACTGGGTGGCGTTCGCGATTGGGTTGGGCACGTTGACGGTTATCCTGCTGCTGCGGAGCAACAAACGAGTGCCCGGCATTCTGATTGCGGTTGTCGGAGCGACGGCGATCGTCAGTGCTTTTGACCTTGCGGCTCGTTATGGGGTGGCGACTCTGGGGCCTCTTCCCCAGGGCCTGCCAGGTTTCGCCATTCCCTGGATCGCCTACAGCGATATTATTCCGGTGCTCATTGGAGGTTGTGCCATCGCATTGGTATCATTTGCTGACACCAGCGTGCTTTCACGTGCTTACGCCGCACGATTGGGCACCCATGTCGATCCCAACAAGGAAATGGTGGGGTTAGGCGCCGCCAACCTCGCAACCGGTTTTTTTCAAGGCTTCCCTATCAGCAGTAGCAGTTCGCGGACTCCCGTAGCGGAAGCGGCCGGCGCCCGCACACAACTGACATGCGTCGTTGGGGCGCTTGCCATCGCACTCCTGTTGCTAGTGGCGCCAAATCTGCTCCAGCATTTGCCTACGGCTGCATTGGCTGCTGTCGTCATCGCTTCCGCGATCGGCTTGATTGAGTTTGCCGATCTCAAGCGAATCTTTTTCATCCAGCAGTGGGAGTTCTGGCTGTCGATCATCTGCTTTGTCGGGGTGGCCGTGTTCGGAGTGATTCCGGGAATAGGCCTCGCGATCGCAATAGCCATTCTCGAATTTTTATGGGACGGCTGGCGCCCGCACTCTGCCGTGTTGGGGCGCGCCTACGGGGTCAAAGGTTATCACGACATCACGAGATATCCGGATGCGCGCAGAATTCCGGGGCTGGTTCTGTTCCGCTGGGATGCGCCTCTGTTTTTCGCCAATGCTGAATTTTTCAATGAGCGCGTTCTGGACGCTGTAGCAAAGTCGCCGACGCCCGTGCGCTGGCTGATTGTTGCCGCGGAGCCGGTGACCAGTGTGGACGTCACCGCCGGCGATACGATCGCAGAATTAGACGAGGTTTTGCACGCGCAAGGCATCACGCTTTGTTTTGCCGAACTTAAGGATCCCGTAAAGGACAAGTTGAAGAGATTTGGATTATTCGCGCAGCTTGGTGAGAACTACTTCTTCCCGACCATCGGTGCAGCCGTTTCCCAATACTTGGAAGTCAACAATGATGTGGACTGGCAGGACCGAGCCTAACGTTACGGACTCTTGGTTTGAATATGCAGGCCCATTAATGTCCGCTATTGGCACTTAGCGGACATTCAAGAAACCGGCGGCTTCAGGGCAGGTCGAATTAGTGACCTAAAACTTGTTGAACCGCTTCGAACGTTTCAAAAAAACGCGGAAGCTCCAACCAAAAGGCTGGGGCTTCCGGCTTCCTGCACCGAATTCTGCGCGGATCACAATTCAGCACTACTCCCATGCAGCGCAAGTGCTGCCATTCCACCGCAAGCATCTGCGGGCTTGACGTTTGTGGTGTCTGGACACGCAGACGCCGTTAACTCGTGTCATGCCCGGTCCGCATGCAGCAGCGGCCTGCGTGATGATGCTGTCCGGTTCATGAACCGGAGCAACGGGTGTCGCCTGTGCTGGCATTGAGGTGACTAACGCGAAGATGACAATAGCGATCAACTTAAACATTTGCTCCTCCCATGCGGCTGCTTGCTCGATTAGGTGAAATGCACCTCGTCGCAGCAGGCCCAATTCAATTGTTCGGTCATTGCTCAATCTTCCTCCTATTCGCCTACGAGGTGGAAATTGAGACGCGCAACTCTAGCAGAAGGTGCCCCAGCTGGCTGGCCTCCAACCCGTCATTCACGCAGTTGTGGGCGGTATCATTGTGCCGATCAGAAAAGGGCTAGTAGACGCTGCTTCGGTATCGAGCAATCCTATGTCTTGCCTTGGAAATCGGCGAGGGGAGGCTTCAATGCGCTGGTTTTATCTGGCCGTGATCATTGTCTTTGCTGCGACTACGTTGCTTTTTATCCTGCAAAATGGCGACCTCGTTACAATTTCCTTTCTTGGGCTCAGTTTTCGCGCACCTTTCGCAATCCTAGTTGCCATTGCCTACGTTCTTGGAGCTGCGACGGGTGGCAGCCTTTTTGCGCTGCTGCGCCGTTCCTACCAAGGCTCGCAGCGCCTCCCGTCGTAGGCCAAATGTCCGTTTATGGCACTTAGCGGACGTTCCCACCGCAGCGCGACCTGCTGCGGTTTGTATTGCTAAATATCGACGCGAGCGATCTTAAAGCATGAATTCTACGCCAGTCTGAACAGATTGACCATTGCGATAGCGCCACGCGAAGGGGGCATGATGTCCGCTTTGCGGCTCCTCGTCACTTTGGGTGCTCTTCTTCGGTGCTGATGGTCGTCAGTGTCCTGCGCAGCACCTCAAAAATAACCGCGGTCGACCAGCCAAACAACAGCACGCCGTTCATGGCCGTCATTGGTCCAAGCAAATGCCAGCGCGCCACCGGCGTGATGTCGCCATAGCCGAGCGTCGTGTAGTTTACAAAGGCAAAGTAAATGAGATCGGCGCCTGCAGGCGCAGCATCAACGATTGCGTAAGCCAACGACCAAACGAGCACCTCGGCAAAATGCGCGGCCATCAGGAAAGACACGACGGCAGTCATGACGGGAATCAATTGAAGCGATTGATGTGACGTTTTGATCGAAATCGCGACGCGTGCTGCGGCGATCACGCCCGCCATCAAAAATGCATGAATGGCAATGTTGCAAAAACTGACCGCAACACCCAGTAGAATTTGGCGCAACATGCAGATCGCTCCGGCGAGACAGACCTTATTTCGGTCCGATCCCCAATTAAACGCGGGGTGGCAACAGATAAAGCGTCATGGCGAAAATAAAGTACACTAACAGGACGAGTACTCCGACAAACCACGCCGAGCGTCCGCTGTTGGTCACCAGGGACACAGTCATCGTGGCAATGAGCATCATGACCACCGCGCCCGGCCAGAATTGCAGGTTCATTGGCGTCGGACCGATGACGTAACTGAGGAGTACCAGCACGGGGGCGACAAAGAGCGCGATTTGGGCCGCGCTCCCCAGCGCAATACCCACGCTCAAGTCCAGCCGATTTTTGCGGGCGCCGGAAAACGCCGAGGCCATCTCCGCTGCTGCGCCCACCAGCGCCACGACGATGAAACCAACGAAGGCGGGGGTCATCCCGAACGCCACCGCCGCCTGCTGTACCGATTCGACGAACACCTCGCTCACCAGCGCAACCAGTATCGTGACGCCGGCCAGCGTGATCAGGGCCAGGCTCAACGGCCACGGCGCTTCGCCGGCTTCCCCGTGTTCCGCGCTACCGAATAATTCACGATGTGTCTTGAGTGAGAACAGCAGACCCAGTCCGTAAGCGGCTATAAGCAACACAGACAAACTCAAGCTCAGCTTCTCGGTGAATGCCGATCCTGTTGCGGAATCGGCCTCGGAGATCGCGGAGGGGATCAACAGCGCTATCGTGGCCAGAAAGAGCAGGCCGGATTGCAGGCGGGCGCTGCCGCGGTTGTATTCCTGCACGTGGTGCTTGAGGCCGCCGAGCAGAAACGATGCGCCCAACATGAACAACGTATTGGTGACAATCGCCCCGGCGATGGAGGCCTTCACCAAAGTATATTGGCCGGCGCGCAATGCGGCGAGGGCGATGACGAGTTCGGTCAGGTTTCCGAGCGTGGCGTTGAGCAGGCCACCGACCGTATCGCCTGTCTTGGCTGCGACAGATTCAGTGGCGTGGCTCAGCAGTGCGGCCAGCGGCACTATGGCCAGGACTGACAGCACAAAAAGCAGCGTATGAGCTTCGTGGTTGATGTTCTTGGCGACAAACACCACGGGCACAAAGGCCAACAACCAGAGCAGGGGATTGTGACGGATTTCTTTTAGCAAGAGGTTCATGGACGTTATCTTCGGAAGGAGCGGTGCGGATAAAGCATAGCGGTCATCGGCCGTTAAAAATAGGGTTTTGCGCTATCGGGCCGGGAGGCGTATCGTTCTAAATTGAGGTCTATTTGCCCTTGATCAAAGCTAACGTATTGACTGTGCTATCCGTGTAAAACGATCAAAAATGAAACCAATCAGGAGGACTTAGTGATGAATTTAATTCGCGCGACAAAATTTTGTGCGGCGATTGTAGCAGCGGCTGTTGTCCTGGCAGGTAGCCCCTCCCAGTCCTATGCAGATACCGGCTCGGTCCGTCTTAAAGTCACGAAAGTCGGGTTCATTGTGGGCGTTGGCGGCGGCTCCGGCGTTCTGCATTTCAAGGGCCACTCGTACCGGCTGAGCGTCGGTGGTGTTGGCATTGGTACGATCGGAGCGGCGGGGGCGGACCTGGTTGGTACTGCAAGAAATCTTCGCACCGCGGCCGACATCGCGGGAACTTATTCTGCCGCTTCGGCCAGTGTCGCGGTGGCGGGCGGCGTAAAGGCGGTAACCCTGCAAAACTCGAACGGCGTCGTTTTGACCTTGCAAGGCAGGCAGGTCGGGTTCGAAGCCTCGCTCAGTCTGAGCGGGTTGACGTTATCTTTGCAGTAGTAGGATCGATGGCCGCTTTGCCATTTTATAGCGGCCTTCACCCCTCTCTGAATTGAAGTTCATATGGCATGGGGCAATGATTAGTAGCCCCTCTGAACGGAGGACGGCCGTGCGTCATGCCCAATGGGCAGTGCTTGCTTTTATTGGGACGGCGCTTCCGGCCTATGCCCAACAGGCTGCGCCAACGACAGTCCCGGTCGGCACGGTTGTGGCCGAAAGGAAGGCAATCACACCATCGCTTGAATTTGTAGGCCGCGTCGAAGCGATCAACCGCGTTGACGTCAGGGCGCGCGTGACGGGTTACCTGGAGGCAGTCCTCTTTAAGGAAGGTGACGCGGTAAAGGAAGGCGCTCCGCTCTACCGCATCGAAAAGGGTCAGTTCGAGGCGACGGTCAAGCAGGCGCAAGGTGCGTTGGAGCGGGCCAAGGCGGCCAAGACTTCTCACTGAAATACAACTGCAGCGCGCGGAGGAACTGCTCGCGAAGAATTCCGGAACAGTCGTGGCAAAAGATCAGGCGCTGGCGGCAGATCAGCAAGCCCATGCGGCCATTCTGGAAGCCGAAGCCAATCTACAATCAGCCCAGATCAATCTTGGATACACCGACATCACATCGCCCATCGCCGGGAAAATTAGCCGAACAAGCGTCACGGTGGGAAATGTTGTGGGCCCCGACAAGGGTACGTTGACGACAATTGTCAGCCAGGATCCGATGTACGTGACCTTTCCGGTCAGCCTGCGTGAGTTTTTGAGCGTGGCGCAGACCAGCCAGCTTCCTAGTCTGGATAGCTTCAAGGTCAAGCTGCGCTATTCAAATGGTTTGTTTTACGATCAGGTCGGAACGGTCAACTTTCTCGACGTCATGTCAAATCGCGCGACGGACACGGTCCTGGCGCGTGCCTCCGTTGCCAACCCGAAAGGAGGCATTATCGATGGCCAGCTGCTGACCGTTATTGTCGAGACGCGGGAACCTGAGCAAAAAATCGTAATTCCGCAATCGGCGCTCATCGCCGACCAGGCGGGGATCTATGTATTTGTTGTCGAAGACGGCAAGGCGGTGACAAAACGGATCAAGGCGGGCCGTTCGAGCGGTACGGGTGTTGTGGTTGAATCGGGGCTGACCGGGGGTGAGCAGGTCATCATCGAAGGTTTGCAAAACGTCCGGCCCGGCGCTGCGGTTCGCGCCAGCCCTGTGGTTCCGGCGGGGAGCCGGAGCTAGGCAATGTTGTCATCAGTATTTGTCGATCGCCCCCGGCTCGCGATAGTCATCGCCATCGTTACGACGATCGCCGGATTGCTGGCGCTGCTATCTATTCCGATCGCACAGTATCCGGATATCGTCCCGCCGCAGGTCTCCGTCACGACACGGTATCCTGGCGCGTCGGGCTCGGTTGTGGACGCGACTGTCGCCCAGCCGATCGAAGCGCAGGTCGTCGGCGTCGATAAAATGATCTACATGAAGAGCGTCAGCGGAGACGACGGCAGCTACTCGCTGACGGCTTCCTTCGAGCTCGGCACAAACCCGGACATCAACACGGTCAACGTCAACAACCGTGTTCAAATCGCTCTCTCGAGCCTTCCGCCGGACGTGCAGCGGCAGGGGCTGACCGTAAAGAAAAAATCATCGGCGCTGCTCGGCGTCATTGCGGTCTATTCGCCGAAGCACACGCATGATCCGCTGTATCTTTCGAATTACGTCACCATCAATCTTCTTGACCAGATCAAGAGCACGCCCGGTGTCGGCGATGCAAACCTGTGGGGCCCCCAAGACTATTCAATGCGCGCGTGGGTTCAGACCGATCGCTTGACGGGCCTCAACCTGACGACAGCCGATATCATCGACGCAATCCAGTCACAGAATATCCAGGCGGCGGCCGGACGGATTGGGGCCCGTCCGGTAGCAAATGATCAGCAGCTGCAACTCAATATCCAGGCAAAGGGCCGGCTCAGCACGGTCCCCGAATTCGAAAACATCGTCATTCGGACCAATCCAGACGGCTCTGTGCTGCGTCTTCGCGATGTCGCGAGAGTAGAACTGGGAGCATCGAATCTTGATCGTGAAACGCGGCTCAATGGTGGCCCAGCGGCAGCGATCGCGATTTATCAAACGCCCGGCGCCAATGCCATTGCGACACTCAATGCCGTCCGCGGCCGGATCGAGGAGCTACAAAAGGCGTTCCCGGAAGATCTGGCATGGAAAATTACCTATGATCCGACCGTTTTCGTCAAAGACACCATCCACGAGGTGCAAAAGACCCTTGTTGAAGCTTTCATTCTTGTTGTGATCGTCGTCTTTCTTTTCCTCGGCAATGTGCGGGCCACGCTCATTCCGACGCTGGCGGTGCCAGTCAGCCTCATCGGCACGTTCATCGCATTGCTGGCCGTCGGCTACTCGGCGAACTCCGTTTCGCTGTTGGCCATTGTTCTGGCGATCGGCATCGTGGTCGACGATGCGATTGTCGTCGTCGAAAACGTCGAAAGGGTGATGGAAGAACACCCCGAGCTTTCACCGGCGGATGCGACGAAACGTGCCATGTCGGAGATTACGGCGCCGATCATCGCTATCACGCTCGTGCTGCTATCGGTGTTCGTGCCTGTCGCGTTCATACCCGGCATTTCCGGTGAGTTGTTCCGGCAGTTTGCGGTCACGGTCGCCGTTTCAATGTTTTTGTCAGCAATCAATGCTCTCACGCTTTCTCCTGCGCTTTGTGGCGTCCTGTTGCGGCCGCATCACGGGCCACGCGGCGGCATCATGGGAAAAGTGATGCGTTCGATCGACGCCGTGCGCGATCGCTATGGCGTGGTCGTTGCGCGGCTCGTCCGCATGTCGATTATCGGGCTGGTACTGGTCGGCGTATGCGGTCTTGGTGTCGTTGGACTGGCGAAAATAACACCCACGGGATTTCTGCCGGAGGACGACCAGGGGGCCTTTTTCGTTGTCGCGCAAACGCCGGGAGGCGCTTCGGTTGCCCGTACGACGGATGTCATCGAGCAAGCCGAGGCCATCCTGCGCCAGGAAAAGGCCGTCGCTGACGTCACGGCCGTTATCGGCCTGAATTTTATCGACAACTATTCGCAGCCGAATGCGGGGTTCCTGGTCGTTACTCTCAAGCCGTTTGAGGATCGCAAAGAGTCGTCACTTGGTGCTCGCGAGGTGATCGCCAGACTCGGTACGCAGTTCCGCCAGATCCAGGGTGGCACGGTTGTCCCGCTGGCGCCGCCGCCCATCCTCGGCCTCGGGACCGGCGGCGGGTTTGCTTATGTCCTGCAGGACCTTCGCGGAGGTGACCCAAAGGATCTTGCGCAGGCGGTGCGCGGCCTGATCATTGCCGCAAACCAAGATCCGCGGCTCAATCGTGTCTTCTCGACTTTTTCTGCGACAAACCCGTCGATCTTTCTGGATATCGATCGCGACAAGGCGCAGATCCTCGGCGTTTCCTTGAACTCGGTCTTTCAGGCACTGCAGGCTTCGCTCGGCGGATATTTCGTCAACAACATGAATTTGTTTGGCCGGACCTGGCAGGTTCAGGTGCAGGCGGAAGCGAATGACCGAGCGCGCATCGATGACATTTATCGGATCAATGTGAAGAGCGCAGACGGAAAGATGATTCCGATGCGAAGCTTGGCTGAAGTCAGTGTCGTCGTGGGTGCGCCCGGCTCGATCCGTTACAACAACCGGCAGGCCGTCACCATTCAAGGTGGCCCGGCGCCGGGCGTTTCGTCGGGGCAAGCGCTCAAGGCTATGGAAGAGGTGGCGGCGCGCACGTTGCCGCAAGGCTATGGCGGCGAGTGGACGGATACCGCGTTTCAGGAAAAGCGGGCGGAAGGGAAGACCGGGATAATCCTCGGGTTTGCTGTTCTGTTTGCGTATCTGTTCCTGGTCGCGCTGTACGAAAGCTGGACGATACCAGTTCCCGTCTTGTTGTCGGTCGCAGTCGGACTGCTCGGCTCGTTTATTGCGGTGGTTCTCGGTGGGCTGACGCTCGATCTTTATGGGCAGATCGGCATGGTCGTGCTGATTGGCCTGGCGGCAAAGAACGGCATTCTCATCGTCGAATTTGCGAAGGAGCAGCGAGAAAAGGGCGTTCCTCTGCTGGAGGCCGCCACCGAAGGCGCGCGGTTGCGCTTCCGGCCCGTGATGATGACATCGTTTGCCTTCATCCTCGGACTTCTTCCTTTGGTGCTGGCGACCGGCGCATCGGAGCTGGCGCGAAGAAACGTTGGCACGCCGGTGTTCGGCGGCATGATTTTCGCATCGTTTATCGGAATTTTCGCGATCCCGCCGTTGTACGTTGTCTTCCAAGCGGTTCGTGAAAGACTAAGACCCGGGGCAAGGCCAAGCACCCGTCCGGGATCAATGCCCGCCGAACACTAACGTCTGGAACGGAAGCACTAGCGCCTGGAGCCGCAGGATCAAGGCGTGCACAAGCGCTAGCGCATCCACGGCATGGAGAGCGAAAGCCTTAAAGGCACCCGTGTCTTTCGAAACAATTTGGTCGTGGTTGCTCGAATAGGCATTGGCGATACAGCTGCTGCCGGGGGTCACGCCGTCGAGCCCCCCTTTGTAAAGCGGCTCAAGAAAAACAAGAAGGGTGCCGGGCCGGGATACTTGCTGCGCATCAATGAGCTGCTCACCGCCACGAAATTGTCCGGCGGCAATGTAGTCCTGCACAGCCGTCACGACCATCGGGATGACCGTAAATGGTTTGGACACACAGGTGACTTCCGCGGCCATTCCGACTTTCATGATCTGAGCCTCGATCTGACCGAAACCGGCCTGCAAAGCTCGAGTACCGGCTCCTTCGGGGATCAAGACTCCCGCCGGACGCATCAGCGGATTGACGATGTCGCCGACCCGCAGAAAGAACTGCTCCACGCGTCCGCTCACACCGGCACGGACGACCGTCTTGTCCAGCTCGACCTGGGCCTGGGCAAGTTCGGCTTCCGCGGTCGCTCTCTCGGCCGGCAACAGAGCTGATATTCGCTCCTCAGCATTCTGTTTACTGGCGGTTGCGGCAGTGATCGCGCCGAGCTGGCCCCGTTCTCGTTCTTGCAGGCGTTCGATCTCGCGAAACGCAACGTTACCCGGGGTGCGGCGGTTTAGCTCCTGTTTTGTCTCGAGTTCGTCTAGCGTCTGCTGGTGCTCGCTCTTGGCTTGCTGCAGCTGGCCATCGGCTTTGACCACGTCAGTCCGTGCCACCAGCAATTGCGCTTCGACCTCGGCAATCTTGCGTTGCGCCGATTCGACCGCCGCCTTCTGTTTCGAGTTGTCCAGCCGGAAAATCGGGGCGTCTTTGGCGATTGCGCCACTGCCGTTGCCGCTGATGAAGATCTCGGCAACGCGACCGTTCGTCTCGGGCAGGATTGGAACGGTGCGGAAGAAGAGGGTCACGTTGGTGGTGGCCGGGTGGTTGTAGAATACGGTTGTGATCAGGAGCACGGTTAGAACGAGGCAGCCAGTGATACCCCATCGGAGCTCGAACCATACCGAGTAGAACGTTATTTCCTTGCCGAACCGCTTTCCTTGGACATAGCGGCGATAGAGATAGTCGGGGAGCAGGGTGAACAACGAGCACAGAAGCATCTCAAGCATGGTCGAGTTCCTTCTTGCCCGTGGCAACCCGCGCGGGTTTTCGCGGGGTAGGTGCTTCCTCGTCGGCATGGTCGTCGTGCGCTACGTGCGGCGGCGTGCGGCCCGGCACACCCTCGGCGCCTGCACCCGGCTTTACACCGGCCATCCTCTCGACTGAGCCGGCGATGCGGCCCAGGAAACCGCCGAAGTCCGGAAGGTCAATGAACGCCAGCAGCAGCCCGGCGATCCAGAAAATGTGCATGTGGGTAAAGAGCGCGATCAGGCCAAGGATGGCGACAATCTCGAATTGTACCTTTTGCCCTTTGTGTGCGATTTGCTCGGGCAACGAATGCAAGCGGAAGTAAAGCACGCCGAAACCCAGGATGGATACGCCAAGGATAATGGCCATGACGACCATGAGTACATCGGTCTCACCTGGCGCAGTTATAAACGCCGGAAGATTGTGGGTCGCAGCTGGATTGAGCTGCTCAGTCATGGCGTCCCTCAATGTGGTCAAAGTATCTCAAGAGTCGATACCCCGTTCTTTGAAACGATCTTTGAGACTAGCCCGCTTTTTCATCAGTAAACAGTGCGTGCCGCGGTCACCTGACAGGGTGGTATCCGATAACATTTGCAGCACCTTGTCGGGCTTGGGTGGATTTGACTGCAATTTACTCTTTGAGGCCGATTTGGGCGCACGGCACTCTTCCTCGAGGAAACCTATAAAACGTCGCTGCTACGGCTGCTCGCTCGGCCCCGGTATTTGCGTCGACCATTTTGGCCACCGAGGGCACGCGTCACATCTATTGGCTCAGCAGAATTCAAGAGTTGACATACGTCAAGGCTGCACCGTCTGATAGCTGGCACTGTTGCACGACCTCGAAACAAGGGGAACGGCGACTATGGCGAAGGAACCGATGGCCCACGAAGGAAGGATCGACCAGTTTTTTTCGGGGCCAGGCGCGCGAGCCGATCGATGGCGGGATTTGCAGGACGCGGCGCAAGCATGGGTGGCCGGCAAGGAAAATCGGACAAAATTTGAGGCCTTGCTCGCCGAACTGGCGGCAACCGAAGAATATCACGCCTATCCGGGCCCCCATCTTTTGGAAGCGTTGCGCGACAGGGCGGCTGCAGACGATGCGCGGTCTACTCACGAACTTGTGAGGCGGATTAGCACAGCGTTGCTGACCCGATCATTTCGTCGGCACGCGGGCGATTGGGAAGTGAATGACGAAGGCGACGGCGCAATGCCGGATATCCTGCCTCCGACCCTTGGTCGCGGTGAATTACATCGGCCGTATTTCGAAACATTGATCGTTACCGGCATGCCGGCCGAGCGTTGGCCGGGTTTTTGTGCCGAGTGGCGCAGGCTCCGCCGTCCACTTGATCAATTCGTCTATGAGCCGGTGATTGTCGGAAGCGTTGAAGATGCATTTTGCGCAACAATGCTCAATCCCGACATCGCCGCTGTCGTCATAAATGAGGGCTTCGTGTTCCGTTCGCGCCACGACGCGCCTGTGTTACGCACCCTTTCCGCATCAATGGAGCAGCAATACAAGACAGAAATGTCGGCGCTACAATTGGCGCAACTACTGAAGAAGGTGCGTCCCGAGCTCGACCTCTACATCGTTTCGAATCGGCGGGTTGAGGAATTGGCCGGCGATCCGAAAGCGGGCGTGGCCCGGCGAATTTTTTACTCCGTGGAAGAGTTGCTTGAGTTGCATTTGGCAATTCTCGAAGGCGTGCAGGATCGCTATGACACGCCATTTTTTGACAATCTTAAAAAATATGCGCAGCGGCCGATTGGTACCTTCCATGCGCTGCCGATAGCGCGCGGAAAGTCCGTCTTCAGGTCTGATTGGATTCGCGATATGGGCGAGTTTTACGGGCCCACGCTTTTCCTGGCCGAGAGCAGCGCAACCACTGGCGGACTCGACAGTCTGCTGGAACCGACCGGCAACATCAAAATTGCACAAGAGAAAGCCGCGCGTGCTTTTGGCGCGGACCACGTGTTCTTCGTCACCAACGGCACCTCCACATCCAACAAAATGGCGGTGCAGGCGCTCCTTGGGCCAGGCGACATCGCGATCGTCGACCGCAATTGTCACAAGTCACATCACTACGGAATGGTGCTGGCAGGCGCGCAGCCGCTTTATGTCGATGCATTCCCGATGACGGAATACTCGATGTATGGCGCAGTGCCACTCCGCACCATCAAGGAAGCGCTTCTCAATCTGAAAGCTGAAAACAGATTGAACCGGGTCAAGATGCTGGACCTGACGAATTGCACCTTTGACGGCCACATCTACAACACGCGCCGTGTCATGGAAGAGTGCCTGGCGATCAAGCCAGACCTGATTTTCCTGTGGGACGAAGCGTGGTTCGGATTTGCCCGATTTTCGCCGTTTCTGCGCCCACGTACCGCGATGGGCGCGGCCAACGACATCGAGGCATGGCTGAGCGATCCGGACTCCGTGGCAGCCTACAAGAAACAGCAAGCCGAACTCGGCAAGAGCCCGTCGACTGAAAAATTGTTGAACACGCGGCTTATTCCGGATCCGTCTCAGGTGCATCTGCGCGTGTATCAGACCCACTCGACGCACAAGTCGATGTCCGCTCTGCGGCAAGGTTCGATGCTGCTGGTCAAGGATATCGATTTCCATACCGTCGAGGCTCAGTTCCATGAGGCGGTCTTCACGCACGCCTCGACGAGTCCGAATCAGCAATTGATCGCCAGTCTTGATGTTGCGCGCCGGCAGATGGAGCTGGAAGGCTACGGTCTGGTCGGCAACGCAATCGAGGTGGCGATCGCGATACGCCAGGCCGTGGCGTCGCATCCCTTGATCTCGAAATATTTCCGCATCCTCGGCGCCGACGGCATGGTGCCGGCGCAGTACCGGCAAAGTGGGTTCACTGATTTTCTAGCCCCAGGTTCCAACTGGGCCATCGCGCTCAAGAGTATGCAGGACGACGAATTCTGTCTCGATCCAACCCGGATGACGCTTGTCTGCGGGACCGCCGGGTTCGACGGCACCCAATTCAAAGGGCTGCTGGCCAGCCGTTATAACATTCAGCTCAACAAGACCTCGCGCAATTCGGTCTTGTTGCAATCCAATATCAACAATACGCGCAGTGACGTGGCGCACCTGATCCGCGTCCTCGTGGAAATCAGTCACGATATCGATCAACGCCTCACTCAGGGCGGTCCGAATGTGCGCAAAACTTTTAATGAGCGGGTCAAGAGTCTGATGACCGACGTGCCGGATTTGCCGAACTTCTCGCACTTCCATGCAAGTTTCCGGAAAGATTCCGGTAAGCGGACCAATGAAGGCGACATTCGCAGCGGATTCTATTCGGCCTACGACGCTGCCGGTTGCGAATATATCCGGCTGGCGGACCCCGAGATTGATCGCCGGCTGAAGAGCGGCCCGGACTTGGTCTCTGCAAACTTCGTCATTCCTTACCCGCCGGGATTCCCGATCATGGTGCCGGGCCAAGTGATTACGAAGGAGACGATCGACTTCATGCGCAAGTTAGATGTGAAGGAGATCCACGGTTACGACGCTACAGAGGGATTGAAACTGGTGCGTGCGGAGGCCTTGGCAAAGCTTGCCGGCGTGTCGCCAAAACGCGCGGCGTGACTATCGTCGAAACGACGCTGAACATCGGCTGAGCCCCACCTCGTAAAGGATAATCGGGTGACATCATGATCAACTGGTTCTTCCAGACGCTAAAAAGCTATCCGGAAATTGCGATCTTTCTGTCATTAGGCCTTGGTTATTACTTCGGCTCCTTTACCTACAAAGGTCTTGGCCTCGGCGCGGTGACCGCGACGCTGGTCGCGGCGGTCATCATCGGGCAGATCGGCATCACGGTCACAGGACCGCTGAAGCCATTTGCGTTCCTGATGTTCCTGTTCGCCATCGGATACGGAGTAGGGCCGCAATTCGTGCGCGGCATCGCGCAAGATGGCGTTCCGCAGGCAGTTTTCTCGGTGGTCCAGTGCGTGTTCTGCCTGCTCGTGCCGTTCGCCATCGCCAAGTTCCTCGGCTACGATTTAGGCGCCGCCGCGGGCCTTTATGCCGGCTCACAGACGATCTCTGCTTCGATGGGTCTTGCCACTGACGCCATCAATCGCGCCGGCCTTGCCGCCGATCAGGTCAAGCCGATGCTGGACATGATGCCGGTCGCCTACGCGGTCACTTATATCTTCGGCACGGTCGGCTCAGCCATCATCATTGCGCTGGTCGGTCCGTCCTTGCTCGGCATCAATCTCGTCGAGGCATGCAAGCGCTACGAAGAGGAACGCGGCGGCAAGAGGGCCGCAACGGGAGCCGGCACGGCTTGGCATCAGTTCGATCTGCGCGCCTATCGCGTGAAGCAGGACGGGCCTGCGGTCGGCAAGACCGCGGCACAGGCGGAAGCGTTGCTGCCGAACGAGCGTGTCTTTGTTCAGCGCATCCGCCGCAACGGCCAGATCATCGAAGCTGGATCCGAGACGGTGATTCAGGCTGGCGACATCCTCGCCGTAGCGGGGCGCCGCGAAGTACTGGTCAACGTGCTCGGTGCAGCGGCGGAAGAGGTCGAAGACCGCGAGTTGCTCTCGGTGCCTGCCGAAGGTGTTGACGTCTACGTCACCAGCAAGGACGTCGATGGCAAGACGCTGGCAGAAATTGCTACCAGGCCGATGGCGCGCGGCATTTTCCTGCGCAAGATTGCGCGAGGCGCGATCGCGACCGAAATCCCGATCCTCCCGGACACCAAGCTGAACCGCGGCGACGTTGTTACGCTGGTCGGAAGCACGAATGACATCGCGAGGGCGACCAAGGCGATCGGTGTCGTTGATCGGGCAACCGATATAGCGGACGTCGCCTTCATCGGCGGGGCCGTCACGATCGGAGCGCTGCTCGGTGCCTTCGTCTACAAGGTGGGCGGAATTCCGCTGACGCTGTCCACCGCCGGCGGCGCACTGTTCTCCGGCCTGTTCTTTGGCTGGCTGCGCTCGGTAAAGCCGACCTTCGGACGCATACCGTCTCCCACTGTGTGGTTCATGAACTCGGTCGGGCTCAACATCTTCATCGCTATTGTCGGCATCTCGTCGGGACCGGCCTTCGTGGCGGGCCTGCAGAAGCTCGGCTTCAGTCTTTTCACATGGGGCATGGTGGCGACGACGGTCCCGCTGATCCTGGGCATGTTCGTCGGCAAGTACGTCTTCAAATTCCACGACGCCCTGTTGCTCGGCATTGTCTCTGGTGCGCGCACCACGACCGCCTCGCTTGGCATGGTTTGCGACGCCGCCAAAAGCCAGATCCCGGCGCTTGGCTATACGGTGACCTACGCGGTCGGCAACACGCTGCTGACGATCTGGGGAATGGTCCTTGTCATGTTGCTGAGCTAGAGGCGAACAGCCACCCGATCGCCATTTTAGGTTTGAACACAGTTAAAATCGGGAGCGACCCATGGCCGACATTCTCACGCTGAAAAAATTCGAGGCTCTGGGTCCGTTTGAGATCAAGAACGAGCTCATAGATCTCGCCAAGAAAACGTCCAAGACGACACAGTCCGCGTTCCTGAATGCTGGCCGTGGCAATCCCAACTGGGTCGCGACCACCCCGCGCGAAGGTTTCTTCCTGCTCGGCCAGTTCGCTATCACCGAGAGCAAGCGGGTGATGGAGCTCTCCCCCGGAATTGGCGGGATGCCGGAAGCCAAGGGCAGTGCGGCGCGCCTCACCGCATGGCTTGCCAAACACGATGACATGCCAGGCGCCGACTTTCTTTCAGCAATGGTGAGTTTTGCGGTCAAGACCTTCAAGTTTGAGCCGGATGCATTTGTCCACGAGCTTGTCGATTCGATCATCGGCGACAACTATCCCGTGCCTGACCGCATGCTGGTCCACAACGAGCGGATTGTGCACGAATACCTGTTGTGGGCGATGTGCGGTAAACCGCACCCAGCCGGCAAGTTTGACATTTATGCGGTCGAAGGCGGCACCGCCGCGATGTGCTACATCTTCAAATCGCTGAAAGCCAATAGGCTGCTGTTTCCCGGCGACACGATCGCACTCGGCACGCCGATTTTCACGCCTTACATCGAGATGACGCACCTGGAGGACTACGCCCTCAAGGTCGTGAACATCGCGGCTCCGCAGGAGAATCGTTTCCAGTACTCCGACGCTGAACTCAAGAAGCTGGAAGACCCGAAGATCAAGGCGTTCTTCGTCGTCAATCCCGGCAATCCGAGCGGAATGGGCATGAGCCGGGAAACGATCGCCAAGCTCGTGAACCTTGTTAAGACCAAGCGACCCGACCTGATGCTGCTGACGGATGACGTCTATGGAACGTTCGTCAACGATTTCCGCTCGCTGCTCGGTGAGCTCCCGTATAACACCATCGGCGTCTATTCTTATTCCAAGTATTTCGGCTGCACCGGCTGGCGCCTGGGCACCATCGCGGTCCACGAGAAAAACATCTTTGACGACATGATCGCGAAGCTGCCGGCCGAACATGTGAAAGCGCTGGACAAGCGTTACGGCGGGTTAACCCTCGAACCACGCAAGTTGAAGTTCATCGATCGTATCGTTGCCGACAGCCGTGACATTGCTCTCAACCACACTGCGGGGCTCTCGCTGCCGCAGCAGGTGATGATGACCATGTTCTCGCTCTACGAGCTGATGGACGCCAAAAAAGACTACCAGAAGGCGTGCATGGAGATCGTCCATAAGCGTATTTTAGCGCTGCTGGAAGGCATGGGCCTCGAGGTTCCTCCAAACGCGAACTTCGATGCCTATTACGCCCTGATCGATTTCGAGTTCTGGGCCCGCAAGAACATAGGCGATGAAGCGGTTGAATACCTGAAGAAGAATATCCACCCGCTCGACCTCGCCTTCCAATTGGCCGAGGCACACGGAATCGTGTTGCTGAACGGCGGCGGATTTGAGGCTCCCAATTGGTCGCTTCGTGTGTCGTTGGCCAACCTGCCCGATGAAGCGTACGAAGAGATCGGACGCGGTGTCCGGTCCATCGCGCGCGGCTACCGCGAAAGGTTCGAAGCGTCGAAAGGCGCGTCAAAAAAGTGAGCTGGTGTTTGGCCGGGGGTGACGCCCCGGCCTCGTTTTAGTGCTTGTCCATAGGCATTCGCCGCATGGGCCAGAATGGGGGTTGTGATGTCCTTCGTTCAACACGTCGTCAAAACCGGGCCAGAAGTTTTTCTTTTTTTGGCGATTGCGATCGGGACATTGCTCGGGCGATTGCGCATTGGCGGATTTTCGGTCGGCGCCACGGCTTGTACCTTGATCGTCGCGGTTATTCTGGGCCAGCTTGGCACGTTTGCCATTCCCTCGCTGCTCAAGTCGATTCTCTTCAGCCTTTTCGTTTTCACGATCGGCTATCGATCGGGTCCTGAGTTCTTTGCCTCGCTGAGCGTGCGGACGCTTGCGCAAGTCGTTTTGGCGCTGGTGATCGGCGTGACGGGCCTTGCTGTTGTGCTCGCATTCGCATTCACGCTGAAGTTTGATTCGGGCACCGCCGCCGGTGTTGCAGCCGGCAGCCTCACTCAATCATCGATGATGGGTACGGCGTCTGGCGCTTTGTCGCAGCTCGGCCTTCCAGACAACGTGTTGCAACAACAACAAGCCAACATCGCCGCCGGATATGCCGTCACCTACATCTTGGGTTACATCCTGGTTTTGCTGTATGTGCCGCTGGGTGCGCCGCTGCTGATGGGGGTCAACCTGAAGCAGGAAGCGCGGAAACTCGAAACAGAAATGTCGGGCGGCGCCGAACCGAGGGCCAAAAATCTGTTGTATAGAAAATTTCAGGCCCGTGCCTACCAGGTTTCAGTAGCGGCAGGCCGGACCGCATGCGAGATCGAAGAAGAAATCGGACGGCGCGTTGTCGTCGAGCGGATATTGCGCGGCGAGACAGACGTTGAGGTGCGTCCTGATACGCGTCTTCAGGCAGGCGACGAAATTCTGCTTGCCGGGCCGACAGTTGCCGTTATCGACGCTCATCCGATCATAGGCCCTGAAATTGCGGGCGAGCGCGTCATGAGTTCTGTGCCCGGCGAGGTGCTCGAGCTCCTTGTGTCGTCCCGTGAGCTGCATGGGCGGAGTTTGGCTGAAATCGTCGAGCGAATCGGGGATGATGCTCGCGGAGTATTCTTGCGTTCCTTGGTACGGCACGGGCAGGAGGTGCCGCTAAGCCCCGGGACACGCATCTACATCGGCGATGTCATGACGCTTGTCGGTTTGTCGCGCGATCTGAGCCGAGCGACAGCCAGAGTTGGGCAGGTGCTGCGAGCCGGCGACCGCATCGATGTCGCTTTCGCCGGCTTTGGCCTTGCGATTGGCCTGCTGGTTGGCTTGCTGAGTGTCACCGTCGGTTCGGTCCCGCTCACGCTTGGCGGCGGGGGCGGCGCACTGGTGGCCGGGCTTGTGTGTGGCTGGTATCATTCTCGTCGGCCGACGGTCGGAGCGATACCGCCGGCGGCGCAGCAAACACTCATCGATATCGGGTTGGGCGGTTTCGTCGCATCTATTGGTTTGGTGAGCGGCGCCGCGGCCTGGACGGCGATACAGGCTCACGGCCTGACGCTGCTGATGGTGGGCGTCGCCGTAACGCTGACGCCGTTGGTGGTCGGAACATTGTTCGCGCATCGGGTCTTGCACATGAACCCGGTCATTATCTGCGGTGCGCTCGCTGGCGCCATGACAGTCGACGCTGCGGTGACGGGCTGCTGCGAAGTTGCGGAAAGTCAGACGCCTGTTCTGGGCGTCGCCGTTCCTTATGCCATTGCCAACATCGTTCTGACGGTGCTGGGGCCGATCATTGTGGGCGTTACGTATGTTGGCTGACGCCATTCAGGCGTCAGAGCGGCTCTTTAAAACGCGCGCACCATTTTGGCCTAAATCGTGCCGCCACTTTTGGCGAGCAATTGATTTTGCAGGATTCCGTCACGCAATCCATGAGCTCGCCCGCGCTCTCGTTCGCGTCGGCCGGAGGCGCTGCGGCGGTGGCTGCTGGAGACAAATTGCTCCTGTTCGGGGCGGCCTGGGGAGCAGCCTGCGATGGAGCGTCCTGGGGAATGACCTGGCTGGTCGGGGGCTCTGGCCTGGGTTCGTCCCGGTGAAACCAGTCACCTGATGACGCACACCCGGCAAGGGCGAGGAGGAGCAGCAATGGACATAGCTGTCTCATTTTTTGAATTAAATCCGTTGACGGCAACATTCGACTGATCGTGCGCAATGTTTCGGCGCGCGCACTGAGCGGACGCAGACGCTACCATCGCGAACCGCCTTTATTTGGCGGACCGACTATTTTGAGGCGGTCGGCAACTCAACCTTATGCCAGGTACCGTCAGGATTGTAAGCCGTCATTCGCTCGGCAAGTTTGGCAGTGTTCGGACCAAGGTCTTTCTCATAAACCGTCCCGGTGTGATTGACGATGAATGTCATCACGCCGGAGTTTCTGTATTCGGCAGGGTAGGCGACCAGCGCGAAGCCGCCGATCATTTTGCCTTTCACAACGTAGTCCAGTTCGCCGCCGGGAGCTGCAGATCCTTGTTCTGTAAGAATTTTGAAATAGTAGCCGTGATAGGGCGTGCGCCCGCCACCCGTACGATAACCTTGAGTGGTTGCCTTGGCGATGAGCTCGCCCAGAGGACTTGTGTCATTGTTCTGAGCGTCTGGCCAGTACAGCCCATCCTTCTTGCCGGCGCTGCTGACGATGCGCTGCGCATAAAGACCTTTGCCCGCGCCGGTGCGATCCTTTTCGGCGTATTCGTTTTGCGCGTCGACATAAGCGAGACTTGACTGAATAGCATCAAGCTCGTTTTTGCCGATGCGGCGGAAAAGAATTTCTTCCCGGCCCGCTTCAGTGTCGAAGCGCCAGGCTCCATCCTTGCGGACCAGCGGTATCGGGAGGGGAAAGTCCTCCTGGCCGATGACAACGATCGCCTTGTTGTCGCCTTCCATCGTGATCTGGTGCTTCGCGTCGTAAGCGGCGACAAATTTCTCACGTGTCGTGGCATCGGCGACCGGGTCGCCCGAGGATACGATATCGACGCCGTCAGGGCCGAGGACCGTCACGATGGCTTTGGGGTCACCCGCCTTTGCCGCGCCGGCGAGAGCGCTGGCGGCTTCGTCGGGTGTCTTGAATGCTTGCTGGGCGTTTGCCGTTGCGCACAGGAGCGCGGCAATCGTCAATGAGACAAGAGTTCTGTTCATGGCATCCTCGATCACAAGCGCTTTCGTGAAGTCATATCAATGTGAAACTGATGTGGCCGGTACCCGAGCGCCCGAAGCAATCCAGTGCTGGTAGCTCTGGAACCGGACGCCGAGCCGGTCATAGAAGACACGCAGATAGCCGTCCGGACCGCGCACGACTGCATCCGGCCTGACGGCTTGCACTTCCTGCGCCATGACGCCGACATAGGGCTTGCTGCTGCCGTCATAGGCAAACCGGTAGTAGCCGAGGCCGTTGTCGAGATGACCGAGCAGGACGATGTCGTGCTTGAGCGTGATATCGGATCGCCGTCCACCACCGCCTCCGCCGCCGCGACCACCGCCGCCGCCACCTCCGCCGCGCGCGCCACCGCCGCCGCCTCCGGCCCGTGCGCCGCCACCGCCGCCTCCTGCGCGCGCGCCGCCGCCGCCCATGCTGGCGTGGCCGCGCGCAGATTGCGCAGTGGCCGCTCTGCCGGACTGGACATTCCCGAGGGCGTTACCGCCGCCTCGACCGCCGCCACCGGCGGGGCGCTGCCCCGCGCTCGGCCGAGTGGCAGCACCACCGCCACCGCCTGGGCGATTAGCAGCACCGCTGCCGCCGCCTGGGCGATTGGCAGCTCCGCCGCCCGCGGCCGGACGATTAGCAGCACCACTGCCACCGCCACCCGGACGATTGCCGGCGCCGCCACGGTCGCCAAGATTGGCTTGTCCACCGCCTGGCTTGAGCACCTGATCGCCACTGCGGCCGCGGAAGTCGTTGCGGTCCTGGCTGCCGCCACGGACGTTGTTATTGCCGAATTTCTGCTGGACGCCCGTGTTGTTGTATTTCACGCCCTGCCGATGTTGCGGGTTGTGCTGCCAGTTACCGCCGGCATTGATGTTGTTGATGTTGGTGTTGCGATTGACGTTGATATTATTACCGCCCCAATTCACACCGCCGCCCCAATAGCCACCGGATGCCCAGCGGCCGACGGCGACGCCAGCGCCGAACGCTATTCCTGTCGCCAGGATCGCGCCGGGGACATATCCGTATGGCGGCGGGAAGTAGTACGGCGGATAGCTCGGATATGGCCAGCCGCCGTAAACCACGCCGGGATCGTAGTAGGGCACATACATCGTATCAGGGACTGCAGGTTCAATGACGATGACCTGCTTGCTTTGCTCTTGTTTGACCGAAACCTTTTGTTCTTTGGTCGACTGCAACTTGTTGTTCGCCTGTGCCTTTGTCCGCAGCCGCTGGACCGCATCCATCACGTCCGGCTGTTGAGCAAGAACAGCATCGCCGAGCTTTTGCGTCCAATCGAGCTTGCTGCTCATCATCGTGAGGACGGACGGGGTCGCGATCAGTGACTTGACGCTATCGTCCCACGCGAGCTTGTCGACGGCGGCT